>CAYWUX010000111.1:0-1847 GCA_964461525.1 uncultured Hyphomicrobiaceae bacterium | reverse complement strand
GATAAAAGAACTTATCACTCCGAACTTTCGCGGCCGTAGATATCATCATACCGAACAAACTCATCCTCGCCAGGATATGGCGGCTGCTGGTATTGTTTTAGAGCCGGTTGGAAGAAACACCGCACCTGCAGCTATAGTTGCTATTCTGATAGAGGTGAATAGCAGTTCGAATACTCCAGGACAAAGACGCCTGAATTCTTAATTGGATTTATGAACAAAGAAATCAAAGCATTTGTAATCTAAAAATTACATAACCTCATTTAAAAGCAGGGTGGGTCGTCATAATTTGTTGATCCGCCCTTTTTTAATTCTATTGAACCTCGTGGGGTTGCTTTGATGGGTCCGTGAGCATTGTGGAAATGTCAGTACGGAGACAGTCGGAGATTGAGAGGTCGCGGGGGGCGGGTTAAACTGAATGAATGGGTGGGTTCGCAGAAATTCAAAGGCGATTTATGAGTACAATTAGAGATAGTAGAAATTCCAGACTCTTGTCCTTAGTGGGGGTAATACTTTTTGCTATGGCATTCGGAAGCACAGAGCCTTTGAATGCCCAAACCAGCAGCCAACCAAGCCCATGTCGGAAGCAAACTTACGACGGCAGCGTCTTTGTGATCTGCAAATTCAATGTTAGAAAAAACAATATTACTATTCGCTGGAAAGGATCAGATGGAAAGCCGATGGGTTCGCTGGAAGCTATCCGGCAAGAAGTCAAACAATCTGGACAGGAACTGGTTTTCGCTATGAACGGTGGTATGTACGACACCGATCTTTCACCAGTGGGCTACTATGTAGAAGATGGCAAAAGGCTTAAAAGAGTTAATACGCGCCGCGGCCGTGGTAATTTCCATATGCTGCCAAACGGCATATTTTACGTCGACAAGAACGCTGCAGGCGTAATGGAAACCCGGGCTTTCCTGCGTCGCAATCTAAGACCGCAATTCGCGACTCAATCCGGCCCGATGTTGGTTGTAAATGGCCAGATCCATCCTCGCTTCAAAGTAACGTCTAATTCAAAAAAACGCCGCAATGGTGTTGGTGTAAGCAAAGATGGCCGACAAGTATTTTTTGCAATCTCTGATGAAAACATCACGTTTTACGCCTTTGCCGAACTCTTCCAGCTCCAGCTCAAAACCCCCAATGCACTTTACCTCGATGGCGGTACTGTCCCACAGATGGTTTCCGAGGGAATTTCGCGACCGAGCTTTTTTCCGCTCGGCCCTGCGGTCGTGGTGACCAGGAAGCGTCCATATTGAGGTTTGGAAAGGATGAAATATGGGAATTGATCAGGACTTAAGACAGGTCTACGCATTACTCCGAGATGACTATAGATTTCTGACACACGTTCATCCTGACGGGTTACCGAATGCGTAGTGTAAGATCCGCAAAATATTAATCCTCTAATTTTTCCTGACAAGTTTTTCCAATTTTCAATTTGCCCCATTGTGTCCGGTGAAAGATACGCCCAACGACCTTCGCCAAATTGATCAGTTGATCATATTTAGCTGAACGCACAAGAATTGTGGCACTCTGATCGTGCTGTTGATCAATTAAAAATGCTAACGGGTGCACAAACTAGAGCGGCGAGGGCAATTTTGAATTTGTCTGCCTGCGATTTGCATCTTTTTTTTATGTCTTAAATCACTTTCAATTGAATTCCTGAGGCTAAAGGGAACTCGACAATCGTGAACAGCTGAGCCTGACTACAGATGCTTTTGGTGGTAAGTGGCCTTAAATGAAGAAGGCCAACACCACGTATTGGCCTGTCATACTCCAAATTGTTCCTCCAAGGCGTTGAGTTTTATAACTTTCGTTCCATAACGTCACTTTTGTCAGTCCTGCTGGTTTGG
>CAYWUX010000110.1:0-2003 GCA_964461525.1 uncultured Hyphomicrobiaceae bacterium | reverse complement strand
CTTGAACTGGTGGTGCGATCCGAAAGGATATTCATTAGAAGAGGTAAAAAACGGTGACAGAATCGAACGGTATTTAGTTGCAAATTCACCTAAGGATAAGATTAGTGCCGGTGGTGAATACACACTCCATGGTCTGAAACATCGCGTCTTCGAAGATTTGGTAAATTTTAAAAATACACCCAATGGTGCGTTAGCATTCACCCGGCAATGGGGTTTCTTGCACAATAGGCCAGGCCAGATGCCAACTTCTGAACATGCGCCGGATGTGCATCGCTATCCTGTTTCGGGGTTTTCATCTGCCTTCTGGTTTATCTATGAGCTATTAAAGGATATTGATGGCCAATCCGGAATTTGGAAGGGAGCAATCGTGAGAGGAGAATTTGCAGGAACATGCAGATTTCGTTTAGGTATAGAACGAGGTCAGCCACACCTGTTTATAGAACCGCAAACTCTATTCGATTTTATCTGGCTCGAAATTTTTCAAATTGCAAAACGGGGAAAGTCCATTAGAAGCTGTAAAAATTGCGGGGGAGTGTTCGGTTATGGAAATGCAAAAAGAAAGCATTGTTCAGACCGATGCAAATCAGCCTACAGCAGAAAGAAGATTAAGGTCGCATGAATTTCCGGGTCGGTCCGGGCTGATATGACACTTTGACTATGTTTGTTTTACTAATTCGGTGATGTGACGATCCCACAGCATGAATGCCTGCTTTCTTTCTGACATATACTTGTATCTTTGATAGATCCCTTGGATCCCTGACTGCGAACCAGAAACGTGATTGATGCAGCGCTCAACGATGTGCGGATCGACACCAAGAGCTGCCATACCGCTGGCAAACGAACGTCTCAAATCGTGAAATCGCCAAGGCGGGAGATCCGGCAAGGCTTTATCCATTCGCATTTTTGCCTTGCTGAATCCGCTGGGCGGTGTTCTTCCTGTGGTTGAGAAGATTATATGGCTAACAGCTGGGATCGAGTGCAAGGTTTCCAGCGCCAACGGACAAAGGTGCACCGTATGTTCAACAGCATTCTTGGTTCTGTCGCCAGATATTACCCATTGATCATCTTGCAATTCGTCCATGGTAATTCCCGCAACTTCCGAAACCCGGGCCCCAGTAAGGATTAGCATTCGTATAATCGGTCCGAATGGAAACCAGTCAAGATCAGCTGCCTCCCATACCTGAGCCAGTTCCGCATCATCAAGAACCCGGTCCCTCGACTTCGGCGGGGCCGGTGCTTTAAGTTCAGAGGTTGGATTGAATTCGATTAGAGATCTTTCGACGAACCATCGAAACATCGGTCGCAACTGAGCAAATAAAAGCCGTGCTCCGCTTGGGGTTCTTTTTTGAACCCTGTCTATCAGCTCAGCAACATGGTGACGTTTGATATCCGTAACTGGCGTACTCCGCCAAGCAGGTAAAGCATCATATTTCAGGATCTGTTTCGTACTTTTCCATGTCCGGTTGCCCGCACCCGCATTCGCAAGATATTTCTCTAACGCCTCTCCAAATGTCAGTACTTGCACGACAGGGCGCTTTACATCTTCCCCGGCGTGTGCCCGCGCCAAAACTTGTCGGGCCTCTTTCCGTGCCTTGTATGGTGTCATTGGATTGTGTTGTCCAATCTTAACGCGGTGTTGCTTGCCGCCCTGTCTATATTCCACGAGATAGGAGACGTTTCCCTTTGGGGTAACAAGACAGACAAAGCCCGTGATGTCGGTATCACGCATATAAATGCGCACTCCGTCAAACGCAGCTTTTCCCTTGGCATCGTCAATGCGTCTTTTGGTGATTTTGGTTTGCATAAAAAAACCTTTGGGTCGTCACTGGGTCGTCAGCAGGATTGATAAATCATGTAAATAAAGAGGTATAGAGGCAAACAAATTTATTAATAATTCCCAGATTTTGGCCGAATTTAGACTTGTATGATAACTTGTGATAATTAGAATGCTTGATTGTGGATCAAGAGGTCGTATGTTCGATTCATACCAGCGGTACCAATAA
>CAYWUX010000109.1:0-2040 GCA_964461525.1 uncultured Hyphomicrobiaceae bacterium | reverse complement strand
TTGCGGATGCCGTTATTGTTCAATCTTCGACGAGATCCTTATGAGAGATCGCAGCTCACTTCGAACACCTATAATGACTGGATGCTTGATCACGCCTTCTTCCTGGTGTCGGCACAACAATATGTCGGAAAATTCTTAAACACGTTTAAGGAATATCCACCACGACAAAAGGCGGCGAGCTTCTCAGTGGACCAGGTTATGGAACAATTGCAACAGGGAATTGGTTCCCGGTAAGTCGTGACACCTGAAAAATTTATAGCTTGCGCCGTTTAATGAACGGCGCTAGACGCACAAAAAAGTTTTCGATGTCGCGGTGTGAAGTTGCCCACGGATTTTCCAGCTTCCATTCAGGAACGCGCCTACACGTCACAGATCTAGTATACATCAGCGTCATGAATTACCCCAGGGTCAATAACGGACTAAATCGCTGGGTCTAAATAGAGTCCGCTTACCACCTCCCTCCGGAGGGATTATGGATCTTGAAGATTGCGGTCTGGAATACTTTGACATGTCCCAGTGGTTTCGGTTTCTTGCCGGGTTTTGTAGCCTCTTTCGCCGCACTTTCCACACTTAAACTCATAATTCATCAGTATACGACCATTGAACCATTCGGGCAATCAAGGTTTCATCAAACAATTATCAGGGGTAGTTTGCCCATCTTTTCTTCTGTGCCTCAGAAATTCTTGTTTTCCCTCTGTTTGTCTTGGGTCCTGTGCTAAGCCCACCATGATTAGGACAACGGCCATTTTTAAGAGCCTTTCGTTTACAGGGCGTCCCCATCCTGGTTTTTGCACCGCATCTTGCTTTCCAATAGAAATTGAGCCGGGGTTTAGCTTTGCAATTGGTGACATTATTAGCTGTATTGTTCATGCAAATTCCGCATCTAAAGTTCTTCTATCCAACGCTCAAAATCTGACAATACTGGATCTACAATGACATCAGATGGTCTGACCTCACGAGAGAGCGACAAGCCATCCATAGACCGGGCTCTTGAAATCGCAACATAAGCCTGACCTGAGGCAAACGCTCCGGATTCAAGATCAATCCGGACATCATCGAGGGTCAGCCCTTGGGCCTTATGGATCGTTGCCGCCCACGCCAGGATCAAAGGAATCTGGCTGTAGACGCCGATGACTTCGGTCTCCACATATCTTTTTTCTTTGTTCCAACGATAACGAATGTTTTCCCAGGCTGCAGGCTCGACAGTCAACTCGCTGGATTTATCATCGAACAATACTTCAACATCATCCTTTCCGAGCGAGGTCCCGGCCGGTGGGATCGACAACAACTTTGATTGAGTTCTGTCAAGGCGCCCGCGAGATCCGACTTGTCACGTATTCTGCGCAGTATGTCGATGAATGTTGGATCGGTTTGCCTATGAATAGTCTCCAAACGTACAAATTTTACTTCAACATCTTCAAACGACTTCGCACCAAAGGCGTAAGGGATTTTATAGCCTAGCATGGCAAGCATTTCTCACTCTTCGGGAGTTGTTACGGGTGGAAGTTGAAAGAAGTCCCCGACAAGAATTAGCTGAACACCGCCAAAGGGCCTTTGGTCGCTACGGGCCCGACGAAAGGTAAAGTCCATGGCGTCCAGCATGTCAACCCGGACCATCGAAATCTCATCAACTATAATCCTCTCGATTTTATTCCATAGTATGTTTCTGCGCCTGTCCTTCAGTGCATGTTCATCCAATACCTGTGGTGGAAATCTAAAAAAAGAATGGATCGTCTGGCCTCGTACATGCAGGGCGGCCACACCCGTCGGAGCAAGTACAACCTGGGGGATGTGCTGATCTCGTTGCACCAAGTATTGAATAAGGGTTGTTTTTCCAGTTCCGGCGCGACCAAGTACAAATATAACGGGTGCGTCAGAGTCAATTGTCGCCAATACCGTAGCAACTTCTGGGTCATTCGTGTAAGTTAAAGGTATTGCCGAATGCTCGGAATTTATACGAGATTGAACCACTTCACGCTTCCTTCACGCCGCTTCACACAGCTCGATATCCAAATAAGAAATCGCCCCGTTGCCGGGCTT
>CAYWUX010000108.1:0-2130 GCA_964461525.1 uncultured Hyphomicrobiaceae bacterium | reverse complement strand
ATCTCGCTTGGCTCCCTGGTTGGCTTCCTCACAGTATTCGGGATCGCGGCTCGCAATGGAATTATAATGATCAATCATTTTATGCATCTTGAACGCTTCGAGGGACAAAGTTTTGGACCTGAACTCGTCATCCGTGGGGCCCGGGAGCGGCTGGCTCCAATCCTCATGACTGCGACAACAACAGGGCTTGCCCTTGTCCCCCTGGTGATTGCAGGCGATATTCCAGGTCAGGAGATCGAACTGCCCATGGCCATTGTCATTCTGGGCGGATTGATAACGTCAACATTGCTCAATCTGTTCGTCGTGCCAAGCCTGTATCTGCGGTTCGGTGAAGGAGCCGCAGTTCAGGATGTCACGGATTCGGCCACACCTCAGTATGGGTAGAAAACCATAACCGGTGTGCACTGCAATAGCACTATTAGACGGTGACTTCATTCGTTTTGGCAATAACAGTTCCTAATGAACATAATTTTTTATGGTGCGAGATGGGAGTTCAGAACAGCGAGTCTCAATCGTATTTAATGGATCGTGTTCAGCACCATTCGGAATGGTATCAATTAAAATTTGACGACAGCACCGCTCAGTATGACACCAAAATCCTCAAATGCCCGGGCAGGAACGGCCCCGTCGGCATTGACCAGGTCAAAGTCAATGTCAAAATGCTTATAGCCGAGATAGAGCGCCATAGAGGCGGCGTCAAAGTATTGGACAACTCCGAAACCCCAAGCTGTAACCGTAGCGTTCCTTAATTCTTCAGCAGAATCCGGTATCGCTTCCAGACTGCGCAACTGGTCTTCGTCACTGTCATTCAGCCCCGTCTGGCTGCGGAAATAATCCACATAAAACGACGTCCGCCCTCTGTCTGAAAATTTTCTGACCAAGCCACCGACAGCATAATAAAAGTCATTTGTGTCAGGGCACATTTCAGAAATAGCTCCCGGCTCTTCGCAATGCCCCGTGTTCTTCCTGTTTCCATAGTTAAAGGCAAAATTCAATCCTGTCGGCAAATGTTTTACGGCTACACCCGTTCCCCAGAAACGGGCATCAAGCCGTTCCTCCGCATTAGGGTCGTCGGGTACAAGTTCGCCATAACCGAATCCGGCCTGGATCTGCAGCTGATCACCCCATATATTGGCATAGTAGATACCGCCGTCCCAGATATCTGTTCCTTTGTCAATATTGCCCCAGGATGCGCCAGCTATAAACCCGCGCACCTCGGGAGTCGAATAGGTGACATTTTCAACCGTATCTCCCGTAATCGCACCCAGGGTGTAGTCCCCCCAAAGCAGTTCCCCAAAACCGTCATTATAAGCCCCCGGCAGTCCTGTTGCCAGGCCGGAAAATCCTGAGATCCCGGTTGCTCTTAAAAAGAACGAGTCGAGCCAGTCATTGGCATCAGCACTTACCAGTACATCGGCATCGGCAAGATTGATGTTATCAACCCCATCAGTAAAAGTGTCCGTCTTTCCCAACAGGATTCTGCCGAGACGTTCATTTTCGACAGCGATGAAGCTATCTGATGGCTCCAAAAAATGAGGCAGAATATTCCCGATATTGTTCAGTTGACTTACCCTGTCCATACCCGTTGCTGCAAAATCGAAATCCGTACCGAACTCGATTTTCCATCCGCCCTCCAATTCGGCTTCCCCGACAATCTCGAATGTGGTTGCATCAAGCGGATTTTCGACAGCGTAGACCTTCCGTTCACCACCATCATTCCACAGCATCAGGGCCCGGTCGACGGCTCCGCCGATGGTGATTTCTAATTCACTTCTTTTTTTACGCACCGTGGCCGCTTCGAGTTCGGCAACCCTCTCCTCAAGGTCCACGCAGCAGTCAACCCCTTGGGCAAACGCCAATTTTTCTGAGATTCCTAAAACTATTATTGAGAAAGCAACGCAATACACCCCTCTAGCTAACTTCAAAGAAAGCATAGCCTACCCCATTTTCCCCAAGTAATTATATGATTCGCCGAATTTTGAGTATTGCAATTTTAATAACCTTAATATTTTAATTTTTTAGAAACAAAATTGTTACGGTCGGCGCTGGACAACTATCGAAAAGTACCAGATCAGATTTTCCGAAAAAAAAGACTTCTGATAAAAAGATTAACTCATTGAATAATCATAA
>CAYWUX010000107.1:0-2202 GCA_964461525.1 uncultured Hyphomicrobiaceae bacterium | reverse complement strand
TGACTGTTTTCAGGATTAAAAACCTGAGTTCAATCCGCTTGCATCATAATTTAATCAAGATAGAGGCCGGTTCCGAAAAACACTGGTACCTCCACTTCCCAGCAGGCGAAGTAAAAAATGAAGTTGAACTGGACCGCGAACTCCCAATATCAAGCATCTGCCTGCTGGAGTTCTATTTGCAAATGGCACGGCCATTATTATGTTACGGTCCCAATTTTTTCCTGTTTCCTAATCGTAAGGATGGTCCGAAATTACCCGTGTCTTTTGGGCGTCAAATTCAGAACTTTTTGAATCGAGAAATTGGAATTGAACTAACGTCTCACCAGTTCAGACATCTAAGCGGTTGCTTGTACCTAAAAGAAAACCCAGATGCTCACGAAGCCGTGCGCCAATTTTTAGGGCACAAATCAATAACGACAACGATCAGATATTACACTGATTTGCAGTCAGCAGACGCAATTAGACGTTATGACGATCTTATAGAACGCCACCGAAATGAAGGTTAATGAAACGGGTATTAGGTAGTCTTATTTATTCCTGGAAACTAAGATGACCTGGAATCGTTGCTTACCCATAAATGAATGGCCACTAAAAGATCAAAATATCTGGACCAATGCGTTTCGTACCAATTTCGATCTTCTGGCCGATAGACCGAATATCCGCTGGCGTACACAAACGATCAAAACTGTTGCGAAAGGCAGATATCTGGGGTGGCTATTGCACGAACATAAGAGACTTTTACCTGAATCTGTAGACGGGAGATGTACATCAGACCAGCTTTGTCGATACATTATCCACCTTCAGTCCTACGCTCGTCCTGCAACGGTTAGGCACAGAATTGTGGGACTGGACAGAGCCCTTTCAGTTGTTGCTCCCGAAATGGATCGCCATTTTCTCCGCCAGGCCATTACAGCTTTGCCCAAAGGGGGCGTCATAAACAGAAAACGGGCCTGCCTTCAGGACACAGCCTCACTTGTTAAACTTGGAAAGACGTTAATGAAACAGGCGGAAACAGCAGAATACAAAAATCTGTCGAAACAGGCGATTGCCTATCGCAATGGTCTCCAGATCGCACTACTTGCTTTGAGGCCACTGCGAATAAAGAACTTTTCGAGCATAAAACTTGAACGTCATCTTGTAAAACGTTCGGAGGATTGGTGGATACTCTTTACCGGGGATGAAACCAAGACCCACAACAGCATTGAACTCCCCTTTCCAAGGGAATTAGTTGAAGATCTGGAAGAGTATTTGCGTTGGTATCGACCATTGCTCGCTGGCGGCAGGTATATCGGTAAAGAACTCTGGCTGTCTCGGGCTAATCGGCCTCAGTTTGAGGGGACCATTAGACAGAATATATGCCGTTTGACCCTACAGGAATTTGGGGTGGCAATTAGTCCGCACCGGTTTCGTGATTGTGCCGCAACATCACTTGCCATTCACAATCCGGATGAAGTTCGAATTGCGCAGGTGCTTCTAGGTCACAGGAACATTGAAACAACAGAACAATATTACAATCTGGCTCAAGGACTGGAAGCCGCTAGAGTGTACGGCCGATTGCTTGACGGCCTCCGCCAGAAATCTACTTGACTGATGGATAGTTTTAGATTGGTGTTCTTGTTTCCATGTTCAAATAGCCGTGACAAACTCTGACCATCGGTTCATCAAGTGCCGTCTTTCTTCGAGAAACTGTGTCCTCAAATAGGCTGCCCGCACTTTTTCAGGGATCTTATGTGCCAGAGCGGCCTCGCTGACTTCATCCCGAACCTTCTCCTTCTCTGCAGCCCAGACTTTGAATGAAGAACGAAAACCATGCGCTGTTGCCTGTCCATGATAACCCATGTCGCGAATGAGTTTTGTGAAGATCATATCGGACATTGGCTGACCTTTGGCCCCCGGAAAGATTAACCCGTCAGATTTTTTAGATTCACGTGAGAAATGGACTCTGTCAAGAATTTCCAGACACCGATCGGACAAGGGGACGGTATGTGGGGCTCCAGCTTTCATACGACTTTGAGGAATACACCATTCCCTGCTGTTGATACGGATTTCTTTCCAGCTTGCCCCTCGAACTTCTCCGCTTCGCGCCGCTGTCAGAACCAGAAATTCGAAGCCGAGCCTTGTGGTGAGTCTTGCTTGCCTCTGGCGCATCTTGTTTATGAACTCAGGCACTTCCTGCCAGGGAAGGGAGGCAAAATGATTTGT
>CAYWUX010000106.1:0-2400 GCA_964461525.1 uncultured Hyphomicrobiaceae bacterium | reverse complement strand
AGGCTCAGAAGATGTACGATCAGCACAAATGGACGATGGCGGAAATTGCGGAAACAGTTGGCACTACGGTTCCAACGCTTTACAGGCATAGAAAGGTTAGCTTATGAAGTCAGCCCCGATCAGCCCTTGGGCGACAGTGACTGCGCTTTTCTAGTTTGGCAATGGATGGGTGCGGAATGCCTTGCCACCAAAACCGCTAATCCGGTTAACGACGCTGGGTATAAGAACCAGACGCCTGCCACAGGTGCATTTGCCAGTTTCTAATTCGCGGGAAAGGATGCGCTGTTCTTCTGGGTAACATGAACATCCTGCTGAGGAAACGGTATGACCAGTCCCTCACGATCAAAAGCTTCCTTGAACTGACGCGCCAGGTCGAATTTGACTGGCCAGAAGTCATCCGTATTGACCCATGCCCGGATCCTTATGTTGACGGAACTATCCGCAAGTTCCGAAACAACAACCTTGGTTTTGGGTTTGGGGAGTATCCGGGGTTCGGCTTCCAGAACTTCGTTAACCGTGTGAAATGCCTTCTCGATATCGTCATCATATGAGATACTCATAATCCATTCGACACGGCGGGTTTCATGATGGGAATGGTTTGAGATGGCAGCCCCCCAAATCGACGAATTCGGCAGGATGATCTGCACATTGTCCGGGGTTGCAATTTCGGTGGTGAACAGAGAAAGTTCTTTTACAGTTCCTGACTTCCCGCCCACTTCGACAAACTGGCCAACTTTTATCGGGCGAAAGATCAGCAGCATGATACCGGCCGCGACATTGGACAGCGTTCCCTGAAGGGCAAGGCCAATTGCCAGACCTGCCGCACCGAATATGGCAATGAGACTCGTGGTCTGGACCCCAAATTGATTGAGAACCGCAATGACGACAAAGGCAAGGATGAGATACTTAATGAGACCGGAAAAAAAACCTACCAGAGTATCGTCCACTGTCTCGACATTTTTAAGCTGACGCCGCACAAAACCAGCAATCCGGCTCGCCGCGATCCACCCGACAATAAGTATAACGATACCGCCAATGACACGCAGGCCGTATGTCGTTATAATGTTCAGTATTTGGTCAAAGCTACCAGTCTCCACCCTTACAACTTTTTCTTAGAAAAAATAAAATTTTGGAATAGGCCTGATGGTGGCAGACACTAATAGTGCCTGCCGAAAAGAATTTCTGCCCGTCGCGGTATTACAATTCGGTGTCACAATAATAATACAGCCTCAGGCCGCACCAAGCATCCGGTGCACATAGTCCACTGTTTGCCGATCAAGGCCGAGGCCATCGGCGAGCTCGCTCAAATAGGCTTTTTCAGAGACCTTGTCTCCCTCATTGGCAAGCAGGGATGCCGCATAGACTTGTACGCCGACTTCTTTGTTGGGAACGGAGCGAATGAGACCGGCCAAATCCGCTGGTCTTCGCAATTCTTCCTGGACAAACGCGATTTCATCAGCGTCAGCTGCATTTTTTTTCAGGTGCCCGACAATGCGGTCAAACTCCTTCTGATCGATAACACCATCAGCTTTTGCAGCATTAATCATCGCTTTGAGGATAATATCAGCCCGGGATTCCAATTCTCGGCTCTCTTTTTTATTTTGCGGTTTGCGAAGTCCGAGGGGTAAATCGGAGAAGTTCTGCACATCTGCGGCCTCACCACTCGCATTCAGGGCCTTGTAAGCCAGACTTGCAAGAACGGCCAGCGCACCACCGCCCAAAGCGCCCTTGGCTGCCCCGGCACCCCCTCCGAGCAAAGCGCCAGCAAGGGCCGCCAATCCGCCAAAAGCCAGGGGATTGCCGTTTTTAACAGATTTCTGTCCCTTTTCGAAAAGTTCACCGGCCTGTTTACCCAGATCCTGTAGCGGGTTGCCGGACCCAGCTAGATCGATACCACTGTTCTTGATCAGCTGATCAAGGAAGCCTCCGCCTCCGCCAAGACCTTGATCTCCAAGTGCGGTTTTGAGACGATTTGAACCTGATTTCGACAGACCGGCATTGAGCAAGTCACTGAGTATATTAAGAGCATTTGTCATGATACTTTCTCACTTCTAAGTTACAAAAATATGTACATATTCAGATAATTTCCCTGCTAATCGAAGAGACCTTTAATGCTTTCCCAGATCGATTTCCCGCCGGTAACACTGGCTGTCTGTGTTTGACCACCTTCTTCGTTGGGCAGTTTTGACATCCGGACGGTTTCTTCCGTGATCTCTTTGAAGAGAGCCATCTTGGCCAGCGTTTCAGGTCCGGCAATGCCATCAACTGCCAGATCATTGTTCTTTTGGAATTCCTTAAGCGACTTTTCCGTCCCGCCGCCGAATACACCGTCAGCGTCAGTTCCCAGAGCCTGCTGCAATCTTTTGACTTGGTCGCCTTTGGATCCCCGTCGCAGCAATA
>CAYWUX010000105.1:0-2534 GCA_964461525.1 uncultured Hyphomicrobiaceae bacterium | reverse complement strand
GGGCCGATTAACGGATACAGATGATATTGGCGCGCGTTTCACAAAATTAAATCTCCAACACTACATCGGAATCTTGAGAAGCCGGGTCAGTCCCATGACGGCTGTCGGACAACTGCAACAACTCTCCCGGGCCATCAGAGTGATGTCTCCAAGAACGGATCGGAATCTTTTAAATCTGGCGATCACAAGACTGAGTGTTACAGCCCGCCCTCTTCGCGATAAAACCGCAAAACTGGTGTATCCAACCCTGTTATTCGAAATTGGAAAAAAGCACATGGCGCAATGGCAGGACATAAAAGCTCATGACCCCAGATTAAATGCCATGGATTACCGGGACGGGCTGATGATCGCCCTTCTCGCCCTTTGTCCCCTGCGTCTTGCCAATCTGGCCCAGATGCAGATTGGCCAGCATCTTGTTCTTGAAAATGCCGAACCCCGAATTTATTTTGAACCATTTGAGACCAAAGGGGGCCATCCCATTGACGTCGCTTTTCCAACTGAACTGATTTCCGATCTGGACTATTACCTGGATCGAATTCATCCTGTACTTTAGACTAAACCGGAATGTTCAGGTGCGCTTTGGCCGAGCCTCTATAAGACGCCGATGAAACCCTCGTCTATCTATCATCGGATCAAGCACATTACCGAAGCCCAACTGGGCCGTCCCATTACACCTCATATGTTCCGGGATGCGGCAGCAACGTTTATTTCGGAGATGGCCCCCGAGCGGGCACTCATGGCCGCAAGTGTTCTGCAGCACCGGTCCTTCAGAACTACAAAAAAGCATTATATTCACGGCCAGCAGCATAAAGCCTGCTACCACTACCAGGCCGCCATTGAAGATCTCCTGCATAAGGCAGGGAAGCAAGGATACTCGTTATGAGAGCAGCGATTTATGCCCGCTATTCCTCAGAAAACCAACGCGAAACCTCGATCGAGGATCAGGTCCGGCAGTGTCGCGACTGGATCGAGAAACAGGGCCATTCCGTCATCAACGTCTATTCTGATCATGCGATCAGCGGTGCCAGTATACTGAGGCCGGGATATCAGAAGATGCGGGAAGATGCGCGTAATGGCGTATTCGACCTCTTGATGGCTGAGGCTCTGGACCGGCTTTCCCGGGACCAGGAGGATATTGCCGGCCTTTACAAGCAGCTTTCGTTCGCAGGCGTTCAGATCGTTACCCTATCTGAAGGTGAAATCAATGAACTTCATGTTGGCCTCAAGGGCACCATGAACGCATTGTTCCTGAAAGACCTGGCCCAAAAGACCCGGCGCGGCCTCGAAGGTCGGGTGCGGAAGGGAAAATCGGGCGGAGGTCGTTGTTACGGTTATGATGCCGTGCAAGGGATAGATGCCTCCGGAACACCTGTACGAGGAGAACGTCGAATAAATAGGAGCCAAGCAGAAATTGTAGGGAGAATTTTTAAGGATTTTGCCAATGGCATTTCTCCACGGAAAATCGCCAAAAGTTTAAACATGGAAGGCATTCCGGGTCCAAGAAATTCTACTTGGGGTGCATCCACCATATATGGTAATTGGCGACGGGGAACCGGAATTCTAAATAATGAGCTATATGTCGGACGACTTGTCTGGAACCGGCAAACATTCATCAAAGACCCGATTACAGGAAAACGTCAAGCCAGACTCAATCCAGAATCCGAGTGGATTGAGCAGAATGTTCCGCATCTCCGCATAATTGATGAGAAACTTTGGGAAAGAGTCAAACAACGCCAGCAGAATACACGGTCTCAAATTTTAACCGACAATGCGCAAGTTCGTAGCGAGCGGGCCCGCAGGCCGCGCTATCTTCTTTCGGGTTTGCTCAAATGCGGCAGTTGTGGCGGGGGCTTTTCCAAGATCGGCCGCCATCATTATGGCTGCTCCACGGCTCGCAATAAGGGAACTTGCGATAATTATCTTAAAATTCGCCGGGATACGGTCGAGACAACGGTTCTAGAAGGCTTGAAGGAAAATCTTATGCATCCCGAATGTGTCCAGGAGTTTGTCTCCGAGTATCATCGAGAGTTGAATCACCTTGCTGCCGTAAGGGATATCGAACTGAATCATTTGAGACTTGAACTGGACAAGGTAAAACGTGACATTCGAAGACTGATCGAAGCGATCAAAGATGGCATACCCGGATCTGCGGTAAAGGACGAGATGCAATCTCTTGAAAATATGCGGCAAGAATTAGTGAATCGAATAGGAATTGCTCCCAAACCGTTGCCAAGAATTCACCCCAACCTAACCAAATTGTATCGTGAGAAAGTTGCAGACTTAGCAAGCACTCTCAATACTGAATACTCCCGGGCGGAGGCAATTAGTGCTCTACGTGCGCTTATAGAAGAAATTCGCCTGGTTCCAGAAAAAGGCAGCCTGAAAATCGAACTTTACGGTGAACTTTCAGCACTTTTCAACCTCGCAAACAATTCCTATAACTCAAGCAAATTAGGTGAGCAAATAACGCTGGTTGCGGGGGCTCGATGCCACCTATACCGAACAAAAATAAAAATCTAAATTTCATTAAACTA
>CAYWUX010000104.1:0-2573 GCA_964461525.1 uncultured Hyphomicrobiaceae bacterium | reverse complement strand
CTTGATGTAAGGCTACGAGGGCTACAAAGGCTACATTTAAGAGATATCGAGAAGCTTGATCTGGGGCTACAGAGGCTACGGGGGCTACAAACTCATTATAAACATTTTTTCCTGTAGCCTCTGTAGCCCCAATTTCCAATCTGTGAAATCGGTTTTCAGCATCAATTTTGCGCATGGCAGCGGCGCTGCCGAACAGAGGGAATTCGCTCATATCGGTCTCCGGATCCGGTAACAGTTTTGATATTGTCGACCATCGATTTCATACTTGTCCGGAAGTTCAACCAGCCATTTGTTCTCAACAAGCGGTTTGATCAACTCTTCCATTTTTGCTTTGGGGCGGTATTTTTTGGGAATGGCATATTGGCACAACAACCTCATGGCGATGATATCTCCATGTTTGGGCAGCCAATTCTCCGACAACCAAGACAAAAGTCGATTAGCATCCAGCAGTAATGAATCTGTTTCCGCCATGCTCTTAATCCGGGCAGCTTCCCAGGTATAGAAATTCATTATTTCGATCGCACGCTGGAGTATCTCAGCAGTGATTTCCGTTTCCTCAATATTTTCAAAGGCTGTCAGAACTCCGGCGACCCGGATCACATTTTGGCAAACTTTGTTCAGAAAATCTTTCAATGGGCCATAGGCCTCATCAGGTTTCAATCTTGCTTCAAAACCATCATGGAACTTGATCCAGAGTTTTCTGGCATTATCGCCAAGCCTTAGGGTTCGGGGTTCCAGGACATTCGTTGTCCCTTCACGAATTGGCAAGAGTCTGGAAAGTAACGCTTCCACACGCCTCTCGTATTTCATCATAGAGGCTTCGGTTATTGCCGTAGGTTCCTGATGGAAACGGGTCCCCTGTGTGGTTTTTGGCCAAGCCAGTAGGAAACGAGGGATAAATCCTTGTGACAAAAGTTCCCGGTCAGACAGCAGTTCATCCGCCATCGTGTCCTGAAACATGAGATGAATTGTGAGTAAAATGCAGGGGCGGTAATTGCATTAAAATAGCCGCTGTAGGCAGGGCGTAGATAGTCGGGTGAGATTTGAGTAATGCCGTACCGATCACGCACCCTATTGTGGTCGGGCTTCTCAAAGGCCGCGACTCCGATCATAATGTCTGGTGCGGAGAGCGCGGAAAGAGGGCGCGCTGGGTGAAGATCTCTCCAAAGGTGAATTGGATTTCGACACGAGCATTGCTGCTGACTGGAAGACCTTGCCGTGAAGCAAATAGTAGGATTGCAGACGTGAAGGTCTGGCTCTGTTTTGACTAATTTACAACTTTAAGGACGCCACCTTTCTGTTGTGCTGTAACGACGACTTTCATTGATGAAGCCCACCGTGAAGAATTGATAAATCCATAAATTATTTTCTGAGAAATTTTTGAATGAAGCATTGGCACTGCGTGGACCCTGGTTACCAAATAAAAATAATATTAGATAAACTTGCAAGAAAATTGCATCTGAATTACCAATGACCGCATATTAAACTGATAGAAGATGGGGCGCAGGTTGAAGTTCATGCTGTTGCGTTTCAGACGGCTTCAGCGGTTCGGTGCATTGTTTTCCCCAACAGTGGCCAGAATTCAGATTACTTAAATACTGGCCACAATCTTTGACCGTTACGTTAATTTTTGCCAGTTTTAGCGACCACGAACTTTGACTTGGCAAACTCCACTACCCCCGGTTCCGGTTGGAATCGACACAGTCTGTCCTCGCGAAAACTTTCTTTGGTAGTAGCGACCCGAAAGAACTTTCCCACCAATCTTTGCATGCCAATAGATCATGGCCCTGCGGTATGAATATCTGGAGTTATTAGTTACCCGGATATCACGAAACTCAGTCGGTCCCCCAATGGTACAAAAGAATTTCGGTAATTGCCCTATTTTGAATTTCGAATTGCCTGCCACAGCGATATCAAAGGAACTTGTCACCAATGTCAGAAAGGCAGCCGTAATAATAGTCGTTTTCTTAAACATTGTTTATCTCCTATTTGGTTTTCGGAGTGAGCAGGAGATCGTTACAAAGTTGAACAAAACTTGTGCATGTTCAGCCAGCGTTCATAAAGCGCTTTCCGATAATTAATTTCTCCTATTCAAACCTTCTGAATATGGATTTGGTGCTGCAATCTAGGCGCTCAAGTGACTTGCGTCACACATATGTTGGTTATGGATTGTTCTCCACCCCGACTGTTTCGGAGGTCGTGATGAAAAGCCTTTGAGCAGCAGTCTGCAACCAGTGCCCGTCTGTCCCGCTTCCTAGTTCTATCTGAACCAGTTCGAAGCTATTTACATCGTGTAAACACTAACACTGAACTATCACGTGGGTAAAAACGAATGAGATATTCACTAACGGTTATAACAATTGTCGAATCTGAATAATGCGTTCCCTCGCCGGTGCACTCCAAATCCAATTTCACTGCATCACCGGCTTGCGAACGGGCCACAATCTTACAAGCATTCTCATTACCAATTATCTCGTTGGATGTTATGGTAATGGGAGCTGGCTCACGTGAATTTCCGCACCATGCTGGATCATAGGCCCAAATGCCTTCGATATCCGACTCCGACCCAGCCA
>CAYWUX010000103.1:0-2608 GCA_964461525.1 uncultured Hyphomicrobiaceae bacterium | reverse complement strand
AAATTGAGTGTTAAGCAGGGGGATGTCGTTGAGGTCGGCGCGGTGCTCGCATCAATTTCGCAGGATTCGAGCAAGAAATCGACCGGGCCGAAGAATGCACCGGAAAAGAAAATAACAACCGGAATGTCGAAAGAAGAAAAAACTGATACCGAAATTTTTGTTCCAGAGCTCGGGGAAAGCGTCACCGAGGCCACGGTTGGCACATGGTTCAAGTCGGTCGGCGACAGCGTCAAAGTTGATGAACCCCTGGTTGAGCTGGAAACGGATAAAGTGACACTGGAAGTGCCCGCGCCGGCTTCAGGCGTCCTGACCAGCATTTCGGCCGAACAGGGGGGGACTATCGAGGTCGGGGCTTTGCTCGGAACAATACTTTCTCAGGATGGAGCGCAAGCATCCTCTGATGGCGTTAAAACGGGTGAGCTGACGGTCTCGACTTCCCCAAAATCTTCATCGTTAGATGAGATGCCACCGGCGCCATCGGCTCGCAAAATCATGGCTGAGCACAATCTTGAACCATCCAATGTTCAGGGGTCAGGAAAACGCGGGCAGATCCTGAAAGGAGACGTATTGACGGCGTTGAGCGAGACGCGGGCAGCGGTCAGCAGGGTTCCGGCTGTTGCTCGGACCAGCTTGCCGCCCGATGACGCATCCCGAGAAGAACGTGTGCCGATGAGCCGGCTTCGACAGACCATCGCGAGGCGTCTCAAGGATGCACAGAATACCGCTGCAATGCTCACAACTTTCAATGAAGTTGACATGACAACTGTAATGAATGTGCGTAAGCAGTATAAAGATCTGTTCGAGATAAAGCACGGCGTCAAACTTGGTTTTATGGGATTTTTCGTGAAAGCCAGCGTTCAGGCCCTCAAGGAAATTCCGGCTGTTAATGCGGAGATTGACGGGACGGATATCATTTACAAAAATTATTATCACATAGGCGTTGCCGTGGGTACGGACAAAGGATTGGTTGTACCTGTTGTTCGAAATGCCGATCAACTCGGCCTGGCGGAAATTGAAAAATCAATCGGAAACTTTTCCATTGCTGCCCGAAACGGCAAGCTGCAGATTGCGGATATGCAGGGCGGTACATTTACCCTGTCAAATGGCGGAGTTTATGGATCCCTGATGTCGACACCAATTTTGAACGCACCTCAGTCCGGTATTTTGGGTATGCATAAAATTCAGGAGCGCCCAGTTGTTATAGATGGTGAAATTAAAGCCCGTCCGATGATGTATCTCGCGTTGTCTTATGATCACCGAATCGTTGATGGTAAGGAAGCTGTTACGTTTCTAGTTCGGGTAAAGGAAACACTTGAAGATCCCCAAAGACTTATCTTGGACCTCTGATAATACAAAACTACAACGACAGGGATGATCAACAATGGCTGACCCATATGATCTAGTTGTCATCGGCACGGGCCCGGGCGGATATGTGTGCGCAATACGTGCCGCGCAACTTGGACTGAAAGTAGCCGTTGTGGAAAAACGGCACGCCCACGGGGGAACCTGTTTGAACGTCGGATGTATACCTTCAAAAGCTCTTCTTCATGCATCTGAACTTTATGAAGAGGCCAAATCCGGGCTAGTTGATTTGGGCATTAAAGTCAGCCCGGAACTCGATCTTGAGCGTATGATGAGCTACAAGAGGGAAGGTATTTCCGGAAATACGGACGGCGTCGCTTTCCTGCTGAAGAAAAACAAAGTCGATTCATATCTCGGTATTGGAAAAATTCTGGCACCTGGCGAAGTGCAGGTCCAAAATGAAAGTGATAATCCAATTGCAATCAATACGAAGAACATCGTTATAGCGACTGGTTCAGATGTCACCGCCTTGCCCGGCGTCGATATAGATGAAAAGCGCATTGTTTCTTCGACCGGAGCTCTGGAACTTGCAACGGTTCCCAAAAAAATGATCGTTGTTGGTGGTGGGATTATTGGACTGGAGCTGGGCTCAGTGTGGCGCCGGCTTGGTGCCGAAATACTGGTTGTTGAATATCTGGATCGCCTGATTCCCGGGATGGATGGGGATGTAGCGAAAAATTACCTCCGCATTCTGAAAAAACAGGGAATAAAATTTAAACTAGGGCACAAGGTCAAAAGTGCCAGGGCCAACGCCAAAGGCGTTAAGGTTGAGATTGAGCCTTCCGGAGGTGGCGAATCCGAAACAGAGAACTGCGACGTGGTTCTGGTCGCTATTGGGCGTCGTCCGTTTACCGAGGGTTTAGGACTGGAAGCTGTCGGCGTCCGAAAGGACAACCAAGGACGAATTAGTACGGACAAATTTTACCAGACCAATATAGAGGGTATATATGCCATTGGTGATGTCATTGATGGACCGATGCTGGCTCACAAGGCTGAAGACGAAGGCATTGCGGTTGCTGAGATTCTTGCCGGGCAGAAGGGACACGTAAACTATGATGTAATCCCTGCGGTGATTTACACCTATCCCGAAGTCGCAAGTGTCGGTAAAACCGAAGAAGAGTTAAAAGAGGCCGGTATTGCTTACAGTTCCGGGAAGTTTCCGTTTGCCGCCAATGGGCGCGCCAAGGTAAATCGTCAAACCGAAGGATATGTAAAAATACTGGCGGACAAACACACGGACCGGATC
>CAYWUX010000102.1:0-2715 GCA_964461525.1 uncultured Hyphomicrobiaceae bacterium | reverse complement strand
TATCATGGCGCGGAAACGATGCTCTCACTTTCCGACTTGAAACGGGCCGATTGGTTGGAGGACACCTACTCAAAAATATATTGCGGCGGCGAAACCTTATGTGATCCCCAACAACTGATCGAACGGATCGCATTGAAGGATCACGTCAGGCGATTTTACGACATACACCCCTCATTGATCACCTTCGACGACGACTGGATCCGCGCTGGCCACCACGCGCCCCTCGACCGCAGAGCCATCGATGTTCGGTCTGATGAACAAGGGGCCGTAGTCACCACAAAATTGGGTTCACCGGCGTGTCCAAGACAAGGGAATTCAAGGATAGATTGAGGATACATTGAAGCATTTTCCGGCAACATATTTGGACACGTTATTGGCGACAAAATACATAGGGTAATTTAAAATGAATATTATTATAGAAACAAACTACGAAAACATCTGCGAAATAACAAGGATGCGCGCTAACAAATACGAAGTCAAGGGGTACACATACGCACTTTCGCAACCTGATTATTGGGATGGAAAATCGGTTATTATTTCAATAAGAAATCAAGAAGGCAACCATATCGGAGGTCTGAATATGAATATTCAAACAAATTCCGATATACCGGGTTCCTTTCACTATAGAACTACCGCTATGGATGTAGGTGAATTTGACGCGGCGGTAAGGGAAACAAAAGAATTCCATATTGATGAGTTATTCAGGCTTCATGCCGTCTTGGGGCAAAATCACATTTTTGCTCACACGCGCGCCGTCTATAAAGTGATCAGCGAATGCCGTTTGCACAGGAAGCCCACTCAGAAAAAGCATTCTTTTCTCGTTCTTCCAATAACTGATGGTCACGATCAAGTGTACAAACTGTTCGCAAACCATGTGGGGCTTCAAATTAGCCCGATGCCGTGGAAAGGCCAGGTGCCCGGTTACGACAATCTTCAGCCGCTCCTGCTGTACGAATAGAGCATATTTCTAAAAAGTGGGCAAGGATCCAGACATGCAATCCGACAAACGAACGCAAGTGACCGTTGCGCCACCAAGACAGAAGGACGCATCAACATGGAGTTATATTCGGAGCCGCAGCAGAAATGCGATACGGGGGTCTTTGGAAATGGCTACACAAAACCAACTTGGTCTATTGATTCCGGGTGATGTTTCGCTGAAACTGGATCAAATTGGAAATTCCACAAGTGCCTTGTACCCGGAAGAAGAGTCTATCATTACCCGTGCGGCCCTTAAACGGCAAAGGGAGTTTCGAACGGGCAGGTTACTAGCCCGCCAGGCCCTTGCAACGCTTGGAGCGCAGGAAACACCAATTCTGCGCGGCATCGACAGAGCCCCAATATGGCCCGACGGGTATTTGGGCAGCATCAGCCACACACAAAACCTTTGCGCTGCATTGGCTGCGCGCCGAATGGACTATTGTGGAATAGGGATCGATGTAGAATTTGCGACACCACTAAAGCCCGACCTTTACACCCTCATTGGCCGACAGGAGGAAATAGAGGATTTTTCAACAACCGTAATCTGCGGCAACCAATCGATCGATCGAGCTAAACTGACCTTCTCGATAAAAGAAGCCTTCTTTAAGGCGTATTATCCCGTGACCCGGTGCTTGTTGGATTTTCTGGATGCCAGGGTCCGCATTTCCCAGAGCGATACAACATTCGAAGTTCACATTATTCCTCATGCTTCCCTGTTCAGGCAGCGCCGAAAGTTTCATGGCCAATGGACGGTTTGGTGCGGCCACATCATCTCGATGATCCTCATCAAGGCGATGGAACCCATGGCATCATTGTCGCCGCCATGCGTACGAA
Source organism: uncultured Hyphomicrobiaceae bacterium (assembly GCA_964461525.1). GTDB lineage: Bacteria > Pseudomonadota > Alphaproteobacteria > Rhizobiales > CAYWUX01 > CAYWUX01. The sequence goes on along the minus strand of CAYWUX010000102.1, from coordinate 903 downwards.
TGGATAATACCGGCGACAGCGCCGAGCCTGTTGATGCTGAACAACCAGGTCAGCAGAGGAAAACACCGGCAATAACAAAGGAATAGAAAATGCTGCAGAGGAATGAAAATTGGACGATCCGGAAAGTATGTACCGACAAGGACGCAGATGCACTTGCGCGTTTGCGATATGAAATTTGGGTCGCCGGCCGGGGGCAATGGACAGACATTGCCGACCACGAAAAGAAAATTCTCTGGGAAGACTTCGACAAGATTGGAGATAATTATATTGCAACAAATGAAGATGAGGTTATCGGATCAATTCGCATAAATAATTTTCGAAGTATGGTTCCCACGATTTGTCTAAAGGGGTACGATATTCTTGAATATTGTGGAGATTTTTGCGATCGGGGATCTGTTGTTACAAGGGCATACATTGATCCGGGCTGGAGATGCTCCACATTGTTTATAAATATTGTTTCAACAATGGTTCAAGATGCTTTGGTAGATAAACTAGACCTATTTTTTATTCACACGGCAGGAGCACGAATTTCGGGAACCGAAGAAGACTATATCAGGATGTATCAGGCAATGGGATTTGAAATTTTTAGACAAACGACAGTCGTACCAGGCGGCGGCGCTGGGTCGGTTTTGGTTTTCGACCTTCGGCGACAGCAAAGCGGATACAATATTCAGTCCAGCGTCGGCATCATCGGGACAAGTTAGAGCGCTTTGCGATCTGATTGAATCAATTCCGTTTGCCGACCCGGCGGACGCACCCCCAACGGAATTGATAAATGCTGAAACGATCGCCGCAACAGGTGGCGCCTCTTGCAGACATGTTTCGCCAGCGGGGCGCCGCGGGCGGGAAACTCTTTGATACCAACGGTCATTTTCTTTGACCGACATGGGCCCAGTCGCGCAG
>CAYWUX010000101.1:0-2934 GCA_964461525.1 uncultured Hyphomicrobiaceae bacterium | reverse complement strand
ATGAAAAAGAGTGACCAAGGCCGGCTGAGAAAAACGATGGGGTCATAGCTGATGGCGACGACCCTCGACAAACTGTCCTCAGCAATTCGGCCAAGAACAACGCCCAAAATCATGGGAACAACAGGAAAACCAAATGTCCGCATAACAAATCCCAGTACACCAAATCCAAATAGCGTCCAAATGTCAAAATCGATGTTGTTGAGCGCGAACACACCCAGCGCGCAATAAAACAGGATGACAGCCGTCAAAGCGTGAATGCGGGCCCTGGTCACCAGCACAAAGCCCCGCAGTGTTACGGATTGCAAAGCCAGCATCATAAAATTGGCAATAAAAAAGGATATAAAAATCGCATATGCAAGTACCGGCTCTTCGGCAATGAAGGAGGGACTTGGCGTCACATCGTGGATAATAAGCGCTCCCAACATGACGGCCGTTATGACGTCGCCGGGAATTCCAAGAGCCATCATAACTATGAGCGCACCCCCGGCGGTGGCGTTGTTCGCGGATTCCGGTGCAATTATACCCTGGGCGCAACCTGTCCCAAATTCCTCTGGTGTTTTTGATGATTTTTTGGCCAGATCATAGGCCAGTACATTGGAAATTGAACTTCCTGCTGCCGGCAAGATTCCTACAAACACGCCTATCATTGAAGAGCGTAACAAATTGATCCAGTCTTTAATGACCATTGTCGCCGCTTTCATGTGTTCGATATGAACGGCTTCATCGGTTCCGGTCCCGAGTTTCCTTGTCGCTGTCGTTGGATCTTGAACGTCCACGAGCAGACGGGAGAATGCAAACAGACCAATCAGAACCGGCAGGAAGGCAAAGCCCTGTCCAATGGCATCTATCCCAAAGTTAAACCTGGGCACACCGACCACGACATCTTCTCCGACGGTCGCGGCCAATAAACCGAACATACCTGAGATGAGACCTTTGATCATATTGTCACCGGCGAGACTTGCGGTCACAGTAATCGCAAACATTATCAGGGTGAAATAGTCCCAGGGTTGGAATTCCAGTCCGATACGTGCGAGTTGCGGCGCGACCACCGCAAGGCATGTCGCTGCAATGATTCCGCCAAAAAATGAAGCCCAAACTCCGAGACCTAACGCCAGACCTGGCTTCCCCCTGCGTCGGGCCAAAGGAAACCCGTCAAATGTCGTGGCAACCGAGGAAGGCGTGCCGGGAATGCCGGTCAGAATTCCGGACATGAGACCACCGGACAATCCTCCGACATAGACACCTATCATAGTTGCCAGACCCTGAACGGCAGTCATCCCGAAGGTAAATGGCAGAACAAGGACCACGGCCATGGCAATTGTAAAGCCTGGAATTGAACCGGCCAGCAAACCCGCGAACACGCCGGTCATCATCAACAGCATCGTCGTGACATTTGCAATTTCGCCGGTTGCGGCAAGAATATTATCAATGATCATGTAGCTCGGCCCGAATTAAATATCAGAAGGCATAAGAGAATATGGATGTCGGCAGAATGACACCCAGGAGCTGAGTAAATATCAGCCACATCCCCCCGACGGTTACAACGGCACTTAACGCGTTCACCGCCAGATTCCGGCTGCTAAATCCACCCAATATTGTCATTAGAGAGAAGACGAAGAGAATGCCCGAGATCAACATACCGAGATAAGGCATAATGAGCAGAAAAACAAAAAAACAGATAAAACAAAATATGGGATTACGATAATATTTCAGCCATCCGATAAATCCGCCTCTTGAAATTATTTCTGGTTCGCTCTCCATGAGAGACTGGAACAGATAAATCAAAACAAGCACAGTCAGAACACACAGTATCAACCTGGGCCACAACGAAGGTGACATTTGCTCCGGAAAAGCTTTAATCCCGAAGGTGTTATAAAAAAATATGCCACACACTGTCAAAAGTATGATCGCGATAATTGTATCTCTATTTAGGCCAGGCATGACATGTCCCTGCGGATGAAATTTCCGCCAAAAACTCCGTTATCCCCCGTTAAATTAGTACGGCATGACTTCGGCGCCAGACGAATAGCAATTGAATGGCACTTATACTCCATGATCACGTGAAGGTGCCTTGAACAAATTTCGGATAGTGTCTCACGACCAGATACAAAACACATTTTCCCACCCCGATATTCACGCCCGCTAAATTTGGTTTCGTGACTTCAGTGATCATACTTTCCAGCTTTCCAGGAGTCCCCGCAACTCTTGCATCAAAATTTGAGCCGTTCAATTTGTGCGAATACCATGCTGGTAAATACGATAATCGACCTGCACTGTATTTTTTCAGTTCGCCGTCTAATTTTTTATACTGGTATAGAGTTGGGTAAATAGCTTGTTCTCGGCTTTAAACCAGTTCTCATAGTCTTCAGGTCCCATATACTGCAGGCCCGTACCTTTGGCGGCAATTTTCTTTTGGAATTCCGGATCTTCGACCGCAGCCTTGAAAAGCTTTGCCCAATGGTCAATCTTATCTTTCGATGTTCCTTTTGGAACGACCACACCGCGGTTCAGCGCAGCGGTCATATCAACGCCCTTCTCCTTAAGCGTCGGAACATCGGGGAATGACGGATCCCTTTTTTCGGCGGCAATTGCCAGTGGTTTGAGAGCTCCGGTTTTCATCTCCTTGCCTGCAGCCGCCGCATTCATTTCTGCCAGCATGAACGTATCATTCATCAGCAGCATTTTGCGCTGGCCTGTCCCGCCCTGTACGGGAACATAACTGAATTTCGTTTTTGTGGCATCTGCAAGCCTTAACCACAGAAAATGACTGGTGGCCCCGATAGTGGCTCCTGTTTTAACGGCCCCGTTGTTTTTTTTAACGTGAGCCAACATCTCATCGTAGGTATTGAAAGGAGATTTTGGACTTCCAGCAAGGAAGGAAGGAGTAATGGTCAGATGTGCTACGGTATCGAAGGCGTCCCAATTGAATGGAAC
>CAYWUX010000100.1:0-2966 GCA_964461525.1 uncultured Hyphomicrobiaceae bacterium | reverse complement strand
CTGCTCCGTACGTTCAATCATGACCTTGGTCGAGGTCACCTCGTCATAGGTTCTCGCAGGTGTGGCCTCGACATCGACGATGACGGCATATTGGTTGTCGGTCAGATAGTTGAGACCATATCCAAACTGGACGCGTTTGTTAGCTTTTGCTGTCCAGGCAGAGGCCGGATCAGACGGCGAAATCACTTTTGCCAGCTTACGGCCAGGGGCCAGATCTCCGGCCTCATCAAGAGCTGCAAGATACTCGCGCACAGCTCGCGATGGTTTCTCAACTTTGCTCCAGTCAATCTCGGTTGGGGCAACACCATTATAGCGACTGGCATCAGCTTCAATCACACTGGCATCCACGGCAAAACCTTCGCCTTTGACCAGGCCCGCGTCAATACACGCCATGACGATGCGCTCAAACAGGTGGCGCAGAATATCACTGTCACGAAAGCGACCGTGGCGGTTCTTGGAGAAGGTCGAATGATCCGGCACTTCGTCATCGAGGTCGAGACGGCAGAACCATCGGTAAGCCAGGTTTAACGACACCTCTTCACACAGACGCCGTTCCGACAACAAGGTGTCGACTTAATCTTCAGAAATATGCAGGTGAGATTTTTCCATTTTCATTTCCCAATATTAGCGCTTTTCCTGAGTCTCCGTAAAGAAGCATTAGCATCTACGCGCCCTGCACCGAATTGTGTGTCATGGCCTTTCCGGCCTAGATCAAAGGCAGTTGACATTATTATTCTACGTACTTTTTTTCCAGATATGTCAGGATCCTGTTCTCGCATCAAGGCGACTAAACCGCTAACGTGGGCTGCGGCAAGGGAGGTGCCGGATGAGAATTTATACTTCCTATTTGGCGAGGTGACTAACACATCCACGCCGGGGGCAGAAACCGAAATATAGTGTCCGCGATTGGCCTTTTTATAAAGATTGTCTTTATAATCTATGGCTGTAACAGCTATCACATTGCGATACGCTGCCGGATAAGCAGGTTTAGCTTTGGCTCCTCCATTTCCCGCGGCCGCAATTAATATCCCGCCTTTTTTGTATATAAGATTGATCATTTTATTTAAGATACGGTCATTAGGGCCGGCAAAACTTAAATTAAAAATGCGCGCTCCCCTTTTGAAGGCCCATTCCATTCCACGTATCAAAATAAAAGAGCTGGTTTCCTGTGGTGCATTTTTGCCTTTTAAATAAAATGCTTGCACCGCGAGCAGTTTGGCCATGGGAGCAACTCCATGTATTTCTCCCCTTGCACTTATAATACCGCCTATTGCCGTGCCATGAGTGTCAGCGCGGTAGTCGTCGAAGTTGTCAACCGCATTATATTTACCTGCAATGTTATCGACGAGGTCAGGATGAGATATATCGATGCCAGTGTCTATAACAGCAATTAGAACATCATCTCCTTTTGAAATTACATGTGCAGGTGGCAGCCTGATTTTTTTAAGAGCATATTGTGCATTCAGACGCTTCGGTGTGTGCTGTTGAACGTGGAAGAGGCTATTATAGTACGCCATTTCAACGTCGTTGCGTTGCTCTAAAGCATCGATTATGTCTTCAACTGAGCGCGTCCCGAGGACGCGGTATCTTATACAACTCCCGGTTAATACAGTAGTGTCATAGCGATCCAGCAGTTCCAGTTGAAATGTCTGAGCCAGTTCAGTGGGCAGACCCTGGGGTTCTGTATCGTTTATCAGGACCAAAAGTTCATTGTCACGTCGTATCGGTAACACTGCTACAGTCGTTGGACGGCGAGGCAGAGGCACCGCTGACGTTCCCTGAGCCAAGCGGTAAGTATCTTCTGTATCTCTATCTCGAATGTTCAATTGGTCAATAAATGGGCCAGGTAATCCATGAACAATTCCTGTTCTTTCCTCCGCCAAAATTCGGTCTGGACACAGAAAGATAATAGTGGTGAGAAGTACCAGAATGAATATCTGGGATTTTGTCACATCGGAATTTGCATTTTTTCGATCTGTATCCGACAATTCGCAGGTTCCTCTTTAGAGTTACTCAGCCGGAAGTGCATGTTCTACAATATCATGGCCAACTTTAATCTGTTCAAGCATTTTGTTCAATTCTACTTTACCCAGTTTAATATCTGAAAATCATATCGCGTAAAGATCACCTGGCTGTGGTCCATCGATAACCACAGCATCGTTTTGAATTGATCTGCTCGCTCGATGCGGCATCTTTGAAACGCTCGATTATATAAGCTCCAGTCAGAACTGATTTATAATTTTACTCTGATCACAAGAATCGTTCACTTCAGATCGACCGTTTGCTCAATTTGCTTGCGGGATGGTGGCACTTGAAGAAGGGGGTTTTGAAAATGTATTAAGACAAGCAAATCTCCTTAAGTCTCACCAGAATCAAGAAATTGTTGCATTGGACAAATGGTTTGTTTTCTATCTTATTCGTAAACTTTAAAAATTAGAGACGATGTCTGGTAATGGAACTTTTGAGACTATTTCAGCCTATGGCAATAATGTCCGGGTACAGGAGTAAAGCGGACTCTTTTCAGGTAGTGTGAAAACTTCACAATTTGACCCGACTCGGACATTCCTGGTGAAACAGAAATCCTGAGACTTCCAACCTGGCTTGGATTTCTTCTGGACAACCCGTTGAATTTTATCTCCCACAATGCGTCAATTGGAGTAACGCCGTAAAAGTAAAAAGTTGATGCAAATTCCGAACGCAAACAGACATAATCTTGACTGAAATAAGGATGAACAAAATAAAAATTTGCCTGTATTCTTGTTAGGTCGTTATGGCGGCTGTCCAGATATCAACCGGATTGGATCGTCCGCGAATTGCAAAATTACTGTAATATTGCAATTGTCTCATGATGCATTCCAAGTTTTTGTCATTGCGGTCCTTCGCAATTGCATTCACCAGCTGGTCGCCTGCAACCAGATTACATTCAAGTGTTCTTGTTGCCTGTTGCAGACGGCTCGCCGTATTTA
>CAYWUX010000099.1:0-2987 GCA_964461525.1 uncultured Hyphomicrobiaceae bacterium | reverse complement strand
TTTAAAAAAAGGGTAAATATGATTGACGTGGGTTGCGGTTAACACCGACAGATGAGGACGGTAACGCCGCGATTGACCAGAAAAAACAGGGCACTCCTCTAACGTTAAGGCTCAAGTGTAAGACCCCAATTGTTGCGGGGGCACGTGACGGAATTGGGGATCTTAGGCCGTTTTTTCTTCCTGCCCAGGGGGGTACAGCAGGTTGAATTCCAGAGACTTTCCTTGGGCAAGGAGTTGATAAATAAGATTAATCAAGCTGCCAACGTAATTGAGCTGTGGATTAACGGCTGATTTTAATTGACAGATCCATTATTGCACCGAGCCTGCCCATTTAGAAGAGCAAAACCACTGTTAATAACAGTGACACAAATACCGCCAGGAAAGCCGCCATTATTGCCAAAACCCCGGCCAATAATCTCGGCAAGGCTCTGACTAGGGCAGATCTCTGGACCACCCAGTCAAATTCTCCAAAAGCATCTTGTTGTCCCATGCATTTTCTCCCCTCACGTTCAACACTACTGGCGGAAACAAATACGGATCCAGTTGGATCTCTTTCGGTGGTTGAGCAGCGGAACGACGCCACAAATTTAAGGCTTGAATATCATATTTTATGTAGTTACATTAAGTCCATGGCCGGGGATTATCAGGACGACGAGTTTGAATGGGATTTGGATAAGGCCGAGGTTAATCTAAAAACTCATGGAGCCGCCTTTGAAGATGCCAAGAAATTTGAGTGGGAGTCTTGTCTGGGAGGACAATCGGCACGATGATCAGGAACAAAGATACTGGGCCATTGGCTATATCGGGGATCAGCTTCACTATCTGGCCTACACCTATCGCGGCGAACGGGTGCGTGTCATTTCGCTGCGTTACGCCACAAGGAAAGAGAGACGCTTATATGAACGCTAAAAGGAATATGTCGGCGCGTCGCCGCTTAACCGAAAAACGAATTCAGGAAGGCATCGCTAAGGATCCTGATGCCCAAGAATTAACAGAACAGGAAATCTCATCCGCGAGGCGAGGCGCGACCGGAATGCCCGAGCATCTGAGAGTACTCAAGCGCGGTCGCCCGAAGAAGGAAAATCCGAAGCAACAAGTAACACTTCGTCTGGATACAGACGTGGTCGACTATTTCAAGTCCGAGGGAGCGGGTTGGCAGACGCGCATAAATGAGGCTTTGCGTAAAACCCTATCCAAAAAGGCCTCGGTATAAATCGTAAATAATTCCAAAAACTGTCGATGAAACGTCATATTGCAGACGAAAACCTTCCAGAGCACCGGCAAACCCCGAGCTATTTTCATAATCCGGTGGTATCTGGCATTCAAATGAAAAAGTAAATTTATCACCCGGCCTGAATCGTAAACCAAAGAGGACTCGGAGCCCGTCTGATCACCATGTCTTACTTTCTCTCTCTGTATCCCTCGATGATATTGGCCAATCGGCAAACGCAAACCAATACAGAAAGATAAGGTTTACGACCGGGATGAAGACGGGCAAGGATAATATCCCCGGGTAGCCAGCCTTCTCGCAGATGCGCCAGAACGGCAGTACGACCAGCGCGGCAATAAACAGCATCCAGAGGGGCATTATCCAGAACGGACCAAGATTATACCCGTAGCCAAAACCCCATTCATGCATCATGTAACGCCGACCAACGAAACAGCGAACAGTGTCGGCACCAAGAGCAACACTGCAATTCCTACTGTAATTGCAGTGCCGACAACCAAGAGTGCAATCGCGACAAATAGGAGCCAAATTACTATGATAACTGCTCCAACCAGCAACCACTATATCGGGGCCATTATCAATTCTCACCATCGTGAGTTTGAAGCAGACGATGTTCTTGCAGTTCGGTGCCGAAAGCGCCAAGTCTGTCATCCAGGCTCTCCTGTTTGTCCGGCTAAAGCTCGGCATTGAGCCCACCTCAGATCAGCTGGAGCAAGAGGAACAGGAGCGGCTTGAGAGAAAGCGATTCGAGCACAAGCTCAAAAACCGCCGACGGCGGAAATGGATTTATGCCTGATGTTCAATCTGTCGGATGCGGTCCCTGAAGGGGATGCTCGGTGTATTCACCTTCACTCATATTGTCCTCCACTAAATATCAGAGTGCTATACTCGGGCATCTGAGGAGAGAGCCATCTGGCATTATATCGAGAATTTTTCAATTCCAATTCATTTCCTTTTGTTTACGTTAATGAGAATTTGCACTCTGATTCTGGGATGCGTGGTCAAAGTGACTGGATTAGGGGAGAATATCTGTGGTAAAGAGCAAGACAACATCCGGTTCGCCCGAATAAGCCTCGGGCAGCATAGCGGGCAAGGTGTTCTTGTATGTACCTTCATCCAATGTGACTTCGAGTCCATCGGTCCGGATCGCTTCGAGATGCGCGTCGTTTACATCCAATAGCGTGATGTCGGCACCTCCGCGCGCCAGACGTGCACCAAACACCGAACCCATGGCCCCGGCGCCCAAGACAGCTATGCGCATATTCCTCTACCCCGTTTGTATAGTCGGCAACCACAACGTGAGTGCCGGAAAAGCGATCAGTACGGCAACCCGCACCAGTTCCGCCCCAAAGAAGGGCACTACCCCAATGAACATTTTGCTCATCGGCACGTCCTTGGTTTGCGCCGAGATTGACCAGACTCCAAATGGTTCTCCATCTTCATTGTTATTTCATTGATGGATTTTGGTCCATTGAAATCATGCTTTCAGATGCCGGTGGTTTCCAGCTCAGAGAACTGTGCGGACTTATCGTGTATGCCATTTCTGGCTCGACATCAACATTGTCCTGATACTCGGGAAAGGGGATGTTTTGGTGTTTGCGTCATGGGATACTGCTCCTTTTAATCACAGGTTGAAAGTCTTTACAGACTAACCTGCTGCTTCAGGGGAGCAGCCGGTCCATCCCATTAACGGTCATTTCAACCAACCGATGAGAACCTCTGTAGCCGTTCTCTACAGCGGTTTACTCTACTTTTATTT
>CAYWUX010000098.1:0-3163 GCA_964461525.1 uncultured Hyphomicrobiaceae bacterium | reverse complement strand
ATTGGACCGCAACAATAATCGCCGGCCACTGGGATATGCACAACGAATGGGCTACTAATGCATGCCGCCCGCTTCAGGGTTTCGGACAAAGGTTTTGCCTGCTTAAAAACCAGCCCAAAGATATTGTCCAGAGTTGGCAAAAAAAGGCAGCCATCAGCATTGTGCCGTCGCTGTACGAAGAGGCGTTTGGACTGTCCGCACTCGAAGCCCATCTAGCTGGTGCTGCGGTTGTATCTTCCGGTCGCGGAGGCTTGAGGGAGGTGAGCAACAAATTTGCCGTCTACGTGGATCAGGTGACGGTATCATCTCTGACAGACGCCGTTGACCGGTTAATTTCAAATCCGGAACTTCGCGACTCATTTGCTAGAAAAGGTCAGGACCATGTACTCCGGACTCATCGATTAGAGGATCGTGCAAAAGACCTTTGCGCTATCGAGAATGAGATTGTTGAAGAGTTTGCGCGTCGTGGTCAGACCTCCACACTCCCCTGATAATTTTGATTAAAACTGGCGGATATGCCCAATCGACCGCGCGATACTCATTAAAAAGTGGACATACCCTTCAAAATTTCATTTCATCTGAGCTAACTCTGGATATATTCGAACTTAGGAATTCATGTTGCCTGTCACCCAACACAGAGGCCGGAAATTTGTCACAGACCAAGAACCTTCGTCGGTTTATACCTATTCCCCGCCGAAAAACGCTTCGCAAATGGTTTCCTACATTTGAAACGCGAAATATTGCTCATCTAATTAATGTGTGCAAATCGGATCTGGTTGTCGACGTTGGTGCCAACGAAGGGCAATATGTTTCACGGTTGCGATCGGCAGGCATCGAGTTACCAATTGTTTCCTTTGAACCTTTATCCACCTGTCATGCAAGTCTGGTCCGGCAAGCGGAGGGTGATGCAGCCTGGACCATAGCACCGCGTCAGGCACTGGGGGCAACCTCAGGCGACATAACATTGTTTGAACTGCAGGATACATCTTTGAGCTCCCTCCTAAGGCCGCGCAGTGCGATCCGGAAGGAGTCGGGTTTTGATATTGTGAGGCAGGAGCAGGTGGCGATCAACAGGTTGGATGATGCGTTGCAAGAATTGAGATTCAACGCTCAAAAGCCCTTTCTCAAAATCGATGTTCAGGGCACAGAAAAAGAGGTCATGGATGGCGCTCCGAATACTCTCGACAGGGCTGTAGGCCTTCAGATCGAACTCGGCTTTAAAGCCCTCTACGATGGTGAGGAAAGTTATCTGGAGATACTGAAACGACTTGATCTCCTCGGATTCTACCCCGTATTTTTCGCCGACGTCATACATAAGAAAAGATTGGGGACGAGGGATCAGGTCGATGCCATATTTTTCAGTCGTCATTATTAAGCCTTCACGGGTCGACAAGATTGCTCCTTTTGAGAAAATCAAAAATAGTGTTAGCCACTGATTTATTGCCCTGGTCATCCCAGTGAGCATCCTGTTTCCAGGTTTCCGGGTTGGGAAGATCGGCTTTCAGATTAAAGTAGTGAATTTCTGGTACACGGCTAAAATAGTCCATGAGTGTGCTGAACCGGCGATGTGTAAGATCTCCGTTAATATCGACCACAATGAACCGGGCCTTCAACGACACCGCAAACGCAGCAAACTCCAATATCGTCTTCTGGTGAATATTAACCTGTTCAGTGAACCAGGCCCGGTCCGTTGTATCAAGATAATTGATCAGCAAAGTCCTGTAGAGACTTTTCATTGCATCGGGCATGGCCGGTTTATCTGTGCCGGAGGCCGCGGTTGCATGTCCGACGTAATCGGTTTGGGACAGGCCCCTCTGTCCGGTAACAGACTGTTTTAGGGCATGCAATCTTCTTTCCAGTTCTTTTTTGGCGGACAAATATAGACGATATGTCACCAGGCTGTATCTTAATTCTCTCAGCCAGTAGGATATCGTGCCTTCCTTGAATTTCTGATAGATCCGTTCAATCTCGGCAGGAGTCCTGATGAATTTCTCACCGGTCACAAGGTTTAATCCTTCGACGCTGTTCACCAGGTGGCCTGCGTATACCGTTCGCTGCGGCATCAGAATATCGTCATTCAGATCATTGGAATAATACATCAGAAGAATCAGTCGGGGGGCATGTCCGACTTCATTGACAACACGTCTGGCCTTCAGAAAGGCCTGACGGGTGCCATATCCGGCAACTCCGCATTTCATTAGAAACTGACCTGTCTTCTGTTCGAGAAGAAAGGCCCACTTAGTTTCGAGGGGCGCAAAACCCCAGGTAAAACTGTCCCCTACAACCAGGCCATAATTCTCCGGAATTTCTCTATCATAGTCAAAGCATCCGAACCGGTTGGAAAAAATGGAATATTCAAACTCCGAACTGCGGTGAACGAGGGGTTTAGAATGTCTGACTATGTCATATCCAAGTCCGGCGTCATTCCGATAATAGTGACGTGGAAACGCCGATGCCCGGCTCTCCCTTCCCTGAAACCCCAGCCAGCGAAACGTGACTTCTGCCAGAATGACAAATATGACCACTGAAGCAATAACTATCAAAATGTTTACAAGAATTTGTTTAAACATCTAAACCTTTGTCAATGTCCTCCGAACACTCCAACACAATCCAAACGATAAGGCCGTTTTACGATAACGGTTTAAAGCAGATTTGGATCTTCAAGAAATATAAGTGGCTGATGTCCATCCTCAATTTGTGAATATAAAATCAATTCATTATTTCTTAAATTATTAACTTTTGAAGTTTATTAATTATTGAATATTTTATGTGAACTTCAACTAGATCTGAATGTGGTTGTGCGTCGCATTAGCAACAAAACCTGTTCCGCGTACTTTTAAAATAACTAAGGTACATAGATATGCGGATCAAGACAGTGTATTCCTGTTCTACAGCATTAATTTTCCTTCTGGCCTGGTTTTCAGCAGATGCCGTGATGGCCGGAGGGTACAATAGCGGGTTCAAGAATTCCTCTTACGGTCGGTCCTGGTCGGGGTGCTATTTGGGATTGCAGGGGGGATACGGACTATCGGAGATTTCCGGTATCGGGTCCCAATATGATGGTAGTTCTCCAGGCGCGTATAAATTAGATTTAAATGGATTTGTTGGCGGATTGTATGCGGGATGCAATCGTCAGTCCGGGAGAACCGTTTTGGGATTGGAA
>CAYWUX010000097.1:0-3381 GCA_964461525.1 uncultured Hyphomicrobiaceae bacterium | reverse complement strand
GGATTGAAGAACCAATCGTTTACAACAACATGCATGGTTACATTCAGTTGACCAACGCACTTAAAACTCCAGTCCAAATCGGCGAAGACTTTTATGGTCCTCAAGACTCTCTTTCAGGCTATTCAAAGGAAAGCATGTGATTTCGTCATGCCAGACTTTATGCGGATTGGCGGAGTTACTGGTTGATTGACAGTATACGCTTGGACTCTAAAGTTGAACGCGTTTTGACACAGTCTGGACCCGACTCGGACATTCGATGGATTAGCAGAGAGCACTTTTTGTGCTAACATTGCTTGGTTTTGCATTAATCTTAGACAATCTTGGATCGGAACTAATGCCGAAGCCCTGCGCGGTACGAAATGGAAAGCTAACTTTGGCGATCCGGCCGGCAAGACAGTCTTTTCGAATATTCAGCTCAATCCATTAGAAGAAGAACCACAATGACAAGATCTCTGAGATTATCTCTGATATTGGGAACATTGCTCAGCTACGGGATTTCACCGGGTGTTGCCTGTACCGGCATCACGCTCCATGCAAAAGACGGCGCAATAGTATACGGACGTACTCTCGAATGGGGCGCATTTGATCTTAAGTCACGTCTTGTCATCTTTTCCCGAGGGCCTGGTGCCGCAGAAGGTTCCGACGACGGTGAACTCAGCACCAAGAGAATGCATAGCGCGACAATCTGGACGAGCGCGACCAATTTAACAAACAAGATTTACTACTATCACACGCAACACAACAGGAGGGTGCGCGCTATTGATGTTGGCGCAATTGATTTCGCCGCGCTGAGACCAGGAATGAAGGTCATTCCGCTCGATAAGGAAAAGACGCAAGACATCGAAGAAGTAAAATTAGACACAAACTAAACAGATCTTATCCAGCAGTCAAAAGGCGTTTATGGTACCGCAAAACAAGAGATAATAAGGAGGAAAATATATGAAACTGGATATGTCTGGACGCAATGCGCTGATTACAGGCGGCAGCCTCGGCATTGGCCGGGCCATCGCCACGGGTTTTGTCGGTTGCGGAGCCAATGTCGCCATTGTGGCACGGCGCAGGGAAATTCTTCAGGAGGCCATAGAGGAGATCAGCAAGGCTGGCAGCAGTAAGGTCGTCGCGATCCAGGCCGATGTCGCCACCGCCGAGGGCTGCAAAGCGGCCTATGAGACGGCCGTCGCGGAACTCCGCCAGATTGATGTTCTCGTCAACAATGCGGGATCGTCTAAACGTGGCGCATTCGAGACACTCACCGACGAAATCTGGCAGTCTGATCTGGATCTCAAACTTTTCGGGGCTATCAGGCTCGCCCGCCAGGTTCTGCACGGCATGCGCGATCGCCGCTGGGGCCGCATCATAAATGTGCTCAATACCGGTGCCAAAGCGCCACCTCCCACCGGGGCGCCAACGGCGGTCAGCCGCGCCGCGGGTCTCGCCCTGACAAAAGTACTGGCCGGAGAAGGTGCCCCGCACAACGTATTGGTCAACGCGGTGCTTGTGGGGCGCATTGAAAGTAACCAGTGGGTCGAACGGCATGCTAATGAACACAAGGATCGCTCCCTCGCGGAATTTTATGCGGAAATGGGTGCGAACATACCCATGGGCCGGGTCGGCACTGCGAAAGAATTTGCCAATATGGTCTGTTTCCTGGCATCCGATGCCGGATCATATGTGACCGGAACCGCGATCAACGTCGATGGCGGCATGTGTCCCATAGTCTGAGCAAACCTCAGTTTTAATTTCAGCCTTCACTCAGATGAGGAAACCGCCCTTCAGTGGTACCGGGACCAGGTCGAGCTTGGCAACAAATCTAAAGTCGTGGAACTTACTGCCAAAACCGGGAGCATAAATCGACAGCATCACGATGGCTGGCTGGGGTTTAGGAATTTAGTAAAAATTAAATAGGCTGACCCAAAAACACCATAAGACAGAATGGTAGATATATCGCTGAATTCTATCTGATTTCGCTTACTGCCGATCTATTGTCTAAATGCCAAAAGCGCAGCAGCTGACAAGTAGACGGCTCCAGTAAAGGCGCTGAGTACAGATTGATTTGATCTCAGTTGACTTTGCTTCCTAAGTATAGATCCTGCCAACGCATAACAATAAAATGACAACAGCCAACAAACTGCAAAAGTTCCGAACAACAGCAAAATCTGCGGCGCGATATAATATTGCGCATTTATAAATTGAGGAAAAACTGAAGAAAAAAACAAAATTGCTTTTGGGTTACAAGCCCCGGTTATAAATCCAAATCGAAACAGGGAAGTCCTGCTGTTTAACTGATTATTGCTTGCTTGATTGAGGATAAAATTTCCTGGTCGAAGTGTGCTGGCAATAGCCTTCAGTCCAATCAAAGCCAAATACAAAACGCCTAGTGGAAAATCTATTTATTCAACCACCGGAATAATCGAGTGTATGAGTGCCTTCGACCTCCTTTCCCCCGACCACAAATTCTCCCTTATCGGTTCGGCTGGTGCGTTGGGCACCGATGTTCCAATGTATATTCGCAGTCATGGTTATCGAATTGCTGGTGTATGCGATTTGGATTACGACAGCAAAACTCAGAGAATTCCTAATCACTAGCCATTTTTAGCATCTCAACCTGGACGAATTACCGATGAGTGTCTGTCTTGTGGGGATGTAATAGTTGCTACGACCTGGGGAAGGGAATTAGAGAATTCGAATATAGATTCAATTCCTGATGGAGCGGCACTAGTACTAGCTCACAATCTTTGTCTGCCTGAGAATGAAATCGGGCTGGACATAGTCAATCAATTAGCGGAACGGGATGTCCTTGTTCTGCCGGGCCAATTACTTACTCTGGGTGGAGCTCTAACATCTCGTCTGGAGTGGTTTTCCAGACAAAGCAATCAATATGTAACTTTCGACAAACCTCTCGGACATTGGCTTGTAAAAAATGTTGTGGGCTACCTATCGAACTACCTTCGAGATATTTCAAAACAAAACGGCCTCACTATCGTTCACAATATGTATTGGAAAGCATTTATTATCAGGTGCAGAAAAATTCAACGATCATTTTTCTGGAAAGCGTGGCGAAAACTATCGCGAAACACAGTTGGTAAATCCGGGTGTACGGACTGAAGGTATAATCAATTTTTTTCGTCTTGTCTGTCCTGCAGAACATGGACTTGAGAAGTTACGAATTTTGGATTCTTTTGGAGGAAATGGGACAATAGCTAGGGAAATCCGGTCAGTTGCCAAATCTCAGACTCCCTTAATTGTAACAGCTGATGCATCTCCACATATGACAAAGGATGCTCTCGATCAGGGACTTCCTGCCGTCTGTCAGCCAGTTCACTATACTGGACCTCCCCCACAAAAGTGTTCCGGGTATAAAGTAATTAAAACCTGGAAGGA
>CAYWUX010000096.1:0-3458 GCA_964461525.1 uncultured Hyphomicrobiaceae bacterium | reverse complement strand
CAGATGATCCGGTGGAACCGCCTCCTCAAGACAAAACTGGTAATACAGTTTCTCCTGACCACGTTCGCTGCGACCCATCATGGCAGGCCCCGCTCTGTAGTTTGCCGTGTCAGGAATGAATCACGGACCAAAGCTACTATCGGGGGTAAAGCAGACATGACATGGTCTTACAGCGATCACAAAAATTTAAAGAGACAAGCTTCAAAGATAAGAGATAGTCTATGCACAAAATTCTGTTTTTGAGTGAAAAGAAACTGTGGACACGTGCTATAATGAAATATTTATGGATATTTGTGCCAATCCTTGCACTAGGTTGTTCTCTCAATGATGCTTCAGCCCGCGATATGTTGCAGTTAGGTCCGCAAGTTGGACAGCGAATCCCAAACGATTTAGCAACTGTTGACCAGCACGGTACAACCAAAGCTTTCAATAATCTTAGGGGAAAGAATGGTTTGATCCTGATCTTTTCTCGATCTCTTCACTGGTGACCGTATTGCCAGAGAGAAGCAATCTCCTGGAACCAGCGCCTAGTTGAGGTGCGCTCACAAGGATACGAAGTAGCTCTAGTGACCTATGACCAACGTAGGGATATTGCCAGATTTGCACAAAAATTCAATTTGCAGTTCGCGCTGTTATCAGATCAAAAATCTAAAATAATTCGCGCCTTCGGTATTTTGGATAATTCTTACAGCGAACGCAGCTATGCTTATGGTGTCGCCCATCCCATTACATTTGTTATCGACCCAAATGGTATAGTCCGATTCAGGTTTTCTGAATCTTATTATGTTTCCCGCCCGGATCCCTCGGAAATTATAAAATAATTAGCGGGTTCAGATGAACCTGCTACACAACTACCATAAACGCCATGAACCAGAGTATCAAAAATCTTTTGATTAAAATGGTATTTTTATTAACTCTGCTTGCATTCGTCGACAACCCGCTGCGGGCACAAGAACCCAGTACTATGGTGCAAATATCGGCTGGAACATACCACATTGGATCGAACAATGGACCCAAGAGTGCGCGGCCTCGGCATACAGTGAAACTTGCAGTATTTCTGATCGACAAATACGAAGTCACGAATGCCCAGTTCGCTAATTTTTTGAATAGTCTCAAAATCATACCTGTGCGTAATGTCGAAGCCGGCACATTAAAAGGAGGTGACGTCACTGGTCCTGATGCCCGCCGAGTCTGGCGAACCGGTGACACTGATTTTCCTACCTTCATCGAACTCGACGATAAAGACGCGCAGATTGGAATCTATAAAGGGCGGTTTGAGCCGGGACCAGGACATGCATATCGTCCTGTTCCGGAAACAACATGGGCCGGCGCGCGTGCCTATTGCACTTGGCGCGGTGCCCGGTTACCGACCGAAGCAGAGTGGGAAGTCGCTGCCCGTGGTAAAGAGGAACGGATATATCCGTGGGGAGATGCCCAGCCTTCACCAGAGTTGGCCGTCTACGCTCGAAGAAAAGGACAGACAGCACCGGTAAATAGCCATCATATTGGCGCATCACCAGAGGGAGTACATCATCTTGCAGGTAATTTGGCCGAATGGACAAGCTCACTTTTTAGGCCCTATCCCTATAATCAAGCCGATGGTCGTGAAGCACAGGGTATAACTGATGAACGAACGACACGAGGTGGCGATCATGTGTTCGATGTTGAGCCGGACAAACTCAAAACATTTTTCCGAGATGGATTTTCTCGAAACTCAAATGCTGGCCATCGTCACATTGGTTTTCGCTGTGCTAAGGATGCTTCGTAACACTATAACACACTCGAAATACACTCGGCTTGGATGACCTTGATTGTAGCCTAAGTTTTAAAGTGGGCGGGTATGATGTATTGGCAGCCTTTCTGCTTCCCAAGCAGACCGAGCGGGTTCGATTCCCGCTACCCGCTCCAAGCAATGAGAGGGGTCTCCTGAGTGGTCTACAAAATTGAGATTTGTACCTTACAACGGAAGTAAATAGCTTATCAATCGTCGCACGGTCGATAATCGTCTCCGGATATGGTGTCGGCGTTCGTTGGTAAGTCTTTAAGCTCCTCCCGCACAAGGGATCGTTCTTTGACGTTGGGTGATCGTGTCCGCAAGTTCCCGGGAGAAAAGTCGGTGGAAAGGTGTCTATCAGCGATAAACACTGTTTTTGGCGGTGCGAACGTCTCCTGTTGCTTGATTACGGAACATCATTAGCCATCGACCAGAAGCACCACCCAGACAGGAAAAGCCATACCGGTATTGGGATCGTGCCCTTTATGGTCTCAGATTCGAAAATATCTTGCGAATCGGATATTATTGTACACGTTGCGATCTTTCAATTATCGAGACACTTAATGATCTATTATGCTCAAACCAATTATCTCAATATCCATCAAATCGCTGACAATTGGTCAAAAGAATTTGGCGCGCGACCTGCGAAGCAAATATTACAAATCATTATAGATGCATTTTGGTCTGAGGAGTTCGAATCTCATAAAAATGAAATGAGTAAACTTGCTGATCCAAAAGTCACATTTGAGGTAGTGCGAGATCTTGGCGGTGTACCTTGGGGTCTTACCGGTATCAAAGATGAAGAGGAGCCCACGATGCAACATCTCGTTGGAATTCCAACGCACAAATACGGAGCTGGTGGCCAGAATATTTTAGCAAATCTAAAGTTCGACAAGGATATGATTGGCTCTTGGTGTTCATTAAATAATATTGAGAAACCAAGTTTCTGGTTCCTAAAAAAGGCAACAAAAACGACAAAAAAAACAGGTATAACAGTAATTGAAAAGTATCCACCAAAATCAAAAACCGGCCGGCCAGCCCATCCTTTGAAAAGTGATGGTTGGGCCTACATGTGCAAGATCGGCGAAAGATCTGGAGCAGAACGATTTAAAAATGAGAGTGATTTGGCAGAAGATATTATAATTCATCTTCGTGCTGATAGAGAACTCAATCGCGACCAAGTTCGCAAGTGGGTTAGTGATTTCAAAAAGCTTAACAATTTAAAATAAATTATTTTCAGTTTCCATTTGGAATAATTATTGGAATAACTCCTGAAATCTTATTGATAACAATCTTCTAAAATTTTTTTCTGGAATAAATTGTGGCCGAACTCGCGATCACCCACGATTGCGTTATGGCTAAACGTCCTTCGAATGACAAGCCCAACAAACACACAGCGCCATCGGTTACAGGTCGGCTGAACTCGGGACTTTTAGCTCTGGTTCGTTTGATCGCCCGGGCCGTGGCGAGAGACGCTGTCAATAATTCTGGACCGAACAAGCGTGATCTTGGCTCACAAGATCGGGAGAACGATGACTGAATCGGAACCGCTTCCCCCACCACCTATGTCGGTCCAGCAGGTTGCAGACTATCTAGATGTCTCAACCCGGGTGGTTTATCGGCTGATCCGGTCGGGTCAGCTCAGAGCGTTCAAAGTGGGAGGACGATGGCGGATTTCAAAGGA
>CAYWUX010000095.1:0-3601 GCA_964461525.1 uncultured Hyphomicrobiaceae bacterium | reverse complement strand
ATCTCCCGCGGTGATCAGGTTGTGGTTCTGCCTTCTGGAAAATCAACCCAGGTGCAAGGTATCGTAACTTTTGACAGAGAGCGGGAGTCTGCGAAAACCGGCGAAGCTGTAACGCTGAAACTTGCCCATGATATTGACGTGAGCCGGGGCGATGTCATCGTATCTGAGAGTGATCCGCCGGAAATATCCGATCAGTTCCTGGCCCGGATCATCTGGATGGGGGACACTCCGATGCTGCCGAGCCGGCCCTATTTATTCAAATGCGGCCACCGGCAGCATCAGTGCCCTGAAATACAAGGTCGACGTCAATACCCTGGCTGAGTCCGCTGCCAAAACTCTGGAGCAGAACGACATCGGGGCCTGTAATATTTCTCTGAATCGACCCATCGTTTTCGATGCATATAATCGCAACCGCGCGATGGGTGGCTTTCTGATTTTCGACAAGCTTTCCAATGCCACCGTCGGAGCTGGCCTTATCGAATTTGGGTTGCGCCGGGCGACCAACATCTATTGGCAAGCACTCGATGTTGATAAGGCATCACGGGCCCGGCTCAAAAACCAGCAACCCTGCTGTCTGTGGTTTACTGGGCTTTCGGGCTCCGGTAAGTCCACGATCTCTAACCTGGTTGAGAAAAAACTTAACGCGATGGGCTATCACACCTATGTGTTGGACGGCGATAATGTTCGCCACGGTTTGAACAAGGATCTTGGTTTCACCGATGCAGACAGGGTCGAGAACATTCGCCGTGTGTCCGAAACCGCAAAGCTCTTAGTTGACGCCGGCCTTATTGTGATGGTTTCGTTCATATCTCCATTTCGCTCGGAACGCCGCATGGCCCGTGAGCTTTTCGATAAAAACGAATTCCTGGAAATTTTCGTCGATACACCGCTTTCGGTCTGTGAACAGCGCGATCCCAAGGGACTATACAAAAAGGCGAGGTCTGGTGAGATCATGAATTTTACCGGCATCGATTCAGCCTACGAGCGGCCCAGGCAGGCAGATATCGTCTTGCGCGCGGGAGAAGAGACGCCCAATTCTCTTGTCGATCAATTGGTACAAAATCTCGAAGAAAGAGAGCTAATATAGATTGTGTTTTTTCATAGTTTCGCGAAAGCGCAAGTGCAATGTTCGTCATTCATCATATGAAACTCCACCAAACTGGAGATGAACGCCGATGGGGGGACACTCACGAGCTGGATCCCTTAAAAGAAGCGGCCAGGCTTTGGCAGAAGACGCTAAGCCATTCGATTTGATAATGTTCCATTTTGGCCAAACGAACCCATTTCAACCTAAGTACCGAAAAGAAACGAGCTTAATGACTAATTGGAAAATTAGACCTTCTGATCAAAATGGAACAAGGTCGTTTCTAGGACTAACTCCCGGCCACAACAGCTCTGAAGCGGTCCCGGATTACGCCTGGTGACAGGGGTATGGGTTTTACCGGTGGGGTGCCGGCGGCAACTTTTGCAACGATGACGTGGGGTCCATCCGCTGCCAGACACTGTTTCAGTTTGTCGACCGTCTCAAGTTCCCTCACTTCATGCACACATTCCACGCCTGCGCCCCGGGCCATGTCGGCGAGACTTGTCCTTTTTGAAGTATGGGTTGGCTGGTCTCCCGTCGAGCCATAGGCTTCATTATCTACGATGAGGAGAATAAAGTTCGCGGGCGCATGATTGGCGATGGTTGCAAGGGTTCCCAAATTCATTAGAACACTGCCATCTCCGTCGATGGCGATGACTTTTTTATCTGTCGTCCTGCTGAGACCAAGCGCAATGGAAGACGCCAGTCCCATGGAGCCCAGCATATAGAAGTAATTTTCAGAATCACCAATGCCGAACAATTCCTGGGATGGAAATCCGATATTGCAAACCACCAGTTCGTTTTTCAGGATCGGTGAAAGCGCTTCCAGAAGTTCGTAGCGCCTGAATTCTCCGCTGCCATTCGTCATTTCTATGCCTCCCCCCAGAATTTAAAATCCAAAAGTGCCGCTATCGGGCGCTGGGCCACCTGGGCATAAGTGACCAGATCCGCCACTTCCTCCACTTGTGATCCATCGCTGTAATTGAATGTCGGAATTCCAATGGTTTCCAGAAGAGGCCGCGCGGCAAAACCCATGGGCACCTGAGCGCTAATCTTTTCGCCAGGCGAACCGCGATGACTGATAATCATGGTCAGGGGAAGATTGTAATATAGCCCAAGCGAACACAGCGAGGTCATTATGGTGCCAACTCCGGTATTCTGCATCACCATAACCGGCGTTTTACCGCCGAGATATGCGCCGGCACATACACCAAGGCCCTCTTCTTCCTTGCATACCGGCACATAATCGACTTCATTGTCCACGTCCAGCAGGTCGAGGAGATCCCCCAGTAATTTGCAGGGCACCGATGCAAAAAAATCGGCGCCATTGCTCTTGAGATGGGTCAACAGCTGTCGACTGATATCACTCATTGGTTTCCTTCCCGCTTAAATTCCTGACACAGGATTTATGACTCATTTTGGCGACTATCGCAAACATTTGCGTAAAATATATATTTGATGAAAGCCGGGAGAAAACTGAAGGGCATTGCGGGAGTAAAATGAATGAACTGGATTTGTTCATGTTTATGGCCGTTTGCCCATTCACCTCAGATTTTGACAGATGCGGCCTGTTCAGGCCCTTCAACGAATGATTCAGAAATGACGATTGTGTCTGTATGCTTAATCCATGTAATCTTTCATAATCGAACTTTGACGAAGAATGGAGATCACTCATGGAACACGAACGCGGTTCACCTCAACCCAACGCAAACTATTGGGCTTCCAAAACAACGTGGATGCGGGGCCTGTTTATGCTTATATTCGTGGTTGCCTTTGGTATCTGCCAATCGCTGATCATGCTGGTCGCATTTATCCAGTTTGTATGGCAGTTATTTGACGGACAGCCAAACCGGAACCTTCAGAATTTCGGACGGTCACTGTCGCGGTGGATAGCCGAAACAACGGAGTATCTGACTTTTGCACGGGAGGAAAGACCCTTTCCCTGGTCGGACTGGCCCTCTCAAGCTGACTAGTCGCCGGCCCATCTGCAGATCTCTCATCAGACCGTGAAAGGGTGTTCATCCAAACCCAGACAAAGAATTAGCAATTTAGAATTTTGCGGCTATGCCTAATCGCACGACGCTGATATCCGTGTCATCCACCGCGTCTCTGGAATTATTTGCTGAGTTCAAATGGGTAAAACCTTCAAGTTGCGAATAGCGGTATTCCAGGCGGGCGATGAACCTATTGGAAATGAACTTTTCGATGCCTCCGCCCAACGTCCAGCCGTCACGATTCTTACTGTATTCGTGATAAAATGCTGAACCCGGCTGAGTAATCGTATGATTTGATTTGCTGTAAGCCCAGCCCGCTGTCAAATAAAATAAAGCATCACTTGCAACAAATCCGGCCCTCGCTCTAACCGATCCCAGCCAGTCATATTCTACCGTCTTCAAATAAGCCATTGGTGTTGGATCGTAGAAGACGGAGTCACCATCTGCATTCGAATATTCAATATCCGATTCCAATCCCAAAACGGTTCTCCCGGACTGACGATTGCATCCCGCATACAATCCG
>CAYWUX010000094.1:0-3696 GCA_964461525.1 uncultured Hyphomicrobiaceae bacterium | reverse complement strand
GAAGGCGAATGAGAGTAGCCCGACGCCGAGCACGGGAACGAGCCAATCAACGTTTTCCGCGTCAAACAATTGTAACGTATATGTGCCAAATGTCCGAGCCACCAAACTTTCGTTGATGACCATGGAAAAATACATCAATAAGGCGCAGGCACCGGTCATCATTGTCTTGCCGTAGGCCTTTTCGAGGAACATTGCTATGCCTCCGGCGGAAGGATAGGCATTGGAGAGTTTGACATAGGCATAGGCACTGAAAGCGGTCACAACGGCGGCTGCGAGAAATGCTAGCGGGAACCATTCGCCCGCAAGTTCCGCCACCTGGCCGGTCAACGCGAAAATGCCTGCGCCGATCATGACGCCGGTTCCCATAGCCACAGCACCCATCAAGGTAAGGCTGTCCTCCCCGTAGTGGGGCGACCTTTCATCGTGGTTGTGGTTAGGATTGTTTTGCTTAGCCATGTCGAAGGGCATTTATTTGGGACTGGCTATTTATACCATGTCTATCAGAGAAGGTGGTAGTTTGCTAAGTTGCCCCGACGATAGAATGGGACTACGAGACGATGCGCCTCCTAAGTCCTGGAACGCAGCCCATGGCTCTCGTGGTTGTGGCAAGACGACTTATCCAAATCAAGTGGTAACGGGTTATTTTATTGCTTTGCTGAAACTAGGTAGATCCTAACATGTTAACTTGACGCGGTCCACGACAGAACAGACCTACTCAAAGCAAATAGTTGCTGTGTCAAAGGAATAAAACAGTTGCCCGCGCTGTTAGTAACTTATGGGGTGATTCGCCCGCCTCAAAAATTAACTTGTCGATAGGGAGGTATGGATGTCTTTTAGGAAATTAATGGTTTTCGTATCAACTGTGGTTTTTGGAGCTGTCGCGCTGACTAATTCCAGCTTTGCGCAAGATAAAAATATGGCGCATGTCCATATGGGACACGTAACAGATAGCTGGAAGGATACGCCAGATAAAAAGGGATTATTAACTACTGCTGTTCAAGAGGCCAAAATTGCAATTCAACACGCTGGCTTTGCAGTGCAAAAGCTAACGAACTTAGATTGGATGAAAACACATATTAAACACGTTCTTCATGCCGTAGACGCTGATGCAATTGCGGAAGGTCCCGGTCTTGGTTATGGAGTTAAGAAAGCTGCAGCGGGTACGGCGCAGCACATCGGATTTGCTGCTAACAGCAAACAGGCTTCTAAAAACGTCAAGACGCACGCTGTTCATGTCGCCACGATGGCAAACAATACGATCGCCCGTGTCGACGAAATTGTAGCTCTTGCCAAGAAGGTTGAAACTTCGAAAACGGCAGAAGAAGCTGCGACATACGTCCAGAAAATCAACACCCTTTCTGGACAATTACTCAATGGGTACGATGCTAACGGCGACGGCAAGATCACCTGGCAAAAAGGTGAAGGTGGTTTGTCGGAAGCTGAGAAACATATGGGATTTATGAAAAAAGGAGAAGGTATATGAATTAATTGGCATATACCTTTTGAGTGTTCAACGGTCCCGTCCCATGACCATGACGGAAATTGCTGCAAAACTCGGCAAGATTACCACAGAATCTGGGTCAATGCTAATTCTGCTGATGACCGTTGTGGGTCTTGGTTGTGTCAAAACGTCTATCGTCAGTTGCTTTAAACACCGCGCGCCAACATTTTCCTGCAAAATGTTAATTTGATCATTTTCAGTGGTGGAAAGGCGGTTATCTTGCGGCCATCAACGGTCCGGGTCCTAAAATATTCATCACCCGCTTGAGGTTGTAGGCGAGCACGTGCAAGGCCATTTCAGTGTGGACCTTTTTGAGCGTCTTCATCTGGAAGTGGGTTGCGCCCATCCAGGACTTGATGGTGCCAAAGGGATGCTCGACTGTTTTCCGGCGCTGGCGCATCTTCTCCGGGTGTTCATCGAGGCGCTGCTGCACGGCTTCCAGAACATGCTCCTCCTCCCAACGGGTATTCCGGCGTTCCTTGCCCGTGGTGCACTGATCTTTGATCGCACAACTACCGCACACATTGGTCCAGTAACGATGCAATGTCAGCCCATTCTCCACGTTGGCATAGTGATAGATTAAGCGTTCACCAGCCGGACAGATGTAGACATCGTCTTCAGCCACATAACGAAAGTCCTGTTTGCCAAACCGTCCTTTCGCCTTGATGCCTGAGGTCATCGGCTTGGGTAAAGTGACTTTAATGTTCGCCCGATGGCTGCCTCACTATCCAAAATACAGGTTCTATCACTCGGTAAAAATATCCGTGATCAATCCGATTGAGCGACTGACCGGGGCGGTGGTGCTCCACAATATCCGTAGTTTCTGCAGAGCATGCCTGCATCGCACTATTCATCGCTTCTTCCAGCGCCGCCATTATTTTTTTCGCTGTTCGCCGGAAATAGAGACCTCGCCGGCTGGTCACGGACGTTTCTTAACCGATTTCAGTATAACTCATATGCAAATAAAATACAATATAAATAAAGTATTTTTTGAATAATATTATTTTTATAATGAATAATAATTTCCGATTCATATATTAAAAAAATAAAGTCGGTAAATTTCAATTGAATTAATATTTATAATTACTATGTTTATATAACAGGTAATTCGTTTCTCAGCTGGTGTGGAATGACGATTAATTGCCATTTTGAAAATTTTTTTTGAGCGAGACGTTCTCAACAACATTGGTTTTGATAAATAAATCAAGACCAATTAGCTATCGATGACCTTGTAATAGCCTAAGAGACCCAAACCAAAGTTGCCCCCCAAGACCAGGAGACCAGGTCGCAGATGCTGATTAAGGAGCAAACTTGGTCCTCCTATATAAACAAAAACCGATATGTGGAGGCATCTCATGATGATACATACTTACAAGAGGACAGTGACCTTCCGGCAGCCTTTCACTCTCAAGAGTATTGACGAGATATTGCCTGCAGGCGCCTATACGGTAGAAACAGACGAGGAGCCGCTTACAGGCATTTCGTTTCTCGGTTACCGGCGGATACAAACCCTTCTCCATTTGCCCGGAAAACCCGGTCAAACTGGCCCGTCGAGACTGTTGACGATCGATCCTAATGAACTCGATGCAGCGTTGAGGTATGATCAGGTCTCAGCGGATGCCTCGGTTTTCGAGGGTCCAGAGAACAATTCAGAGAAACTAAAAACGATTCCACAACGGCAGGTCGCTGAAGACAATCGAGCCATCGAAAGAGCCGAAGATGAAGGGATGATGGTTCATTCCAAGTAAGCAACGACCAAATGTCAATGAACGGTGATAAGTCCAGATTCAAAGAAAGATATTCAGAACATGACAGATAACCTTTTCTATCGGGGTACAGTTGATAACGTATTTACTGGTATTCCGGTTGACATAGGCAAACAAACATTGGTTGGTCCTGGCAAAACAGAAGATGCCACAACTGTGATTGCTCTAAATGCGCACTATGCAGAAAAACGAAAAGATGCAAGACTGGAACCAGAGTTTTTCTCGCGTTACAAGTGGTTTTGGGGAATTCTATCATGGCATTAAATTTTCCGAACCCGAGTCGCTGCTGTGATGCCAGTGGACAGCGCATTCAATTTGTTGGATATGATGGCATATTCGAAATCCTTTTCTTTGTCGGTATCGATGCAATTTCGATTGCATCATCAAGTGGGACTAAAACTGAAGATGCCTATTTAGCTGCTTTTGACG
>CAYWUX010000093.1:1867-4169 GCA_964461525.1 uncultured Hyphomicrobiaceae bacterium | reverse complement strand
CGCTTCAGAAGTGGGCTCCCAGGCAAGGCTCCAAAGGGGCCAACCGATATGAGGAGCGCGCTCACGCCGCTGCTGTGACGCTCGAACGGGGCGCTGTCTGGCATCGGGAGCATAAGGAAGCTCGAAAGGTTGTGAACGATACGGCTTTATTCCCGAATGGCGCGAAATCCGAAATCGCCAAGTCTGTCATCCAGGCTCTGCTGTTTCTCCGGCTCAAGCTCGGCATTGAACTTACTTCGGATCAATTGGAGGAAGAGGAGCAGGAACGGTTGAACATCAGAAAGATTGAACAACGATGGAGACGACGGCGAAGGTCGATTTATGGGTGATATTCAATCTGTCGGAGGAGGCGACGCGTCCAAATGTAGCTGAAAGTCCGTTTTCGGGGGTAAAGCGGTCGTCAATGCTAAGCGATGAAAACGTCTCAAATTGACCCAACTCGAACATTCGACTTACTTTGAGAGTTGCAATGTACTGTAATCCGATCATAAAGTTTAGCCGGAAGTAACTAATTCTGACTCCAGAGTAACTGAGTATGTCCAGTAACATTAATCAATGGCTAAACGACCTCGGACTGTCTAAATACGAGAAGAATTTTTCCGACAACGATGTTGAAATTGATGTTCTGCCTGATTTAACAGATTCCGATTTGAAGGAAATGGGTATTTCTCTGGGTGATCGGAAAAGGATACTAAAGGCCGCCAGTGAGACCA
Organism: uncultured Hyphomicrobiaceae bacterium; assembly: GCA_964461525.1. Taxonomy (GTDB): domain Bacteria; phylum Pseudomonadota; class Alphaproteobacteria; order Rhizobiales; family CAYWUX01; genus CAYWUX01. The sequence continues at coordinate 3,456 of CAYWUX010000093.1, read as the reverse complement.
AACCGAGATCGGATATTTATCCTGCCCCGGTTCCTAGTCCAAAATCGTCGAATGTTGAACGTCGTCAGCTGACCGTATGTTTTTGCGATCTCGTTGGTTCGACGGCCCTTTCCACGCAGCTCGATCCGGAAGATCTGCGCACCGTTATCAGTACCTATCAGGATGTTTGTGCGAAGGCTGTTGAGCGATATAGCGGTTACATCGCAAAGTTTATGGGAGACGGTGTTTTAATTTATTTCGGTTTTCCCCACGCCCATGAAGATAATGCAGAACGTGCGGTTCGCGCAGGGCTTGAGATTGTTGAGAACGTGAAGGACATTAAAATTTCAGGCGCTGCTGAAACAAACCTGGCAGCTCGCGTCGGAATAGCGACAGGTACCGTGGTTGTCGGTGATCTCATCGGAGAGGGCGCATCCGAGGAGGCTGCAATCTTGGGCGAAACACCCAATCTGGCAGCACGTATTCAAGAGATTGCCAAACCCGGCAATGTTGCGATTGAAGCGACAACACATCGACTGATCGGGTTGGGCTTTGAGTGCAGGGATCTGGGAGAAAAGAAATTCAAGGGTTTTGACAGCTCCTATAACGCCTGGGTGGTGGTGCGCTCCCGCAGGTCGGAAACCCGGTTTGACGCAAGGCAGTCTGAAAAATTAACCGAGCTTGTCGGGCGGGATGAAGAAATTGAAATTCTGTTACGCCGCTGGAACCAGGCAAAGAGGGGAGATGGACAGATTGTGCTGGTTTCGGGAGAACCGGGCATTGGAAAATCCCGGCTTGTTCAGGCTCTGCAGGAGCGCATCGTCGATGATCCTCACCGGCCCTATCGGCTTCAATGCTCCCCCTATCATACCACGAGTGCTTTATATCCCGTGATCAATCAGTTTGAGAGAATATTGGGATTCACACCCGGTGATACAGATGAAACAAAACTCGAGAAATTGGAGTCAACTCTGAGTGAGGTCGGTTCCGTCGATAAATTTGCTCCGATACTTGCAAATATGTTGTCGGTTGAAACCGGTGAACGCTATGCGGCATTCGAGTTGAGTCCGCAAGAAATCAAGAAGGTGACACTGAATGTTCTGGCTGAACGGTTCATTAAGTTGAGTCGCATTTTACCCATGCTTTTTATATTCGAAGATATTCAGTGGGTAGATCCATCGACTCTGGAATTGCTGGAAATGATGGTTGAAAATGCATTTCAGGCTCAACAACTCATCATCATTACATTTCGTCCGGAATTTACACCGCCCTGGGTTGGCAGGCCCCGCGTGACATCCATGATACTGAACAGGTTAGACAGTCGTTTCGGCGCATCGATGGTCGAGAATACGGCGCACAATAAAAAACTTCCAAAAGAAGTGCTTGACCAGATAATCGCCAAAACGGACGGTGTACCGCTTTTTGTTGAAGAACTGACCAAATCAGTAATTGAATCCGATGTTCTTCTGGAAGAGGACGACCGGTACGTACTGTCGGGTCCCCTCCCGTCCCTGACAATTCCAGAAACGTTACAGGATTCACTTATGGCCCGGTTTGACCGGCTATCGCCGATTAAAGAAACGGCACAAATCGGGTCAGTAATAGGGCGG
>CAYWUX010000093.1:0-1767 GCA_964461525.1 uncultured Hyphomicrobiaceae bacterium | reverse complement strand
TGGGTCGCTTCTCCGGAGCAGGCTCAAGGAACTGCACGAGAAAGTCGGACTGGCACTAGAGGAAGACAGGCACTCCATTTCCGAGACGGAACCCGAAATTCTGGCCCAGCATTTTACCCTCGCAGAAAAAAATGAAAAAGCGATTCGATACTGGGTAAAAGCCGGAACCCTGTCAGCGGACCGTTCTGCGAATGCGGAGGCGATCACCCAGTTTGGCAAAGCCATCGAAATCGTGAATACGCTTCCTGAATCGGTTGAGAAAGATAGACAGGAGCTGGAAATTCAAATTAGTTTGTTCAGTCCCCTGATGGTCAGTGCCGGCTATCATTCTCCCGCGCTCTTTAATGCCCAATCGCGCGCGCTTGAGCTCAGTGAAAAACTGGACGATACCTCCAGAATTCTTCCTGTTCTCCACAGTCGCTACACTTACTACCAGGCCAACGGAAAACCGGTTGAAGCCCTTAAATATGCCGAAGAATATCTTCGACTGGCTCAACTGTCAGATGACCAGACAACACACATGATTGGTCATCGGGCCGTGGGAGCCTGTTTTTGGCACTTGGGAAATCTTGATTTGGCGCGGGAACATATCGAGAAAACACTTTCCTTGTATGATCCCGGGATCCACTCAGACCTGACAGCAATATATGGTCAGGACATCAATGTCACCGCTCACATGGTTCACTCCGTCGTTCTGTGGTCCCTCGGATTTCCCGAACAGGCGCTGGACACCATGAACGCCGGACAGGAATATGCGCGCTCCATCGACCACCCGGAGAGCCTTGCCTTTATTCTCGGACATGCCGCTTTGATGTTCAATTTTATTGCCAGGAACATAGCGTTGGCGAGAATATGTGTGGAAGAACTGAATTCCGTGACTTCGGATCGCCATAGTGGAGAGATGTGGCGGGGCTCCATGCTGCAGTTCCATATAGGTCTGGCGCGGTTTGTAGATGGCGATAAATTCGAGGGGCTGGAAGTGATGAGAAAAGCAATTGGTCCCCCGGACGATATTAAACTGAATTTCTTAATACCGGCGCATATTGTCCTGCTTGCCGAAGTACTTGTTCAGATAGGTGATACAAACCTTGCAATTTCGTATTTGGATACCGCCCAGAAAAATACAGATGACTCCGAAGATCGTTGGTCTGAATCGGAAATACACAGGATGCGCGGCGGTGCTCTTGTCAGATTACATAAAGGATATCATGCCGAAGCCGAGCTGAGTTATTTGCGCGCCATAAAAGTTGCCCGCAACCAGGCAGCCAGAATGTATGAGTTAAGAGCCGCAACGAAACTGGCCCGCCTTTGGCTGGACGAGCATATGCCGGACAAAGCCCGTGACCTGCTCTCCCCGGTATATGACTGGTTCACCGAAGGCTTCGACACGCCCGACCTCATGGAAGCCAAAGCTCTTCTTGACGAGATTTCACAGAGTTAGAACGCTAGTTTATATTGCAACGCACGGCCGGGACATACAAATTGGCACTTTTGAGACTATTTCTGCCATTGCCTCTAATGTCCGAAAACGGGGGCAAAGCGGACATGAATGTCTGCTTAGGCTGAACTCATTGGCTGAACCTTGATATGCCTATATAGCGTCGGCACTGTGGTTCCAACCGTTTCAGCAATTTCCGCCATAGTCCAATCGTTCTTATCATACATTTTCTGAGCCGTCTTGATCTGCTTGTCTGTCAAAGACTTTGGCCTTCCACCTTTGCGGCCACGAGCTCTGGCGGCTCTCAATCCGGCTTTGGTCCGTTCTGA
>CAYWUX010000092.1:1718-4223 GCA_964461525.1 uncultured Hyphomicrobiaceae bacterium | reverse complement strand
GTCAAATCACGCAAATAAACTTCTGCGGGTCGGAATGCCGAGTAAAACTCATTTTTCACTGAGATAAGTTTGTTCAGCGTTTCAGCACTGATTTCGTAGGAGACGAGTCGTTTATCTATTGTTGTAGAGAATTTTCGGCGTACGAGATTGTTTCGTATTACAACACTGGCATTCATTGCAGTGATTTGGATGGATCCTGAAATATGGCCTGTTATAGCATTCTTGGCAAAATTTTGGACGTTTTTCCATAATTCGCTGACATGTGCAATAGCATGACGCAGGTCTTCAAATTCAGAAAAGTAAGCGTTGAACTTTTTTTGTGCCAATTTAAGAAGATTAGTTTCAATTTGTGATCTTGCTGTTGGGCAGGCACCCAAGCCGTCTCTTATGTATTGCAGAGCTTGTCCAAAATGATAGATCGTCAACGCCCCATCTCTACAAGCAATGAATGACCATTGGTGAGCTTGTTCGAATTCTGTGTTGGAAGTTTGTGTCCGAGAAAAATCAAAAAGCGCAAGTGCGGCTTCAAAGTCTCTAACATGGCTATCCAGTGAAACAATTAAATGCGCTAAGACAGCGGTCGGCTCTTGTTCGAGTCTCCAACTTTGACACTGACTGTCACCAAGGAATCTCTATTATTACTATCGGCTGTTTCTGGCATAAGTTCATTGAATCACATTACGTCGAATTTGTTAATCTAATTTTGTCATTAGGAAAAATTTTCAAACTGAGACACTGCCTCTTTCTAATGAGGTTGATGATACATGAGTCGCTTGCCCTGTGCAGGCTTTCCTTGAGAATAAGTTTGTCCAGTTCAAGATCTGCAATGATTCGCTTCAGACGGGCATTTTCTTTCTCCATCGCCTTAAGTTCCCGCAACTGAGATTTGCCCATACCGCCATAAAGTTTTCGCCATTTATAATAGGTCGCATCACTGATACCTGCCGCCCGGCAGGCTGACTCTACGCTGTTACCAGACGCCAGTTCCAATTCAACCTGGCGCAACAAATTCAATGCATCTTCATCTGAAAACCGTTTTCGAGTCATCTATTTGCCCTCCAAACTAGTAGAGAATTTATACAAAGTTTGGATCAAATATAAGGGCTAGGACACCGGCCCCTGAATAGTTTTCCGCCATAGATGATCTGGTACCGACGTCCGCAGGAAAGACAGACGAACCAGCGTCTCCGACCCCCAAAGTTGATAGGCATAACGGACAAACTCATTGATAGGAATGGATAAACCAGACCAGTTGGTGGTTGTATAATTCAACTTAATGCCATCCACTTCGGCAAGTATCTCAATCGAGCCAATTCGTTCACCTTCAAGGGACCAGTGGATCTGCCGGCGGGTGCCCAATTTAAAATATTTGAGCCTGTTGTACAATGAGGCCGAGACCTTTTATGACGGATCATGGGTGCCCAGAAATACACTGTGGCCTCCCGACGCCATTTTCGCTACAGTAGCACAACCCGCGGGATAAATAGGCAGTCCATCTGCCGATCCCCAAAAGGCAGCAACTGGACGACTAGGTCTTACTCCGTTGGTCTTGAGTTCGGAGGGGAGAAATGGATCGCGCAGAACTGAACTCGGGAATTGTTGGTTACTGGCACTGGCCGGATGTCGATCGCCGAACGCTACCACTTATCGTCATGGGACATGGCTTCGGTGCAGAATGGACTTTCGGCACATCCGAAACCATCGCTGATTTCACTTCAGCGAAATTTGCCGTCTTCACTTTCGACTACCGACACTACGGCGAGAGCTCCGGAGAGCCACGCCAACTGCTGAGCGTGAAGAAAGAACTCGACGATTGGCGTTCTGTGTTGGCTTATGTGCGCCGAGATGATCACATCGACATTTCACGTTTAGCCATCTGGGGCAGTTCTCTTGGCGGCGGCCACGTCTTGAGCATTGCTTCTGAGGACCAAGATTTATCGGCTGCCGTGGCCCAGGTGCCTCACTGCAATATTATCGACACCATGAAGCATATTCCGCTACCTGCGCTGCTGAAGACCACAGGCCATGCGCTCTATGATTCATGCTTTGGACTCTTCGGGGGGCTTCACACCATTCCGATCATGAATGATCCAGGTAAGACTGGTGCGATGACCTTCCCTGGTTGGAAGGAGGAGGGACTCCGCCTTGTGCCGGAAGGCAGCCGATGGAAGAACGCGTTCCCGGCACGGTCGATGCTCTCGGTCAGCACCTACAGCCCCGAGAGGGTAGTTAGGGGGATTCGCTGCCCCGTTTGCATACACTATGGCCGAAAGGACGTTGGTGTGCCGCCCGGATCGGTGGAGCGAACTGTGGCAAAGATTGAAGATGTGAAATTGCACTGCTTCGACGGTGATCACTTCGATGTCTATCACGATCCCCTAAGAGCGAGGATAGCTTCCGAACAACTGGCATTCTTGAAACGCGTTTATAACTGATTGCGTTTTGGCTGGGCCGACAAGGACACCACAAGCGCCAGACCGAGGCGATCCAGGCTTATGCCGACCA
>CAYWUX010000092.1:0-1618 GCA_964461525.1 uncultured Hyphomicrobiaceae bacterium | reverse complement strand
TATGATGCCGCGGTGAGCGGGGCCGATCCTTTCGAGACCCGCGAAGGGTTCAGCCAGCTTCTCGATCGTATTGAAGGCAATGGGATGTCAGTCGTCATTGTTGAGGATGCGAGCCGGCTTGTCTGGTCCGACGGGAAAAGGGGAAGTGTGAGGGCCGAAAGAGTTTGAAAGAAACCAATCCAGAACTTAAAAAGTATAGGTCAATTCCAATAATCAGTTCAATTGTCGAGGGCTCTGGTCATTAACCATCATTTAACCTTGTCATATATTTGTAATCCTGGCTTCCTAAATTCTCTTTGCATTGATTTTTTCGGCCACTCCCTCTAAGTCCAATGGTCGAGACATTATAGTACTCAAGTTATATTAGATTTACGGGCGGGTATTTGGTTGACACCCGCCCTTTTTCTCGGAGACCACATCCCATTTGCATTGCAATAGGCCCGCTTTACCCCCGAAAGGCCGATCACGGAATGAAGCGTGATCTAAATTAAACTACGGTTAGTCCTAAAATTGGGGAAAAACTTTGCACATTCCATTTGACGATTATAAAGCTCTGCATTCTTGATCTCCATGCCGGCAATCAGCTCTCTTTCAATTATTGAAAAGTCTATTGCATTCCCCAGAGTAGTGTTTCCTGATCCTGGATTGAATACACACCTCTATCCAGCCGTTTTCTCCGCCGTTGAACAAGCCATGCCTTGTGTTCATAGTTGTCCGGAGAAGTAACAATGTCACTTTGTATAAGTTGATTGGTCAGGCGTTCCGGTATTTCAGTACGCCCATTAACCGGGTAACCACATTCTTCAAGGAGGTCTCCGATTACATAGTCAAGAAAGGCAAGGTCACCTTTCGGGAGTCTTGTCTTATACATTTCACAGTAATCCGTTGTTATCGGACGTGCCGTTTTGGCGTGTTGAGAGTCCGATGACCAATCCTTTGCAGATTCCGTTTTGTGGTGATCCAGCATTGCCGGGTCAAAGTCTTCCCGCAGAAACCGGCAGAGCTTTTTTAATTCAGCTTCTGGATCCGCACACAAATCTTCGTACTTGATTTCGCAGTAGTCGTCAGATGGTATCCGGTTGATCGAATCGCGGATGGACTTGACAAAACGTTTCCAGACATGGGCACCGGAATAAAGTGTAAATGGCCGCATTTCCGGAGTATCTGCAATATCTATAGCCATATCTCGTCCATCGCGGAGGATATGGACAATCTTCGCGTCGGGAAAATCCATCTTAATTTCGTCAATCCAAAAACTGTTTCGAGGTGTTTTCTCTCCCCATCGTTGTTTGCCCGTAGCCTCGGCGTAAATTATATGGAGGGCCTCATAAACTGCAGCAAAGTTTTGCTGTTTTGATTTTTTTGCTAAATCACTTGCATCAATATTAAGGTTCCAACGCTTGATAGTGGGTGTTTCAAGCATATCTTCACACAGTTCCAAGAAGTTTGCCGTATCATTGCAATCACCATAGCTGTAGAGATAAGGCCGTATCAATTCGTAAAGCCAGGCCGGTGGAGGTATCGCAATATTAGGATGCGCATCCAATATGAGCCGAAGCAAGGTCGAGCCCGAGCGCGGAGCGCACACAATAAATATTGGATTATGAAACTCTCTCAT
>CAYWUX010000091.1:0-4259 GCA_964461525.1 uncultured Hyphomicrobiaceae bacterium | reverse complement strand
CGAGCTTGGTTATAACAACCTCCTATCAAAACATAAAATACATATGCGTTATTGATAGGTAGTTTTCAATATGGATTTTGATATTTTTATTGATAGGTTTCAGGCCAGATTTGGCAGAGTTTCAAATCCTATCGAAAACGAACGTTTATGAGAAGTACAGGTAACAACGGTTTAGGGGTAATTTTGTGTCGAATCGTGGGATATCGGCCAATGAGGCAAATTCTTCCGCGCGTGCCATATAGAGGTCGTCAGTGTCGGTCGCGTCAGAAATAGTGAAGCCTTTCGCCGCTAAAATTTTGAGATTGAAATTGTTAATCTGGCCCGGAGCAGATCCAAACTTACAAGGATGCCGCGCTAAGCCTCTCTGCATTTCAATGTGATAAAATCGCCGCTAAGAAGACTACTCTTGCAAAAAATCTATGCACCAATAGGTTGGTGATGCCGGCGCTTGCGTATGCCCTGTGTCTAAAGAACAAGTCAGCCGTCCACTGCCAACCATTTGGAGCATTCCTGACCAAATAGTTCGTAGACTGCCTGTATCGATGGTGACACCTGATTGCTGCGAGGCATAGCTAAACCGAGGGTGCGCTTAATTATAGGACTCTGGATTGGTATTGACAGCATCGAACCGCGGCGAATATCTGAGGCAACCTCGCTGGATGGAAGAATCGCGTGGGCCTTACCGGATTTTATAATGTTTTTAAACACGCTCCAGACCTGGCTTTCAAATAAAATATTTGGTGTCAGATTATGTTCTGCAAAAGCTGCTTCAACTACACTGCGAAGGCCGTGCGGATGTGGTGGAATAATCAAATTCATTTTAGCTACTTCGTTTAGATTATAGCTTGACCTTTTGTTTAATGCGCAGTTCTGCGCTGAAACGATCAGGTCGAGCGATTCAGTAATAATTGGCTTAAACAAGATGCGATGGTCAACCTGACTGGAGTAAATAATTCCCAGATCCGAATGCCCATTTAGCAGCCATTCCAGTATGTCACCGGTCCAGCCTTCCGATAGTTTGAGCGTTATATTGGGTAACTCTCGTTGGCAAGCTTCGATGAGTGGTGCCGCAAATAGTTGTGAGACGGATGACGGTACAGCCAAACTGACATGTCCGGCCGGACCTTGGCCAATGCACACCACTTCCTGACAGATTTCTTCTATCGACCGCAACAGGCGCGTCGCTCGTTTTTGCAGAACTTTGCCGGCTGCCGTGGGCTCTGCTCCCCGGGCGTGGCGGTTTAAAAGCTTAACTCCCAGTTCTGACTCCAGGTGGCGTATATGGCGGCTGAGGGCAGATTGTGCAACATTGAGATTTTCAGCAGCGCGGCAGAAGTTCTCTTGTTTTGCAACGTTTACAAAGTATCGAAGTTGCCTGAGGTCCATTCTACCATCTCCCAAATTACTCCAAAGTACTTGCTAAAGAGATCAATTCGAAGCAACAAACCAACAGTATAGCATCATCTCATTTTGAGATAGATGTTTTCTCGAGTCGATATTTGTAGTTGCAATCCATCAGACCTATCATTCGTTTCAGTTTAAAATCATTCGAGTGAAACTTTGAGGATAAAATGCCTAGTCGAATTATCGATCTTTCAGTCAAAATCACAAATAATATGCCTGCCCATAAATTTTTTACGCGCCCAGTAATCGTGCCCCATTTTACCCACGATGACTTTCGAGAGATGAATCTTGGTATTCCTGGAGATCAGATGACCGGGGCAACCACGTTTATGGGAATGATCGATCACGTTGGAACGCACGTGGACTCATTCTTTCATACCGGCGAAAAGGGAAAAACGATCGATGAGATGCCGCTTGATATGTTTATGGGTAAGGCTGTCTGCCTTGACATGACCCATATACCTGATCTGGGAGACATTGACGTCGTTGATCTGGAGCAGGCGGAAAAAAAGGCAAATGTCAAAATTGACGGTCACATAGTTCTTCTCAATACAGGTCTACACAAACGCCATTATCCAACAGACAAGGTGATGTGGTCTAATTGCGGATTAACGGCCGCAGCCACACATTGGCTCGCGGACAAAGGTTCTAGACTCCACGGTGTCGAAGGGCCATCAACTGACAAACCGAGTAACAACGAATTTCCGAATCATCGGACATGTCGGGATCGTGGAATTTCACATTACGAGTGGTTGATAAATTTGGAGCAACTTGTTGGGCGGGGTGAATTTCAGTTCCAGGGCTTTCCTTTGCATATTGACCGGGGATCAGGTTCACCAGTTCGAGCCCTCGCATTTATTGACTGAACAGACCCGGACTAAACAGACGCAGGAAAACTCAGTGTATCAGCCTTTACCCGTTACAGCAGATAAAAATAAGCAGTTGCCGGTTGATCCCCGAATACCAACACTGCTCATTTGTGGCGTTGAAACCAGTGGTAAATTCCGATTAATCACACGAATTACGTCCGATGCCATTGCTGATGGAAATGCATGTGCAATTATCTTCGCTGATGAAGCTAGTTGGGCTGCTGCCTGGAAGGGTGGCACCAGAATTTCCAAAAACATTGCGCGGTCTAATTCCGGTTTGGTATGCTGCTATGCCGCTTCGGACATGGTTGATGCATTTTATCAGCTGCATTTGCGGAGGCTTGGGCTTCTGTCTCCGAAACTAGAATATGATACTATTCTGGTATCGATTGATGAAACATTGAGCGCAGGTTGGTTTGTCCACGCCGCTCAAAACAATGACAGGATAGATGCAACCTATCGAATTGCAAAAATAGTAAGTGTTCTTGATCCGATTAGTTTCAAATGGAATTTTGAAGACTTTCAGGCAAATTGTGTCGGTGAAGCAGATACATTGATACTAACTAGTTCTGGAGATCTTGACGAAAAGGATCTTACGGGGATGCGAAGCAGATTGACTATGTTCAACCCACTTGCGGCAATTTTCTGCTCTACCCATCCGTCGATACGCGCGCTTCCGGCTTGGCATATACCGCTCGGATATTTTAGCGAAGATAATGGTCGCAGTTTCAGTCGCGAAACGGGAATGGTTCGGCTCAACGGCGGTCATACAGAGTCGACCTGTTTTTGCGGAAATCTTTACAATATGGCAGGTACAAACAGTTCAGATGACTCTTTTACCGTGCGCGCGATGCGGATCAGCGTTCCCGGGGAAATAGATCTGTCAGTGTTTATGCAGTTTTTGATCGACTTAATGCGATCCCCGGAATCACAATTGTGGCGGTTCTCCGCTTTGCTGAATGTCCGCAATGCCGACCGCCCGATATCACTCGAGATTGTAGGCGGCAATCTTATCCGACCTTCATTTGAATTCGATAGACAAGTCGAAAAATCAGATATTTGCATTGTTGCGAGCGGGATAGATGTGAAACAGACTTGGCGGTCTGTGGCACAAAGCACATGGCAATCTTCTGTATCGGCCCCATCTAAAAAGTGCCATGTAATATAGAAGGGAAGATTATAGAAAAACAGAATTAATAATACGATGACAATTCAAAGATAGCATTTCAAACGGTAGAAGGAAAGTAGTTATGAAAGCGTACACAATATCTCGTACAGTTCTAGCCGCTGCGCTTGCCGGAACCATAAGCCTTGGTTCTATCAATACCGCTGATTCGGCTGATACGGTCCGTTGGAAAATGGGAAGTTTTTTCCCGAGTAAGCTGATTCAGCTGGGTTCGCTGGGTAAAAGCTTCGTGGACAAAGTTGACAGCATTTCCGGAGGTTCGATCAAGATTAGGTTCACGGAGCCCGGTGCACTGATTCCTCCCAAGGAATGTTTTGATGCTGTCGGAAAAGGTTCAGTAGACGCATGTTGGTCGACACCTGGATATTGGTACGGGCGCGATCCGGCGTTTGCCTTATTTGCTGCAGTTCCCTTTGGTCCAAGTGCAGGAGAATATATGGCCTGGTACTATTATGGCGGCGGGAAGAAGTTATTTGAAGACCTTTATGCACCGCACGGAATTCATACCGTGATGTGTGGCATCATAGCGCCAGAAGGATCAGGCTGGTTCCGAAAAGAAATAAACACGCTCGAGGATATGAAAGGTCTCAAGATGCGATTTTTCGGCCTTGGAGCTAAGGTCATGGAAAAGATAGGTGTATCAACTCAACTGATTGCCGGTCCCGACATCTACCCAGCATTGGAGCGCGGCACCATTGATGCAACGGAGTTTTCCATGCCTGCAATCGATCTCGACTGGGGTTTCTATCAGATCGCAAAACATGCCTACTTTCCCGGCTGGCACCAGCAGGCTACAATGT
>CAYWUX010000090.1:0-4297 GCA_964461525.1 uncultured Hyphomicrobiaceae bacterium | reverse complement strand
AGAGCCTGCTGCAATCTTTTGACTTGGTCGCCTTTGGATCCCCGTCGCAGCAATATCAGCTCATAAAGACCCATTTGGGCAAAGGTATCGGGTCCTGCGATACCGTCAACACTGAGACCGTTCTCTTTTTGATAGGCCTTCAGGGCGGATTCAGTGTTCGGCCCGAACACACCGTCAGCTTCAACGCCAAGTTTTTTCTGCAGATGCCTGACCGGTTCCCCGGAAAGACCACTTTTCAATATCGCCATAATATTTCTACTCCACTTTAATACATAGAAGTCAGCTTCCCGTTCTTCCCATTATCTCCCCATTGCGGAACGGATGAGACCAATGATGATCATCAATATTCCGCCTCCCACGCCGCCGCCGGCGACTTGTCCGATAATTGAACCGAGATCAAGACCGCCAGCTCCTCCGCCGACACCGAGAGCGGCTTGGAGGATCTGACCGCCAATGCCGCCGCCGACGATGCCGGCCACCGAATTCCACAAAGTTCCAAGGCTCAGATTCTTGAGCAATGCGCCGGCGACATTTCCACCGACAGCGCCACTCACAAGCTGTATAATTAAACTAACGATATCCATGCTAATGTCTCCCACCAGGTTATCTAAGATTATTGTTAAATTCAGATGATAGACTGACTTGGTTTATCCTGTCAGCCCTAAGGCATCGGAAATTTCGTTGAGCGTCGCCTTTTCAGCCTCACTGACCCGGACACCACCAAAGCCCAGAAAGCCCCCTTCCTTGGAGGCTTCCGCGACGCGCTCTCCGATATCCCGCAACCACAGTTTTACGGCTTGGGACTGATCAGGAGATTTTGTATCAAGCAGTCGAGCGGTCTGACGCAAAGCGTCGATGGATTTTTCTTTTATATCAGCGGGACTGGCACCGGATAATTTCTCTTTCAGCCCGTCACGTGCGATCGTGCGGCCTTCCGAAGTTCTATAATCGGCAACAATGTCTCGAATTATTTCGCTTGCATTGTCTTTAGCTTCTACGCCTGTCAGGGGCTCCAGTTCCGGCAAAACCTTCTTTGAGCATCCCCCACAGTCCGCTTGGATCGGCGGCACTCACGGCCATGCTTGACATCATGACACTCTGTAAAATCTGGTGCCACTCGTCCGGTGTAAACGATGATTTGTCAGACATGGTGTTACCTCTCCAGTTGATGTGACTTTACTTATTAATCTCAGTTGACGATCAGTTGCTCCCAGTTGGCCTTTCCATCAGGACCAAAGACTCCGGAACCAGTTGAATAATTTACTTTTGGTTTTGGTTTGGGTTTGGGTTTCACCCGGGTTATCGCAGTGGGTTTGACTTGGGGTTTCGTGACGGTATCGAAGATGTCTGTCTCCGTTCGGGTGAGTTGCATTGGTTTCGCTTTTCCCGGAAAGCCTTTGACTTTGTCGGGCCTGGATCGAAACAAGGGGTCGGTGCGGCGGGCCTTGTTCATAAAGTCCCGCCAGATGCGCGCCGGCAAACTTCCTCCCGTTACGCGTTCCATGGAGCTGTTATCATCGTTGCCAACCCAAACGCCGACAATCAGATTGCCTGCAAAGCCGATAAACCAGGCATCACGATAATCCTGGCTGGTGCCCGTCTTTCCGAATGAACGAAGGGGAAGGCGGGCGGCCCGCGCGGTCCCGTACCTCACGGTTGCTGCCAACAGCTGCTTTAAGGGTTCACCCACCTCGAGTTTCCATTCTCCTGAACCAACAGGAATGTTTGTATGTCGTTTGACACCATCACGCGTCATGATACCCCAGGGCTTGATCGGGTAGACTTCGGCCGCAATGGCGGCATAAGCGGCCGTCAGTTCCAGTAATGTCACTTCAGATGTTCCAAGGGCAATGCTCGGTACTGATTTCAGCGGACTTGAAATGCCTAAGTCACGGGCAGCCCTGATGACCTCGTCATGGCCCACAGTTTCCGACAAATGAACGGCAACCGTGTTGATCGACGAGGCAAAGGCTTTCTGCACAGAAACCCAGCCACGATATTTTTTATTATAGTTTTCGGGCCTCCAGTCGCCTATTGTCATGGGTTTGTCAGGAAACTTCATATCGAGCTCCAGGCCCGCTCTCAGAGCGGCGAGATAGACAAACAGTTTGAAGGCCGATCCTGGTTGACGCAGGGCCTGGGTTGCGCGGTTAAACTGGCCTGCTCGATAATCCCGCCCTCCAACCATGGCCAGAACCCGGCCATCGGTACGCATCGCAACGAGGGCGGCTTCTGTGCTTTTGCGTTTCTTTCCATACTTGTCCAGAACACGCGAGACAGATTTTTCCGCAATCGCCTGCAATTCCGGATTGAAACTTGTTCGATATCGAATGGGATCCGTTGGGTTACCACCGGTTGCGTCATAGTTTGCTTCTATCCAGTCGGCATATGCGGCACCGGGCTCAAAGTCTTGAGTTTTTACAGGAGTGGCAAGAACGATGTTAGAGACTTCGGTTTCATCCAGATAGTTCTCATTGACCATGGCGCGCAGTACCAGCTTTTGCCGTCGGTGCAATTTGTCCGGATTGGCTCTGAGTGTAGAGGGCGATTTCAGGAGAGAAACGAGGTAAACGGATTCTGCGACGGTCAAATCACTGACATTTTTCTCAAAATAATTTTTTGCGGCGGCTCGTAGACCATAACACCCGTCCCCAAAGTAAGCGCGGCTCAGATACCGCTCAAGGATCTGATTTTTGCTTAAGTGACGTTCAAGCCAGATCGCTATAATGGCTTCGTCAAGCTTACGTTTTAGTGTTTTGGCTCGTGAAAGATAAGCCAATTTTGCCAGTTGCTGCGTGATGGTACTTCCGCCTTGAACGATGCGTCCGGCTTCATGATTGACAGCAGCGGCTCGAACAATACCAACAGGGTCAATGCCAAAATGGTGATAGAACCGACGGTCTTCTATGCTTAGAAGCGCGTTGATTAAATGTTGAGGGACCTCATCAAGACTGACCGGTCTTTCTACACAACCTCCTCTTTCCGCAAATGACTCACCGCCCGACGTCAGCAAGATCAGTTTACGGCTTGTGTCAGGTTGCAACGTTTTATCGATGGAGTATCTATTGGCCGGACCATCAAACAATGGTAGAAAAAATATCAATGCAATTGATGAAATAATGACCAGACCGGTAAGTAGAAAGGAAAGCAGAGCTGGTTTGGTTTTATCTGTTTCGGAATGGAGTCCGACTCTCGTCGGGTGCAATGAAAGGTTTTTGGTACTCACGGTCATAGCAATACGGAAAACCTATGTACTCTCGGATATCAATGTAATCGCATGGCTGCCCCCATTTCAGATCCAATACTGGCAAGCGAACCGCACATTGTCCGGATGGACAATTTCCTGCAGCATACCGGTCAGCATGGACGATATAGCCGAAGTTTGTTATAAAAGCACAATAAATCTGCTATATCAACCCCATTTGTGATGACAGTTTTATGACTGATATGATGACAACCCCCGAGGCCGCCCGCATGCTTAGCGTTGGAGCCACGACCATCAAACGCTGGGTGGCTGAGGATCGCCTGAAATGCGTCATCACACAGGGTGGCCATCGCCGTTTCGCGCGGGCGGAGATTGAACGTTACCGACAGGTTCTTGGAGGCTTTAGCTGGACGAGGATCTAGGCGAAACCGAAGATGTCCGGTGAGCATCAGAAGCGCGCCCATTAGCCAGGTTACCAAATCCAATCCGATCAATGCATGTGGCCGCCGATAATACAATTCAGACCGACCACGGAAAGAGGCGTGATCCACATGACGAAATCAAAGTTGATATTAAATTTGGAGCTCGACAAACTCGCCCGATTAAAGAAATGGATTAAAATCCGAGGCATGCTGATTACTGGAAAAAAACTCTATAGCGGCGGCTATAATGCGTCATTTGGCAGTTCCGGCAATAGGAACCAAGGGTCGACAGCCGGCCCGCACATCTCGTCGATCCTTTTCAATACTAGAGAGCCAATTGAAAAACTCGTCATCCCATCGTCTCCTAATGTTCAAAAATGTTACTCACCAAGTACCGACCGGGCCTTCGCCGCAATTTGCTCGGCGGTGACGCGGAACTCGAATTTCATCGGTTCCAGGCACCGCTACAATCGTTGTTAATCAAAATATGGGTAAGCCCGAGGTTACGCACCGCGTCATAGAATTGCAAAGGCTGACCTAAGGATTTGCCCTGATAATGACCGCTTTTGGGGGCATAACGGACTCTTTTCAGACCCGACGAAAAGGTCTCAAATTGACCCAACTCGGACATCCGCGTAATTAGCATTAAGCCAAATTTTGTGCTATTATT
>CAYWUX010000089.1:0-4569 GCA_964461525.1 uncultured Hyphomicrobiaceae bacterium | reverse complement strand
TTCCCGAAGTTCTTCGGCAACTGACTGAGATTTAAGCGCGTCATTCTCTTGTTGAAGTGCCAGCCTTTTTTCTTCCTCGGCCTTTAATTGAGCCTGCTTCTCGGCCTCAACCACCTGGCGTCCTTCTTCCGCCTGACGGATTTTGGCTGACGCCAACGCCTTTGCCCGAGCATGCCGTTCATCATCGGACAACTCTCTCAGTACGACTCCCGATCGCTGTTGACCTGAAACACTTTTGGTATCGGTTGTTTTGGTCTTCGCAGGCGATGTTCTGTCCTTGGTCGGGGTTGTGGTGTCCTTGCCGGTCGCTTCAGAGCTGTCGGGCGCCGATATCGCGCGCTTCTTTTTTTTCTCAACTAGAACTGATTTGGATCTGCCATGACTAAAATTCTGGCGAACATGACCAGATTCGACCGTACGTTTGAGATTCAGGGTCATTCTCGGTCTGTCTCCGCGAATTGTCTTACTCGTTGTGTCCTTAGTTTCGCTCATACCTTACCCGTTTTTGGCCATTCTAAGCTACGCTGTAAGCCACGCTTCCAGCGTGATATTTCTCAAGAATCTCGACGGCCGCCATAAAATTCAGGCTTACTCCGCTACACTTCAGTGCTGCATGTACCACATTTGACCGGCCTAATGCCAAACTCAATTCGCCGGAGTTGAAAGTTTCGACAGTTCGAATTGGATGATTCCTGTAATTATTCACGTTTTGCAATGCCTGTCCCAACTTGCGGATACCATCCTCGGCGGCGTCTGATGCATGAATTAACACGGCAACTCCATGATTCTCCAGTGCTATTTTAACCTTCGTAAACCCTGATACAGCGTCTCCGGCTTTATTCGCCAGTGATAAAAGCTGTAATGCGTCAGCTGTTAACAATGATCCAACTTTGTCTCTTAAGCGCTGATCAACGTTTACCGTCATACGTAGACCCCGAGAGAAAACATTCTTTTTGACGGCTTCCTCCAAAATATCCGAAGCCGCAGTGATCCAAATGCCGCGTCCCGGTAGCTTTCTTTTTAAATCCGGCACGATTTCCCCATCAGGGGCTCGGACAAATCGAATCAACTCGTTTACCGGCCTGCGAATCCGGGTCACAGCACACTGTCTTAACCTTTCTAACTCATTCTCCTCCAGCGATAACATGTTGAATGCTAATACTTTTTCCTAGTATAATACAAATCCAAATGAGACGACAACTACCTACCAGCGGAATTTACCGGCTGGTCACCTGATCAGAGACTGATTATCCCCCTGATTGTCCAGCGATTTCTGAGGTTGGCTGTGCAGCTGGCTCTTCCGCATCTTGTTCGGCAGAGTCCAGCAGTTCCGTATCATTCGTTGTTTCAGAAGTTTCGCTATAATCCTCTTCTGACTGTTCTGTTGCGGGTTTGAGGTCTTCTTCAGAAATCCAGCCCGCTTTTACCCTTGCCGCCAAAATCAGGGCTTCGATTTCTTCTCGAGTTTCATCAAACCCATCGAGAATTCCAGAATGGTGAATAGTCTCTTCCGCCTTGCGCTCATACCAACCGACCAGATCGTCGGTCGCACAATCAGCGAGATCATCTACGGATTTAATTCCATTTTCACCAAATGCAACCAACATTTGCTTTGTTATGCCCGAAATCTCGCTCAGTTCGTCCTGCACACCAAGCTGAACACGTTTCTCTTCGAGTTCAGCTTCCTGGCGTTCGAGAAATTCCCTGGCCCGCTGCTGAATTTCCTGGCCTGTACTTTCATCGAATCCTTCGATTGAGGTGACTTCGTCAATTTCAACATAGGCTACCTCCTGTATCGAGGCAAAACCCTCCGAAACGAGTAGCTGGGCAATAACCTCGTCAACATCCAGGGCATCCATAAAAATGGTCGATCGCTCGTGGAATTCCTTCTGCCGCCTTTCGGATTCCTCAGCTTCCGTCAATATATCTATATCCCAGCCAGTCAACTGAGAAGCCAATCGCACATTTTGACCGCGCCGGCCAATCGCAAGGCTCAATTGATCATCGGGAACCACAACTTCAATTCGCTGTGCATCTTCATCCAACACAACTTTGACCACTTCTGCTGGTGCAAGAGCGTTAACGATGAATGACGCTGCGTCGGGTGACCATTGAATTATATCAATTTTCTCTCCCTGAAGCTCATTCACAACAGCCTGCACGCGCGCCCCGCGCATGCCCACGCAGGCTCCCACCGGATCAATTGACGCATCGCTGGAAATAACAGCAATTTTGGCCCGGCTGCCGGGATCCCTTGCGACCGACTTGATTTCCACGATGCCATCGTAAATTTCAGGAACTTCCTGACCAAACAGTTTGGCCATAAACTCAGGCCTGGTGCGGGACAAAAATATCTGCGGTCCACGCTGCTCCCGCCGAACATCATAAATAAACGCGCGTATGCGGTCTCCATAACGGAAATTTTCGCGCGGCAATCCTTCGTCGCGCCGGACGATGGCTTCGGCGCGGCCTAAATCCACAATAACATTGCCATACTCAACTCTTTTAACAATACCGTTGATCACTTCCCCGATACGATCCTTATACTCGTCAAATTGGCGCTCGCGTTCAGCTTCGCGAACTTTTTGAACGATAACCTGCTTGGCATTCTGCGCCGCAACCCTGCCAAAATCCAATGGCGGCAATGGTTCGGCAATAAAATCGCCGATCTTGGCGTCGGGATTTCGTTTCAGGGCATCCTGGAGCGACAGCTCTGTAGCTTCTGTTGCCACATGTTCAACAACTTCAAGAAGGCGGGCCAATCCAATTTCGCCTGATTTTGGATCTATCTCTGCGCGGATTTCGTTTTCACTTCCATAGCGCGATTTAGCCGCCTTCTGAATAGCATCTTCCATTGCCTGTATGACAATTTCCCGCTCAATTGATTTCTCACGCGCAACAGCATCGGCAATCTGCAGTAGTTCCAGCCTGTTAGCGCTTACGCCTGCCTGAGCCATTTAAAAGCCTCCAGTCTCACTTGCTAGTTCCAAAGGTTGTTTCGCAACCCATGTTTCGAAATCATCATGGCGCCGCCTGGCCCGACAAAGCCGCCTTAATCAACTCTTCGGTCATCGCCAGTTTAGCACTCTTTATCAATGCGGTCGGTAGACCAATTGTCTGCGGTTCAGAAAAATCTTCCAGCGCCACGGTAATCACCACCTCGCCTTCATTCGTCCCTTCAATCAGACCGCGGAATCTTTTGCGGCCATCAATCAGCTCCTTCATTTCAATTTTTGCCTCATACCCTTGCCAATCGTCAAAATCGGCCAACCGGACCAAGGGACGATCAATACCAGGGGTCGACACTTCGAGATGATATTCGCCCGGCAACGGATCATGAGCGTCCATTAAAGGAGAAATCCGACGAGATATTCGCGCGCAATCGTCTACGTCAATCTTAGCGCCAGGACGTTCAGCCATAATCTGAACTGTTGTGCCATTCCGTCCGGAAACCAGAATGCGTACCAGTCTGAATCCCAGTTCTTCAATAACCGGTTCTACCAGTGCGGCAATCGTCGCCGAAACTCCTGTCTCAATGGCAAATCTCTTTTCTCGGTCAATTTCCGCCGAATTTGAAGTCATTTCCCGAATACTTAGTCCAAATTTGGAGATGCTCCCACTCCAAATAAAAAGAGCGGGCCCGAGGACCCACCCACCTAAATTCTAATAACATGAGCATATAGATTTTAGGCTCCTTTCCCCGTTCATGCAAGAGCTGATTTTTACGGTTCTATGATATTTATTGTTCTGCCAATTTGCGAATAAAGCGCAAATAAGCGGGCCGCCGACCTTCTTTTATTGCCTTTTTTTCATATCTCGTTTCAGGCCAGTCCGGAGTTCTAGACCGCCAATCGCCGGGACCCCGGTCGATCCAGCTGAAGTCCGGGTGACTGGAAAAAACTAGAAGTGTTAACCTAATATAGTCGCCAATATCACTGGCAATTCTAACTTCAGCTCCTGGTTTTGTAATTCTCGCCAATTGATCGGCAATCGGTCGGGAGACAAATCTACGCTTATGATGGCGCTTTTTTGGCCAAGGATCTGGGAAAAGTATGAATACCCGGCCTATCGATGCATCGGGAAGCGCCCGGATGACGTGACGCGCGTCATCGTCATAGATCCTTATATTTTGGATTTGTCCGTCATTAACGGCTGAGAGAACTTTGGCGATACCGTTAATATAGGGTTCACATCCGATAAATCCAATGGATGCATTAAACATTGATTGGGCGATCAGATGCTCACCGGCCCCAAATCCAATCTCCAGCCAAATGTCGTCCGTTATTGCGGGGAAAAGCTGGTCCGGATCCAGTCGGGACGTTGCCGAAGGATCAATTCGTAGGGCCGGAAGCAAGCTTTCCACCAAATCCAATTGTCGGCTGCTTAATTTGTGACCCTTACGCCGTCCACGTATATTTCGCTCAAAGTTCTTCATCGGAGTCCATTACAAAAGGACTAACTAACAACCATCAAAGAAACCAACAGTCCCTGTTCCCGGACGGCTGACTGGCACCGGCACCGGCACCGGTGTTACCGGAAGGATTAGCGGAACGCCGATTTGAGATCCTC
>CAYWUX010000088.1:0-4710 GCA_964461525.1 uncultured Hyphomicrobiaceae bacterium | reverse complement strand
ATCGACGTCTTTGTTGATGAGCTTGATCTCGGAGATCTCGAATTTAAACGGCATGAGCCAGAGGCCACGGGCCGACCGGGTTACCGGCCGTCTGTCCTACTCAAACTCTACATCTATGGCTATCTGAACCGGGTGCAGTCGAGCCGCCGGCTGGAACGGGAAGCCGGCCGCAATGTCGAGGTCATGTGGCTGACCGGCCGTCTGTCTCCGGATCACAAGACTATCGCTGAATTCAGGAAAGAGAAATGGTCGGGCCATTCGCAAAGTTTGCAGCCGGTTTGTTTCGCTTTGCAGGCAGCTTGGCCTGTTCAGGGATGCCAGTGTGGCGATTGACGGGTCGAAGTTCAAAGCGGTGAACAATCGGGATAAAAACTTCACGGCAGCCAAGATGAGGCGGCGCATGAGACAGATTGAGGAGAGTGTTTCACGTTATCTGCACCAGTTGGACAGTGCCGACAGGCAGGAACCGTCGCCTGCGAGAAGAGCCAGAACAACACGCCTAAAAGAAAAGATTTCCAAGCTCAGGGAGGAGATGCAACGCCTGGAAAAGCTTGAGGTCCGGCTGACCGATCCTGATTCCCGCTCGATGGCTACGAGCGGGCGGGGATCGGGCATTGTCGGTTACAATGTTCAGGCGGCTGTAGACATCAAGCATCATCTGATTGTGACCCATGATGTGACGAATGTTGGTCATGACCGGTCTCAGCTCTCACCAATGTCGAAACGCGCCAAGGCTGTTTTGCAGACGGATAAGCTGGATGTGGTTGCGGATCGAGGGTACTTTGACAGCGAGGAGATCCTCGCCTGTGATGAGGCGAATATCGAGGTCACCCTGCCTAAACCGATGACTTCAGGAAATCGCTCGGATTTTCGTTACGTTAAAGAAGAAGACGTTTATATCTGTCCGGCCGGTGAACGCTTAATCTATCACTATACCAACGTCGAGCATGGTCTGACATTACGCCGTTACTGGACCAATGTGTGTGGCAGTTGTGCGATCAAAGATCAGTGCACCACGGGCAAGGAACGCCGGATTACCCGTTGGGAGGAGGAGCATGTTCTGGAAGCCGTGCAGCAGCGCCTCGATGAACACCCGGAGAAGATGCGCCAGCGCCGGGAAACAGTCGAGCATCCCTTTGGCACCATCAAGTCCTGGATGGGGTCAACCCACTTCCAGATGAAGACGCTCAAAAAGGTCCGCACTGAAATGGCCCTGCATGTGCTCGCCTACAACCTCAAGCGGGTGATGAATATTTTAGGACCGGGACCGTTGATGGCCGAAATGCGGGCCTGACGGCCTTGGCTCACATCTACTTAACCGCCAATAACGGCATCAGATCGCCTTATCGGCCAAATAACGCCATTCTGCAATTCAGTTTGATCAAATCGACGTCTTGTCGGTAAATGTTGGCGCGCGGAGTTTAAAGAAAATGACGCCAGACGTTTTGACACAACCAAGACCCTGAACGGTCATTTGGCTTACCTGAGTTCCGACGATATACTACTATCTGGTGATAAGATTTGACCGACCGCTTTAACCATGGTTTCCAGAGTAACTTCATATGACTGATGACATCAATCAGTGGTTGAAAGAACTAAGACTGACTAAATACGAGAAAATCTTTTCCGATAATGATATAGAATTTGACGTTCTCCCTGATTTAACGGACGAAGATCTCAAAGAATTAGGTATTTCACTAGGTGATCGAAAGAGAATTCTTAGAGCCACCCAGGCATTGGCACCCGAGCTTAATGATTATCCTGGGCAAGAATCTAAAATACCATCATCGTCGAAAGTTGAACGCCGCCGGCTTACCGTATGCTTTTGCGATTTAGTTGGTTCTACAGCTTTATCTACCAAACTCGATCCCGAAGACTTGCGCACTGTTATTAGCGCATATCAGAATGTTTGTGCCAGGGTTGTTGAGCGATATAGCGGTTACATTGCCAAATTTATGGGAGACGGTGTTTTAGTTTATTTTGGTTATCCATATGCTCATGAGGACAATGCGGAGCGAGCAGTTCGTGCAGGTCTTGAGATCGTGGAAAAAGTTTTGTTTTACTCGGGGATTTTGTCATCGAACTCTGACAAGTCAGCACAATCATTTGGCAGGATTTATGTCGGCGAAGTAGTTTTTGCCGAGCCAAGATGATATATCCCGCTTTAATTGTGTCGATCCGGACAGCCGAATACGGCGATCCCGAAGGGCTTGCCCCAGACTTATATCCCCCATCCAAACGCCAGTAAGTGTCCTAACATCTGTCAGGATCTCAAGGTCAATTTGGTGTCCCGGATCCTTCATGCAAACATCTATTTCGCCGTCAAGAATTACCAACCACCAACGCCGAAACTTGGCGGAATAATCGATGAACTCGAAATAAATAGTTGTACGATTTTCTCCAAAATATTCGGCATTCATAGTCCTGTGGATATCCCACATTAACATGGACGGGTCGAGATCATCCCGGGAGAGTTTACTTCTCGCCCAACGGTGTCCCCATATCCCCATTTGTAGAATTATTGGCTTCAATTCCAACCCGGCCTCCGTGAGCGAATATTGGATACCCTGCTCAGTTTCGGTGCGCGCAACGACTCCTGCAAATTCGAGCGACTTCAATCGCGACGAAAGCAGCGAAGGAGAAATTAATGGTAACCCCTTGCGTAGATCGTTAAAGGCTTCACTGCCAGCCCCCAGTTCGCGAAGGATCAGTATGGTCCAACGCTCACTGAGTATCTCGGAGGCCTTGGCTATCGGGCAGAATTGTCCGTAACTGGTCATAAACCCAAAACTAAGCTGCAAAATTTATCATGACAAGTACATTTTTTGTACTAAATTAACTTTGATAATTATTGAGATCTTCACTAATCCTAAATCTTCAAATGGCTGTTTTTTTTAATATTTCCATCAGATTCTTGGCGCAGGAAGTTATCCAATCTGCAAAACCACTAAAGCTTTGAGTACAGATTTTATACTGGAATTACTGGCTTGGTTTCCTAAACTATGAAGTCATAGTTCAAAACAAACCAAGGAGTTTAACCATGTTACCATCAAAATTTAGATTCTGGTTATTTGACCATTTATCAGTAAAAACTATGCGCTACGTGAGCGCCATCCCTACCAGAAAAGCAAAAGGTCTGACTAAGAAAGTCTACGACATGATCAGGGAAGACTTTTTCAAGAACGGTTCCTTGACAAGCCGCTCAAAAGTGCCTGAACTCATGGCCGCCATCTGGACTGCTGGACGTGAAGCCATGCTTGTAGAGGATAAGGTGGACCGTACCACAAAGGATGCCATAAGCGCTGTGCTCTCACAGATCAATGATTGTCCTTATTGCGAGGACATGTTGGTCAGCCTTGTCCATGCCGGAGGCGAGCACGGAGCTGCAAAAGACATATTTGCACAAAATGATCTGCAGAAAACAGATGCCAATCTGCGGGAGCGCCTGGAGTGGGTGCGCGCCATAGCTACTCCCGGTCAAGAAGACATCCCTTTATTGCCGTTCACTCTGGAACAGTTGCCTGAGGTTCTTGGCACACTGATGGGGATGAGTGACATTAATCGGTTCAGCCATGTTGTTATGGAAGATACACCCGTCAATGCTCCGCTTGGCATACAAAAAGCCAAGTCTGCCGCCTTGAGAATTTTCGGAACGGAACTGGAAGTTACAAGACGAGTTCCCTTAAAAAAGGGGCGCGCACTGTCTTTGCTTCCCTCCGCACAGCTACCAGAAGATATGTATTGGGCCGAACCTAATTCACGCGTCGCCGATGCGCTGGCTCGTTATACCGCCGTGGTCGAACGTGAAGCCTCTCGGGTAATTTCTCCGAGCGTGAAACGCATTGTCGAGGCATCTCTGAACAACTGGCAAGGGGAGCATATGCCCATCAGTCGCTCTTGGGTTAATGAGGATATCGAGACCCTCAGAGGAGATGATCGCGCCATAGCCAAGCTGGCTATTGTACTCGGCAAGGCACCATATCAGGTTGATGAGAAGATGGCAGAAGCTGTCCTCGGGAACGATCGGGATGAACAGCGTTTCATCCGAATTCTGGCCTGGGCATCATTCACCGGGGCACGCCGCTTCGTTCAACTTGTAGCACAAAGGTCAATTCCAACAAGAAGTCCGACGAGAATTTTGATAGACAAGGGAAATCAGTCCCAGTTAGATGTTGTGGCAGCATAGATTAACTGACTTGACGCCGGGTCTAAATATTCGGCGTCATTTTTCGTCGCATCAGTTATTGTAACATTGCACCTTTGAGACTCTTTGAAGCATTGCTGTGAATGTCTGAAAACGCGGGCATAACGGACTCTTTTTCAGACCGGCGTCGAGGCGTCCCTCCGCAATGTGCTTTGAGCAATCGGCAGGAACTCTTAATCTGAATTTAGTTCCCCCGAATTTTTATGAACGGTAGGGGGTACCCCCCAAATTTTCCAACGCTTGATTATGTATAAGGTGGCCTCTACAGAAAAAAAATAAAATAATCACCATAAAAGTTTAGAGAATAAAAAATTTCCAGCGTTGATGTCCGCCTGGGAAAAGCACCGCATTCCAGGAAGGGAATACGCAGATTAGGTGAAACCGCTGGTGGCTATCCAGCGGCTATCCAGAAAAGTGTTTGATGAGCAAATTTTGGATTAAATCTTTGGAATCATTGGTGAGCCCGACAGGTTTCGAACCTGTGACCTACTGATTAAAAGTCAGTT
>CAYWUX010000087.1:0-4950 GCA_964461525.1 uncultured Hyphomicrobiaceae bacterium | reverse complement strand
GCGCATGCCAGTACGAACATGGCGTCCCTTGAAAGCTGGATAAGCCTTATTTCTGGGTGCTCTTTGACATTGTGGATTCACTTGGGGACCGTTCGGGCGTATATTACGAGCCATGTCGGGTTTTGATCTCACCATCCAGCACACGGTTTTGTTCGGTTAGTTTTCGAACGAGATCAATGAGCATAAGACAAAGAGTGCGGACAGGTTCCGGTAGACCGGTTTCAGGAGCCTTCACCTGGCTGACAAGTCGGCCTAGATGTGCCAGACCCTTGGGAGCAATAAAGCCAAACTCGGCCAGATGTGCCCGCAGAGCATTAATGGTCCGGGTTCTCTGGCGAACAAGAAGATCGCGAGTCTTGAAGATCATCGCAGACGACTGTTTGCTTTCACTCTTTACCGCCACAAAGCGCATGGTCGGTCGTTGTGCCGCCTCGCAAATAGCCTCAGCATCTGCCGCGTCATTCTATTGTCGTTTGACGAAAGGCTTCACATAGATAGGCGCAATCAGACGGACATCGTGACCCAATCGGCCAATCTCTCGTCCCCAATGATGGGCGCTGGCACAGGCCTCCATTGCTACCGTGCATCTTGTTTGAACTGCCAGAAACTTAAGCAATCGGCTTCGACTTAGTTTCTTACGAAAAACAACCGTGCCATCTGCGCTCGCTCCGTGAACCTGAAACGAATTCTTCGCTAGATCCACTCCAATGATGCTAATCTCAACCATAGACGCCTCCTCTGTATGCGGTTCCTAACACCGCCATCATGGCACATAGTGCCGTCGAGGGGCGTCCACCCCATCGCTCACGATAAAGTCTGATTTTTGGCTTTAAAACCGCCTAATAAAGCAATCAAGTAGCCGAGAAGCCATTCCGGTGGTCAGTTTTAGGGAGGATTTTAAATCTAGATTTTCTGATTTACTTTTAGAGGCTGTTTATAGTCCCAGTATAAAACACACGTAACGAATACCAATCCTAGAATGTCTGTTTCAATACCTTGCATAAGAAGCAATAGGCCCGCGAGACCGGCTGCTAATCTAATAATTAGCGGAAGAGATTGTCTCAGACAGCCAATCACAAACACAGCAATAAAATAGACTCCGACAAAGGCTGTTGGGACAGCCAGCAATAAGTCAATCAAACTACCGTTCAATAACAGTGCAGGTCCAAAGAAAAACATGAATGGCAAAATATAACAGGTCAAACCATAATAGAACGCCGTCCAGCCAACCTTGTTTATATCAGCATTTGCAATGCTACCCGCAACATAGGCGGCGAGTGCGACGGGAGGTGTAATTGTTGAAACAGCACCATAAAAAAACACAAACATGTGCGCGGTCAAAAGAGGCACACCGACTTCAGCCAGAGCTGGAGCAACAACGGTTGCGAGAATCAAATATGCAGCTGTCGTCGGAAGCCCCATGCCTAATATAATTCCGACAATCATCGTCAATATCAGTGCGAAAATCGGAATTCCCCCGGACCATAAAAAAATCAGACCCGAAATTTTCGATCCCAAACCGGTTATTCCCAAAATGCCAGCAATGATCCCAGCAGCAGCTGTTGCAATTGCTATTGGAACGACGCCCTTGGTGCCAGAAATTATGGCTCTGGCACATTTAACAAAAAAGTCTCTGGAAATTCGACGGTTCCATATAATGTTGGCCCCCAGCAACAAAAGAATTGAGATGAAACAAGCCTTGAAAGGCGAATATCCGTAGACCATCATTGCCACCAAAGAGAAAAAGGGAATGATGTACTGTCCTCCATTGATCAAGATTTTCCCCATAGGCTCATGGTCATCTTCAAATACAATGGGCTTTAGATCACTTTTAACGGCCAGAAGATGGACAACAAAAAAAGTGGACGTGAAAAAGAGGAGTGCCGGAATCAATCCAGCTTGCATAATATTGGTGTATGGAGTGCCAATGATTTCAGCCATGATAAAGGCGGCAGCTCCCATGACAGGTGGCATAATTTGCCCTCCCGTGGAAACGACGGCTTCAATAGCACCCGCTTGGTGATTTTTATAGCCCTCTTTCTTCATCATAGGGATGGTCAATGTGCCAGTGACTGCTACATTTCCTGCCGCGGAGCCCGAAATCATACCAAGTAACGTGCTGAAAATGACAGCGGTTTTAGCGCCAGCAGCCCGTAAGTTTTTTGTCAGGCGGAGAGCAAGTTTAAAAAAAAAGTCCCCCGCACCAAACTCGCTCAGAAATGCACCATAAATAGTAAAAAGAATAATATATGACGCCGAAACCCCGAGTGGTATTCCAAAGACGCCCTGACTTGTTGTCGTTAGAAACTCAGAAATACGGGTCAAACTGTATCCTCGACTTGTGAGGACACCAGGTAGATATTCGCTAAAAAACGGGTAAAGGAAAAATATCAGACAGATGCAAGCCAGCATGGTTCCCACACCACGACGGGCTCCCTCCAAAACCAGTACCAAAATCACAATGCCGACCCAGGCATCCATTGGCACAGTGTCACCGCCGCTCAAAGCAATATCTTGCCATCGGGACATTAAATATATTCCGCTCGCAAAACTGGCAGCAGCGAGGGCCAGGCCTATGACTTTATCGAAGCTGTTGCCGTCAAGACTCTTATGTGTCGGTTTGATGAGAAAAAGAAGGACAAGCATCAACATGAGATGAAAAATACGAACATCGAGTGTCGATAGAACAAACAAGCCGGAAACATTGAGTAGATGGAATGCACCCAATATGAAGGCAATTCCAGTAACCAACTGGTCCAGGACCAAGTTTAACCTGTTTTTCAAAACGACACCCGAATTGGAAATTTTTTGCTGTCCAAAGCCTATTTTTTAAAATAGCGGGCGGCACCTGGATGCAGTGGAATTTTCAAACTCAGTGAATCTGATACATTGATCTGATTCGCATGAGCATTGTTGGAACGAAATTCATCCATGTGGTCATATATAGCTTTAGTGATCTCATAGACTTTGTCCGCATCCATATCGGCAGAGGTAATCAACATGTTATTGACACCTAGAACGACGCCGTCTTCGTCAGTTCTATAAACGGTTTTTGGTACAACAACTTTGTTATAGTTTTTATATTTACCTAATGCCTCATCGACCTTTCCGTCGGAAAATTTGATGAACTTAAGCTCTTTGTTAACACGAGCTTGCATTACAGCGCCAGCCGGATATCCTGACAATGCGAAAGCGGCATCAACGTTGCCATCCGACAATTGGCTGAATCCGTCAGCATAGGACAGGAAACTCGGGGTAATATCTTCCATCTTTAAACCATGCACACCAAGCACTTGTTTAAGAAATGGAATCGTTCCGCCTCCGGCTGGCCCGACAGCGATGCGTTTGCCTTTAAGGTCAGCAACTGTATTGATGGCAGACGATTTTAAAGTCATCATGTGGAGCACAGAATAATGCAAAGCTCCGATGGCTCTCAGGTTCATCTTTCCATCTTTTTTATACATCGCTGCTCCATTAATGGCGAATACTGCGAGGTTGTTATTGGTAATTCCCAAATCAACTTCTTTAATGTTGACCAGTTTTGGATTTTGCACGGAACCTTGTGTGACAATGGGGACCATTTCCAGGTCTTTGGCGTATTTCGTGACCAAAGTCGAAATTGCTTGTCCGACAGGATAAAATGCTCCACCCTGGCTAGCTGTTCCAATGCGTAATTCTTCAGAATTGGCTGGCAGCGTCGCTGCGGTCAATGCAATTATGACTCCAGTGATAAGAGAATTTGCCGTTTTCATTATTCGTCTCCTTATTCATAAAAAGGTGAGAAAATATCTCGTGATGATACAACAGGTTCTTCCTCGAGAACTGGTCCCGGTTTTGTCCCCGTGATGTCAAATACGCTTTTGGTCATTGTTGGCACGGTTACGCTGGTTCCCGGGCTTCGGGTATAACCGCTCATCGTTAAGTCTTCCTGTCATTTAACCGCATTGAGAGAAGGTTTAGTCCCCTTCTCTCGAGTAGCTGCTCTCACGTAGAATATTATCAGTTTATTAGTTTGTATAATCGCTCATCGTAAAGACTTCCGGTCATTGGATTTAGTACGAACAATGGATCAGAATTTACACCACTGCCTGGAACAATACCGGACAGAGCATCTCGGAAGTTCTTGACATCACTGGTTACCTGGTGAGCGGCACGTTCTGCTTCCGAATTCCACTGCTCAACAACCGTCATGTGATTAGATCTATTTGACTGTGTTAGAGCGTCAAACCGAACGACACCTTTGTGGTTCAGACTTGCTTTGACAAGCTGTTCAACCAATGCATTACCGCAAGGACCTGTTTCTTTAACCTGACGCTTGCAAGGGGGGAATTGCTCTGGTGGAATGATGTCAACATGGGTAATAGCGTAAACTGTCGATGCGTTGCCCTTAGCGAGTTTCGATGGGTCGGCGGCAACAAGGCCAACATGGGGACGCTCATCATAAGGATTGTAAAGGAGCGGTTGTAGAGCTTTGCGAAAGGCTACAGTATGCGCTGATTTCGCGTGATTATTGCGTGCTTCAGGATCAGTCCAGGCTTCCAGCAGGACAAAGTGGTTTTTCCGGCCTATCCTTTGTAGTAATTCCATCCGTAGATTGCCGTCTTCAGACTTGCTGTCGGCCGTTTGTTTTTTTATCAATGCAGCAGCTTTATCTTCTGTGCCTGGGGCAACCTCAATGTAGGTCACAATGAATTGAGGTTTATCCGATAGAACCGTTCCATCGCGCAGTTTTGTATCGGCGTTGGTGTTTGATGACAGCCCTAAAACAATAACCAAGGCCAAACAAATTTTTAATAATTTCAAATGCATTGTTTCCTCCCTAAGATCGGGTTTACAAATTTTTGCAACGATCCAAATTCGAAACTAACAAGCTTTGATTATTTGGATCATTCCTACAATAGAGATTACTACTTGAGTGCAGTGTTGGCGAGTTCTAAGTTGGAATTCGCA
>CAYWUX010000086.1:0-5025 GCA_964461525.1 uncultured Hyphomicrobiaceae bacterium | reverse complement strand
CTATCACCCCGAAAACGGACATCCTGGCCGTTACCCATCTACAAAGGATTTTGGTGTACCGAGGTTACCCCTATATATATGAATGGGTTCCATATCAGACTCCTATTGAAACGCATTTTGGGATTTTATTTCAGTCAGCTAAGCGGATGCGTTGTCGCGGTTCGTCGTAAATCTTCGGCAAGACCAACTGCAAAATATGCTTGCTCAGGGTCAGAAGATATATTCTCGAATGGCAACACCGCAACTTTTTGTTCATTTGTTAGCTCAATCGCATTCTGGGAAGATGAATTCGTAGATTGCGTTGGTGATTGCAGCACTACAATAAGCGTAGTTATGCCAATGACTGTCATAGGAACTGGACGCCGCCACGAGGCTGTTGACTTCCACCTCGCTTCTAAAACAGTCCCACCAGCCTCTGGTTCGAGCAGGATTTTGTAAACGGGAATAGCCGTTTAATGTTTTTAACTTTTCTCTCACCCAGAAACTCATACCCAACATCTATCTTATTCCGAACCTCATGAAATATTTTCCTCGGAATGCAAATGCCGCCGGGATCAGCTATGCCTTCAAGACGGGCAGCAACGTTTACTCCATCACCAAAAATAACTTCCCCCTCAATGATGATGTCGCCAGTGTTAATGCCCATGCGATACTGAATACGGTCAAGAAGCTCGACTTCATCGGCTGTTTCAGGGTGACTTCGAGCTTTTCCCAAGTCCTGGATAAGTTCCAATAGTCGAATAACAGAAGCATGATCCGGGCAATCCATGAATCGGATTTCAATCATGGGATCTAACGGTACGATTCCGTATTTGAAATAGGTTCCGTATTTGAAATAGTCGATGAGGTAGACTGATATATCTTCTTGGGCATCGGTCATTGTGGTTTAAGTTATAATGTAAAATTATGGCGAATCACTAACAGGTTTCAAATCTTGGAGCTTGATAATTTTTAATATGACAAACGCGTTGATTATGCTTTCTGGAGCTTTTCATACAAGTCGGATAATTGTCTTTTTATTGATCAAACAATTTGTGCTGCTAGCATTCTCGGGGATCCCGGGACCTGTTACATACATCTATGGTCATCATAGTAGGATTTTTGAAAGTTTGATGAGATTGGTAATTCTGCTCATAATTGCAATTGTCTTATGTACATCGGTTTTGGCGGGAGAATCCAGCGATCCTTTTCCTGGAATCATCGGCGAAGACGATCGCCAAATTGTTGAGTCATTAGTTCCACCCTGGAATGCAATTGGTCGGATTAATATTGGCGGTTATCGCAGGAGGTCAAACTGCACTGGAACACTGATCGCTCCAAATGCTGTCTTAACAGCCGCTCATTGCATTAGAAATCCGCGGTCAGGGAAGACTGAGCCACTTCCCAACATTCATTTTTAGCCGGATTGCGCCAAGATAGATATGAAGCTCATGCGACAGCAAATTGTCTAAAATTCCCTAAACTTACTACGAGCCAGAAAAGTTCAGATTTCGGAAACCTGAAGTCAGATATTGCTCTTATAATTCTGAATGACGATCTTAAAATTCCTGCCGTCTCAATTATGGGACATCGAAAAACCTCCACTGATCTGGTTCTTACACATCCTAGTTACGGTCGTGATCGACCCTATTTACTGGTCGCCGATACGACGTGCAGAATTCTGGAAGTCCGAAAGGGGCTTTGGCTCACCAATTGCGATACAAATTTTGGTGGTTCGGGCGGCCCGGTTTTGGTGAAACAGGGTAACAAACTGGAGCTTGCCGCAATAATGGTAGCTGTCGTTAAAAGTAAGTATTCAGTTGCTGTACCTGTTTCAAATATCGTCCCATCTCTTAAAAGTGTAAACTGTCCATAGATTGCAAATAACTATGCTAACCTACAGGCAAATTTCCAGCCCAATTGGCAAAGCGTAAGCAGTTCATTCAGGGAAAGCTAGAACTAGAAGGCGAATTTCATCAATCAAGCTTCTCAGAATGGCGATGCCGTCGAATAAATCGCAATCGGCGCTTCCTGTCCCTGAAACTTGTCCACCGTACCGACTCGAGCGCCGGGCAGGCGTGATAAAGTTCTGCTTTTGGCAGATTTTGTTCTCTAATTCCGAGGACAATTGTCAAGCTCTCCGTATTGTTCCTGCCGGGTCCATGGTTCTCTCCGCAGTAGGGGCTTGCCCCCTGCACGATGGCGTTCAGAGACGTTAGTGGATCAATGTTGATTCCGCATTTCCCTCGGGCATTGCACAAAATCTGGCGATCTCACTATCGCATTCGTCCCAGCAGGGACATCTTTTCTGTAGTCTTTATGATGCTTCAGATGAAGTTTTTTTGATCCTCCTTATGCTATTACATCTGGTTTTGACCATTGGAATTCTGTGTTGTCTTTCCACATGCGATGCAGAATTACCGCGAGCTTTCGCGCCACAGCTACCTTTGCTTTTTTAAATCCAATACGTTTGGCCATTCTCAGACCCACATAGGCGCCAACACTTCTTGATCGTCTAAATCGCGTTGGGTCATCAATTGTCGCTTTGAAACTCAGGGCTGTAATTGGACCAACACCTGGGGCAGTCATAAATAAGCGTGCTTCTGCATCCTTGCGAGCCAATTTTCTCACTTTACTATCTAATTCAGCCACCTGTCGCTGGATCTCTTTATGGGCATCAAGCAAGGGCTGCACTGCGATAACAAGTTCAGATCGACCATTAATTTGATTTTTCACACGAGCCGCGTATGTATTGCCACCCTGATGGCATGGCTATTGAGGCTTTTGACATTCACTTGCCTGAACCATCCGCATTGCATTATGAGTGCTATACCTGTCGCATCGTTTCGGTCCGACTTATTGATCTGCATTTTTGGGAGATTCGAAACAGAGTAAAGCCGGAATTTTATTCATACTCATTGTGCAAAGGTCATTGAGAACTTCTTCCGCATCCAGGCTTTCCAATTGTTCGAAATACAATTTTTTATACTGTTGCATATCGACTTTGTTGAACCATTTTCCCGGAGCAAGTTTGCTATATATGCGATAACCTGCAGGGTATCCTCGGGGGGCTCCTCTGGATATTCCAATTTTATAGTGATCGGCTGTTAGGTCAGCAAACCAAGAAGAAGTTTTAGGTGCAATAATATTCATCTTAATGGATATCCTTATAACATCGGAATGGGGTGCAAGCGTCTATTGGGAGTTCAAACGTCGCCATCTAATATTCGATTAAATTAGGAGAATGAATAATCCAGACTTTGGATACTTTGGTTACATAAAAAAGGCGAACAACTAGAGCCAAAATGGTGCTGCTTTGGTCTTTGTGAAGATCCTGAACAAACAACGAATTTGAAATGCGCGAGTCACAGTCTGAGTCACGGTTATAGCCGCGGTTCGTTCTCGGTTGTGCGCAATTTGCGTGATTGATGTTGATTAAAACTGGCGGATTTGTGGGATTTTTCTGGAGGCCACGGCCAGAATCGAACTGGCGTACACGGATTTGCAGTCCATCGCAGTTAAATTGAGATTGT
The DNA here is from genome assembly GCA_964461525.1 of uncultured Hyphomicrobiaceae bacterium. Lineage (GTDB taxonomy): Bacteria > Pseudomonadota > Alphaproteobacteria > Rhizobiales > CAYWUX01 > CAYWUX01. The sequence goes on along the minus strand of CAYWUX010000086.1, from coordinate 1,513 downwards.
CTAATATTATTAATTATTTCGGTGGTAACAAAATGGTGAGTCACTGTTTGAGTCACGGTTGCCCTCAATTTCTTTTGATTTTCCGGTGTAATTGATCGACTTGCAGAAAGGCGTAATGCCGCTCTGTCACGCACACAGATGAGTGCCCCAACCACAAGCAGACCTCCTCCATTGACATGTTATAGTCTTAGAGCAGTCGGCAACCACATGTCCGCCTCAGATCATGCCAGATCAAATCTTCGATTCCGGCCCGTCTGCACGTCCGGTTGAGTTGCTCCGTATCCAGGGCGAGGTGGGGCTAGAGCGGTTGTGCTTCTGGTTCATGAACACATATTGGAAATTGTTTCTCTGCTTGGCAATGTCCAGGGCGCGAGGGAGCAGGGGGATGGTGCGCGATTTATGGTTCTTCGCGACTTCCTTCCTGATGGTTAATTCCTGGCGGGTGAGGTTTGTGTCTGCCGTGTAGAGCGAGAATTGTTCCTCGCGCCTTAACCCGGTATCTATGGCAAAGATAACGAGCGGTCTAAAATGATCGGTGCAATTTGTAATTAATGCAATTTCCTCGTTATGGTCCAGAAACTTTGTCCGGGGTTCGGAATCTTTCAAGGCTTTTTTCTTAATCCGGCCCTGCTTGTAGGGCTTCACCGGATTGCGTTTTCTCAAAATTGGCTTGTACAAAGGAAAGTGTACTAGAATTCGCAGATAAATACGGCTTGCTTGACGATCACATGCGGCTGGCAAATTGGTACACGAACATCAAAGAGTTCAAACAGATATTGGATGGGACATTTGAAAAATAAACGCACCGACAGAAGAAACGAAAGCAAGGATGGACCCTGACTCTCCAATATCTCAGAGTCTTTGGGAGGTTAAGCTGGCCTACAGTAATCCTTTGAATTATTTGAACCGCCTTTTGGAGGATGGGATACTTGTTCAGATGGTGAACGAACCCAACCAAACTCTGCCAATCCTTTCTATCCAACCGAAAAACCTTTTAACAGCTATGGTTCTTCAACTCGCAGAACGACTCCAGATGGATGCTCAGGATCAAAGACTTTGGGTAGAATGCGAGTGGTGGGGATCTGGCTTTCGAGTTGGACCGGGTACCGGACGGCGTAGTACAGCAAGATTCTGCGACCGCAAATGTCAGCAGAAAAGCCGGCAGTTTCGAACAGAGAGAAATTATGATTATCCCCGATGAATATCTGGATGAGTGTCCCGCGACAACTATTGGATACGCTATGATAGCAGTCGGGCTTTCAATCGTTATCATTGGCTCTGTTTATCAAATAGGTTCCACACTTGGCAATGATTTCGCTGACGCTCAGGCGGAGTATCGTCAAGTTAATTGAGTTGACGATTGGTTGCTGCTTCATTTGTCGTAAATGAGCAATTGAGAGATGAGAAGGACCAGTGATCTAACCGTATCATGGCTGTTTCTCAGCGCCATCGGAGGTCTGGGTTTCTTCGGCTGGCGGAAGCGACAGGTGGCTGCTTAAACTGTTGGATCATT
>CAYWUX010000085.1:0-5607 GCA_964461525.1 uncultured Hyphomicrobiaceae bacterium | reverse complement strand
ATCTGGGTCCAGGAATGGCAGGTTGGTGATCTTGTCGTGTGGGATAACCGTTGTACCATGCATCGACGCGGTGAATTCTCATCCGACTCACGTCGTCTTCTCCTTCGGACCCAAGTCAAGGGTGAGCGTCCTGCCGGACCAGGATTACCTCTGTAACTAATTTTGTGCATTTACTTGTATCGATGTCGATTTCTGGAGGAGCCGTGACCACCGGCGAAAATAATGCTGAACCCGAGGTTTTCATAACGCACCAACGTACTGGTCTACTGGGTATAGCAGTCAATGTTTTAGGGGCCGTTAGCACGTTATATCACATTTTCTTCCTGCGTATTTATCCGATAGACCCATGGCTATTTCTTAGTGGAAGTTTGTGTTTTTTTGCAGTGACTACTTTTCTGCTTTTCCCCGGATCCAAGCAACCGACGTTCTTGGTCGCGATTGGTAATCTCATTTTGTGTCTACTGTTCATAGTATCCACTGCTTATGTAATGCTCAATTATGATGATATGTATGGTCGCGTCGGGTATGCACCGACCGTCGGGGACTGGGTATTCGGGACTATAATTGTCTTGTTGGTGCTGGAGATGGCTCGACGTGTACTCGGATGGTTTTTTCCGGCTATTGCTGCCTTAGGTATCATATATGCTGTTTTTGGTGGAGCACTACCTAGCTTTTTGGGGCATCGCGGGTACGAATTCGAACGCGTGGTGAGCACATTGTATAGCAGCGAGGGAATTTACGGCTTTGCTATGTCGGCAGCGGCTACATATATCGTTCTTTTTGTAACATTTGGAGCTTTTCTCAGAGCAACAGGTGTTGGTCCGGTTTTTATGGATTTAGCGACAGCTGTCGCTGGCCCATGGCGGGGAGGTCCGGCTAAGGTATCAGTATTGTCAAGTGCGATGTTTGGCACGATTTCTGGCAGTTCAATGGCGAATGTCGCAGCCCTAGGATTGATTTTACAGCGAAACCGCAGCCCGCTCCCATCAAGAAACCGCGAAAATTTGTCCGTGTAATTGCCGTAAAAGAACGGGATATTCTTGAAATCACACTCCCACGAGTCGTTGGTTATCGAATTGACTTACCGCATGAACAACTAAAATTGAAGTACGACCCATTGCTTTCTCTGCCTCTGAATTAAAAGCGGCCCATTGGAAATTCCTGATGGGCGCGATTGGCAGTCAAAGTATGTATATGAGGCAGATAAATCTGATTATGAGGGGGTTGCGTGACAACCTAACCCTGGATGCAATCCGAACTGGCATTGATAACTCAGGTCTTTCCGATCATCTAAAAGAACTCGCTGAAACCCGCTTGGGTTTCGCGAGTGAATACATTGACGACAGTCAGAATCTACGGGAACTCATTAGACCCGGACGCCTAATTATCGTTGATCTCCGCGACGAGTATATCGAGAAGGACGAAGCTTTAGGCTTATTCGTTGTAATGCTACAGATTTTCTCAGAAGCGACTTACAAAGGCGCAGTTTTCAATAAGCTTGTGGTCTTTGATGAAGCACACAAGTACATCGAGAACGATGATCTTGTCGCTGGTTTGGTCGAAGTTGTCCGCGAGATGCGGCACAAGGGAACCAGCATCATGGTTGCTTCTCAGGATCCGCCGTCCGTCCCAGTTTCGTTAATCGAGCTGTCCTCTCAAATCATCATGCACAAGTTCAATTCTTCTGCATGGCTCAAGCATATCCAAAAGGCTAACGCAGCGCTCGGAGGTTTAACTTCCGACAAAATGAGCCAATTGGGAACTGGGGAAGCATATGTTTGGTCGAGCAAGGCCAGTGATGAAACATTCACGCGTAGCGCGGTTAAAATTAGATGCCGACCCAGAGCTACTCAACATGGTGGTGGAACTAAAACAGCCGTCGACGAATGAACCTTTTATCCGCCCCCCCCTTTTTAGACTGATGCTTTCTGATACCATTGATCATTTAATAAACAACGTACTAGCGGCCGCGGCGGATTATAGTGAAGCCGAGGAACAGCTAAGCGTGACATACAATGCCGACAAGACTGAAAACACCGGACTTATAGTGCACCACTAGAAGGCTGTGGATTGTCTGCGGTTCCGGTGGTGCATTCGGCTCTGAAATTGCCACAAAAAAGGAAGGTGAAAAAGCCAAAGCGGGATCAGGGCGCGATCTGGCCAAGCGCATCGGTCAGGGCACAGAGCGTATTATTTTCGCCATCATCGACAAATTCCGTACTGCCTCAAAACTACCTGAGTGCCGTAATCCGAGCGAAAATATTATTGTGCTGGTTGATGAAGGTCATCGCAGCACCGGAGGCGAGAATTTTGAACGTATGCGAACCGCTCTGCCAAACGCATCCTATATCGCTTTTACCGGAACGCCGCTTCTTAAAAACGATAAAACGACCAATAAATTCGGGCCAATCATCCATGCCTATACTATGAAACGTGCTGTTGAGGATGGCGCAGTCACTCCTCTTCTTTATGAAGAACGAAAGCCTGAACTAGACGTAAATGAAAAGGCCATTGATAACTGGTTCGAGAAGATTACCACTGGACTGTCCGATCAGCAGAAAAGCGATCTCAAACAGAAATGGGGACGGAAAGGCCCAATCTATGGATCAGCCAATCGCATTGAGCTAATCGCTTGGGACATTGCTATCCATTTCGATGAGAATTTCAAAAAGCTGGGTCAAGGCTTAAAAGGCCGGCTAGCCGCTGATAGCAAGCTCTCTGCGATCAGATACAAGAAGGCCCTTGATCAAACGGGCCTTGTTACAAGTGAGATTATCATATCTCCCCCCGATACAAGGGAAGGTCACGAGGATGTAGATGAAAGTGAGACTCCCGAAGTTCAGCAATGGTGGAAGGAGAATGTCGGAAATGACTGGCAAGAACGCGAGCGTCAGGTCATCGAAGATTTTAGCACCGACGGTCGCCCCGACATTCTGATTGTCGTTGACAAACTTCTCACCGGATTTGATGAACCCCGCAATACAGTCCTTTATATTGATAAGCCGCTCAAGCAGCATAATCTGATTCAGGCCATTGCCCGCGTTAACCGCCTGCATGAAGAGAAGAAGTTCGGTTATCTCATCGACTATCGCGGTATCCTACCGGAGTTTGATACCGCCTTAGAACAATATCAGGACCTGGCGAGCAGGACTCAGGCTGGTTATGACATTGGCGATCTCGAAGGCCTGATCGCTCAGGTTAGCACCGAATACAAGAAACTCCCTTCGTTGCATGATAAGCTTTGGGCGCTTTTCAAGTCCGTTCAGAACAAACAGGACTTGGAGCAGTATCGGCAGCTTCTTGTCCCAAAATTTGAAGAGGACGACGACGGGCAATCCTATGACATTCATCATAAAGTCAGGGAGGACTTTTATCAGGCCTTAACAGAGTTCGGCGTGAGTTTACAGGTCGCGCTGTCCACGCGCTCATTTTATGAAGATTCCAGTTTTACTGAAGATGATATTGCACGCTACAAGAAAGACCTGCGATTTTTTGTGAACTTACGTAATATCGCAAAACAAGATTCTCAGGAAACCATCGATTACAGCACCTATGAAAAGCAGATACGCCGCCTTGTGGACAAGCACGTTGTCGGCTCTCAAATTCAGGAACCGGAAGGCGTCATTCTGGTTGATGAACTGGCAAACGATCAAGACCCACAAGAATGGTCCGAAGAAAAAACCAGAAACGAAACCGACATCATCCGCAGCCGCCTGAAAAAAACGATTCAGCATTCCAAGCTTTCCCAAACCAATTCGTTGGTTGCTTCAAATTCTTCAATTGCTTTGTCCAAAGACAGTTCACATAGATATTGGATATATTCTTTTTTTGATGAATAAGATTGGCCATTTTTCACACTGTCCTTACTTACTCTCAACCGAGTAAAGGCACCTTGCCTTTAACAATCGCCAAAATTCCGCCAAGGGTATCAGTGACGAGCAGTCCAACAGCAGACCTGTTTCGATGTTCAAGAATTAACCAGCGGATAATATCCTCATCGCTATCTTTGAACATCAAACAATCCGCCCTTACAGTCTTCATAACTTCGGGTATGGGACTCCGGCCATCGTCAAACTTCCGTATTGTGTTTATCGCTCCATCCTTCATCAGAAAGGCACCTCGTCATTCAAGCCGTGCTGGTAATCCACAGGGGCCTGTGCAGAAATGCCCCGAGAGAACTATTTGTTACCATCAATAAAGGTAACCACAGAAGAGGAAGTCCGTTCTCATGCGTGGGCTGCAATTGACCAATGGCCGTCAGACTTGACCAGCAGGTAACCGCTGATGTCGTAATTAGTCTCAGATCCGTTTTCAAGAAGCTCTGACTTACACCGAACGTGATAGTTCTTTTTATGGGAATAAATCAGCAATCAAATATGTAAAAGAATGCGTGGAATGTTTGCTTTTGAGTAAAAAACGATAGGATTTTGAGTTATGATAAAAAACACCATTGGAGGAATAATTACTTTCCTTGCTCTAGTAAATTTTACTAATGCGATTTATGCGCAAAGTCCGGAAATGACCTTCTTTATTACGAGTGCAGGCCCCGGTGACGGCGCTAATCTTGGCGGGCTTACAGGCGCAGACGCACATTGTCAGGAACTGGCAGAAGCGGCAGGATCAACTGGCAAAACATGGCACGCCTATCTCAGCACCAGTCAGGAGAATGCCAAGGATAGAATTGGTGACGGTCCCTGGCATAATGCCAAAGGTGAGATGATTGCGGCGAATTTATCCGAATTACATGGGTCCGCCAACAAGATTAATAAGCAGACTGGTTTGTCAGAAAAAGGGGAACCAATCAATGGTCGCACTGATAGTCCAAATATGCATGATATTTTGACCGGCAGCAATGCTGATGGAACAGTTGTTGCTGACAAGACGTGTAACGATTGGACGAACAATGGAGAGGGAAGTGCGTTCGTTGGTCACCATGATAGAATGGGACTACGAGATGATGCGCCTTCGAAGTCCTGGAATGCATCTCATGGCTCTCGCGGATGTGGTAAAGATGACTTACCCAAATCAGGTGGTAATGGATTGTTTTATTGCTTCGCCATAAACTAGGCAGTTCCTGCATTAGGGATTTGGTTTTTTCATAATGATATGCAGAATCCCCATGGGGCTTCCTCACATGGAAGCCCCAACTTTCTACTGCATCAGCATTGATCGAATAGACTTGTGAGAAAACGAGAGCGAGTTGAAAACCACTTCCTTAAATAGAGACTATCGCATTGCTGGATTGGTTCTGTGGCCAGACTAATTCAGTACCTTGGCGGAACGGGGTACCAATTCCCTTGCTTCAACCTGACCAAAATTTCTATTCTTGCCTCGGTCCATCTTTACCGTCATACCAAATGTTGTTTCGTGTTTCCGACATTTGCAGGGTAAACTGGTCCGTTGTTGAGCCGTCTGCATTACAGAACCATCTGGTTCACCCTCCTCTTCGATCGGCTCAAGAACATGGCGGGACAGACGGTTCCCTCCACCAGGCCCCTGTCCCGTCAGGCATGGCTAGATGCTTACACGGAAAAGAAGTGACCGACTCTGAGTCACCCCGCCGTCGGCAAATAGAGCCCCGAACTGTCATCCGGCTGGGCATGGGAA
>CAYWUX010000084.1:0-5679 GCA_964461525.1 uncultured Hyphomicrobiaceae bacterium | reverse complement strand
TTATGTAGCTTGGATTGGCAAATGCTGTTGAGGCCCAATAGAGGAGGGCGAAACTGACCAATAAGCCCCCCAGATGCCAGAAATAAATTTGGAGCGCGCGCGAACTGACATGCTCCGCGCCGGCGTTGAAGCCGTCACGCTCAAATCGGCTTGAATAAGCCAGAAACGCAGAGACACCAGTAAGCAATACGAAAATCTCCGCGGCATCAGAAAATCCAAAATTGGGCAACGAGAAATACGCCAGAGTGTTGCCCGGGATGTGGTCTATGAAAATGAAAATAAGAGCCAGCCCACGAAAAAAGTCTATGCGCAAGTCTCGTAGTGACGGAGTGTTTCTCATACTCAATCTCTTGATTTACTACGTTCTGTATTTGGATAAACAAAAGAGGCGGGAACATGGTTCCACCGCTTACAGTCCAATCAACAAGTGGTTACCGTGAGTTACGGAGATTGTTCTGTCGCAACCATCCGCAGATTTTTGCGTAGTGAACAGAAGCATCAGACGGATTTATTTTGAAAGCACGATTAGCCAGGAAAACGGTAAGTCGATGAGTTTTAAACGAAAAAACTGAGACAAAGGTTAAGTGATGGCCAATGAAGGGATAGTTATCATGGTTGAGCATGCACCTGTCATTGCGAATGCCGGTTTGCTGTCATTCGCTGCTTCTTGAAGAAATGCGACCGATTTATCGCGCAAGACCTGATCTACCATGCGCATTTATCCAGGTTTGTTATGGGATATGCCACTTCGCGCGGACCACAGCGCCGGAACCGGAAGTTTCTCACTTCCCTTGATTAATAATGATCCACGAGTAACGAGACGGTAGCTCGGTCTAGTTTTTTTCTAAATTCGCTTTTTCATTCATTGTCCAAGCCATGGCGCGGTTCGATATTGCAACAACGAGCCCAACAAATATGACGCCAATCACGCCGATCGCTATGATTGAAGATGTCCGACTTCACAATCTGCGCCACACCCATGGGAGTTTAGCTGCTGGCTGTAGTCTCGGATTCCAGATTATTGTAAGACTGTTAGGACATGGATCAACATTGCCAACCATGCTAGGGAAGAAGGAAGGCATGTCCAATCTCAGGTCAGTTGGAAAGCTCGTCGTTGCGGGCGCGGTGGCAGTGACGGTATTTGTCGGCGGGACCGCCGCCACACGGGCGGCAGATGCCGTTCCGGTTCTGCTGTGCCCGTTCGGTTGTGGGCCGATCGATAGCGACACGATCCTGATGGACCAGTTTATCAAGGAAAAGGCCGGAGTCATGCTGCTGCCGCAGGAAACGCCCGGCTACATATACAACATCCGTGAAATGGGCCGGAACAAGAACAAATGGAAGTATTCGATTTTCGCGACAGAAGACACACTCATCCAGGTTGCCTAAGCGGGCGGCTCGCCGGAAATAAAGGAATTTCTGCCTGAACCAGTCAAGATTCCGTGGAAGCTCTTTACGGCGAAGCGTGGTGGGGCCAAGGCAAGTTCTTTGCGACGTTTGACTGCAGTATGAAGTCGATCGCAGACCTCAAGGGCAAACGCATATCGCTCGGGCTGCGTGGTCAGTCGGACTGGGGTGTCTTTGCCCGGCTTTTTCTTGAACATGCCTACGGCATCACGCCCCACAATTCCGACATCCGCCATATGGCTCCGGCTAGATTGACGCAACAACTGATTGACGGCGCAACCGACGCCTCAGTAACGCCCATCGGCGCCGAACCGAACCTGAAAGCGTCAGCTTGAGGCGACAGGCAAGAGTATCTGCTATCTCGGCGTCACGAGGGAAGTCGTCGACAAGATGAGCAAGAAATTCAGCGCGACCTGGCAGTAGGTCGAACTGCCGACCGGCACCCTCCCCGGTCAGGACAAGCCGCTGGGCGTCGGCTTTAACAGAGGCTTCAAAGCTGCCCATGAAACCTTTGATGCAGAGCGCGCCTACAACGTCGTCAAGGCAGTCGCGAAACTCAGCTCGAAAATGAGGGAAAAGCATGAGCTCTGGACAATCTGGTCACCGGAACTCATGACATGCGGCCTGTCCGATGAATACTCATCCTGGCGCCATCAAGGCATACAAGGAACTCGGATGGTGGGACAAACGCAGAGCCTGCGAAACGATGACCTACCCGTCAAACTGACCGGTCAAGACCGTGATCAGTAACATCCACCCGCGTGTGCCCAGCCGCTCCGCCCCAGGATTTTCTAGGCGGAAAAGCGCGGACTCTTCCACCCGAGATGGATTGTCAACATGCGGGTGACGAGGGCGCCAGTAAAAGTGACGAGAATGCCATTCCGGATGTGGTCCGCGTTGAGATGGCCCCCCTCCGACATAAAATAGAGCGACAAGATGAGACCCCAGAAGACTGCAATTTCGAGCCAATTCATCTGGCTTTCCGACAAGACCCCGAGAGCGTTTTTTTGGATCAGGACGGCCAAACGCAACGTAAAATAGCCGCCGATGACGACGACGATGATGATTTCGACGTAAATCGGTGAAGCGAGCACGGCGAGCTCACCGCGGTTCGTAATCAGGTCTCGAACCACGCCGCCGCCTACGGCGGTCAATGATGCAAGAACAAAGGCGCCAAAGATGTCATAATTGTATCGAAACGCCAAAAGCAGCCCAGAAATCGCGAATGCAATTGTGCCTGCAATATCTAGTATTTTTAAGAAGTTCAATCAATTCAGTGATATTTTTGGCTTTCAAATTCTGGCTGCGTCCCCTGGGTACAATCAATGCAATTGCTTCTTCTCGGTAAGGTACCGAGAAATATGCATATTCCGCCCGTTCAGGAGTTATAGTTGCTTGTGTTGCTATGTCGTAGATGCCAGTTCTTATTCCGACTATATGATCCGACCACCTGACCTCTTTCGACGTGACAAAATAACCAGCTCTCTTGGCAAATTCGCTCATGACACTCCAAAAGCAAATTGCGGAATTCTTGGATTTGAGTTTGATGTCGAACGAATGAACCCAGTCAGGTTTGGCTTGGGGAGATAACGGGGTTCACATCGTAGAGTTCCCGGCTTATGCTCCATCATGCAACACAGTCCGAGAAAGGAAAAGTAATGACAGGCGCAATAAGCTGGATCCTTGAATTAAAAATCAATGCGGGCGAGTTCGACGCCTTAAAAGAAGTGATGACCGATATGGTTGCCGCGGCAAAATCCAATGAACCGGGTACGACTCATTATGAATGGTTTGCCAATGACGAAAAAACCGAATGCCATCTCTATGAACGTTATATCAATTCTGATGCTGTTTTAGTCCATCTCAAAAATTTCGAAGAACATTTCTCAGAACGCTTTCTGGCCATTGTAGAACCTACTGGTTTGGTCGTATATGGCGACCCAAGTTCAGAAGCAAGGGACGCCCTTGCTGATTTTGGTGCAGTGCTTATGTCTCAAATTGGCGGATTTGCGCGTTAGTCCCACAGCCGGATTGTGGAAATCCAAACTCTTAAGCATGGCCGCACTGCACCTTATTTTCTCTCTCAATCCTTCGATGAGATTGGCCAATCGGCAAATGCAAACCAATACAGAAAGACAAGGTTCACGAACGGGATGAAGATCAGCAACGCCAAAATCCCCGGGTAGCCCGCCTTCTCGCAAATGCGCCAGAATGGCAGCACGATCAGCGCGGCGATGATCAGCATCCAGAGTGGTCCGAGATAAAACCCGTAGCCAAAACCCCATTCATGCATCATGCCTCATCCTCCTCATCGCAAACCCGGCCAATGACCTCGCAATTATTCTAACACGCAATCCTGCCTCTGGTCTTCACCTATCTGTTTGGCAAGTAGTCCAGTGCTAACGGCATGCCAGCTGGGATGGCCGAGCCTGAAGTCCGTCTCGCGCAGAAGGTCATTCTGGACTTTCGACCGACTTTTTGCTGTTTTTTATGCCTGCCATCTTGCCTGCTGGAATCATTTCCAGTAAGCACATTGAAGGGAAATCGCAAGAACGCTTGGAAACATAGAAATGAATAAACGTATTAGTTACAGATGCTTAAGGAATTTACAGGAGCGACAAGAAACTACGAAAATCTTCAAACTCCGAAATTTGTAATCAGTAGCTCGGCGGTTCGAATCCGTGAGCCGGCAATAATTAATTCAATGGAGTTAGTTTAATCTAATTTCTCTTGAATAGTTCTTCAGATAGCCGCCAGCCAAATTAACTCGAACATTGAACGGGGATAAGTTGCGTCGGACTGTCGCAACTTCGACGACATCACTAGGAGTAAAACCCCACTTATCAGTCTTGATTTAATTCTAGTCGTGATCAGAACATGACCCATACAACTCAAAATTAGGAGGAAAAGCGCATGGCAAAGATTGCGTTCCTTGGACTTGGAAAGATGGGGAGCGGCATGGCCGAATGTCTTCTCTCAGCTGGGCATGAGCTCAGTGTCTGGAACAGGTCGATAGACAAGTGCGAGCCTCTTGCCGACAAAGGTGCCAGGATTTCTGTGTCTCCGGCAGAGGCGGCTGAGAACGTTGATGCTATTTTTTCAATGGTTGCAGATGACACTGCTTCAGAACGAGTTTGGCTTGCAGATGACGGGGCTTTTTCAAGTGCACTTGCTGGCACCCTTACAATAGAGTGCAGCACTATTTCCCATTATCATGCAGGACGCCTCTCTGAGGCTGCCGCTGCTCGCGATTATGCATATATTGACTGCCCGGTTAACGGGCCGCCTTCAGCCGCAGCAACCGGTGACCTTGTTTTGCTGGTTGGGGCTTCAAAGGATAATCTCGCGCGGGCGCATCCAATTCTTGAGGCAATCTCTGCGTCAGTTCTTCATTTCGGCGATGTAGGGACGGGAACCGCATTCAAGTTGATCAACAATCTTCTAGGTGCCGTGCATGTGGCCTCGATCGCCGAAGCGGTCCATCTGGCTCAAAAACTGAACTTAGATACCGAAACACTGATAGCGGCAGTGGAAAGTGGGCCGTGCGCCAGTCCCCACGTAAGGCGAATGATTCGCCCCATGGCAGAAAGCCGACTTGCCGATCAGTTTGGTCTTGCAGTTGGCCTGCGGGAAAAGGATTCTCGCTATTGTTTAGGGATGGCTAAAGATCTTGAAACAGGTTTGTCCGTTGGAGGATTTGCGTATGAATGGTACCGGTTGGCGTTAGAAACAGTAGCGCATCAAGATGACTCAGCGATGCTGCAAGTTATCTCAGCTTATAACGGCTATCTACCAACGACGGACCATTGACAGTGACAGGCGAAGAAGGCGCGCAGCCGTGGTCGTGCCACCCAGGTCGCCTTCGGATCAGTCAGGGAAACCTGTGCAGGCGGATTGCGGCGACGACGGTAAGTGCCTGTTTCTGTGGAATGCTCCTGATCGAGGGCTGTGAGATAGTCCCGAACCGTTCGAGGGGCCTCCTCCGGCAAACGACCTTCGGCAAGGTCAGCCCCGGGAACCCGCCTCCTGTGGCTCACATCGGCCTTTATCAGACTGGCATCAATAGAGAACGCTTCCCCACCGACCAGACCGGCTTCAATACACGAGGCCACAATCCGCTCATAAACCTGCCGCAAAACATCGCCTTTCCGGAAACGGTCCGTGCGAGCGCGGGAAAAAGGCGGAGTGATCCGGAATGTTATCCTCAAGTCCCAGACGACAGAACCATCGATACGTCAGATTGACCTGGACCTCGGAGCGGATAGCAAAAAC
>CAYWUX010000083.1:0-5855 GCA_964461525.1 uncultured Hyphomicrobiaceae bacterium | reverse complement strand
ACCGGCAGGAAATCCTGCCGGTAGTATGCGTCAGTTATGTACAGTCAAATCTTACTAAAGTTAGAACCCGAAAGTATTGAATCTCCAGTTTGCGCGTATTTTGAACGTATCGAATTCGAGGTCTACGCGATCGGTTACACCGAAAGCCGGGACAGGCCCGAAAGCAGGATTAAAGTTGACACCCAGAGCCGAAGCTTCATCTCCCAGATCGACATGAGCGTACTCGACACCGACGGAGAAACTCTGAGTGAACGCATGCTCGAGACCGACACCCGCGGTCCATCCGCCGGTGAAAGTTTCTTTGCCACTGATTCCTGCGAGGGAACTGCCAGCCGGAATAATGCCACCACCCAATGCGACTGGAGTTACAATATTGACATCTGTTTTAACTCTGCCGTAGGCCCAGCCGCCTCTGATATAAAAGAGGGTTTTATCGACAGCGTAGCCGAGCCTTGCCTCGACAGTTCCAAACCAGTCTAGGTCTCGCCTACAATTGACGAAGAGACCGCAATTGGCTTCGGAGGTATCCATATCGGTACCGTCAAAAGTCGCTTCGAGGCCGTATACGAAAGTACCGCTTTGTCCATTCCAGCCAATCTGGCCACCGAAAATAGGGCCCTGAACGCCATAGTCAAAGTTAAAAAGTAAAGGCGTTGGTCCAGGAGCCGTTGCCGCAACGCTTTCCTCTGTATCGCCGACGCCGAAGCCCGCGTTAAGGCCGGCATAAAAACCTGACCAATTGTATAGGACTGGCGTGACATCTTTGTAGCTTTGCTCTGGCGCACCATAGAGATCCGCCGCATGAGCCGTCCCACCGAAGGCCAGTGCGCCGGCAATAATAGAAGTTTTGAAAGTTCGAATAAGAGACTTTGAATTCCGCATAACTTTTACCCCCGTTACGCTACCTAAAACCCTGTCAACCTACTTGGGTCCACTGAATAACCGAGGCTTACGTTAACAGGCTTTATCTCAAAGGTGTTCGATGCAATTTGACCACAGTTTGATAATTGTGGAAAACTCGGATCGTCGAATGTTTTCAGAGGGTTGTCCATGGATTTCCGCTCGAAAAAGCTCTGTTAGCCCAAAGTGTTGTTGAAAAAAATGACCTTCCAAATGGCCCCAACCCCCCTTCGGTGTGCAGTAAGGTTTTTAGCAAATAACCGAACCATAGCCCGGACGCGATTTGACCGTATCAGGAAGGTATAAAAGAGCTACCCGGAAGGATGGCTCGCTCAACTTTGGAAGGTGTTAATGCCACTGGCCCGACATCCCGGGCCCACACCCGGGCCCAAGGTCAATCAGACTCTAAGATCCGGGCCAGAGTTCGCTTTTGCCAACTTTTGGCTGGAGGTCTTCTACTGTACAACCGCCTGTTTGAACTTGCCTTGGTCCGCACTCTGACTTTTCTTCTCACGACAGAATTTCTCTTCGGTGTTGTTGTCTCGCGGTGATCGACAATCTGTTCATCAGGAGCGATAGCTGACAGATCGTAGCCTGGATTGGTTTCAGACGCAGGTCCGTCTTTCACACTCTCATCAGAAGAAGAATGTGCGATTTGCGTATTTCCAGTTTTACGCTGGACGTTACAGTCAGTTCCCGTATAGCTCTCGGCCAGCCGGAGAACACTGCTGTGTGGGCTGAGACTTGTCAGTTTCAGTGACGCCGACTGATTGAACAGTGAAAGAGCGTTTTCTGACTTTGTTCCCCAGTTACCATCAATCGATCCCGTATAACAGCCAAGGCGGGCGAGTTGACGCTGGAGCTGTCGTTCAACATCACTGATTTCTTCACGACGCTTCAAATCACCGAATATTCGCAGCTGTTTTTCTCTTGTATCGAGCCTCGCCATTATGGCGCGTGTTTTTGCCCCGGCTGATCCCCCCAGTCGTTTCAGTTCCTCCATGGCCAGGGACATGATTGTCTTTGGCTCATCCTTAGGTTCCTCGAAGTCATCCCGGTGTAGAGGTTTTGAAGCGGGCGCCAATCTGGAGCCAGGATGTAATGCTGTTGGATTTGATCTGTATCTCGATGACACAATCTCCTCTCCGGAATCTGAGTCATCAACCAATATCAGACTCTCACTCATATCATAGGGTTCTGCCCCCAGATTGAGTGATATCGTGGTTTCCAGAGTCGATACCATCCGGGGAATCTGTTGCCGGTTGGTCTTCGTGGAGACATCATTTACGACGTCCAACATGACATTTTGGATCAGGGCGTGCTTTCGGTCGGCAAATGACAACACAGATTCAGTGAACTGGCTGACACCGTGTCTCATCTTTTCGATATCAATGTCGGAATTTGCGCCATAGGAAATCATCATGTTCCGTTGAACGGGGATCGCCTTTAAAGCGCGACATTGGCCTTCTTTAACCCGGGCCAAATCGTCCCTCATCAAGTCGTCCCTCATCAAGTCGTCCCTCATCAAGTCGTCATTCATAAGGGCCCGGCAAGCATCAAATATAACCAGGCTTGCTTTTGATCGGGATGCCATATCTTTGAGCAGAGGTTGCAGAAGCGCGGCTTTGAATTCTAAACCCGGATCATCCTCAATGCTCGCATCTATCGGGGTAATATAGCTATTCCCCTTCGATTGACTGACAAAGCCGGAGTAATAGAGAACTGCGACATCTGCGCCGATTAATCTGTCTTTAAATTTCTGAAACAATGTCTGTATTTCGGGCCGGTTGAGATCAGATCTCTCAATGACATCAAATCCGAAGCGGCGAAGCGAGCGGCTGACTTTACTTGCGTTGATTTGCGCTGAATCCAGGGTCTTGGCATGAATATAGTCACCGTTGCCGATGACCAGGGCAACGCGTCTGTCATTGGGATTGGGCAGGACAAACAGATAGGCGACAAAGCCAAAAATGGCCAGAATGAGCGCAACGCGGAACATATGCAGCTACCCCAGTGAATGCATGACTGCCCGCCCATGGTTATTGTGCCCCATTTTTCCGCAGAAATCCACACTACACAAAAAGTTGATTAGTTGTCCTGACGTTCCCCCTCTGCCCAAATAAAAAAGCCGCCCCGAAGGACGGCTTCTTTAAACCTTTGTCTGTTGTGTATCGGCTCAAATTTAGAAGTTGATAATACCACCGGCCATGAAGACATCGTAATCTTCGAGATCGCCTAATCCGAATGAAGAATTCAAATCCGTGTCAAAGTTACGATAGGTGAGATAGAGGTCCAGAGAAGCGGCATCAAAGGATTGCACGATACCCAGACCCCAATAGTTGGCTTCATGCTCGTCAACAGCACCATTGGGTATACCAGCGAAACCTGAACCTGCTAAATCACCGCCCGAAAAGCCATTTAGAAGGTTCGAACAATCGACTGCTCCAGAAGCGTTTAGTACACCACCGCCACAGACTGAGTTGTTTTTACTTGCATAATAAGTACCGAACAAAGTGGTCGATCCCCAGCCTAACCATCGAGCCTGCCAGCCGAGTGTCACGTACCAGAAATAGGGATCATCATCATTGCTAGCGAATCCCGCAAACTGGAAGAATGCATCCGTGTCATAATCAGTTCGACCACCGCCACCATTGACAAACAGACCCGTGGGTACATGCATGATGCCACCGGAAGCCGCCCAGCCATTCGCTTCTGGCACGATATCGAATGGAAGGAGAGGACCAGGGATATTATCTTCCCGATTTTTATCTGTGAACCAGCCACCAGCACCGGCAACCCGGAAATCGCCGAACTGATTGGCGTAGGACAGGCGAATTCCGAACTGATCAAAAAGGCTGTCGTGTTGGGTCCAATCGGCGGAAATGATAAATCCGGCGATACTTGGCGAGTCGTAACGCACGCCCTGGCGCTCTATTGCCCCGTTATCGCCGTCATCAACCTGATAAATCCCGCCCAAGTTAGTGAAATCATCATCTATACCGCCGAGTGCAATACCAGACAGGAAGCCACCAGGAGTTCTGAGTTGTATGTTTCGGCCCCAAAGGGTCGGGTCGATCTGTCCAGGCAGGCCTACTTTGCCGGAAACATCAACTTTGCCAACGCCGGAGATAACTTGGCCACGACGGCCCACACTGATCGCACCCAAACGTGCATCGCGGATAAACCAGTAGACTTCATCCTCCGTGAAGTCGTTAAAATCATCCGGCCGGGAAAATTGGCTCCATACCGAGCCGCGGTTAGCGGCATTCCATTCAAACCGGAATCTGTATCCGGCTTCCAGTCCCGACCAGATCGTGGCCCGGCCATCAATGGAAACACGTGAATCCCCGGACGGTGTGGTCACGAACGCGTCATCATCGTTCTGCTGTACGGAATTCGCATTCGCACCGCCATCATTCCAGTAGACCACGGCCGAATGCACACGCCCTGAGATGGTCATGCTCAGCTGTCGCACGCCTTTCCGTACTGTTGTCGCTTCAAGTTCCGCGACACGTTCTTCCAGATCCGCGCAGCAATCGCCGCCAAGATCGGCTGCCAGGACCGTTCCGGAACCAAAATTGCTGAAAAAAAAACCAGCCGCCGCGAGCACCGCGAACCGACTGGTTGTTTTTTTTATGACTCCCCCAAACATATAACTACTCCACTCTACTCTACTGTTATGGCCGTTATATAAACCATCCCAAAAGGGCAACCGCCTTACTTTTATTATTGGAGCTCGCAAACTCTCCCACTAGCTTTAGGTGGTTTCTGAAGCCGCCCCGAAGGACGGCTTCTTTAAACCTTGTCTGTTGTGTATCGGCTCAAATTTAGAAGTTGATGATACCGCCGGCCATGAAGACATCATAGTCTTTGAGGTCACCGAGACCGAATGAATTGTTTAAATCCGTATCAAATTGACGATAGGTGAGGTAAAGGTCCAGAGAAGCGGCATCGATGGACTGCACGATACCCAGACCCCAGTAGTTTGCTTCGTGCTCATCTATGGCACCACCGGGAACAGCCAAACCTGCATTTGTATTAAAGTCACCAAACGATTGGCCATTTAATAATCCAGTACAGAGTCCTGCTCCACCGGCCGTTAATACACCACCACCGCAAATCGAGTTGTTTTGACTAGCATAATAGGTACCGAACAAAGTAGTCGATCCCCAACCCAACCATCGAGACTGCCAACCACCAGTGACGTACCAGAAGTATGGATCATCATCACCGGTACTACTAGTACCCAATGCCAAGGCCGCTGCTGCCGTGTCGTAATCCGTTTGACCACCACCACCATTGACAAACAGTCCTGTGGGGACGTGCATGATACCACCCGAAGTTACCCAACCCTGCGGCTCTGGAACATTAAGGCCACTAAGATTATCATTCTGATTTTTATCCCAGAAATAGCCACCGGCACCCGCAACCCGGAAGTCGCCCCACTGATTGGCGTAGGACAGGCGAACGCCAAATTGATCAAATTGATCAGCAAACGGGGCTGCAAAATTATTAGGGGCGAATTGGGTCCAATCGGCAGAGAAAATAAATCCCCACCAGGATGGCGAGTCGTAACGAACGCCCTGGCGCTCGGTTGCCCCGTTGTCGCCGTCATCGACCTGATAAATACCGCCTAATCCCAAACCCGCACTGTCAATTTGAATGCCAGACAGGAAACCACCGGACGTCCTGAGAGATATATCTCCACCCCACAACCGTGGATCGATCTGCCCGGGCAGACCAACTTTACCGGAGACATCAACCTTGCCGGTGCCGGAGATCACCTGACCACGACGACCGACACTGACCGCTCCCAAACGTGCATCCCGGATAAAGAAGTAGACTTCATCCTCTGTGAAGTCGTTAGCATCATCCGGTCGGGAATCTTGGCCCCATGTCACGCCCCGGTTAGCGGCATTCCATTCAAACCGGAATCTGTAGCCGGCTTCCAGCCC
>CAYWUX010000082.1:0-6120 GCA_964461525.1 uncultured Hyphomicrobiaceae bacterium | reverse complement strand
TCAGCCATTTCGGGGCTTGCCGATGTCGATGCCATAACTTTGTCGATGGCACGCTCGGGAGGAGACCAGCTGAGTCTCGAAGTGGCATCAACCGCAATCGCGATTGCGGTTGGAATGAACACACTGTCGAAAGCAGCTCTGGGGTGGATTACGGGCGGAACTGCGGTTGGCGCTCGGTTAGTCATTATTGCGTTAGTAGCAATCCTTGTCGGAGCAGCGAGTTATTTTTTCCTGTAACAATTGGTCTATATGCTGGGAATTCCAGAAAATAAAGATCTTTCGGAACTTGACCTAGTTGGCGCACTTACCATGGTTGCTAAAATTTTGGAAACTTCTCAAAAGTGGGTAATTGATATCTGAATCGACCAGCCGAGGCTAATTAAGGATGCCCGGATCAGTCGGGCGTTCTGTTTCAGGAATGTTATTTTCCAGTTGTTATAGCGTATTGCAGCGACGTTGCCGTCGTCGGTCCAGTAAAGGAAATCACGGCGAGGCCACTCGGCTCCGTCCTTGAGAGCGGGCAACAGGTTATAGCCGTCGAGATGGACCTTATAGTTCATATCGCCGACTTTCTTGCCCTTTAGCAGGTCGTTCTTAATGTTGGCGTCGCCTACCGCCGCAAGCAACGTGGGTAGCATGTCTTCATGCGCGCCAATTTCGTTGATAATTGTTCCAGGCTTGATGACACCAGGCCAGCGAATCATGGTCGGTACGCGGAAGCCTCCCTCCCATTGGGTGGCCTTCTCGTTGCGAAACATTGTGGTACCGCCGTCGGGCCAGGAGAAAAATTCCGCGCCGTTATCAGTGGAATACATGACAATAGTGTTTTCTTCCACACCCAGTTCTTTGAGCTTGGCCAGCAGCTGACCTACCATGGCGTCGTGTTCGACCATACCGTCTGCGTAAATGCCGAGACCGGTCATAATCCTGGCCCTTTTCATGGGGTTGGGGATGGTCGCAGACGTTCATCTATACTCCTGAGCAAACTTGGATTTCGAGGTGTCGTCATTGATGTAAATCAACGTTACAGCATGAGCAAGAAGGGTGGGACATTCTTGCTGATCCTGTTGAGCAGACAATATGAAGGCGATCCGCAATTTTAGCTTTATAACATAAACCAGATCAGGGGAGTGTAGGCGTGCTCTGGGTCACCATGGGCTCACTTTGATACTGTGAAATTACTTGTGTAAGGTCGAGCTAACGCGACCACAATAGAAGAGCGAAGCAGTGTTCGACCATTATTGGCAGTATCAGCTTCCATTATGGGAACTGATCTCTCTATTTTTGGTCCTTTTGCTCATCCCGATGGAAGTCGGTTTCCGGCTAGGGATGCGGCATAAAACTATCTCCGACTTCGACGATGAGGTACGTAGTGACGTCACGCTCACTTCCATGCTCGCTCTTCTCGGTTTGATGCTGGCATTCACTTACTCATTTAGCTTGGGTCGTGCTGATCTCCGGAAAGTAGCGATAATCAACGAGGTCAATGCGATTGGTACGGCGTTCTTGCGGGCTGATCTGCTACCTGAGCCGGGCAGAACCGAGGTGCGCGAACGTTTGTTCGACTATGCGAAATCGCAATATCTCAAACCAGGAACGTTCTTGACTCTGGAGCAGCTGCAGAAAGTCGTTGATCGTTCTCTTCAGATCCAGTCAAAAATTTGGCCTGCCGTTAAGTCTGCTTTGCGGCAGAAGGGAGACATGACAGATCCTGAAAAGGCCGTGCTGGTGTCAGCGGTAAATGACGTACTTGATTCCCACACCAGAAGGATGGCCGTGTTTTTCGATCGTCTTCCTACCGCCGTGCTGGCTTTGCTTATTTTTATCGCCGCAGCTTCGCTGTACATCGCCGCATATAACTTGGGATTAAGGGGTCGCTTTAGCCGCTGGCGGATGATAGCGTTCGCTTTTTTTCTCGCCTTTTTGATGTACATTATCTTGGATTACGACATGATGTTGCGGGGTCTTATTCAGGTCGATCACAGTAGCCTTGTCAAGCTGATCGAAGAATGGATCGGGCACTGCAACATTGAGCTGCCATATTTGTCAAATAAAACGCACTCCGCCCATGGCGCTGTCCATTTCTGGTAACGCTCAATATTTGGCGCTTAAACGCTCATTTGGAGGTCAAGCTCAAAGTCGCCACTTCGAAGGGGTTTGTAAATTCTGGGTTCCCCCCTTTAAAGACCATACAAAGCTCGATCATACTCTCACCAATCCGACGGGGGCACAATCAACACCGGCCTGTCCGGCTCCGACTGCGTGACGTTTGTGTTGATCTCGTCCATAGGGGCTCATCTCGCTCCCAATAAAACTCATCATGAAATAACAACTCGGATATTTTAATGATTGGATCAAAATCAGTGTTTGATGCAGGTCAACACTTGTAACGCCATTGACGTGCTAATTTGTTAAAGGGAGATTAGCAAATGGTAAAGGAAACTGATATTGGGCCTGCGCGAACGATCAGAGAAGACTATTATGATGCACTCGTTTTGAGTGGTCTTATTGATGATTTGACCGATTTAACCGGTCTTGACCCTCGACCTGCAAGATTTAATGAGGGAGACATTGTTTGTCGTCATGGCGATCCAGCGGAGTGTTTGTGGATAATCGCATCGGGTTCGATTGCGGTAAAAAAGGATAATCGAACCCTGTTTGTTCGGCGCAATGGTGAAGTTATTGGTGAACAGAACCTCTTAGGTAATGGCTATACGCGGGTCTACGATCTGGTAGCATCTGAGAGCAATGTCGAATTATTGGTGATTGATCGAGAAAACATCGAAAACCATACGGAAAAAGACCTAATCTGGCGGAATATTGGGCGAATTGTTTCTGAAAAGTTACGTAAGGCAAGCCGAAAGATTTCTACCTTAAGTCGTCAGCTTGAGGACGATACACTTATTCTGAACGCCTACACAAACAAATATGCACTTAGTCGGCGACTTCAGTCTGGCGGAGAGCACCGTTCAGACTACAAAGTTGATATGGCCATACTTTGGTTTTCTGACATTGTCGATTTTAGTCAGTACATCCTAAAGCTGACTCCGGACCGAACTGCTGATATCGTTGAAAGGTTTTTTAATGCTCAATCTGTTCCAATTGTTTCACACGGCGGACACATAGACAAATTTATTGGCGATGGCTTGATGGCTTTTTGGGTGTTACCTGAAACCAACGAGCACGGCTACGAATGTCTTGAGGTACTTAGAGCTGCTGAGGAAGCAAAAAAAGCAGTTTCGGAAATTTGTATTGGACAGAATCCGTTGCACGTACGGATAGGTTTGCATATCGGCTTAGTCATGAGTGGAGATTTCGGATCAACGACCCGTCATCAATTTACATTGATTGGACCCGAAGTAAACAAAGCTGCGCGATTGGAAGAGGTTAATAATGTAGATGTCGTAGAGGGTTTCTCAGTTCTCGGTGATATCCGTTTGAGTTCCGAATTCTATAATGAACTGAGTGATACAGTTAAAAAGAATTATCAACATCGCAGTCTTGCTAGGGCAAAGAACATTGGAGAAGTTGAACTTTTTAGCTGAGCTGGGCCGTTAGCGAAAGGTCATAAAACCAGCTAGAGATACACTAGTGCAAGACAGATTAGAGTTTAAGCCGGGAATCTACTTCAGTCGTGTATGAGGCCCTGACGCTATTCAATGCTAACATTACCAGCTATGCGAGGTGCCTCATTGATACGATTAGCAAGTGAGGATGTTAAAAGATGGCCATTCGCATTATCTCAATTCTTTCGTGTCTAATTGTTTTTAATTTGGCAAACTTCTCAGCCATCGCCTTGGAATTGGATGCTGAGTTCGAAAGGATTACAAAAATCTGCATTCACCCAGGCGACAGGAATATTGCGCCGAGAAGTTTCCTTTAGGTGAATCGAGATAAAGAAAACGACACAGCTTAGTAGTTGGACTTCGGCTCAAAATGTCCGGTTATGGAAGATAGTGTTTGCTGTCAGGGAAATCGCAAAACGTTTGCCTTATCAGATCGACGAGGTGCGCAATCGTCTTCTGGACAGCCTGCTTAATCAATTTATACCCGCAACACTTTTGGGGGTCTGGTTAGGTTATTTTTAATCCAAGAATCGATCTTAGATTTAAGTTGTTCGAGTTGTCTTATCGTGACGCCATGTGTGATCCGGCGTAACTACGAAATTTTGTCTTAAGCCTCACCAACCGAAATTCCAAATTGCTCAAGCCCCTCTTCTAAAAAATCGGCAAGAAGTGGAATACCTAAAAGATAATCCTCCGTCTTATGCACCGCTTCCATTCTTGCTGTCTCCAAGGCTTCATTCCACTCCTCTTTTGAAAATGTGCCTCGCCCCAACCAGGTTAAAGCAACCAGATGAACTTGTTCCTCTTCATTTAAGTTAGAAATGAAAGCAGCAACTTCATTCCTGGTTTGATCATCTCGTCGATTTTCAAGAATAGCATTAGTATCTTCAGCGCCTTCCGAGTTCTCAAGATCATCATCCCATGCAGCAACTTTGGCATCATATTCACGCGCTTTCACGATCACATACGCAACTTTTTCTGGTGAAATATTCAACATGTAAAAATCCCCGTCTCAAATTAAAGAACTTGGATTTGCGCCGTCCTTAAGGCAGAAACGCCCCTATGACCACTCAAGAATACCACTGCCAACACTGCGGCGATTAGACTGCCAAGCTGGGAGTATTCCTTGAACGCGACTTACGCGCCGAAAGTCGCGTTATAAACCTGAATTTCTGCTCCACGAATCCGGCGTTGGACCTGACTGGCATTTTTCCTGTTGCGACTCATGGTGACCCATACCACAAGCGCCAAGCTGAGGCCATACAGAACTATTCGGACCCGGCCGGCTAAAGTCAGCTTGGCGGTAATCTAGATTGAGTCTTGCTGCTTCCAGCGGTCTTTGACGAAAATTGACCCCAAGCTGATGGGGAAGCTGCGGGAAAGCGGATTCAGTTCTTTGAAAGAAATACTTGCAGGAAATCTCAAATTTGGGGTACCAATTGTTTACTGATGTCGCTGTCACTCAATTGACAGAAATAAATGAAAGGCTCATTGCCAGATACAAACGCCGAAATGGGCAACTAACAGGGAATAATTAACTCCTAAATTAGAGTTTATGGTTCAGATGATGAATCCCGTTTCAATTTTGGCAGGTCATGTTGGAGATTATCTGTCAAACCTTTATCTGCAATATTTTGCCGACCGGCGTTCGGAGTACGCGGCATATATTGGGGGTGCCGCAAGATTGATTCTTGAGCGAATCGGGAATTCGGATGCGCTTTATCATAATATAGAACACACAATGATGGTTACACTGGTTGGGCAGCAGATCATTCGCGGCCGGTTGCTCTCACAAGCTTTGACTCCAGAAGACTGGCTTCACTTCACATGCGCGCTTCTAGTGCATGACATCGGATATGTCAGAGGCATTTGTAAGGGTGATCGTCACGATCGTGTTGTAATAGATGAAATTGGAAAAAGTATCACGCCGCCACGTGGTGCCTCAGATGCTTATTTGGCACCTTTCCACGTGGAACGTGGGAAAATATACGCAAGGGAACGCTTTGGTGAATCTCAATATATCGATTGTGAACGCATTGCCAGAGCCGTTGAGTTTACTCGTTTTCCTATTCCCGAGTCGGAAGAATATTCGGAGACGGACTCAGAAGCGGCTCTCGTGAGAGCAGCGGACTTGATTGGCCAAATGGGTGATCCTTTCTATCACCGAAAACTTAACGCACTTTACCGTGAGTTTGAGGAGATCGGATTTGCGGAAAAGCTAAATTGCTCCAACCCGGCTGAGTTGTGCGATATTTTTCCGGAATTTTTTTGGTCAAATGTTGAGCCCTATATCAAACCAGCCCTAGAATATCTTGAACTTACAATGGAAGGTAAACAGTGGATCTCCAACCTTCAAAGCAACGTTTTCCAAGTTCAAAACAAATCAAGGCGTCTGGGTCCGTTTTGCGGGGATCTGATGGAAGACGCGCGCACTAATTTTCAACACATTGATGGATCCTGACGGCAAGACGCAACGTCAATTCTACTTCACATGACTGATAATGGGATGTCCCGGCCGTGCTCCAGCCTCCAGCAGCACGTAAGCTGTTTGGAT
>CAYWUX010000081.1:0-6521 GCA_964461525.1 uncultured Hyphomicrobiaceae bacterium | reverse complement strand
CCGTCGTGCAGAGCTACACGCGTCTCAGCGCTGAGAGCCAGGCATTGCGCGCCGTCCGTGCTGTTTTGTTCTCTAACAGTTACACTAACCTGTAAGCTACAAGGTCAATTTTGCTCCCACTTCAGAATCGCTTCGCGGGCGAAGCTGGTTCACCACGTAGAAGACTTTCTACTACGCCCGCGTCATCGAGACCCCAACCCCGCATTGGACCCCTTATGATGCTGCCTATTTCGGCCTCAAACCAGGCCCGGAAGATTAATAGACATTTGGGGCAATGCTTCAGATAATTTCAAAAGTGCCACTTTGGAAAACAGTGTTTTTCTGTTCGCCTGGCGGGACCGATAAGGCTGTTTCAGGGATGACTGTAAATTCGCTTGTTAGTCAGAACTTACTCCGAGCACATCTTCAGAGAAAATCTATTTTAAATCAATTGCTTATGGAAAGATGAGCTGCTATGATTGGTACAGTGAAAATTGCCTAAGCCTGGTAATTTGAAGTGAATTGACATCGGATTTTTAGAGTACCAATATTTCAAGTGACCATCCTACTGATGATGTCAGAGAATATGGAAATTATCTCTGTCAACTACGTGCGGGAGGGAGCATGAATCCACCAGACAATATGTTCTGGCCTTTCAGTGCAGCAAAGCTCCGGTCTAATTGCCTGGCCGGATGAGATCCAGGCTGTCAGAACCGGAACTCAGTTTACAAATAATATAACTTGGACGGGAAGAGAGACCATTTGGTTGAGGGCTTTTAAAGCGCGAATGTCCTTTCGTGCTTCAATGAACGTGGAGGAACTCATGGCTGTTATAGCAATGACACGAGAAATGGGAACCATGGGCAAGGATGTTGCCATCGGAGTTGCCAAACGATTAGGACTGGAAGTCATTCATCATGAACTCGTTGAAGGTGATGTTGCTAAACGGATGGACATCGAACCAAGCAAGGTCCATCATTTTCTCGAAGGCCAGCCTTCTTTGATGGAAAGGTGGAAAATCGATAAGAAAAAGCTCTCGCGATACACTGCCGAAGAGATTTTAGAGCTGGCAGAAAGAGGAAGAGTTGTTATCCGAGGTTGGGGTGCTGCAAATTTGTTGAGATCAATTCCACATGTACTTTGTGTGCGAGTTTGCGCGCCCATGTCATTCAGGGTCAAAAACCTGAAACAGAGGCTAGGAATTTATAATGAGCAAACAGCTTGGAAAGAAATCGAACAAAATGATGCAGCACACACAAGGACCATTCGCTATTTTTTTGATGCGGATTGGAAAGATCCTGTGAACTACGACATTGTGCTGAACACGAAACGATTGCCGGTGGAGCAATGCATTGACCAAATTTGCAGGCTTACGAAATGTCCCGAATTCGCGGAATCAAATGCATCTCAAACAATGTTGTCAGATAAACTGATTGAGTTCCGCGTTCAAGATGTTCTTTCTCAATTGAACAGCGGCAGGTTATATGTCCGTCCAACCAAGGTCGTTTCAGGAAAGGTATATCTATCAGGAACAACAACCGGAATTCATTCAGAAGAACATATCAAAAAAATTGTAAGCGGAGTATCGGGTGTAAAGGCTGTTGAAGCAGAATTAGCGACGATAAATGTGCAATCGACACGGTATTAAGATTTGGCCAGCGCTCATGTGAGATCTAAGACGAAATTAAACCAAACGGGAAGGATGAAATGTTTGAGTAGACGTCTCTCAGTTACCCGTCCTCCAATAAGCAATCAAAGGAGCGGCAATCAATCCGAGGCCGGTGTACCTGAGAGCGAGTAGAAGATAACCGTTTTTAAGGGAATATCATGGACGGATTTTAACTGATCAAATTAGTTGACCGACTTAACCGAACCACTGCCGAAGAAGATAGAAGACTACTATAGTTTTTTGGCCAGATTATTTGCAGGGAAACGTGGACTGCAAAGAATACGATCGCTAACCAATTTTACGTTTAATATTGGAGACAGACCAAGATCACAGAAAAACTTTTTACGACAGTTTGTCGATAGTATTAACAGGTAATCAACAGGTTTTCATGGGGGTAATAAAACATGAACAACGGGCCAGATGTTGCAATAACGATTTAAAATCAGCAACTTGAATGGGGCGAAAAAATTTCCGCTAACAAGCATGAACAGATTTCCGCTAACGAACATGTTGGCAGTGACAAATTTAAAGTTGAATTAAAACCGATGAAGGGGCACTTATTCGCGTTTGTAGGGTGACTGCCTGCATTCAGCCACCTCTACGAGTTTCCTCCCTAGACTTGAGCAAGCTGCTCTCCTCCAAATTAAGCTTGCTCTTTTTTTTGCGTAAATTCAATTCACATTTTGGTTTGAGTTGGAATTGTGATAATCCATTTGTTGTATCTAATACGGCTCCTGTACCAGGAGAGTGATAGTTGTAAAATATTGAGGAGATCCAGTTAAGATTTTCCCACTGCTATCAATCAAGATCGTGGTGAAGAGACAATGCAGTTAGCACATCTCTCTTTTAATTACCCATCCTCCAATGACCGATCAAAGAATCAGCCCCAATTTGCGATTGCGGGGCTTTTTTACGGCCGTCCCGCATTTTTTGTTAGGTGCCGTTCAGCTCATCCCGGAAGGCCATCGCCTCTTGTTCGACCCTAACAGCATCCATAACAGGAACAACCGGACGGACTTCAAATGTAAATGCCGGTAGCATTGAGCAGAATTTGTGAACAGCCAACGGATCACCGCAGTCGAGAAGCATGTACCCGCCCCAGTCACCAACGCGGATGACAAACATTTCGATTTTAAAGTTTTCCGGCGCCTCCCATTGAAGAAAAACTTCGAGAATTCGTTTTTGAGCATTTTCGTATTCAATCGGTGATCCCTGCGGACGTTCATTCCAAGTGATCATATGTTTCATGGTATCCTTCCTCCTTTTTGGCTCGGCCCTTCAAATTAGCTCCGATGATTGGAGGATGCCGGAGGATTGGAACAGGCACAAGAAAAGATTCTCCCGAGACAAGGAATAAATAAAATCATCGACAACGCCCGGCAATTGACGATCCGGGCAACGTGCGTTTCGCTGTTCGCAGCAAAATGGATGACGCAGACATTCAAGCATTTTGCCGCCACTATAGATTTCCGCCCGCACCGACGGTATAATTGCCCCGTAAGGAGGATGCTATGGAACGCCGCCTCGCAGCCATACTCGCCGCCGATGTAGTCGGCTACAGCCGCCTGATGGGCGACGACGAGGCAGGAACGCTCGCGCGTTTGAAATCTCTGCGTAGAGAACTGGTGAAGCCCACGATTACTGGAGGCCGGGGGCGTATCGTGAAACTTATGGGCGATGGGTTTCTGGCCGAGTTTCCCAGTGTCGTCGAAGCCGTGCGATGTGCCGTCGATATTCAACACGACATGGCGGGGCGTGAGGCTGGCCTGCCCGACGAACGCCGCATTAGACTCCGTATCGGAGTGAATCTCGGCGACATCATCGTCGAGGGATCGGATATCTACGGTGGCGGCGTCAACGTGGCCGCGCGCCTGGAAGGTCTTGCCGAGCCCGGCGGGATCTGCATCTCCGGCAAGGTCTACGAGGAGGTCGGGGACAAGCTCCCCACCGCTTTCGAGGACATGGGCGAACAGAATGTCAAGAACATTCCCGAGCCCGTCCGGGTGTATCGCTGGACCGATGCCGCCGTTGATACAACACCCGGAACCGCGGTGGCGGGTGCGCTACCACTTCCCGACAAGCCCTCTATCGCTGTGCTGCCTTTTGTCAACATGTCAGGCGACTCCGAGCAGGAGTATTTCGCAGACGGTCTGACCGAGGACATCATCACCGAACTTTCGCGTTTTCAGACCTTCTTCGTCATCGCGCGGAACTCGTCGTTCGCTTACAAGGGACAGTCGATCAATGTAGGGAAGATCGGGCAGGAACTCGGAGTCGCCTACGTCGTCGAGGGTAGCGTGCGTAAGGCGAGTAACCGTATCCGTATTACCGCCCAGCTTGTTGAGGCAGCGAGCGGCAACCACATCTGGGCCGAGCGCTATGATCATGACATGACCGACATGTTTGACCTGCAAGACGAAGTCACCCGTTCTATCGTTGCAGCCATTCCCGGGAGGCTTGAAAGTGCCGACCTCAATCGGATCAAGCGAAAGCGCCCGGAAGACATGGCGGTTTACGATTACGTCCTTCGTGGCAAGATGCACCATCATCGCCGCACAAAAGATGATAACGCTGAAGCGCTTAGGTTGCTCGATAAAGCAATTGAACTCGACCCGGAATTCGCCGAGTCCTATGCGTGGAAGGCTTGTACACTTGGCCAGGCGCTAGCCCGCGGCTTTGGTGACAACAAAGACGATTTATTTGCCCAAGACGTTGAAGCGGTAGAAAAGGCGCTTTCTCTCGATGACAACAACTTTGAATGCCATTGGATCATGTGCGAAGTGCGCATGATGGTTGCCCGATTGGAAGAGGCCGAACTCCATCATCAAAAGGCATTCGCCTTGAATCCGAATGATCCTCGTGTTGTCGCCCAGCGGAGCGAGTTACTAACATGGCTGGGTCGTCCGGTTGAAGGTGTGAACTGGGCGCGTCAGAGCATGCGCCTGGACCCCTACAACGCCGCCGGAAGGGCGCACTTGCTGGGGCGCGCATTATACATGGCACGAAACTACGAGGATGCAATCGAGGCTTTCAAGCAGGTTCGGGTGCCAAGCTCCAGCCAGCACGCGGAGATCGCTGCCTGCTATGCGCAACTCGGATTGGATGAAAAGGCGAGCCAGCACGCCGGAAAGGTTCTGAGCCTGAATCCAGACTTCTCCATCGCCGATCATGTGCAAGGCCTACCCTTCAAAGAAAGCCGCGACCGCGACCAATATCGGGACGGACTCCGCATAGCGGGGCTGCCGGCTATCTAGTCGCAGACAAATCCAAGGTTAATTTAGTTTAGAAAGTACGTGCCCAGGAGACCCTTGTTCTTGGCTTCAATGGTCCCACGACGCTCGCACTCGAACTGCTCCTTGACATGGTGATAGGTGCTTTCGGATAGCGCAATCCGGCCCGCCTCTCCATTTGATTCCATCCGCGCCGCAACGTTCACAGCGTCGCCCCATATGTCGTAGGTAAACTTCTTTTTCCCGACGACCCCGGCCATTACCGGTCCGGTGTGTAGTCCAATTCGCAGCTCCCAGGGCTGCAGGCGCATTTTCTCCCGTTGCCTGTTTATCCTGGTCATGAACTCCTGAATTTCAAGGGCCGCGCGACAGGCGTCAACGGGATGGGAGCGATTTTCCTCTGGTAACCCTCCAGCGCACATATAGGCGTCGCCGATGGTTTTGAGTTTCTCCAGATTGTGGCGGTCGATAATTTCGTCAAAAGCAGAAAAATACTGGTTAAGGTCGTTGACCAGCGTGCGTGGCTCCGACGCCTCCGCCAAGCGTGTAAACCCCTTGAAGTCAGTGAACATGATCGTCACAGAGTCGTAATGTCTGGGTTCAACCTCATTCCGGGTTTTCAGTTCGTCCGCAATCTTCACGGGAAGGATATTAAGTAGCAGTTCGTCTGTTCTCGCCTTCTCTGCTTCCAACGCTCGTCGAGCACCACTCAGCTCGATAAGTTTTCGACGCAATTCGAGCTGGGCCATGGTTTGACGCGAGAGGCGACGAATAGATTCCGACTGTTCAAAGGTTAAGTTCCGCGGTTCAAAATCGAACACGCAGACTGTTCCGAGAGCATAACCTTCGGTATTGATCAACGGCATTCCACAGTAGAAACGAAAGTATGGTTCACCTTTGACGGCTGCTTGCTCGGCAAAACGTTCGTCTTTTGCGAGGTCTGGCACGTTCAGGATATCGCTTTGGCAGATAGCGGTCGAGCATGCTGTCCCCCGCGGCAAATAGGCAAGGTTCGGCGGCAACCCGTATTTTGCCTTCAGCCACTCTTGCGTGTCGGCGATGATGTTGATCAAACCAACAGGGCAGTGGCAGATCTGTGCTGCCAGCTCGGCGATGTCGTCATAGGCAATCTCAGGCGGTGTATCAGTGACATTATAGGTGTCGACAGCCGAAATGCGTTCGACCTCATTGTCAGGTACGGGATACATAGTGGGTATTCCTTACTCTGGCGGACGTACATTCAAGCAAACTAAGTTTCAACCTGCGGCAAATGTGGCTTCGCCCACCATGGCTTAAACGTTACGAGAAACAAAAGTATAGCACAAATGATACTGATCAGTATATGCGCCAGTTGGGTGTTCTGCGCTGCACAAATATTGCCAATAGGTTCGCGACCATTGACTAAGCAATTCGCTCCGTTCAGGCCGTATTTATCAGAAAAACCTGGTTTACGATTTCAACGCAATGAGATGAACAATCATTTGGTTCTTGCACGCGGTAACTGACCTCAAGGCGAGAAGTAAAAAGTTAAGAACGAAAAATCAAGATGAATGGAACAGCAAAATGTTGATGTCGTCAAACTATGAAAAAACCGACAAGGCGTCCTCTGTAGTAGACCTGTAAAGTACTGCTTCCGTGCGCGG
>CAYWUX010000080.1:0-6535 GCA_964461525.1 uncultured Hyphomicrobiaceae bacterium | reverse complement strand
TCTCCCGATCGGCCATTGCGCGAGGCACAATTTGTCGACGTGTGTCTGGCGGAAGGTATAAGGAATGTCAGTGCATCAGCATTCATGGCGCTTTCAAAGGAAATTGTGCGCTATTCAGCCGTCGGGCTTTCACAGTCGGCGGACGGCCGCGTTTCGCGCAGCACACGCGTGTTCGCAAAGATTTCCCGGCCCGAGACGGCGGCTGCATTCATGGAACCGCCTCCCAGCGAAATGCTTCATCAGCTCGTTGAAGAAAAAGCAATTTCTGCCGTGCAAGCCCAACTCCAGGCGACCTTGCCAACCGCTGAGTTTATAACGGTCGAATCCGATTCAGGGGGGCATACCGACGGCCGCCCTCTCACAAGTCTGTTTCCCACAATTGCGCGCCTGCGTGACAAGATCATGCAAACGCATCGCTACGCCAACCAGATTTTTCTGGGCGCGGCCGGCGGTCTTGGAACTCCTGACGCAGTCGCGGCGGCCTACGCTCTGGGGGCGGACTATGTGGTCACCGGTTCGATTAATCAGTGTACCGTCGAAGCCGGCATATCTGACGCCGCCAAGGCAATGCTGCAGGAGGCGGGCGTAGCGGATATGGCAATGGCTCCGGCTGCCGACATGTTCGAAATTGGAGCGAAGGTCCAGGTTTTGAAGCGTGGCACAATGTTTCCCGTCATCGCGCAACGTCTCTATGAGCTTTATCGGCGTTATACGAGCATCGCCGACCTTCCAGCTCACGAACGGAACTGGGTTGAAAAGAAAGTATTACAGCAAGATTTCCTGAAAGCATGGGCGGAAACGCGCCAATATCATGCACCGAGGAATCCCCAATTAATCGCACGCGCCGACATGGACGATCATATAAAGATGGCCCTCGTTTTCAAGCGTTTTCTCTTTCAATGTTCATCGTGGGCGTTCGAGGGCATCCCTGACCGACGCGCCAATTATCAAATTTGGTGCGGTCCCGCCATGGGCGCCTTCAATGATTGGGTATCGGGAACCTTTCTCGAGGATCGTCGTGCCCGCTCAGTCAAACAGATCGGATTAAATCTTGTTGAAGGCGCCGCCCGCATGAGCCGGATCCAACAATTGCGCGTCTTTGGGGTCGCTGTTCCCGAAGCCCTTCAGACAATCACCCCTCAAATACTCAAACTCGAATGATGGGCCGAATACACGGAAGAACGTTTCAATCTTTTAAATAGCTGGAGAGTCTTTTTAATAACTGGAGGGGAAAAAATGACAATTCGCAAATCACCAATTGCAATCGTTGGCCTCGGCACAATGTTTGCCGGCCGTGGTACGACGTCTGGTTTCTGGCGTGACATGATCGAGGGCATCGAGGCGGTGGAAAATATTCCACAGACCCATTGGCGATCAACGGACTTCTTCGATCCTGATTCCACAGTAAGCGACAAGACATACAGCGACAAAGGTTGTTTCATTCCGCATTTTGCATTCGATCCAGTTGAATTTGGCATTCCACCGCAAGTGGTCGAAACGACCGACACTGTGCAGCTTAGGTTATGCAAATGGCTAAACGAACAACTCTCTTGTGGTAGTGTTGCCCGGACTCAAATTTCGAGTAATATCCTAGCTAACAGAAATTAGAGCAAGGCGCGGCGGTGCATGCCAGGAGGCTTCGTTGTGAGGCACTTTGTTATTGCAATTTTTGCACTGGTCTTCTTTGGACAATTCGGAATCGCTACCATAAGTTGGGTAGCACCTGTCGCGGCTATGGCGGAAAAGAGTCAAACTGCGCCGACAATCCGCAAGCCCTGCTCGACAAAACTCAGGCCACTTTTCGTAAAGATTGGGTTCATGAATGTCGGGAAACGTCCAAAGAGCAGTTGGATAGAGCAGCGTTTCCTGAAAAGGCCAGACCGCTATATCCGCGAAATGTCATACGGAACCACCTGCCTTGCCGGAACGATTACCAGAAAATGGTATGTATTGCCCAAACCCCTAAAACACTACTGGGTGCCCTGGCAGAATCTCAAGGTCGACAAGGAGAATTTGCGAAGGCTTGTTTCGGACACGCTCAAGCTGGTCGAAAGGGATTACAAGATTCCGGATTTCGATTTTTTGGTATTTGTCCTCGGCGCAAATGCGAAGCAATGGGGCAATCAGGGATTAAACACTTATCCCGGGATTCTGGGCTGGAAGGATGAAAGCCAGCTGTTCACCCCGGGTGGGCAGAAGATAAAAGGTGGCATCGCGATCTATGCGTTGAGCGCACCCGTCGGAAAGGTCTTTCACAACATTGCCCATATTCTAGGTGGCGTGCGCAATGGCCGACGCGTTTTGCCGGATTTGTACGATCAGGTCTTGGCCTCGTCTTCCAATGTAAAAGTGCCAAGCGCCGCAAAGTATTACAGAGAGTCCCAGGTTTATATGGGCTCCTGGGATCCCATGTCATGCAATGCCTGCAGTCAAAGGCCCGATGTTCCGGGTGTCAGCTCGTGGACGAAATTGCGCCTGGGTTGGTTGGACGAAACAAGAATTCGCACAATTAACATCGGGGAGGATGTGGAGGTCTGGCTTGAGCCGTTGGCTGACAAGTCCGCGTCAACACTAGCCCTTCGAGTTCTGCTCACGCCGTCAACCTATTACCTTTTGGAGAATAGGCAGCGGATTGGTCACGACCGAAACATTCCCAAGCCAGGGGTGCTGATCATGTACGGCGACGACGAGGTTGCAGAGCCAGGATTCGGGCGAGCGCCGGTACGACTTATGAACGCTGATCCCACTGTTCCATTTCTTGATGGCGCTGCCTTCGAAATCGGAAAAATTGCCTCCTTCTCGGATTCCAAGAACGGTGTTGACATCGAGCTTGTAAGAAAGAAGGGGAAATCCTATTTGATCCGCATAACTCGAAGAAGCCATTTAACATCGGTTGAAGGCAGCGCTAACACGCCTGCCGGACAATATCCCTTCGACGGCAGGTGGGAGGTTACAATCAATGAGGTTTCCGGCTGCAAGAGTAATATGGCGCGCTCGTTCCAAATAAATGTAAAACGGGGAAAAGTTGACGCGCCAAATTATCGTTTCCCAAAAAAAGGTGAGATCCTACCGAATGGTGATTTCACAATTGTCTCCAACACCGCCGCAGGCGTAATCGTTCACACACACACCGGCTCGATTACTGGCCGGGCTGGTGAGGGCCACTTTCAGGGCATTAGGCCCACTTGCACGGGTAACGTTCAGATCGTGCGGGTTGAGTGATTTTAAACTGACCACTGCGGCGGAAAAGCTGCCGCCATTGCCTACACGCTGATTGAGACAGCCAAACTCAACGGCGTCGATCCGCAGGCGTGGCTGACCGATATCCTCAGTCGTATCGCCGATCACAAGATCAACCGTATCGACGAGCTGCTGCCGTGGAGATTTGCGCAGCAGAACCGAGATAGTTCTGGTGACGAACACTCATGATTTGTGTATCAAATTTTAGAAATCTTCACTTTCCTAAATTGTATATACGTTTAGCGTTCTCGAAAGCGATCATTCTGGCAATATCGGGAGGTAGCTGATGCAGTAGGCATGATAGGCAATCAATTATTCTGCGTAAGCGTTACCACACCACGACAGCTTGGTCTCTTTCCTTGAAAGCTCCCCTTTCCCAATTTGCCGGATATTTTTCCTAACTGCTTATTTACGACCGATCCGGTGCCGTCTAGGGAGTTAATTTCAAACTTTCCATCCTCTGAAATTGTTCCAATCTTGGGAATCTTGTACTGAGGCTCATTAATTATCCCGTCCACAACCCTGATGATGTAAGTACGATCATGGTTGCTGAGACAACCGGACAATGAATTTACAGTGACAAGCCACTCCCCATCAAAGCCATACTTGTTTGAGAGCCCAAAAGGAAATTGAACAAATCCCTCTTTCACAGCCAGTCCGGCTATTAACATGACTGCCGCGATTGCGCTCAAGGCAACCAACCAACGACGGGCTGGTCGAGAATTGAATATAGTTGTGTCATCAGTATTTGTTGTTCGATCTCCGACAGATACCTGCCCCGGCACAAGCTTAAAAGCTGGGATGGTTTCCGGTATATTCTTCACGGATTGATGACCGATATCCTCAAACGCAATAGACAGCTTGTTCTTAACCAGGTTAAAAGTACTTCCGGAAATGCAGATCCCCCCTTTATCCGCAAGAGACTCAAGCCGGGCGGCGATATTGACTCCGTCTCCAAATAGGTCCTCATTTTCGACCATAACATCGCCCACGTTGACTCCGATGCGCAACCACATCTGATTGGACTCTGGCAGCTCAGAATTGCGTACCCTTAAGTCTTCTTGGATGGATATTGCACAGCGGACAGCTTCGACGGCACTGTTGAACTCTGCTAGTACAGAGTCACCAGCAGTATTGAATATTCGCCCTCCATGTTTGGCTATCAAGTCGTCGATAACTTTTCGACAGGAACGCAGCGCATCGAGTGTCGACTCCTCATTAGTTGCCATAAGTTCACTGTAACCAGCGACATCTGCCGCAAAGATTGTCGTAAGTTTCCGGTTTACCGAAGTTGAAGCCATTTCACTTCAAGCCTCTATTGTCTGAGATTGTGGACTGTACTCTAGTTCAATAGAGTTCCGTCATAAAGATGCTGTCCATTTGACGACTCAAAAGTGAGTATCTTCGGACTATTGCCATACTTCACTTTTGCACAATGTTCCATATCGTGTGGGCCGAGCGTAATGCAAAGTGCTTCATTCTTAGATACCCACCATCGCTTATGGATTGTTCGCCCATGCAATCGACTGTTAAGGATCGATAAGCTCCCACCCTGCTCGTATGTTAACTCCAGATCATCTCCGTTCATCCATTGGAGTTTGAGAGTTTTCCCAACCAGTTTCTTTATAATATCTTTCTCAGAAAGGTATTTTCCGGTCGGTTCCATTACAGCAATTCGCTTTGGTTTTCGTTTAAAGATACGCCGTGGATTCTCAATTGCTATTTTGGTTGCAATGTCAGGTGGGAGCAGCTGGAGCCATCGCATTGAGGGACCGACGAAATCAACACTCCTGCATTTCGGACAGGGATTGTTATAAAATTGATCACTGCCGATTAAAAACCGATCCGGATAATCCCTGATAAGCTGGACCCAGTCCTTTTTTATTCCGCCGGATGTTTTTAGTGGTAAATTCTTTTGAAAAGGAAATTCGGGCAGAACATTCAGACTCATCATCAAGTTGGAATGACGTTCCATCAATCGGCGAATTGTCTTGGCGGTGCGATGTCCGGTTGCATCTGATGAGTGGCTCAAAATAATTTTTGCACCGCGATTGTGGGCAAGCAGTCTCTCTAAACCTGTAATGTTCTCAGATACACGGCTGGGATTCTTTTTGTTTCGTTTTCTCAACAATATGGGAACTTTGATACTACGAGAAACAACTTCATTGTGAAGATCAATCGGGACATTGTGACGAGCAGCAATATCTGCAAGCAGAAGAAACAGGGGATGATCCGGTAGCGTATTTTCGGACGGATGATTCTTATGGAAAGAAAAATGCAGTGCCGCCATTTCTCCAAATCCTACAACACCTTCCTGTATTAAACTTTCAGCTTTTCGCTCAAATATTCTCTTTATGTCTTCTGTGACTTGATCGGGAGGCGTCCTCTGGATCATCGGATTAAGTGATCCTCCTCCCCCTAAAACCATGAAACGCTCGGGATATCGATTAGCCTGTTCTAGAAGCGACTGAACGTTGATTCTGCCCAACATCACAGACGGCGCTCTTGCAGGCGGCACCATTATGATTGAGGTCTGAACTTTATACTTATCCATTAATTTTATGGCTCGGTCCGCCGCCTTGGAAAAGTCCAGCCCTCGCTTTTTCTCAAGAGATTGGGTTATAAGATCATTTATATGCACATGGACATCAATAACAGGAATACTGTTTTTGTATTTTTTTGAGTCGATGTTTGATTGGTTCTGGCAACCGGACTGGCAGCGATCAAACCGCGATTTACACGATTGATGGCATCGCTTTCTTCCCGGACTGGGTGCTTGACTGAAACAAGGACTATTACATGAATTTGCTTGGCTTACACAATCCTGACTACAGGAATTTTGGGTAATCTTTAGTGGAACAGAAAAGGGCTCAAGCTCTGTTGGAGCTGGTCTTATCGTTGCAGCCGGAACTGGTGGAATTCCAGAATGAATTTCTACACTGGTTGTCGCCTTGACAGACTCTGATTTCTGCAGTGCTAAAGATTGAGAATAGCTAACTAAAAAGATGAAAAAAAACGAAGTAACTAGGTTTGTTTTTTTTTGACCAGCCAGCATTGGAAAACCGTTAGATACAAATATAGACAATACTTATCAATTATTGCGTAAAACGGTAGTCTTATCAAGTTGGTTGGATTAGACCCCAGGAATGCCGGGTTGTAGCACCTCTCAGAAGTCTCGGCCCACCACTGTAGTTTCTGCTTTGAGCTAGACCGGACATAAAACCTGCTGACTTCCGTTGATGGCACAAACCGGAAGGTTTGGCGTTTGTGGGAGAATGTCTGTTAACGGGGGCTA
>CAYWUX010000079.1:0-6620 GCA_964461525.1 uncultured Hyphomicrobiaceae bacterium | reverse complement strand
TAGCCAAATCGGAATAACTATTGATGACAATGAGCACTCTCACACTCGGCAACGGCCTTCCAACTTCCGCCCATACACTCGAAACAATCTTTTCGAATAGCTGTCGATGGCCCATGCCGGAGTAATTTGCTGAGCTTCAATCTTAGCCTGAAGAGTCCTTCAGGTTCATTGGCCTCTCTTTTAAGCTCTATAGCTTTGCCTCCCGTGCTTAGCTCCTGAGACAATTCATCAAAAGTTGTCTGCTGCTGCGCTGATCGTGCCCTCTTACAGTTCACCGTTTGACTCCAACATTTGAGAAACAGGCTTCATTGATTGAAATCCAGAGTTTGCGGAGTAGTGCCTGTAATGGCTGAAACATCTGTAACAACATTGATGTTTATGGCCTATTTTCGTTACATGTCTAAGATGGCGATCTGTAACAGCTGTAACAAATTGGCGATCCGTTACGGGTGTTACAGTTTGGAGCAAAACATACCGCAACAAAATTTCTCTAATCAAAACAGAGAGGTTACAAATGTTACGGGTGTTACAGTTCATAATGATTGGATATTGGGGTTCCTCACATTGTATCGTCATCACTGCCCTCCAAAATTTTTGACGTGAGCACATAGACACGCTGAAGTTCTTCAAATCCAGGCAGGCGTTTTGTGCAGGTATACGAATCTGCCTGTTTAACCAGCATTCCACGTTTATGAAGTTCTCGAGCAACGAGCGTATAGTTCAGTCCATTGCAAATTTCTTTCCGGAATACGTCCCTGAATATGTAGAAGTGGGACGTTGCATCCGGTTGTCGGTGTAAATAGCCAGCGCAATCCCTTATCTGAGGCGGGGGTTCTAAAAAATTCGCAATTCGAGATTTGGCATTGGTTTCGATAAAACTGCGAGCTTGGCTTACAGCTTCACGTGCTTCTAAAGCCTGAGGTCCACCTCTTTGTTTGAGCCAGTCATTGGCAACCTGTTTGACACCAACATAACTTATGTCTTTGATCCATGGGAGAATTCCCATTTCAATAGCGACTTCTCCGGCGGCGGCGACAATGGCGAAACGTTTTAACACCCGACTTACTTGCCCATCGGCATCAATCGGGGAAAGGTCTTTCTCAAATCTATCCATATACCCCCGCACCCGTGCCTTCCATACTTCTATGTTCGCCGTTAGCTCTTGGAGATATTCACGACTGGCATGGCCATAATGTTTGGAAGTGGTTTCGCGTAGACTATCGGCGAAATCTTCAGGCCGGTTTGCACCATGTAAATCTTCAAAGAGGCCAAGCCCTTTACCCGCGTCCATCGGAATATCAACGACTCGGACTTGCTGACCGGCACGTGGTTTTTGTTTGCCATCTTCTGTTATTTTGTCAAAGAGTGAAATTTCACCCGTCGAAAGAAATAACACCCGCCATTCCGTTGGGGGTCGCACATGACCTGCGGCATCGGAGCGAAGTTTGCCCTGTTGATTTGCAAACATATAAGCAGTTTTATAAATCGTTCGTGGGTCTACTTCACCCATTTCATCTAATGGCAAAAGGGCGTCACAATGGATCTTTGCAATTTTTTCAAAGGCATTATCAGTACCCCTCCATCGTCGAATAAAACCGTTAATTCCACCACCACCCCAAACCGACGCAGCTACCCTTAGAGCGGTGATTTTTCCTTTGCTCGATTGTCCCTCGATATTAAATCCGCCAGATTCCATACCCATTAAGTGCAACAATGGCGCCGCAAAGGCACACCCGATCACAAAGATGAGGCGGCTGTTATTGACAGCTTTGGCAGCGACCTCCGTTTTCCAGACTTCAAAACTGCCATTCTCCGAATAGGCATGTTGGATTGGTTTATCGGGCTGAAAGTAAATAATTTCACCTTTATTGTTGCCAATAACTTCGTCCGGAAGAACATAGGCATCTTCATCCCAACCAACTCGATCAACACTTCGAGCACGTCTGTCAGGCTCAACCAAAGCCAATAGTTTTTTCAACTTGGCTTTAACTTTAGCGCTCGGATCGAACCGCAATCCAAGCCCGGCAAGTGCTGCGAGAATATCATCCGAAGCTACCAAGCGTTCATTAAGGACAGAGACCCGATGCCAATTTCCATCAATAGTTTTAATGCGTATGAGTGTGCCATACGCAGTATTGGATCCGTGGCGTATTGCTGCCAGGATTTGCATCGTGGAACAAAGAGGTTCCCAAATCTCATCAGGACTGTCATCCTTTGATCTTGAGTAACTGCTTAAATATTCAATTGACTCTCCGTCCACATACCTAAATCCCTCTGGCAATTTAGTTGCAGTCACTTGTGCTTGGGCATCCAATTCTGGAAATTGTTCCAAGAATTTTTCGAGACGAACGGTTCTGTGAAGCGCCTTCTCAAACTGGGACTTGAATTCGGGAGATGCGCAATGTAATTCGTTGACGTCCCTGC
The DNA here is from genome assembly GCA_964461525.1 of uncultured Hyphomicrobiaceae bacterium. GTDB lineage: Bacteria > Pseudomonadota > Alphaproteobacteria > Rhizobiales > CAYWUX01 > CAYWUX01. The sequence goes on along the minus strand of CAYWUX010000079.1, from coordinate 4,196 downwards.
GACCCGTAGTTTCCTTCAGAACCAGTAATTTAATTCGATTCCGATGTCGGGACTTTGAAAGCTGGCGAATGAGTTGTTTACCTCCTTCGTCCGGCTCAATGATCGCTATAATATTACGACCAACGAGAAATTCGTCATCACGCTCAGGCTTGTATTGAGTTGAACCAGGGACCCCCAGAGCATCAAATTTATGGAACCACAATGTTTGGCAATCGGACTCTCCTTCTACAAGATAGACCACATTTCCAGGAGCGGGTATTTGATCTAATCCATAAAGACAAATACCAATTCCCTTGGATCTTTGGTCCCATAACATCCGCTTATCACCGCCATCCGCCGATTTAAATAGCCCACGACGAATACGGTTTCGATGTAAATTACCGTCTGTGTGGTAATAGGGAATCTTTAAATTAAAATGACCGGCATTCCGTATTGTTTCGCATCCCAGACTTTTCAAAAAATCGATTGGTAGCTTCGTTTTCTCGGCATAGTGTTCAAGCGTACAGTTCGTATACAGATCGAGTTTGCACTTGCCGTTCAATCCAGTTTGCTGGAGGTCAATATGCATAGCCGATCTCCTGTGCCACCTGGCGCGCCGCTTGTCCTTGTCGAAGATTATTGAGAAAGGCGAACAGAGAAATCAGGTCACCGCCACCCTCACCAGTTGCGAAATCACACCATACGCCGCGTTTCAGATTAATCTTGAACGAACCGGGAGTTCGGTCCTCTCGCATCGGATTTCGAGCAACCCATTCATTGCCCTCGCGGTGCCCGTCGGGCAGCCATCGAGGAACTAACAGTTCTGCATTTTCCAGAGCGGCATGAGCAAGGGAATGAAAGTTGATTCGCCCATTAGGTTGTTGAGAAATCATAACCGTCATCCCTTTCAAAAAAGGCGACGGCGTTAGAAGCACGCTTGAACGGATGCGGAGCTTGCGTTGAGCAAGAATTCGCAGCCATCGCAAATTGATGGTTAATAAAAATAATTTGGATCCGGTCACTTTTGAGGGATCGGCAGTTTTTATGGGTGGACAAACTCATTAGATTGCCGCCCGCGATTTTTCTATCTGGGCTTCTTTCCAGTCTTCTATTTCAGATTCAATCCAAGCCACCTTGCGATCTGAAATTTTAACCGGCGCTGGAAATTCTCCAGCTTTTACCATTCGCCACAGGGTGCTGTTACTAAAAGGAACTTCGCTCAAAACTTTTCGGCGACCGATAAACTTCATTCGCGCATTAGATTTGGGTTTGTTTTTTTGCTTGTTCATCAAAACCCCCGTTTCAAATTTATTGATAAAATTGCAAGTTATCTGTTTACATAGCATACTACATTAAAATATGTATACAAGTATGATTAGATACAGTAAAATAATAATTACTGATTTTAGCCCAAGAAGGTGATGAGATGACATTGGAAATCCGCTTGGAATGGCAACGATGTTCAGACGGTTATGAATTTGAATATCGCCAAGCCGAAAATGATGACAGCTTGTTGCGAGACAATTCAACGCGCTTGGCAGCGGGGACTTCAGACAAGGGCGGGTCATTTATCATCGCAAAGAGTGAACGGTTTGAACCTTACGAATTGCGCGATATGACGGATCATGTGGCTTTGGAATTTGCTAACATCCAGACTAACATTGACAAGGCGCTTGAATTCACAGCGAAGTGGGGGATCATATCCGATAGGGGTAACGAAAGAGAGAATGAAACGCGCGTTGGTAGTGGCTTTTTCGGTGTCGTTTACGGTGTCCGGTCCGTACTCTCTTTAATTGGGGAAAAGAAATTCTCCGAACTCAAGAAAAGTATCTCCAACGAAGGGACCGGCCAATTCAGGATGAAAATCGATCTTGACGAACAAACCGGCGAACCTGTCCGGGTTCTGCAAGCACAGGGTTTATTATCCTTTATACATGCACAGTTGTTAGTCCTAGCTACTGAGGTGCATAGCGTTGGCCGCTGTAAGCAATGTGAATCCTTTTTCGCGGCGGGTCCTGGAACCGGAAAACGCGCCACCCGGCAATATTGTTCGACTAAATGCCGCCTCAAATACAATAGGGATAAATCCGATTAATAGCATCGCGAAGGCTGACTTAGAAATGGGCCACCAATGGGCCACAAAAGATAATATTCAAAATCGCGATTGGAATGAAGCCTTCTAATTATTTGTTCTCATTTGTTAATCTGGTGCCGGCTGACGGATTCGAACCGCCGACCTACTGATTACAAATCAGGCTCTTAATGGAAAACATGAAAACTGTTGAAATACTATGAAACTGCTTTTGTAGGCCCAATATATTGTTAATACTAGCTTATATCAATTCAACTCGTTTCATAGATTTTCGTGCAGTTTCGCGTTTTGTTGCCACCAAGTTGCCACCAAAATTAAGCTATGCCAGAACTGATCAAATTGACCGAGCAGTCCATAAAGGGTGCCAAACTGAATAATGGAAAGCGCGCCTATTATCGTGTGGCCGGTAATCGCGGTCAGCCGATGCCCGGACTGTATTTGGAAGTGACGGGAGCTGGGAAAAAGATTTTTCGATTTCGGCATAATGGCCGGAAAATGAAAATAGGGGAGGGGCATAGAAATCTCAAAAATGTGGGTGAGCGATTTTGGGAGTTGAGACATGCGGTAGATTCCGGTCGCGATCCTTGGGTTGAAAGAATTGCCGAAAGAAACCGGCCCAATGAACTGACAGTAAGAGAACTCGGTGCCCGATTTATGGAGTCCCGTCCTAATCCTGAAAGCAAACCAAGGCGAGATGAGCAGAATAAGCTGAATAACAGGATTTATCCGGCATTTGGAGACAGGCCTGCCAATCAGGTAACGGCTGTGGATGTTCGAGATCTCAGAGATGAGATCGGAAAACATGCACCAACTCAGGCGAACCGTGTCCTTGCTTTAATATCATCGATGTACAATTGGGGGCGGGCAGAACTCTTTGTCTCAATTAATCCCGCTGAAGGGCTCAGAAAACTCAATGAGCTCAATAAAAGCAGGCATTTAGAAGACCACGAAATCAAGAAATTGTGGCCCCAGATTGCGGACAAGAAACAAAGTTCCAATGTTCGCCTGAGACGCATTGCAATTCAGATTGCGTTGGTTACGGGGCAGCGCAGAGGCGAGATTGCCAAGGCCATGCGATCACATCTGCATTTGAATGAGAAAAAACCATACTGGCAGATACCAAGAGAGAATTCCAAAAACAATGAGCCTCATATTGTCCCGCTGGCCGGTTGGGCATGTGAATTGTTTGAGTCAGCGATAATCATTGGGGACGAACAGGTTGCCAAGTCTCAAATAAATCCGAGTCCATTTGTATTTCCGTCTGAGAGATCGGACCATATTCATGAGGATACTCTGACGGATGAAATACATGAACTTTTCGAAATGCTCGGGATCGAAGAAGCAAATTTCCACAGCACACGTCATACTGTTAAAACCAATCTGTCGAAGTTAAGAGTGCTCGCAGAGATACGAGACAGGATCATGAATCACAGCATCCAGAAGAAGACTGTGGGGCAAATATACGATCACTATGATTATTTCGATGAACGGCTCGAAGCTTTAACCAAATGGGAAGAACAGCTAAAGGGGATCGTTGGCATAAGATAGTGGGTACTGAGGACTATGGCAGACGTCAGACCATCAAGCTTCTTAATGTTCATCTGAAATCGGCTTGTCATGGTCATTCTTTGCACCCCGTTTACGATGAATGACGTGACGGGCGATTAAATGGCAATCGTTTTGATTGTCGGACACTTTCTGCCCAGGGTCTAATCTTGGAAAACTGGATCGAACAACAAAGGCAATTGGGTAATAGCGTTATCGTACTTGGTGATTTCAATCGCCGCTTGAACAGATTCGATGGTGATCCTGAGCGGAAAGAACACTTCTGCCGGGATTTAAATGACGGGACCCCAAGAAGTCTTAAACTGCGAAAGGGACCCTTTGGCAATAACGATGACTGTTGGGAAAACAACCCAAAACTATATCATAAGCACTATATTGATTTTATAATATTTGATGATTCTCTTAGCGAACTGATCGACGTTGCGAAAATAAAGAATATCGGCCTTCCGCACGAAGACGAACCAAATTCGGGTTTCGCAGGGCAAAAGTTAAGCGATCATTGTCCTGAAAACACCGGACTTATAGTGCACCACTAGAAGGCTGTGGATTGTCTGCGGTT
>CAYWUX010000078.1:0-6677 GCA_964461525.1 uncultured Hyphomicrobiaceae bacterium | reverse complement strand
CTGCTTTACTCCAACTGATCGGACAACCTTTGTGCGATAACTCCCGGGCAGGCTAATAATCCTGCCCATTTTTTTGTTTGCTGATAACGACGGTAGGTTCAACTCAGCAAGAATTCGCCATTAATTTCTTGCGAAACTCTGACAGAAATTCGATGGAAGTTTGAACATTTTTCTGCCGACGCAGCAAATCTTTAAGATCCAATGGAAAACTTGGGTGAGTTTCGTTATCCGTATGCCAACCGTTTCTTCGACGTCGCTGTTTCACAGCATATTCAATATCTTCTAGAGAGTTTTGTAAATCGACAATTAGATCAATGCATAATTCTAAATAATAGATATGACTCATTTTTATTTTTGCAGAATGAATGATTTGACTACTGCACGCCCAGACGGTGCGGCGAGGCGCTGCATTGACGCCATACCGAACGCGCGGTCGGCCATCGGCCGTTTCCGTCCGATTGCGTCGGTGCCGCATTGGGTCCAGCTGTGCTTGGGAATCATCGAACTTACATTGACTTTCTGCGTATTGATCTCTGAATACAGAAGTTGGAGGCTGGACTGCACCACACTCTCGACCGTCGATACGGTGAGAATGCCGTCGATATAGGTTGTCTCGACGGCGTAATCCGGCACGCTGTCGTCTTCGAAGCGCGGGTTGTATTCGTTTACCGAAAGCTCAGCCGTGATCCCGAGCGCACGGGCCTCCTTTTGGACGATGCGTGCCAGGTCGATGACCGGGTATATCTGCGGGCAGTTGTTGACGATGCGATGCCGTCCCGGCTCGGCCGGATCGTAAGCGAGGACCGCAAGCGCCTGCACGCAATCTTCGAGCCCCATGATACCGGTTGTCTGTCGGCCGTTGCCGTAAACCATCATCGGCACGCCGGCTACGGCTTGAATCATGAAACGATTCAGCACGGTCCCGAGGATCTCATCGTAGTCGATACGAGTATGCAACCGCGGATCGAGCGCACTCTTGGCAGTTGCGGCACCGGACACGGTGGATTGCATCACTTCGGTGATGATCAGGTTCCATTTGCGGCAGGCGAGGCCGGCTAAGTTGCTGTCATTGATCTTGGTGATGTGATAGATGTCGTCACTGGCGCGCGGATAGGGCACCGGTATCTCGGAGGACTTGCCCTTGTATTCCATCACAGCGTCGCCTTCGGAGACGTCGATCGCTGACTTTTTGTAGGCCCCGAAGCTTCCGAGCTTGATCAGGTGGCAATCGGGATGCATGTCCTTGATCGACCAGATCAGGTTGAGGAAGCTGACCTCGTTGTTGGTGATGGTCTCTATGGCCTCACGCAAGCCGAGCATTGAATAGGGCGCGGCCCGCTGATGTGCCAGGTGATAGACCACTTCGGGCTCGATCGACCGGAACAAGTCGGTGACGGCATCGGGGTCCGAGGCATCGATTTCTTGAAATTTCAGGTTGTCGAGGTCGAGTACTTCGCACGCCGCCTGCACACGGTCCGCAAGCGAAGCTATCGGAAGAAAGGGAGCCCCGCCGATCTTGGCCGCGTTCCGGCGCGTCAAGTAATTGTCGGCAATAATCACATCCTTGTCCCTGTGCCTGCTTGCAAGTTCAAGCGCCAGTGGCCATCCAATGTACCCGTCGCCGCCGAATATGATAATGTCTGACATTATTCCCACCCCCATCGATCGGAACACACACGAAGCCGCCGTGCTTGGCCCAAACACGGCATCGCCTTCCGTATACTCATACTGCTTAATCCCCAATGGAAAGCTGTTCATTTTTGGGCAGAAGGAAATCTCTCTTACCCGCTTTAATTCGACAAGCGAGTCACAACAATGTCAATCTAACTGAAATGTTATGGTTTAAAAAAAGGGTAAATATGATTGACGTGGGTTGCGGTTAACACCGACAGATGAATTGTCAGCGTCGTATTTTCAGAACCAGTCTTCTTAATGCCTATTGCATCAGCATCGAGCGAACCGATTTATGATTAAACGGCTTGCCTCTCTCGTTGACAAACCCCGCCGTCTCTAACTCTCGACTAATTTTTGTGAGGCTCCGTCGTTTTCCTGTCTTGGGACTCTTCCGCCTTAGTCGTTTCGCCAGGGCCACCAGATCAGGATGGGTCTCCTTGAAACTCTTGCGCCCTTCACACTTGCCCTTTTCCTGTCTAACCCGCTCGCGGGCAGACCTGAGTTTTTTCACAAGCCGTGTCTTTTCAAGTTCGACGATGGCACCGACAATCCGCCTCAGGGCCACCTTCAGTTCATCATCTTCATTGGTGAGATCATCACCGTTGGCGGTGAGCACGGTGACGCCGCGGTTGACCAGCATGACGATCCCGACCTCAAGCACCATCAGGTCCCGGGCAAGGCGGCTGGCGTCTTCGACAATGACCACCGACATCCCATTATCCTCAATGCGATCCAGGAGCTGGCTGAAGCCCTCTCGTGTTTCTATGGGATCGGCCCCACTCACCGCAGCGTCGTAAAATGTGTCAACAATCTCGTAGTTGGCCTGTTCATCCATTGCCGCAATATTAATGTTTGTCGGCCTGTCCCAATTAAACCAGGTCAAAGTTGATGTCATCCCCGAATTTTCTCCGCCTTATGTGGAGGTGCAGACCGAAGCTCTGGGGTTGTCTGCAGAAGAAGTCGAACAGATGTCTTTCGGAATTCAACAAATGAGGCAGTGCTGTATCTGAGTAACTAAAAAACCCTTCGAATTGAATCAAAGGGTTTTCAATTTAGAATAGGAGATTCGAATTTTAATAAGAATATAAGTACAAGCATTCATTATATCGGTGCCACCAATATTTTTTGCCGGTGAAAAGCGCTTTTTTCTTTAGCCAGTAACATTCTCGGTAACGGGGGTAGAAATCATACTTCCAGTGAAAATGCTTGAATTTTTTAAACTTGTGACCGACCTGGATGATGTCACCTTGACTAGCTCCAGTCTGTATCGCTTGCTGTACCATTCCGCCACTTGGCATTGCGTTTGAACCGGTAGATGCCGCAATTAACACGGCTGCGGCTACAATCGCTGAGATGATCGTTTCCTTTAACATCAGTATTCTCCTGTTTCAGATTTAAGATTAACTGTTTCAATTCGTGATGAAACAGATGTAAGTGGAGAAGACTGAAATGAAGGTGATGAGAATCACAGTATTTCCGATTCTTACTCGACGAGACACAAGCATTGCGAAAAGCTTTTTCTGGCGTAGAAGCTGCTACCGCGAAATGCCCTTTCCGGACAAGCCAAAGGGGATGCATTGGGAGACTTACCGGCGATACCAGCAACGAGACCAGAGGCTCTCGGACCAGATCGATTTTGGTCTCGGGCAATGGTTAGAGAAGCTTTCGCGCTGAGTTCGTGCCGCGATAAGAGGATACTGAAGTTATGCAGTATCAGTGAGGTCGTTCAAAACACCAATAGCCATTTGGATTTTATGCAACGAGAAATTATGATCATTCCCGATGAATATCTGGATGAGTGTCCCGCCATCACTAATCGCGCAATGTCCCCATAGAGGAGGGGACGTCCGACTGCTACTCGATAACCCTGTCGGCCGGTCTGGCAGGCAAGCGGCTGCAGCTGGTCGCCGAATTCGTGCCCGGACTCAGCCGCCTCGGCGTCGTCGGCAATCGGGTCCGTCTAGGTGGCTTCCTTCGCGGCCAGTGCTCCCGGAACGGCCGAGGCGACGATGACCTGCGGCTGGAAACCAACGAGCTCCGCCGCCAAATCCTGTAATCGCGCGGTTCGACCCGCCGCAGACCGCCGTTCGATTATCACGGTCCGGCCTTTTACGTAGCCCAAGTCACGCAACCCACGGCGGAAGGCTTGGAACCACTCGCCAGGCGTCGCATAGGGCTCCAAGTAACCGCTGCGGTGGACCTTTCCCGCAGGTTGCGCAGAGACGGGTGCCGCATCAGCAAGGACGGAGATGGCCATGATGAAAAGGGCGAACAAACTGCTCACTGGCTTTTTCCCTTGCCGTGTTCGGCTTAGCTAAAGAATTGAATTCTCAGGCCCTCGAACTTTTGGAATTACGGCTTAACCTCGTCTAGCCATACAAATTCTATTGGTCGTTTTGACATTGCATTCACTTTTTCAAACACGGCCTTCATTCTATTAGACCCAACAAAATCTTTTAATTCTTCCAATTGGGATTCCGAATATTCCTGAATGACATAAACTCGGTTTGGATCGTCTGAACCACGCAACAGCTTCCAGGACCCAAAAGAAGGCGGTGGATTTTCTTTGAATACCGCTATCCATTCATCAAAATCATTGAGTTGATGGTCAACGATTAAAACTGGCATTTGAAGTCCTCCCATTTAAATTAAGCAGAGTTAGAATAGCACAAGTGCTCAATATAAACGATCTGAGCACTTAATTTGTTCGGCAAACGTGCCTGAATTCCGCCTGAGAGATCGCTACAAAGATAGAATTAGCCCAATTCACCTCGCCGTCGGCAAATAGAGCCCTGATGAGTCATCAGGTTGCGCGTGGGAATAAATGCTGGTCACCGACAGATTGGAATGCCCCACGGTTTCTCTGACGGTCGCCATGGAAGCGCCGCGGTCCAGCGAATGAGTAATGTGCGCATGCCGGAACCAGTGTGGCGTCACAGATTTCCGGATCCCGGCGCGGGAAGCCGCCATCGAAATAATCTGCTCAATGGCCTTGGTGCTCAAGGCATGAGAGTGCTGACCAGGTGCTGAATTTGGCTTCTGGGACCGAAACACCGGTTCATCACCCTCTGCCTCGCCTCTCAAGTCTCTCAGATCATTAGCCAGGAACTTCGGCAGCAGCACATGACGGGTTTTGCCGCCCTTGCCATGGATGGTGATCTGCATCTGGCCATCATCGCGGTCCCTGGTGCGCTCCCAGATCAGTTCCGAGGCTTCTGACACCCTGGCTCCGGAGTAATAGAGAAACTTGGCCAGTACCTTGTTCCGGAAATTCTCAGCATTGTGCTTGTCCGCATTGCCAGCGGCCTGAATAAGCATAAACACATCATGCTCGGACAAGAGCCGCTCCGCCTTGTCGTTCTGGACCTTGGGGCTTGGATTTAGAAGAGAGTAAATATTAAATATTGAAACTCATAAATAACATTCTGGCGTACCCTCCAAATCGTCAAGCCAGAGTCACTTCCGCACATCTAGCGAATCTGCCTATGGCTGAAAAGCTAGATCGGAAGTTCGGTCAGTTGAATTTTCAATAACATACCTCTACTCCAAAAATCTCATCGGGCACTTATTTCCTACCTAATATTTCCTTAAGCCGACTTTCCCAAGTCACTAGGGCCTCTAAACGCTCATCAAAGTAATCATAATGGTCATAGATTTGCCCAACAGACTTCTTCTGAATGCTGTGATTCATAATTCTATCTCGAATTTCAGCAAGCACTTTTAACTTCGACAAATTTGTCTTGACCGTGTGACGGGTGCTGTGGAAATTAGCTTTTTCAATTCCGAGCATTTCAAATAAATCATGCATTTCATCCGTCAAAGTATCTTCATGAATATGGTCAGATCTCTCAGACGGAAATACAAATGCACTTGGTTTTTTATCAGATCCCGCAGCCTGTTTGTCCCCAATGGTCATCGCCGATTTAAACAGTTCAGCTGCCCAACTAGCCAGTGGCACGATGTGAGGTTCATCGTTTTTGGAGTTCTCTTTTGGTATCAGCCAATAGGGTTTGTCCTCATTCAAATTCAGATGTGATCTCTTGACCTTGGCAATCTCACCTCTGCGCTGGCCCGTAATCAAGGCAATTTGAATTGCAATCCGTCTCAGGCGAACGGCTGAGCTTTGCTTCTTGTCCGTAAGTAGTGACCACAGCCTTTTGATTTCATGGTTTTCCAAATGCCGACTCCTGTTAAGCTCATTGAGTTTTCTCAATCCTTCCGCAGGATTCACTGAGACAAGGAGTTCAGCCCGCCCCCAATTGTACATCGATGATATTAAAGCAAGGATACGGTTCGCCTGAGTTGGCGCATGTTTTCCAATCTCATCCCTGAGATCGCGAATATCTACAGCCGTTACCTGATTGGCAGGCCTGTCCCCAAATGCCGGGTAAATCCTGTTATTCAGTTTATTCTGCTCATCCCTCCTTGGCTTGCTCCCAGGATTGGGACGGGACTGCATAAATCGGACACCCAGTTCTCTCACTGTCATGTCATTATGCTTATTTCTTTCGGCAATTCTTTCAACCCAAGGATCTCGACCTGAGTCCACAGCATGCCTTAGTTCCCAAAAGCGCTCACTCACGATTTTAAGGTTTCTATGCCCCTCCCCTATTTTCATTTTCCTGCCATTATGCCGGAATCGAAAAATTTTTTTTCCAGCTTCTGTAACTTCCAAATATAAACCCGGCATTGGCTGCCCGCGATTACCAGCGACACGATAATAGGCGCGCTTTCCATTATTCAGTTTGGCACCCTTTATGGACTGTTCAGTCAACTTTATAGGTTCTGGCATAGCTCAAATCTGGTGGCAAATTGGTGGCAACAAAATGCGAAACTGTACGAACAAATATGAAACAGATTGAACAGGTATTAGCTAATATTAACAATATTTTGACACCGTATAAGCTGTTTCATAGCTATTCAACATATTCCATGTTTTCCACAAGGAAACTGACTTTTAATCAGTAGGTCACAGGTTCGAAACCTGTCGGGCTCACCAATGA
>CAYWUX010000077.1:0-6764 GCA_964461525.1 uncultured Hyphomicrobiaceae bacterium | reverse complement strand
GTGACAGACGGTCCCGACTGTCCGGCCCTGCGATTATGTCAAACAACATTTCGATGTCATCTACAGTACGGGCTATTGGACCTACAATTTGAAAATCACTTGCTAGCGCGGGGAAACCATATACGCGCGGCACACGACCAGTCGTTGGGCGAAATCCGACCACGCCAGCATAAGATGCTGGGCGACGGATTGAGCCCCCAGCATCTGTCGCAATTGCCAGCGGGAAAATACCCGAAGCAACTGACGCGACTGCTCCACCACTTGAACCCCCGGGTGTAAGATCAGTCCTCCATGGGTTGCGTGTCACTCCAAAAAGATAATTCTCTGTGACTGGCGCCATTGCGAATTCACAGGTGTTGGTCTTACCAGCGATAATGGCGCCTGCCTTGCGTAACCTGGCGACAGGTACTTCATCCTTATCAGGCACAAAATCTTTGAATAATATGCTCCCCCAGGTCGTTGTTAGGCCTGCAACAAAAATATTATCCTTGACTGTGATTGGTATCCCATCAAGCGGACTTAGTCGTTTCCCTGCTCGGCTTCTTTCTTCGCTAACTTTGGCAGCGCGTAGTCCGTTTTCCTCATCAATTAGGACATGCGCATTGATCACAGATTCAAATCGCCTGCAGCGATCCAAACAATTTTCAAACAGCTCCACAGGTGTTATATCACCAATATCAATCAGCCTACTCAATTCCGTTGCGCTCAATCGCCAAATTTGTTCGGCTGCCGTGTTCATTTAATTAACCCTCGAAAAAAGGCTCGGGAAGACCTCTTGCACCTACATCGAGGATAGCAAACAATGCTCCCGCCAATGGTTGAGTTTCCGCTTCACCTGCCTTAAGAAATTTGGTCGCTGAAGTTACGAACAAAATGTCAAAATTGTTGCCTCCGAATGTGCACATCGTTGGTTGGCGGACGGGCATATCGATTGAACGTATGAGTCGGCCCATAGGGTCATAACACGCTATGGCCGCACCATGTATATGTGCGCACCAGTAGTTTCCTTCCGTATCGACAGTTGCACCGTCTACACGGCCAGGAATTTCAGCTGTCGATATAAATTGGCGCCGATTTTCGATGGTGCCAGTTTCGATGTCGAAATCATAGGCATAAACAATTTCTGCGCGAGTATCCGCGAAGTACATGGTCCGGTTATCTGGGCTCCATGCCATACCATTCGAACAAATAAAGCCTTTATCCATTCTATGACAGGACAAGTCGGTATCAAGTTTGTAGAGGGCTGCAGTCGGGTTGGTTAACGCGGCATCCATTGTGCCGCACCAATATCGGCCCCGCCGGTCGCACTTGCCGTCGTTGAACCGGTTGCCGGGAATGTCTGATTCTGGGTCGGCAATCGGTTCGATCTTCATGCTGTCCAGGTCAATGCTGCAAAAGCCAGACTTCATACCTGCAACAATGCCGCCTTTGCTCCGAAATACAATGGAACCCACTTCCTCAGGCATATCCCACTGTTGCAAATTACCGGACACTGGATCATAACAGTGGATGCAGGAGCGTAGGTTGTCGCACCAGTAGAGTTTCTTTTCATCAGGATGCCATATTGGGCCTTCGCCAAGGATGTCTTTTGCTTCGTAAATACATTCAATTTGTGCCATCACATATCTCCTCTTTCAGTCAGTTATTCATTCATCCAGTGTGTTTCGAGACTGCTGGTAGGGATAATCGTTGGCGGGTGATCACTACTAATGAAATGACAGTCAATACCCAGAACACCCAGTTCACTATGCTAGTAAAAAAGATTTCCACGCTGCCGTGGGATAACAACATTGACTGGCGGAAGCTGTCCTCGAATGGCGGTCCTAGGACGAAAGCAATTAAGAAGGGGGCAGCAGGTAGTCGAACGATAAGCATCAAATAGCCGACGAAACCCATAACTATCATCACCAGAATATCAATTGTAGAGTTATTAACTGAATACACTCCGAATACGCACAGTACCAAAATAGCTGGACGTAGAATGCTTTCTGGAATTTCTGCGATTTTGCTGAAAAGTCTGATACTGATCTTGCCAACGGCAAAAAGAAAAATAGAACTAAGCATAATGGCCATGAAAAGTGCTAGGATCATATCCAGATTTTCCTGAAACATGATTGGACCGGGCCGCAGTCCGTGGATCATAAATGCTCCTAAAATTACGGCCGTTACCACGTCCCCTGGAACTCCAAGCGCGAGCAGTGGAATGAGTGTCGCTCCGGCGGTTCCATTGTTTCCCGACTCAGCTGCTGCAATTCCTTCTATCGCGCCTGAACCAAATGTTTGGGGTTCACTGGATGTACGCTTGGCCTCGCTGTAAGATAAAAATGCTGCCGCGATACCGCCAACTCCAGGGATAGCGCCGAGAACAACCCCAATTAGGCTGCCGCGGAATATAGTCCTAAGACACTTCCGAAATTCGGTGAAAGTTACCTTCTTTCCCGCAAGTGGGTTGATAGCTATTGTTAATTGCTGACGTTTGGTGAAATAGTGAAGGATTTCAGGTACTGCAAATAAGCCGATTAGCACCGGAACGAAGTTAAGGCCTTCCATTAGCTCGGTGACACCAAATACCATACGCTCAGTACCATATACTAAGTCAAGCCCGATTGTGGCTGCCATCAATCCGAAAACAGCACTCACCAGTCCTCGCAACAAATCTTCACCAGCGACTCCCGCTACCACGGTCAAGGAAAATACGATCAATGTAAAATATTCAGAAGGACCAAAGGAGAGCGCCAAACTTGCAAGCCAGCCGGCTACAAGAATCAAAGCCAGATTTGATATAAAATCCGCGATGCAGGAAGCATAAAGCGCCATCTCCAAGGCACGACGAGCTTCACCTTTTTGAGCCATTGGTGCCCCATCTAATACTGTGCAAGATGCTGCTGGCGTTCCCGGGGCTTTGGCAATAATTGCGGAAATGGAACCGCCATACATACTGCCTTTGTATATCCCGAGCAAAAGTAATATGCCCATCACCGGAGACATCGCAAAAGTAAAAGGTAAGGCCAGAGCGACTCCAAGTACTGCCGTCATACCCGGAATGGCACCAATTATTGTCCCAAATGTAACACCCGCAAGGAGGACAAGAACGGTCTCAATGCTCCATACGATCGATAACGCATCGCCAAAATTTTCGAGCAAATTCGTAACTCCTGCGTCAGATCAATGTGTCGGTAATACCGAGTGGAATCGGCACATTTGCAATGCGGGAGAAGAATACAAACAAAACAACGGGCAGCATCAATGCTACAGAGGCGATAAGGAGGAAGCGTCTTTCTCCGGCCAGTAAACTAAGGGTTAGAAAAGCAAGACCCGAGGCGAGGGGCATTCCGAGGATCCCAATCATTAAATAATAGAAAATGATAATTGCGCTGGCTCCACCGATCCGCGGCAGCCCCTCCCTAATTGGTAAAATTATGTCTTGTGAATTATTTATCTTTGTCATTTTACCCTGGTCTTTTTGCCCCTCATACCACCATGCTCGGACGGTAATAGCGACACCTAGCGCCATTAATACTAGACCACAGATAGACGGCCAGAAGTATGGCGCTATCACAGTTATATTAACTCGGCCAGGTGTGCCAACGCCTATAGGGAGCAAGATAAAAATCCACAAAATGGCCAGCAACACCAAGCATGCTCCGAGTAATACGTCAGGATTCCGCAAGTGAGTCGATACCAACAGACCTCTCCAAATGACGATTATGTCAGAGAGACTTTATAATGCATCATGAAGTAGTAGCCTAAGTCCCCCTGGAGTTTCTGGGCTACTTGATCCGCATGTTGAGCTTGGTGACCAGAGCATCCATTGTCTTAAAGGATTCACTGACAAATTGTTTCGTTTCCTCCGGAGAGAGAACAACGGGTATAGAACCAAGTTTTTTGGTCATACTCAGCCAACTTTTGTCAGTTTTCAGCTTCTGTAGTACTTCAACCCATTTATCCACAGCATCTTTTGACATGTTAGGTGGTCCGACAATCGCACTCCAACCAACTGCAACTTCAAGCTTTGGATATCCGAGTTCACGCGCCGTAGGAACGTCCGGTAAGGCACTCAAACGCTCTGGCATGGTAGTCACTAGGGGACGAAGTCGTCCAGCCTGAATGTGACCTATAGTAGGAGCAAGATTGGCGCACATATAATCTATTTTGCCTGCCAGCATCGCTAGCACTGCATTTCCTTCGCCTTTAAATGGCACGTGGACCACTGCTTTTCCAGCTTCAGGTACGCCGGCTTCGTCTAAGATCATAACGCCCATTAGATGAGGCAAGGTGCCGACGCCGGGAGATCCAAAACTGAGTTTGCCAGGTGAAGCCTTTACAGCAGCGATTAGGTCAGCGAAATTCTTGTATGGCTTGTCTTTTCCCGTCACGCAAACAAAAGGATTTTTATCGATAAGGCCAAGGAAGGCAAAGTCGTCGAATTTATAAGGCACGTTTTTTACTGCAGGAGCTACTGCGTGGGTTGCGACTCGTCCCAGTAATATAGTGTAGCCATCGGCAGCAGCATTGTGTACAAAATTCGCACCAACAACACCGCCTGCGCCTGCTTTGTTGACCACTACAACTGGCTGACCCAAATGCGGAGCAGCATTAACTGCAAGTACTCGTGTCGTAACATCGGACGTACCGCCGGGTCCAAAGGCAGCAACCAGTGTAACAGGTTTATCTGGGTATTCAGCGGCGGCCGGCAGTGCAGCAATAGTAGCTCCCACGAACGCCAAGAATACAGTCATGTCGCGGAGCCAACCAATTTTCTGGAGAATCATTATTTTCTACTCCCAAAAGGTATTACGGCATCACCAATATAGGTTTGCCGCTTCGTTACATGACAGAGAAATTTCCAAAGCAAAACTTCGCCATCAAGATGGCTAACGTTAAACATCGGTGCGGCAACTGTCAATTTTTCAAAATAGTGTTTCAATAGGAGAAACAAATGTGCTAGTTACCGATGTTAATTCATGAGCAGATTTTCGATCTATTGATCATGGTGGGGAAACAGCCAGAACCGCCACAGCTTTTCTATGATTTCTGTCTGGAGTATCATGTGCCCGATGATCATCTTCTGCGTCGGATCGACCGGGTTTTTTGGATTTCGATTCTCTTAGGCAGGGAGCCAAGGTCGGCCTTCTATCGAACCTGCACTGATGATCCGGACGCTGATCAAGCCGGTTTATCTCAAATGCTGTCGGTTTTAGAAGTGCGGGCAAGCAAGACATACAACAGTGTGGTCAAACGGGTAAATGCCTCCCAATCCGCCTCGGTGAGGTTTGGAAAAGCAGTCTTCATTCCGTCGGGCATAGGTTCATCTTCAAGTAAATGAGCGATCTCACTGAGCAGAACCGGATGGTCTTGAAATTTCAGTGCAATCTCTTTATCAAGCTCACCCACTTTAACACGAGAGGTGCAGCTGACATTGTCCGGCGTCTCCGAAGCGAACGCCAGTAAAGTTGCGCGAAATTGGTCTGTAAGATCTTCGGGGCAATCCGTTCCTTCAGCAATTCTAATCAACGCCTTAAGAAAATGAGCGCGTACAGACGGAATATTACTCATAAAGGTTCCTATGCTTCCAGTTGCTAACGAGACATTGCTGCGACCCCAGATTGAGATAACCTTGGCCTGACTGCGACTAGTGTCATAAGAAGTCCGGTTAGCGGGAGTAAACCCAAGAAGACACGCTGAAATCTAATTCTACTTCAACTTAAATTTATTATGAGCCATACAATCGTCAATGATGACTAAAGCTCTTTTGGGACCAGGAAAATGCGTATGTACATTAGTTGTTGGCAACTGGCTGATTCCTTTTACAATCCTTGTGAATTTGGATTGCGTCAAAATACCATCGCTCTGCATAGCTAGTAAGGCTAGACAGTCTGTTCTGGATTCTTTTAAAGGACCGTAAACTTTCATAATTTGACCTTTGCTGTAATAAAGGTCTTGGATATGAGCACATTCGTGGTATTTGAAGAACTCTGCTAGCGCGGGATCCATCTTGTTTGCAACTGTCGAATTCCAAGAGATAACGGCTTTTCCGTTGCTGGAAATATAAGAATATCCAATATCATTAAGATTAGCATCTTCGACAAACGTTACAGATTGACCTGGTTTTCCAGGATCAGGGCATGAAAAAGCCCAGGCATTACTCGAAACTGAAAGAAATAATGTAAAGATAATTATTACTCTCATCTAATACTCCAACTTGCTAGGGTTACATTTTTAGATTTCTTTTGATACATGCAACACATATGTTCGATTACTGATGTGATTGGATCTGTTACTAGGGACAAAGAATTACTGCTGTCTCGTTAGTGTAGGCAGCTTGAATACATGGCACATCCAAAACCGCCAACCGGAAATTTGTGATTTATGCACAACTTTACCGTGCTAAGAAAAGTCCGGTTCGACTCAGCAGTCACCAATTAATGACGGTTCCCATCGTCATTTCGGATAGAAACTTGCATCATTTAGCGCTAAACGACATTGGCAAACCAAGACCGTTGGCGCCTTCTTTGCTTATATCCGCAATGCGGGCCTGAGTGCCCCGCCTGCCAATGGTCAATAGTTTAATCAAAGCGAAGTGGCCAGCTGTTGAAACCGCCTACCTCGCCGTCGTCTCGTTTCCTTCTTGGTTTTATGAACGCTGATCTAATACTTGATGCAAATATTCCATCGATCACCCGACCGCCCGCCTTGTGAATAGTTCCCAGACTAACACCGAACTGCTCTGCAATCTCCATCAGTGTCCGTCCGTAATCCCGTGT
>CAYWUX010000076.1:1921-6810 GCA_964461525.1 uncultured Hyphomicrobiaceae bacterium | reverse complement strand
CGGATTGTATGCGGGATGCAATCGTCAGTCCGGGAGAACCGTTTTGGGATTGGAAGCGGATATTGAATATTCGAATGCAGATGGGGAGGCAGTCTCCAAAACAATGGAATATGACTGGCTGGGATCGATTAGAGCAAGGGCAGGGTTAGTTGCAGGAGATGCATTATTTTATTTGACAGCGGGTTGGGCTTACAGCAAATCAAATCAAACGATTACTGGGAATGGCTCTTCATTTGATGAATATAGTGAACAGCGCGAGGGCTGGACATTGGGCGGAGGCATTGAAAAACTTCTTTCTGGCAGGCTCATGACACGTCTCGAATATCGGTTTTCGCAGTTTGACGGCTTCACCCACGTTAATTCGGCCAGCAATTCTAGAGACGTTGTGGATGATACGGACTTAAGCATCGTACGACTGGGAATAGCGGCGAAGTTCTAATCCAAATTTTTTAAATTTTGTTCTGAACCGGATAAAATCTCGAGGGCGTATGTTAAGTTTTCGTCGGTTGATTGAGGTTACCCGCTTCAACAACTGCGCATTCTGCCACTGGTTTTTTTGCGGCCCCAACAGGGAGCGTGCTGGTAAGATAATCCAGGCCGAATAAAAAAGACGTTTTGAGATGTG
The DNA here is from genome assembly GCA_964461525.1 of uncultured Hyphomicrobiaceae bacterium. GTDB lineage: Bacteria > Pseudomonadota > Alphaproteobacteria > Rhizobiales > CAYWUX01 > CAYWUX01. The sequence continues at coordinate 6,185 of CAYWUX010000076.1, read as the reverse complement.
GCGTGCTGAGAGTGATACAGGATCCGTGTGGAACTGCTGTGGCCAGGTCACAAAGGCTTGCCGTATCCACAGTTAATAGATGATTGGGTTCGCTTGGCCATTCTTGATAGTTTGCTCAAAGGTTAGAGTTCGTTAGCTTCAATGAGGCGACAGAAGGCCCTTTGCGACGTGATCGGGCATGCCTTTCATAGCGACCGATTTTATCTGCAGTTTGAACGACTTCTTCAATGCTGATTTTCCGATACACAAAATTCGCAGGGGTGGATTTCACAATGTTGGTTTCTCAATTTAGTCTGTGCCTAGATCTAACTGTTTCAGAGAACGGACTCGAAATCGGCGTGCGCGTTTGATTATGGACTGAGCCTCTGCCGCGTTTCGCGCATAAATCAGCGCTTCAGTATTGGTGGGGCGTTCCGAACTGAGGGCTCCGGTTGGTTTCACTATCCTCCTCGCTACCCTCAACGATTGTCGAAGCCAAACCATGTTCGACGTAAGCGTTGGGCTTTGTCTGCACTCAGAGAAAATTAGATTAGCTCTCTGTTTTCCAAAGTTTGTATCAATTGATCAACTAGCGTTTCCGGAGTTTCTTTTCCCGAGTTTAGAACAATGTCTGCGCGCTCAGGTGGTTCGTATGTGGAGTCAATACCTGTAAAGTTCTTTATCTCTCCGGCGCGTGCCTTTTTGTATAGCCCCTTTGGATCACGCTGTTCGCAAACCTCTAGTGGGGTGTCAACAAAAATCTCTAGGAACTCCTGCTGCTGGAAAAGTTCGCGAGCCATGCGGCGCTCGGAGCGAAATGGCGAAATGAATGAAACCATCACTATCAAACCAGCGTCAACAAACAGTTTTGCTGTTTCTGATATTCGACGAATGTTTTCGACTCTGTCTGCATCCGTGAAACCCAGATCCTTATTCAGCCCGTGCCGCACATTATCACCATCCAGAATATAGGTGTGATACCCCATTGCATTGAGTTTTTGCTCGACGAGATTGGAGATTGTGGACTTGCCGGAACCGGAAAGTCCAGTGAACCACAAGCAGCAGGGACTCTGATTTTTCAGTTTGGCACGCAACCTCTTGTTCACTTCCAGTGCCTGCCAGTGGATATTGGTCGCCCGCCGCAATCCAAATTCTATAAGACCCGCACCCACCGTGGCATTGGAGAGTTTATCGACGATGAGAAAGCCACCCATTTTGCGGTTACGGTTGTACGCATCAAAAACAATTGGACGGTTGAATGAGATGTTGCAGGCCCCAATGTCATTCTGCTCCAAGGTTTTCGCCGCCGTTTCAGACAGTGTATCGATGTCAATCTTGAACTTCAGAGAACTGATACTTCCCGTGACCATCTGATGGCCGCACTTGAAGATATAGGGTCGGCTTGGCAACATCGGATCCTTCCCCATCCAGATGATCCGCGCCAAGATCTGATCAGATAACTCCGGCAGTTCGTGCTCAGTTACAATGACATCGCCACGGCTCACATCAGTATTATGGACAAATTTCAACGTTACGGCTTCACCGGCTTTTGCAGCCTCCGTTTCTCCATCAAAGACAATGATTTTTTCTATGCTGGTAGATTGTCCGGAGGGCTGAACAACAATTTGATCTCCGCGGGAGATGCTTCCTCCGGCGATCGTTCCAGCATAGCCGCGGAATTGACCATCGAGCCTAATAACCGATTGCACGGGAAACCGAAACGGCCCCTCAGTTCCCTCTGATTGAAGATCAACAGTTTCAATATAGTTCAGAAGGTCTGGCCCCTGGTACCAGGCCAAATTGCCGCTTGATGAAGCGACATTGTCGCCTTCAAGCGCGGACACCGGAATAAATGCGATCTGATTGAAACCGAGTTTGTCTGTAAAGGTCTGGTAAGCGTTGACGATATCGTTGAAAACATTTTGGCTGTAACCGACCTGATCCATCTTGTTGATCGCAAAAACGACGTTCCTGATACCCAGCAAGGACACCATGTAGCTGTGCCAACGGGTCTGTGATAATACGCCTGTGTTGGCGTCCACAAGAACTATCGCAAGATCATAATTAACAGCCCCGGTGACCATCTTTCGCGCATACTGCTCGTGTCCCGGAGCGTTAGCGATTATGAAATTACGCTGGCCTGTGGAGAAAAAACGGTAAGTGACATCTATGGTGATGCCATGCTCCCGTTCGTTCCGCAGACTATCGACAAGACGGGAGAAATCAAACTCATCTTGCGTCTTGCATGCTTTGAGGCTTTCAGATTCAATCTCGGCAAGGTGATCTTGGAAGATCAGTTGTGAATCGTACAACAACCTGCCAATCAGGGTACTTTTTCCGTCATCCACACTTCCGCAGGTTAGTATTCGCAAAAGTTCTTTGTTTCTATCCTGCACAAGCAATGCGTCTAAAGTCTCGGGCTGTTTCTCTTCCAAGGACAGAGCAACCGATGCATCAGCCATCAAGAATAACCCCCTTTTTTGTCTTTTCCATGGAAGTTGCCAAGTCGCAAGTAAAATGGATTCATGCGATTCGACTGGCACGACTATAGAACAAGGGCGTTGGCTGAGACAATCGGTTCAAAGCTCTCATTCACAACTTTTGCGCTTTGACGGATTTATCTGCGTTTTCCTACATAATACGCCAAAACGGGTGGTTTCTTCGAGGGGATTTAATCTGTGATCTGCCCACCACTGCCGCTCATCTCCAGTCCGGTGCAAATTTGAATGGGGTATCGCGCATAGAGGGACCGCAAACTCATCTCTCACTTAGCGGCCCAATGCTTTGGGATGGGAAAGCGCACATGATGAGTGGCCGTCGGTCGCAGATGAGACCCTGATATTTGGGCGTGACGGTGGCATTACACCTAATTGCCCCCCAATCTATAGAGAGGTTGGCCAGTGTCACAAATGGAACCGGTGTCAGACCGGCGATATAGAAACATCACTGATACTCTAATACTTCGCCAAAAAACAAATATTAGTGGCCCTTATTTTTCCGAAAGGCAATTGAGTGAACTCAATTACCTACCGCGCATTCAACCATTGGATTTTCTGCCGTCCCAACAGGGAGCGTGCAGGTGAAATAATCCAGGCCATAAAAGTGAGGCGCTTGCGTATAAAACGCGCTGCGAGTAATCCCAATCGATCGATCTGGTAACCGGTACTCCTTGTCATGCGCCTGTGAAGGCGGGCAATTTCCTCGGCTTTCCCGGCAGATAATCCTGGATAGGGAGCCCGGTCATTCCTTTCCTCATTGGAAAGTGCAGGAAAGGCCGGCATACTGAAATATACTCTGAGCAGTCCGTTGTTTTCCTCCAGTTCTTGCAACAAAGCCTCCCGCGCAACCGGTGTAAAGTAGTCCGTGTATTTACCATCGTCCGGCAAAGTACGCGATAGCTGCGTAAAGGCGATGCTATTCATGTAGCGTTCAATAGGAGACTTCTCTTGACGGTTTAGCATTCGTTTATACTCTATGAGGTCCCGACTTATCCTGACGTTCATACGTAGATCCGGTGACTCAAACTGATTTACGTTTTGAAGCCCCAAAATTTCCCGGCAGAATTGCTCAGTAATATTTGACGAGACAGACTCATAGGTGTAAGCGCAGCAGCCGGGAAATACGGCATTCCAGATTTTCATATGGCACCAATAATTCAGGGCTTCATTCATGAAATACCGGAATTCATCGATTGATGATGTGACCGAATGGGTTTTAATGGCCTGGCTGTAATAGGATTCGATAAAACGGTCCTGCCTTCGAAAATAGGTAACTATTTTAATCTTGGTTTCCGCCGGTAAGACGCTGCGAAGAAAATTAACCGCCTCGGTCTCGGATGCCCAGTAATCGGCAACTTGATTGTCTTTGAACTGGAGAAAATTTTTGGTCATTGCATAAAATGACTCGGCACTGATAAGCACGGTATGTGCATTAGCCGAACATGCCCTTTTCATGTGCTCTTCGAAAAAAGATTCAACCTTTTTTCTTTGTTTGAAAATTACCCATTTTGCCAAACGATTTGCATTTTTTGTCCCGGCGATACGCGCATAGTAAATCCCCTTCTCAGCGAGAATATCTTCATTGTTCCTTAAAAACTGCTGAAGCGAACTTGTACCCGTCTTATGGGTGCCGATGTGAAGTATCAAGCGCATTTATTACACTCTCTTCTGTCAGTGAAATTCATTCCAGTTATTGCAGTACTCACGGGTTCAACGCAAATTTCCGGAAAAGTCGTATAGTCCCAAGAATAAAGCTTTGGTAACAAATACCTTGACCAAATCACAAC
>CAYWUX010000076.1:0-1821 GCA_964461525.1 uncultured Hyphomicrobiaceae bacterium | reverse complement strand
TTTAGTAGCATATTGAGGTTCGTCGCATAAGCGCGATCACCGTCGCCTTAATGTAGAGCGATCCACCAATTTTTTGCACCACCACGAAACCCAGACTTCTAAATAATCAGATCCCGACAAAAAAAGGCCTAGCCTGCTAAGCCCTAGGAGAAAAAATCTCATGCCCGATTACATGAGGAACTCATTACACTCGATTCGACGTTGCCTGATTAATGCTAAAATTTCAGACCATTGGATAATCGGGAAAACCCAAAAATTAAATTCACCTACCGATCCGCTAAAATCGTCGTAACGCAGAAGGGGCCTTCAGGTCGCCACAGGGAGTTGAAGTCGTCCAGGACCCGTCAACAACAAGTGCAAATCTATCGCAAAACCTTTAGCCGTCAATTTCGGGTCTACGTTCCATTTCAACATCTTCAAGAATTTTATCTAACTATTATCGTTGCTTGAGGGCCAGTCCGACCAGGGAAAAGGTCTTTCCTCCCGTACAAAAGTCAGATACTCCGTAGTTTCAGCAATCCATCGCGACAGTGACCGTCCGAAATTCTGGAGGTTCCGGTTTGGCTGTCCGTCAAATAACTGCCATACAAATTGGATAAATGCGACCAGCATGATTAGCGATTGGCAAATACCAAAGGCAATCACAAATATAAGCATAAACAGACCCCGCATCCAAGTTGTTCTGGAAGCCCAATTGATTGTGTTGGGTTGAGATGAATCGCGATCGTGTTCCATGAGTAATCTCCAAATAACATCTAGAATTGATGTCGTATGATAACATAATATAAGGAAACAGCTATATTCATCAGTCGTCTATTGCTGCATCAGAACGCAGTTCGTGAATATAGGAGCAAGCAAATTTGGAGAAACTCAGAATTATTTGATCATCGCTGATTGTTTGCAGGTTAATGTTCACGGTGTTTGATATTCTCAATCTCCTGCCAGGTTCATTGCATCCGACAAGCCCCAGCGGTCACCCGTATGACTCAATTCCGGTAGACTGGAATTCAACGCTATGTTACCGGTTTGAAATGAACACCCGATAGAATTATCAATCGAACTCTGAGATTTTGTTCGAAAATATTTATTCATTTTTTTTGTCAAGCCAGTATATTGTGCTAGCAGCCTAATATCTGATCCCAAAATTAGTGCCTTTCATCTTCAAATTTGAATGGCATAACAAATATTCGGAATTCAAACTCGAGAGGATTTTAATGAGTGATATCAGTCGACAGCTGTTGACCCATCTCAAGGGTAATGGTGCTGATTTTTTCGCATCGGTGCCCTGTAAATTGCTGGGCGACCTTATCGACCTCCTGGACGCGGACAATGAGGTGGGATATGTCCCGGTCTGCAAGGAGGAAGAAGGCATTGGCGTGTGCGCGGGTGCTTATCTTGGCGGTAAAACGCCGGTCATGGTAATGCAGAATACGGGTGTCGGTACCATCATGAGCTCGCTCTGCTCACTGGGTCTTTATTACAATCTTCCCCTGACCATGATCATCAGCCATCGCGGATCACCGGGCGAAAAGATCGGCGCTCAGGTGCCCATGGGTTTCGCCGCGCGGCCTCTTCTGGAAACCATTGGAATTCCGACATTCAATTACAGCGATGGATCACAAGTGAAGGAAGTGGCGGATCTGGTGACATATGCCCAGGTGGCCCAGCGCCCGATAGCGGCACTCTTGGATTTTAAGTTTTGGGGAGAGGGATAGAAAATGACAACTAGCGGAAACTTTAGACGTTACGAACTTCTCGAAGCGCTATCGCCGATCCTGAAAACCGAACTGGTGGTCTGCAATATCGGATTTCCATCCCAGG
>CAYWUX010000075.1:0-7347 GCA_964461525.1 uncultured Hyphomicrobiaceae bacterium | reverse complement strand
TGAATCAAAATTTTCGGCTGCAAGATAACCGACAACTGTTGTATTTGCTTTGACAACTAGTTTGCCCTGTCGAAAAACAGATTGTCCGTTTTACATATCAGGGGGCACGACCAAAACCCTCTTTGGTTTTTTCGACAATTATGGATCTGGACGTCCCCAACTGGTGGCGCTGGCAAAACGTTTGCGAAGGAAAAATCCGAAAACAGGCAAGAGATGAGGCCTTACAGAAATCAGTCGGGAACTGGCGGTTGCGGGATTCCCCAACGAAAGAGGGCAACCCTTTAATCATAAATCAGTTCGCTCGATGCTGGTGCAGTAGAAATTGCAACCCCTTTTTGCGCACGAATTGGGACTCTCGGCAATTGCTGTGATATGGAGAATGCTATTCAAGAAGCCCGGTCCATAGTGCCAGCGATTGCCTTTGAAAAACAGGAACCGTTCTGAGATTCTCGAGAATAACGTTGAAGCTAAAAGCAACGAAATGAATTTCGTGGAGGATGATGAAGCCGCACAAATTGGAATTTATGTTTGGGATGAGAAAGGTAAGGAACTAATCATTCAGGCATTCCGCAAATCAATATCTTCTTCATTGTTGCGAACTCAGCAAAGAGTAGAACTAACAAATGAAACCATCACGAATTTTGCTAATTACCATCCTGACTACGAGCGCTCTGTACGTTGCCAGCTTTGTGGCGTTAGGCGGTTCGGCACCAACTATCGACTCGAGCGGACAAGAGATCGTTGAATGGTTTTCGGATAACGGTGCAAGAGCCCGGATTTACGCCTGGACAGCGGCATTCATTTCACTTGGGCTCGCCATTTTCGGTGGACAAGTCTCAGCCCTGCTTCCCAAGCCGCATCGGTACATCTTTTTGGCTGGAGTACTCGGATTCGCCATTACGGCACAAGTCCAAGCGTGGTTCTGGGCGGGGTTGGCACTTCATCCACAAGGTCTTGACCCAGCGGCTGCTCGCACAATCTTCAATATACCTGCTTACTGGGGCCCACTGGTCAATGGATCAACAGCGGCTATGGCAGCAGCAGTAGGAGCTTTAGGATTTTGTGTGTCACCAATCATTCCACGTTGGCTCACCTGGTTGAGCGCCGTCTTCTTTCTCGAGCAAGCAATTGAGACTATTACCGTCTTCGGACAGACCGGATTTATTGCGCCGGGTGGCACCATGAACGTGTATCTTGGAGGTGCGATCGGATTTCTGTGGGTCGCAGGGGTAGTCCACTGGGCGCTTCAGCGAATTGACCCGGCTGATCAACCCGAATAGAAGCAGGCTTAGTAGTTAGGGTTGTCGAGCTCGAGAAAACCCGGCCTGTGAAAAGGCTGCGTTACGCTCGTGCACCCCATTCTTGGAAACCATCCCCTACTTCATTTTGACTTTGAAATAATCCGCGACGAGTTTAAAATTCTCGAGCATGAAATAATATCGGATTCAAACCGATCCGCACGATGGTCTTGCGCGGGTCAAGCCGAGAGCTACAATCCTTGGCCTTCGGCATCGATACACTGAGGGAGGAAAAAGTATGAGGTCAGCATCTCGTTCATCATTGATTGAGCATCTGCTGCCGGTTTCGCTGGTCCTAATAGTTCTGCTGATTTGCCTCATTACGCTCTATCCGTTTCTGCCCGCCTTTTTGTGGGGCGCAATGGTCGCAATTGCTGCCGATCCATCTTATAAGCGGCTTGTGGTTAGGCTGGGCGGGCGCAAGATTTTGGCCGCCTGGTTGACTGGTTTTGTGCTTACACTTGCATTCATGGTGCCAATCATAGGCCTGGCGATGGCGCTACTCGCCTTCCTGCCGGGAGCATTTGTCTGGCTTGAGCGGTATGCTGTCACCGTGCCGGATAGTCCTCCGGATCCATTTGTCAGCCTTCCGGCCATCGGCCCGAAAATTAATGAGCTGTGGCATTCCCTGTTTACCAACACGTCAGCTTTTGCCTCGCACTTCAGTCAAGAAATCAAATCCTTCCTGATCTGGTTCTTCAAGGAAGCTGAGCTGCTGGGTCTGTTCGTGTTCGAGTTTGCCCTCGGCGTCATACTTGCCGTCCTATTTGTCTATCACTCAGAAAGAATCACGAGCCTCTCCAGTAAGTTATTCGACAAAATTGGCGGTGAGTTCGCGCAGCGCATTGTCGCCCATTCCGTTGTAACAACTAGGCAGGCGGTTTGGGGAGTATTGGGCGCGGCACTTGCGCAGACGCTGGTCGCGACCTTTGCCTATGTCGTGGCTGGGATCCCGGGATGGATTATCTGGGCAGGTATTACCTTCATTCTCTCGCTGGTTCAGATCGGACCGGCGTTGATCTGGTTGCCAATGTCGATTTGGCTTTGGGCATCTGGGCAGCCCTACATGGCGCTGTTCGTTTTCATGTGGGGGCTTGTCATAGTCAATGTTACTGACAATATCGTAAGACCAATACTCGTCTCTAAGGGCAGCGAGTTGCCTGCCATCCTGGCCTTTCTTGGCGCCATAGGCGGCCTATTGGAGTGGGGCGTTGTCGGTGTATTTTTAGGCCCTGTGATCGTCGCGGTTGGCTATGAACTGATCCTGAAATGGATTGAGCCCAATACACTGCCGCATGACAGCATTTCATAGGTCATATTCATTTCGACATCCGGCGACCAATGGTTAGGCCTACTATCGCGGCGGTCGCAATAGCGCACAGTTTATGGCCCTGAGAAGCGAAGGAAAACAGATTTTCTTGCCAGATTTCAACTAAAATATAGAACAGGATTGGTTGGTTGATGCCGGTCCGCTTAAACTGTTCGGGCGCGGGTAGCCTTATTTGACTTTTGAACTGGCCTATTTTCTACTTGCGAAAATTTTTAACGACCAAAGCGCGACCGCGTTGATAAGAGGTGCTATCAAACCTATCCAGGTCCGTCCCGCTTCGCCAAATTTATCAAGCAGTAAATTCCACGGCCAGCCAAGCGGAACAAAGCACAGAACATTAGTTTTATAATTGATTGATATCAAATGGAACAATGTCTGCTATTGGGATGGACCGGCAGATCTTTGAGGTTCCGTTCATTTTCGGGCAGAGACCACTGTTTATTGGCATAGGTCGGAATGAGGCTCGCATCCACCGCAAAGCCCTCGCCACCCACCAGCCCCCCATCCTTCGCGTAGCTTTTTCACTGGATGCATCTCTCTGTCCGCATTTAGTGGACGTCAACGATGTCATATTTAGCTAAACCAGACAGGTAGACGCTTTTGTCCCCAGGTTCCAGGCGCACTCTAAAAAGCTCAAGACTTTGTCCGACTTCCCGCTGTGGCTGGAACCTTTTACCCGGGAAACGAGAGACAGCTATATCAGTTGGTGCGGGAACTTCTGGACAATGGGTCTGCAGGTCCCTCAATCAATTGCAAAGCGGTTATTGCCCCTCATGCTCGATACATTTATTCTGGTCCGATGGCTGCAGAGGCTTTTGCTGCAGCGCAAATCGCGATTAAGAAGGCAGCACGCATCGTTATCGTTGGCCCCGCACATTTTACAGCAATTCGAGAGGTTGTTGCGCCTTCTATGCAGGCCTTTCAAACACCTCTGGGTGAATTCACCGTCGATCGGGATTGTATTGATTTGTTAAACAGGCAAAAACTTATTGAGATCAACGACAGACCACATATCCCTGAACATTCCCTCAAGGTAGAATTGCCGTTCATACAATTTATGTCAACGGATTGTTCCATTGTTCCATTGCTTGCAGGCTGCGAGGGTTAGGACAACTTGGCCAGTATTTTTGAGCTTGTTGAGGGTAACCAAACGCTGATTGTGGTCAGCACCGATCTTTCCCATTACCTCAATTATTCTACGGCACTGCAAAGGGACAAGCGCACGGCGCTCGCCATCGAACGACTTGCGGCAGGAGAGATCATGCCTGGAGATGCATGCAGCTGTTATGCACTACGAGGATTTCTGCGTTATGCTGATAAAAAACGGTTAAACCTAAAACGGCTTGATTTGCGCAATTCCGGTGATACTGCCGGAGACACAAATCGGGTTGTCGGTTATCGGGCTTGGATAAGTAAATCTGATTAATCAGGAAATATGTTTACGGTTATCAGCGACATAGAGCTAGTGGCCATTCCCGAAAGATCGTGAGATTGCCGATTTCGTAAAGCCTGTTTTAGTCAAAGGCATGGACTTTGCGACAGAATTGACCACTGAGCAAGTTAGGTCCGATGAAAAATTAAAAGGTGTTACGAAAATTGGCCAAGTCAACGAAGACAATCATGCCGGTGTCCGAGAAATGATGACAGAAAGAGGCATTTTTCCTGAGAAGCTTCCTCCGGCCGGAGATATCAGAGAAGTTGAAGGTCGTTTGGAAAAGCAGAGAGCAAAATTAAAGCAAAAACATCTGAGTTCTCAAAAGAGAAAATAAAAGTTCTATCGTACCAATTCCCACATCAAAAACTGCCCCGGTCCCTACTCAGACGTAACCAGCCCGCGATCTCGCGGGTGGTAAAAGGCTCTGAGGCTTGGCGTAAAACTGTGAGAATAATTCTGGACATTTCTCCACGCTTGGACCAGTCCTGCAGGGGCCGGAAGGCTTTGGGCTTGATCCCACCTTGTATTCCGGATCAAACATGAGAATGGTTGAATCAAGTTTCTCCAGTGCCTTGATCATCTCGCCTAATCTCTTATGCGTGGATTCAATATCACCAGCGAGTTCGGCGCGTTTCTTCACTAGCGCTGTGATTACATGGGGATCAGACATATCTGATCATAGTCAGATTCAGGATTATCTGCGATAATAGAGTTGGTGCGCATAAGGCCGGAAAAATCAGGGCGCGAACCCTGTGGAGTATTTGCTCCATGCCTTGGCAGGATGCATGACCACAACCATGATCTATCATACCGCTTCCCGCGGGATTGAAATTCAGGAGCTTCAATCACATTTGGAGGGCGACATTGATATTCGCGGGTTTACTGGCGTCTCAAACGAGGTTCCCAAAAGATTTAGTGAAATCCGTGTCTATTTCAGAGCGAAAACAGATGCAGAGTAATTAAAGTCACTAGCTGAGATGTCACCTGTATACAACAGCATTTCGGGTTCGGTACCAGTTGTTGTTAATGTCGAAACCTACTGAGCTTTGATAGCATTGGAAACGAAGTCGAGACTTTGCTCTGCTCTCCGATCCGGGCGCAGGTTACCGGCACAGGCAGAATTTGGCGAAGAATTTCCTGAATTCACTAATGCACATTTCCTGAATTCACTAATGCACGTTGGGATGGAGGGCGGCTCCCCGGCTGAGACTTGAGCATTTGCGAGGGGGCTTGGTCCGACAACCGTCGTCCGACAAACGTCCTCGCAGCCACCGCGTTCTTTCATTCACAGAGTTTACGACGTTGCTGAACCGCTAAGGTATAGTCCGTTTTTGATGCTGTGAACGGCTCCTTCACCGGCATCGCAATGTGCCATATTGCGGTGTCTTAGGAACCGCAAGAGTGGAGCCATGGCGACAAGGATAACGCCGGCGGACTCTATCTCATCGCCAAATGCGAAACAGCGAAGGCAGGAGAAGACAAAGGGGCCGAACCTTGTGATCACGTTGATGGCCCCACGTTGGGGACTGCACCACCGCAGCGCGTGACGATTAACGAACTCACAACAGCGGCGTCCGTGTGGACTGCAGTGCAGTTTCTGAACGTCGCCGGACTTTAAGGGCGCCCTGGAACTGCGGACTGCCGCTGGCAACGTGCCGAACCTGGTGGATCTCGAAACGGGCGGTCTCTGACCGGCGATCCAGGATCCGCTGATAGTGGACCTGTCGCTAGTTTACGCCGGCGGCGGCATCGACGGACCTGGGTTCAGCATCCCAATTTCCACCCATGACAAGGTTTGCGCCACCAGTTTGGCGGGAAAGAACAATAGTGTGTTTGACCGCAAGACGGGCGGTCGTTTTCACCCGAGAACGGTTACGACTTCGATGGAAACCTGGGGTCAATGCAGGGCATCATCGTCACCCCAAATGGCGACGTGTGGGCCCTCGACAATGGAAATCATCAGAGGCAATGGAAATCATCAGATCGTTTAGTTGCCGGGGGGTGACGCATCGAAGGGCCACATTCTCGGTCGCACCGTGAATGGCAACCCCGTAGATGGCACACTCCAGTAAAATATTGCTCTCTCGGACCTGATCGGTCTCTTGATAAAATGAGCCAATCGCTCTCAGTCAGAGGGTTACGAGCATCCTTTTTTAAAAGCTAAGCAACTTTACTTGATTCTTTGTTGTCTTTGCTCTGGGAATCGGCTTTTGCCTCTGCCGTTTCTATAAGTACCTCCGCTTGACTCTTTGCCAAACTGAGAATCTTTTCCGCATCTCTTTGAGCTTTTAAGATTGTTTCTTCATAACCAGTTTCAGTTGCCTCCTGAGTTTTCTCAACAACGGGTCGCGACATGTCGAACAACAGTTCAGAGATGACAGCGGCTTCATTTCGGTAATCGGAAAAAAGTGTGTTAAAAAACTGCGACTGGAGTTCGAAAACATCTTGAGGATTGCCGCACTCCGCAAGCTGTTCGTGAAATTTTGAATAGGATTTCAATCTTCGATTGTAGAAGCTCACGATCTCTTGCTGCCACTTAGGCAATTTGCCAAACTGGTTCGGACCAAACGCCTTTTCTAACTCAAAAGGAAATTCAAACGCTTCTTCAGACTTGCTCTTATTAGACATTTCCTCATCCTTCTACACATTTTTGTTAGACTTAACTGCAGGATTCACGGCACCGGATCTCATCCGGGGCAGGACCAATCTGTTAATCATTTGAAATGCCCCTATTTCTACCGACCGTCCACACGCTGATCAGAAATCTCCTTGACTTCATGAAAAATTAGAATAGCGTAGGGCAGCGATTTTATGTAGAGGGCAACAACACTCGGGGCAAAAATCAGGGATCTCCTATAACGTTAAAGTCTTAACTGAAGATACCCCAATTCCGTCTTTATTTGTTGCGGGGGCACGTGACGGAATTGGGGATCTTACGTCGTTTTTTCTTCCTGCTATGGGGGGTTACAGCAGGGTGAATTCCAGAGACTTTCCTTAGGCAAGGAGTTACTGGAAACACTAGTATACAAACAATCTGAAGTTTGAGACAGGGAATCTCAATTCATTGCTGCCAGACGAAGCGGCTAGAATCGATAACATATTGAAAACAAACAAGATTAACCACATCGTCGCCAGTATTAAACTGTGGATAGCTTTCTAAATGTTTTGACAGCGGTGCTTTTGTAACGGTTTGGCTTGCTAAATTGAGAACATTATTTGTTGGTCACAACTCGCCACTCATCCCTCGCCACTCATCCCTCGCCAGGGCAGTCTTCACGTCAAAC
>CAYWUX010000074.1:0-7468 GCA_964461525.1 uncultured Hyphomicrobiaceae bacterium | reverse complement strand
ATTTCACGGTGTTACGGGAAATTGTCTCGCTGGCCCTTTCTAGAGTATGTGAATGCAGTAAATTTATTGCACTTTTCCAAAACATCAGATATCGCGAAACTGTTGTGTGCTGAATTCATTTTCCATCCAGGCCAGCTAAGAACCGACCAGCCCGTCGAAAATTATAGTGCCTATCCAATAGCCCATGACGCGGATTATAGCCACGATCAATATCGACGAGAGTATCGATTTGGATTATCAATCTTGAAAGTAAATTAGATAATTCAGCCGCTCGCATCACACGTTCCGCAATGAGATCATCGTTGAAATTTTCCTCAGCGGGATTCTGACAGGCCAATCTCACATTCACCATGGCCAACAAATCTCTTTCTTCGCAGAAGTTGTGAATCTCATGCAATCTGTCTTCAATTTCGTCTTTAAGATTTAGTTGAAACACAAAACCGGAAATGAATTCCGCCGAGTTGTTTTGTAAGGACGCAGCCAAATATTCCCTCTCAGACCAAAGAAAACCGGAACTTACAGAATGAGCAAAGTTGCTTCCGCGCTTCTTTTCGTGTGCAGAAGAATGAGATTTTCCAATATAGACAGGAATTTTCGTATCAATCGAAACCTTTGATAATTGATCAAAATATGCTTGGACATTACTTGACTCGGAAATTAGTTCAAGTGATGAGATTATTGAACGATGTTTGTTGAACAACTCCATGGTTGGTTGGTCCGGAATACTCAGGCTGAACAAACTGAATGAGATTCCTGCGGCGGCGAAATCTGCGGCACGAGTTCTGATCGAAGGATCGAGAATGTCGTTTACCGACGTCCTTACATTCTTAATTCCCATTTGCCACAGGCGAGCCAAAACATAATCATTTCTCGCTCTCTTGCGCGAAAACTCCTCCATTGGACCATTATAGGGCAGATCAACAGACTCTGCCCACGCATGACGCATATGTAGTGATAATTTTTGTGGAACTGGATGTAATAAATTAATTTTGCAACTTTCATTGGGGCTCAACCCCTTTCCATCTGTTGGCAGTAGTCGTACTTTATGACCTTTGGGAAAGATGTCGACCAATGTAATACTGAATTTTCCTGTGTCATTCCGACCAAATTCTGCTGTAGGCGATATTCTGTATAATTCGGAGTAATCCTGTCTCACAAAACTCGTTGGAGGAAGACAATAAAGATTACATGAATTAATTCTGTTAAAAAAAAACTGATGTACGTGACCTGAAAATACGGCTTCAATTTTAAATTCCTTGATCAAACTTAATAACCATGACCGTCCAGGTTCTGCGTAATTATCGTAGTGAACCAGTTCTACTGCTTCATCGATAAATGGAGGATAGTGGGTAAACAGAAATATTCTCTCTCCCGAACATCCAGCAAGTTTGTTCTCGAGCCATTCTCTTTGCTCCAGTTCCTGTTCAGTATCTGTATTCACGAGAGACGAATTGATCGTAACAAAATGACAACCCTTGTATTCAAAATAATTTCTGTCAGTTCCGAAATGATTCTTATAGTTGTCGTAGCTTTCATCGGTTATTCCCCCGGCCGGAGAACTCTCCATTGGCTTATCCCCAATGTCGTGATTTCCTGGAACGAAGTATAGCTTGTCGGAGAGCGGATTTAGAATTTCCAGGGCCTCCTTTGCGGCTGATCCGTAACTCGGCAAATGAGGCAAGGGATGCACCATGTCTCCCAAATGAATAGTAAAGTCTGGGTTTTGTTTTTTTATGAGTTCAACCGCAAATCTTGCCCTCCCATTGGCCAGTTTGTTTACTGGAAACGGTGAGGAGTGGTCACCTTCAGGAGGTCTGATGTGCGTATCGGTAATGACAGCAAATGTAAACAACAATGATACTCCAACTTCCGATTAAATCTGCGAGAAAACTAAGTTCTTTCTTAGAGTTAAAAAAGCAGGGAGATTATTCCAATCATCAAGCCAATAAACAACGAACCTAATGGCACCGATAGTATGCGTCAAGTGCTATAGAGCTATATAGCTGTTGTAAGAAACCAAAAATTCTGTCATGTTTTAATGATGAGCTATTCGAATTCGAACCTAAATATTAGTTCTGCGCAACTTTTAAGACGGCACAGGAGAAATAATCTTACTGATGACGAATTCGGTAAACACTTGCGATTGCAATTTGATCGCTTTTCAGAAAGCGGTCTCTCAAAACATGCTCAATTACAAAAAGCCCTGCAGAATTCTATTGCAGATGGCAAGTTGAAACCGGGGGATCAAATTCCAGCCGAAAAAAATCTGGCTCAGTTGATCGGCGTTAGTCTTGGAACTGTTCAACGCGCGCTGTCTAAGCTGTCTTCTTCAGGGGTCATTTTCAGAAAGCACGGACGCGGTTCCTTTGTCGCAGACGAACCCAGAGCGTTTGTCCGGTTCATAAACGAACAAGGCGCAATCATGCCTGTATCTATGCGTGTTCTTGATCGTAAGATAATTCATACTAAGGGGTCCTGGTATGATGCGCTTGGTACAGACCCAATGGGATTTATCAGAATTAGGCGGGTATTCAATGTCTCCGGATTTTTTTACTGCTACAACGAGTACTATATTTCCGTTAGTCAATTTCCCACTATGATTGATCATCCAATAGATGACAGCGCGAGACTGAATTGGATACTGGTTGACGAAACTGAAACACCTATTTTGCGGGTTCAGCAACGTGTTGGAATTCAAAAACTGTCAGCCAGAATTTGTCATTTGATAAAAGTCAATCGAGGTTCATCCGGCTTGAAATTGGAACTGGTGGCCTTCTCATTTGATGACCGGGTAGTATCTTATCAACAAAGCAGTATTCCGGAAAATTCCTACATGCTCGATTTGTCTGTGCTGGATTGGAATCCGCGTCGCGCAAAAGCGCACTGAATGGAGAACAGCGGTGAGTACAAAGTCCGCGAATATACTGTCCGCAGTTATAATGCTGATGTTTGCTGTGTACGTTTTTCAGGAAGGTTCGCGACTTCAAGGTGGCTCGGGTGGTTTCCCGCAGCTGATTTCGATAATCATTGCAGTTGCGAGTGCCTATCTATTAATCCGTTCAATCAGTCAGGCCAATTCGGGTCAATCGATTTTTGCAGATGTCAATTGGCCCATGTTGACAGGTGTAGTGTTGTCCTGGGTACTGTTTGTTTGGCTGATAGACATCGTAGGCTTCTTTCCAATGAGCGGGATATTTCTCGGAATCGCGGCATGGATTCTGGATAAAGGGCAGTGGACAACAAAAAATCTCATTCAGGTCCTGCTCTATGCTTCTATTTCCTCATTTGTACTTTGGTGTGTATTCAAGGTGCTTCTTGGGCTCAACGCTCCGAGCGGGTATTTTTCTTAGTTGTATCATAGTGGGGGTTTCAATAGGCAGCCGCAGTCAACTTATTAAGATAAGAAAGGAACACAAAAATGAACTTTTACCAGAACACTTTATTTGTCCGGCGTGCTATTCAATGCGTTACGTTTGCAGCATGTATTGCTGTCATATCCTCAACAGTAAATGCTCAGTATCCAACTAAAGAGGTTACCGCACTCGTTGGATATGGAGCCGGCGGCGGCACAGATACCTATACACGGACAGTTGGCAAATACTTCCCAAAATACTTTGGCCAGACATTATTGGTCATTAACAAGCCAGGTAATGCAGGACAGATCGCGCTGAACCAATTGGCAAAGACTAAACCTGATGGCTATACAATTGCTCCCGTGCAAATTCCAGCATATGTTATACAACCCCGTGTACGAAAGCCTGGTCAGCGGGGCTTCTCCAATGATCAATTCAAGTATCTGGGAACGCATGCCCGAATCCCGGGCGCGCTTATTGTGCGAAAAGACAGTCCGTACAAGACCCTGGATGATTTCGTCAAGTTCGCCAAAGCAAATCCAAAGAAAATTATTGCAAGCGCGGCAGGCATCGCAAGTTCCAACCATGCATTTTTAGTACGCGTTGAGAATTTAACGGGAATTAAAACAACGCTTGTTACTTACAAAGGTGGCGGGCGTATACTAAAAGCATTGCTTGGAGGCGAAATCAATGTCATGGCTGCAAATGCCATCTGGGCAACCCGCGCCAAGGATGAAACCCGGACCCTTGCAATAGCTTCGGAGCAACGTTACCCGCTCAATCCTGATATACCTACTTTCCGTGAACAAGGATATGACCTGGTTGATTACTTGACCAGAACACTTGTTGTTCCCGCAACAACTCCGGAAGAAGTTGTTGCACGATTGCGAAAAGGTATGGAAGAAATGAGTAAGGATCCTGAATTTGTAAAGGACTTGGCCAAGACTGGTTTGGTCGCCGATTTTCTCAGTGCCGAAAAAACTGAGGATTATGCCGATAATTACGTAAAAAATAATCCGGAAATGCTCGAGTTTTTCAAAAATTACAAGAGGTAGTGGCAACTCATTAAATAATCACTGATGTATGATTGAGCATTTTTCCACTGTAATTGCCAACTTCGGCTCGCTGAATGTGGTCGGCCTTATGTTATTTGGTGTCGTCGTCGGAATGATCGGGGGTGCGCTTCCGGGTATCAGTCCTTCGATAACTATCGCGCTTCTGTTACCTCTCAGTTTTACACTGCCTCCATTACAAGCGTTAATTTTGCTTGGGGCAATCTACATGTCTGCTGAGTTCGGTGGTTCCATCTCAGCTGTTCTGTTAAATACCCCTGGTACAGCCGGTGCCGTGTGCACAGCACTTGATGGCAATCCAATGGCATTGAAAGGACAGGCTCAGGACGCGCTTAACGCAGCTATAATTGCATCCAGTTTTGGCGGACTGATCGGTGTTCTAATATTATTGGGCTTCACCCAACCTCTCGCCAGTTTTGCATTACGGTTCGGTTCATCGGAAATGTTTTGGTTGTCCATCGCAGGACTTGCTATTGTTTGCAATTTGACGGCCGATAATTTTGCTAAGGGCGTTATCTCGGCATCAATTGGCCTGTTTATTTCAACCATCGGTCTGGATCTGAATTCCAGCTATCCTCGTTTCACGTGGGGTAGCCCCGAACTGGAAGCCGGTATCGGTCTGGTTCCGGCATTGTTGGGCTTCTTTGCCGTTGCCCAAATGTTCAATATGATCGGATCGGAGAAGTGGAATGCAGTCAAAATAAAATCACAACCCGGATCATTTCGACGGATATTGGTCTATGCATTTCGCCGCCCTGTACTTTTAATCCGGTCCAGTCTGATCGGTGTTGGTGTTGGAGTATTACCAGGAGCCGGTGCTTCGATTGCCAGTTTTCTTTCCTATAGCGAGGCAAAAAGATTCTCGAAAGAGTCCCACTCGTATGGAACGGGAATTCCGGAAGGTGTAATAGCATCTGAATGTGCCAATAACAGCATGGTCGGCGGTTCCTTGGTTCCATTGCTGGTATTTGGCATTCCTGGGTCAGCAAGTGCTGCAGTCCTTTCCGGAGCCCTGCTTCTTCACGGGCTGCAGCCAGGCGCACGCCTGTTTACCGAGCATCCGGCAATTGTGTATGGATTTATGATTTCTTTCATACCAATCATAGCAATAATGTTTTCGATAGGCTCAATCGGAGCGCGATATTTTGCAAAAGTACTGCAAGTAAGAGCTGCTTTTATAATACCCATGGTGCTGGTACTTGCTGTTATCGGCTCCTATACAATGCGTAACAATTTAACTGATGTATACGCCACTGTAATTTGTGGTATTGGCGGGTATCTCTTATCAAGGTTTGGCTACCCGCTTGCACCAATTGTTCTGGGTATCATTTTAGGTCCGATAACAGAAGACGCGTTCCGTCGCTCATTAACTCTCGGAGATGTGCACGGTTCAATCTGGGCATTCTTCTTCGGCCGTCCTATCAGCGTCGTCCTGATCATCATCACAATCGCTATGGTTGTGACAGCCTTCTGGCAGGAGTGGCGATCAAAACAAGGGGCCTCTAACAACATTTCGGGTTAAGATTAACAATCGGGATACACAATATGTCAATAAACCTTTCTGAAAAACCCATATTCATTGTCGGTCAAGAACGGTCGGGTACAACATTATTAATGGCCATGCTCGGTTGTCATAGCCGGATCGCTGTACCGGAAGTAGCATGGTGGTATCCCCGATTTCGAGGATACCTCTATTCCTTTGGCGATCTGACTGTAGGAGAAAATCTTCGTGCCTTGGCTGACGAAATGATTTTCGGGTTGAGGAATCCGTTCTGGGGTATGCCTGTAAATCCTCGTACGATAGTCGATGATGTGCTTGAATCAGTAAGAGAACAGAGTTTTGCAGGGCTGTATTGTGCAATGATGGAACGGTACGCCTCCTGGGTCGGCAAACCCCGCTGGGGAGAAAAGACTCCGAACAATCTATATTTTACTGAAGAAATTTTGGAGGATTTTCCGGGTGCTAAAATATTGTGTGTTACACGAGACGGGCGGGATATGTCGGTGGATGCAATAAATTCTGATTTTGGCCCAACGAATATCCTTTGCGCGGCGGAAAATTGGAAACATGGCCAGACCAGAGCCCAGCAACTTCGTCGAGTATTGGATGCAAGCATTTGGTTTGACGTTCGCTATGAGGAGCTGGTTCGTAAACCAGAGGAAGTGTTAAGAAAAGTTTGTAGTTTTCTCGGAGAGGATTTTGAAAGTGAAATGATAAACTTTTATAAAAGTGACATTGCTAAGGCTCGCGGTAAACTTCGCGACCACAGACCGCTTGCGAAGCCCATAAGTGATAAGTTCGTGGGAATATATAAAGAATGCTTAAGTCTGTTTGATCAGCGGATTTATGCAGGTGTGGCAGGAGACGTGCACCTAAGTGAAGGCTACGACCTCGATGTTGAACCATTAGTTGTCAGTGAAGAGGAGATTAGACGGTATCGCGAGTTGGATGACTGCTATCGCGCTGCTACTTTGGCATTGCCTGGCGGACGTATTGTAATTGAAAGTTACAACGACTGGATCATTGATCAACGCGAAGAACGTCGAAAGCAAGGCGTTTGGTCAGAAAATGACCGGCCGAGAAAAGGGTTGCATACGGACCCACATGAGGACCATATTGTCGGAATCCGCGCGCCACGAATATGGAAGGAGAGACTCGCCATAAAACGACAGTATACCGGAACCGGTGCGGTCTAAAAAATTTTGATTTTGAAACCTGATGAGTTATGTAGAGATTGCCCGCAGCAACTTACCCGGTACGTGTTTTAGTTGAGGACTTAACACCGATATTTATGATTGGAAGGAAGGGGTAACCATGGTCGGACAGCAATCCATGAAACAATCAGAAAATAATCCGGAGTTGATTCTGAATAGTGAAGTGTCTAGTCAGTTATAAAGTTGAAAAATATGATCCGGCTTAGGTGAATCGATCTTGATCCCCGTTACAAAAACAAATCATTTTATTTCCCAGCCAAGAGGAATACATTATGAGAGAGTTTCATAATCCAATATTTATTGTGTGCGCTCCGCGCTCGGGCTCGA
>CAYWUX010000073.1:0-7933 GCA_964461525.1 uncultured Hyphomicrobiaceae bacterium | reverse complement strand
ATCCTGACATCACGGTCAATACCAGTCCCGCCACGCTCACCATCGCCGATAATGACAGTCCGCCGGTGACTGAAATCAGTTTTTGGGCTATGGGTGATACGCCTTACAGCGGAGCGGCGGAGTCCGCCTTAGCAAATTATTTGAGCGCGGTCCCCCAGGAAGCTGAATTCATAATACATCTTGGAGACATCAAGCCCGGTTCCGATACCTCAAGTGGGCCCGAAGATTATATAGCCGTGTCTAATATGCTACAGCAGTCTCCGATTCCCGTTTTTATCATCCCCGGAGACAACGAATATAACGATACCAATAATCCCACAGAAGCTTGGGCAAATTGGGAAACTTACTTTGATTATTTTGACCAGAATTGGGCACATAACTTTAATGTAAGCCATCAAACCGGCCGGGAAGAAAATTTTGCTTTTGTCTCCGATGAAACGTTATTTGTGGGAATCAATCTTGTCGGTGGCACGGTTCATGACTCACAGGAATGGACTGACCGAGCTGCAGATGATTTAAACTGGATCCAGACAAACTTCTCGACTTATTCGGAACAGGTCAGCTCAGCAGTCGTATTTGGGCACGCACATCCAGATTATAACAACCTGTACAATTCTTTTGAAAATGGTTTCATATCTGCTGCACAGGACTTCGCCGATCCGGTATTGTATCTGCAGGGAGACAAACATAAATGGGATATGGATCAACCGTGGAGTACAGCGCCCAACATCACCCGCATATCAATTGAGGCCACGGGAAGCACTTCCGATTCCGATCCCCTGCTGGTTACGGTGTCAAACGATCCGGATAATCCATTTTCATACGATCATAATTTCTTAGCATAGGGCCAGCTAGTAAGAAGGTCGGCGAACAAAGTTTGGCTGTGATGATTTACTGAATTCTGACGATTTTCGATCCAGTTCAGACCGGTCAATTTTTTATTGGCACTAGAGTCAGTTTTTGACGTATTAACCACAAAAATATTAATTTTTAAAATGTTGGAATATTGGCACGTAGGTTGCTGCTTTAATCGCATCTTCAGTTTGAATATTAAGCAACAGATGCGTAAATTCGGATTATCCATAATTGGCCTAGCTCTATTTAGTGCGGTTGCAAACCTCTTAATGCTGACAGGCCCGATTTTCATGTTGCAGGTTTATGACCGTGTTTTGACAAGCGCCAGTATACCTACGTTGGCTGCCTTGATTTCGATAGTCGGTATTCTCTATCTTTTTCTGACAGGCATTGACTGGATCAGAGCCCGGCTATTGACAAGGGTTGCGCGTGTCTTCGACGAGTCCATGGCACAGGACCTATTTCGGCTGAATTTATCCGGCGAAAAGGAACTGCCGCCAGGTTCTAAGCTATTTTCACCTTTCCGCGATTTGGATTCAGTACGAAACTTCATGGCAGGACCCGCGCCTCTGGCTTTTTTTGATTTTCCATGGGTCCCGATATACATTGCCTTGATATTCGTTTTGCACAGCGCCCTGGGTTTTTTTTCCGTTGCGTCTGCCGTCATTCTCATTTGTCTTATGTTGTGCGGCCGCGTTATGGCCCGGAAACCACAATCGGAAGCCACTATATTCCAGGAGGCGGCACATACGACCGAGCAGGAAGCCCGCAATTCTGATGCCGTGAAAGCCATGGCTGTTTATCTCGGCCTGTCTCGGCAATGGGCAGACCATCATGACAAAGCACTGTCCTTGCAACAGAAGGCAAGTGATCGCGGCAGTTTTTTTTCGAGTCTGACCAAATCGGTTAGGTTATTTCTGCAGTCGGGCATTCTGGCGATAGGTGCCTGGCTTGTAATCCATCAGGAGATTTCCGCTGGAACTATTATAGCGGCCGCTATTATTCTCTCTCGCGGTCTAGCGCCAATTGAACAACTGCTCACCCACTGGCAAAGTTCGACGGTGGCCTTCGCAGCCTGGACACGCCTCCGGAAGCTCGGCAAGTTTGTTGCAGCTCCAAAGAAGCTGACAGTACTGCCACCGCCGAAAGGCTCGCTGTCAGTGAATAATATGAGCTGCATGCTTCCTACTACTCCCATACCGTTGCTGAGGAATATTAGTTTTAAGCTGGAGCCTGGAGATATTCTGGGCGTCGTCGGACCTTCAGGCGTCGGAAAATCGGTATTGCTTAGATCTATCGTTGGAATCTATCCCCATATAAAAGGTGAAATTCGCCTTGACGGGGCGACCTTGGACCAATGGGAGAGGTCGGAACTGGCTCAGTATCTGGGATATGTTCCTCAGGAAAATTTTTTGATTACCGGGACTGTTGCTCAGAACATTTCCCGATTTCAAACCGATGCGCCATCTGAACAGATCGTAG
The DNA here is from genome assembly GCA_964461525.1 of uncultured Hyphomicrobiaceae bacterium. Classification (GTDB taxonomy): domain Bacteria; phylum Pseudomonadota; class Alphaproteobacteria; order Rhizobiales; family CAYWUX01; genus CAYWUX01. The sequence continues at coordinate 5,596 of CAYWUX010000073.1, read as the reverse complement.
AGGCCGCAGAGCTGGCCCAGGTGCATGAGCTCATTCTCAGCTTGCCACAGGGCTATAACACTGTGGTGGGCCCCCGCGGTCTGACTTTGTCCTCCGGCCAGCGCCAAAGAATTGCTTTGGCCTGCGCATTTTTTCGGCGCCCACGTCTTGTTGTTTTGGATGAACCCAATTCAAACCTCGACGCGGTTGGTGATCATGCGTTGTCGCTTGCCGTTCGAGAAATGCAAAAATACGGCACAACAATTATTGTTGCTACCCACAAGCCAACAGCGCTTGCCTGGGTGGAAAAGGTTCTGGTGTTGTGTGAGGGCAGGCAGGTTGCTTTTGGAGAGAGAGACAAGGTGCTGTCCATTCAGCCCAAGGATCGGTTTTCGGTTGTCAAAGGGGGAACAGTTGTCAGTCGAAGCCAGGTGGCAGAAGGAGGACATTAAATGAAATCATCTTTGAAGTCTCTATATTTCAATGTATTCGGCGGCATTTTATTGATCGTCCTTCTCATATTTGTCTTAGCGGGATGGGCCGCCAATACCGAACTATCTGGCGCCGTGATTGCTGATGGTGTGATCACTGCAAAAGAGGACAGCAATAACGTTCAGCATCTCGAAGGCGGCATCGTTAGTAAGATAAATGTCCGGGATGGGGACTATGTCGAGAAAGGGCAAATTCTGCTGCAACTGGACAGGACAAAAATCGTTGCAAGGCTTCATGTTATTGAAGGCCAGCAGGTTGAGCAGATCATCGAGATGGCGCGTCTCGAAAGTGAGAGGGATAATAAAGAGATCCTCATCGTACCTGATTTTTCGTTCCAGTACGTCGAGCCAGATATGCTGGCAAGAACCCTTTCAGGGCAGAAAAAGCTTCTGAATTCGAGGCAGGAGACCCGGAACAAAAAGAAAAACCAGTTGAGGAAACAAGTTGCTCAAACCCAGTCCGCCATTGCAGGTCTTAAAGCTAGGCTTGAGTCAGGTCAGAAACAATTGGAATTCGCCGATGAAGAGTTGGTAATTTTGAAGACTCTGGGCGAAAAAGGCCTGGCTGCCAGGAGCAGAATTGTCCCAATGCAGCGAGAAGTGATCAGGCTTAAGGGACAAATAGGTGAGGTGAAGGCCGATATTGCCAGGTTGAGGACAAAAGTTAGTGAAATTGAACTTTTGATCCTCGAAATCGAAGAACAATGGCAGTCAAATGTGCTGTCCAGAATTGCTGAGCTACGTCTGAATATTGCGAATCTTAACCAACAAAGGTTATTTGAGCAATCGCTCTTGCATCGGACGAATATTGTTGCACCAATATCTGGCTTTATTCATGATATGCAGGTCCATACGGTAAATGGGGTGATCAATCCAGGACAGAATCTCATGACCGTAGTCCCGGCCGGAGACCAGTTCTTAGTTCGTGCTCGGGTCCGGCCTATGGATGTGGATGAAATTCATTCCGGGCAGTCTGTTCGTTTGCACTTTGCTTCGTTGAATAGATTGATGCCGGAAATCAACGGAGAAGTGGCAGTTATTGGTGCAGATCAGTCGATTGATCCTAAAACCAATCGGCCCTATTTCCGTGTCGATATTATTCTCAAGTCTGACGGTTTGGGTAAGCACCATTTTGAGCTTCTTAAACTTGGCATGCCGGTTCAGGCTCATATAACGACACAAAATCGGACGGTGATGGATTACCTCATCAAGCCATTTTCAGATCAGTTAATGAATACTTTCAGAGAAACCTGAGGTACATCCAAGATTAAATTGTGTTCATAATTTGTGGATGAAAATTTCCGTGTAGGGCACCTCGGAGTTCTTCCCAAAAAAAATGCTCCTGGAATATTTTTCCCGCAGTACCACCGAGATCCATCTTTCCCCACTTTTACTCGCTTGTCCTAGGTGGCTTTCGCGTGTCTTAGATGTTGTACAGGAACTGTAATTAGATTGTTGATGCGAAGCTGAAATATTGTGGAACTCCTAACTTGAGAAATTTCTAAAAGCAAAAACTAAACGAATCAGTCATGATTACTTGAATACTAGCATTTTAAATAATTAAGGAATTGTTAACCAATTTAATTGGCCGTCGAATAAGTCTGGGAGAATACAAGCCAGACGAGATACTTAAGCAGATTCGCGGAATTTGACACTTGAAATACGAGCTTTGCGGGGAGCCATTCGTATGAGGATTGTTTTTGCCATAAAGTCCATGAACGTGGAAGGTGGTGGTGCCGAGCGAGTGATTTCTGAGGTCGCTTCGGGACTGGCAAAGCTTGGGCATGAAATCATTCTCTTAACTTTCGACAGACCGAACGGTCGCACATTCTATTCTCTTCATCCCTCGATCAAAAGGGTCTATGTCAGCGTTGGAGATCCGAGGCAATCTGCTGGTGCGATAGAGACGTTTCAGCGCATTCGAACGATGCGAAAGCTCATGAAGGAACTTCGACCGGATATTGCTGTCGGGTTTATGCACAGTATGTTTATTCCCATGGGACTAGCTTTGTTGGGTCTGGGCATCCCACTTGTGGCGAGCGAGCATATTGTTCCTAATCATTACAAATCGCGACCGCTGCAGGCTTTGCTTCTATTGTTGACACCGCTGTTTGCCAAGCGCATAACCGTTGTTTCCGAACAAGTGCGCGAATCCTATCCTTCGATCTTGAAGGCCCATATGACGGTGGTTCCTAATCCTGTAAATGTCATGCCGAGCAGTTATGCTAATGCTGCGGGACAGCCCAAAGAGCGGAAAATACTGCTAACTGTGGGGCGACTTTCGGTCCAGAAGGATCATGCATCACTAATAGAAGCCTTTGCAGAAATTGCCGGTGAGGTTCCTGACTGGGATCTCCGCATTGTGGGTGAAGGTGAGTTGCGCGGTCGACTCGAAGCACAAATATGTAAGTTGGGGCTTGAAGAGCGAGTTCAGCTGCCGGGCATCGCCAGGGATATCTCCTCGGAGTACGCATCGGCTCATTTGTTCGTAATGTCGTCGCTTTATGAAAGTTTTGGGCTAGCGACTGCTGAAGCCATGGCTCACAAGCTTCCGGCAGTAGGCTTTATTGAATGTCAGGGAACAAATCTCCTAATCAAGTCAGGTGTTAATGGCATGCTTGTGGAGGGAGGCGAGCATCGAATAGGACCTCTTGCCAAAACGCTGAAACGTTTGATGCAGAACGACAGCCTTCGCCAAAGGATGGCGCAGGCGCGGGTTAGTCTACCCATCGATTCTCTGGAAAAGGTACTTAATGGTTGGCACGTACTGATAAAGGATATTCTTACAGTAAACGGCGTTAATCCGAGTACACGATCTGTCAATTCTTATGCGGAAGAGATGAGTTTGTTGATTCAGGAAGTTGCAGATCGTGTCTCGGCGTCGTATAGGACGGCTGAAGAGATCGTCCAACAGGACAATTTCATGAAGCTTAATGAATACAGAGTTACACAGTTTGCCGACGACATAAAATCGGCAAGTACTTTTATTAACGAAGTTGTAGGCCGGATCAATGTATTGGCTTTGAATTCAACCCTGGAAACAATCCATAGTCAGAAGTCCACCACTCTGGCACCAATAGTCCAAGACTTGAATATGCTAATAGAAAATACACTTCAGACGACTAATGAAATAGAGCAACTGATTAGGTCCATTAATCGTGCCAATCTGAAAAATTCCAATTCAATGGACAGACTAAAAGTGGTGCTGAGTGAGATGGGGTGTATCGTAGAAAAATACGAATGTAGCGTTAACGACGTATTGACAGCCATCAAAACATCTGGTGACGAGAAAACAGCGCAAAATTCCTACCAGACGGACGCGGGCAACCTCACTGAAATGCCAAAGGCCCGGATGAACTGAGTCTTTATAATTGCGAGACCGTTATTTACCCGATCGGTCTGGTTTCTCATTCTTCCCACTTCCCTATCAATGGATTCTAAAGCCACTGTCAATTTGGTTTTTTAGACACCCGACAAGCCTTTAAATTTTCTCCGTATATGGAGCGTTCGGCCATTGGTTAGATAGGCTTTACTGCGAAGCTGTTTTCTGAGTCATTAGTTTCCGTTACGTGAATGCTCAACATCCTTTTTTGCCAGGAGTTTAATCGTCCTCGTCGATGTTCGTTACCATCCTACCAAAGCTTCGCTCAATGTTAAGATCCCGGAACGGAGCATGAGCAGGAAGCGAAATCGTGTCATTAAAAACCCGGAAATGTACAATATTTTTGTGTTCCCAAAATCTGAAGATGTATCCACTGCTAATTGGAGTTAAGTGAAGTATCAACCTTAACATGTTTAATGAATTTTCATGTCATAGAGTGGGGTTTAAAATTACCGACGAAACACGGTTGATATTGGATGCGGGTTTTGCTTCTATTTGATCCTCGATCCGGTGCTCAGGATAGTTGGCGTTCGGTTCAATTTTTGTTGTGCATTTCGCAGGAGTTCAGTCGAAATGAAATGTCGGGTGAGTCTGGTTACAGCGTACGCGGTGTTTTAAATGGATGCATGAACAAAGGATTGAAAATGTTGAGGGTTAAATATGAAACCCGGTGTGAAGTGGTGAAGATCGACTATTTGATCTGATTAAGGCTATTTGGAGATCATTATGAGCATTTTAGTCACTGGCGGGGCTGGCTATATTGGCAGTCATATGGTTCTGGAGCTATTGGATACGGGCGAAACCGTTATCGTCGTTGATAATCTGAGCACCGGACACCGGCGTGCGGTTCCGCCTGAAGCTATCCTTGTAGATGGTGATATTGGAGATGGTGAACTTGTCCGGAATATTCTGGGTGATTATGGTGTGGAAGCCATCATCCATTTTGCAGGATCGATTGTGGTTCCGGCAAGCCTGATAGATCCGCTGGGATTTTACCTTAACAATACTGTGAAATCGCGTACCCTCATTGAAGCGGCCGTGGCCCAAGGTGTTAATAAATTTATATTCTCATCAACCGCGGCCGTTTATGGCATACCAAATTCGAACCCGGTTTTTGAGATGACGCCGCTCCATCCCATTTCACCTTATGGGACGTCCAAGATGATGACAGAAATGATGCTTGCCGATACCAGTCGGGCATTTGATTTTTCCTATGTAGCCCTGCGCTATTTCAATGTCGCGGGTGCGGATCCCAAAGGACGAACGGGTCAGTCCTTCCCCGAAGCCACACACCTCATTAAAGTAGCTTCGCAGACGGCGCTCGGGCAACGCCCATATATTGGCGTTTATGGAACTGATTATCCGACCAGGGATGGCACGTGTGTTCGAGATTATATCCAGGTAACCGATCTGGTTCGTGCTCATTCCCTAGCTCTTGACTATATACGAGGCGGTGGAGAAAGCCGGATTTTGAACTGCGGTTATGGTCGAGGGTATTCGGTGCTGGAAGTAATTGACAGTGTGCAACGCATTTCTGGAGTCCAATTTGATGTCAAATCCGAGGAACGACGTCCTGGAGATCCGGCAGAACTTGTGGCGGGAGCCAAGCAGATCAGAGATCTCCTGAATTGGGAACCGGAATACGAAGATCTTGACACCATAGTCTCACAGGCTCTCGCGTGGGAAAAGAAACTTGCCGCGCTAAACAGTCTCTGATCCTTGGGATGAGCAGGAATAGTCAATT
>CAYWUX010000072.1:0-8472 GCA_964461525.1 uncultured Hyphomicrobiaceae bacterium | reverse complement strand
ATATCATACTCGGTTTACTGCGGCTTCAAAGTGGTAAAATTCTTGTCGATGACACACTGATTGATAACAAGAATATACGAGACTGGCAACGGACGATCGGGTATGTACCGCAGAACATTTTCTTATCCGATACTTCCATAGCAAACAACATCGCCTTTGGAATCAAGGACGTTAATGTTGACATTAAAGCGGTTAAACGAGCTGCTCAATTCGCAGAACTCCATGAATTCATTACAGATGAACTGCCCAATGGCTACGATACAATTGTAGGGGAACGCGGCGTGAGGCTCTCCGGCGGTCAGCGACAACGTATCGGCATTGCCCGCGCCCTTTATCATAATCCCCAGATACTTATTCTTGATGAAGCAACAAGTGCTCTGGACAATCTGACAGAGAAAGCGATTATGGATGCTATTCGCAATCTATCGAACCTCAAAACAATTTTGATAATTGCTCATCGTTTGGCGACGGTGCGAACCTGTGACCGAATATTTCTGTTAGAAAGAGGAAAAATAAAAAAATTCGGAACCTATGACGAACTACTGGATACTGACGCGGCATTCCAAAGAATGGTCTACGCCGTATAGCTCTCACATTTACGCAAGGTAAGCAAAGAACTACACACAGCTTTTACAATTTGCGCCGCCAATCGATGCCGAGCAAAGATACTTATAAAGTTTGGGCCTTTTAACATCACTGATATTTATAATAAATCAATGACACCTACTAGGAAAATTACAAGGGTTCTGCATACGCGAAGTGCTACCATCAGCATTGATGGAGATATTGTAACCAAGAAGTATCACCCATCAAACAAACGTCTGTACAACAATGAATGTCGTTGGCTGAGAGCCCTGGATTCTACTCAATTTGTGCCTGATATTTTAAATTTTAATAATGACGACTTGACTGTCCGGATGAAGTATTGCGGCGAACCAATAACGGTTTCAAATGCTCCACTCGACTGGAAACAACAGTTGAAGTTGTTAGTTTCGAAATTAATCGGGGCCGATTGCCATCATGGAGATCTATTGCCGCAGAATATTCTAGTCAGTAATGGCAGCCTAAAAATAATTGATTTTGCGACAGCTGTTTCCTTGGAAAAGAAATCGAATTTAAAGAAGCGGACCTTTTCGGACACTTACACCGTAAGCCGATTGCATTATCTGATGAATGGTTTTCCTGAAAATTCCGAAGTCCATATTTTTGTGGTCTGGTCGCTTGACAATATCAAAGAGATCGAAAACAAGCTGAATGAGCGTCTACAGGTTATTGACAAGATCGTTTTTTCTTCGCGTATTTATGAAGACTGCTGTTCCAGCCGAAAGGCCTGGTTAAAACTCTTCTACGATACGCCACATTTACAGGGCTCTGCCAAAGCGAAGGAGGAATTTTGTGGTTTGGTTGTCTGCAGCCATAATCCCGGTTACAGCCCCAGAAAACGGGTGTTTACCCCGGAATCGAGAATCGTCAACTCGGAAATTTTTGACATCAAATCCAGACTCAGATCCGGCCGCGAAGGACACCTTCATTCATCAGACAATCAGGAGGAAGCCCGCCGAAACCTCTACTATCTGTCTTATGACAAATCGAGTTTGCCTTATTCTTACTACGTTAAAAATCGTCCGGCATTTTGTTCCTTCTCCGATGTCGTTTCCGCCTTAAACAGAGTTGCGAATAACAAGTATGTTGTTTTAAGAAGGCCGTCTAGCCAAATGCTCTCAGGTGAGGACGACTTTGACATTCTTTGTGATAATTATTTTGCGGTCAAAAGAGCTTTGGGAGGCATATCCTACAAAACAAAATCAAATAAACTGTTTCGAAACGTGGGAAGGCCATATGAAGAAGGCGGATTCAAGGTAGCGAATCGCGTTGATATTGGTGGGAAGAAAATACCATTTGACATTCGATATGTCGGTGACAAATATTATCCCCGTCAATGGCAGGAAAGAATTCTCAAAAACAGAGTGCAGAGTGAGGAAGGGGTCTATGTCTGTTCGCCAGAAGATGATTTCTATTGCAAAGCCTATCATTCACTGTTTCACAAACTTTCCCTCCCTGAGAAATATATCCAACTATTTCAGCCCCTACTAAGCGGCGCCCAAGCTGATAAAATAGAGGAGGAACTTAATGAAGCTGTCTTGAGGTTCCTCAGGGAAAATGATTATTACGTGACCCGGCCAAATGATATTACTATTCCATTTAATCCACCGAATAGATCAAACTATGCTGAACTGCGTGAGCTGTATTTTGTCAAACGAGAGACCAAATTGGGGAACTATTCCGGTGCCTCGAAGGTCCTGCTCAATTCTTTTAAATTAAATTGCAATCATTTTCGATACATATACTGGATGACTTATATTCTGCTCAATCGAACGAAAGCCGACATTCAGGAAATTCTTCTGAAATCAAGAACAGTGTTTAAACGAAAAATCCGTTTGGCCAGCTTGAAAAAGAAATCTCAGTACAGCTTCGCAAAACTGCATCAAATTTGGACCGGCAGAAATTGCCCTCAGATCTCCAATGGCGGAAAACTCTTCGCTATCAAGAGGAAAAACCAATTGTGACTAATCGCCAGGAACAAAATTCATTGGAAACGAGGAGATTGCCGATCATTACAATTGGCATTACGTGTTATAATGCGGATGCAACCATTGTTAGATCAGTTGAAAGCGCATTACGCCAGGATTGGCCAAAAAAAGAAATCATTATCGTCGATGACGGCTCTCGAGATGAATCCAAGGCAATTCTGGACAGGCTTGGAGATCAATACAAAGACATACGAATTATAATTCACCCAACTAACAGAGGTTATGCGGGTGCGTTGAATACAATTGTAAAGGAAGCTCAGGGCGAATTCATCGCAATTTTTGATGATGACGACTATAGCATTGCTGATCGGCTAACAGATCAGTGGAACAGGATACGGATTTATGAGCAGGAAAACAATTGCGATCTGGTGTTTTGTTACTCTAACCGGAATGTTGTAAAGCCCGGCAGAACCTCACCTGATCACATTGCATACGCAATCGGCCGGCAAGCCCGCGAACCGCATGGGATTGCTGTTGCCAATTATATCTTCGGGCATACCTATGATCCGAAATTTGTTTGGGGAATGTTCGGCAGTTGCACACTTATGGCCAGACGAAATGCCTTTACGAAGGTCGGACCATTTGACGAAACTTTCCGCAGATGTGCAGAATGGGACTATGCGATAAGGGCTGCGTTTCTTGGCTGTCATTTTATTTCCGTGAACAAATCCCTGATTACACAGTACAAGACACCCACAACCGATAAATCCGGAAATATTCCATTACAATATTCATTGCAAATTCGAAAAAAGTATCGAAAATATCTTACCGATCATGGCACGTATTGGGCGTCGTGTGCAATTGCGTATTGTCGGTTCCACGGTGGCAAGGGTCGATTGTTCAGAAGCTATTTTTATATGGCTCTTGCCTGTTTAGCCGCACCCAAAATTCTTGTGGAGAAATCCAGATGGAGGTTGAAGGCAGTCGTATGGAGATAGTAACGAATTGAATTCCATTTTTTTAAGATGAGAACGGAATGGTCCTGTCTTGTGAGTTGATGGTAAACATGAAGAAGTTTACGCCTGTACGAATGTGTTGCAGCTAGGACTGCGTAGAATGAGCTAACCATGAATTATCTCACATACGTCTGATCGATTTGGATTATTAGCGTGACAGCTGTTGCTCTATACTACCATTACTTGAACCACGCGGGTGGTGCTGAGCGTATGATTTGTCAGCTGGCGTGTGAGCTTACCAAACGAAACCTAAAAGTTCACCTCATTAGTTTAGATGCGATGGAAACACCGTCTTATTATCCCATAAGCAAGGATGTTACCTGGCATCGGTTGGGACATGGTTACGGTATAAAAGACAAGACGCGACGAACACGATTAATAGCCCGTATATTGCGGCATAACGGTATCGGCATTCTCATCGGATTTGTAATGAGCGGAGACAAGACAGTATATGCCGCGTCATTGCTCGGCGGAGCAAAACTGGTTGCGGCCGAACGAAACGGGCCGGCAATGTATCGTTTGCGGTTTGGGTTGATTAAGCGTTGGCTGTGTTTTGCTTTGCTGCACCTTTGCCACTCAATAACTGTTCAGTTTCCGAGATACCAACTAGCCTATCCCTTGACGTTGAGAAGGCGAGTAAAATGTATTTCAAACCCCGTTGAAAAGAGTTCGACAAAAGCTAGACCCGAGGCTCCGGGAATTGATGGCCGGTATCGCCTGTTGACAGTCAGTCGCCTGGACCTTGTCCAGAAAAGACTGGACTGTCTAATTCAATCTTTTGCAAGGATAAAGAACTCGCAGCCTCAATGGGATCTTTTCATCATTGGTGATGGTCCTGATGCGAGAGTACTTCGACAGATGATATCCAGCCTTGGACTGGCTGACCGTATCACCATAAAACCTCCGACAGAGACAATCCTCACGTTTTATTCCAGCGCTAATCTCTTTGTTCTTCCTTCCCGTTGGGAAGGTTTCCCCAATGCGCTTGCAGAAGCATTAAGCACCGGCTTGCCTGCAGTAGGGTTCAGGGAAGCTGAAGGTGTTGCCGATCTTATTAAAGAAGGCAAAACAGGCTGGCTGGCCGAGCCAGGAGAGGAAATTGAATCACTGGCGGCTGCTTTGACGGCCGCTATGTCCGACGATGAGGAAAGACATGTCCGCGGCGCCCGAGCAATCGTCGAAATGCAGCAGTTTGTGCCCAAACTGCAGTACGACAAGTGGCAGCTTCTCATTTATCAGCTTGCCGGAGAGACGCCAGCATGACTGAATTACTGATCACATGTGGAATTACCGCATATAATGCCGAACAATCAGTAGGACGCGCGATCCGTTCCGCCTTGTCTCAAACCTGGAGACCTCTGGAAATTATCGTGGTAAATGATTGTTCCACAGATAACACAGCCGAAATTCTGCACCGGATAGCCGGTGACCATAAAGAAGTCCGTGTTATAGATCATGACGAAAATCTTGGGGTAGCAGCGGCTCGAAATAGAATTCTCAAAAAAGCGAGAGGCGCCTTTGTTGCCTTTTTTGATGACGATGATGAAAGTCATCCTGAACGTCTCGCCCGTCAGTTAAGACGTATTCTTGATTATGAAAAAAAGTACTCTAAAGGAGCGCATGTTGTTTGCTATACAGCGCGCAGCCAGATCTATCCTGACGGACGAATTGTCTATAGTCCGACACTTGGACAGCAGTCCGATCGCCCTGCCCCATCCGGAAGGGATATGGTCGCATTTATTTTGACTGGAAAGCGCCTGTCCGGTGAACACGGAACCTGCCCGACATGTTCTCAGATGTCTCGGTTAGACACCTATCTTGCTCTGGGCTGTTTTGATCCTGACTTCCGCCGAAGCGAAGATACGGAATTTAATGTCAGACTTGGACTCAAGGGGGGTCATTTTGTAGGAATTGCGGAACCTCTTGTCACCCAGACAATGACTCTTTCCTCTGAAAAGAGTTTCGCGGAAGAGACCCAATATGCCCTTCAACTCCTGGACAAATTCCGAGATTACTTTGAAACGGCGAGACAGTATGAATTTTGCAGACTTTGGGTTCTAAGAAAGTACGATTTGCTTCGAGAGCGAACATGGGCAACATTATCAAATTTTGGAATGTTGATTGTACAATACCCCGTGATGACAGTTCAAAGGCTATTGGGTGCCCGTAGTAATGTAACCTATAATCGTTCCTTGCTACAGCTTCATAAATTCGACAAGACAATATCGTGACCAAACATCTCGTCACCATAGGATTATTGTGTTTCAATGCTGAGGATACTGTGGAAAGAGCGGTACGAAGCTGTTTGGCTCAGGATTGGCCCGATCTCGAAATACTGATTGTCGATGACGCATCTTCGGACAATACGGCTGAACTGATACAAAACCTGACGAAGGATGAGGATTGCGTCCGCTTCCTGCAGCATGAGCAAAATACCGGTCCCGCAGGCGCCCGTAACACGGTATGGCGTGAAGCAAACGGAGAGTTTGTTGTATATTTCGACGATGATGACGAAAGCTATCCACATAGAGTTACTGAGCAGTTGAAAACTCTGACTGCTTACGAACAGCAGACTGGTGCCAGGTTAGTATCCTGCTATGCTGCTGGTATTCGCCGCTACCCAAATGGATATGTTAAACCATTGCCTGCGATCGGAACTTCCAAGGACGGTGTGCCTAAAGGTAGTGGCTTCGTCGACTGGTTGTTATTCTTCAAGCGCAATCCAAAATGGGACTACGGATCAGGTACACCAACATGTGCGTTAATGGCAAGACGTTCAACTTTCACGGCCGTAGGCGGTTTCGATGAAACATTGAAGCGGGTTGAGGATGGCGATTTTGCAATTAGACTGGCCTTCAAAGGTGGGCACTTCATCGGCACAAGCCAGCGTCTCTTCACTCAATATTCAACTAACTCTGCAGACAAATCTCCCAAAATAAACTTACAAGCTGAACAGCGTCTGGTCGAAAAATACGCGGACTACCTGCGTTCGGTTAACAGATATTATTATGCAAGACATTGGCCAAAGCTACGGTATTGGCATTTCAAAAGACGATACGACATGCTCTTGCTCAATTTGCTGGGTCTGCTGCTTGTAAACCCTATTGCCGTAAGCCGGCATTTATTGTCGACGGCACCGAAGAGAATTGTTCATGAACGGAAAATGCAGCAAAGGCATCAGCAATGAGGTTTATGTTTGTGGCCCGGTCAGTCGATAATATTGCCGGCGGAGTTGAACGTGCGGTTTCGACCTTAATGAACGCTTTGTCTCATCGAGGACACGATATAGAGTTCCTAACCTGGGATTCGAACTCAGCCACTTCGTTTTACCAGCTGTCTGACAAAATAGTCTGGCATCGTCTGAACCTGGGAAACCTCGATAAGAAGCCCTGTCTCCAATTGAGACTGCAACGTCTAGAAAAGATACGTAGGATCATCACAGGAACTAAGCCAGATCTCGTGATATGTTTTCAAAATGGTCCTTTCATGCAAATCAAATCCTCTACTCTCGGTACCGGAATTCCTGTACTGGTTGCAGTTCGCAATGCTCCGACCCGCTTTATGCATGTTAAGGGGAGTCGAAGCCAGACGGTCGTGTATAATTTTTTTCGTTTGGCCAGGAGCGTGATTGTGCAGTGGGAAAGCTATATCAGTCTTTATCCGGAATATCTGAAAAACAAACTGGTCGCAATCGCCAATCCAGTATTCGAGGCCCCATGCAGCGCCCAACCTGAAGCCCTCGGAAAAGATGGAAAATTTTATTTACTTTCAGTCGGGCGCCTCGGATATCAGAAAAATTATGCAGTATTGATAGAAGCATTTGCTCAGCTTGCTACCGTTTTTCCTAATTGGAATTTACTCATTGTCGGCGAAGGAGAACATCGGGAAGAATTGACTACTGCAATTAAAAATCACGGCCTTTCCAAACGTATTCTGCTACCGGGTCATCAAAAAAATATAGAAAGTTATTACCAGTCGGCGCACTGTTTTGTACTGACATCGCGATGGGAAGGATTTCCCAATGCGCTGGCGGAAGCCATGGCTCATGGTTTGCCGTCCGTGGGATTTGATGATTGTGCCGGAGTGAACCAGTTGATCAAATCCGGCTGCAACGGTCTGCTGGCTGAAGGCAACGGTGATGTTGAATCGCTGGTAAATGCGCTGCGCCGCCTCATGGATAACTCCGGTCTTCGGGCCGAATTGGGTGCTCGGGGTAAGGAAAGCATAAAGAAGTACGCTCCAGATCAAATCTTCGATCGATGGGAAATGGTTTTGACCGAGGCTGCGCAATCCAAACCACAACTTATCGTTTAGACCTGGTCTGGATTGAAACTAGAAAGATTTTTTTACATCTTTTTGCCCAAACGTACAGGAAAAACTGATTGATCTGTCAGAGTTTTGTTTGCTGCTGCCAAAGAAAAACCCGTAACAATTCGTTGTGCTTGCAGGCAGGGCGTTACCCTTAATCAACCTCTTCATTTCGTAAAGTTGCCGCCTAGGAAATTTGTTTCGGCATCAGGATTTGGTGTAATTTGTTTCCTTGTCTCTTGTTTCGGATCCCGCAAAGGGCTCTTCCGTGCCCATAAAGAATGGCATGGTAGCGTATCCCTCCGCCGAAATCCCTTCACGTCTGAAGATACTTAAACCCGTCATGGCTAGAATTTTCATATCGACCCAAAGGTTATGGTTATCGACATACTCGATGTCGTAGGCGAATTTTTCTTCCCAGCACAAGGCATTACGTCCTTTGACCTGGGCCAGTCCTGTTATACCTGGTAAGACGTCATGGCGCTTGGCCTGGTCTTCCGAGTATCGATCCAAATATTCCATCAACAGCGGACGAGGGCCCACCAAGCTCATCTCTCCACGTAGAACGTTCCAGATCTCCGGCAGTTCATCCAAGCTTGTCGATCTTAAAAAGCGGC
>CAYWUX010000071.1:0-8943 GCA_964461525.1 uncultured Hyphomicrobiaceae bacterium | reverse complement strand
CCTGCGGCCCGGGATCCACGAACATGTCGATTGGCCTCGGCAATTTGTATCTCGAGTTGGACGTGTCATCCAACATTTTTCAAGGAAGATACCAAGGCAGCGACCACCGATGGCATAGGGTGATCAGGCAATATGTCATCGCGATCAGTTGCTGATCCGGAAGGTTTGTTTCGAACGGTCGAGTTTTCATTCATGAGGAACGCCCGGTGATCATTGTCGATCAGGGCACCCGTTATGCGGGGGACTCGATGCAATTCCGGCAGAGCGTACTCCGGCGCCCAGTATGTTCGCACGCAATGGAATCAGCGTGGTTCGGAATGTCAACGTCATTCTTGCTTAGTGCATGCGTTTCGATGACCAAACGTAATCGAGCGTGTTCCTGGACATTCGTTTAGTGTTCCGCCAACCAAGCTCATTCATGTGGATAAGATCGGCCGCAATAGAAATTCCCGAGAATCGAACCCAACACCAATGGACAGTACCGTAAAGTAGTTATGTAAAGAACTGCTTTATTTATGCCCACTCCACTATGCCTCACTTTCGCTGTGCTCTCTTAAACGCCACTGAATGACAACAGGTATTAGAAATAGGGAAGCCCCCAAGAGGTCGGTTTGCCAATCTGGCACGATCAAGGCTAGTCCTGCCCCGAACAGGAACAGCCGTTGCCAAATGGAGGCCTTCGTGAATACCCATCCCTGTACAGCAAATCCCAGCGAAAGTGAGCCAATCAATGCTGTGATAAATGCACGCACGATCTGAAATGGATCTCCTATGAGCATCAGTTCCTGATGGTAAATCAGCATGAAGGGAATCAGATATGCAACAAAGCCGAACTTTACGGCAGTGACTCCTGTTCGAAAGAAATTAGCACCGGCAATAGTTGCTCCAGCGTACGCAGCTAAAGCGACAGGAGGTGTAATCACTGCTAATATACAAAAATAGAACACGAAAAAGTGCGCACCGATTAGCGGGAATCCGAGCTTGACCAATGGAGCCACACCTACTGAAGCAACCACGATGTAAGCCGCAACGGTCGGCAGACCAAGGCCTAAAACTATGCAAACGACGGCTACGAGGATCAATCCGAGGAATGGAATACCTTCAAATAGTGAAAATACGACACTCGCAAAGTTCAACGACAAGCCGGTCAACCACAGGCATCCGATAATCAATCCGGATAATGCACAAGCCATGGCAATGGGGATAGCCTCTTTTGCACCGTCTGCCATGGCTCCAAGAATTCCTACAACACCCATTCGGGATTCCTTTCTCAGGAACGACAGTGGCATGCTCAAAAATATGGCGGTCGTCGCAGATAAATAAGGGGTGTATCCAATAAAGATCATAGCCAGCATTACAAGTATCGGGATGATCATATGGGCGAACTTCAAGTAATCACTATCTTTCGGTAATTCCACCATTTCCATCTTGTTCTTTAACGCTTCAAGATGCACCATGGCAAATACGGCCATGTAGTAGAGGAGCGCAGGTAAAAGTGCATACGTGATGATATCACTATATGGAGTACGGGTGATCTCTGCCATGACAAAAGCTGCTGCACCCATAACAGGTGGCATGAGCTGTCCCCCGCTTGATGCCACAGCTTCAATGGCACCAGCCACCTCTGGCCTGTATCCCATCCGCTTCATCAAGGGTATGGTCAGATTTCCAGTACTAACCACATTGGCAACCGCACTTCCGGAAATAGAACCGAACAGGCCACTGCTTATGACAGCAACTTTGGCAGGCCCTCCTTTTGAGCTTCTTGTCAGGCTCACAGCCAGACCCAAAAAGAATCTACCTCCACCACCTCTATTCAGGAAGGCTCCTATCATGACGAATAGAAACACGAACGTCGCCGAGACACCGATTGGAATGCCGAGAATTCCCTCTCCCGTAAAATATAAAACCTCTACGATTTCCCGAAATTTCCACCCCTTCACCCTCAAAATTCCTGGAAAGTACTCGCAAAAGCTTGCGTAGAATAACATGACTACGGTCAGAATACTTAACGTCCAACCAAGTGCCCTGCGCCCGGCCTCGAGGACCAGAAGTATAGCGAGGATACCCATGGCGTATTGCCAATCCGTGAAGTCATCCAGAAACACCATCCTCCCTTGTATTTGGTCATAGTCAACGATGATGTATCCGAAAACAACTAGAGAGATAAGGCTCAACGCGACATCGAAAACGTTCAAGGTATCCTTTCGTGATTTAGAATTTGGGAAAAGTAGAAAGGCCAACACCATGGCAAAACTGAGATGGATGGCTTTCAACAGTAAACCCGCAACAGCACCTGTTACAGCCACCGTTAGATGCGTAACGGACATCGCGACAGCAACAGTGCCAATAATCTTGCCTCTATGCAACGTCAGGAATGCATTCAGAGAGGATATCATGAGGCAACTTTTTATCTTATGTGGTTGAGTGCATTTCAACCCGCCGTCATCGGCTTTCGGGAGCTGGTTTAGCTGAAACTCCTTCAAAGTCCATAGGAGGCAAGGTATCCAACAAATCCCGGGTTGTTCGCGTACCGGAAAAGTCTCCGGATAGTTACAATTTGCAAGAATGGAAATGACCGTGGCTAAGAAATTTTATCCATGGTCATCTCCATCAGGCCTATACTCGGTCAAATATTGGACAGAAGCGTTTCCGATGATTATTTCATCCAGCCTCGCTCCTTGAAGTATTTGGCTGCACCCGGATGCAGCGGGCCAATATTTTGCCATGCCGTCTTAGGATCAAATTCCTCCATCCCGGCCCCTTCGCGTATCGTCTTCTCGTTCTCAACCAACGCTTTTGTGATTCTGTAAACAACGTCTTCGGGCATATCTTTGCGTACGATAATACCTCCGGGATCCGAGAAGGTGTGCACGTCTTGCGAGCCGTTAGCCATTTTGGGATAAGTTCCAGCAGGAATTGTGCGAGCCTGCGCGCCTAAAATACGAGCTGTCAAATTATCTAAATGTGACTTGTCGACATTCAGCAGCCGGACTTTTGTAAACTGCGAGATCTGCAGCGGCGCATTCGAAGGCAGATGACCTCCACCCGCCCAGGCATTGACCTGACCATCTCGGAACCAATTCACATGATCATTCATACTGCCATGTACAACGTCTCCGCCCCAGCTTTTCAATGTATCAGTTGAAATTCCGTACTCCTCAAGCAACCACACACCCATCCAGTAACTGGCACCAGCCCTCGAAGTTGTCGCGATTTTTAGAGGAATCTTCTTTGTCTTGATATCTTCAAATGACTTGATTCCACTGTCTTCGGTTACGAGTAGTTGAGCATAAGAGTAATAGCCGTGCTTCATGATCGCGGCTACGTTATCGTACTTATTTTTGAAAGGCGCCTCTCCTTTGAGCGCCAGCGGGTACATATTGATATGCGTCAATCCAATGTCAGAAATACCTTTGCTGACCACTCCGAGATTGCCGATAGCCCCACCCGGAAAAGCATTTATTTCGGAGCCCGGGTATTCTTTTTTCAAGATCTCTGAAATAACACCGGCTTGAATAAAAAATATTCCCCCAGCAGCGCCAGTAGTGAATTTCAGCTTCAGTGGCTCGGCCGCAATAGAAGTTCCCGAGAGCATCGAACCCAACACCATAACCGATGCAAAGGTAGCTATTCTTCTGATCGTTTTTTTCATCATCTAAATTTCCTCCAGTTTATTATCTTCATTGACCGTATTCGGCACAAAAATTATACTCTATAGGAGCCCAAGCCAGAGTCGTGGAAACCATTTGCTTTCTTCGGATTCATTGATTTTCTCCTTCTGTTGAAATTTTATTTGCCCAATTTATGAATAATTAAAATCTTCTGTGGCGGCAACTTTTCAAGATCTGTTCTCGTTATTGGTTGTGTGCGATAGCAATTGCCGTCTTTTCCAAGGGACCACAGTATTCGTATGAGAATTCATCGTACTCAACGAGCGGCACCAAACAGTCTTGAGGATATAATGTATCGCTTTTTGACATAACATCCCTTTTTGTTCCATTGTCAATGGAAAGTACCGTAATGTAGTTGCTTACACAACTACCTTATTTATGCCCAAGGAGATGGCTGCGTACAAGCATTGGATTTACGCCTCCTCAAAGAAAAGCAGATTGGGGATGGGGGAGATGAGGAATGAGAATTCCTGCATAAGAGAATCTTGAGACCATCAGGCTGGATGAGCAATCACTTCTGCCAGCCAAACAAACACTGGTCAAGCTGGGCATTCCACTCAGCATTCCCGAACAGATCGTCGATTTGGCATTGGAACAACCGCAGCGGTCATCACGTGAACTCGCGGTGCGGTTCTCTGACACGCAAAGCTACTTCGTGTCCGAAGTCTCAGTCCATCGTATGCTCCAGGCTCATGTTCTGATTACCTTGGTTCTCTGTGATTAGTCACTATCAAATCACTTGATGTTAGACACTAGTTTAATTGGAAATCTGACCGCATATTCTCTGCAGAAGTTTGCGCAACTACCCCCTTTCGCTCTATACATTCAGTCCAATACTTCCGGATCGTATCGCTGTCCCAATCCCGGACTGCTTACTCCTAGCCCAGGTAATTCCCAAACGCCCGTACCTGAAGGGTTTAGATCACCAGAAATATTGGCATCAATTAGGTAGGGAATACCGCTGGAAATTCCTGCCGATATGGCATCGCCTAGATCGGCGGCTCGGTCCACGCTGACTCCCTCAACGCCTGCTGTGCGAGCCATCGCTGCAAAATCAGGATTATATGGCTTCCCTGTTTTTGGATCACGAAAATCGGTCGCGAATTCGCGGCCATCCAAATAACCCCGCTGAAGGCCACGTATAGAGCCATAACCATAGTTGTTCCAAACCACCCAGATAACTGGAATATTGTATTCGACTGCTGTCCCCAAAACATTCGCATGCATAAAAAATGCGCCATCACCGCAAACCGATATGGCGGGCCGATCAGGTGCTGCCAGTTTTGCACCAAGAACACCAGCTGCGCCAAAGCCCATGGCGCCAAAACCCATGGACCCAATTAAAGAATCTCGCCTTGTCGGATTGCAGAATTGGACCAGCCAATTGTGATGCGCGCCAACATCACTAACGATAATTCCATCCTTCGGCACTACCTTATCAATTTCCACAGCTGCGCGTTGCGGGTTTATAGGGGTTGAATCGTCGGTCATTCCAGGAGCTACGAATGCATTCCATTTCTTGCGGTATGTTTCAATTGTCGCGAGCCATTTTCGACTTTTTTCCGTCGGACCAGCCTTGTAGCCTCGCCTGTCTAGTTCGTTAATAATTTGACGCAAGAAAGTGCGGACATCTGCCATGAGCCCAAGTGCAACAGGGTAGTTTCGGGCAATTTCATCCGGATCGATGTCGATATGGATCAGTTTAGTCGGCGGGATGTTGAACGAATATCCCGGTATCCAGGAACTCGATGTCCGATCATCAAAGCGCACTCCCAAAGCCAGCAACACGTCTGCCTGACGTGTTGCATGGTTGGAATGATAGACCCCGCTCCGGGCAACTAAACCCAACGCCAATGGATGCGCAGAGCTGATCGCACCGGCACCACTGGCCGACCACGCAACCGGAATTTGCAGCTTCTCAGCTAGCGCCAATAGATCGTCCTCAGCCCCCCCATACTTAATACCTTGACCGACCAAAATCACTGGACGTTCAGCAGCCATTAATATTTCAATTGCTTTCTCCACTCCTTCAGGATCTGCTCCGCAACGGCTGGAAATATTGGCGCTCCAGTCTTCTGGTTTCGGTGTTTCTTCGCCGGCAGCTTCTTTAAAGATATCAAACGGCACATCCAGCACTACCGGCCCCGGCCTGCCCGTGACCATTGTCTTCCAAGCCTGGCGCACCATCTGTGGGACCTGTTCGCCGCGGGTGGGGTGGAATACTTGTTTACAGTAGGCATGAACCGTGGACGGGAAGCCGGCGTGGTATTTCCTGTACAATTCCTGAAATGCGCCGCGGTTAAATTGGGTGGTCGGTATGTTGCCCGTTACCGCAAAAAACGGCACTGAATCTAAATACGCATTACCAAGACTGATCGGCATGTTGGCTGAACCCGGTCCGCATGATGTAAACGTCGCGGCCGGCTGGCCAGACACCCGATAATAAACATCGGCCATAAATCCTGATACACTTTCGTGGTGAACGGAAATGGTTTTGATGTCGTCCGCGCGTTCATACAGCGCATCCATGAAACTGATATTGCCGTGACCGCAGAGGCCAAAGGCATAAGGCACGTCTTCGCGAATAAGATAATCAACGATTACTTGACCGCCATTGAGTAAATTTTTTCGTGTCATTTGGAGATATTACCCAACTAATTGCATCAATATGTAATATAAATGTGTAAATTGATTATTATATTAAGGGTAACCTTACCAGAGATTTCCCGGATAGCTCCTCCCTCTGGCCGACAACGGTAGAAGACACGGCTGTCGAAATGTATAAGGCCTTTGGTCGGGACATTGCATAGCAATCTTTTTCTTGTCACCCATAGACAGAGTAAACTTAACTTCTGTCTGATATTTACTAAGCAGCTCTTCAAATACCATTTTTTATACTATGAGAATATAATTTTTTATGGGCTGTACCATAAAGTAGTAGTTTAAGCAACTACATATTTATACCCGCGATACCCCATTGCATTTAACAATTCATGCAGTACGGCTTGTCAAAGACACCACCTTCTGCAGTTTCCGTAAATGTAGTGTCTCCTTTTCGAAGCGTCCCGTCTGACTGGTCGAGGCGGCACGTGCGATCCAGAATGGCGCACATCACCGAATCACAGGAGAGTCGTTCGGCATTGTTTTTGTTTTCGTATCCGGCTAAGCGACCATAGGTCGATTAGCGCAGAAGGCCCGTCAACGGGTAGCGCGCCTTCTTGCCACGCTGCAGATCCGACAACATAGCGCCACCCAATTCAGTCAAGCCAAGAGTCTCGACGGAGCCCAGCATCAAAGGTCATCTTGCTGCATGGGAACTCGAGCTTGAGGCGACGGTTTCTGGAGTCACCTGCCCGATGATGTGAGTTTGAACCGACTCGATGATGGTATCGCCTTGATTCTTATAACAGAATTGCGAAAATTGATCATCAAATTCGCAATTCAATCCGAGCTTACACAATGCTTTGTACAAGTCCACATCGTAGATGCTTCGCAAAGATCTATATGTTACTCATCCATCTACAATCTTTATTATTATTTGAAAAGTTTAGTTCCGAGAAACTCCTCAGCATTTATTGACAATATGCGATCCATATTATGTGACCGTATTGGCAAGCAGGTAAACCAATCAAAATAATCTTTGATGGGACAAAGCGGAAAACAACTAGCGTAGATAATCCGATCAGCAAGAAAACCATCGGCCGACCTGATATAGTCATCCATTCCCGGCATATTGGCAAAATACATGTCCGGCGAGAGATAAAGATTGGGCCGCCTAAATGCTACATGAAGCACTTCATTCACCCACGGCCAGTTGCCGTGAGAAGCCATCACCTTTAGGTCAGGAAAATCAGCGAGTATGCGATCTAGCGGAACCGGAAACGAATAACTAAGATCGGGGCCAGCGTTACCACCAGTCATCAAGATAACAGGCACTCTGTTATCCTCGCAATGCGCATAGATCGGATACAGGCGGCGGTCATCTGCATAGAGAGGCGGATCGTACGCCCCTGGTTCAATATTCACAGCTTTGCAGCCCGCCGCCATCATGTCATTAATCGTGTTAATTGCTGCCCGCCGTACACGGGGATCGATTGCGGCCACTGGTACAAATCTTCCAGGGTAGTCGGCAACGAATGCCAATACCGTCTCGTTTGATACCGAACCAAAATAGCTCGACTGCCGTGCTGTGACTGCTCCCATGTCGATGCCGGCCTCATCCATCTCTTGGATCAGTAAGTCTACAGATTTAGAAGTCGCGGCGGGGGAGGGTTTGAATCCCAATTGACGGGTAAAGCGGTCCCGTCGATTCGGTATGGTATACATTGTCGCATCAAGAAACTCACGGTAAGGCGGCCTAATACGAAAGTCGATAACAGGCATGCAAAGAAGCCTTTTGAATCTTACGGCGCAATCACGCCATCACTTGGTTAATCCAGTCTAAGTGACCAGATTGTGCAGCGGTTCGTTTCTTTCTAATCGTGAAATATTCGCTTTGATATGATCGATAGTACGCCGAATACACTCCACAGAGCTACCGCCCAGATGCGGTGAGATAATAACTCGTTCGTCTCGCAATAAATCATCATTAGGATCAGCAGGCTCGGTCCAATAAACGTCGCTTGCAAAGCCAGCAACTTCGTTATTCTTTAGTGCCGCTTCAAGCGCGGACCGGTTCACATTAGGTCCCCGCGACATATTGATTAACATTCCACTAGGCTTCATCGCTTTAAACGCTTCTGCATCAATGAGGTCGTGTGTCTCTTTATTGAGAGGAATGGCAAGAATTGTAAAATCGGCGATGCCTAGCGCATCATGCAACCGGTCGGTACTAAAAACTTTGCTAATATCAAGTCCTTCAATATCCTTATTGGAAGGATTCTTACGCACCCCGATTACATTCATCGAAAGACCGTTGGCCATTCTTACGAGCATTTTTCCAATGAAACCAAGCCCAATTAAGCAGAGCGTCTTGCCTGCAAGCTCGACGCAAGGCGCGTCCCCAATACGGCCACTAAGCGCCAAAAGAAGAAAAAGCGATTGTTCGGCAACGGATCGACTGTTCTGACCCGGTACGGTTGCAACCTGTATTCCATATCTTTCTGCTGCATCAGCATCAGTCGCGTCGTATGAAACGCCGTAATGTTGGATCAAACGAAGATGCTTTGCCGCCGTTAAAACTTCTTCATCAATAGAGTGAAATTTAAAACCCTGATTTTGGGCAATAACCACATCCGCATCGGGAATAGCAACAAGAAGCTCCTCCCTA
>CAYWUX010000070.1:1289-8993 GCA_964461525.1 uncultured Hyphomicrobiaceae bacterium | reverse complement strand
CAAGAAGCTCCTCCCTGCTGCCGCATACACTTACAGGCCATTGATGCAACCCTTCGACTATATGTTCGATATGAATGCCAGCCTTGCTAAAGACGACTATATTCATTGATTTAACCTCATAAAATCAATTCTTCACGAAGCTAGGCTAAATGCTTCATAGTAATATTATAAAGCGACCCGGCCAAAGTAATTTGCTAAACCTAGATCACCCAAGATCACTTTCAGTTTCTTATATTCAGACTTGTAGAAATTCCTCCCAAAATTTAATTTGGTTGGTATACCATTTGGGCCAAACATAGTAAAAAAATTGCCTGCAACGATTCCTTTGCCGATTAGCTCTTTAAATCTAAGGCTTCTTCTAACGTGTTCCAATTTAGTGCTATTTCGCCAATTCTTAAAGCTGTGTTGTAAAGAAGTTCTACAATTTCTTTTTCTTCAAGTGTCAAATCTGTGGGCATCGGTGTCTAACCTTAGCTCTTTTCGCCTGATTTGTTGCTATTTTGACTAATGAGGATTGATGGAAAATCCTTTACCCCCAAACTGCAATAATCCGTCTTATTTCTTCCTCCAAATCTAAATCATTATTATCGTCAACAGATTGTTTTAGAGTATCAAATTGCTTCGAGTGGATGAATGATTTGATCGAGAATTTTGCATAGTTTTTGCAGTAAAATTCGAGTGACCAATATCAGGTTCCAGTCTTTAACTCTCGGAGACATTCTTTCTGAATTTCTTTCTTTTGACGAGTTGATTCGCCCCCAATGTGTGCTCCATCCACGTTGTTAGTTCATTCATATCTTTAGGAGCTATTGGGAATCATGACGCGATTGGAATTCCGGTTCATTCTAGATGAGAATACATCGGATTTCCTGGGATGTCCAAATCGGCGCGGAGTACCGTGCCAGTCGCAGACTCGGTAATAAATAGCGTTTTATTATCTGGTCCCCCGAAGGCGGCATTTGTCGTTTGCCGACCAGTGGTTGAGTTGATGCGCCAAACAGGTTCGCCAAAGCTATCAAAAACCCAAACGCATCCAAGACCATTGTGGCAGACAACGAGCCGTCCTTGGCTGTCGATAGCCAATCCGTCGGGGCCTGCTAAGCTTCCGGATAGCTGAATGAACACACCTACTCGTGAAATACTTTGGTCGACTTCGAATGGGATCCGCCAAATCGCATTGGCGCGCGTCACAGCTAGATAAAGAGTCGATTCGTCCGGCGTCAGAACCAAACCATTGGGGCTCGGTATATTGTCGAGCAGTAGGTCAAGCTGTCCCCCTGCGCGCAAACAGAACAGCCTGCCCGTTGGATCGCTTAGGCCAGTATCCCCCTGATCGGTAAAATAAAGGTCGCCGTTACTGGCAAATATTAGATCGTTTAGTCCCTTGAAGGACTCCATTCTGTAGCTCGTCAAAAAAGGTTCAATCTTTCCGCTTACGGGATCGAGCAGAACTATTCCCTGACGATGGTCTGCAATGAAGATACGGCCGTCCTTGTGGATTTTCAGACCATTTGGCTCGCCATTGTAGTCAGCCACCACATTTATTGTACCGTCGGGAGTCACTTTGAAGACACGCCCATTGGCGAGATCGACCAAATACAAATTACCATCGCGATCAAAAGAGGGCCCCTCTAGGAACGAATGGGTCTTCTGTCCTTTACGCCGAATTTGGATCCAGCGCGACGGTGGTTTATCGACCGTGCGAAGGTGTTCGGGGACCTCAGCAAAGACAGAGGCCTCGATTACCGGCGGTGCAGCGAACATAGGTGTCTCCTGCGATCGAGAAATTTTTCAGGCATTTGAACAAACCTCGGTTTGCTAGTTTGGTACAATCTCACGTGCGTTCGACTAGCGCTAAATTCGTATATTGGATCGATCATGAATGCCTTACGCCACACGGTAATTGTCGAGAACGTCTTCATTAATTTCTGCACCTACGCCTGGCGTATCAAGGACAACCATATACCCGTCTTCGAAGACCTCTGCAGGGGATTTCAGCAAATCGTGGCGTAAAGGATTGGGTTGATTCGCCGACCAATCGCTTTGCATGTACTCGAATATCAGAAAGTTCGGTAAAGCGACCGAGAATTGAAGAGTTGCAGCTAGACAAACGGCCGAACAGCTTCCCGTATGCGGCGCGTAAGGGATGTGGAACGCCTCGCTCATTGCAGCGATGCGCCGCCCGGCACTTATTCCACCGGCACGAGAGATGTTGGGCTGAATGACATCAATTGCGCCATTTACAAACAGGTCACGAAAACCATATGGCGAAAACTCGGCTTCGCCTGCGGCGATGCGTATATCTAGCGATTTCGCCATTTCGGTCATGCCCTTTATGTTGTCGGGACTGAGCGGTTCTTCAAACCAGTATATGTTCATGTCTTGTAACGCTCGTCCGACTTGAATAGCTGTCGCGACATCGCCGTCATAGGCACAGTTGGCGTCCACCATCAAGGTGACTTCATCGCCAACAGCTTCGCGGATAGCTCGAACTAGTGCCAAATCCTTCTCTGGACGATCGATGTTGCGGCCGATCTTGATCTTCATCGCATTGAAGCCACCGGCGACGTAATCTTTAGCCTGAGCTGTCACTACGTCGAAGTCTCGGAATCGCAAAGAAGAAGCATAAGCAAGAAGTTTTTCATGATGCTGACCGCCGAGCAGGGTATAGAGCGGTAACTCCAGAAGTTTGCCCGCGCAATCCCAAAGGGCCATATCGACACCGCTGATTGCTTCAATAAAAAATCCCTTGTGGTGGCCACGATTCATCATCACCCCAAATAAGAGATCGGTGATGGCCTCTCGATCCAGGGGGTCTTTTCCTATGAGGAGGGGAGCGATGTCTTCGACGATAGCTCGTGTCGCGGTTGGGGCAAGTCGGACGATGCACTCACCTATTCCGTTCACGCCCACATCGGTATGGATTCGAACCAGTGTCGTCCGATAGCCTGGAAAAATAATTTCGGTGAGCTGGTCTGAGTGCGGAATGCTTATGGGCGCTTCGATTTTTTCCTCAAGCGGAACGAAGAGACTGATAGGTTCAACCTTAGTTATACGTGCTCTATTGGCGTTGCTAGTCATACTGGATGCCTCTTGTCAGCAATTTCAGTTGTTTATGATACGGAGGGTGATGTTCGAATTAATCGGTAGTTCTGTCCGTGGCTCGGAATAATCTGAGCCAATGGCTTCATTCTCTGCAAAGTAGCAAACATACTGTGCTCTGTATTTGGGGGCAAGAGCTTTAATCCAATTCAATATCTGATGTTCAATTGAACCCGCCCCCCACTGGCCTAAAATATTTTTAGCAAATGTTGCTGAAACTCCGCTTGAAGATATAATCAACAATGCCATCCTTCGGATATGTTTAGCACAGTCCGCGCCGAACCAAAAATTCCGCAAAGCACTGACTACATTCCTTTCCATGTGAGCACACAAGGCCATGTCTGGTACCCGCAAAAACTTGCATTTCCGCGTCCGGGATTAAACTACAGATCTCTCGAGTGACTTCGGTCGAGATAAATGGACTTCCATCTGGAGAAATCAAAAGTGTTGGAACATGGATCGATGACAATGAGGGCTTAAGATCGGCTCCAATCAATAGTTCCGCGAGGTCAAGGACAGAATCAGCTGATGATTTCGCTTGTTCTTTCGCGTACCACGCATAGACGGCTTGACGAGTTGTCTCAGGATCGAAGCGCAGGGGCATCATCATCTCCGACCATGCCTCCATTCCGCTTTTTGAGATAAAGTCCCGCCATTCCTCGACACGATTGACCGAGCCACCCTGGTGGGCTGCATTGCAGACAGTTATGCTTCTTAAAAACTTGGGGTGATAGATAGCCATATAAAGGGCAACCGTTCCACCAAGAGATTCACCAATCAGATGAAATGTCTCAGATTCTGCTGCCCGACCTATTGCCAGAACATCTTCAGCAAGCAAATTTAGTGACCATTCGAATCCAGCTCCCGGCACCGACGATCTTCCAAATCCGCGGGTGTCGAAGCGAACCAGCCGAAAACGATCCAATAATGAGGGAAACCATTCGGTCCAAATACCGCTTGAAATGCCGATTCCATGATGGAAGATGACAGTTTGTGGATTTTCTACCCAGGGAGCAGTTTGATCAATTACTTCATAGTAAAGCGAACCGCCGGACTGTTCGAGAATTGGCATTTTATCTCCTCCTGGAAGTTCTTTCTGCGGAAAACCTAGACAAGTTCAGTCAGGTTTTAGGCCAGCCTGTGAGATTCCACATAAGGTGTTTTACCGAGCAGCTTCAAGTTGATCATCAAGAAGGCAGCAATCCGTCAGCAGAAATTGCCGATCGGACAGGTTTTGGAAATTGTAGAAATGCTCTCCTTGCTGCTGCCAGGGCGATGTTATTGTTTAATTCCCACTGGTGGCGGGATCTATTTTATTTCCTAGTTGGCGATTATAGAGATCCCGAAACAGGGTGGGGCAACTCTTAGTAGTATGGCAGTGCTGTTTATCTATTGCAAGTTCGGCAACTATTATCAAACTCGGAGTAGATTTTTGTAATGAACTAAAATTGCAATATTCGCCGAACAACTTTGAATTTGATTTGGCAGGGATAAATGGTATCATTCTGCTGAACTTCTGGATTTCCTTAGGACGAAGTTCATCCATCCTACTATAATTTTCTGACTCACCAGAGGGACTTTGACTTCATGAGTATTATCGACTTTCGTCTTCTTCATCCTACCGTGATTCAACTGAACCCAGTCGCCTTCTATTTGTCATTTTTGGGAAGGAGTCGTAATTGTGGCTGAACTTACCAAATTGAAGGCCCCATCGAAAGTCATTGACTTCCGTGTGCGTCCGCCGGTGGCGGGTTTTGAAAAAGCGGTGATGTATGGTGATCCACAGCGGACCGCAAAAATGGGAGCGGCGTTTGGATTTTCCGAGCCTTCCCCTTCCCTGTTGCAAGCTTCGCTTCAACTTTTCGAAGAAGAATTGGACGCCAGTGGAATCGATTTGGCTGTAATACCTGGCCGTATTGGCGCGCCTGCGGTGGGCCCAACCGAAAACGAACAGCTCATCGCGTACGCGACTGAAACTGCGGGTCGTGCATGCGTGTTCGCAGCGGTTGATCCCGCGGAACCGGATTGGGAGGTTCAACTGAAGAAACATCTGTCCAACGGTACTATAGTGAATGGGGTCGCGTTAGAACCTGGACTATTGAACGACCCGGTTTACCCGGATGATGCACTGTGCTTGCCGGTTTATCAATTCTGCCAAGATCGGGAGCTGCCAATTATTCTTTCTGCAGGGGGAAACGTGGGTCCGGATTGTGGATATACGCTTCCTGTTTACTTCGACAGGGTGGCGCGGGACTTCCCGCAGCTTAATATTGTGATCGCTCACGGTGGCTGGCCGTGGATCCTTCCAACATTGCATGTTGCATTTCGTCGAGAAAACCTGTTTGTTTCACCAGACATGTACATGTTCATGCCTGCAAATGATGCCTACCTAGAAGCAATGAACAGTTATCTGTCGGAGCGGTTCATTTTTGCCTCCTCCTATCCGTTTGTGCCCCTTTCCGCGTATCTGCAGCGGTTCTTGCAGGTGGCTCGTGATGATGTGGTGGCTAAACGCGTTTTGTTCCAAAACGCAGCAACACTACTCAAACTTTAACTTTAAACAGAGGAAAAAAGTATGGAATATAAAAAAAAGAATGAAGTCCGGTCGGGAGGACTAACAAATAAATTTGTCTTCGTGATCGCCCTTATTGCCGCATTGGAATTATTCAGTGCAAACCAAGTACAAGCACAGCGTCTGACCTGGGGTGCAGCACCAGCAAGATCACCATATTATGCCTTCAGCGTCGGATTTTCCAATGCAGTTCACAATGCTAATAATTCGATCGAGTTTACATTGACTGAAACCCAAGGCGCGGTGGACATCACTAACCGTATCCGCCGCAAACAAGTGGATTTGGGTATCGCAAATTTTGCCACGGATTATCAAAATTTCTTCGGTGGAGGCGCATTTAAAGGCACTAATCAAAATGCACGCATCCTGTTTTATCTAAATCGAGCTGCCATGCAGTGGATTGTTCGCGCTGATTCCGATGTTCATAAACTCAGTGACCTGAATGGAAAGAGTTTCAACCCAGGCGGGGCTGGTACCACAGCTGCCAAGCAGTCGGAGTCCGTGTTCAAGTTGTTTGGCATCAAACCTAATTGGTATCAGGGAGGCATCTCCGATGCAGGCAAAGCAATGCAAAACCGACAGGTTGTCGGTCTCACTAAAATCGGCCCTCTACCAGACTCCTTTATACAGCAAGTCGCCGTCTCGACTAAGATCCGATTGCTTGGCCTATCAACGCAGGAAGTGCAGTTGATAGAACAAAAGCTGCCCACGTTCGCGATCGTCGACGTGCCCGCCAATACCTATGACGGGCAAACAGCAGGGATCAGGACCGCTGGGGCGCTTCTGGGAGTCCAGGCTGATACGCGGCTGTCTGAAGAAATTGCATACAAGATTGCTAAGGTGGCGTTCGAAAAACGAGACACTTGGGAGCAATCCTTTCCTGCTGCGAAAAATTTTAATCAGATAGAATTGACTTTGTCGTCGAAAATACCTCTCCATGCAGGAATAGTTCGCTATCTAAAGGAAAAAGGTCACGAGGTTCCAGAAAAGCTCATCCCACCAGAGTACAAGTAGGACAATGCGACTTTTGTTTTCGCTTTCCTCTTAACCTGATTACCCACCGGATAACACTTGTCGTTCCGGTGGGTAAACTTTGCCTCTAAATCTATAAAAGCGGTCGGATTGCCAGTGAAAACCCTGCAAAAATTTTTGTCTTACTTAATTACGTTTACCAGCCTGCTGTTCGTGGCATTTCACTTGGCAACCCCAATACTCGGGTTTTTTCCAAATATAATCCAACGCAGTATCCACCTAAGCTTCAGCCTAATAATTGTCTTTGGTGGAATGATGCTGCTTCGTATTGCTCAAGGTCAGCGCCTCAACTGGGTTTGGGGAATTTTGATCATAGTGTTAGGCGCGCTTTGGGCCAATGGCTACATCGTCGAAAACTATAATTTCTATATCGTAGACCCCATGAATACAAATACCGTAGATACCACAGCGGCCCTTTTCCTTGTCGCCGGTGTGCTAATATGTTCGGGGTTGTCGGTTGGGTGGGCACTTACAGTTGTCTCAGTATTTCTAGGGATCTATGCGCTTCTTGGACATTGGGTGCCCGGGATGTGGGGACACGCAGGATTCGATCTCGGAACCATTCTGCAGACTGCCTACCATACGACAAATGGCATATATGGTGACGTACTCGGCATTTCTGCGACTACGGTCGCTGTATTCGTGATCTTCGGCGTGATCCTGTTTGAAACCGGGGTGGCTAACGTGCTGCTCGACCTGGCTAAGTGGATTGCCGGTCCAGCGCCCGGTGGGACGGCTAAAATGGCACTGCTTTCCAGTTCCTTCTTTGGAATGATCAATGGAAATGCAACCGCGAATGCAGCCTCCACGGGAAGTGTCACTATTCCTATGATGGTATCCTCGGGAGTGCCTCCACGCCTGGCAGCGTCGGTAGAGGCTGTAGCGAGCACAGGTGGACAAATCGTTCCCCCGATCCTTGGTGCAGCTGCCTTCCTCATGGCAGAGTTTCTTGGCGTTCCTTATGTGGTCATTGCCGAGGCTGCTATCCTTCCGGCTCT
>CAYWUX010000070.1:0-1279 GCA_964461525.1 uncultured Hyphomicrobiaceae bacterium | reverse complement strand
TTTTGCCACAATTCATTTCGAAGCAATCAAGTTAAAGCTTACTGGAATTGATCGCAGCGAAATTCCCCTCAAACACCATTTGTTTCAGCCAGGGCGGTGGTTTCCCTTGCTCTGCTCAATTGGTGTACTTGGCGGTTTTTTCGCTGCTGGGTTTACTCTAGAGTTCTCCGGGGCCGCAGCCGTGCTGACAGTAATTTTGGTTAAGTCGGCTTCAGAGGTTATAGGCGGAGACGATGACCAACTCGGATTCAATATGCGTATGGCGCGACTGGGCAATACACTTCAGCTGGCGATAGTACGCGCTGCTCGGGTAGGCGCTCAAATTGCAGTGCTTCTCGCCTGCGCACAGTTGCTAATCATGTTCATTAATATGACCGGTATAGGTGTGAAGGTGGTCAATGTCATCGTCAGCGCCAGTGGCGGCGACCTTCTGATCGGTGGGCTCCTTTCTGTCATGGTGGGATTGATCCTTGGTACGGGGCTTCCGACCACTGCTGAATATGTGCTTGCCGCTGCAGTCGTTGCACCCGCTTTGGTCGAACTCGGAGCAAACCCGCTCGCTGCGCACATGTTCGTATTCTACTATGCGGTGCTCGCAACTTTGACACCGCCTGTAGGCGCCTCGTCATTTATAACTGCTGGTATCGCCAAGGTGCCATGGATCCCGGTATCTATCACGGCTTGCAGGCTGGCATTGCCCAGCTTCTTCATTCCTCTTTTATTTCTCTACCACCCGGAGTACCTCAGCATTGCGGACGATCCCCTGGCATGGGTAATAGGGGCAGTCTCTGCAATCTTGGGAGTGGTGGCGCTTATGTCGGGAATTATGGGTGTCTTTCGAGATAAGCTGGGGCCAATTCAACGCGTCATGGCTTTTGGCGGAGGGGTGGCACTGCTGTATCCCTCCCTTACATCCGCTGCTATTGGGCTGACACTCTGTACGGTCGCCTTCATCAACCAGTTATTCTGGCGAAACGGAAATAAACTGTCCAATGAAACACACTGAGCGGTTATGAATAATGATGCAACGGGCGTTCCATTAAGTTGTTGGTTTAAAAAAAATAATTTATTGAATGGCGGAATCATAATCCGTGTGTCGCCGTTAATAGGAGTTTAAGATCTGTTGTGATTCAAATCTTGCTTGCGGGAAAATTGCGGGATTTAGTTGATTATCGTTATGATTTGTACTGCAGATAGGACAACGGGCGGTCCCAGTAATTTATTGTAAACTAACTATAATTAATGATGCCTAGCGGACTGAAAATCCGCGTGTCGGTGG
>CAYWUX010000069.1:3457-9083 GCA_964461525.1 uncultured Hyphomicrobiaceae bacterium | reverse complement strand
CTATCAATGAACTAACAATGCAGGTGGAGCACCTTTTGGGGGCTGATCAGGGCTGAATTCCTGGATGGCGCTGACCAGAACCTTTGTCGGCGATGGACTGCCGAGCCAAATGTTGGCCCATCCTGCTTCGCGCAGGCAGATTTTTGCAAGGCTCACTTCAACAGACGAGAGTATACAGATCGGCTGTTCCGGCGGTGAAGGCAGGGTCGCTCCGCAAGCCCACAGCGCATGTTGAAGCCGCTTGCTGGCGTTGTGCTCCTCGGCCACACTGCAGGTTCCCTGTTCCCATCTGCTCCCAAGTACGCTCACCCAGGAACGGATGAAGACTTTCGATGCCGGAGAAGTGATCCCGAAGGCGGAGGACTTCATGGCCAAGTCAAAAGCCGCCGGCAAGCCCTTCTTCGTCTGGCTCAACACCAGCCGCATGCATCTCTACACACGATTGAATGACGAATGGCGATATGCATCCCACGGTTCGCGGTCTACCCTGGTTATCTTTGACTCAGAAATGTCAGTAAGTTAGTCCCGAGTTTGGTCTAATTTCTCGAAACTCCAGTGGACGCACGTCCGCTGGGATGAAGACTTGCTGAAACATGAGAGGTCTATCCCTGGGACCAAACCCAAGGATATGGCACTCCAGTCCTCGTGCAGCGGATGGGAGATTAAGCTGTAGGCAGATGCGGTCCGGGATCACTGTGCAAACAATCCGGTTGCTGGTGCGAACAGTCGGGACATTGAATTTTCTACGAATTACAGCATGGATGTGGACTCCCTCTAGCTCGGCTGGCGAAATATCGAGGATGGCCCCAAATTGGGAGTAGGAAAGATAGAAGGCATTGATCGCTTTGAATCGGTGATCGACATCAATCTCCCTGCTAATTTTAACCAGATCATCATCACCGAGGAACTCACACCAGGGTCCTCTCTCCCGGGCCCGTTCTATTGCCGTGACCTTGCTAAATACGGGGAGAACAGTCTTGGCGTCCTCATCGATGAATCTGAATTGCCAAAGATCATGGATCTCATCGGTTCGCTCAGTGATGATGGTTCCGTTGCGCTGTCTTCGGCTCACGACACCTAGCTCTGATAAGGTTGCCAAGGCCTTTTGAATCGTGCCGAGGCTCACTGGCAGGTGCTTCGCTAGAACCGATTCGGGTGGCAATCGATCACCCGGCTTGAGTACACCCTCATCGATTAGCTGCAAGATGACCTCGAAGAGCTGAAGATACTTCGGCAGGTGAATCTCAGACAACTGCGCTTTCTTGAGCCGCGCCATTATGTCGCTGCTTACCAGATGCATGCTCGGTTCCTGTTTTTTCCGCTCTGCCATCCTTAATTCCCGGTGAAAGCGTAATAGCCGACGGTCGATATCCAAGGGAATGCGATCAGCAGGGCGCAGAATGAAAGCAGAAGGAGTACGAAGGGGATAACGGCCTTGGATATCGACTCGACCGATTGGCCACTGACCGCCGATGCAACATATAGATTTACACCAAGCGGAGGTGTTAGAAAACCCACCTCGGACAGCACGACGAACAGTATTCCAAACTGCACCGGGTTCACGCCAAGAGCAGCGAGCGTCGGCAAAAATATGGGTGTGAGCAAAACGATGGTGCTCAAGGTCTCCATAAACGTGCCCACGAAAACCAGGAACAGACTTATCATGATCAGGACGAGGATTGGATCGGACGAAATTTGAGTTATTCCGTCCGAGATCTGGTTGGGTATCTCGTACAGCGTCAGTAGCTTCCCGAAGGCGAGTGCAGGGCCCATGATGATTAGGACGGCGCCAGTCATACAGCCGGCCTCAACCATGGATTTGGCAAGGTTATTGAACCCAAACTTGCGCGTTGCGAGCCCGTATCCGCCCGCATAGACCACTGCTAACATGGAGGCTTCGGTCGGTGTGGCGAACCCTGCATAGATCGAACCCAGGACGATTACGGGCATGATCAGTGCCATTTTGCCGTCCCAAACAGCCAACCCGAATTCGCGCCACTCGAATCGTACTCCCGTTGCACGATACTTGCGACGCCAACCAACAACGAGGCAGTAAACCGTCAAACCGCTGGCCAGGAGGATCCCCGGTAGCACGCCGGCAAGGAACAGACCGGCGACGGAAGTGTTGGCAACCACCCCGTAGATGATCATTGGGTTGGACGGCGGGATCAAAATGCCGAGCGTCCCGCCGGTCGCTGCCACGGCTGCCGCAAAGGGGATAGGGTATCCGGCTCGCTTCATGGCCGGGATCATGACGGTCCCGATAGCGGCCGTCGTGGCTGGGCCAGATCCTGTAAGCGAAGCGAAGAACATGCACGAGACTATGGTTACGATCGCCAGGCCGCCGGGCACGTTGCCGACGGAGAGATTGACAATCCGGATGATGCGAGACGTGAGCTCCGACCGTTCCATTAGAAGGCCCGCCAAAATAAATCCAGGTATGGCAATCAATGGGAACAGCCCGACCCCGGTATACAACGTCTGCGACATGTACACTAACGGAATGGGTGTCAGAAGTAGGCCAAGTGTCGTTGCAATGCCCAACGCGTAGCCAACAGGGATGCCCAACGCCAGGGTGGCCCCGAGGCTTCCGAACAAGACCAGCGCGATATGAGATTCGTCCAACACGTCCCGCTCCCCTAGTGCACTGCTGTAGTATCGTGCCTTTGCGTGCCCTCATCAACGCGTGCAAAGTTCTGGATCATACGGAATGCGGTGACAACGAATGTGGCCGGGATGGCGCTGTAAATGATCGCCATGGGTATTTCCAGCGACAGGCTAGTTTCCGGATTCACAATAGCTGACCTGACCAGGACCATGCCTTGCCAGATGATGAACAGGTTGAACGCGAGCCAAAGGAGATCGCCCGGGAGATGTTGCCATCGCCACCAACTCTCTGGAAAAAGCGCAAAATGTGCGTGGATACGAAAGTGCGCCTTTTCCTTCGTCGCGAAGGCTGCGCCCCAATAGAGCAGCCAAATGAACGCGAAGACAGCAAGCTCTTCGGCCTTATGGGTGAGAGAGGTGAATAGAGGATTTGTGACGAAATAGCGGACGAACGTCGAATATGTCAGGCACAAAATAAGGGTGCTGAACAGTACCACTATGAAGGTCTGTTCTAGGTAGCGGTCCACTAGGCGCAGGGCGCACACAAGAGCCTTCATGATCTGGAAATCCTCGGGACTAATATCTAGAAATGGCCCAAGGAGAGCCGATTGTCGACTCTGCCTCGGACTGCTTGCGAGCGAATAATCTCGGTCGCTCTGTCAGCGTCTAGTTTGCGTTTTGCACCTTATCGAACCACTCGGAGCCGATGATCGTGCGATACTTGGCCCAGAGCGGCTGGACACGATCGATAAAAGCCTGGCGATCCTTGACGATATTCACATTGACGCCAAGCTTTTTCATGTTCGTCAATCCGTTCAGATGCGACACCGTGGAAATCCAACGTTGGTAAGTACCTGCCTCTTGGCCGGCGCGAATGATTCCAGCTTGATCCTCCGGTGTCAGACTTTGGAACAGCTTGTCATTTATGATGATCACCGCCGTGCCGTAATATACGTTGATGTAGGAATAGAACTTCAAGAAGTCGTTGAACTTCATGTCTAGCATGCCTTGTGGGGGTCCCTCCAGACCGTCGGCAACACCCTGTTGCAGCGCGCTGTAGAGCTCACCCCAATCGATCGCTGTTGCCGTAGCGCCGAAGGCGTTATAGGTGTCGACCATCACCGCATTTTTGGGCACTCGAATTTTGATCCCTTTCATATCGTCCGGATGGTTGATCGCGCGCTTGTTGTTGAAGATCGCACGGTCACCCCATTCGAATATGGAGAGAATGCGATTGCCGCTGGCCTTGCGGTAGTTTTCGAATAGCTCTTTCCCGACCGGTCCTTCGATGACTGCGTTGGCATGCTCACGATCGCGAAAAATGAAGGGCATGATAAAGATATCAAGCGGCTTGTACCACATTGATGAGTTGTTGATAGCCACTAAAGTCAAGTCGAGAGTGCCAAGCTGAACGTCCTTTGCCGTATCTTGCTCCTTGCCGAGTTGAGCACTTGGGAAGATTTTCACTTTGATCGCGCCGCGGGTATATATCTCGACAAGTTCGGCAAACCGTTGTGCTCCTTTGTCGTATGGTGACCCAGGGGTCAAACCGTGTGCAAGCCGGAGTGTTTTTACAGTATCTTTGATATAGGGAACGCGAATTTCCTGTGCGAAGGCAGTGCTCACAACAATCGCCCCGAATAGCACAAATGATGTCACAAATTTAAGCAAAACTCTTTTTAACATTTCCTCCTCCTGTTCCAGTCCTTATTCCTCCAACGATAGTATGCAGAGGTTGTAAGCCTGTTCTGCTCGGGCGGGGCAACCCCGGTCAGGGTGCAGACCGGATAAATTATCTGGTCATATGCGCCCAGAGACAGGCTATAAACTATGTAGTTATTGACCATTTGTGTCAATAACTATATAGCGAAAGATTATAAGATTCTGCGAGGACGGGTGCGGTTACATCTGGCTCGATTGAGCCCGTCGGACCTAGCGTTCTGATTTCAGAACAAACTGCAGATTCGCTAGGGTGCCCTTATAGAGATGGGGCCTCAGCAAAGGAGATTATCATGGTGAATATTGGATTCGTCGGCCTTGGCATGATGGGGTTGCCGATGGCAAACAATATATTAAAACAGGGGTACCAAGTCACAGGTTACGACATTTCACCAGAGGCCCGCGCCAAGCATATCATCAATGGAGGTTCGAGCGCGTCTTCCGCGGCGGAGGCCGCCGCCGACGCAGAAATCCTGATTACGATGCTGCCCACAGGTGACATCGTTCGCTCGATTTTGTTCGATGCCGATAGAGCCGTCGAACAATTGCCCGCGGATGCGCTGGTGATCGATATGTCAACAATCCATCCCTTGGAATCCGACGCCATCCGGCAGGACCTCGATACGTGCGGCATCCGCATGATAGATGCGGCGGTAGGCCGAACTTCCGTTCAAGCCCAATCTGGAGCCTCGCTTTTCATGGTGGGCGGAACAGCGTCGGATATAGAGCAGGCGCGCCCGATCCTAGAATGTATGGGGGACGTCATCATCGACTGCGGCGGACCCGGCCTCGGCATACGGATGAAGATCGTGAACAATCTCATGTCCACAGTCCTTAACGTTCTCACGGCGGAGGTGTTGACTCTGGCCGAACGCACCGGGCTGGATCGCGACCTCGCAATCAAGGTTATGAACGGAACGCCCGCCGGGCAAGGCCATATGTCGACGACCTATCCTGCCCGAGTGCTCAAGGGCGATCTTTCGCCTGCTTTTATGATCGATTTGGCAAAGAAAGATCTTGGCATTGCGCTTAAACTATCGACTGCTTTGGATATCCCACTGCCCCTCGCCCAGACCGCCGAACAAACCTACGAAACCGCGCAAGTGGAAGGCCGCGGTAGTCAGGATTGGACGGCAATTTATGACATGCTGCGCGAGAAGTATCTGCACTCAAAAAATTCAGAACCATCAAGGTTCTAATCGGATACCAATTATTGCGCGCGGCACGGTCCAACTCAAACATTCCAGTAAAGGGACACACAGAATCATATGCACGACGCGTCGCTCTCAAGTAAGGCAAT
>CAYWUX010000069.1:0-3357 GCA_964461525.1 uncultured Hyphomicrobiaceae bacterium | reverse complement strand
GAGATGCTCCACCTGCATGATTAGTTCGTTGATGACCTTTGTTCCTTTGGAATAATTCTTTCAGGTGCCAGAGGTTTCGAGTTCAGAGAACTATGGAGACCTATCGCGTCGGCTTCTACTGATGACCGTTGTGGGTCAAAATCTGCCCTTTTTACCGGGCTTGAAAAGAGTCTGTTATGGCCCCGATTCTGTTCTCTAATTCCGGGACTGATTATCCCTTAAGTCATCGGACATCAGTTGGCGGCAACATTATGGTACACTCCCTAGACGGTGTCTGACAAAGGAGATTGTAGCCATATAATTCCATAGATTATTAGAATTGACACGCAAGAGTACTGAAGGTTCTATCTGAATAGAACTAATATCCAGTAGTTTTGCCACCAACTTGCCACCGATACCAATTCAAAATTGCTCTCAGTTTGGAAGAGCTTGTAATCCATTAATTATATTGAAAAATTGGTGAGCCCGACAGGTTTCGAACCTGTGACCTACTGATTAAAAGTTTGCTGTTCTTAATTTCAGCCAATATCTTCTGAATGCAGACTATGTCATTATCCCCAGAAATTCAATGAATTACATTGTAATCCATAATAATTCGTTTCATTGTGTATCCGTTCTGGCGGCTATCCAGTGGCTATCCGAAAAGAAGCAATGCAACTTAAAATAACCAAATCTACAGTCGATTCAATCCGGGAAACGGCGCAGAGTAATGGAAAAAGGCATTATATCTTCGATACAGAATTGCAAGGTTTTGGGCTATCGTGACACCCAAGGGGGTGGCTTCTTACTTCATCGAATACCGCATGCCAGACAAGCGCCGACTGACCATCGGATCCCATGGCCGGCTCACTCCTGCGGAAGCACGTAAGCACGCTAAGGTCTTATTAGGCGATGTTGCCAAAGGCATCGACGTTGCACGCCAACCCCAAGGCCGAACTCCGCCGTCCGGTTTCTCGAAAGCGAAGGCCAGACTTGACAGCTTAACACCGGACATACCTCATTGGAGGTTTCATGATCTTCGGCGCAACTGTGCATCGGGCATGGCCGCTATGGGCTTCTTGCCCAATGTAATAGAGCGTGTCTTAAACCATCAAAGCGGTTCAAATGCAGGACTGGTTAACGTCTATCAGATGAATACCGGGCAGAGCGAAGAGAAGCGATCTTGAAATGGGGGGGGCATATAGAACGATTAATTAGTGAACACCATGCCTAGTATTCGACCGAAAATAGTAGACCGGAAATACGAGTTTAACCTGACGGAAAAGCAATTTCAGAAACTCGAAAATGTTGGAGGTCGAAAATTTAGTTCCTTACTGCGATCAAAGATTCAGTCTGCAATTGATTTGTATTTTGTTGAATTAACTTATGAAGAAGTCGGCAAGGACGAATTGCCGTTTAACAAAAAAGATCTTAATCGAAAATTGGATTCAATAATCCATACTGCGGATAAGCTTAATCGATCTCTCTTTTCTAAAGACAATCCTATCAATGAAATTATTCTCCGAGATATTGAAAATCAATTAAGGTATATTGACTATTCCACGAAGAATTCAATTAATAACATAAATCAATTAATTGAAGAATTACTTATTTCAGTTGCCCGCGTGAAACAAAGTTATGAGAGATTATACAGCAAAAAAGGGCGTCCGTTTAAACGACCACTGAATTTTCTGATTTTCAATTTACTGGAATGTTATTTCTTAGCCGAAATAATACCAGGAAAGCACAAGTTATATTCCAAAAATCCAGACAAAACGGCATTCGCCGAATTTCTCATTGAGTTGACCTCATTAAATGTTAAATTGCAGCGGGATTGTCACACCGAAGTTCAGTTGCGCGAACTTGCGCTCAAGAAAATTTGCCCTGAATGGGAAAAATCCAACAAACTGCCTAATTAAACCCTTTCCCTCATTACCATAAAATAGACAATTTAGTTTTTCGTTTCCGACTGATTCATCTAGCTGAAACGGAGAAACTATGATTGAACTGTTTGATAATCAGAATTTTAGGCGCGTCCACAACTCACGTGAAGCTGCTCTAATTCTTGGCATTAGTTATTCCAAGTTGACCAAAGACCGGATATTCGGAAGAGGTCCCAAATTCATTCGCCTTGGTAAACGAGTGGTGTATCGTCCTGAAGACCTCGAACTCTATCTATCTCAAAATCTCCACCAGTCAACAAGCGAATATCAAAATGATCCATGATGATCGTCTGTACCTCGCTAGCTCGGTTTTATGATTTCGTTGTCCTGAATGTTTGGGCAACAAATTTGACCATACGTTGAAGAATCTTTCTTTACTCCAAATCCGGTGAGAACATTTTATGAAGAAAACATCACCTGAAATTCAGGCAATCAATCCACTCAATGCTATCCGTCAGTTTTGTCTGCATTGCGTGGGTGGAAGTCCAAAGTCTGTCAGGGAATGCGAGAGCGCACATTGCAATCTCCATCCTTTTCGGTTCGGAAGAAGTCCATACCGGAAAAAAAAGCAAATAAGCGAACAAGAAAAACGCGAACTCTTAAAGCGTCTAAGAGGAAGCTCAGAGTCAAAATAAAACCCCGGTCCGAGTTGCACCTCGGATGCCGGGGCCAATTGAAAACCCCAAAACCAGAGAGGAATTTTCGATGAAGAACATACCTCGAAAATCTCAAAAAATCAATGACCTTCCACTGTTCCGCTGGGCACGAGCCAGTCAACTGCGACGCCGTCCACCCCAAGCTGCAATACGACTCGCCCGACGCTATGGCGTGAGTATCGATATCGCCAATGCGATCATCCAGGCCAATGATTATGGACCGAGGGAGGATCGCTAAATGTCTAATCAATTAATCTATCAATCAACCGCGCCCCATCTTCGAGCATTGCGTCTGGCTCCGATCCCCTGTGCAGGTGATGATGGCAAACGTCCATTGGTTTCGGGATTTACCCGATGGCGATACCTGCTTTAATCCTGTGTTTCGTGATTACGGGAACAAAATATTTGCAAAAATAGCAAAGTTAATCTCCGGCCGAAATATTACTGGAAAGTGAGGTGCGGTGCAAAAACCATGAAGGGGACGCCCTGTAAAAGAAGAGCTCTCAAAAATGGCCGTTGTCCCAATCATGGAGATTCATCTACAGGTCCCAAAACCACTAAAGGAAGACGAAGCATCTCGGAAGCACAGCGTAAAAGATGGTCAAACCGGGGAACGCAAGATCAAGCGCGATGAGCGGTTGGCCTTGGTCTTCGTATGATGGTGCATCGACCTTGGTGCCAAGGCGTCCTCTAAAGGCGGTGTGTCGCCAGTTCAATCAAAGTGAAGGCTTTCTTTCAGCCCAGGGTCGTACTTTTTCAAGGGTGGCTGATGCTGCAAA
>CAYWUX010000068.1:0-9419 GCA_964461525.1 uncultured Hyphomicrobiaceae bacterium | reverse complement strand
GTCCACAATCACAAGTAAAATATTGGGGCGCTTTCCAGACATGTATCTCTCCATTGGTTGGTTTTCAATCTTAGAAATTGTTGATTTTAAATTTTTATTGTATACAATAAAAGATATATTTGAAGTTTTAGTATGCAACATAGGCAAAAAAAGCAGTCACGGAATACCAATATGCGCGCTAGAAACACAAGTGGGCCAATAATCACGGTAGAGGGAAGCGATACCCTGGCAAATGCCATCCGCCGACGCCTAGCCGATCAGATATTGAATGGCGAATTTCCTTCTGAGAGCCGACTGGACGAGAACGAACTTGCCAGCCAGTTTGGCGTATCGCGGACTCCGGTGCGGGAAGCCCTGCGTCAGCTGGATACAGCCGGACTGGTCGAATTGCGACCACGCCGCGGGGCCAAAGTTGTCCCCATTAACAAGGAACGAATAAGTTTTGCTTTTGAAGCTGCTGCTGAGCTTGAAGCCCTTTCAGCCTACTGGGCTGCCTCTCGCGCGACTCTCATTGAAAGAAAACAGCTGGAAACTCTGCATATCGAAGGCGAAAGCGCCCTAAAAAGTAATGATTCCGAACAATTTGCGAATGTCAATCGTCGTTTCCATGACATGATATCGGAGTTTGCCCGTAATCCGGTTCTCACAGAAGCCGTGAGTGCTGTCCGCGTTCAAACGGCTCCCTTTCAGAAAGCCCAGTTCGCTAGGAAGGAAAAAATAGAGAATTCTCAAAAGGAACACGAACAAATTTTAACGGCAATTTGTTTTCAGGATCCGGAAAAAGCCAAACAAAATATGAAGGAGCATATTTTGCGCGCGAGTTTAGTGGCGCTTGAAGAAAACAACTAAGATTTTGTAAACCGAATGAAATACTAGGGAGGAAAAAATGTATCGGTATTTGAGTTATAAATTATATGCAGTGATCATGGGTCTACTAGCCGTATCAGTAGTTTATTCATCCATTGCAGAAGCCGCTGACAAAATTCGTATGGGATCTAGAAACACAAACTTGGATGTTGTGCTTCTCGAAAGTGGTGTTGCCAAAAAATATGGCCTGGATATTGAAGTCGTGCGTATCAAGACGGGTATTGAGATGGCTGAGGCTCTGATTGGCGGTGGTATCGATATTGGCATTGTTGGCGCTGCGCCATTGGTCTCTGCTTTGTTGAAGACCAACAAGATTGTTCTGCTGGGTAGCGCTTGGATCACAGACGGTGGCTATGCCAAAATTCTTGTGCGCAAAGACTCTCCAATCAAGTCAATAGAAGACCTGAAAGGCAAAAAAATCGCTAACAAGATCGGTTCGGGTTCATACCGGGCACTCGGAGACTGGTGTGCCAAGAACAACTGCAAAGTCTCAGATTTTCAAATTCTCAATACATCTCCAGCATCTATCATCGCAGCGCTGGAATCTAAATCTGTGGATGCAGGTATCTGGTTTGCTCCAACCACATCAATAGCGGTACATAAAGGAATTGCTAGAATACTTATGGATTTCAAAGGTGCCAACCTTGGCGCGGCAACCTGGGCAGCGCGAAAAGATTTTACAACCAAAAATAAAGATCTCGTCGCTCGATTTATGGCGGCAACTGTCGATGCTCAAGAGCTTATACTAAAAAGTCCAACTAAAGGTGCTGAGCTACTTTCTTCGGGACTGCAAAAACTTGGCAGAAAACTTCCTGTCGAAGTGCTCGAAATGGGTATCAATGATTTTAACTATGAGCATGATATGCTGGGTGACAAATTGGTTGTTGTATATAATCAGGTATTCGATGCATTTAAAGCGCGCGGAAAATACAGGGGTGACAAACCCGACTTCACTAAATTTCTTGATTCCAATTACTACGACGCCGGAATGAAGTTACGAAAATAATGTGCACTGTGGCCTGGCTCCAGAACAATATCTGTAATTGTTCTGGAGCCAAATGAACTGATCTTACGAGCTTTCTTTAAGATCAATTCGTGATGTCAAATTGTCAGCATATGCTCATGTGAAGTTTGAAATTGCGAACTTGAGATTTCTTCAAATGATTCCCAGCAATATAAGACCTTACATAATAACAGCTAGTTCGATTATATTGTTCGGCCTGCTTTGGGAACTCATAGCTAATTTAGAAATTGTTGACAGCGCATTGTTTCCCCCGATGTCAAAGATTTTGACACGACTTTTTGAAATGATGGGTCCCGGGGATGGAAAGGCGCCAAGCTATTTAATGTTACGACATATAGGTGCCACACTCGTCGGCTTATTAGCTGGATTTTTCCTCGCAGCACTCGTCTCCTCAGCAATTGGTCTGATAATGGGTATTAGCGCCACTATTTATCAGTGGCTCAGACCAATCATCACAATGTTTATGGTCATACCAAATATCGCAACTGTACCGGTAATTATTCTTTGGTTTGGTTTGGGCATGAAGACGGTCATAATTATTGTAATAATCGGCAGTAGTTTCCCAATCATTTACACGGCTGCTGCTGGAGTCCAAAGTATACCAATTAAGATGATTTGGGCGGCGCAGACGGCAGGGGCGACCAAATGGCAAATTTTGCTAACGGTGATCATTCCTGGAACAATGCCATACTTGATTGCCGGTCATAAACTAGCTTTAGGCCGGGCTTGGCGGGCGGTGATTGCTGCAGAAATTTTCGCATCCACTGCATATGGGATTGGATTTATGATTTTCGACGCGCGAACATTCTTCGATACGGAAGCAATGTTTGCCGGAATTGTTGTCGTTGGTTTGATCGGCTTGTTCCTGGAATCTGTAATATTTAAATACATAGAAAAAGCTACTGTCGTTCGCTGGGGAACAACGACAACCAAGGATATATAAAGGCAGCCAGTATGGAACAGTCATCTGACATTAAGATTTCTGCTCAGAACTTAAGCAAGGTTTATAATGAAGGTACGGCCAAAGCAGTTGAGGCTATCAGCAATCTATCTCTCGACGTAAAGGAGGGCGAGTTCGTTTCCCTTCTTGGCCCTTCGGGATGCGGCAAATCAACGTTCCTTTATATGGTTGGAGGATTTGTGAATTCCACGAGTGGCAGTCTAACATTAGATGGTAAGGAAATTATCGGTCCCGGCCCCAATCGGGGTGTCGTCTTTCAAGAATACGTGCTTTTTCCTTGGCAGACCGTCGCTCGTAATATCGAGTACGGCCTCCGTATTAACAAAACCGACAAGAAAAAGCGGGAGGAAAAAGTCGCCGAGCTTGTTGGACTGATTGGTCTTGAAGGCTTCGAAGACGTATATCCTGCCTCTCTCTCTGGCGGAATGCAACAAAGAGTCTCTATTGCCAGAGCCATGGCTTACGATCCGGATGTAATGCTTATGGACGAACCATTCGGCGCGCTGGATGCGCAGACCCGGAATCGAATGCTCGTGGATTTAATAGATATTCATCAGAGAACGCACAAAACTACTTTATTTGTAACTCACAGTGTTGAGGAGGCGGTTATGATTTCTGATCGCGTCTGTATGTTCTCATCGCGCCCTTCGAAAATTAAAGAATCGATTGCCATTGAACTGGAACATCCACGTTCAGTCACCGACGAACGATTTGTAGCTTATCAGAAAAAGTTAATTGAAAGTCTGTCTGAAGAAGTAGCACCGCGGTCAGTGTCAAATGATTATCCG
Source organism: uncultured Hyphomicrobiaceae bacterium (assembly GCA_964461525.1). Classification (GTDB taxonomy): domain Bacteria; phylum Pseudomonadota; class Alphaproteobacteria; order Rhizobiales; family CAYWUX01; genus CAYWUX01. The sequence continues at coordinate 5,779 of CAYWUX010000068.1, read as the reverse complement.
TTAGTGAATAAAATTAGGTGAAAGGTCTTCCAATGGGCGGTAATAATCTGATCATCATAATGGATGATGAGCATAACCCTAAAGTGTTGGGTTGTAACAATCATCCTGTTGTAAAAACGCCAAACATTGATTCCCTTGCTCAAAGAGGCACACGGTTTAAGTATGCATACACCAATTCTCCAATTTGCGTTCCCGCGCGTGCGATTTTCGCCACCGGGCAATACACCCACAAAACACGCTACTGGGACAATTGCCTGGCCTATGACGGTCGCGTGAAAAGTTGGGGTCATCGGTTGCAGGCGGAAAGGATTCCGTCCAATTCCATCGGTAAACTCCACTATCGCGACGATAAGAGCCCTACAGGATTTGACGAACAAATCATCCCGATGCATATCGTCGATGGAGGCGATGTCCACGGTCTGGTTCGCGATGATCCTCCGAGACGGCAGCAGTGCAAGGACCTGGCGAAAAATATCGGGCCGGGTCACACAAAATATATCAAGTATGATCGACAAATCACCAGCAAAACATGTTCCTGGCTCGAAGCCCAAGCTTCAACGAATTCCGAGAAACCGTGGGTCACATTCGTGTCCTATATCTGCCCCCACTATCCCCTGATTTGTCCGCCGGATTTTTATGATCTGTATGATTTGAAAGATATCCCGCTACCCAAAAAGAGAAAGAAGAGTAATACGGGGCCCGTCGATTGGTGGCAGGCGTTTGAAAACTGCTATGTCTGGGATCAGTATTTTGAGAACGATGAGCAACGTCGGATTGCTATCGCCTCTTATTTCGGGCTATGTAGCTTTATTGACCACAATGTAGGACAGATATTTCAAACACTTGATAAAACAGGTCTGTCCGAGTCAACAAACATTATATTCCTCAGTGACCACGGTGAAAATCTCGGGGCACGTGGACTTTGGGGAAAATCGACGATGTACGAGGAGTCCGTTGGTATTCCCCTCATAATGGTCGGCCCTGATATTCCTTCGAATGTCGTAAAACGAACACCTGTTTCTCTTATTGATATGTATCCAACAATAATTGAGTCCGTTGGTCTGAAACCAGATAGTGAAGAATCAATGTTACCGGGGCGTTCACTTCTGCAGATTGCGGAAGAGGCCGATGATCCCGACCGCCTGGTCTTAAGTGAATACCACGCAACGGCTGCCAAGAGCGCGGAATATATGATCCGCAAGGGGCGATACAAGTACATTCACTATGTCGGTTATGAACCCGAGTTCTATGATTTGGAAGCAGACCCAGAAGAACTAGAGAGTTTGGCAACCGATGCCAAATTCAGTGATCTGATCGAGGAGTTTGAAGCGCAACTTCGGGCTATCCTTGACCCGGAAAAAACGGATAAGGAAGCAAAAGCAGATCAGGAAAAGCTGATAGAGCAATATGGTGGCAAGCAAGCGATCCTCGATCGCGGCGGATTAAGTGCAACCCCCGCACCTGTTTAACTTTAATAACAGGATGCGCCTTACAAATATGATTAGCGTCAGAACCAAACAATGCGGACTATATTTCTCATATTTGACTCATTAAATCGACGTGCTTTGCAGTGCTATGGGGGCACGGCGATTACGCCGAATTTCTCGAGGCTGGCGGAACAGGCATTGGTGTTCAACAATCACTATGTGGGTAGCTTACCATGCATGCCGGCGCGGAGGGATATGCATACGGGTAGGCTTAACTTTCTACACCGCAGTTGGGGGCCGCTCGAGCCTTATGATCATTCTTTTCCGGAACTCTTAAAAGACGCCGGAATTTACAGCCATCTCATAACCGATCACTATCACTACTTTGAAGATGGTGGAGCAACCTATCATAACAGGTATAATAGCTGGGAACTCTATCGGGGACAGGAGTGGGATCCGTGGGGCGCTCTCGTGGAGCCGCCGGACGATAAATTCAAGCGTCTCTATCATCCCCTGCAGTATGATCCTCCCCGATCCGGATCAGGTCGCGCCCAGGCTATGATCAATCGTGAATTTATCAACAGTGAATACGATTATTCTATGGTGCAGTGCTTTGAAAGCGCATGGAAATTCCTGGAAAATAATCGCGATGCTGAGGACTGGGTTCTTCAGATCGAATGTTTTGATCCCCATGAACCGTTTTTTGCGCCGGAAAAATACAGGGTCCAATACGATAGCGATTATCAGGGGCAGGTTCTCAACTGGCCTCGGTATCGACGTGTTGAGGAAACGCCTGAGGAAATCCGGGAGATACAGGCGAATTATTCTGCGTTAGTGACTATGTGCGATTCCTATCTTGGAAAACTTCTCGATTATTTCGACAACCATCAACTCTGGAAAGATACCGCCCTTATCGTTACCACGGATCATGGGTTCATGCTGGCGGAACACGAATGGTGGGCGAAGAGCTGCATGCCGTTTTTCAACGAAATCTCACATATCCCCTTCATATTTTACCATCCCGAATTCCGCCAAAGAGGAGGTGAGCGTCGAAACGTCCTAACACAGAATATTGATGTCATGGCAACCCTGCTCCAGTTAAATCAGGTCGATGTACCGGACTATGTCCTGGGTCAATCCCTGGTCCCTGTTCTGGAAGTAGATCGGCTGGAACGAAGTTCTGTTATCTACGGCAGGTTCGGCGCCTCGATAAATATCACAGATGGGCGCTATACTTATTTTCTCTATCCGGAAGATTTGGACAATCAGGAGCTCTATGAATATACACTAATGCCCACCCATCAAAGAACATTCTTTGTCAGGGAAGAGTTTGAAAACGCAAGCCTGGAAAATAGTTTTGCGTTTTCCCGCGGATTTCCCGTCCTCAAATTGCCCGCTCGAAAAGGATCCGGGCAAGGGGCACAGATCGAAGACACCAACACGGTGCTCTACGATTTAAAAGTGGATCCGGGGCAGCTTACACCTATTGAAAATAAAGAAGTGGAAAATCGCTTGAAAGTCAAAATCGCGGCTGAGTTGTGTCGTCACGAAGCCCCGACGGAAGTCTTCCAGCGTTTTGGTCTTTCGACAAATGAAGTTTAGTCACGCAGAGTCATGAAGCCGTGTTTCGTGTTGGCAACATAGCAATTTAAATGCATCAATCATCGGTCATACTGCTGGTCACTTTGGATACCAAGGAACAGGAAGCCACCGCTCTTCAACGGGAAATCCTCGATCAAGGTGTGTCCGTCGATGTACTCGATATTAGCCTGGGATCGAAGAACAGGAACCTTTCAGGGGACGAAAAAATTGCGCTGATGAGCAAGGTGGCGACGGAACGTGGAGAACACCTTAACCGATTAATAGAGTTGGGTGCACCAGCAGTTGTCGGACTAGGAGGAGGAACCGGAAGCCAGATCATCCTGAAAATATTCCGCCAGTTAGGCATGAGATTCCCTAAATTGCTCGTGTCAACCTTACCTTTTGATCCAAGAGATGCTGTTTCGGACAACAGCATTATTATCGTGCCGACACTCTGCGACATTCAGGGAATGAATTCGATGCTTCGGGATCTGTTTCAGCGTGTTGCGCATCTGGTCTCGGGAATGGTGAACATTGGGCGTCCTGAATTGCATGAGAAAGAGAAATTTGCAGTGGCTATCACGGCACTGGGCGTTACCAACAGGGGGGTGCTGAACCTGCAGAAGTTCGTGAAAAAAAATAAACTGGATTCACTTATATTCCATTCCAATGGCTACGGTGGAGCCGCTCTGGTGCGAGCTATTGACGAGAAAATTGTAGATGCACTCATTGACTTCACACCACACGAACTGACCCGCATGCGCCTTTCCGGTGCGCATGTGGATATGCCAAGACGATTTACCGCGTCGGTGGAAAATAAGTTGCCTATGATTATCGTTCCAGGGGGCCTGAATTTTATCGGTCTCGGTTCCTACGAACAGCTTGAAGAAGACTTCAAGAAACGGCCCTTTTTCAGGCACTCTGAACTATTTACTCATGTCGGTGTATTGCCGGAGGAAATGATTGCACAGACGGAATATTTAATGGATTGTCTCAATGCTGCGGAATTAGAAATTCAGATCCTCGTCCCTATGAAAGGATTTTCTACGACTGACAAGGAGGGGCAGGAACTTCATTCTCCGGAACTTCGGTATATTTTTCTTGAAACCGCCAGAAAATTTGCAAAGCCGCATATCCGTATAACGGATTTCCCCGATTTACATATTGAAGACGTGGCATTTTCAGAGATCTGCAGTAAATCGCTTCTCGAATACCTAAATTAGGATGACGCGAATGGAACTGGACCAAAACGACTTGTACTGTAAAAAGCAGGCCCTCATTGAGACGGCGAAGAGATGTTTTCAGCTGGGGCTTCAAACGAACGCCGGTGGAAACCTTTCGGTAAAACTGAGCGGTGTCAATGCTCTAGTCATCAAGCCAAGTGGTGTAGGTTTCAACGAATGTACCATGGATAATTTGATGGTCGCAGACGTGGAAGGAATTGTCATAGAAGGCCATCTCAAACCGTCGAAAGATCTCGATTTTCACGCAGACCTCTACCGTGTCCGTCCCGATATCGGTGCCATTGTTCATGTCCATTCACCCTGGGCAACAGGGTGGGCATCAGCTGGTCTGGAGATCCCCTGCCTCACGGTGCAAACGATAGATAAAATTGGCCGATTGCCTCTTATTCCGCTTTCCTCACAGGGAGGCCCTCAGTCCGCAGAGGATATTTCTCCGGTCATGCAAGACAAAAAGATCAATGCAGCCATTCTGGCAAATCACGGGACAATCGGTCTTGGAAAAACTCTGATGGAAGCCCAGTACTTGGTCGAGATTATCGAAGAAACCGCGCATATAGCTTTTGTGCGTGATTGTCTGTTATTGGCCCGTGGTAAAAAAGATGCCCCGATGCCTTTAAAAGGTGTGAAAGCTGAAATCTAATTTATTTGTGTGTTTTGAAGAATAAACGAGGAGAAAAATCGTGAGATCCCAAGCTACTAAAATCTATCCCATCAATACAGGTTGGCTTGAGGCCGATCTAGGTACCTATATCTTTTGGAAAGGACCAGCCGGTAAAAAAATCTGGAATCCTGTCTACTGCTTTTATATCGAACACGATGGGATGAAAATTCTGGTGGATACGGGTCTTTGCGACGAAGAGCGGGCTACCAAATATCATCACAAATGTGAAAAACGGGGTTGTACTGAAGTTCATATACATCTCAAGGACAAACTGGGTGTCGACCCTGACGAAATTGAAATGATAATCTTCACGCATCTTCACTGGGATCACGTGCAAAATATGAAGGAATTCAAAAATGCGCGGTACATTTGCCCCGAGGTTGAAATCAAATGGGCGTATAATCCCCTACCACTATACTATCGTTCTTATGAATCACCGGTTGTCGGCATAGAGCCGGCCTACTATGGCTGCAACTTCGAGCTTGTTCACGACGAAACCGAAATCGTACCTGGTATCAGCATGTTTCATACACCCGGGCATTCGCCGGGTCACATGGCTGTCACCGTAAATACTTCTGCGGGAGACATCGTGATTGCAGGCGATGCGATCTTTCAAGCGCGAAATCTGGAACCCTACGAAGAAGAGAAATGGCGGTATTGGGTTCCGGCACGATTTGTAAATTCCATAGAGGGGTGGAAGTCTGTCGAAGAGATAGATAAGAGAGCCGACTATGTTCTCGCTTGTCATGATGAAGCGGTTGGCGAGCATGAAGTCTATCCCTTCGACGGTATGAAACTTCGCAAACGACGTGAAGTTATTCCCGGTTATTCCTTCTATTTCGTGGACATGCCGAATTAGTTGTTAC
>CAYWUX010000067.1:0-9537 GCA_964461525.1 uncultured Hyphomicrobiaceae bacterium | reverse complement strand
CTTTGCTGGCCATTTCTCTACCTTCACCAAGCCGTTTTTGAAAGCCGGTTGCGACGAATAAGGATCGAGAACTTGTGCAAAGAGACGACCCACCCGCGCGGATGCGGCAAATTGATCGTTCCAATGTATCGGTGCAAATACCGAACCCAAACGCTGTTTTTCCGATAGAAGGGCACGAAGTAATACAGATCCCTGGCTATTCTCCAGTCTCACTACCATGGCGTCACGAATACCGAGTCTCAATGCATCGTCAGGATGTATCTCACAGTAGGGTTCTGAGATGTGGGATGAAAGCCGAATGCTTTTTGACGTCCGTGTCATTGTGTGCCAGTGATCTCGCACCCGCCCAGTATTGAATACGAATGTGTCACTCCGCCGAGTGGACACCGCATTATCTATGGAGAGAGGAATGAAATTGGCTCTCTGGTTTCTGGTATAAAACCGGCCGTCAGAGAAAAAACGTTCTTTTCGATTTATCTTTTCCTTGGGACGTGGCCATCTGAAGGGTTTTAGTTGATCATATTCTGCTCTGCTTATTCCGGCATATTGACCGATATCAAAATCACGGCTTCCGTGGTTCTTGTATTCTGACAATGCGGCGAACTCTGAGAAGATTTCGGATGGATGGCTATAGCTGAAATCATCTTTATGACCGAGGCGCTTGGCAACCTCGGTAAGCTGCCACCAATCCGGACGAGCTTCTCCAGGTTGAAGTAGAAACGGTCGTTGGCGGGATATGGTTCTTTCCGAGTTAGTAACCGTCCCGTTTTTTTCTCCCCAGCCAGTAGACGGCAGTTTTACATGAGCATGACGGATCGTGTCTGTATTCTGCACAATATCTGAAACAACTACAAAAGGGCATTTCCTCAGGGCCCGTTCAAATCTTTCTGAATCTGGAAGACTATCGACAGGGTTTGTACCCATAATCCAGATTGCTTTCAGTTTCCCAATGTCAATTGCATTGAATATGTCAATGGCTTTCAGTCCTGCTGAAGTTGCCAGACCAGGACTCCCCCAGAACTCTTTAACAATCCGACGATGTAACGGATTGCCGATATCCATATGGCAAGCAAGCATATTTGCGAGACCGCCGACTTCCCGCCCTCCCATGGCATTGGGTTGACCGGTAACTGAAAAAGGCCCGCTCCCTGGAACCCCTATTCGCCCGGTAGCAAGATGACAATTGATTATGGCATTGACTTTGTCCGATCCAACAGCCGATTGATTAACGCCTTGACTAAAAATTGTGACAGTCTTCGACCTTTCGCCGAACAATTGATAAAATTCATCAATTTCCTGCCTTTGCAGTCCCGTCAAGACCAATATTTCATCGAAGTCGACTCTGGAAGACATGTCCAAAGCTGCATTGAATCCGTTCGTATGAGCAGAAATAAACCGATTGGAATTTCTTCCGTTTTGGTGAAGGTATTTGAAGAGACCGACAAAAAGCGCGACATCACCATCAGGCTTGATCTGTAAATGCAAATCGGCAAGTTCTGCCGTCGCAGTTCTTCGTGGATCAATTAAAACAACCTTCATCTCCGGACGTTTTTCTTTAGCCGCCGATATCCGTTGATATAACACTGGATGACACCATGCGAGATTTGAACCGACAACGACAATAAGATCGGCGATCTCCAAATCTTCATAAGTTCCAGGAACGGTATCCGAACCGAAAGCTCGACAATGACCTGATACAGTTGAAGACATGCAAAGCCGGGAATTGGTATCAATATTGCCTGAGCCAATGAAACCTTTCATAAGCTTGTTGGCAACATAGTAATCTTCAGTCAAAAGCTGACCAGAGACATAGAAGGCGATAGAGTCCGGACCAAACTCATCTTTTGCTTCCTTAATTTTTTTTGTGACTAAATCAAGTGCATCTGACCAGTATGCGCGATGCCCATCGATCTCGGGATAAAGCAAACGACCTTCCAGACCGATTGTCTCTCCCAACGCGGCTCCCTTAGAACACACTCGTCCCAAATTTGATGGATGATCCCGATCGCCAACTATTCCAGGAATTTCAGATTCTTTGATTTTCACACGCAATCCGCATCCAACGCCGCAATATGGGCAGGTCGTGTGAATCTCTTTGTCTGCCGGATTCATACTAATTATCTTTTAAATGAGGGGCGCTGGTTAATATTTCTAACGACAGAAAAAGTTTTTGTTTTTCCGATTTGACTGGAAAACAAGTTGCGGATCCTTCATCCGCCCCCAGTGCGTTTCCTGTTTCCAATGAAATAACCCAATTGTGCAATGGGCATGTCACGCAATTATCGTGCACAATACCTTGACTTAAAGGACCATTTTTGTGAGGACAATTGTCTTCAAGTGCAAAGACCTTATCATCATTTGTCCTGAAGACCGCGATTTTCAAATCACCTATTTGTACACATCTCGCACCGCGTTTCGGAATGTCATTGAGCGACCCTAGTGTAATCCAGTTTTTAACAAGCTCGTTCATTCTGCTAACTCCAGGGTAACCCTAGTTAGAGGATTGAATTCATGTTGGTCCTTGCCCGAGGCTCTTTCAGACCAGGGATCTACCTGAGCGAACTTTTGTGAGAAAACAAATCTATTGAAAAAGTTGCGGCGGGCCTCTGCATTTTCAACAATCTGACTCTTGATCTTGTCAAACCCGACTCTAAAAGCCCACTTGTAGATTCGTTCCAAATAGTGACCCTGTTCTCGATACATCTGGACGAGTGCGACGACGTGCTCGATCGCTGCATCCTCAGAGTTTACGCTGCAAAGGAGTTCGGTTGGTTTTACATGTAAACCAGCGGCACCTGCGAAATGAATTTCATACCCTGAATCCACACATACTATGCCAACGTCCTTACAAGTGGCCTCAGCGCAGTTTCTTGGACATCCGGAAACAGCCATTTTGACCTTAGCCGGCGTCCAGGATCCCCACATGAATTTTTCAATTCGTATTCCAAGCCCTGTGGAATCCTGTGTGCCGAATCGACACCAGTCTGTACCTACACAGGTCTTCACCGTCCTTAATCCTTTTGCATAAGCATGACCGGACACAAACCCCGCTTTACCAAGTTCAGCCCAAACATCGGGAAGATCCGATTTTGCAATGCCCAACATATCGATGCGCTGACCGCCGGTGACTTTGACAGTTGGAATATCAAATTTGTCTACCACGTCTGCAATTGCTCTAAGTTCTGCAGAGGATGTCACGCCTCCCCACATCCTGGGCACCACAGAATAGGTACCATCTTTTTGAATATTGGCGTGAACCCGCTCATTTATGAATCTCGATTGATAGTCGTCTGCATATTCATCAGGCCAATCGCAAACCAGGTAATAGTTCAGTGCTGGGCGACATTTGGCGCAACCGCAGGATGTTTTCCATTCGAGCTCCTGCATCACCGCCGGTATTAATTTGAGCTGTTTTACCCGAATTAAACGTCTGACTTCGTCGTGTCCCAAGTCGGTACACCCACATATGGGAGAAATATCAGCCGGACTGTATTCTTCACCTAGCGTCAGTGCCATCAACTGTTCGACTAATCCGGTGCAGGTTCCACACGACGAGGAAGCCTTGGTATGGGCCCTGACTTCCTCCAATGTGGTTATGTTTTTGGTGGCAATGGAATTGACAATTTGACATTTGGAAATGCCGTTACAGTCGCAGATTTCGGCATCATCTGGTAAGGCTGCAACGGCCGCCATAGGGTCGAGTGGCGTTTCTCCGTGATGCGACTGGCCAAAAATCAAATTCTCTCGCATTTCGGAAATATCCGTCTGTTTTTTTATTAGATCAAAAAACCAGGGACCGTCGGTTGTTTCACCATATAAGACAGCACCGATAATTTTATTATCTTCGATGATGAGACGTTTATAAATTCCTGCGCTGCCATCTCTCAAGACGATCTCCTGCCGACCTTCGACGTCGGCCAAATCGCCCGCGGAATACAGGTCAATACCTGATACTTTCAGCTTGGTCGCTGTTACTGAACCCAAATATCTATCATCTTTGCCCAGAAGGTTATTGGCGAGTACTTTTGCCATCTCATAAAGTGGTGCCACAAGTCCGTAACACCGGGATCGATGTTCCGCGCATTCTCCGAGAGCAAAAATATTCGGATCGGATGTCTTTAATTCATCGTTCACCAGGACACCCTTACCAACTGCAAGTCCGGAAGATTCTGCTAGATAGATTGAGGGACGGATTCCCACGGCCATAACTACGATATCAGCTGGAAGCACTTTGCCATTATCGAGTTTAACTCCTGTGACATTTCCATTGTCGGCAAGGATTTCATTTGTGTTAGCTTCGGTAAGTACCTTGATGCCTCTGCTCTTAAGTGCGGATTCCAATAAGAATCCAGCAGGGGGATCAAGCTGGCATTCCATCAAAGTTGGCATAAGGTGCAAGACTGTAACGTCCATCCCCTGAATTTTCAGCCCTGCAGCAGCTTCCAAACCAAGCAGTCCCCCTCCTATGACAACGGCTCGACCTCCAGACCTCGATACAGACAACATCTTTTCAACATCATCCAGGTCTCGATAAACCATCACACCGTTTGCGTCACGGCCAGGCACGGGAATTACGATAGGATCTGAACCTGTCGCCAACACTAATTTATCATAGTGACAGGTCGTTCCATTTTCTGATGTTACTTTTTGATTTTCCCTGTCTATCCGGGTGATACGCTCGGATTTGTGAAGCGTTATCCCGTGGCGCTGATACCATTTATCATCATGAGTGATGATTTCGGAGTAGTCTTTTTCTCCTGCAAGAACGTAGTTTACCCGTGGCTCCGCGTTGAAAATAGTAATTTCAAAATTTTGGGAACCGTCTTCAGCTAGGTACTCCAACATTCTGCCTGGTGCCATCCCGTTGCCGATTATTACGAGCTTTTTTTTCATTCACATCACTCCGCAGCATTAATTGTCTGGCTCATCTTCAAACCTTTTCTACGCGACTGTCGTTGCATGGTAATTTCTTCCAATATTTCTGGAGAAGGATTTGCGCCGCCTTCATAGGCCTCAAGAAACTCAAGAAGTTCTTCCCTGTAAGCGTAGTAATCGGAATGCGCTAAAAGGGCTTTGCGCGAGCGCGGACGAGGGAGATCAATATCCATTATATGGCCAATTTGTGCTTTCGGACCGTTGGACATCATGACCACCCTATCCGCCAGCAAAATCGCCTCATCCACGTCATGGGTCACGCAAATGGTCGTGACCTCGGTACGTTTCCAGACCTCCAACAAAACGTCCTGGAGTTCCCATCGTGTAAGCGAATCCAGCATCCCAAATGGCTCATCAAGTAGGAGCAGTTTCGGAGAAAGGGCGAAAGCGCGGGCTATGCCGACCCGCTGTTTCATGCCGTTCGACAGTTCAGAAGCCATCTTCTGCATTGAATCTCCCAACCCTACCCTTGAGAGATAGTATTCAACAATCTCTTGCCTTTCCTGGTCGGAAGCTCGCGGATAAACCTTTTCAACTCCGAGACTGACGTTGTCGTACGCACTCAGCCATGGCATAAGTGACGGGGCCTGGAAAACAACGGCCTTATCTGGACCGGCTTGGGTCACATGCCTTCCATCCAGAACTACACTGCCTTCGGTAATTTTATTTAAACCAGCCACCATTGACAGCACTGTGGATTTTCCGCATCCCGAGTGACCTATCAGAGTTATGAATTCTCCTTTCTTGACTTTCAGGTTAATATTTTCCAATACCGTGAGTGGCCCTTGGGGCGTTGGATAAACTTTCTTCAGCTGACTGAATTCCAGGTAGCGGTCAGTTTTATAAGTTTCTCCTTCTTCAACATAAGCTTTGGGAAGTTCGGACTGTCCAGAGATCGGTACGACATTTGGAAGGTTCAGAGATTGATCAAGTTCAGCTCCCCGTTGAAGACCGACGTTTATCAAATATTGAGTGATTTCTGAGCGCAAACGAATAAACTGCGGACTACTGTTCAATTCGGTTCTGTCTCTCGGTCGCCGCAGATCGACGAGAAATTCCGGACCAAGAGTAGCGTTAGGACCCGGATCCAAAGGAATTATTCTGTCTGCAAGCAGGAGCGCTTCGTCAACGTCATTGGTTATAAGGATTATCGTCTTTTTCTCTTGGGCAGAAATGTATGCTAATTCATCCTGCAATTTCGCCCGTGTCAAAGCATCCAGCGCTGAGAGCGGCTCATCCAGTAACAGAACCTCAGGCTGCATTGCCAACGCACGGGCGACAGCAACACGCTGGCGCATACCACCGGAAAGTTCTGCGGGACGGCGGTTCATTGCCGTTGTCAATCCAACCATATCGATATATTTGTCGATGATTGATTCGCGTTCAGCTCTATTTTTCTTGGAGAAAACATTGTCCACCGCAAGCGCCACATTCCCTCTGACGGACAGCCAGGGCATTAATGAATACGATTGAAATACGACACCGCGTTCCGGTCCCGGGCCGTCTATCGGGTTGCTTTTGAAAAAAACTTGTCCTTCATCCGGCTCGATCAGTCCGGCAATTGAAGAAATCAGAGTAGTTTTTCCTGCCCCGGAAAAACCTACAATAGCGATAAATTCCCCCTCTTCTACTTTAAGATTGATATCTTTCAGCACTTCGGCTTGAGCACTTCCCTCTCCGTAGGCTTTTGCAAGTCCGGAAATTTCAAGGATGGGCATGCCTCCCTCCTTAACGATTTGATGAGAAAGTAAAGGCGCGTTGCAGAGCAAACATTGCTCTGTCCAGCATGAACCCGATAATTCCGATGGTGAATACCGCAACCATTATTCTGGCGAGGGATTGCGAGGACCCATTTTGGAATTCATCCCAGACAAATTTTCCAAGTCCTGGGTTTTGCGCCAACATTTCCGCGGCGATAAGCACCATCCAGCCGACGCCAAGCGAAAGACGTAATCCAGTAAAAATCAGCGGCATTGCTGAGGGGAGAACAATCTTGGTAATTGTATTTCTTGTCGGCAGTTGAAGGACTCGACTGACATTCATGAGATCTTTGTCGACACTCGAGACGCCCAGAGTCGTATTAATCAGGGTCGGCCACATCGAACAAAGGGTGACAGTGATGGCGGAAATGAGAAGTGATTTCGGAAACATTTCCCATGGATCTACGTAGAGCGCAGATACCACCATGGTGACGATGGGCAACCAGGCTAATGGAGATACCGGTTTAAAAATTTGAATTATAGGATTTATAGCGCCGTTGAAATTTTGTGAGATACCAGATGCTATACCCAGTGGTATCGCGATGGCCGTAGCAATTAAAAATCCCAAGCCCACGGTGAACAATGATGTGATTATTTGATCGATATAGGTCGGCTTACCTGTGTAATTTCGGAATTTGACACGGTCAGGTTTGCCCTCGGCGACAAACTTGGCATTGCGTATTTCCTGTCGCTCATAAAATGCCGCTGCTTTTTTACGCTCGCGGATGTGGTCACTCCACAAATTTATTGCTTGTTCCCAGACTTGAACCGGCCCCGGTACGCTACCGAGGGAAGTCCGAATGTTTGGGGCTGCCATGCCCCAAACCAAAAGAAAAACCAGGATGCCGGTTAACGGGATTAAAAGGGCTTTTTTGAGTTCATGCCATTGTTCGCGTGGATTGTCGCCTGCCGCCATTTTAAAAATCGGGACTAGCCATGAGAACCCCAGGGCATCGAGCCAGCTGTTCACCCTATTTAGGAACTTGTATAGTATTAAATTTCTTTCGGCTGATGCCTCGGCATTTCGCCCATTGGATACATCGACCATATCAAGGATCCTTTGCATTGATTAAAACTGGGAGCAAGTGTTACCGAAGGGTGTCGGCCAATCACAATCGGATTCAACCACCCACAACCTCGTTGCCTTCGATTGCTTGTTTGGATTTCAACCCGATCGGCAAAGCGTCGATATAGGCATTGGGCTTTTTGCCGTTGTAAGGGATGCCATCAATAACGTCGCTGGCAGGTGTCGGTGCTCTGTAACCATCGGTTCCCCAAGGAATGTCCGCCTCTCCGACGCGCCCCTCATTGACTAGCATTCGAGCCGCCTTCAGGTAGATATCGGGACGATAGACCGATTTGGCGACGTCGTCATACCACTTGTCTGATTTAAATTCAGCAATTTGCCCCCATCGGCGCATCTGCGTCAGGTACCAAACCGCGTCGGAATAAAAAGGGTACGTGGCGTAATACCGGTAAAATACATTGAAATCGGGGACCTGTCGTTTGTCACCTTTTTCATATTCAAAAGTTCCGGTCATTGAATTTGCTATAACTTCTTCGTCGGCGCCGACATATTCAGGACGCGCCAATATTTTGACCGCTTCTTTTCGATTGGCATTGTCGTTCTCATCCAGCCATTTGGCAGCCCGGATCAAAGCCTTAGTGAGGGCCAATGTCGTATTTGGATATTTTTCAGCAAACGCCTTAGTTAAGCCGAAAACTTTTTCAGGATTGTTTTTCCATATCTCGAAATCTGTGATTACGGGCACCCCAATTCCCTTTAGCACAGCTTGTTGGTTCCATGGTTCTCCGACGCAGTATCCATAAATTGTTCCTGCTTCGAGCGTTGCCGGCATTTGTGGTGGCGGTGTTACAGACAGAAGTGCATCAGCTTTAATCTGCCCGGAAATATCCGTTTTTGAATAAAAGCCAGGATGAATATTTCCTGATGCCAACCAATAACGAAGTTCATAATTGTGCGTCGAGACAGGGAAGACCATTCCCATTTTGAAAGGCTTGCCATCGGCCTTGAATTTTTCCACCACAGGTTTCAGAGCCGAAGCTTTGATTGGGTGAACGGGTTCGCCGTCCTTACTCGTCGGAATATGCGGTTTCATCATTTTCCAGATTTCATTCGAAACCGTAATGCCGTTACCGTTAAGATCCATAGAAAAAGGCGTAATAATATGTGCTTTTGTTCCAAATCCAATGGTCGCGGCCAATGGTTGGCCTGCCAACATATGTGCGCCATCGAGTTCTCCGGTGATGACCCGATCCAGGAGCACTTTCCAATTCGCCTGTGGCTCAAGAGTTACGAATAATCCCTCTTCTTCAAAGAACCCCTTTTCATAAGCGATGGCCAATGGAGCCATATCCGTAAGTTTAATAAAGCCTAATGTTAGTTCATCCTTTTCGACATCAAGCGTTTCTGCGTTTGTCGAAAATACGAGAGCTGTTGAACAGAACAACACCCCAAGAACTACTGATATTTTTATTCCTATGAACTTCGGTAGATCCATCAATATTTTCCATTCCTGTGTTCCGATCAGAGCCATTGACTTGATCCAAAAAAAATAGCCGCCGAACCTGACTCGACACCCATCAGCGGAGGATGGTAATCGATCATTAATTCGGCGACTTTGCCAACTGCGCCCCTCGATGGACGCGTGATCCGATTAATTAAACAATTGCAAATTTACTGGCAACAAACGTGCCAAACTTACGAGAAACTATTTAGTCTATAATTTTCAATGGCGTATAGAGGCTATCAGAAAAGATCTGCATTAAGCGTCAACGCCAATTGCCTATCGATTATGCTATGCACAAAATAAACGCCTAA
>CAYWUX010000066.1:2787-9944 GCA_964461525.1 uncultured Hyphomicrobiaceae bacterium | reverse complement strand
CTAATTTATGTGGTCCTGCCGGTGAGTGCGGCTGCGTTTAATGTAAGTCTTATTTGGGTGGGGATATTGCTTGCCGCCAACCGCATTGTCCGCATCTTTTTCTATGGAGGAATTGCGTCCCTCGGAGAGATTGTTGGTTCTCGCAAATTGGCTATTATTGCCACCATATCGGCTGCAGTTTCGACATTCATGTTGTGGGGCGTTTCCGGCGGACCAGCTCTATTAGTCGCTCGCGTGATCTGGGGATTGGCATTTGCAGGCCTTAGCCTTTCTGTTTTAGCTTACGCCGTGGCTGATAGGGCGCATTCAGGCAGCCGCGTTGGGATCAGCCGATCAATACACCAGATCGGTCCGGCTCTTGCTCTGAGCGCAGGTGCCTGGCTTGCCAGCCAGATCGGACCGCGAGATATTTTTTTGGTTTTAGGAATTATTTCCCTGTTCGCAATTCCTCTTGCCGTCTGTTTACCCAAACCCACACAGCGGCCACCCCGCAAAAAAACAAAATTGCTGCCACGTCCGGAAAGCTTTGATCTGTTCTTTTTTATTGTTGGTTTTACAGTCGATGGCATCTTTGTAATTCTGGTCCCGATACTACTTGCTCAAACAGTGTCCATAGAAGCTGCAACGATTACGGCGGGCTTGATTTTGACAGCTCGAAGTCTTGGGGAAATGCTTTTTGCACCGTTAGCCGGGAGGCTCGGTGACTCCGCCGGACATTTTTCAGTATTGGTCCTGTCGAGCCTCATTGTAACAGCAGGATTTGCGCTTCTCGCCTATCCATTTATAATTGTCGGGTCCGGATTGGTCATACTAGGGCGCGGAGCGATTGCGGCAGTTGGCCCAGCAGCCATTGCTGATATTGCTGGAGGAAAAGATACATTACATCGCCTGGCGGTCATGCAAACTTGGCGCGATGTTGGAGCGGCAGCTGGACCATTGCTGACGGGGATCGCACTTGATCAGGGTTTCAGCATATCCTTAGCATATATTGGACTAGCTGTATTGACCGTGCTCAGCCTTTTTTCATTGATTGGGCTCTACAAACACAAACCGATCAATTGACCATCCAGACGTCCACACATGGCTCTTTTGAGACTCAATCAGACGTGGGGGCACTGAAACTATTAATAGACTGAACGAAACTATTGTATGGAGTAATGTATAACGTATATATTTTGTCCACCTAGGCTAAGAACAGACTAATTCGTACGGAATGGGCAATTGAACAAACAGTTTAAAAACACTAACAGTGGGTTAGGCAAAGGTAAGAAAGAGTCTATTTCGGCCCTGACGGTGGGTACACGCATTCGCCATGCCAGACTATCACTTGGAGCGCGACTCAAGGATATTGCAGTCAATGCAAAATGCTCGGAAAGTCTGTTATCGAAAATAGAAAATAACAGAATTCAGCCTTCACTAAACGTCTTACATCGAATTTGTGAAGCGCTTGGGATCACCGTCGGTGAATTGTTTTCCGCACCCAATATTGACGGCGATATTGTTTCGCGCGCCGGTCAGAGACCTGCTGTGAAGCTTGACGGCATTCGCCAAGGTACAGGTATTTTGATGGAACTTCTCGTTCCTCTCGTAAAGGGTCATCTGCTGCAGGGCAGCATTCATATTATTGCGGTTGGAGGTTCGACAGCAGGCCAAGTGGTTCATCAGGGTGAAGAGATCGCATACGTGATTTCCGGCAAAGTCGAGATGCAGATAGAAGAAGAATTATACTGTATGAGTGCAGGAGATTCGGCCTATTTCGAATCCGAGAAACCACACGGTTATCGGAATTTGGGTGATACTGAAGCAAGAATTCTATTCATCAACACACCCCCAACCTTCTAGATCCGTCCAGTCCAACCGGTAACAAACAGGCTCTCCAGTGCAACTCGTCCCAGACAGATAGTTCGCGGAAGCAAGTATCAATACTAACTCTTTGGGTATTACGAAATCTCTTATTGCGAATACATCTGAATTTCTGGTAAAGTCACTTGAATAAAAATAAAGTATGTTTCCTATGTTAGTCATTCGGTGAAAAGATTTCACTAAAGTCGGGGAACTTAAAATATGGCGGAAAATCTTCTAATAGACGAAATATCGGACCGCAAAACTCCTCATTATCAGCCCTTTGGCTGGCACCACTGGCCCGAACACCCATGGATGAGCTACCAGTTTCGCCGCGCGCTCGGCGAGACGCAGGAAGGCGGTGGTGCGGTTTCGGAATGCTTTCTTGCCGCGAGCCGAATGAAACCCGGAAACAAGGAAAGCTGGCATGAAGAGTGGAAACGCATAGCCGACTTCAATAACGACCGCGGAGATAGCGAATTGGAGAAGGGGCATCTCCAAACGGCGATGAATTGCTGGCTCAGGGCCTGCAACTATTATCGACACGCGGAATTCTGGCTTGGCTCGGACGACCCTCGTCGACTTGCCACCTTCACCCTCATGGAGCAATGCAGTCACAAATTCATTGCGCAGCTCAAACCGCCGGGACAGGTACTGGAAGTCCCCTACGAAAACAATAAAACACTTTTCGCCTATTTTGTCCGTGCTCCGTTCGATACCGGCAGACAGCCCTGCCTCATCTGCATGGGAGGACTCGACTCCATCAAGGATGAAATGTGGTTTATGCAGGCCCATGGTGCCCTGCAGCGCGGTATATCCGTTCTGATGATTGACGGACCTGGACAGGGCGGGACCCTGCGTCGTCACAATATTCCAACCCGGCCGGATTATGAAGTGCCGGTGGGTTACTGCATCGACTATCTTGAATCACGCGATGATGTCGACTCCAGTAAAATCGCCGTATGCGGATCATCGCTTGGTGGATATTATGCGGCTCGCGCAGGATGTTATGAACACCGTCTGGCAGCAGCCATATCTCATGGCGCGATCTGGTCAATTCCGGATCTCTGGTCAAATGCAAATGAAGATCATGGTCTTGCAGATCATATCAAGTGGGTTTTCGGTGCAGAAAGCATCAAACATGCACTCGAGATAGCACAGCCGTTTACACTCGATGGAAATATCGATCACATGCAATGCCCTTATCTAATTGTCCATGGCGGATTTGACGTTCTGGGAGTTGAGCAGGCTACCCAGGTCTATGATTACGCCAAATCAAAAGGTGTCGACGTGACACTCCGGTTTGTAAGTGAAGAAGAGACCGGTGCAGAACATTGCCAGCATGACAATCCGACGATTGGTCAGGAATTAATGGCGGATTGGCTCGCAGATCTGTTTGATATTGATCAGAAAATATTGCTTAAAAGGGCGCTCAATCCGTTGATCTGACCGCGTCCCGCATCAAAAGGAGACGGCCAATGCCTTATGTGAACGGATACGACAAGGCCTATTACTCAATGACCTGGATAGGACCGAAAGGTTATCCAGAAAACGCGAACGCCGGAAGGTGCTATTTCACCGGGTCACTCGGCATGCTGAGGTTTTACGGAGAACAGGACGTTCTGTTTGCCGATGGTATCTCGGGAGACGGTTTTTCTTTCCGCTGGTGCCCGGCATGGGGCGCGCCCGCGTTCAATGGCGGTAAGGGACCATTTCATGAAATCTGGGAATACACCGCGCAGGCACTTGGCTTCAAAGGCAAGTGGGAGGAGGACCACGAGGAAGAATGGGAGGGTGCTTGGGACAAACTCCGTTCTTTAATTGATCGCAATATCCCTGTCCAGGTTGGACTCCACTACAGTCTTTTGTTGCCCTATGGTGCCAAGTCTTCGCCCCGATTGGCCTATATGCATTCGATATTGGGACCGACCGGATTTGGCCATCATGTCGTAGTCGCGGGTTACGATCTCGACAAGCAGACGGTCAGAATCTTTGAACCAAACGACGTGCTACCCAACTCAATTTATGACTGTCCTGTCAAGGTTTTCCGCAGGGCCTGGGAAGAACCTCTGCAAAGGTCGGATGGGCATTACAAAGCCTGGCCTCACCACTACCCGTTTGATGGCGAATGGAGTCTGCATGATGGATATGGTCCATACTTAATGGTTTGGATCGAACCGGAACGGGATCCCAACTGGGATATCGCCAAGGCAATTCGTCACAGCTTCAGGCGGAATCTCAAGATTCTTTCAGGTGAATATCCTAAACCCTATGCCTTGTTCGGCAACCAGTGGCAGATCCCACATTGGGAAACCGGTGCGCCGGGCATGGCCGTTTGCGCCAAGGCAATTCTCAAAGGCAAACTTAAAGACCCGGTTGATCCCAGCGGTATCAAGCGGCCATTATTTGTAAGAGGCAATATTCCAAATCACGGTGTGCTGGGTCGAATGGGAGCGGCGGGATATCTGCGACGTGTGGCCACCGAGCTGGAACTGCGTCAACTCGACGCCAAAGAGGTTATAACCGCCGCAGAAAATATGCAGGCTTCTTCAGATCTGTTCCGCAAATTGCGCTATGAAGAAGATCTAATGGAAGCCGGTAAGATTTTAGCGCAGATTGCCGAGCACGAACTGACCGCTTTGTCGGCCATGGAAACAGCCTGGCAGACCGTTCGAAAGATTACTGGTGTAGAACTCAATACTGCTGAATTGGCACATGAACACACGGCTGACGGCGCAGTTGCCGCCGAGTAGGCCGTCCATTCCAATACAGGCGACACCTGTCAAAGTCTGTTTTGGCAACATAAAGAATGGAGGAATCTTATGACCAAGAGATCTAGCAGATGGCTGCTCGGAATACTGATAGCCACCGGCATTGCAATAGCTGTCCCGGCGAAGTCGCAAGACTATGAAATCAAGCTTGTCGCCGGCTCACCTGGCTATGACCATGTTCAACCTTTTATGGCCGAGTATAAAAAGATTTGGGAAAAGTACGGTCTCAAAGTCAACTTCATCGGCGGTAACTATCAACGTTCAAACCAGCTGATGTCAATTGGTGACTTCGATGTCGGTTATAATCAGTACGCAACCGCCATTCGTTATAATGCTGCAGGTATTCCAAATGTAATCGTTGCAGCCTCGTCAGCAAATTGCGCTTTAATCATTGCCAATAAAGACATCAACTCCTGGGAAGATTTGAAAGGCAAGCGTTTCGGTATCGTCACCAAATTCGATGTTCAATACTTGACGCTCATGAAGCACATACTGCCTCGTCATGGTCTGACCATAGATGATATTCAGCCCGCGCAAGTGCCTATTCCCGAAATTGCTGCGGGCCTTTTGACAGGAGATGTCGCCGCCGCGTTTCCGTTCGAACCATTCGGCACATTCGCAATTTCTAAGGGTGCTAAACTGCTGGTCGCTGCAAAGGATATGATTGATCAATCGGTAATAAAATCCGACATGCTGCGAAATGGCTTGATTATGAACGAGAAATTCATCAAGGACCATCCGGAGCTTGCAAAGCGCGTGGTCTGGGCTCATCTGGACGCAGTTCATTTGATGCGGACTGACAAATCTGAGGGTATGGAGGTGCTAAAACATTATAACCCCAAGATTGATGCGAAGTTGCTCGAGACCGCATATGACAACTGCGGATGGGAATATAATGCACCGCCGCCCGTCTGGATCGAAACCCTTATAAAATGGATGCAGGAAGAAAAGATCATCAGAAAAGCAGTCAAGTATGATGATGTCGTAGATCTCAGTATGGCAAAGAGCTACCCCGGCTACCCCGGCTGGGAAAAGCTTAAGTAATTGTAATTGGTTTATATCAAATGCTGGTCGTCGGCAATCTGGAGAAACGCTACGATACTGCCGATAATGAGGTGCTCGCCCTCTCCGAAATTGATCTAAAGGTCGAAGAGGGCGAATTCGTAAGTCTCCTCGGACCTTCGGGCTGCGGCAAGACCACTTTATTGCGGATTGTAGCCGGGTTAGCATCGGCCACAGCAGGCCGAATAATGCTTAACGGCAAGGATGTTTCCGGTCCCGGGCCGGATCGTGCCGTGGTGTTCCAGGACTACGCTTTATTTCCCTGGATGACGGTACGAGACAACATTGAATTCGGGCTGGAGGCGCGTGGTATGCCGGTAGCGGAACGCAATAAGATATCCAACCGGTTGCTAAGTGTTGTGCAGCTCTCTGATTTTGCCGAAAAGTATCCACACCATCTTTCCGGGGGGATGAAACAGCGCGTCTCAATTGCGCGCGCTTTGGCGGTCGATCCCGGTCTGTTGCTGATGGACGAACCATTTGGTGCCCTGGATGCGCAGACGCGATCGGTACTTCAGGATGTGCTGCTGGGAATCTGGGAGAAGTTTCGCAGGACGATCATATTTGTAACCCATTCGATAGATGAAGCAATTTATCTAAGCGACCGCATTGTTGTCATGACGGCACGTCCTGGTCGGATAAAATGCATCATTGACATTACCGGGGACCGGCCTCGTGACATGACCAGCCCACCCATGACAAAAGTGCAACGGGAAATACGGGATATTTTGCGGGAAGAAATAGATCTTTCGATGGAACTTGAGAAAGCTGATATCAAGGGGGTCCGAATATGACGGACGCAGTCGAAAGAAAACCCAGGAAAAAATCTGAATGGGAAATTTACGCCGCCAGTTTCGCGTCCCGAGAAAACACGTTGGGAATAACTACCATCGTAGGATTTCTTTTAATTTGGGCAGGCGTGTATTGGTTCGAGTTGATGCCGCGCTGGGCGTTCCCTTCTCCATGGCAGGTCGTACTGGCGTTTCGGGAACTAATAGCTGAAGGCGTTCTGTGGAAGAATACTGTTGCCAGCGTATCTCGGCAGTTCACTGGCGTTCTGCTTGCTGCCCTGTTCGGCATACCAGTTGGCCTTGCCCTTGGCGCATCACAAACAGCTCGGGCTGCTTTCCTTCCAATATGTCGGATGGTATATCCAATCCCCGGTATAGCCTGGATACCACTGGCGATTCTCTGGTTTGGCGTCGGTTTTAAATCCACGGTCTTTGTGATCTTTTTTACGGGGATCTGGCCGATAATCTTCAATACCATGGCAGGTGTGCAGACACTAAGCGGGCAATATACTGATGTCGCTCGGGTCTACTTGGCGTCACGCGGTCTTTATACCCGACGCATTCTCATTCCGGGCTCCCTGCCATTCATCATTACCGGCATGCGTCTGACTTATGGGGTGGGTTGGCGTGTAATTGTCGGTGCAGAGATGATTTCTTCAATTGTGGGGCTTGGCTTTATGATAGATGACGC
>CAYWUX010000066.1:0-2687 GCA_964461525.1 uncultured Hyphomicrobiaceae bacterium | reverse complement strand
GAGCCTTATGGCTGGCACCATTGGCCGGACCATCCTTGGATGAGCTATCAGTATCGTCGCGCGCTTGGCGAAACACAGGAAGGCGGTGGTACGGTCTCGGAATGCTTCCTTGCCGCCAGCCGCATGGTACCAGGAGACAAGGAAAGTTGGCATAAAGAATGGCTCAGGATCGCAGACAATAACTTCAAGCGTGCCAATGCCAATGAACAGGAGGGACACGTCCAGACGGCCAAGAATTGTTGGCTGCGTGCCGCAGACAATTATCGATCTGCGGAATTCTGGCTTGCTCCCGATGATCCACGTCGGCTGCCAACCTTCGAAATGGCTGAAGCCGCGACTAAGAAATTTCTCGATTATTGCGTGCCAAAGGGCAAGGCTGTCGAGATTGCTTATGAAAACGGTAAGAGTCTGTTCGCCTACTTTATCAAAGCGCCTTTCTCGCTCGACCGTCAACCGGTTTTAATTGCGTTTGGAGGTCTCGATTCATTCAAGGATGAATTGTGGTACATGGTAGGTCGCGGCGCGTTGCAGCGCGGCATATCAGTGCTCATGGTAGATGGGCCCGGCCAAGGCGGAACATTGCGCCGGCATGGAATTGTGACGCGGTTCGATTACGAGGTGCCGGTCAGCTATTGCATTGATTGGCTCAGTGAGCGCAGTGATGTAGATATGGATCGAATTGCAGTATCGGGCTCGTCTCTAGGTGGTTACTACGCGGCCCGCGCAGGTGCCATGGAACCACGCCTTGCAGCTGCCATATCCCACGGTGCGATCTGGAATATTTATGACCGCTGGAAGGATCGGGATGACACCCATGGTCTGGCTAGCCATATGTGCTGGGTATTTGGTGCCCGTAATATGGCTGAGGCGACTGAAAATGCCAAGCCGTTCAAACTGGAAGGTGTGCTCGATCATATGAAATGTCCTTACCTGATCTGCCATGGCGGGCATGATGTTCTGGGCGTCGAATCTGCCAAACAGGTCTATGACTATGCACGCCAGGCCGGCATCGACGTAACGCTGGAACTGGTTAACGCGGATATGACAGGTGCCGAACACTGTCAGCATGATAATCCCACACTTGGCCAGGAGATCATGCTCGACTGGCTGGCTGATCGGTTTGAAATTAATCAGACAAAACTGTTTAACGATTTTCGGTTGATGTAGTTGTTTGTCCTTCAAAGTTTTAAATACTCGGCCAAACCCGAGTCACATGTAATTTCATGCTCTGCAGGTATTCTCTTCTTGGGTTGACGGAATTGCATAAACTGCGGAGGTATCGCTGGTTGCATCGAGAATTGGAGCGAACCTCAGCATTGGCAGCTCCAGGTATTGATAAAATAATGGCTGCAAAACAGCCCAGAATTAGCTTGTTCATTGCTCGGCTCCAATTAAAGAATGATCCAGTTTGGGAGAATGCTCCATTTACACTTTTTGTAGACAAGTACGGAACAGTCTTGGGCAGTAGTCGAAATAATTCACAAATTTAAGAGAAACACATTGAACGAATTCTGAATGTAGAATTCATGCGTAATTCATCAAATCTTGCACCCATCGAGATGGTCAAGTGCGAGACTAAAGATAGATCAAACTCGTTACGTCACCTCGCAAAATGCTTTATTAAGCAAGATGAAATCTGCATTAAGTTTTTTAGAATTTATTTTAAGCATGGGGGTACCCCCAAATTTTTGGAGCTTAATTTTGGATTTGCGCATGCATAATGGGGTTTTACTACATCATCCGATTTAAGCTTGCTGCTTCTCCTCCAAAATTCGATAGATATGGCGCCGTGAAACCCCCATCCTAATTCCAATTTCTGTCGCACCAATACCTTCTTGCTTGAGACGGATGATCTTATTGCGTTGCTCAGTCTCAATGGAACGTGGGCGACCATTGTACCGACCTTCCGCTTTAGCCTTTTTGATTCCCTCCATCTGACGATCCCGTCGCAAGTTGTTCTCAAACTCAGCGAAAACGCCGAGCATATCCATGAATGCTTTTCCCGCTGGCGAGCTTGTATCAATTTGCTGTTCGGTCGCTTTCAGAGCAACGCCTTGTCCTTTAAGGTCATGGACTATGTTCTGAAGATCTCGGAGAGATCGCGCCAGTCTGTCGATTCGGGTGACGACGACGGTATCGCCCTTACTAACGATTTTTAAGAGAGCATCAAGTTGCTCTAGGCACAAGATCTAAAAGGTCGAATAAAATTTGATACCTAAGTAAGCGAGGAACAGATGTATGCGCCGAATGTAGGATTTAATTCAAGGGAGGTATGAGTCGCCTTCGACGCATGAACTTATAAGCCTGGCGGAGAATATCGGTGTGATCAAAAGCGAGTTCGATATTGCGCCAATCTGATTGCCATTCAGCCTCACTGGCATCGTCACCGGCTATCGGTGTTACTCTTTCTAATGCTGTCGCATATGTAACGCTCACCGTATGTCCGCGCGGGTCGCGACCAGGTTCGGAATACACCCCGACCAGGAATAGTTTGTCTATAATCACTCCGGTTTCCTCTTTCATTTCCCGGCGGCAGGCTGCTTCTACGGTTTCACCAATATCAACGAACCCGCCGGGCAGTGCATGCAGGCCTTTAAATGGCGGATGTTTTCGTTTGATCAGCAGCACTCTGCTGCGATCATCAAATGCAACGCAATCAACGGTAAGTAGCGGCGTAACGGGTTTAG
>CAYWUX010000065.1:0-10066 GCA_964461525.1 uncultured Hyphomicrobiaceae bacterium | reverse complement strand
GCGTAAGGCGTATTACAAAAGTCGGAAAAACGTAATCCACCTAACTTCGTCCGAAAAACAGACTATTTTTTTTTTAAACAAGACAAAATTCGAAAGGGAATGGAGATGCCAAAAAAGGAAAGGGGTAACAGAAGCAGCAAAACACTGCATGGAATTGCTGCTGTTCTTGTTACGGGAACAATGCTCTCAATACCGTTTTCTATGTTTGCGCCAGAGGTACAGGCTGCATTGAATCCGGCTTTCATAGAACAGAAACATTTGGGTTTTGCTGATATTGTCGAGAAAGTCCGGCCAGCCGTTGTTAGCATCATGGTTGAAAAGTCGAATAGCGACAAAACATCAAGCAGCTATTCATTCTATGGGCAGAAAATGCCAGATGACAAACGCTTTAAGGAGTTTTTCAAAAAATTTGGATTTTCGCGAGAATTCGGAAAACAGTTCGGGATGCCAGATGACAACGGCATGACAGGACATCGTGCGACAAACCTGGGTTCTGGCTTTTTTGTTTCGGACGACGGATATATCGTTACAAGCGAGAATGTTATCGAGAATGCGGAGAAAATTCGGATTCGTATGCATACTGGAAAACTGATGAATGCCGAGCTCGTTGGTGCAGATCCCAAAACGGATCTTGCTGTTTTGAAGGTCGAAGGCAAAAAGTTTCCATATGTATCGTTTGGAGAAAGCAATAATGCCAAGACCGGTGATTGGGTAGTTACGGTGGGTAATCGCTTTGGTTTTAGTGGTGCGACCACGGCCAGCATCATCACCACACTTGGCCGGGATATGGTATCCGATCTCTATGGAGACTACATCCAGATTGATGCGCCCATTAATCGCGGCAATTCAGGTGGTCCGGTTTTTAATACAAAAGGTGAGGTCATTGGTGTCAGCACACTGAACTATTCACCATTAGGCGGCAATATTGGTATCGGCTTCGCCGTCGCATCGAACACAACACTAAGAGTCGTTGAGTCGCTCATCACTGATGGGAAAGTTTCGCGAGGGTGGCTTGGGGTTATGATCCACCCCATCACCGAGGATATAGCGTCGAGTTTGGATCTTGGAGATGCTGAAGGCGCTCTGATTTTTTCCGTCAGCGATAAAAGTCCTGCTAAAAAAGCGGAATTACAGCCTGGCGATGTTGTCATCGGCGTAGATGGTAAAGCAATAAAGTCAGTTCGCGATCTAACAAGATATATCTCTGATGGGAAACCGGAAACAACTGTTTCTCTTAAGATTTGGCGAAATGGAAAATTTTTGACAAAGAGTATCGAATTATCCGGCCAATCGGATAAAGAATTGGCAGAACTTAAGACCAGAAAAAGTTCCGATACGAAATTGGGATTGGCGTTACAAAACAGTGAGAAGGGCGTCATTGTCGCTGATGTCGAGCCCGATAGTCCGGCTGCGAAAAAAGGGCTCGCTAAAGGTGATATTATCGCCCGTGTGAACCAGAACGAAGTCGAAACTGCTAAAGACATCTTGAACGCTATTTCCCAAGCAAAAGAAAAAGGCAAAGACCGCATTCTGATGCTGGTGAAAAGCAGTAACGGCAACAAGTTCATCGTTCTGAAATTGAACCGTGCCTAAGTAGTAGGCCTGCAATTTAGAAGGCAAATTGCAGGTCCAGCGGAGCGGTTGAAAAAACATACGCCCTCAACAAAATTCAACCGTTTCGCTTTTACCGGAGTAACGTTTTGCAACGGTAGGGCAACCATTTAGATTAGGAGTTGTTCAACTATGGCGGTGTTCAGTCAATATGATTCCGAAGTCGGACATCTTTGCTGTCTGGGAGAAGGTGGATATGCCGCACTGGTAGACCGATTAGCGGAAGTATTTGAATCAGAATTGTTAGATGGTTGTACTGTATGTCTGTACCGATATCTGCTTCAAGCTTCATTCGCAGTGTATGTACATGCCGAAGGTGGTCCGGTGTGCGATCCCAAAACAATCGTTAAGGGCTTTTCTGAGGCAGCTTTAGATGTTGCATTAGAAACTAAGGAAGTCTTTATTTCACCCGAAAAGGTAAAGGCGTGATCATAGCCAATTAGCTCAATATCATTGAATGAA
The DNA here is from genome assembly GCA_964461525.1 of uncultured Hyphomicrobiaceae bacterium. GTDB lineage: Bacteria > Pseudomonadota > Alphaproteobacteria > Rhizobiales > CAYWUX01 > CAYWUX01. Next base: position 7,993 of record CAYWUX010000065.1, on the reverse strand, counting down.
TGAGCTGATAGCTAACTTTAAAAACACTCCAATTAAATTCAATCCGTGAACCGAGACAAAAGGGAAGGGCAGGCGGCGGTTTTGGCGCTGTTCCTCGTAATCCTTCCCAAAACAGATATTAATTGAAGTCTTGTTCTCTGCCAGAGTAAATTCCTAGGAAACGCGCATTCTGGAGAGAATAAGTTTATGGCCGAAAAGCGCGTACAAAGACGACTGGCAGTTATCGTGGCGGCCGATGTCGCTGGCTATACCAAGATTATTGAAAAGGACGAGCTGGCGACACGCGCCCGCTTTAATGATCATCTTGATTCTGTCATCGCCGGAGCCACGCGCTGGCGCACTATTGCTGATTTCTTTCAGAATGTTGATGATCGAGACCGTCTCCTCTTCATTCTTGAATTATGCTTCTGTAAAGAAAGGATTGGAGTGAATGTCACTTTGAATGGTGGAGCGATTCTTGTCCATCTGATCAGGACCAGTTTGCGCCATAGAGAAAAAAGGGAACGTCAATATAAAGACTGTTAAAAAAGCCCGTTTAATGCTCATATCAATCATGCGTCCCAGATTTTTGACAAACATTCAACTGAATCCTTGTAAAGTTCGAACAGATCCTGAGAACTTCTAACTAAACCAAAATTCTCAAACACCTTTTGAGCCAGGTATCCGACATATAGGCGGCAAGAAATCGGATGATATCAAATCAATTATCAGCCTTAGCTAACGCAATCGCATCTCTGACCGATATATTTTCAAATTTCATTATTCTCGCTTTAATTTGCTCATATTCTTTGTGCTCGCTTTTCAAGAAATATGTCGAATTATATTTCGCTGAGAAACTGAAAGGTGAATTCGAAAGTCGCCTGCTGTGGAATCTGGCGGAACTGTAATGGCGTAAATCCATGATCCATTAATGTAAAGTTCTAAAATTCCAGTATGGAACAAAGCAGCTCCAGATAATTTATTATTTTTGAGAGCAATTTTTTTGTCATCTTTGTAAAAGTTGTTGAAATTTTCGAATCACTTATTGCATCCCTTACAACATTTCCGCTTGAGTAAAATCCAATATATAATCTGCTACCAATTAGGCTACCAGTTACATCAAGATTATTTTGAAAGCCTAAATTCCTCACAATCTCTATTCAATTAGTTGCGCTAAATAAAACGAATGGATTTCTTACAATGGATATCATGCCATGGCGTTCAGGAAGTCTTTCTGAGAAATGAGCATATGCCCTTGATGGACTTCAAATAAGAATCGGACTAAGAAATGCAAACAATTCACCATTTTTTGAAGAAATTTCAGATTTCAATGGATCAATTACTGATGTTCCGTCTGCAGCGTATTGTTTCGAAAATTCGGAGTACAAGGATATGGAGGCGAAATCCGCCAGTTATTCTGTGGACGTTGTTGTTGATGATGCTCACTGTCACAGTAATCGCTGTAGGAACCGGTTCACGGATTGATTTAAAGCCGGATTGTACAGCCGACAACGCGCCGGATCGGCTCCAATGCCGGGAAGTTGTAACAACATCCAGCATTCATTCAACTAATGTTAATTCAAGTGCAACGGCCGAAATGAATCCCGATACCGCCGCGATGTCGTTGAAATTCAAACCGATCAACTTTCCTGTGAGTGTCCGGGAGAAGAGTAATTTTTCCGCCTCTTCAAGCGTGCAGATCAAAAACAAAAATTATTCCGTCGCCTACCACACACTTTTGAAAGCCGGTGACGAACTAAATGGCGTCGTATTTGGACAAGTGGTCGATATCAACGGTAAGCCCCTGGTCAACAAAGACGGTTCTCCGAACATCTGCAGCACACCCGACTTTACAAATTTGATTCAAACTGCCGGTAAGATCTTTATGATCACCCATTTTGAGTGCCGGATTGCTGTGATGTATCTGACAGAGTTGAAGCAGGATATGACGACGGGTAGATTGACACCCGTATCAACTCGTCCCATCAATTTTTCAGAAGTTAGCGGAGGCACCAGACATTGCGCCGGAATGTTGTCTCCATGGAATACCCATTTGGGCAGCGAAGAGGATGTGCGGGATGCACGTAAGCTGAAAGCAGATGGGACATTGGACAAGTACTACGAGCAGACAGCCAGGTACCTTGCCGGACAGCCCGCCAGTCCGTACATGTGGGGCTGGATACCGGAAATCTCGATCCTCGACGGGACAGGCGATACGCGCGTCGTCAAACATTATGCTATGGGACGATTGTCCAGCGAGCTCGCCTACGTTCTGCCCGATGAACGTACTGTGCTTATTTCAGAGGATGACACCAATAGCCCATTAATTATGTTTATTGCCGACAGGCCGCGGGATTTGAGTGCAGGGACTCTTTATGCCGCGAAATGGAGACAATGGGGCCGAGGAGGAGGCTCTGGTGAACTGCAATGGATTAATCTTGGTCACGCCACAAACGAGGAGATCCGCAAACTGGTCACCGAACGAACGACATTTGACCACCTGTTCGATGCTGTCTTGCCAGATGCAGACGGTAAGTGCCCTGAAGGATTCAAATCCATCAACGCAGAATTTGGCCATGAATGTTTGGCCGTGCGGAACAGCATGGAAACTGCCGCCTCACGGTTGGAGACGGGCCGTTTTGCAGCTTACCAGGGAGCTACGTCAGAGTTCTACAAGCTGGAGGGTGCAACATTCGATCCCGATACAAAACGAATTTACATAGCTGTCTCGCGCATTCGGAGTGGCATGCTCGATGACCACAAGACGCATGACAAGGGCGGGGCCAATGATGTGCGCATGCCAAAAAACTCTTGTGGAGCGATATTTGCACTCGATACCGCCTCGAATAAAAAAGATAGCACCGGCAAACTTATTGATAGCGATTATGTTTTCGACAAGATGTACAGCCTGATTTCAGGCAGGCCGAGAAGCTATGAGGATTCTGCTCTAAGGTTCAACAAGTGCGACATCGACGGTATTGCCGAACCCGACAATCTGACCTATCTGCCGGGATACGGCGTGCTGATTATCGCCGAGGATACGTCGAAACACGAAATTGACATGGTCTGGGCCTATGAAGTTGGCACTGGCCGATTGACACGCATCCAAAGCACACCCTATGGTTCCGAGGCCACTGGCACTTACTGGCACCCCGATATAAATGGTTGGGGATATTTGACCAGTGTTATTCAGCATCCTTTTGCTAAAGCCAATGCGGTCCCAAAGGAGCTATACAAGCAAATTTCAGCAGAGCAGAAACGGAGCCCGGTCGGGTATATCGGCCCGTTCCCCTCCTTATCAACGAGTAGGGTAAAATAAGATCCTTATCGATCAAGAGATTGCAATGAAAAATTTGAGCCGAAAGACCAGTCTGAACGCCTTTAGCCTAGATGAAATCTAGTCAGGTTAGCGCTAAGAACGAGTGGATAAACTGCCTTTTGTTCCTGAGAACCACACCCTCGCCCAGCTGTAGCCACTTCGTCGCCGAACTTAAAATATAATTTTATTAAATTTCGTTTCATCCTGAGATGCATCGCAGATGTCAATATTCTGTTAACTGTTTTGTTATCTTCTAGAATAAAGAGTTAGTGTAGTAAACTAGGTAAAGAGTAATGCGTACGTGGTTTGTAAAGAACAAATCTGCCGTCTATATTTATTCGGCGGCAAGCGTTTTTCTGATTTTTCTTCTGCCATTCAATTACAATATAGACGATAGCGCTGTCGATTTTTGGGTCATTGGCGATACGCCCTATAACAAGTCTGCAGAAATTACACTGTCTAGATATTTGAATGCGGTGCCCAAAGAGGTTAAATTTGTTATACATGTTGGTGACATCAAACCCAGTTTGGACACTTCATGCGCGGCCAATACCTACAAGTCAGTATCAAGTTTGCTAAAAACGTCCTCTGTGCCCGTCTTCATCACACTCGGTGATAATGAATACAATGATTGCGCCAGGCCGAAAGAGGCTTTTGCAAATTGGAAATCCAATTTTCATTTGTTCGATAAAAATTGGGATCACGATATTCAGATCAATTATCAACCTGACAGAGAGGAGAATATTTCATTTCTTTCAGATGGGGTTTTATTTGTTGGGGTTAATCTTGTCGGCGGCAAAATCCATGATCCTCAGGAATGGGCAGATCGCTCCAAAGATGCCTTGGTTTGGGTTAAATCTAATTTTGCCAGATTCGGAGACAATGTACCGAATGCAGTGGTATTTGGACACGCATTTCCGGATAAGTCGAGATATGGCAGTTTTCAGAAAGGATTCGTTGAAGTCGCCCAATATTTCAAAAAACCGGTACTTTATTTGCAGGGTGACAATCACAAATGGCAGCTTGATCGGCCGTTTAGCGACGCAGCCAATATTACACGAATTACAATTAGGCAAACAGGCGTCGATCAAAACTCAGATCCGCTTCACGTGAGCGTATCAAGAAATACCAACTACCCTTTCACGTATAAGAACAGTCCCTTCTCCTTTGATACAAGCCTTTTGGTGGGGCCGTAACGAATATCTGAAGGCCGACTATTCGTGTTGGCAGCTGGGAGCGATAACTACGACCATGAGCGCCTGGACAAACTATCTTATTTATCAGCACGATAAAATCTCAATCCGGTCTCTACTACCGATCAGTTATCGCCGAACCGCCAACTGTCAATGTCAATGATCTTAAAGCAGAGCTACGGAAAAGGCTCGGCAGGATTGTAGAAAAGGTAACGAAAATGGACACGATCATGCTCCTTTTTGCCGGCCACGGTATTCCCGGCAAGCAGGGAGAATTTTTTTTCTCGCCGATAAAGACACTGGGGAAACTCACGCTTATCGAAAGCCTGCAATGCGTTCGCCTCGTGTTGTGGGATGAAAGATCTCGGCGCTTGATCTCGTTCAATGAATTGCGTCGACAACGCGATCTTTCAGCGACATTCGGACGCATCGACCAGACGACCACTTGAAAGATTTATTTCCCTCCTCAGATACCCGATCATAGCACTCAAATATTTAGTGGAGGATAATATGAGTGAAGGTGAATATACCGAACATCCCCTTCAGGGACCGCATCCGACAGATTGAACATTAGGCATAAATCCATTTCCGCCGTCGGCGTTTTTGAGCTTGTGCTCGAATCGCTTTCTCTCAAGCCGCTCCTGTTTCTCCGGCTAAAGCTCGGCATTGAGCTCACCTCAGATCAGCTGGAGCAAGAGGAACAGGAGAGCCTGGATGACAGACTTGGCGATTTCGGATTTCGCGCCATTGGGGAATAATGTAATTGACGACTTTCCGGGCTTACTTATGCTCTCTATGCCAGACCGCGCCCCGTTCGAGCGTCACAGCGGCCGCATGAGCGCGTTCCTCATATCGGTTGGCCCCTTTGGATCCCTGCTTGGGAGCCCACTTCTGAAGCCTGACATGAGATCTCTGTAATTCCCGGGCGAATATTGAGGATCCCGCCACATCCTCGATAAGCCCGATAATACTTCCATTGGTCCAGTGATGATAGGTGTCATAAGTGGCCCGGCCTTATCCGCGAACTCCGCCAGCGTGTATTCCCCGGACCAGGCGAACAACATCATGGCGTTATTGAGCTCCTGCCCAATGCCGTAATCACCTTTGAACCTTGACCGGAAAATTCCCCAAACCGAACAGGCGCTCTCATCGAAGGTCTCCGCGCCATCAAAGGGCAAGTGAAATGACAGAATGATGGATTTGAACTCCGGCAGCTCGGAATCCTTGGGCCAAGGCTTCCACAGCGCCCGTCGTCCGTCGAGAGCTCGGTCATTGCCCACACCATCGCATCAAGCCGGTCCGGGGAGGCTTCATCACCCTCATAGCCCAAATGAGTCATCAGGGTCATTTGTTGTTCCAGTTCGGCTGACTTACAGAGATGTTTGACTTTGCCCTGCTCATAAAAGGCTACTATTGGCTCGGCCCGAACCTGTTTTCCCCTTGAGGCAACAACAGGCACATTCAGCTTTTCATTTTCGATCACGGCCTGGACCATAGCGCCACCGTAATTCTGCTCGGCAACGATAAGATCGGAACCAATTCCCTGGCCCAGCCTTGAGGGGACTTTTTGCAGCTTGCATCCTAAAGGATATAAAATCGCCCGTCATCGAGAACCACTGGGATCCACACCAACTACAATCCGGTGGAAGTCCTTGAGCACAAATAACGCTCAATCGCTCCGATCTGGACCTAGGAGATCTGCATCAATACCACATACGCTTGTAACCATTACGTCAGTTCTGAACATTAGACAGACACGCCGTCTTTCCGTAGGGTCGTCACGGATTACGCTTAATGGAGTTCCAGAAATATCAGCCAACCACTTATCACCGCAGTAAGGTGTTCCTATCCATTGTCCATTGATGAGCTGGAAACTATTCTTGCAGTTTGGTGCCGAAATCGCTGAACGATTGGCATAGGACGTCAACAAAAAGCTGATTGCGAGTACAGAGCAAAGTAATGATTTCCTGGTCATAGTGGCCCCCTAACCTGTCAAATTGCATCAAGTTTCCCAAACAGTTAAATACGCAACCAAACTGCGAGAACATTGTCTGCATGAAAATAGTAAGTCAAACTCACGATGGTGAGTATTGATATTTGCCCACAGAAAAATTTTCTGATCCCCCTTCCTCGAGGTTCCTAACTATAAAAAGTCACAACGCGCCGTGGCAATGACTGCCTCCGTGGCTAAAACACTCCCTCAAATTTCTATAGAACTGGCTGCGTCATTAAAGATTGGTTTCTGGATCGCTTACCAAAAGGATTTAGTGGTGGGCCAGTTGTAAACAGCGACGGTTTTGTACCAGTGGTTAGCAATGGAAAACCAAGCGGTACCCACCACGGATCCGTTAAAGCGCCAAATGTTTGAATAGAGCAGTGAAAAAAGACCTTAAGTTAAAGATCGGGAAAGCCTGCCTCGCTTTTTATCGACCCGATGGAAAATGTCTGAAAATGACCATCAGTTTTGTGAAATCTGCTAATAGTTAGTTTGACGGCAATCTAGACTAAGACTTGCTGCTTCCAGCGGTTTTAAATGTCGTCTCTATGAATGAGGCATTGCCGTCTTCCTTTACTGTACCAATGCCTAACTTATATTCTGTTCCGAGACGTAAAAATCCATTGGGAACGGCAAACGACGTCGAAGTTCCACTCAGTTTGGCCTCTAAATTCACGTCCAGGTCCTCTTGGTCGATCTTTATGATGTAAGCCGATACATTACGAACAGATGTCCAATTTATAATGAGGTCCTCAACGATAACGTCGTGTGCATTGGCCTTAGGTTGAATGAAAGAGACTGTATTGGGCAATTTGTGGCTCAGCTCAGCCTTTCCGTGCAGCTTGTCACCAGATGAAGTGATTCCGGTAAATGTGTAAACGCCTTCTTTATAAGCCATTTTAAGGCCTTCGATGTCCTCAGGTTCCGGTGACTCAAAAACAAATTGACGGATGCCTAATGTGGAGGCGTCGGAAGCAGTGAAATCTATAACTGTACGGCCGTCAGGAGATACCACTTTGAGTTTGGACATCCCCTCATCACCGCCGTTGACTTTAAGCACAACTTCGCCATCTCCGTCCGTTGCATTCTGTTCAAAATAAACACTTGTAGCGGCGAAGGCTTTGATATTTTCAGCTTTTACGGTTTGAATATGTGCTCCAAAAAGGACAAATGCTGCTGCCAATAATTTAGTTGTAATTTTCAATTCGATATCCTTAATTCAACAGTTGCCGATAATTGTTCAGAATCATGGCGACCATAACAATATTATGACAAGAGTTATAGCTATGGGTCTAAAAGCGGTTAATACTGGTTCATAAAAAAAGTAACCTCGACTAGGAAAAACAGGCGTTGATGTTCTGAAAAAGCGAAAGTGATTTATCCCGGATCACTTATTGTTTTCTCGTACGACTTCAATGATTTCGCTCTCATCGCAATTAATTCATTGGCGATGTTTTACCATAAACTTCAGCACCGAATTTATAAGCGCGACTTTCAAGTTCAAAT
>CAYWUX010000064.1:0-10562 GCA_964461525.1 uncultured Hyphomicrobiaceae bacterium | reverse complement strand
AGCAGCGGACTGAAAATCCGCGTGTCGGTGGTTCAATTCCGCCCCTGGGCACCATATATTTCAAGGACTTAGCCCAAATATAATTCTGATAGTCCCCCGCTTGCGGGAGTTTTGCGGGACTTCTGTCCTGTCGCGCATCTGAGTACTACCAAATTGTGTCGGCTTTTGTCCTCTTCACAGACAGAATTCGCGGCCTCTATCAGACGTGATAACTCAGCCGCTGAATAATGTGTTGTGATCCGTCCTGACCTGTGTCCCAGAAGATCCTGGCGATCCTCAAAGCTAACGCCGGTCGCCCTCAGACGGCGGCCAAAGGTATGTTTCAAATCGTGTACCCTGACCTGCTCAAGATTGGTCGTTTTTCTAGCACGTAACCAAGCGCTATTCATCATACGAGATAGAGGTTTGCCATCATATGTAAATACATGTGTTGGATGAATGTTGCGATTTGTGTTTATGACTGAAATTGCTATCTGGTTTAAAATAACGAGTCTATTATCGCCATTCTTTACATATTTTCCCGGTATAATGAAAACCGTCGTTCCTAACTCGGGAACAGTGATCTCCCAATCCCATTGCAAGTTACAAATTTCACGATCTCTACAACCAGTATTCACGGCAAATAAAGACATCTTTACGAGATGGTCTGGCAATTCTGAGAAAAGCCTATATTGCTCTTCCCAGTTCAAGGGATATGGTTGCCTTTTGTTGGTATCAGGTAATAACCTGATCTTGGGTGCTGTCGCTAGCCAGGTAAGTCCATTTTCATCAACCCACTCCGTTGCAGCGAGATTCAGAATTCGCCGCACGACCTTGAGCCCATGGTTAATTGTGCCCACAGTTACACCTTCCTCCTTTCTTTGTTTAATCCAAGGTTGCAAAATTCCTGAGTGGATCTTGTTGACAGGAATTCTGCCAAGATGGGGCAGAATGTTTTTTAACCGGCCGATATCGCTGTTCAAACTTCGCTTGTGCTGGTGTTCGAGCACGAATTTTGCTGCCGCTTCTTCAAAGAACCTCTCAGGTCTTACACCATAGATACTTGCTTGCCGAATTTCTTCAGTCAGTCTCGCGAGGTAGAGTTCCGCTTCTTTGAGTTGATCTGTACCAGTGCTTTGGCAAAGACGTCGTCCGAAGACTTTTTTATCAACGTGCCAGATACCGGCGCGTTTGATGAGACCCGGCGATCTTCTGCGTCCCATGATTTTACTCCTTTCCGAGCGGGACGCCCGTTGCGGGCGATAGTGTGCTCTACCCAGAGATCAAGTTCAAGTCTATCAAAGGCAATTCCCTGTAGTCTGATGGGTATATCCGTGAGACAAGGGCGTACTTCCGCGTTGAACCGGTTTTTATCCATGCCGAGTTAAAAGGGGGCGTCGCGAAGACGGATGAGGCGCGGGAGGAGGGGGGTCCTGTCAGACATGACCATCACCACCGGGCTGGTTGATGATCGTGACCACGGGCGACTTGCCGAGGTGGCGTCGGACCGAAATCAGACCTGCCTCTTCAAGAGCGGCGAGCGCGCGATATTTGGCATTGCGATCGACGCAAAAGTAGCCGGATGACTTATTCGAGAGGACAAGGGTGCGATGGCCCTGAAGGTTGGCGGCACTCCAAAGCGCAAGGGCGACGTGGAGTGCTTTGCCCGGCTGGGCGGCGGCTCGGCTCAACCAGGCGAGGGGAACAGCTCTGCCAAACCGGTCTGAAGTCTCCCGAGGCCCACACTTATTTGATGTCTCTGAAGTCATTTCAATTGTAGGCCATAAAACGGTGCTCCGACATGTTCTCGAAGTCGCGAGTTGCACCCGGGTATGGCAGACTATATGTGTCCCCCGGACCCAGACCGTGGCGGGAATCAATTTTGGGGTCATGGTCCTCAATTAAGGCCATGAGATGCCCCGTTGGCATAGGTTTTATCCTTTGATGTCCTTAGGCCAGGACGTTTGGGTCTTGGCTGGGGACCGGGTTCTAAATCTTCCGGTCGCCAGCGCATAAAGTCCTTGGTGGCGAGCGTTTCGCCCAGGGCATATTCGGTCAGTATCCAGGTGGTGGCGTGGCGGATCTTCCAGTCGAAACTGCCGCACCGGTTGCGTTTCACAAATCCTTTTTGCTCAAGCTCGACAAAGGCCCGCGATACCGTATCCTTGCCCGCACGGATGAGCCGAGCACCATCGCGCACCGAAAGTGCAATGTCGCCATTGTTGGAGCCGTTGAAACGCATGGCCAGTTCGATATAAAGGGCGCGGTGGACCGGTTTGAGCGCCCGCCAATGCAGTGCGATCACTTCCATCGTTCGAACTGTTTCGAAATACTGAAAAACATTCTGATCCGGAAAACAAGAAAGCGAAATTTTTATTGTTCCGCCCTTCGAGGAAGCTTTCGGGATGCTCAATTGATGTAGGTACGGTTAGGAATTTTCTTACCCACAGGACACAGCCATCCACTAGTGAAAAAATTGGAGCGACCGACTTGTGCAAGGCTTTTTTGGAAGAGCAATATCACTTGGGTCCGTCGGTTTTGTCACAACGCAGATTTGGAGAAATTATGGGGCAACTAGGTTACACTGAAAAAAGCCGTTGCAAGTCCAAACGACGAATTCAGTATCATGGCCTAGAGTGGAAATCTCTAAACGACATCTGTCGTGCAGTTTGATGCAGAATCCTTAGGATAACTATTTGGGAATCTCCTTGGCCAGTGTGGCAGGTTCATCGTTTGTCGAACCCAATATCCCTGGGAAAAGGTTGGCGACGAGACTTGCGTGCGAAACAACAGACACTGATCCGGGTTCAAAGGATGAATTTTCAATAAAACTTAACAACCCGGAGCTAGAATACATACCAATGCAATTGGGGCCTAACAACCGAATTCCACTGTCGACCAGGGCAGCTTTGAGATCTTGCTCAAGCACCTTGCCCTCTGGAGTTTCCCCGAACCCACTTGTCATAACCTGCATAAAACGCCGCCTTCCCTTTGCGTTTTTCACAAGATTTGGCACAGCCTTAGCGGGAACACAGACAAATGCGTAGTCAATAATCTCAGGAATATCAGCGAATTAAGCGTACGCCTTAAAACCGTCAATTTCTCCGGCGGCAGGATGGATAGGATACACATCTCCCTGAAAACCAGATGCACTAAGTATTCTCAGCAATCTATTTCCAGGTGAAGGTACTTTTGTCGATGCCCCCACAACTGCAATGGAATGCGGATTGAACAATGAGCTAAAATCTTGCGGTCCTACACTAAGTTGCATTGTTACCAGATCTCATGAGTGTCGCGCGTGCGTCGACAGCAATTACGCCAGATTTTGCGACAATCACAGGATTAAGGTCCAATTCTGAAATATTATTTTCACCGTCCATAAGAACACCCTTCTCGCCACCTATTTTTAATAGAAGTTCGATCAATGCCGCTTTATCAACCTTCTCTCGGCCTCTTGTCCCTTCTAGCATCGGCCTACACACAAGGTCATCAATCATCTCTTCTGCGTCGATTGGTTTGATGGGACAAAGCCGGAAGGAAATATCCTTAAACACTTCAACAAATACTCCACCCATCCCTACCATAATCAGGGGGCCGAAACACAGATCTGTAAATCCACTTACAATCATTTCTACGCCTGGAGGAATCATCTCTTCAACGAGAAATCCCTCAACTTTTGCTTCCATTTCTGCTGCTACCGTCTGCATCTGATCAATTGCCGCCTCAATATCTTGTCTGCATTTCAAATCGAGCGCGACAAACCCATCATCTGATTTGTGAGCTATATCCGATGACATAAGCTTCACAACCCATGGCGGACGAATTTTCTCAAGCGCACAGAATTCCGGATTATCTGGAGCAAGCTGGCACCCCGTTGGAGTTAAGATGCCGTAAGATAGCAGCAATTTTCTTGAGTCAAACTCATTTAGCGATGTCGAGTTAGAGGCAGCGGATTCTTGAGAACTTGTAGATAACGTATGGCTCATGTTTTGTTTTGGCTATTCATCAATAATGCATGCAACTTGGCCGCTCGATATTTGGTCGTTGTCCGTAACCAGTATCTTGTGCACAACGCCGTCAGTAGTTGCATGCAATTCAATTTCCATCTTCATGGATTCAATAATCATTAACGTATCGTCTTCTTCGACAGTTTCTCCCTCTTTGACAAGAATCTTTCGGATGGTTCCGGTGATCTCGCTACAAACTTCTACTTTCGCCAATTTTGTACACTCCCTCAAGAAATATACATCTTTAAACTAATAACTGGTTGGCCAATTACTTAACCTATGCTCCCCAACTGTACCTGCAGGCGTGCGCTCAAGCGTATCAAGCGTAGTGATTAGATAGTCCCTAGTCTCTCGGGGGTCGATGACCGAATGTGCTTCGTACAGCGCTGCCAGAGACCAAGCTGATGAATCCTGCGAAATTTCCTTAACAAGTTCGTTAAAACGCTGTGCATCATCCTTTTCTGTCACTCCGAATAGGACATTCACACCAACCTTTGGGTCCATGAACCCAAGATCAGCAGATGGCCAGCACGCGGCTGCACTGGCCAAACGTCCCCCACACATATTCAGATATGCTTGCCCGTAATTCTTGCGAGTCGTGATCGAGATCTTGGTCACGCTACATTGTGACAATGCATTCATCCAGTTCATGATCTTGCTAGGAGCACCAAGCTTTTCACCTTCTATGCCAATCAGAAACCCAGGCTGGTCAACCATAAAAACCAATGGAATATTAAATGAATCACACATGACTATAAAAGAAGTAACTTTTCTGCAGGAGTCCACATCGATGGCTCCGCCTTTGTTTTTCGGGTTACTTGCGACTATGCCAACCGAACGCCCCCCGATCCTGCTCAGTGCCGTTACGATAGACTTACCGAATTTGTACTTTAATTCAAACAAGCTGTCTTTATCGACTATCACTTCCAGAATGTTTTTAGCATCGTATATTTTGGCGCGTTCCTCCGGAAAGATCTCCGTGATTTTTTTTGCATTATCTCCTGAACCGGGCGGAACCGCTTTTAATGGTGGCAGGTCATCGTTGTTATCGGGCAGGTAGCTTAGGAACTTTTTACATAACTCCAGAGCTTCTTCATCAGTATCAACAGCAAAGTCCACAAGACCTGTTGTCGAGGTATGCAACCGCCAACCGCCAAGTTCCTCAGGATCAACAGGCTGATTAATAGCGAGAGAGGTTACCCGGCTGCTTGCAACGGCCATCGTTGCACCTTTGCGCATCACTACAAAATCTGACATGCAGCCGTACCATGTCGAAGAACCGTAGCAGTTCCCTAGCAGAGCAGATACCCAAGGTGTGCGACGAGTACGACGAAATTCATGTGGATCTTGTCCTAATATCGACCTGCCTTGCGCACCCATCCTATCCGGTATTCTTGCACCAGTAGATTCTCCCAAGAATATTATGGGAAGCCCGCGCCTGTCAGCTATCTCGCGGATATGTCTAATTTTTTTGCCATTGACCACACTGCTCGACGCGCCAACGACCGTAAAGTCATTTGACACGACTGCAACGGAACGGCCTGCAATTTTACCAGTGCCAGTGATTTTCCCATCAGCAGGTGATTTATCTCGTAGTTCAGACCGAATAGCACGCGCGTGCATGCCCAGCTCATAAAAACTGTTGTCATCTAACAAGACGTCGAGCCGCTCGCGTGCATTCAGATTGCCTTCGGCTTTTCGTATGGCAATCTTTTTCTTGCCACCCATAGACAGAGCAAACTTAACTTCGGCTTGATATTTTCTAAGAAGGTCTTCAAATGCCATTTTTTTCTTTTCAGAATATTATTTTTTTATGGGCTGTAGCATAAAGTAGTAGTTTAAGCAACTACTTTATTTATGCCCAAGATGTTGCCTGTTGCATTTAACAGTTCAAGCAGGATGGCTTACAAAAGACTTCACAATCGGCAGTTTCCGTAAATGCAGTGTCGCCTTTTCGAAGTGTCTGAACTTCAAGGTGGCTTTCTGGAACTTTTGACTCTAGTTTTCCAATCGGCAAATTATCAAAGTTACCAAGAAAACTGAGGCAAGCACAAACTCTGTGCTGTGCCGATGCTACCTGCCTCAAACAGAGCTATCATCAACTGCCAACATTGAATAGATTGATTTTATCGGTAAAGTCTAGTCTCCCCCGTATTAGAAGTCTATAACGCAAGAAAGGATTGGAATGTTTAAATGAACAAGAAACTCTATACAAACGTGATTTCTCAGATGAAGTTGCTAGGTTATTCGGAATATGAAGCCCGCATTTACGTTGGATTGCTCCAAAATGCTCCAGCAACTGCTTATGAAATTAGCAAGAATACCGGGGTTGCCCGCGCGAATGCCTATGGATCATGTGAAAACCTGGTTAAGAAAAATGCAGTGCAGATAATTAAGGATCGCCCCATCCGTTACGTGCCTGTACCACCTGAGCTATTGTTTGCAGGCATTTTAAGCAATACAAAATCTCTTTGCGAATCTATAGCAGAAGGTCTCAAAAATCTGCAGCCTTCGATTGGACCAGGTTACATCTGGACTCTCGAGGGCAAGTCGATCGTTGATACCAAAGTGTCCCAAATGATCCAAGGGGCAAAAAAGAACATTTGGATAAAGGCTTCAAGTGAAGTGCTCCAAGAGCACAAGCCCGAGTTAACTAGTGCTTTGAAAAGTAATCGTAGCCTAACATGCGTTATCGTTCTTTATGGTAAAGATTCTAAGCCTTTTAAGTTTAGTGCCAAAACAATTGTTCTTTTACATGAAGGGTCAGGAGCGCGTCTTGGAGATGCAGATAATCTATTTACAATCACCATCGACAACAATGAAGCACTTACAGCGCGAATGAATGACGACGTTCAAGCGGCTTATACCATGCACGAACCGATAGTTACGATGGCCGAGACGTTGATCCGTCATGATGTATATCTAGCTGAAATCTTTTTAGCTTTGGGAAATCAGATTGAGGATCAATTTGGACCTCATCTTCGTGATCTCAGAAAGCGATATTTCAATAAAAAGCAGTACAACCATTTTTTGAGAAACTTACAGTCTTTAAATGTCTGATGGTACGTGAGTTCAAACGTTCTGTGTTGGTGTCCCCAATTGACCTGCGCCTATGCGGCAGGCTAGTACATAATTGTGCCAAACGGTCAAATGCCATGGCACTGGTGTCGTCAACACTAGATGAAGACACCTTCAAGGTATGGGAATTTTACCGAATAGAATTGTGCCAGAACTCAGGCCATACTACGGCGATGTCGAATCGTGGAACTGGACAAATTCCTCAAGGATGTTCGACTACCTTAAGAAGCAACTAGACGCGCTGCGCTGCGTTGATCCCGGTGATAAGGCGTTGTTGAACAAACTGCCCGAGCTGCTAAATCGTTAAACATTTTTATTCATGTCCATTCGGGTATGAAGCCAGTGGATCTTCAATTCCCTGGGAATCGAAGCTCAAAATCATTTGAGCTCACGCTGGGATGTCTGATTTGGCGGAATCGGTTAAGAGCACTCTATGCCGTTATCTTATACGGCGAGCACGATATTCTAATGTCCAACAGCAATATTGATTCAGCCTGACGCCACTTGCTCGAGCGTTTTTCCAACCGTTTCAAGGTTGGCAACGAAACCCAGGTTACTGGTCAGTGGGAGAACACTACTTCCCTACGCCATAGCAAAATTATCAAAGACTTGATTCATTTTGACATCCACTTTGAACGAGAACGCGATGTTCATAGTATTCTCATACTTTCAAAATTTCAGTCGGAAGGCATCGTTGCTGTAACGGATTCCCGGCTGGACACTTCTTCAAACCAGGATTTTGCAGAAGGATTAGCCTGACGCCAATCGAATTCAGGAAGACGAAAATCGAGAAAACCAAAACAACAAATTGTCGTAATGGATCCAATCGTCAGAGGACTTTCCAGATCGAGAGAAAAGGCATCAACCGACGCAACACCCCGGCTAATTCTTTCGAGTTGATTGTCGCGAAATATTTTCCATTGATATTCCTTCGGCCGTAGGGCCGATTCCTGACGGGCCAGCTGAGCGGCTTCAAGAATACCGTCAGCCAGAGCTTGTTGTCGCAAAACTGTCCATCGCCTTTTATCGTCAGCAGGAAAACAAGTTTCACCGTCATGTAGGGTATTAAGATATTCACAGATGGTACTGGAGTCGTATAGTGCCATTCCATCGACCCCAATCAGTATCGGTACTTTGATGAGTGGGTTAAGAGTAACAAGGTCCATGTTCGGTTGAACAGGCGAGACCTTTGTCAATACCATCTCGATGCATTCATCCAATCCGGTCTCCATTGCAAGAATTTGGACCTTCCGAGAAAACGGCGAACTACTGGAATAATAAAGTTTCATGTCCATGATTTTTTGCTCCACTTTTTGCAAACGTTCTGTGATCCGTTATCCAAGCGCACCAACAAGGCGATGGGTGCCCCGGCCGAGACCACGGCGCATCATTTCAATTTCAAGGACTTGATTCTGATCGATATCAAAGTTGACCTTCCAAACATATCGACAAGCCATCGTTGCTGAAACAGAATTCCCATGGACCGGCTTTCTTGTCGATCTCAGGAGGTTTGAGAATGTAGCCATCACTCGTCGTCCATTCCTCTTGCGCCTTCTGGTCGAGTTCATTAGTTTCGAGCAAACTGATATCATGGCCATATCTATCATATTGAATTCGATTGGTGAAATGACCTGTGCCGCTAATTGCCATTGAGGTATATAATGGCCAAATTCAGTAATATTCAAATCGTGTTTTAGATCCAAAACGTCAAAGCAAGGAGATAGGGATGATTAACATCGCTTTTATGGGGCTCGGCGCCATGGGGGAGCCCATGGCGGCCAATCTATTGCAGAAGGGATTTTCAGTTGCCATCCTCGATAACCGGAACCCTGGCCCAATCGAGCGGCTAAAGGAATTCGGCGCGATAACTGCTTCGACACCAGCGGAAGCGGCGAAGGGATGTGATGCGGCGTTTCTAGTATTGCCGTCGTCCGCGGTCGTCGAGGAGATCGTCGTCGGCAAGGACGGGTTAATCGATGGGCTTTCCGCCGGAACCGTAATTGTCGATTTCACGACCAGTGACCCGGCAAGCACGCGCAAGTTGGGAGAAATTCTGAGCGCCCGCAATATCGGCATGGTCGACGCGGGTCTGACCCGCGGTGTTGCAGGTGCCAAGAACGCCAAGCTCGCTTACTTCGTCGGCGGCGAGGCAAAGGACATCGAAAAGGTGAAGCCGGCTCTCGAGGCCATGGGTGATACGTTGCATATGATGGGTGCGCTTGGCACGGGACATGAAACCAAGATCATATCGAATTCCCTCAGTTACGGGGCCGTGGCGCTGGTCAACGAAGCGCTGATGCTGGGCCGAGCATTCGAACTCGATTTGAAAGCCTTGCACTGTGCCTTGATGGACGGGGCGCCAAGCAAGGCGCTCGAGGTGTTCGGCATGCTGATCATCAATGAAGATTTCGACACCCCCCGGGTCACTGTCGATAACGTCCGCCTGCATATGGACATCGCACAGCATCACGCCGGAAACTTGGCGACGCCAATGTTCGTGCACGCCTCCGCGCAGGAGATTTACCAGCTCGCATCCGCACGCGGGCGAGGCAACAAGGACATGACGGTGATCTCCGAGATCTGGCGGCAATCTAAAGTGCAAAATTGATTGGAAAACAGAAATGAAGTTTTTTGACCTGCGTTTGCGCCCGCCCATGGCGGGTTTTCTCAACATGATTCTCTATACCCTAGACCAGCGCCGTAACGACCGGACCCGGATGCACGGCTTCGAACCGGCGCCTTCGGCAATGGCTTTATCCATGGATATGCTGTTGGAGGAAATGGAGCAGGGTGGAGTGGCGATGGGCATGGTCGTCGGCCGGCACTCAGGTCAACTCGGCTCGATCACCAACGATGACGTGAAGGCGGTGGTCGATGCCTATCCTGACCGATTCGTCGGTGCGGCCTCGATCGATCCGCTAGAGCGCAACGAGGCGCTGGAGAATATCGACAGGTGCATGGCGAACGGTTTTAAGGCCGTCAACTTAGAACCGGCGTCCTACGACGTGGCGATGATGGTGGACGATTCGCGGCTTTATCCAATTTACGCGCACTGCGAGAACCAGGGCATCGTCATTATGATCATGGCGGGTGGTACCATCGGGTCTGATTTGAGTTATACTTACCCTGTTCATTTGGACCGGATGGCTGGAGATTTTCCTAAACTGAAGATCATCGTCACTCATGGTGGCTGGCCATGGGTTCATCAAGTGTTGCACATTGCCTACCGGCGACCTAATTTGTACGTATCACCCGATCAATATCTGGCTAACATGCCAGGTATGCGTGATTACATTTCCGCCGCCGACGGATTTCTTGCTGACCGGTTTCTCTACGGCAGTTCGTATCCGTTCACACCAGTAAAGGATTACGCGAAATGGTACCGGGGGCTGCCACTCAAGCCTGAAAATATGGTGAAAACAGGTTATGCCAATGCGGTGGCGTTGTTCGGCCTGGATACCAATCGTTTCAAGTAAGGGAAAAAGGTTAAGAATTAAA
>CAYWUX010000063.1:0-10984 GCA_964461525.1 uncultured Hyphomicrobiaceae bacterium | reverse complement strand
GCGCAAAGGTCGCCTCTTGAAGCATTAGCAACACGAAACCTGCCAGGGTGAATATGTTACGGGACAGATCCGGGTTCACACTAGTAATGGCCACATAATCAGATGTGCGCAACGATAACCGTTGGAATGAACGTATGGCCGGGGTTTTCCAGAACGCATTACTCCCCGTTTAAGCGGTGGCTATATCCCAAACAACGCCCTGAGACGCGTTCAGCCATCGCGAGAGCCTGCTCTTAATGCTTTTCGCAATCTAGTCGTGCATTGGCGGCTCGATCACGCCCGCACCACAAATGCAGATTAACAAATTGTTTACGTCTTGTCACATCGAACAACGGGTCAGATGTTGACCTGATCGATCTCTATGTCCAGCAAACAAACCAGACCTTTAAGTTAGCTCACCAGCGATTATTTGCCGTTCTGGTTTCCGCCCAATGGCAGCGAATAAACCAATAGATCCGTTCATGAACTTACTAAATCATAGAGTCGTAGCGGGAATTCCATTCACGAGATTGATTGACGGCCCAAATGCGGTATGATAGTTCAGCGTGTCGCCATCAAGTCAGCTGAGAACTTCCGCGTGGGATTGCATTCTATCGGAAGTCCGTTGTTATTGTTGGAAAACGAAATTGTCAGAAAATATCAAGGTTCTGGGGCCATAGCTCAGTTGGGAGAGCGCGTGAATGGCATTCACGAGGTCGGCGGTTCGATCCCGCCTGGCTCCACCATTAATTTTCGATATTTTAATTTCGTGGCCCAACGGTGGCCCATTTATCGACAGTACTATCCGCCGTTTTGCTGCCTCCGATATGCTGTCTTACATCGTGCCGAACAATATTTTCGTTTGTCGCTATGACCGGTGCCCGGCCCCACTGCAAAAAAATCTTCGCAGTTTAAACACCGTTTTATGTTGTGGTCCTCTGATGCTAGCTGAAACAATTGAGCCCAAACGAATGACAATAAGCTCTTGGCTTTGAATACGTGTACCGGCGTCCGATTTTTGGAGTCATAGTCAATTGTCGTGGTGTATTGACCAAATCCATTCTGCGGTATGATTTTGCGGAGATCATCGAATTTTTTTTGCTCAATATGAGATAATGCGGAACCTACACTACCTACAATTGGCCATGTCATTTTGACGAGGTCCATTCCTAATTCTTCATTATCGTCCTCAAGCAGTCCCCACTTTCCAGCAAATTTGATCATTCTTTCTATGTCAAATTTTACGTTAGCTAAATCAATTGCAATTGGATCTTTAGTGCCGTTGACGGGTGACGGCCAGACAAACCGACCGCGTTCCAGCCGCTTCGAGAACAGACACGCGCCCTAGTTATCCCACCAGATGATCTTCACTAAATCTCCGCACTACTGGTCCCCATTGCGAAAGAAAGGTACGAACCTCGGCCTCGTGTGCTAAATTTCGAACGGGTTCCGGGTCTGGTATCCAGATGTTAAGCTGGAACGCGCCATTGGAACCTGCGCGCATTTCCTCGACCCAGTTTGAAATTGTTTCCGGGGACATCAACAATGCACCGCATGAACCCATTCCTCCAGCATTGGCAACAGCAATTGAGAGTGAAACCGGCGGAGAGACCTCCTCCGAGATGGCAAGGAAGGAGAAATGCAGCCAAAGGACGGTTTTCAGAATTTTGGCTGGTTATAGTGAAGATAAGGCTTCCGTTTGAGTTTGCAGTTGGGACGCCCGATCTTCCAAGTGGCATTGGGGTGCCATTGCTTCCAAGTTTAGAAGAAGCTAAAAGCAACGAGGCCTATCGAAAAATGATGCCGCGGTTGGTCAGTTATAGCGTGAAACAGACGCAAAAAGCCGAAGGCGGTATCCTGGTCAATAACGCTGGATCTTTCAGCATCAAGTTTGCTCTGCTTAGTGTTGTTGGATGACCCATAAATGTCTAAGGAAGTTCCCCAATGACCAATACGTTCATGACACCAGCAAAGCCCTTACAAGAACATTCCGTGCCGCTGTTCTGGCCATACGCTGCGGCGATAGAAATGCAGGAAGCTGGCCTTCTCCTGTTTCAGGACAATGTGCGGTATCTGGTTGAGGCGGCAAAGCTGGAAGCGCCTGAGCCGCCCAAATGGGCAAGCTATAACAGTCTTGTTTTAGATCTAGATACGATGAAACTCAGAGATTTTTCCGTACGCACTGGTGAAACCAATGGGTACCCCATTCTTATCGACGCCCCCTACGCGGGGCATAGCGCTGCCATCGTTGACTTCGCCAAGGGACAAAGCCTCGTCGAAACACTTCTGGACGCGGGGCTTGAGCGAGTCTTTGTGACGGACTGGAAAGGTGCTAGTGAGCAGATGCGCGATTTCGATATCGACAAATATTTGGCTGAGATTAATGTCGCCATAGATGATCTGGGTGGCCTTGTTAATCTTGTGGGGCTATGCCAGGGGGGGTGGATGTCGGCGATGTATGCTTGCCGTTTTCCCGAGAAAGTGAATACCCTGGTTCTGGCAGGCGCACCGATCGACACGGACGCTGGCAATGGTTCGATTAAAAAGATCGCTCACGAAATGCCAATCAGCCTTTATGAAGAAATGGTTGTTGCTGGTGGCGGCCGGATGCTGGGTCAATACATGCTCGCCGGATGGAAGAATATGCATCCAGGAGAGCAGTATGTCGGCAAATTCATAGATCTCTATGAGCATATCGAGGATAAATGCTTTATAAAGCGCACAGAGCAGTTCGAACGCTGGTATGAGAATCCAATTGACCTCCCCGGTGTCTATTACATGCAGGTGATCCAGCTTCTTTTCAAGGAAAACCGCTTTGCCAAGGGCGAGTTCGTGGGCCTTGGGAAGAGGCTGTCGCTCAAGGACGTAAAAATTCCTGTGTTCCTATTGGCGGGTGACGCCGACGATATAACAACCAAGGAGCAGGTGTTCGAAGCGGAAGGTCTGCTTGGCACTTGCAAAGATAAGATTGAAAAAAGACTGGTTCCAGGTGGGCACATCGGCCTTTTCATGGGTACGCGAACGTTAAAGGAGGTTTGGCCTGAAATCGCACAATGGATCATAGCAAATAACCCATAATGGTCACGACGGCTGTCAACCGTGGTAATAAGTGCGAAAGGAGAATTGATAATGATCGAAATATTGAAAAGCTACCCGAGCAACGTTCTTGCAGTTTCTGGAAAAGGCTCGATAACTGCACAAGACTACCGCGACACACTGATCCCCGAGGCCAGGCGCCGTATTGACGAACATGGCACGATCCGGTTGCTATGCCACCTTGGCCCCGAGTTCGATGGACTAACGGCTGGGGCTGCCTGGTCCGACCTCAAATTCGGCATTTCACGCTGGAACCAGATCGGTCGGATAGCGGTTGTTACTGATGTCGCTTGGGTTAAGGATGCCATTTTGCTGTTTGCACCAATCTTTCCTCACCCTGTTCGCACGTTTGCGAACACCGATTTGGAACAGGCAAAGAGATGGATCCGGGAAAAGGATGACGCTTCATGAGCCGCGGCGCACCGTTATGGGCCGGCGTTAAGCACTTGCAAGATTCAGGCACCGATCTCGGTCAAGGACTGTCCAGCGATGCCGTCAACAAGAAACATCAGCAATTTGGCCCGAACGCACTCATTGAAGAGAGAGCCAGTCTTCTTAAAAAGATTGCACACTATTTCTGGGGGCCCATACCCTGGATGATCGAAGCAGCAGCTATCCTCTCCCTCAGCCTTAGCGACTGGGCTGACTTCGCCATTATCATAACCATGCTTCTGGTTAATGCGGGTGTCGGTTTCTGGCAGGAAAACAAGGCAGGAAACGCGATAAACGCTCTAAGGCAACGTCTTGCTCTAACGTCGCGTGTCTTGAGGGACGGAATTTGGCAGACTGTTCCTGCACGAAATTTAGTCCCAGGTGATGTCGTGCTTCTTCGAATTGGTAATGTCGTACCGGCTGATATAAAGCTATTGAAAGGGGAATACCTTAGTGCAGATGAATCGGCTTTGACCGGAGAATCTCTGCCAGTCGATAAGAAGCTCGGCGACATGACCTACTCAGGTTCGATCATCAAATTAGGGGAAATGATCGGTGTCGTCATTGCAACCGGCATGAGAACCTATTTCGGCAAAACTGCGCAGCTTGTCCAAACAGCAGAAACCCGATCGCATTTCCAGCGTGCTGTTCTAGGCATAGGTAACTTTCTGATTTTGACGACAGTCGCGCTGGTCGCCCTCATTATTCTGGTCGCTGTCTTCCGCGGATCCCCATTTTGGCAGACCCTTCAGTTTTGTCTCATCCTAACCGTGGCGGCGATTCCTGTAGCACTTCCAACTGTGCTTTCAGTAACCATGGCGGTAGGTGCCGAAAAACTAGCGGCAATGAAGGCAATTGTCTCGCGCCTCGTCTCAATTGAAGAGCTGGCTGGCGTGGACATGCTTTGTGCCGACAAGACCGGAACGCTTACCCAGAACCAGCTCTCCATAGCCGCAGTGGAGCCAACTAAAGGCATCGATGAAGGGGAGTTGATGCTTGCTGCTAGTCTGGCCAGTAATCGCAACGATCCGGATGCCATTGACAAAGCCGTTCTGAAGGCGGCAGGCAAAAATGCTGATACCCAAGGTTATGAGATTACGGATTTTACACCCTTCGATCCAATCGTAAAGCGAACCGAAGCCAAGACCGCGCGGAGCGGCCGGACAATAATATTCAGTAAAGGTGCGCCCCAGGTCATCCTTGACTTGGTCAAATTAGACGCTGTTTCGCGGGCAGCCATCGAGGCAAAGGTCGATAGCTTTGGTAAGAAAGGTTACCGGACCATCGGCGTTGCGCGTCAGGCAGAAGATGGGGACTGGCAGTTTCTTGGCCTTATCCCCATTTACGATCCGCCCCGCAAAGATGCCGCTACGACGATCAGCAATGCAAAAGGGATGGGCCTTTCGGTAAAGATGATAACGGGTGACCACGAAGCCATTGCTCGTCAAATCGCGGGCGAGCTAGGGCTGGGCAGCAACATTCAGGCGGCCGCTGAGGTCTTTGCTTCATCAGGGACCATCGATGGCGCCAATCAGATTGAGCACGGAGATGGTATTGCGCGCGTTTTGCCAGAGCACAAATTCAGAATTGTTCAGCTTTTGCAGCAAGCAGGCCATATCGTCGCCATGACCGGTGATGGCGTGAATGATGCCCCTGCCCTCAAACAAGCTGACGCGGGCATCGCAGTCAGTGGAGCCACTGATGCCGCCCGTGCAGCTGCCGATGTTGTTCTGACTGGCTCAGGCCTGTCAGTCATCACCTCAGCCATTAAGGAGTCGCGGCGGATTTTTGAACGTATGACGAGTTACGCAACTTTTCGGATTGCCGAATCCATGCGGGTTCTTCTATTCATGACGCTATCAATCCTGATTTTTGATTTTTATCCGCTCACAGCGGTCATGATAGTTTTGCTTGCCATTCTGAACGATTTTCCGATCATGATGATATCTTATGACAATGCGCCTGTCGCTGAAATGCCGGTGCGATGGGACATGCACAGAGTGTTGACCGTAGCATCTTGCCTTGGCATTTCCGGAGTTGGTGCAAGTTTTCTGCTGTTCTGGTATGTTGATACCGTCATGCAGCTGCCGCATGAGGTGATGCAGACTCTCATTTTTCTAAAATTGCTGGTTGCTGGCCACCTGACTATCTATGTGACACGCAATCAGGGCTGGTTCTGGGTGCGGCCCTTTCCTAACCTTCGTCTGTTTCTCACGACCGAAGCGACGCAGATTGTTGGTACGCTCGTCGCCGTGTATGGTTTTTTCGTAACGCCGATCGGATGGCATTATGCGCTTGCAGTGTGGGCGTATGCGCTGGCATGGTTGCCAGTCAACAATGCCATAGCGCTGGCCGTCCGGCGGATGCTGACACTTAAGGCGCCGCATCAACTAAGTCACCTGGCACAAAGTGAGAGGCACATACTGCGGCATTGAGCACGGAGATAGAAAGGCGTAAAAATGGCATTCATCGTGGCTAATAAATCCAGGACTGCCTGAGGACGCTGTACTAATTTTTGAGGGCGAAGTGGTTACTCATAAAGTCTTTCAGCAACATCTATTCAAAAATTTTGATCCAGATGATGATTTTATTATTGTGACAATCAGCTTGGCTGTTGATCATTTTGCCAAATAGATCGATACCGGATATTGCATACAGCCAACTAATATGCTGATGATTTCACTTTGTTTTTTCACTGGCAGAATGCCAGAAGTTACAGAGACAGCGGAATGACCATACGTAATTTGGATAGGCTTTTTCAGCCTCGGACCGTGGCCCTGTTCGGAGCTAGTGTAAAAAAAGGCTCTGTTGGCAAAACAATAACAGACAATTTGTTCAGGGGAGGTTTTGCGGGGTCCATATGGCTGGTCAATCCCAAGTACAAGAACATTGGCGGTCAGCCCTGTTACAAATATGCCAGAGATTTGCCCGAGGCGCCTGATCTTGCAGTGATCGCCACCCCGCCTGAAGTCGTGCCCGAGATTATCGCTGGTTTGGGTGAAAAAGGAACAAAGGCAACCGTGGTTATTACGGCCGGATTGCGTGAACTAAACCTGACACAAAATATGTTGCATTCATCGCAGCCCTATTGTCTGCGTATTGTCGGTCCTAATTGTCTTGGTGTGATGATACCCGGAATTGGTTTGAACGCCAGTTTTGCACATATGATGCCGTTGAAAGGCGATCTGGCCTTACTATCACAATCCGGAGCGATTATCAGCGCTGTGCTGGATTGGGCAACAGGTGAAGGAATTGGTTTTTCATCTATCGTATCGATGGGCAACATGGCCGATGTTGATCTCGGCGACATGCTTGATTATCTGGCGGAGGATGTCAAAACCCATGCCATCCTCATGTATCTGGAACAAGTTACAAACGTCCGTAAATTCATGTCAGCGGCGCGTTCCGCGGCTCGTGTCAAGCCTGTCGTGGTCATTAAATCCGGTCGTCATGCGGAAGCTGCCAAAGCCGCCTATTCCCATACAGGTGCATTAGCCGGGTCGGACACCATTTATAACGCGGCCTTTCATAGAGCAGGTATTTTACGCGTCCTTGATCTTGAAGATTTATTCAATGCAGCGGAAGCTCTAAGCCGGTTGAAATCGATTTCGGGAGAAAGGCTGGCAATTATTACCAATGGCGGCGGTGCAGGCGTGCTGGCCATTGACCGGCTAATTGATTACGGCGGTACTCTTTCGAAATTGTCGGAACAGACTATACAGAAACTCAACAAGGTTTTGCCGTCCAATTGGTCGAAAGAAAATCCGATTGATATTATCGGAGATGCAGGACCGGAACGCTACAAAGAGGCGATGGAAGTGGTTTTAGAGGACCCGGATTTTGACGCCGTTCTGGTTATCAACTGTCCGACCGCCCTGGCATCAAGTACCGCAGCGGCCAAGGCAACAATAAGTACGATAAATAAATATAACCAAGGTAGAAAAAATCCCAAGGCAATTCTGACTGCCTGGCTGGGTGACGGTGTAGCGCGGGAGGCACGGGAACTGCTGTCAAATAATGGTTATCCGACTTATGAAACGCCTGCCGATGCCGTGCGGGGTTTCACCTATCTGATACGCCATTCCAAGGATCAACGCGCCTTAATGCAAACTCCCCCCAGCTTGCCGGAAGGCTTCAGTACAGAACCTGAATTGGCTGGAAAAGTTATGGATCAGATTCTATCTGAAGGCCGTAATATTCTCACCGAAATCGAAGCCAAGACTGTTTTGAAAGCTTACCGCATCCCGACAGTTGAGACAGTTGTCGCCAAAACCCCTGCGGAAGTTGAAGCTACAGCAACCGAAATGATTGAACGTGGGGCCTCAGATGTGGCAGTAAAAATCCTTTCAAATGATATCACCCATAAATCTGATGTTGGTGGTGTTGCCCTTAATCTGCCTAATGCAGAAGAAGCAAAAAACGCAGCGCTGGAGATGCTGGCGCAGATTCGGAACTCAAATCCTGAAGCTAATATCAAAGGCTTTACTGTGCAGCCAATGATCCACCGCCCCAGTGCGAATGAATTGATTATTGGAGTTAGTGAAGACACTACCTTCGGTCCTGTGGTGATGTTTGGCAGGGGTGGGACAGCGGTTGAACTAATTAACGACACCGCTACGGCTTTGCCCCCTCTGGATTTGAAACTGGCCTACGATTTGATGGAAGAAACAAAAGTCTACAGATTGCTCCAGGGATACCGCGACCGACCTGCCGCTGATATAAATGCGATTGCGCTGAGCCTTGTAAAAATATCACAGATGGTTGCCGAATTACCGGAAATTATGGAGCTGGATATCAACCCCCTGTTGGCCGATGAGAAGGGTGTGATCGCACTGGACGCAAGAATTGTCGTGAAAAAGCAAACATCCGCCCAGCAGAGCCGGCTCAACCCGCGTTTTGCTATCCGGCCTTATCCGAAACAATGGGAAAATCGAGAAACGTTGCCCAACGGCAGGACCATTATGATCCGCCCTATTCGGCCCGAGGATGAGCGCTATTATGATATTTTTATGAAGAAATCCCATCCTGATGATATGAGGTTGCGTCTCTTTTCTCCGTTGCGCCATCTTTCACATGAGTTCATCGCACGCCTCACGCAGATTGACTACGCTAGGGCTATGGCATTTATCGCAATTGATCCGGATGTGAACGAAATGGTAGGTGTTTCTCGTCTGGCCAGTGATCCGGATTATATTCGAGCCGAATATGCTGTAATAGCCCGCAGCGATATGAAAAGCCAGGGTATCGGCTGGGCGTTAATGAAGCGGCTAATCGACTATGCGAAAGAAGAAGGTATTCAGGAGTTGTGGGGCCAGGTCTTACGTGAAAACCGCGGCATGCTGAAAATGTGCCGTGAGCTGGGTTTTCAGATTGAACCTGATCCGGATAGCTCGTCTTTAGTTATTGCAACTTTGCCACTCCGCAAGGGAGGCTAAATAAATGAACTCAGATAAGACACGACGCTGGCAGCCAGGATGTCATGGTTATAGCCGCCCTCCAGTATTGAAATAACCTGGCTATTACAGAATTTCTGGGTAAAACCGTGCAGTTGTTGCCCAATCCAGGCATAATCATCTTCAACCAGTTTTATATATGCAATCGGATCATCCTTATGGGCATCAAATCCTGCTGAAACACAAAGCAGTTCCGGTCTGAAATCTTCCAGTGCTGGCATAACGTCTCGGCTAAAGACCGCTCTGTATCGAGTACCTTCAGTTCCCGCGGGTAATTCTATATTCACAATATTCCCTGAAAGACCACGTTCCTCTGCACGGCCTGTACCGGGATAAAATGGGCTTTGATGAGTGGAGATATACAGGATGCCCTTGTTTGCCTGCACAATATCCTGTGTACCATTGCCATGAATGCCACGCGTTTTAAATTTTTATTCTCCAGAGCATGAAGTGCAGCGATCGCAATATTGTTGAAAATGCAGAATCCCATTGCCCGTGCTTTTTCAGCATGATGGCCAGGCGGACGTATAGCGCAAAAGGCGCTTGAATACTCATTGCTCAATATCGCTTCAACCGCGGCGCAGGATGCACCTACTCCCCTGTAGGCTGCATTGAGGCTGCCTGACGACATCACCGTATCGCCTTCATCCAGAAATTTGTAGCCGGATGCAGGAGAGCTGTCTTTGATTTTGTTCAGGTAGTCCTGTGTGTGGGCCAGTCGTATTAGTTCATCCGTACCCTTCGGCGCATCGACAAAGTTGAGTCCGTCCGAAAAATCGCAGTTTCTGAGTGCCTCCAAAATTGCCCTCAGCCGCCGGGCATTTTCCGGGTGCCAGGGACCAGTGTCATGTTTCAGACAATCAGAATGGCTATAAATGGCAATAGTCATAATCTAAAGAGTTGAAACTTGCTGCCTGCTGTTCGACATGGAATTTGTCTTGCCGTTAAGAATTATACGTAAAATGTGTTTTTTCGGACAAAACAATATCGGTTCCTCAATGTTCTTTACTTTCTGTTGCCCCAATTCAATAAACCCAAACTCGATCTTGTGTTTAAAATGGTCAAAAACAGTATGGGAGATGCAAATCCCTCCAGTTTCAGCCAATCCTTGAAGTCTTGCAGCCACATTTACACCATCTGTCATGCCCATCTACAACAAACTCAACGGTATTAATGCCAATTCGATATTGAATGCGATTTTCAAGAAATAGTTTCCTATAGGACAAGTGCAACTCACGATCCTCTGGACCGTCTGCTGTTAACCTATTCTTAACCTAAATTCTGTACTTTTTCTTGAAATAAGTACATTATATGCTATATAACCATTTGAAACACCATGACAAAGCGCAAACAGAAGATAGCGGCGATTGCCTATCTTAGAACGTCTTCTGCGGCCAATGTCGGGGCGGATAAGGACAGTCACAAGCGCCAGGCCGAAGCCATCCAGAGTTATGCCGATCAGGCTGGCTATGACATCGTGGATACCTTCTACGATGCCGCGGTGAGCGGGACCGATCCTATTGAGACCCGGGAAGGGTTCAGTCAGCTTCTGGATCGCATTGAGGGTAATGGGGTCTCGGTTGTCATTGTCGAAGACGCCAGCCGCCTTGCTCGCGACCTAATGGTGCTCGAGGTCGGCGTGGTCATGCTGGTCAACCGCGGGGTGACGGTCCTCACGGCAAATGGCGATGACCTCACCAATGAGGAGGATGAGCTAAAGGTGGCCCTGAGGCGAATTGTGGGCGCGATTGTGGAGCTTGAAAAGACGCGGTTGGTGAAAAAGCTCAGGTCGGCTCGGGCGCGGGTGAGAAAGGAAAAGGGCAAGTGTGAAGGGCGCAAAAGTTTTGCCGAGTTAGACCCTGATATGGTTGCTTTTGTCAAACGCCTCAGACGCCGAAGTCCAAAGACGGGTAAGCGGCGGAGCCTGACAGATATAAGCCAGAGACTTGCTGCCGCTGGCTATTTCAATGAACGAGGCCGCCCCTTTAATCACAAATCCGTTCGCTCGATGCTAATGCAATAAT
>CAYWUX010000062.1:9945-11291 GCA_964461525.1 uncultured Hyphomicrobiaceae bacterium | reverse complement strand
GCGCCCCGAAATTGTCCCAAATATTCACTTCAGGGGGTGGAGCAGGTAACAGGGTGTGGACCCGAATCAGGTCACGGGTCAGTAAAGTACCTGTGACCGAAGCCCGGAACGTAAATCCGGCTTACGGATCAGCACTGCTGGCAAAGGGAAACATTCCCTCACATTAGAGGAGTGAAATTTTAATGGAACTCAAAGCGCTTATCTTCGATGTGGACGGAACTTTGGCGGAAACAGAAGAAGGACACAGGCTGGCTTTTAATGCCGCATTTAGAGGATTCGGATTTGACTGGCAATGGTCTCCCTCCGTTTATCAGGAATTGCTTCAGGTCACAGGCGGAAAGGAACGCATGCGTTATTATGTCCGTGCCCACCTTCCGGACCAGGTTGACAGGTTTGAACAAAGCATCGTTGAACTCCATAAGTTTAAGCAGGAACAATATGCAGAAATAATCCGCAGAGGTGAGATTCAGTTAAGGCCTGGGATTAAAAGACTAATTTTGGAAGCTCGGGACGCAAATTTGAAACTGGGTATCGCGACAACATCAACAATGCTGAGTATCAAGACCCTGACTATGAGCCTTTTATCAGATGACGCATTTGATTGGTTTACCGCCAAAGGTTGTGCAGAAACCGTACCTTCGCGCAAACCGGATCCCGGTGTTTATAATTATGTACTGCATGAACTCGATGTGTTGCCAGAACAAGCCATTGCCTTTGAAGACTCTTACATCGGTCTAACTGCTGCCCTGGAAGCACAAATTTCGACGGTTTTTTGCCCGAGCAGATATTTGCCGGGTGAAAATACCGAGGGGGCTATGGTTGTTCTCTCTAGTCTGGGAGACCCTTGCAATCCCAGCAATCATCTCGAAGGTTTTCCGCTCGACAATGAATTTGTCACGCTCGCCAATTTAAACAATTGGCACGACCAATACTATTCCAAGTAGTTACGAGTCTATTCCAAATTCTCCGTCAATGAATATCGAACAGTTCCTTTAACAACAGTGTGATGTGAAAAATAACGTGACCAACTTAGAATTGGCATTGTCCGTAAATGGCAAATAACGGTCTCTTTTGCGCCTTAACCGGAATGTTTGCTTTACCTCCTAGAGTAGAATTTGTTACCTCATCTGACGGGTATGATTCTATCTTTCCAAAAACTATTATTTTTTTAACAGAAATTGATCGCCATACCACTAGCTTTTTACACTCAAAGTGGACATTGAGATTCAGCATTTTGCTGATTGAATTCGTAACAGTTGGAGTCCCATATGGGACCCATTCATATATACGGAGTACCCCGTTGCATAGTAATGAGCGTAGCAGTCGTCCCAACTTCAAGCTTAAAC
>CAYWUX010000062.1:0-9845 GCA_964461525.1 uncultured Hyphomicrobiaceae bacterium | reverse complement strand
ACCTTGAGCCGACAAACGCTATTCTTCGTCTTTATTCCAAAGAGATTTCTTGTCCAGGCACCAGCAACCGAACTCCACTGTCTTCTACGCGCCGGCTTATACGCTGTCTGGGCAATTCGCTGCCGAAACAAGCATAGTGATTTTCCGCTATTGAAACTTTGAAAAGTGGTTCGGCGATAATCTCGCCGTTATATAAGGCTTCGAGCCACACGAGATCGACTCAGGGCGACATTAACGAGCCGCTTCCACTCGTCATATGGCCAGCCATAACTGCCTGCATTGACGTATCGAAGACAATGATATCAGCCTCCGAACCTTGCTGGCTATGGACGGTTGAGGAAAACCACGTGTCCATGTCATTTTCTGCCAGGAAGGAATGGATCGATTTTGCTTGAGCCTTAAAAGGCGAAATGAACAGCCCATTCGCGGACCGCAATGTGTGATCGTCGAACAATTTCGTTAGCACTTTTGTCGTTGCTGTTCTGACCCAGCTTCGATTGCCGGGACCACGCTCCGCCCGGACTGAAGACAAGTCATCGCCATCGTCGTCTAGCACGTACCAAATTGCGCGTGATTGTTCCTTGAGGGAATGTGGAAGTTCGAATTTTCGCGCGGTTACCTCCGGTGCCGTGGTAAGAAAACCGTCGTACTGAAAGTCAGACACAATATCGCAGACATCAGAGTGCATTCTATACTGTTTTTTTAGGACATGAACGCCATCGATCTGATTGCCAATGCGGTCCAGATGGCTGACACCACTTTTGGCCAGCCAATTCCCCTGGGACGGCTCAAGAATCCGGCTTATTCGGCTGATAGGTGCTAGTTGCTTGCTATCGCCGACTAGTACAACACGCCGACTCGCCAGGAGCGAAAGAGCCGCAATTGCCACTCGTGACATTAAGCCCGCTTCATCGATAAACACGCTTGTAAAAGGTGCCTTTTTTGATTCCACTTCGACCTTAACTTCATCCCGGCAGAGAAATGTCATCGCCTTGAATGATGTGCTTACAACTGTAAGAACATCTTTATCGAGAAAGTTGCGCTGGGCAGCATCCTTTATTGCCTCCCTCAATTCCTTCATTTGCTTCCGAATTAAAGCTTTATTAGTAGGATCTTCTGTCCGGGCAAGTTCAGCAGCAAGCGATTCTGTCCGGGCGAGGAACTCTGTCTCGGTTCCCTTGAGCATGGCAGTGAGTTTTTCTTCCTCAAACTTCTTTAGTGAAGCTCCTTTGCCAATACGAAGAAGTTTCCTTTCCTCCAGACCGATGAGAAGCCCCTTCAGGCCGGAACAATGGCCGTAATTAAGTCACTTCTCAGTTTTGGCCATGAGGTTGGCTATCTCCAATTTAATGTGGGGAAGGGGATTACCGCACCTAAAGTCAGAACAGGTCTTTCCCAACGAATTCTTCCCGAACCGGACATTCTTCGAATGATCCATATCGAAGACAAGTTGAGAAATCGACTTATTCTCTTGTTGGGCGGATTGCGTGTATCCGAACTTGTCGGCTTGTACTGGAAGGATGTCATGTTGCGCCCTGACGGTCTGGTTCAGCTCTCAATTTTTGGAAAGGGGCAAGAGGGTAGAGAGGTTTTGTTGCCCGAAAGCGTATCAATTGAATTACTTTCATATCGAAAGGATGCGCCCGATGATCTTCCAGTCTTCGCGTCTCAAAAAAAGGGCGGCAAGGCAGGACGCCATCCAAATTCAATGACGGTGCGAGCAGTCCTAAATGTTGTAAAGCGAGCAGCAAAACGCGCAGGGTTAAGTAAAGAAGTTTCCACTCACTGGTTGAGGCACGCTCATGCCTCGCACAGTTTGGACAGGGGTGCTACGATTGCAATGGTCAAGGAGACGCTTGGACACGCAAACATTGCAACAACGTCAGTATATTTGAGAGCACGCCCAGAGAGTGGTTCAGGATTACACCTTGCTGTGTGAAATAAGCGCAATCGATACAGTTTCTCCAAACCGATTTGGGCCTGTACTGCTCGGCTGAGCATACCAGAAAATTAATATAAGTACTCCGATGAATGGTATAAGTCCGACTAATATCCACCAACCGGATCAATCAATATCGTGGAGTCTTCGAACAGCTACAGCAAGATTAGGGACAAACAATACCAGAGCCAGAATTACGCTGAGAGGTAGTACTAGGGTCGAAGGCCCCAAAACCAAGCATAGGGGCTGGGATCTTGCCAAATACTATTTCAACGACTTCGCAATCTTTTTAAGCAGATCCGTATGTTCCTTCCCATATTTTTCGGTGATACCAGCCACATCCGAAACTCTACCCTTTAGATCGATAATTTGTTCTGCTTGATGTTCGGTGATTGCTATTAACTTTTCGAGTGGGTCTATTGTTGTTTCGTAAGCGGACATTCTGGGTAAGGCACAAAAGAGTCCGCTATGTGCCGATAGTGTTGCAAAAGTCGGTTTTCAGGCTGATGATTATTAGGACTGTGCCTGGGTCATTGTAATTGAGCTTAGCCTTAGACCATGTTGAGCAGTCTTTGGTCCGTTTATCTGCTTTCGCCCATAATCCTTGCTTCATTTGATCGTTTTCTTGGTCTTGACGCAACGCATTCGCCATTGCCAGGGGTGGGGGTTGCTTCATGTATTTCGCCAGTTTCTTCAGGTTCTGGGCTGTGGCGGCGAGCAAGAACTCATCTTGTGCGCCCCGCGGCCCCCACTTGTTGTCATAGGAAGGTAACCGTGGCTGAAGAAGGCCATGTGACACGGGCTGCCGAACGACTGGGAATTCAGCAACCGCCACTCAGCCAGCAGATCCGCGCGCTTGAAGAAGAACTCGACGTGCAATTGTTCCGCCGCAAACCGCGTGGTATGGAATTGACGGACGTTGGCAGGGCTTTTTTCAATGACGCCCGATCGATTCTGGCTGACGTAGAACAGGCCAAGGCGACGGCACGGCGAACAGCCCGTGGCTTTAAGGGAAAAATCTCCCTGGGCTTCACGCTGTCTGCTTCGCTGAATCCGTTTGTTCCGCAGGTGATACGCGCATTCCAGCTTGATTATCCGAGTGTGTCTCTCAATCTGGACGAGGGCGATACCGGCGAACTCATCAATTCCTTGCGTGCCGAGACCCAACAACGGAATTCTGAGTTAATGCAGGCTATCAAACTAGTCCAGCCCCGATAACAGAAATTAATTCTTACCTCGGTATGACCAGCCGGATTCATTCCTCGGGAGAGAGGTGCTGCTTGAACGGGAGCCTCAGGTCGCTAGCTTGCCGTCGTTACACATCGTATTTGGGCTGATGACACCTTTCTCCCATGGAGCACTGGAGAGAGAAAGTCGACCACGGAAAGAAGCGGTGATAGATCAACTAGGCGAACATTGTCAATCTGTCCGAACAATTTTTATGCTTCCACTGCAGCCAAGCAATGTACCTTGAAGACGGCCTTCACCTGCTCCCTCCTTTATCGTACCGGTTTGCGTATTGATTACGACGCCGGCCTTGTTGGTCGATGTAATGGTAAAGTTGCCGTTCGCGGACACATTGCCCGTTTTCGGAAACTTTTGCTGTCCCGAGTCTATTTGGCCCTTATTGATACGGATTGTGAAAGAGCGTGGGTTGTTGTTGCGACAGCCCAATAGAGAATCAACGGTCACGATCCAACGACCATCGAAAGGATATTGCTCGTCCTGTGAGGCCTTTTCGCTGGAGTGCGCAATAGTTTGTTCGGGTGTCGACACGCTTCGATCGATCCGGATTAGATAGGATTTCCCTTTTTTCTTGACCAGTTCAATTTCGACGCCTTTATTGCGATCTGTGAATACGGCTTTCTTGCCGACATCAAAGGCTGCACCATCGAGAAACGGAACCGATGGGTCGGCGTCCACCAGTCAAACAGGTGCCCGCCCGTCTTTGGGTTCTGCAACCTTGTCGTCGCTGAATAGAATCAATACACCTGATGCAGGAATATTCTGATCGTGACCAATTTGCTGCCGGTTTTCAAGAAGATAGTAGGTTGTCGGAGACAGCGGAACACGAATCGCAAGCGTTGAAGCCGTTTTGTCCGCCAACGGTTGCAACCATACTTCTGCGCTCTCGCGTGCCGGAGTGCGGATTCTGGTCTCGTCCAGCCAACCAAGACGAATTTTTGTCCATGCACTGACGCCAGGAGCACCCGGCCGCTGAGTGCAACTATTGCACGACATGGGATCCCAAGCACCCATGTGAATTTGTGAACGCCGGTAATCCTGTTCGGCGTTTTCTCCCGCTTGTTTAGCTGAAGATGAGGCAATGACCTGATCATACATATCCGGAAGCACACGTCGGCCATTTCGCACGCCAGCCAGAATGTGCGCAATGTTATGAAACACTTTACCTAACGGCGCGCTCAGGGCATAGATTGCAATGCCGCCTCTGATCGTCTGCCCACCCCGGGTGACTAGCTGGCTTTTGTCCTTCCAGCCGAGGACACCAGGATAGGTGTTCAATCCCTGATTGCCCCATTGTGCCGCGTTCGCGCCGACGACAAATATGAGAAAATCAAATTGTGAGACTTTGAAGTCCCGTTCCACCTGTTCAAGTGTGTCCGAGACCAATCTGCGCAGATTGTTTTTGTCTACTTTCAGATTTTGCCAGGGGACCCAATACCGGCTCATTGGCCCGGGGAGTTCATACCATTTTCTGGTGATCGTTCCGTCGAGGCAAGTTGTCCCGTAAGACATCTCACGAATATAACGGTCCGGCCCTATTAGGAACCGTTGTTTTATCCAACTGCTCTTGGGTCGGCGCCCAATGTTTCTGACTCCGATTTTGACGATCAGAGGCTTCAGTACGGTGGAGCAGGCTTTGCGTGGCGCAGGTGTCGCTTTGTGCCCGCTCGGTAGCGCCTGCGCATGCATCACGAAAACACGACCATCGAATAAAAGCTGCGTAAGCAGGGCTAAAACAAATAACTTTAATGCGATGGGCGACACAACGACACTTCTTCCTGATTGGTACTTCTTTAGAGTAGCAGAGACTAACAGCATCAATACTAAACCTTACTCGCCGTATGGCCAACCCAACTCTTTTAGCCACTTCTGCAATCATTAAAGTAAAACAGTCAGTTTGGCATATTAGATCGGCCAGATCCTCACAAATGTCGAGTTCCACTACTTGAACTGATTACTGTTTGCGGCTTTAATTGACGAGGCCTCGTCGCAAATTTGTCAGTTGGGCATCTAAAATGCATCTCATTGGAAACAAACTCAAACTGATTGCTTTGTGTCTTATTCTGATATTTGTTTTCAGCATCTCACAGTCCTTAGCTCGGTCGCATCGAGACTCGTCTAACGCTAACAGAGATCCAAAAACAGCGCAAAATATTCTAGTTCCTCTTAAAGATTTGCACAGGCAACGGTTTCTTAAGCCGGAGCCAGTTCAGGTTCCCATTAAAATTGTTCAAAATATGTGTGTTCAGGAATGTTTAGGCCAGGCAAATTTATGCAACAGCCCCTGCTTCCGTAAGAGTCGCAGTCCGGGAAGGAAACGCTGCCACGAAACATGCAAATCGATGTTTAACCAATGCAAGGTTAATTGTGAGGTTCAGACGAATATTGAACCAAAGGAATATAAAAACGACATTCCAGTCATTGATGTTCACGCCCATTTAAATGCTCTCATTAGTCAATCCCTTGAACAAAAGCGGAAGCTGGATTTTTCCGGCGCTGCGGATCAGGCCATAAAATTAATGGATAGATACAGTGTCCGGACTTCGATCATTATGGTGCCACCAGCAAAAGTAGCGCCAGTAAATTTAGGGCGAATAAATGTTCGCTCACTTTTAGAGCAGTCTGAAAGATATCCCGGTCGGTTCTTCGTATTAGGAGGAGGTGGGTCCCTTAATCCCATGATCCAAAGCACACCTTCAGATCAGGTGACGAAAGAAATTAAGGAAGAATTTGAACGCAGAGCGGAAGGTCTGTTACGGAGGGGAGCCGTCGGGTTTGGGGAGATGGCGGCCTTGCACTTTTCTTTTCACAAGAATCATCCTCCTGAAAACACTCAACCGGACCATCCATTATTTCTTTTACTTGCAGATATTGCAGCTCGTCATAATGTTCCGATTGACCTTCACAATGAAATTGTTTCTCGAGATATCAAGGTTCCTCAATTATTGAGAAAACGAAACCAGAAAAATCCCAGTCGTGTGATTGAAAACATCACGGGTTTGGAGAAACTACTCTCTCACAATCGGAGGACAATAATTATCTTAAGCCATTCAACTGATGCAACCGGACATCGAACCGCCAGGACGATTCGCCGATTGATGGAGCGTCATTCCAACCTGATGATGAGTCTCAATGTTCTGCCCCAATTTCCCTTTCAACAGAATTTGCCCCTAAGAACTTCCGGCGGAATAAAGAAAGACTGGCTTCAACTAATCAAAGACTATCCGGATCGTTTTTTGATTGGCAGTGATCAATTCTACAACAATCCCTGCCCGACCTGTGCGAGGGTTGATTTTGTCGGGCCTTCTTTGCGATGGCTTCAGCTCCTGCCTTCTGATATTGCAAAAAAAATTGCGATTGAAAACCCGCAGCGCATATTTAAACAGAAACCAAAGCGAGTAACTAGTCTGAGTGGACAATATCTTTCTGAAAAAGATATTGCAGCCAATTTTATTGGCAAAACTCTTAAAATCCGATGGATGAACGGAGTTGACATGGAATTGACCTACGAACAGGGCGGTAGTTTATCAATTCTTACCAGCCGATTTCCAGGCCGAACAATCCATAAGAGGTGGTGGGTGTCCAACGACAATGCCTTGTGTATTACAATTGGACCACACGATAGGCAACATTGTGCAAAAGTGCAGTTTGGCAAAAGTTCAAATACATTCAGCTTTGAGTCGTCAAATGAACAACGTCATTATGATGGAATTTTATTGGACTAGAGAAATATTTCACAATTTATAAACCGGTGATTGAACTGAATTGACTTCAGATACCATAAATCGAAAACTTACGACCATCTTCGCAGCGGATGTAGTCGCTAATGGATTTAGATACTGCCTTCCCTGCATCCACAAGTTCTAATCACGAGCACTGCAGCAACGTTGACGACAGCCGGATGGCAAAACCCTAGGAAGGCATTCTCCGGCGGCACAACGCCCAAGTAGACGGCAGCAAGCAGTGCTAGTCCCGCCACGACGTCTTAACGCCAGCGAGCCCACACAAAGCCAATCAAAGTTGCGGCAAGAATAAAAAAGAGAAGGACATGTGTACTTATCATCATCGATTCACTTTCTGTTCAACTGACCGTTCTTCCGGTAGGTTAACCAAGCCAACGCTAAAATACCGACTGCGGCGGAAACCACTGACCCGCTCAGAATTCCAATCTTCGCGCTGTCAAGCATTGCAGGTGGAAAGACCAGCCCAGCAATAAAACGCGACATCGTAAAACCAATCCCCGTCAAGGATCCCCCGGTGACCTAAAGCGGGTGTCGGAGGCATACTTAGAGCTGAATTTCAATGCATTGGAATATGCAGAATAGACCACAACCATAGACTATACATATATATATCGGAAATTAACGGATGGAGTGTCGATATCCTTCTCGACGTGCCGAATTTACCCGGTTCAAGGTGTTAAAAACTCAGAAATCGGTTTTAGCGGCACTACCCGCTCGCAGATGATTTTAAAGCTTGCCAATAATGGCACCGCAGCAAGTGCCCCAACAACTCCCCAAAGCCATCCCCAAATAATTATTGCAATAAAAATTGCTACAGGGCTCAATGTTAACCTTCGGCCAAGTACGATCGGTAAAATCACGTTGCTTCCCATAATCGCTATAGAAAGGTAGGTAACCGGAGTGGCGAGTGCCATCCATACGTTATCGAATGTTATCATTCCAACTATCGCCATTAAGCCGGTTATAACTGCTGGTCCGACATAGGGCGCATAGCTTAAAATTGTAGCTAGTACTCCCCACAAATGTGGATTTGGAACCCCTAATATCGCCATGGCTATTCCGACGGCCAGTCCTACGCATATGTTTGTAATCGTCATAGTGAGGAGATAAAATGAAATATCTTCTTCGATGTTTCGGATAATATCTACAGCGCGCTTCTTGTCATGAAACGAAGGTATGGCTTCTACCAGTTTCCTCAAAAAAGCATCACCTGAAGACAGCAGAAAAAAGAGCAGTATGATAACAACTCCAACTGAGGCGAATCGTTCCAATGCTCCGCTGAAGAGAGTGTCAGTCAAGCTTGGTCGTTCAATCTGAACTTTATTTACGTCTGTTTTTTTTCCTAATTCCGTTGCATCTTCAACTTTTTCAATTGCTTTTTTAGTCTCTTCAATGGGTTTCTTGATAAACCTTAGCTTTTGCTCGATCTTGTAAAAACTCCCTGGTACTTTCTCAACCCATTGCTGAGCTGGGCCGGACAATGCATAGACCGTAATCATAAACAAGACAACGGCCAAAGCCACCACTGTCAAGGCGCTAAGTATACGTGGCAAACCCCAGGATGAAAGCAGACGTACTGGAGGCGAAAAAAGTAAATTCAGCAATATTGCGAGAGTTATCGGAACGAGTACAGGTGCTGCAAAATAAAGTGTATAAAAAACCAATAATATAAAAATACCGTTTATGGCGATGGATCGCTGATCTTGGCGGGATAATGTGACAGTTTGTTCCGCCTGAGACGTTACTTTATCATCAGTTTCCATTCTTTCTTGAAAGCCAGGCTTGTTATCCATCCGCCAATTCCGATGCCTATTTTAGCCCGGCTACTCAATTAAATCATCTGGTTTAACCGCGACCAAATTTTGGATCAATTTCACCTTTCGCTCCGCAAAAGTTACATTGGGAATATCGATAGTGGCCTTCTTTGCTCCCGTCGTAATTAAACGCAAATCGCCAGCACTCAGCCCCAAAACACATGCCGGAACAGATCATCGCCATGTTGTTCAAAGACCATTCCGCGGACATCGAAACTCTGTTCTCCGTGGTGCACTTTGGCGGCATTCGGTGAGCAGTCCACGAATCTCCTTGTCATCGAGAATGCCCCACTGCATCATAGAAGACCTTTAGGATTCAAGAGTTGAGAAGCTGTTCATGGATTTAGTCGCGCACTCTCCATGCCTTCAGGCCCATCTGCGTCCGCGACGAAACAACCCGATGACCAATAACAAGATCAGCGCGCCGAGGGTGGCGTTTATGATCGCAGCAAAGATTCCCGAACCAAAGTGAATGCCGAATTGAGGAAACAGCCAGCTACCGATAAAGGCGCCCACGATTCCAACGACGAGATCACCAACGATCCCAAATCCGGCGTTTTGCATGATTTGGCCAGCCAGCCAACCGGCAATGAGGCCTACTAACAATATGATCACGAGGCTTTCAACTGATATTTGCATTTTCATTTCCTCCAAATTTATTAAGCTGGGAACACTTGCACCGCCGGCTAGCGATTTGCCAGCTCCTCACAAGGTGATCGCGCCTACGCATAACTTTCGGGCTTTGACCTTCGAGTGGTGCAGTGAGATTGAGTGTAATGCTACACCGACGCCAAAATGCCGTCTGTTCAATATTGATCGGTTTTCAGACAAAAATTGATTGATGGACGGTAATTGGCGCACTGAGCAGATCAAAAAACGCCTGCAAAGCCAGATCTGAAGTCTTTCTCGTCTCACCTTCTTAACGATCTGATTGTGGTTCGATTTTTACAACCATGATGCCAATTCCATCGGCATCAAATGCCGGCATCGAGCCAGCAGCCTATGATCGCGTGAACCCTTGGCCCGCAGACCGGCATCTGCTGCGTTCCGGGAGGAGCCTCGTATTGTCACTTAGTCAGCTACTGATCACTTATCCGAAGGGGT
>CAYWUX010000061.1:4573-11378 GCA_964461525.1 uncultured Hyphomicrobiaceae bacterium | reverse complement strand
TAAATACGGCGAGCCGTCTGCAACAGGCAACAAGAACACTTGAATGTAATCTGGTCGCTGGCGATCAGCTTCGTTGCGGATTTTATGGCCTTGATCTTTATAGCCTATACTGTTCAGTCGCTGCCATCATCCAATTTCTTGACGATGTCGATCCTGAACTCGCTTTAATTGCGCGCCATCGATATGGTTGCCTCAGCCCATGGGAAGCCGATCCCGCAGCATATGGGCATGCTGCGCTCACCGGCGCTTACCACAACTGCGAGCCGCAAGTCACAAAAATGCTTGTCGACCTTCACACTAAACGGCAGGACTATGTAGAGCATGACGGTGAGCGTTTTTTCGATGCTACACAGAATGCCCATCTCGTAACAAATGCCGAGCGCTACTACCGGGGGATGTATTATGGCTCACGTGCATCCTGGAACCTTCGCGACAGTCAT
Source organism: uncultured Hyphomicrobiaceae bacterium (assembly GCA_964461525.1). GTDB lineage: Bacteria > Pseudomonadota > Alphaproteobacteria > Rhizobiales > CAYWUX01 > CAYWUX01. The sequence goes on along the minus strand of CAYWUX010000061.1, from coordinate 10,938 downwards.
ATTTTCGAAACGTTGCAGCATGTCATGTCATTTAAAGGTGACAGTTCAAAAGCTGTTATATGGGCGCACAATTCGCATATCGGCGATGCTTCGGCCACGGAGATGTCGGCTCGCGGTGAATATAACCTTGGTGAGTTGTGTCGGAAGGGGTTTGGTGATCAATCCTATCATATTGGATTTGGCACTGACCATGGCACTGTCGCTGCAGCTTCAGCTTGGGATGGCCCAATGGAGGTCAAAACGGTTCATCCCTCTCATCCGCAAAGTTATGAACGGCAGTTTCATTTGACGAATGCGCCATGCCTTTTGCTTCCGTTAACGGCTGGTCATGAATTGGACGTCACAACCGAACTTGCAAAGCCGAGGTTGGAACGCGCCATCGGTGTCATCTACCGACCAGAAACAGAACTTGCCAGCCATTATTTTGAGGCTGAGTTACCTCGCCAGTTTAATGAATATATTTGGATTGACCGGACTAGCGCGATAACACCACTGCCGGCAGGTCAAATTCAAGGCATGCCGGATACATATCCCTTCGGAGTTTAAAGTTTTTTGGCCATTTTCGATTATGTTCAAGTTAAAATAGGCAGTCTATATTGATTTGGATCAAAGAGTTTTTTTGGATTAAACAACAAAACTTAAAAAATGAAACCGGAATTCAAATGATTTCTGTTGGCTTCGTGGATTAGATTAAGAGCAGGGATGAACTCGTCCCTGAAATTGCGGCAGCGGCACGTGCTGATTACTTACTTCATCACGAACAAGGCGCTGAAAGAAATCGAGATATGATATTTGATGATGTTGATGTCGGGAATGAAAATATCGCTTAGGATATTAAGTGCGAAGATGCTATCACGCAACAAATACGCGATCATAGCTATTCTTGCCCTCCCTGTTTTTACACAACACGCGAAATCTGAAGACTCAAAATCAATTCGTGAGGTGCTCGCTGAACACTGCATTGAGTGTCACCGGATTCCTGGCCTTATGGAAGAAAATCGTGAACCTGAGATAGGAGCGCCTGATTTTCAAGAGATTTCTGACAACCCAAAGTTATACACTCGTCAGAGGCTTGAGTCCTTTTTAAGTGAGCCGCACTTTCCCATGCGGCGCTTCGTCTTATCTAAATCCGACATTCAAAACATAATTACCTTTATTGACAATATCCGCAGTCAACCAGCTCAGCCCTAATTTCTTTACCTCGTAGCACAGCGCTACTTGAAGAGGCAATTTAATGCATCCCCAAGGACCATGAACATAAACGCCTTCTACCCTATATAGACATCAGTCTTAGACTCCTTTGCCACATCACAGAATAGCACTTCAGTTCATCAGTGTTTCGAGCGGTTTATAGCGATCCAACTTTTCCGGTCCTCGAGCGATCTTCATCCAGTCGGGCTTGATTTAGGTGGGCTGAGTCATGACTCTCGAATTGGATTGTGATCAGATTTATCTCCCCTTATCTGATTACTGGCCGAACTTATTCAGAATCGAGACGTATTATGAACCATGCGATATTTTCGACATTTCCCGCTACCACGAACTTCATACTATTTTTTGTGGTTTCCGCGATCGTCTGGATAGCAGGAACGCGTTTGTCTATTTATGCTGACGCAATATCTGACCGGTTAAGAATTGGCAAAGCCATCACAGGACTGGTGTTTCTTGCTGCTGCTACTGAACTGCCTGAACTTGTAACGACAATTGCTGCAGCTCTAGAAGGCAATGGGTCTTTGGTGTTGAACAATATGTTCGGTGGAATAGTCATGCAGACGGCCATTTTAGGAGTCGCCGATGCAATGGTCTTAGGCGCAACGTTGACATTTTATCCGAGGAAGCCAACGCCAGCCCTCGAAGGTACGCTCCTAATTTCATTGCTTTCTCTGTTATTAGCAGTACGGACAATCGGCGATCTGAATGTAGGGTGGAATATTGGGCTTGGCTCCTTACTACTTTCATTCGCTTATTTTATCATAATACGAGTGTTGCGAAAATCCGATTCAGCGTCGCGGTGGCGTCCGATCGAGGTATCTGACGAACTCTCCCCTCCGTTTGGCGTGCGAACAGGCGAGCAATTGGACAAAATATCTCTTCAACATCTCTACTTTCTTGCGAGTATTTCCATTTTATGTATTCTGATCGGGGGAGTTGGCTTGGTATATATCGCAGAAACACTCGCTATTCAAACAGGATTGGGGTCGAGTTTCATAGGGGTCACGCTTCTGGCCGGTGCGACATCACTGCCGGAACTCTCAACAACGATATCAGCAGTGAGAATTGGCTCGTATACGATGGCTATTTCGAACATTTTCGGCAGTAATCTAATCATGGTGGCCTTGTTGCTCCCGGCTGATGTATTTTATCGTGAGGGTGTTTTGCTTCTAGAACAAAATAGCAGTGCTGATTTCGCATTAATTGCAGGCATCATGGTAACGTCGGTATATGTTGCTGGTCTGCTCATCCGTCACAAAAGCAGGCTGTTGGGTCTAGGACTCGATTCATTTATCGTATTATGCTTATACCTGATTAGTTTGGTGGTCTTTTTTGCGCTCCGGGATTGAGGTATTGATATTGAGCCAGAGAAGTCTACTCACGAAGCAAAGGCGACATGTTTTCAAAGTTACAATTTTGCAAACGATTGAAAGTTCAACCTTGGGGACTTGTTGAACAAGAACCACATGGACAATCTTCACTATAGGAATTGTCTCACGCAAGGGGCCTATGTCGCCATAGTTCTATCACCAGTGCCGCACGCGAACTATCACCGCTGCTGACTCACGCAACAACACGGGCATCACACTTAGTACCAGAACGGTGGCCCAAGCTTCTGTTGGCAGCGGGACAATATGCAGGACTGCTGCTAGATGCGGTTCGAACGCGGCTCCGGTCAGTAGGGCGATACAAATACTGATTGCCAGCCAGACATAGGGATTGCGAGTCAACTGATTGAAGGCCGGCCCCTCACGCCAGTTGCGCATATTGAAGACATGCCATAACTGCGCCAAAGCGAGAGTGAAAAAGCACATGGTTGTAATTTGGTCGTCTAGCAATTCCAGTTGAAACATCCCGATGCCTAATGCCGCCAATGTGACTAGGGCTATTATGGCTCCATGAATGATGATTGCCCGCCATTGTAATCTGGTCAGTATCGGCTCGAGTGGTGAACGCGGCGGACGGATCAAAACATCCCGGTCAGCCTCGATTGTGCCAAGCGCGAAGGCCGGAAAGACGTCCGTGACGAGATTGAGAAAAAGGATTTGCAGAGGAAGCAGCGGTAATGGCAGTCCGCTCAGGACCGCCAATCCGATGACAAGAATTTCGCTAAGGTTACAGGACAATAGGTAAGTCGTGAATCGGCGAATATTTGTATAGATGATTCGACCTTCGCGGATAGCGTGAATGATCGTGGAAAATGCATCATCGCGCAGAACCATATCGGCGGCTTCACGAGCAACCTGCGTCCCGCGCTGGCCCATGGCGATACCAATTTCCGCTTTCTTCAGTGCTGGAGCATCATTGACGCCGTCTCCGGTCATGGCGACAATTTCGCCAGCCTGTTGATGCAATGCGATCAGATCGAGTTTTTGCTCAGGCGTGACCCGCGAAAATACCAGTGCGCCGCGTGCAGCTTCCTTTTCGGCGTCACTCATTTGATCAATTCGTTTTAGATCACCTCCCTTAATTACGTCTACGCCAACAGGTGCCAGTCCGACGGATTCTGAAATGCTCTTGGCTGTACGGGCATGATCGCCCGTGACCATAACGACGTTGATGCCAGCACGGCGTGCATCGGCGAGCGCGGCCGCCACATCGGACCGCGGCGGATCCTGCAAGCCTATCAGACCATACAGAGTCAGCGCGCTATAGGGCTGCGCATCCGCAGTCCGGCTGGTCTTACCGGCAATCGCAAGCAAACGCAGACCCTGGCCGGCCAGAAGGTCACAATAGGACTGCCATTGGCTGGCTAACCGGGAATCAAAGGGAACCGACCCGCTGGGGGTTTCTACCATTGCCAGCCTGTCGAGAACTTCCTCTGGTGCCCCTTTGACAGCTATGAAGAAGCCACCACCGTCACTTTGGTGGACAGTGGCCATCATCTTGGTACTCGCGTTAAACGCATGTTCGGCCACTTCAGGGTATTGGTTTAGGAGATTTTCCCGCCTCAGGCCACCTGCAAATGCTGCCTCCAAAAGTGCCACCTCCATGGGATCGCCGGTTCCACCGCTACCATCCTCGCGCAGCGCAGCATTGTTGCAGAGCACAGCTGCGCATAAGAGTGAATCCAAACCAGTTTCAGTGCTAACGGATACCGGACGCCCTCCAAGAAGAAAGGCACCAGCCAGCCTGTCGAACGCGATCTCGCCAACAGAAGTTACTATCCGGTCCGCATGCATGCGGTTTTCTGTTAGTGTACCGGTCTTGTCGGTCAATATGACTGTTGTTGCTCCAAGTGTTTCAACCGCTGACAACCGATCGATCAAAGCGTTACGGCGGGCCATCCGCTGCATCCCGCGTGCTAGTGCGAGTGTCGCGACGATCGGTAATCCCTCCGGAATCGCTGCTACGGCCAAGGCAATCGCTGTCTCAATCATCAATTGAACGTCTTGCCCAACATATATGCCGGCCAGTGCGACAGCGAAGACGATGCCAAGCGTGATCCAGATCAGATCACGGCTTAGTCGTTCCAACTGGCTTTCAAGGGGAGAGCGCACGGGATGGCTTTGCTCTATCAGATGGGTTACCCAGCCAAGTTCAGTTTGCATGCCGGTAGCGGTCACCAAAGCTTCGCCAGTTCCGCGGGTAATCGCGCATCCCTTGTAGAGCATTGAAGTTCGCTCGGCCAGCGGTGTATCCCTCTCGACCGGTTCCGCCGACTTTGCAACTGGCAACGATTCACCGGTAAGGGCGGACTCATCCGATGATAGATTGGCCGAACTCAAGACTCGCATGTCGGCAGTAACCATGTCACCTGCATCAAGAATGACGATGTCACCTGGAACAAGGTCGTCGGCAGGAATCACCAAAGGCCCATTGTCTCTGCGCACCCGTACCGAACTCGCCGAGAGCTGCCGTAAAGCTTCCATCGACCGCATGGCATTAAATTCCGTGGTAAACCCGATCATCGCATTGATGAAAAGTACTGTGACAATGGCTGCAAAGTCGCCCCACTCGCTCAGTATAACCGCTAGGAAGGCCGCTGCGGTAAGCAGGTAGATAACCGGGCTCTTAAATTGATTGATCAAAATTCCCAAAACGCTTGCTGGCTGACGTTGGCGTAGGACATTGCGCCCAAAGCGATCACGCCGATGTCTAACCTCAACACTTGTCAGACCTTGACCCGGCACAACGTTCAACAATGCCGCAAGCTGTTTGACGGGGACACTGTGCGGGTCGTGAGATGGTCCAGCAAACGGCTTCTTGGGGTCAGACTTATCAGAAATTTGCGTTGATTCCATCTATTTGGGATTATGGCCTAGCTCGGCTAGCACTGCATTGATCCGTTCGAGTACACCCTTAAGTGTCCAATGATCTTGAACTTTTGCCATACGGTCGGTCATTGAAATATTCCATTGCTGGTAGCCAATTACGATATACATCAAAGAATATGACAAACAACTGGTATTCGGCGTACGCAGAATTTTTAGCCGCTGATCCTATTGAGCCTAGGGGCAGCTTCAAGCATGTTTATTCACGTCAGCGACAGTGGTTGCTCATTAACTTTCTTCCGAAAAGCATTGAGCGAGATCAATTGAACTCAATGAACCCAAGAATATTTCTTTATCCCTGTATTGAGTTGAACCTGTAAAACTTCATGCCAATTGTCAGAGTTAGGACTCAACGAATAACAAGCACGGGGACGGGGCTATGAGTAGCCACTTCATTAGTGACGCTTCCCAGTAGAACCTTTTTAACACCCCGCCTTCCGTGCGAAGCCATGACGATTAGGTCGCATACTTTTTCTTTCGCCGCCTCGATTATTCCCTCTGCGGGGTTGTCTTTTTTGCCGATAGTCTCACAAGCTATGCCCAATTTCTGGGCCTTATCTGCGGCATCGGCTAAAACTTTTTTAGCCCAGGCAGCCTGAATCGCCTCATAGCTTTCTGTTGGATTTATCATTTCAGTATACTGTTCGGCGGCCATGCCAAGTGTTGACCAAAGCTCTGTGACAGTAACGAATGTTACCGATGCTTTTAACTCATGAGCAAGTTTTAAGCCATCCGATACAGCCTTTTGGGCTAGATCAGACCCATCGGTAGCTATCAATATATGGTTATACATAAACAAACCTTCTTGAATCACTTTCAAATGATTGATGCATCGATTCGAATTGTGACTTCCTTTCGTTTGCCATAGAAGTATTCAAT
>CAYWUX010000061.1:0-4473 GCA_964461525.1 uncultured Hyphomicrobiaceae bacterium | reverse complement strand
CAATGACATTCAGCACATACTTTTTTGGCAAAGTTCAATCCTGCTACTGGATCACCAAACTCTTGAGCTTCAATGTCTGATGCCGCCACAGTAAAGATAATAGCTACAATTAAAACGGTGAATTTCATGGGAAACGCCTAAGAGGGGTTTTAAACAATGATTGTTTTGAATTGTGATTGCATGAATCGGACTATTTGCAGGAGTTAATTTGTGTGGCTCAGTCAATCAGAGTACTCACGACCTATTTTGGCAAGGATAAACTGTTTATATAAGCAATTATTGTGTCGATTTCCCAATCAGAGAGGCGCAATTTTGGCATGGCGTCATGAGGATATGTTATGCTTCGTGTCAATGGTTCCCTCAGATCAAGAATGGGATGGCGACTATAAATATTGCGAAAGGGAGGGGCCAACTTATTCGGACTATTCTTTTCCCGGCCAATAGCATGGCACCAGGCGCAGTTTTTTTGAGCTAATAATTGGCCATTTCTTACCAATTCATCAGTATCACTAGTTAACGTATTTGTCACACCTAAACGTTTCAGGCCGTTTCTCGCACCCGATAATGAAGGGTCCAAAAAAATGGCGGATTTGAAATCTGCAATTGCTTTATTCTTATCTCCCTCTAACTCGTATGCGTTCCCGCGGTTACTATAAGCAAGCGCATAGATCGGATTGATTTGAATTGCCTTGGTATAGTCTTTAATAGCAGATTCAATTCTGTTTTGTTTCCGATATGCAATCCCTCTATTGTTGAACGCAACTGCATTTTTTGAGTTGGTTTCTATTGCCTTCGTAAAATCAATTATGGCCCGTTCCAATTTACCCTCGACAAGATAGGCGTAACCGCGGGCTACAAAGACGGACGATGATTTTGGATTGATTCGAATAGCCTCGGAGAAATCTGCCACTGCGCCTTCAAAATTGCTAAGGGCTAGTTTGACATGACCGCGCTCCGTATAAGCAGAGGCGAAATTAGATTTTAGGCGAATGGCCTGAGTGTAATCGTCAATCGCCTTTTGTTCTTGCCGGAGTTCGGCATGAGCTGCGGCCCGGTATTTATAAATTCGGGCTTGTTCTGAAGGATCCAGGTTCTCAGACTTAAGTAACTTCGTACAAGCTTTTACTCTCAATTCCGGAGATTGGCTGTTTTGGCAATCAGTTTCTATATTTGCGAGAGCTATGTTCGTCGATAACATAGCCGCGGCAAAAGCTGCCACCTTAAGAAAATCTTTACCCACTTTTTCCCCTTTGCCTTGTCTGAATCATCATTGGACAATGTGTGAGGGTGATTTAATTATAGTTTAAAGGAAAATCATTGATCTAGATCAACGGTCTGTGGATGAGAAACGGAGGGGAAAAACAATTTGGAACAGTAGTTTTTACAGGGTAACTCAGATGGGCCCTGACTTATCTCGACTTGCGGTTATTTCGAAGAATGCTCTGTTCGCATAATTGATTAACATCAAGGTCCAAAGTCACCAAACATAGCAAATTGATCCACATAAATTGATCAAGGTTCCACCCGCAGAGGAGACCCTATATGGAACCTCTGATACATCTAGCGATCATCTGGAGCGGTGTTTTTATCGCTGTCTTTGCCGCTAAACAAACCAAACTGACACCGGTGCTCTATTTCCTCGCTATAGGTGCGGTGTTTGTGAATACTGGGATTCTCCCGAGCCAAAGTCATGAATTTATACGCGTTTTCGCCGAAGTAGGTATAATCGTGATCATGTTTGCCCTCGGATTTGAGGAGGAAACAGATAATTTTCTTAATAGCGTCAAGCGCAGTTGGGGAATAGCACTATTTGGCGCAGTGGCCCCATTTTTAACTGCCTATTCGATAGCCAGTTATTTTTGGGATGATACAAATCTGTCAATGATGATGGGACTCACCATGACCGCGACGGCGGTGTCGCTGACGATGGTTTCTCTGAAAACTGAAGGTTTGCATAAGTCACGGGCGGCGATGGGAATCATGACTTCCGCTGTCTTGGACGATATTGGCTCGTTGTTCCTGGTTGCCTTGCTTGTCCCTATTGCTATCGGTGAGGCGCCAGCTAATATCGTGGATGTTATTTGGATCTTTGTGAAAGCCACAACCTTTTTCCTTATTGTAAGCTTGTTGGGGGCTTGGGTCTTCCCGCATGAATCCAGCGGCATCCTAGCCAGAATTCCGATTCTTCGCCGAATGGGGATCAAATATATTTTGGCATTTTCAAAAGGAGAGCACGCTACTTTAACAGTTCTCACAATCGCTTTGGTTGTTGGAATTCTCGCACATGAATTTGGTTTCCATCCGGCGGTCGGAGCCTATATGGCCGGATTAGTGCTGCGAAAAGAATATTTTCATACGGACGGCGAAATAGAAGAAAGTTTTTATGAACAAACCCAGAAGATCATAGATAACGCTGCTTTTTCCTGGATAGGACCCGTCTTTTTCGTCGATCTCGGAACAAAAATTATTTTCAATTGGGATATATTTGTTTCAGTCATTCCCCAAACATTTGCCCTGACGGTGGGATTGTTTTTTGCCCAGATAGGTTCGGCAGGACTGGCGGCACGTTATACCGGTGGTTTTGACTTCCGAGAAAGCGTCATGATCGGTTTCGGAATGCTAGGGAGAGCTGAGCTTGCCTTTGTAGTCATGGACATCGCCTATGTTCAAAATTCGATACTGAATGATGAGGCGTTCTACACGCTGATGTTCACGACTTTCTGGCTGAATATCGCGGTTCCGGTCACAATCTCCTGGTGGAAGCCATACTATTCCGCCGAAAAACCCCTGACCCTCGGTTCCAAGAGGCAACGTTAGGAGCGTAAAAAATGTTCTCAAATTGGTGGAATATCAAAAAAGTGAAATAAAATGTCTAAATTGGGGTTGGTTGTCTCTTTGCAGAAAATCCTTTGCCTTTCATTTATTGTAGGCATGACCTAACACAGCAGTAAGCGGAGCTAACAGCCAAACCTCTTATTTTCGACATACCCCTTAGTTTCCTTCCATTAGAGCAACGGCAGATGGAATTTTACCGCAGCGCAGTCAAGAGATAGTGATCATTTTATACCCAAACTTTCGTCATTCCGCTGTCTATTTGTTCGGCCAATTCCAGTCCTTCTTCGCACCATTTCAAAAAACAAAACTTTTATCGCTGCTTAAAGCTTGGCATTGGCCTTATCGCCTTCGACGGTCACCAAGCACCAAAATCTGCTAGCTCCTCGACCAATTGGAGCAACAGGTAGGAAGTGGGAACTATCCAATTATGGGAGAGTTTGAATTTCGACATTATTTGTCAAACCACCACTGCAAAACGGAGAAAACCCATCGAAATGTCTCTGTCCCGATAGACGGTCCTAACGGGCATAGACTATTCCGCCTTTCGGAAGAAACCGGCATTGCTTTCCTGATCCATCATGAGCCTGAGGACCAATTAATCCCGCCTTTGGAAAAAATGCTCAAGACCTATCCAAAAGCAAAGGTCATTTGGGCTCATTTCGGACAAGTGAGAAATCCAGAGCTGTCGAAGTCTTTCGGGCCGCGTCTTGTGCGGCATTTACTGGATGCTTATCCCAACCTCTATTTCGATCTTGCAACTGGTAGGCCTAACCAAATATATGCCTGCAATAATTTGAGAGGTTATGGTGTGATCTGGGCACAGGGCAAAAAGAAGCAAATCGCTAAATTGAAACCTGCCTACAAAGCAATCCTCTCAAACTACAGTACACGGTTCGTCGTCGGATTCGATTATGGCGGAGGCCGTGTCCCTATGCAAAATTTTCTATTCAATGTGGTTCGCAATATACGCGCCATCATGGACGGCCTTCCAAAGGAGGCGAAGCATAATATCGACTATCGAAATGCTTGGATGCTGCTAACGGGAAAACCATGGGATTAGGAAAACTAAATGTACTAATATGTCTGGATAGAATCATCTTGTAACCTTTGCGGTGAGTTAGAAAATGTCCGCTTTACCCCCCCGAACAGGCTTTGAGAGAAGGTCTGAGCCGGACTACCAACAGCCTCAAGTATATGGCGTAGCAAGATGCCCCCGGTAACGCTTCAATTGCGAAAACTAAAAACAATATGAGAAAGCTAGATTTTTTTTTAGAAATTCCCATCCACAAATACATCATCAATTTCATTGTAATCGAATAAATTTTTTCTGAATGTTACCTCTAAAATTGCTACTGACCAATATAGAACACAATTCTGGGAAACCAAATGGGGGTTTAAACGACCGTTCTCGTTTAATATTTCTCTGATGATTTGTCTTTGGAGTATCCGCACTGGACACACCTGACCTTCTTAGGGTTTATGCCCGTTACCAATGGACCGCCGCAGATGTGACACCACTTATCAATTTTTTATATGCCCTGTTGGTCCTTTTTCGTTGCTCGGAGTCTGTTCCCTTAATCATTCTAATAGTTTCTAGCTCGCCTTTGTATCAATTTAAATAAATGCAGAGATGTAAAT
>CAYWUX010000060.1:0-11391 GCA_964461525.1 uncultured Hyphomicrobiaceae bacterium | reverse complement strand
GCAGCGGAATCATAATCCGCGTGTCGGGAGTTCAAGTCTCTCCTCCGCTACCAATCATTTCAATAAGTTAAAAAATTACCTGAAAAATTTTCTGACTCCATTTCCGCATTATTTTCTGACTCTTGTCCTCTATTCGTTCTTTTTTTCTATCCAAAGCCTTCGCTTCCTCGCTGCCGATATACGCTGCAGTTCAGTGCGTTTTACATAGATTCGCGCAGCATCTGGCGTCTTGTGAGCAGACAGTGACATTACTTGACTCTCGGTCAATTCAGCATCGCCTAACTCTGTCATACCTCCGTGGCGGCAAGCTGAAAGTGTTACATAATCGGGAAGTCCAACTGCTTCTCGTGCTTCTCTGACTCGGCGTCTTGCATAATTCAATGAATAAATTCGGATAGGTCCGCGCTGGGTGTTGTTCAAGACTATCGGGAGCCCAATCCGTTTTAAATTATTAAGATATTCTTCAAGTTCTGGATACAGAAGTTGACCTTTATCTTGGAGCGGATGCCAAATTTTTTCACCGGTCTTGTGATGAAAGATCCTTACATGATTAGGGTGATTCTCTGGCCGGTAATCTGTCCATGTGAGGTGGCCTGCCAAAATGTTCTCGGGACGTTGTAACCATTCGAAACAGATTAGAGGTACCGCCCCCAAATGAGCATGTCCTATTTTATGGAGTGATGATGAAAGTAAATAAGCCTGTTCACGGCTAGCTGGTTGTGTAGTCTTGACTGATCTTTCTCTCACCATTCCTACGAACGGATTGTCTTCAACAAATTGATCGGGATATTTGCGTTTAACAATCATCCATGCACGTCTAGCAATGTCGATGTACATGTTTGGCCTACGAAACCGCTCCCCGGTTGTCAGCAATTTTAATCGATCATAAATTCGATCTGCGGCTTCTGCCGTAATGGTATTCGATGGTAGTTGACCTAATCTATCGCCTCTAGTGGTTTCCAGATCGGCTATTGCCTTTAAGCCTTTACAATAATCTCTCTGTGTACGCTTCGCCAATCTGGTGAATGCTGTACTTTGGAAATAAATTTCGAACCACCAATCGACAGTTCCGAAACTGGGTCCGAGGTCAATTTGATTATGTCCTTCTGCGCCCGCGCGCCAGTCATCCAAAAATTTTTTGAGACTAAAGCTTTCGGGATCGTGGGGATCTCCATCACATCGTTTGCATGCCAGCCCATAATCTGAACCAAGTTTTTCACGCGGGATCGGGAGGCCTTTATCTAGCTCTCTTTTTGGAGGATTCCAATAATATGTTGCCCCCTGTTTGAGGTTTTTGACAATCATGTATCATGGCCAACCTATTGGTTTTTTCATAGAACCTCAGCTGCATCATTTATAGCTTTGCCATCGAGCAGATTGTCAAGCGTAATGTCGAGTTCTTCTCTTAACCATCTATCACCCTTCCCAGAAATACGATGGGGAAGAGGATACAGCGTACCGACTGATTTTCGAAATGATTCAACAGATTTTTCGTCACAATATGCAGCGGCTGTTTCAGCTCTCATTAGCCTAGGCCATCTGGAATCATTCTTAAATTTATTTCGCATTTGCATTGGCCATCGGTCGCATCGTGAAAAGCATGGCTCGAATTTCAAAACGAAAATTGTGCGTTTGACGAATTGCTCCAAGCGCCAGATACGGGAGCATGGGCAAGAGTAAGTCGCTATCAATGCCTATTGGAAGGAACACTCTCTCGTAAAGCGGAGTGGGAATATTATTTAGATAGATCCCAAGATTATCGATAAGTCACTGCAATGGAGGCAACATTATTGCGCCAATAAGCTCAGATGATCGAATCCTTAACGCTCGACGGTATGACGGGGATCGTGAACCGCAGCCAGTTCATTGTTCTTCGTCCCATTCATAGGCCGTAACATCGTCTCTTGGCTGTTGCACTAGCCATTGCTGCCAGCGTTTCAATGGTTGCATAACGATACTCATACAAGTTTCCTCATATCGCTTTTTAAGTAAAAAGAACTTGCGGTATTGGTCGTCAATAAGATGCATTTGAAAGTTGTGTTGGTCTAAAAACCAGATATCCAAGTCGATGTTTTTCATGTTGGCGCGTTCTTGGTAAATATTTGCGTATTGCCACGCTTTGTTTGCAAGATTTTGGTAGCGCGCTGTTCTTTTGGTCGCCTTTGGATGGCGGTTTTTGTACGCAATTTTGGCATTGTTAAAATATGCAGTGCAGGTTGCAAATTCACGCACCAATCCATTGACTGCTTCGCTTTCGATATTGTCACCTTTAGGGACGTTGCGGGAAACATTGATTCTCACTTGCCCGCACTGAAACGCCGAAATCGAGGCTGGCTCAGTCAAAACCAACCCCATCTGAGGCTCCGGTGATAATCCCCAAATTCTGTCCAGAATCAAATCTTCCAATCTGTTGCCGATGTACTTCTGCCACTTGATATCCAAACCTGGCAACGGACTGTCCTGTTTTTCCCTTATCAACCGTTGGATTCTCAGTCTTAGATAGGGGGACAGGGCCTCTTTGCGTAACGCCTCTTTGCGCTTCTGTTGTTCGTTTCCTTCCTGAATTTTAGCTGAGTCTGTGAAGGCTGGAGAAAGTCCGCCAATTTGAAGTCGAAAGACATCTTCCGCAAAATATTCCCGCGTGACCGCAGGGTGATCAATCATCGGAGGGTTGTAATATTCGCCCATGGGTCGACTTCGTCCTCAAAGAAAAAATTTCTTGGCCCTTTGTCGCATGGTCTTTACCACCGAGCAGTTTCTCTCGTATCAGTTGTTCCAGATAGTTCAATTCTCCATTTAGTTTCATTACTGAAACGGATGAAATCTTGGCTGACCGAGATGTCCCATGGAAGGTCGTATTCAAACCGCAAGATGCAGACCGGAACTATTTTCAGGGCGAGCGTGCAAATACATTGACGTAGTGGCGATGTTAGCATGTCCAAGTGTCTGCTTGACGGTTGCAACTGTAGCCCCCCGATCCAAGCTGTGAGAGGCATGTGCATGTCGCAACCAGTACGTTGAAACTTGGCTGCTTAGTCCAGACCGTCGCGCCGAACGCTTTATCACATTTAAAACCGCTCTCTCTGTCATCGCATAGGGATGTCGGCCTTGTTTGTCCCCTTTTTTCTGGGAAGCAAAAACTGGAAATTCGTCAGAAGTCTCTTCCCTGATCGAAAGTAATTCGCTGGAAACACTGGTTGGTAGCAAGACCTCACGGCATTCGCCACCCTTTCCAAAAATTGATAGCTGCACTAATCCATCGGATCGTACAATAACATCCTTCCATGTCAAAGCAACGAGCTCTGACACGCGCAGGCCTCCTGCATACCCTACCAGCAGAATGAGTCGGTTCCTCAGCTTATCTTCCATATGTATCATTCGAAGGATATCGGCTTCAGGAAGAATTCTTTGAGAGAGTCTTCTGCGGACTTTTGGAGGATTTATCCCCTTTCCAATATTAAACGTCAGATACCCAACTTCATGCCCAAAGCTGAGAAGAGACTTAATCACAGCCATTGTACCGGCCTGGGTGGCCGGCGCCCGGTCCTTTAAACTTTCTTGATAATCCTGCAGATCTTCTAGCCGAATTTGACGCAGGGGACGGTTTATGTACAGCAACAAATTATCCGCAATTCGACGATATTTACGTCTGGTATGCACTGAGTTTGACCGACGCAGCCACGTATCAATTAACTGTTGATCGGTTGTTGCGTGTACCGCCGCAACACTTGAATTTTTCAATACTTTGGGTTGAATTTTAATCAATCAACGCCTCCTTAAAAAACTTCTGAGAAGAAATCTTATCGGAAGTTTTATAATAATTCCACAATGAATTGTTGCATTGTTCTCGTTGCGTCTTGTGGGAGTTTCCAGTAGCGGCAAGGATGGGATCTTAGACTTCAAAATAAGATAAAAATGAAGCGATCAGGAGGCTTCGATCACAACTCATTTAATTTGGCAAACTCAGTTGACATCGTCGAGCTAAGAATTTGACTACGAATTTAGCCCAAGATCCGTTCGACAGGATTTTAAAATCAGACAGGCGTAATGGAGTCGTAATTTGTTGCCTGTTTAGTCGCATTCATTCGATGCGGATCGTCTTTGGTTCGTTTTGGCGGTGGCAGCTTTTATCTTATGGGGCCTAATCTTGCTGCGCGTCTGCAGGAATTAGCCGAGCCGAATTCAATTGACGGATGCACAAATGCAGAAACAGCTTCTGGATAAAGTGCTGGGAACGTTTCGTTAGTCTGGGTGAATTCGAATTTGATAGAGAAATTCCGTTATCGTGCAAGAATCATGTTTTTGAATTGCTTTTATGAGTTACAAAGTTCAAGCGCCCAGGCTCTCCTTCATTCGTTTAATGGTTTCCCTCGGTGCATTGTTTTCCACCATTAGTTGAAACAGTGCCTTGTTGAGCCGATCGATAACGACTGGATCGTCAATCGACTGAGCCTGGCCGGGGTCGTTCTCCAGGTCATAGAGCACCGTGTTGGTGTCCTCCATTTTCTCTGGAAAATGAAAGGAGTGGGTCTTTGTATCTGCCTTTGATTTGTGTGCAATGCGAAGAAGTGGGACGCCCTTGGTAAATTCGAAAGGCCCAACAAGGCTAGCGCTCTTCAGCTCCTCAACCGTAAACATCTTAGTCATATGGGTCGGCATAAGAGTATATTGATAGAGCTCCTGGTTTTTCATGTCTCTCGGATAGCAAAAATAGGTATAACGCCCATCGGTGACATTGATGCCCCCTCCCCAATAACCGAAGATGGCAGCAGATCGTGCTGATATGGCTTGATCGAGCAATGGCAGCATAGATTTTCCCTGTACCTCGGCAGGGATGTTCGCACCGAACAACTCGCAGAATGTCGGCATCAGATCGATAGTCTGAGTCAGGCTCTGGCGGTGTTCACCCGCTTTGGATCTTAAGTCCGGATGATAGATAAACAGCGGTATGTGAGAGATCTCCTCATAGAGAGGCATGCGGTTCTTCGCCCACCAATCATGCTCGCCGAGCAGGAAACCGTGGTCAGTAGTAAGGATCAACACAGTGTCCTCCCACATATTGTGAACGTCGAAATAGTCTAAGAACCTACCTAGCAGGTCGTCACACAGGCTGAGCAGCGCGAAGTAATTGGCGCGCAACTCGTCGATCTCATCTTGTGGCTCGGTCACCCGCTCATAACGAGGCCAATCGAGGATCGCGCCCTCATAGGTCGTTTTGAATTTCTCTCGGAACCGCTCCGGCGCAAAGAAGGGTTCATGGGGATCGAAGGTTTCGATCTGTAGCAACCAGTTATCCGCCTCACGGTTGATGTCGAGAAACTCAAACCCGGCATCAAAGCATTTCACCGAGGGGAAGTCTTTCTCCGCTCTTATAAACTCCCGATTGATCATATAATTATAAGGATTTTGCTTGGAATCCGGATCGTTCTGGCTTGGGTGATACTTTTCTCGGATACGATCGATCGAAGAAGTCAGAAGTGCCTTCCAAGGATCGGATTCTTGACCACGAATGAAGTCGAAAGAATTGTAGCGTGTGTGATAAGTAGCGCCTCCATCCTCCCAATAATGGTAGTGATCTGAGATCAGGTGGGAATAAACGCCCGCTGTCTTGAGCAATTCGGGAAATGAATTGTCAAACGGCTCCAGCGGTCCCCAAGAACGGTGAAGGAACGTATGTCGCCCGCTTTGCATATCGCGGCGAGCAGGCATGCAGGGCATGGAGCCGATATAGTGCTTGTCGAAGGTTATGCATCTCTCAGCCAGTCGGCGAAAGTTCGGTGTTTCCAGAATGGTGCCGCCATAGGGTTCCAGCATTAAGCGATTGATGGAGTCGAAGAGAAGAAATACCGCTTTCATATATTACGCCTTTTTGTGTTCGTTGTATGAGTGTCGTCAGTTCCTATCGTCCGGTTGCGTGAAATAGGACTAATTATCAGGTCACAAATCGATCCGTATCCCAGATTTTGGGTCGAACAGGTGGACATGCGCCGAATCGAATGTCAAGTGAACAACTTCGTTGTCAGTAAAGCTGCGCACTTCTGGCAGGCGTACCTTGATGAGATTGTCACCTACCTTGAAATTAAGCAGCATGCTTTCGCCTAGATTTTCGGAGAGATAAAGATTTGCAGTCAGTCCTGCGCCCCCAAGGGCGATATGGCTCGGCCGGATTCCGACAATGACATTTCCCGACGGATGGTTCGATAGTTTTGGAAGATCGAAGCGGTAATCACCGATCGATACCGTTTTTCCATTCAAATGCCCTTCGATCAGGTTCATGGACGGACTGCCGATAAAAGCGGCAACATCGACATTGCTGGGCTTATTGAACACCTCGTCCGGCGTTCCGACTTGAACAATGCTGCCATCCAGAAACACGGCCATCCGGTCCGCGATAGTCATGGCTTCTTCCTGGTCATGAGTCACATAGACTGTGGTTACGTCCAGCGATCTCTGCAATTTCTTGAGTTCGACGCGGGTTTCCAGGCGCAACTGCGCATCGAGATTGGAAAGGGGTTCGTCGAGGAGGAAAAGCCTCGGCTGTCGGACGATGGCGCGCGCCAGCGCGCAACGCTGTTGCTGGCCACCGCTCAACTGTCCAGGTCGGCGGTGAAGCAAATGGTCGATTTTTACTTTTGCAGCCGCGTCGCGAACCATACCTGGGATCTGGTTTTTCGGAACGCCGTCCATCTTCAGCGGAAAGCCGATATTGGCTTCCAGAGTCATATGCGGATATAGAGCGTAGTTTTGAAAAACCATGGCCACGTCCCGTTCACCCGGTTGGCTGTGGGTGACGTCCACACCATCCACAGTCATGAGCCCTTCATCGGGGGGGGTGAGCCCCGCAAGCACGCGCAGAGTGGTTGTTTTTCCCGATCCGGAGGGGCCCAGCAGCGCGAAGAATTCCACTGGCTCGATGTCGAGATCGATACCCTTCAAAGCTTCGAAAGTGCCGAATGACTTACGGATACCGCGCAAGGAAACACGCCCCCGGCCATGAGCCCTCTTACTCTGGTTCATTGGCGAGCTCATTGACGCCCTCCTCCCTTAACAGCGCCAACAGTAAGACCCTTGACGATCTGCTTTTGCGCCGTAATTCCGATAATAATCATTGGCACCATGGCAATGAGCGCGGCGGCGCTCAGCTTGGCCCACAACGTCTGCTCCACCGAAACAAAATTATACATGGCCACTGTGACCGGCCGCACCGTGTTGCCACCCAGTTGAACCGCGAATAGAAACTCGTTCCAGGCATTGAGAAAAACGAAGATTATTGTCACCGCGATGCCGCCGCGCACTTGCGGCAGAATGACATGCCAGAGCGCCTGAAACCGATTTGCCTTGTCAAGAAAGGCCGCCTCCTCCATCTCCCGGGGAATATCCTCCATGTAAGAGACAAGGAGCCAAATCGCGAAAGGCAAGGAAAAGGTCAGATAGACAGTGATCATGCCCTGATAAGAATCGAGCCACCCTACTTTATTGAGGATCAGGAAATAAGGAATAACTAGGCCGACGGGCGGCACCATCTGCGTTGCCAGTGTGTAGAAACCAAGCCACTTCTTGCCTCTCAATTCCAAGCGAGCGAAGGCGTAGGCCGCGGGAACCGCGATCAGAATAGTCAGGATCGTCGTGGCCGTCGAAACAATCAGGCTGGTAATAAGGCTTGGCAGGATCGACACGCCTCCAAAGAGTGCGTCCTTGAAGTTCTGGGCCGTCGCCTCGAAGATAATTCTGGGCGGATAGGCCAGCACTTCCGCTTCCGATTTCAGGGATACGACGACAGCCCAGACGAGCGGAAAGACCCAGATAAAAAGCAATATGGACGCCAAGGCGAACAGGGTCGCATTACGCAGATACTTCGTAGAATCGCGATTTTTCATGCCAGCCACTCCTCAGCTACGCCTTGCGGTTCGCAAGTGGAACAAAATGCCCGAAACGCCGAGTGTAATAATCAAAAGTGACACGGCGAGCGCCGAACCATAGCCAAAGTTCAGCTCAACGAACGAGGTCTTATAGGCATAGAGGTTGAGGATCTCCGACGCGGTGCCCGGCCCACCGCCCGTCGCAGCGAAGATGGCCGCGAAGGCTGAAAGCGCGATCATCGACCGCATGATCACGACAATAATAATCGCCGGCCGGATAAGCGGCAAGGTTATGTGGATGAAGCGCTGAAAAGCGTTGGCTTTATCGATTCGAGCCGCCTCAAAGACGTCGAGTGGCAGGGAAGCTAGGCTGGCTAGCAACACCAGAAACGCAAACGGCGTCCATTGCCACGTGTGGATGAGAATGACCGACACGAGCGCCGGAGTCGGGGAACCGAGCCAATTCACCGACTCGAATCCGAGCGTACGGATGATGAAATCGACGATTCCGAACTCCGGCGCTAGCATCAAAGTCCGCCAGAACAACCCAACGACAACGGGCGCAAGGACGATGGGCAGAATGGCGACGATCCGGAAGAGCCATTGCCCGGTAGGGATTTGCATGACGAGGAGCGCCAGTCCGAGACCGATCACCAGCTGCAGAAAGACCGAGCTGACGGTGTAGATCCCGGTCAACTGCAGGGCATGCCAGAAACGGCCATCACTTAGCATATCGCGATAGTTGTCCAAGCCGGCAAAGCCATCGAGAAACGGCATTGCCAGATTGATGTTCTGAAAAGAACTCCAGATCAGATAGGCGAGCGGAAAGGTTGTGGTAAGGGCTAACACCAGCAAGCCGGGGCTCACCATGAGCAGGGCGAAGCCCCGCTCTCCGGCAAATAGACCGCCTTGCCGGTGCATCGTCCCTGTTCTCCGCTGTAGGTCCATAGTTCAACCCTTCAGGATGCCTTCGATCTTGCGTTGCGCTGCGTTGAGAGCGTCAGTAACGCTGGCCTGGCCAACAAGGCTCGCTTGTATTGCCGTCGCCATCGTGTCTCCCACAGCCGGCCACTGCGGCAGGCGCGGGCGCCATTCCACATCGGTGTCCTTCGCGAAGGACGTTGTCGTGGCCGAAATATAATTATCGCCGGCGGCTTCAAGAAGAGCCCGATAATCGCTCAACGCCCAGACCGATGTCCGGTTCGCACCTGTGCGCTTGTAGGCGCCGGGGAAGGCGTAGGACGTCGCAACCTGAGTTTCCCTTGAAGCTGCCCATTGGATGAACAACCATGTCGCCGTCTTATCCTTGTTAGAAAGTGCGCCATTTATCGGGAAACTCCAGTTCCAAATGGAGGTCACGCGTTTGCCTGACGGCCCTTTGGGCCATCGAGCAAAACCGATCTTGCCAACAACCTTGGATTTTTCCGGATTGGCGACGATGGCAGCAGAACTGTGGGCATCGATATAGGAGGCTACCGTTCCTTGACCGAAGGCATCAGCAATGTCGGGCCAGTTCCAGTTTTCGACGCCCTGGGGCGCGTAGTTGTTCAGGAGTTTGACATACCATTCCAGAGCTGCGATGGCTTCGGAACTATTGACCACCATCTTGCCGCTATTATTGAACCATTCGCCGCCAAAGGCCCGGAAGATAGATGGGTAGATGTACATGTTCTGTCCGGCACCACGGAACCCGCGAAGCGCTGCACCCCAAAGGCGGTTTTCGGGGTCGTGCGCCTTGTCGGCATTGGACATGAATTCATCAAAAGTCTCAGCCGGCTTCAGGCTCAGCTTGTCGAAAACATCCTTGCGATAAACTTGAATGGTGGCCTCGCCATCGTATGGAATGCCATAAGGCTTACCATCGATCGATGTGACGCCCCGCCAACCGGCAAGAATGTCCTCATACCGGAACCAGCCATTGTCAGTTAGTTTTTCGTTACCAAGGTAGGCATCGAGTGGATCGATCCACTTGTTGGCGACGTAGAGAGGATAATACATCGGATCGGCGGCATGGCTAGCCCAAGTGCCGGTACCTGATGAAAGATCTAGAACGGCTTTCTGCCGGATCTGTCCCGGCGGGGTCATTTCTAGCCGAGCCTCAATGCCGGTCAGTGCGGCGAAGTCGGATAAAACTGTTTCCAGGTTCTTGAAATAGCCGGCAGGAATGACTCCAATGGTGATCTTCGAGCCCTCCGCCTGGCGCCAGTCGATCTTTGCCGATCGGAGGGATTCAAGATCCATATATTTCCCAGCGGCATGTGCCCGCCCAGTGAGAATTGCGGGCGCTGACAGAAGCGCCACGCCCGACGCGGTGGCTTTCAATACTGTCCGCCGTGTGATCGCTTTTGAGATGGGTATTGCTGACTTTCCGATTCGGTTTGTCATGTCATTTCCTCCCTGTGGTTTTGAGATGTGTCCTGCGTATTGAGACGACTTCGCCATATGTGCAAAAATGGCACAACCAACTATGGCTTGGCAAACCGTCTTAAGCATCCTAACGTTAGGATGTTACACAGTTTCCCTTTCGCTGTCACTTGAAGAGAGGGGCGTCGCCCTCCCCGGTATCTTACCATCCCTCAAACCCGAAACGACTCCAGCGACCCTCTTAAAACGTGTTCTAGAATCAATTGAAGCCGAAGCTCCCTCTTTTTGTTGGATTCAAATAGTTAAATTCTCAGGCCCTCCAATTTTCGGAGTTATGGCTTAACCTCGTTTAGCCACACAAATTCCACTGGTCGTTTTGACATTGTATTCACTTTGTCAGTTAGCGTTCGGCCCATACCGCCTTACCCGACAATCTATCATATTGTCCACCAGCAACCGTGTTTTAGTAGAATTCTAACGATTTCCGGATCGCCTTTTAGAACGGCCACCTTTGATGAGAGCGCCTGTTCGGTATGGGGAATTTTCCGGTCAAAGGTCAAACGGGATGATGGGATTGAACGTGAACTCAATAATGCCATGATGCTGTTCGCCTGGTCCGGGGAATACACGCTGACGGAGTTCGCGGATAAAGCCCGGGCCACTTATAACACTTATCATAGTCACACCAATGGAAGTGTTATCGGGCTTATTGAAGATGTGGCGGGATCATCAATATTCGCCCGGGAATTGCAGAGGAGCCATATCACGCTTCAGAAGTGGGCTCCCAGGCAGGGCTCCAAGGGTGCAACCGATATGAGGAGCGCGCACACGCGGCCGCTGTGACACTCGAACGGGGGGCGGTCTGGCATCTGGAGCGCATGGGAGCCCGGAAAGTCGTCAATGATACGGCGTTATTCCCGAATGGCGGTGTCATCAGCATGCAGGCGGCCCGTTGTCTTCAAGGATCTGCCTGCAGGACAGGTGTAAATATCCTTGTACTTATCATAGCTAAAGTCTGATCGTGAGAAAGTCCCGTCCTTGCGCTTAGACAGGTCACGAACCGTCACATGTGGTGTGATGTCCTTATCAATCAGCCAGGCAAGGAATTTGCCTCCTTGGTCGAGGTCACCTCGTCATAGGTTCTCGCAGGTGTGGCCTCGACATCGAC
>CAYWUX010000059.1:0-11914 GCA_964461525.1 uncultured Hyphomicrobiaceae bacterium | reverse complement strand
AAGCCCCAACAGCAGAATATTGGCCAGAATACTGTATTTTTAAGAAATTTCCGAGCGTGGACTTTAAAGCCCGTCCGTATGCGCTCGCACACTAAATTTGAGCGCGTTTTCACACATTCTGGACCCCTTTCGGCTATTATCAGGTTGAAGCAATGACCGTTTCACACGGCAGAAGTCAGGTCGCAAACAAAGCACTCGCAGTGCCTATGCCGCCGACAAGAATCAGGCTCAGCGCCCAGACAATGTCAAGATTGAACCAGCTCTTTGAGATGAACTTCGGGCCTAGCCATCCGTGAACGGCAAACGCGATGATACCTCCACTAAGGATCATGGCAATGGTGTGAACCACCGAAACAGAGATTGCAATGTAGAGATTGCCGCCGATCAATGTAGCCGCGGCTTCATGACCAGCGTCCAGTTCTCCGGCCCTGCATAAGCCCAGATAGATCGGCACCAGCATCAGGCCAGCGCCGTGAGCCATTGCCACAGCGAACGACCACAGAACAAGCTGAGTAGGCTTTATACGGGCAAAAAACCGGGGGTGGCGTCGATTGATAAGCAGATAAATGCCTACGAAGATAACAAGCAGGCCCGCTCCAATGCGAATTTCCTGTTGCCACGCGACCAGAAGCGTCATCGCGGCGAATGGCAACAGGATGCCGGCCATGGCGAGGAAGTGACCTATTGCAAGGAGTCCGAGTGCGCCAAGAAGGTCGCGCCGTCCGTTACCCATCAAACCGGCAGAGACCGCCAAAGGCCATCCCATCCCCGGGTTGATGCCGTGATAGATACCGCTCCCGATGACAGCCAACCACAGACTGGCTTCTATCCAGTCAGTCGATTCCAAGATCACACAGACGGATAACAGAACGAGTCAGTAGAACAGTCACCACCTTCAAGCCTTATCTGGTGCGAGCGGTAACCTTCGGGGAACTCGACATAAAAGTTCTTGTCCAATGTCAGGCCACCCCTCTCGCCCACGTCGGCCTTGACCATCGCTGCTGGGACCCCTTCAGGATAGAACTGGTCATCCCAGGTGGAGTAAAGCGAGTTGGTCCAGTAAACACGTTTACCGTCCCGGCTGATTTCCACCATTTGTGGGCCACCACGATAGTCGCCACCGCCAGGATGTGCGGACTTGCGCGTTATGCCGCCAATGTGAACCGAGCCAGCAAGTTTTGGTTCCATTGGATCAGAGACGTCATATTGGCGCATCTCTCCTGTGCCCCAACACGACACGTAGAGGAAGTGGTCATCGAGCGAGAGGTCGATATCCGTGATCAGCGGCGGCACAGCCTCAAAGCCCTGTAGCAACGGAGGCAAGTCGTCCTTGGAGGCAGGCTCCGGCGGAATGGTTGCGGTCTTCCTGCACTCGAATTTCCCTTCCTCGCGCCACCAAGTCCAGACCGAACCCTCGAGATTTGTGGTATCCACCACGACGCAGAGGAAGCCATACTCCTTGACTGGGTCATGGGCAGGCCGCACCTCCAGCACCATCTGATGGTTCTCACCAAGGTCGATGGTCTGCACATTCTTGCGCTCTCGCCGGTTCCAGAAGTGAACGCGATGACCGTACTTATTGGACAAAAGATCCTCCGGAACGATGCCGTTTTCGAACTGCGGCGGAAGACCCCATTCACTGGAAACCATGTAGTCGCGCGGCAGATTCCACCAGAAGTCATACTGCTTGTCCTGCGAGCCGCGGTCGATCTCGTAGCGACCAATCACGTCGAAAGTCTCACAGTCCATGATGAAGATGCCGGGAGGCCCCTCGGTTCCGTCCACACCACCTCCGCCGAGAGTTGACACATAGACCCCTTCCGGCCCGCAGTGAACGGTGTGGGGACGGGAATAACCGGTCTTGGAGAACACTTCCTCGGGTTCGATGATCTTATGGATCTTGGCCTTGGTCGGTCCGTCCTTAGTGTCGATTACATATATGCGAGACGAGCGAAGCCCGGGAATAATCAAGTAGCGGCGTTCAAAGAAGGCGTGGCCCGTCAACGGCGACAGCGCGGACGAGCACGCATTCCAGCCAAAATGGTGAAACTCATCACCCTTATTAGGCATTATCACCGTATGGACGACTCGTCCGTAATCTTTCGAACTGGGGTTTACATCGATCACGGCAAGTCCGTCAGGTTGAGAAAAACCGGGGCTCAGCATCAGTGTATATGCGTAGTTCTCAACCGGAGCTTGCATCGCAAGATTTGCAGTAGCATGAAATGTTGGATCTGGTCGTATTCTCACAATAATATCTCCCTATTAGTTAAAGCATTTGATCGAAAGGCAGAGGTATTGCCGTTATTATACTTGAGTGTCCCCAAACAAAGTCGAGCCGCAATTGCACGTCCACAATGTCATCTCCCTTGTCTTTTGCACATAGTCCTGATCAAGGAGGGCGTCTACCCCTTCGTTGCTTAATTGTTCATAATTCGCTCGATTGGGAGAACTGCGCATCCAGCGCGGCGATTTGTTAACCGGTCACCCGACCTAGCATGCATTTTGACTTTGTGAAAAGCATGGGACAACAAAGAGATTTTGTTTTCAACAGCTCCCGGGAGTTGCTGATCCGGCAGCAACGATGCTAATTAATGCAATCCGCGCCCATATGGCGGAGTTCGGCATTATCCCGCCAGCCGGTGATCAGTCGGGGAATTGTTGGCGGCGGTTGCAAACGAAACGTGTTTTTTTACGTCGCGCTGTCATTGGCAGTTTATTTAGGATAGTTTAGACGAATTTCGCAGGGATTGTGCGAAGTTTCGAGAAAGTTTAGTTATTTGCAATAGTTTAGTTGTTGAAGCTCGTTCCGGCCTGTAAGTAAAACGGGTATGACACGTGGTTGGGGTTCTAAATGGTCATTGCAACCAAATCTACTGGTGAGCTAGCGCCAGCTTACGACGTAGTTGTCGTCGGCTCCGGATACGGCGGCGGGGTTGCGGCAAACCGCTTCGCGCGCATGGGCTTCGGTGTAGCCGTGCTGGAGCAGGGTCGGCTCTGGCGGCCCGGTGATTTTCCGACCACGGCCAAAGCGCGACGCAAGGCAACCCGGATATCGGGCCGGTTGCCGGGCCTGGGCGATCCGACCGGGCTCTACCGGCTGACAGTCGGAAAGGGGCTTACGGTCTTCGCTGCAACCGGCATTGGCGGCGGATCACTGATCAACGCCGGGGTGGTCCTCCGACCCGATTTCAAGAGATTGCGCAATAAAGGCTGGCCGGATGCGGCGGTCAGCGATGGACTTCTTGAAGAGGGACTCGCGCGGGCAGAAGCGATGCTTGGTGCCGCGCCTGTCCCCGATCCGGAGCGCTTTGCCAAGTTTGCCGGCATGCGCAAGGCTGCAGAGGCGTCGGGCGCTTCAGTGCAGCTGTCATCGATGACCATCTCCCACAGTCCGGGACCGAATGCAGCGGGAGTGATCCAGTTTGCCTGCCGGAATTGCGGCGACTGCTGGTCGGGCTGCAACGTGGGCGCCAAGAACACCGTCGGGATTACTTATATTGCCGATGCCGTCGATCATGGTGCCGAGGTTTTCTGTAAAAGCCGGGTCGAGTCGATAGCCCCCGCCCATTGTGGCTGGGAGATCGTGGTGCAGGACCTTTCAGGAGCTGAAAGAAGCCGGAGGGTCACGGCACAAAGGCTCGTATTGGCGGCCGGGACGCTCGGGACAACGGAGCTGCTGCTCCGGGCCCGACGTAATGGTCTGGCGCTGTCCGACATGCTGGGCGAGAGGTTTTCGGCAAACGGCGACGATCTCGTGTTTGCAGCCGGGCTTGACGAACCGGTACATGCCGTTGCGATGGGATTTCCATCGCAGGCGCCACTTGGGACCGCACCAGTTGGTCCGCACAGCATGGCGCTGATCGATCTCGGTGACGAACAAGGTCCTTTGTATGTCCACGACGGTACGATGCTGGCCATGATGGCATCGTTCGCTCCCTTCAAGGACCTTCTCAGGCTCCGCTTCGGGCGAGCCCTGCGGCTGATGAGGAGTGGCATATACGGCGAGGAGATGAGCCGGACGCAGATGTTCTACGTCGTCGCGCATGATGATGCTGGTGGCCGACTAAGGCTTCACAAGGACCGTGTCATGGTTGACTGGCCGGAATACAGTGACAGTCCGGCGCGCGTGGCGGCGGAGAAAAAGATCAAGGCGATGATCGAAGGTATGGGTGGCGAGTTCCATTCGAACCACTTCGCCCTGAAAGCGTTCGGCGGCAACCGGATCATTGCCCATCCGCTTGGGGGATGCGCGATGGGTGAAACAGTCGACGAGGGTGTGGTCTCGCCGGACGGGCGGGTATTTGACCCGACGAAGGGGGTGAAAGGTGTCCACGAGGGCCTTTACGTCTGCGACGGCGCGGCAGTCCCCTCTGCGGTCGGCGTCAGCCCGCTGTTGACGATTACGGCGCTTGCCGAGCGCGTGATGATGCTGGCGGCGGAGCGACTGGGGCGCGAGCTGGATGTCTCCTCCACGCCCGTGCGTCCGGTGAGGGACGCCGCAATGTAGGCGAGGAGGAATTGGCTTGGCACGTGACTCACGCCTTCTGACGATAGATGAGAGATTTCGCCACATTCCGTATTTCCTCGTATTTCCTCACGCGGCGTCTCGTCCTTCAGGCTTCGTTGGGTCGTCCGAGGCAGAAGCAGACTCTAACCGGAACCTGAAATAACGTTTGCTTTGCTCCCATGGACGGACTCAATCGATGATCTGTCAATTATTGCTCAGCGATCCGCCAGAAAACTTTGTGAAAACCACATCCACAATGCCAGAACAATAAAACGGACTTGCGAAAAGAGTAGTAGTGATCTAGCCTTGCCGGATCGTTTGTTTTTGCCAAGCTATGCGTCAGTTTCGAAGTTTGGCCAGATTAATATTAAACCGCTAGGGAAAATTCAATGCCTGAACCCATCAAGGTTTTCTGGCAGCCCCATTGAACCAGCTGTCTAAGGGTCAAAGAGTACCTCTCAGTCCGTGAGATTGAGTTCGAATCAGTCAACGTGCTTGCAGATCCCGCCGGTATGGAAGAACTACAGAGGTTGGGTGCAAGTTCAGTGCCGGTGGTGTCCCGTGGTGACAAGTTCGCATTTGCGCAGGTCATCCAGGATGTTGTAGAGTTCCTCGGTTTGAAAGAGGATACGGCTCCGACTTTATCACCGGACCAGCTTAAAGCGCGATACGAACACGTACTTGCGACCGCTATCCGTCTTACCAAATCCATGCCGGATGAGCATCTTGAAAAAGAGCTGCCGGATCGACCGCGTTCCTGGCGTGTATTGATGCACCATGTCTTCCAAATTCCAACTGCATTCCTTAATATGGAAGAAACTGGTGAAACGCTTAGATATGAAAACCTGGTTGAGCCCCCTCCGAGTGATATGACGACGAGTGCAGATATTGCCGCCTTTGGCGAAGCCGTAAAAGACCGTTTCAGTGCTTGGGCGACAGCCACAGATGGCGAGGACTTCACCGGCCCGGTGTCAACCTATTTTGGCAAAACGACCCGCCATGAGATGTTGGAGCGAACCGTCTGGCATTCAACGCAACATGTCCGCCAGGTCGCGGCATTGCTTGAACAAGTGGATATCGCGCCAGATCGTCCACTCACAGCGGCCGATATCGAAGGCTTACCGTTGACCGAAAAGGTTTGGGGCTGACTTCCGGATCACGCGGTCGAATTGGTCACTCTTCGCGGTTGACCTTTGTTAGACGCTGAACTTGAGCCCGCAGCCTTTTGTTTGAAGTTTCAAGCTCCTTTACCTTAGCCTCCAGTTCTTCAAGACGCGTTTCGTATTGTTCGGTCCAACGGGCGGGATACCTTGTCAATTTTTTAACGTCGCTCATCACCTCCTCCTTTTCCCGCATAAGTTTTTGTTTTTTCCCAGTTTATCAGACACGTCAGACGCAGGCAAACTCCTCATTTGAAAAGTTTTAGAGGTTTTAAGAACCCGGCAAAAAAATTTAACACCCTCTTCTCGCAAAAAAATTACCAGCTGGTCAATTGTATACGTAAGGGGCGGAACATATGAACTTTCGTCCATCTAGCCTGATTGCATCGCATCCGCCGGGCCAGGGGGGAGGAATTGGCGGCGGCACTTCGGGCCAACCATCAGCAGGGCGATTGGGCGCTAGTCCCGTTATTTTGCGGATTGAGCAGCATCTCGCAGAGTTCGTCTAGCTGAGTAACTTGGCTTTTTGAGCTTTTAGTTCCTCGTCTGTAATGATCCCTTTGTCTCTCAGCTCAGCTAATTTTG
Source organism: uncultured Hyphomicrobiaceae bacterium (assembly GCA_964461525.1). Classification (GTDB taxonomy): domain Bacteria; phylum Pseudomonadota; class Alphaproteobacteria; order Rhizobiales; family CAYWUX01; genus CAYWUX01. The sequence continues at coordinate 5,659 of CAYWUX010000059.1, read as the reverse complement.
TCAATTCATCGGCTGTCGAATGACCAGCGACATGGCGAATATAAGAGCGCCTAACGTCTTCGATTTCGGCTGCGGCCCGTACATTTCGCTCAGCCATTCCGTCACCATAAACGATGAGATATGCTAAGACTCCGAGCCAAGGGATAACAATAATTCCAAGCACCCACAGGGCCTTGGAAAGTCCACTAATTTCCTTATTTCGGAATAGATCACCCAGCACTAAAATTAGCGCCCAGAACCAGGCGACTAATAGAAAAAACCAGAATATTGATTGAACGACGTCCCAAAATTCCATCTAACTGTTCCCTTCTCTTCTCCAGACGAAAATACTGTCAAAAATAGTAACACAATAGTTGGAGACTACCAAAGTTTAGCTCATGTACACGGAAGCTTAGGCATCGAGCGATTTTAAGTCCATAACTCAAGGCGAACTGGGGTGTGAAATTCTCTGATTGGGTATATTGTTCCCGAAATATTATTAGTAATCAGTGGATCGTTTATTAGAAAGGTATGAGGACACGATTGCCCCTCGGGGCTAAAGCAGACGAAATGGCTACGGAGTGTACCTGACCGACGAGCTATCGACGTGCTGCTACAGTCGAAGCTCAGATGTCAGAGGCCAGCCGGTGGCTCTGCGCCCTTGGAACAAGTGACCTTTGCGCGACTAAAACAACGCTCTCGTCGCTGCTAGACATGCATACCTCACGCAGTTTCAGCACCAGTGCGCCCGCTTTAGTTTCGCCCCAGAACCAATCCGCAAGCTCAGTACTCGACGCCACAATACCAGGCCGCGCACCAGCTGCTTCCAGATACCAGGCCCGCAGATCTTCCGATGCACACCGTATGAGCTGGCCAAGAGTGAAAGTATCAGCCTTTGGGTTATCCTGCTTGCCATCCAAAACGTCGAACAGAAATTCGGTCACCTGGCCGATCTCCAGACCGCTAACGCCTACGGTGGTTCGGCCACGCGCCTTAAGCGCCAGATCATACCATGGAGCGAGTTGCGCCATTTCCATACGCAAAATTTCGAGAGGAGCGGCCTGTCGAGGTATTTTCGCCTTAGGTGGGCGCCACGGGCAGACCATGCCATCGTCTGTTCCTGTGGTGACATTGGTCTGGGGCAAGGGTACATCATCGGGGAAATTCTCAAGGATAACCGGTCCATCTACCCGTTCAAGTAAAGTGAGCACCGCTTTCAGCACACGACTTTGAAAAGCGGTGTCGCCCGGTACGCCAAAGGGACGTCCAAGCTCAAACGGGACCCAAAGCGCTCGTGACGGTCGCATGCCTAACGTATTCTCCCGAACCAAGCTGATACCCGTAGTCGGCAAACCCGCGGACTCGAGATAATGAGCGAGCGCGCCAACGGCACGCGTGCAATTCGGTCAGACAGGGATCAGAAGAACTGCATTGACACCGTCTTCCTTCAGTAGTCCAGAAAGTTGGGCCGCAGTTTCGCTGATTTCCTGGGGCAGCCAGCCAGCACCGTTAAGTGCATAGTGGTAACGCGCAACCGATCCAATATATCCCGCACGCTGAAACTCGCGCAAACGATCGATTGGGAAAACAACGTTGACATCGCGCTGGAAGCCAGTTCTGTCAAAATTTGTGGACACATGGGACATCACCAGTTCATCGCCAGTGATTTCACCGGGGATCACACGATAATCGAGCTCGCCCAACTCGAACGCGGTGTCTCCCTTGCGGTGCAGGCCTGCCGTCGTCACGATTGCGACGCGGCGCTCGGCCAAGGGCGGACCCGGCACAAATGGCTCGCTGTTAAAGGGCGTGCAGACTTTATCCAGAAGGTGCTGCGCGTCGGCCGGAGGCAGGTCACTCAGGCGTACCATTTGATGCTCTTTGTTATTTGTCCCTGGCCGCAAACCTAGCACAATCATCGGGGAATTGTCAGGTGGAAAATTACAGATTTGGGCACGACTGGACTTGAAATAATCAATTCTGTTAGCGCCATAGTGGCCTCGAAACACTTATAACCTCCACTTTCGACCACAACCAAATGTTGAGTTTATATTTCCGCGTTTTTAATGTTCAAGCAATTTACGGATGATTGGTATACAATCAGTTTTGCGATTCGAGTTCAGTAAGAATTGGTCAATTCGATTTGGGGGATCTGATGGCCTTCATTTCCCGCATGTTTGCGGTCACTGGCTTGGCGGCTGGAACACTATCCGTGTTGGATTCGCCGGCACAAGCTTACGACATTAATGAGTGGTTTTCTATTAATGGCATCGTGGCAGGCGCGGTTCCGTGTCAGGAACTTAGCCGGGATGAAGATGACAACCATACGTGCCGGGGAGGTTTGCCGTTTCAACCTAGAATCAGTATCAAGCCTTCAAACAGGAATGAACTGCATGCGAAACTTGGTTTTGCAGCGGGCAACGGTTTAAACCCAATTTCACCCTTCGTACTTGAACCTTGGGCGGCTGATCTCGAAGACGATGTCAAGGACATCAACGGTTCTGGTCGAGACTATATTTTGACGGCCTGGTATAAACACACAATAAAGTTTGGTAAGGAACGAAGCCTTGGTTTGGCTGGCGGTATCATCGACTCGACAGATTACATAGATGCCAATGCGTATGCTAACGATGAATTTAAGCAGTTCATGAATGAAGTATTTGTCAACGATCCGGTGTCGTTCCTGCCATCTTATGACATTGGAGGGAGTGTTGACTTAGTGCTTAATGGATTTTCATACAGAGCCGTTGCAATGGAAATCAGCAAAAACAATAATGGTGAGAGTTATCGCTTTTACGGGGGCCAGATAGCCTATAAGAGCACTTCGTCAATCGGCGAAGGGAACTATCGTTTTCTTGTGACAGGCACAGACCAGGAATTCTTAAACCCGGCTCAAACAAATAAGGAGAACTTGTTTGGCTACGCTGTTTCGATCGATCAGGAACTTGGTCGTACAGTAGGTGTTTTTGCTAGATTCGGGTGGCAGCAAGAAGACGCGGCTATCAACTATAATGCCCTGTATTCAGGTGGACTAAACATCAAAGGAACCGCTTGGGGACGTGCTGACGATAATGTCGGTATAGGCTATGCTTATCTAAGCGGTGGCAATGGTGATATCGATGGCACCTATGTCGCCGAAGCTTACTATCGCCATGTCTTCCGTGAACGTTTTTCAATTACTGGTGACATTCAATATATGAAGGACGAAATCGCCGGTGGAAATAGCCCAAGCGGATTTATATTTAGTGCGCGCGGGACAGCCGAGTTTTAACTTATCGGTTCCGCACTAAATATAGGTGGATTGGAAATTCAACAGGTGAGGGCAAAAAATTGTAACAAATATCCGGTACTTGTATTTGCCGTGAGAAATCAGTTAAGTGGTTTACGATAGAAAGGGTGTTAACTTGTTTATTGCGATGAACCGGTTTCAGGTAACAAAAGGTCGAGAGAGAGATTTCGAAGAAGTCTGGAAATCCAGAGACAGCCATCTGAATCATGTGGAAGGATTTATAGAGTTTCATTTATTGCGTGGCCCCGAAGCAGAAGATCATACACTTTTCTGTTCCCATACGATCTGGTCATCTCGGGAGAAATTCGAGGCCTGGACAAAATCGGAACAATTTCGAAAGGCGCACGCCAATGCTGGCGAGACACAGGGGCTTTATCTAGATCATCCGCATTTCGAAGGTTTCGAAGTCATACAAAAGCTCAAAGGATGACTTTAACGTTGTCCTTCTGACATACGGCCCTGGCTTGCTGATCCATATTTGGTTTCATGCGGTGGATCATTATCACCAGGTTCAGCCCATCCGCGGAACTGGATGAGGAGCGGATCCTGCGTATTTTGCAAGCTTCCTCAGGTTCGGGGCCATGGCGACAAGCAGGACTTCATGCGCGGAGATTTGCATTGAAGGCGGGGACGGTCCAGTCCGTTTCAGGCTCCGGCGCGCGAGAATGGGGCCGAGAAACTATTTGTTTATGACGCACGCCAGCCAGAGAAAACAATCGTGCGATCTGACCGTCATCTGTATTCTTAGTGTGCGGATGTATTTTTAACCAACAAGTTCAAGTATCATTTCTCAGCACGTATGGGATGTCATCGAGCGGTAATTGGCAAATTTCTGATGTGTTGCTATGCTCGAGCCATGGATCCTCTGAAAACACCTATCAACCAAACACTCGATTTGGAAACTTTATCCAAGCATTTTGAAAGCTGGTTGGCCAGTCTGGTCGGCTATTTTAAATCGCTTAACGATATCTGGACTATCATACAGTTTGGTTTGATCGCCGGGTGTTATATTTTTGCGATCGCGCTGGATGGTGTTATAAGCCCTCGGATCGAAGAGCAGATCCGTAAAATTCATGGGCAACCCACCCTGTTGCGAATATTGGCTGTTCTGCTGCGGCGCTTGCGCTGGATTTTTTTCGCCATTTCTTTGTGGGTCTCGGCGTCTATCATCAAATCCGTTAGCTGGCCGAGCCGGGCCTATTTTATTAGTGTCACCGCGAGCCTTGTAACAGCCTGGATAATTATTGCGATAGCAAGTCGCTTAATTCGCAATAGAACTCTCGCCAATCTACTCGCCACAATAGCGTGGTCGATTGCTGCGTTGAATATTCTGGGATTATTGGATGAAACGCGGATTGTACTTGATTTCATCGCTATTTCCGTCGGCGATACCCGTCTCTCTCTTTTGAATGTGGCACAGGCAATAATTTTATTTGGTGCATTAATCTGGTTTGCTTCCACGCTAGCAGCTTCAATTGAAAATCGCCTTAGATTGAGTGCTGACCTAACACCATCGCTTCAAGTGCTTGTTTCAAAATTTGTCAAGTTTACTCTGGTCACGATTGCAGTGCTTATTTCGCTAACTGCCGTTGGTATCAACCTGACCGCGCTCACCGTGTTCTCCGGTGCGATCGGTCTTGGCATCGGTATCGGTCTGCAGAAGGTTGTTTCTAACTTGATCAGCGGCATTATTATCCTCCTGGATAAATCGATCAAACCGGGGGACGTCATCTCTTTAGGTGAAAAATTCGGTTGGATCACGACCTTGCGCTCCCGATATGTCTCGGTTGTAACCCGTGACGGTGTGGAACATCTCATACCGAATGAGGACTTCATTACCCAGCAGGTTGTCAACTGGTCCTATTCCAATCGTGATGTGCGTCTGGATATCAACTTTGGAGTAAGCTACGTATCAGATCCCCATGAAGTTCGCAGTATTGCGATTGAGGCGGTGAGCAAGTGCGAACGGGTTCTGAAAAAACCCGCAGTGGTGTGTCATGTTATTTCATTTGGCGAATCTTCAATAGATTTTGTACTTCGGTTCTGGATTGAAGACCCTGAAAATGGCTTGACCAATATTCGCGGCCAGGCTTTTCTGGCACTCTGGGATGCGTTTCATGATAATAACATCTCGATCCCCTATCCACACCGTGAAGTCATTTTACACACTCCACTAAATACAGAATGAGAACATATGCTCAATTTGATGAGCATTCCTTATTTAGAGAGGGCTCTGAAATTGAATCCGTTAGCTGGCCGAGCCGGGCCTAATTTTTTAGTGTCACCACGGGCCTCGTAACGGCCTGGATAATTATTGCGATAGCAAGTCGCTTAATGGTCAAATACATCTCACGCAATTAATGACTCGTCCTATGATATTGCCAGATCGAC
>CAYWUX010000058.1:0-12008 GCA_964461525.1 uncultured Hyphomicrobiaceae bacterium | reverse complement strand
TCTCTCGAGAAAACGTTACAACCAGACATCGGGCGTAAGCTTGTTTTATTAACGTCCAGCGGTCAGCCCTTTGCTGAAAGAGGTCAGTTTGTAGAGGCCCCGGTCAAGCTTAGAGAAGTACCTCAACATCTCATAAACGCGCTCCTCGCTATAGAAGACCGTCGTTTTTACCGCCATATTGGCATTGACCCTGTCGGCATGCTGCGCGCCGCCACCACCAACTTTAATGCTGGGCGCATCATGCAAGGGGGAAGCACACTCACCCAACAGCTTGCTAAAATTTCCTATCTTTCGCATGAAAAAACGCTCGAACGGAAACTTGAGGAAGCTGGCATAGCCTTATGGCTGGAACTCAACCTGACAAAAAAACAAATTCTCGAGCGCTATTTAAGCAGCGCCTATTTCGGGGATGGATGTTATGGTCTGCGAGCTGCCGCCCGTCGCTTTTTTGATAAAAGGGTAAGTGACCTCACACTGAGTGAATCCATCCATCTGGTTGCTCTCCTCAAATCGCCATCAACGTTTAGAGCTAACCAGAAGGCCCTGCGACAGCGCGAGAAGCTGGTTATTCAAGCCATGGCCGAAGAGAATTATCTGGACAGTTTTCAACTTGCAAAGTTTTCCCCGGTTCAACCGCAACAAAAACAAAAAAGTGAACCAGGTGCCTATTTTGCAGATTGGATCGAGCTGAACTTCAAGGTACCTTCAGGCGTTAAAACAACACCCCTAAGACTACGAACCAGCCTCGATTTAAACTTGCAGAAAGCGGCGATGCGTGCCGTCGCTGAGATTGTAGATAAGTATGGGAAACCGCGGAAGGTCAGCGAAGCAGCGCTCATCGCAATGCGACCAGATGGACGAATTGTGGCGATGGTCGGCGGGCGAGATTATGCACGAAGCCAGTTTAATCGCGCTAAACAGGCTTTCCGTCAACCGGGTTCCGCCTTCAAATTATTTGTCTATCTGGCTGCACTGAGAGCGGGAGCCGAGTTAGACATGCAGTTTCCTGACCAACCCATGACGATTGGTGACTGGAGCCCTGAAAACTACACCAAGCGATATCGCGGCATGGTTTCTCTTGAATAAGCCTTTTCGTCTTCAATAAATACCGTTGCCGTTTACGTGTCAGAAGCCGTCGGCCGGGAAGAAGTAATAAAAGCGGCCCGTGACCTTGGTATCACGACTCCTCTACAATCGGTGCCGAGCATCGCTCTGGGGTCTTCTGAAGTCACATTGCTCGATCTGACGGCGGCTTATGCGGCAAGTGCCGCCGATGCTTATCCGATCAAACCTTGGATGGTTTTGGCAAATTGAGGATGAAAAACGTTTTCGCATGCCACAGGGGTCCGGCGCGTGGAAACTTGAATTTGGAAGGGAAATGAAAGAGTTGCTGAGGAGAGTGGTGAAATATGGAACAGGTCGTGGATCGCAATGCCTGGTTTGTGGGTTTCGCCGGCAATCTGGTGGTCGGTGTCTGGGTTGGCAATGACGATAACAGTCCGATGGGACGTGTGACAGGTGGAAGCCTGCCGGCCCTTATCTGGCGCCAATTCATGGATGAAGCCCGTCGCATGGATTCTAAATTCCGCTCAACGCCTGACATCGTCAAAATGTTTGACCGAAGAAAGAATCCATTGCGCATGGCGCATCTTGTGTCCAGTCCATTTGAAGAGCTCGAACAGCTGAGATCTTTAAAAGCACAGGAAATTCGACGGCCGTCTCCCAAAACAAATTACAACTGGGGATGGGGAACAGGTGGTCAAGTAAACTGGGAAGAATTGATCGTCACCGATTAACACGGAAAGCAATTAAGAGCGCTGAAAAGATAATTTAATTGACAATGTAATGATGGCGAACGCCGCCAGCGTCGTTGTGTTGTGTGTTGTGACTCTGAAACGTTTGAGAGCGGTCAGCAGCGCCCACTGAACCAATCAATCACTGTTATCGAGTAAAGAGCGCCGCCATTTTTCCAGATCGAACTGTTTTTCAGAGTATTTTTTCCGGGGGCGTTGTTTTCGGACCTTCGAGATTTTCCGCCTTCCGGATAAATCCATAACTTTAGATGGCTCTTGCACATTTGACAGCTGGACAACATTATAAACGCCCAAGGCCTCAAGTTCGATGTTCTTGAAGGGTCCCAACTTTCTAAATGTTGCACTAGCTCTCAAGCGATCAAACTTTTTGCTGGTTTCCATAAATTCGATGTAGGTACGAACCGCTTTGATCACTAATGGGTCTGCTGGCCTGAAGGTCTCAACAGTAGTAGGATGAACACTGAGAAGACTTTGAACCTGACTGTAACGAGCACGTGTTAGTCGAATATCGTCCCATCCCGCGACGAACACTATTGAACAGGCACTGATACAGTGGGCTTTTTCGGGAATAACTGTCCGAACGCCGTGATTGCGAATATACGCCCCCATTTCTATACCTGCAGCAACCAAGCCACCGAATGAATTCAATGCCAAGAATCTTTCTTTGGCAAAAGGGTTTGACTCCATTATCGTCTGAAGTTTTTCAGGGTCACTTTTCTCGATTTTACCAGTCATCGAAATAATCAATGCCTGTGGATCAGATCTGAGAACCCGGTATTGGGCAGCGTTGGCCGCGGTGGTGACCAGCATACATCCAATGACTATCATCCAAGAAGTTCTCATGATCGTCAATATAGTTCATTTTTGCGAAAAAATTAAGCAGACACCGGTTTCTCAAAAAAAGCCCGTAACTACAAGCTCAAAGTTACTTTTTCAGGGGCAAATCAGCACCTTTATCGAATTCGTACCAGTAATGGAAACAAGAGCGTGATTCGCGCCCTTATAGCATTAATGGCTATTACTTTGACTCGCATAATTTGCTTTAAATCGATCCGGCGGATTTTATTTTCGCGGCTGCTGGGAGATGAGTTCTCAAAGCCGCTGGCAGCGAAGCAAGAGTTCCAATATTTGTTACCTGATCGGGTGTTTTCAGTTACAATCAGACAACTTTGGCAAATCGCCGGAGGGATGCCGGTTCGAATAGATCCTAGCCGATCTACAGATCTGCGATTAACCAAAGTTCGCTGCTATTCACCAGATAATAGTAAAATAAAAATTCAAATTAGGGAGGGCATCATGCCGTCAACAAAGTCGACACCGCCTTCGCGAGAGGCGGTTGATCAAATTCGAGTGGATGTCATTAAGGCTATGGCCCTGCGCGTTGAACTCGAACTGCGTGTGTCCACACCGCTTGAGAACGACCCGCTAACAGCTAATGAGCTAGCCAATTCGCTTGGATTGAAACTTCGCAGACTGGAAATGCTTCCCTATCAAATGGTTGCATCCGGATTTCTTGAACTACATGGCAACCAGATTGCTAATACGCCGATGACGGCTCATTATTTCATTTGGTGCGAATACAGCATTTTCGAGAAATTCCCTGGCTCGAACAGCAATTCCCGTCACGCGGCATTCGAGCACAAAGTTTGAGCGCGTTTTGACACAGCCTGGACCCAGCTCGGACAATGAGTGGATTAGATTCACGCCGAATAACGTGCTAGTCTTGTTTAAGATTTCTGCTGCTTACGTGATAATGATGGAACAGCGAAGACTTGCTGCAATTCTTGAGGAAACAGATGACAGCAATACGATTGCGCTTCAGAAGTCTCACCGAACCCAGTAATCGAAGAGGAATATATTAATTATGCTTACGGAGTTCACACCCTTGCAGGGCCTGCTGGGCGGCGGGCTGATCGGTTTATCTGCAGTCCTGTTAATGGCCGGTTTAGGGCGTATAGCCGGTGTAAGTGGCATTGTTTCAGGTCTTTTAACGCGGAATTTACTCGCCCTTGGTCCGGATCAAAGCTGGAGACTATCGTTTATAGGGGGTATCCTGATCGGCGCAACGCTGTTCAATCTTTATTCTCCGGTTGAACTTTCTTTTATTTCAAATTGGCCACTCATTGTAGTTTCAGGACTTTTGGTGGGTGCCGGTACGCAATTAGGTTCCGGTTGCACAAGCGGGCATGGTGTGTGTGGTATTGCCCGTTTCTCCCTCCGTTCTCTAGTCGCAACACTCGTCTTCATGCTGACCGCTATTGTTGCTGTTTTTCTTGTTCGTCATATATTCGGGATCCTTTAAAATGATACAAATCTTCTCTGTTGTCGCAGGAATCATGATGGGTGCGGGTCTCTCTCTTTCCGGAATGATAAACCCGGCTAAAGTCCTCAATTTCTTAGATATCACAGGCCATTGGGATCCCACGCTGATCGCAGTCATGGGGGGAGCACTGGTTACAACAATTCTCGGTTACAAGTTCATCATGGGGTGGGAAAAACCTTTGGTTGAGAAAAGGTTTCGCATCCCCAGCAGAAATGATTTGGATCGATCCCTCATATTTGGTGCGGTCTTGTTTGGACTGGGATGGGGAATTGCAGGGTTCTGCCCCGGTCCAGCGATTGCCGCATTGACATCTTTGCGGCCGGAGCCGTTTGTATTTATTGTCGCAATGACCTTGGGCATGTATGTGACAAAGACAATTTCTGAATCTTCACCCCAAAAAGCAATGTCTGATTAGATCGTCGTCCCATCGGCTCATATTGATCTAACTCCCCAGATGAGGTCCAGAAGACAGTTTCTGATGCTCGAATTCAAACACATGACTATAAAGATTAGCCATCCAATTCTTACCTTCCGTTGTGAGGTTTAAATACCTTGTTGCATCAACAATGTAAGGTTCAACCGCGGCCCAGTAAAACTTCGGATAGGTTTCGACGAGATCCGCCGGACTACTAAGATTAAGCCGGTGAGCAGTTCCGTTTTCGACAAATTCGTGAAACAACGCGTTCAACTTTTGTGGATAGCGGGGATCAGCTAATTGACCAATGAGATCGGCTGCACGAACAAGACCGGGTTCAGTATTTGTATCTTTGTGATCATCGTCTTCAGGTACGGGAAAGCGGGTCAACTCAATAGCAGCGGCGAGGCGATCTCCATCCAGATCTTCCTCAAGTGCGCAGCGCTCCCGAACAAATATCTTCCCCCGATTAACATGATAAGGTGTAAGGACAGCATCGCTGGCACCGCGTGGCATCTGGTAACGCTCACCGTCTTCATTTATTATCATCTCATTAACGTCGTCCTTTGCGCAGACACCGCGTACATAACCAATATCGTGACACAAGAGCGCAAACATGAAGTGAAGCCAGTCCTCGGGAGGAATAGGATGGCGAAGAAGTTTTCCCCTCAGTATATCCTGCCCGACCAATGTTACGAGGATTGTGTGTTCCGTATTATGATACAAAGCATCACTGGTTCCGATTTGCTCTATCAAAAGTCTTGCGCCAGAATCTAATGCCGTTGCGTAGTGGGGTTGTCTATCACCAAAATAGTGGCGATATGTAGCGGCAAGATTTCTACCAAATGCTTCCGCAACAACATTAAATTGGTTAAACATTTCAGAACTCCATTCAAAACAGACCTTATCTCGCTGGTTTTAGTATATCGAATTAATCTGAGTTAAGCATAAGTATCTAAAGGTAGTTTAGTTGTTCATATCATAGTCTTCTTCCCAAGTCGCTAATATGGGGAAGGACTTACGAGCGTTACATCTGGATGGTCAGCCAGAAGTTTATAGGCGAACCCGAGTTCCTGGAAATACTTTTGCACCTAATGCAAAAGTCCGGCAACCCGGAACCCAAACGAAGAGCGAGAAGATTTGCAAAGTGGGATCTATAATATGGATCAAACCAGCGCACCAGGTCCGGTGGAACCGCCTCCACACGACAAAACCGTCAAAACAGCTTTTCCTGACCACCTTCGCTGGACAACACCATCAGGGGCAAAGCGGAAATATAATCAGAGTGCGGTTTGGGTCTGCTAGTAACACAAACCGATCAATAGCCGGTGATGGTAAGTAACGGGACAATTTGTGAAAAAGGTCGGCACTGAATTCATCAGGTTCCGCGTTGCGTGCATGGAACTTTAGCATCAAGGATTGACAAGTCTGCGAAGGGGAATACATTTTCATTACACAATAACGACATGCATGTCAGCTGGTCTGATCGTGAAACAAGTGGGAGACCGCCGGTGCCGATAGCGGGTCAGAGACTCGACGCGCCCATGGACGTTTTCAATCTGCTCCGGCGAGGGCTTGAGCACCAGCCTGACAGCGTGGCGCTGGCCTCACTGGAAGTGGAGCGGACCTGGACCGAAGTGGAACGCGCCGTCGAGGCAATAGCACATGGCCTGCTCGCGTTTGGACTACAACCCGGCGAGCGAGTGGCCTCCTTGATGCCCAACCGGGCGGACCTGCTCATCTACTATCTCGCCTGTATGCGTGCAGGCCTGGTGGCCGTACCACTTAACTACCGTTACATGCCGCCGGAAATTGACCACGCCCTGGGGATCAGCGAAGCTTCGGCACTGCTTTACCACGGGGAACGCAGGCAGGATGTGGATCGGTCGAAACTAGCCGGGCGGTTGCCGCGAGGGCTAATCGCCTATGACGCTGCGGACACCGCTCACGCAGCGTTCGAGGACCTGCCTGCCGTACGTGCCACCGGTGCACTACCGGGGGCCGACCCTGACCGGCCTGCCGTGGTGTTCTTCACCTCCGGCAGCACCGGACAGCCGAAAGGGGTTACCCATTCGGCGCGAACGTTGGGCTGGATGATGGCGACTTCGGCGGCGGGCTTCGAATTCACTCGGGACGACGTGGTCCTGCCCGGTTCCTCGATATCGCATCTGGGCGGATTCCTGTTCTCGCTTTCGGCGCTTGGCCGGGGGGCCCGGGTGCTGGTGGCGCGAGCTTTCGATGGCAAAGCCGTGCTGCCACTGCTGCGCCGTCACCGGCCGACTGTCCTCTGCATGCTGCCCGCCCCACTTCTACATCTCGTCCGCGACTATGGCGGGGTCAGGGAGGATTTTTCATCACTACGGCTGTGCCGCTCGGGAAGCGACAAGGTGCCGGCCGAACTCTCAAAAGAATTCACCGAACTGACCGGGCTGGTGATCGACGAGGGATATGGCATGACGGAAGTGGGGCTGGCAGCGCTCAACCCCCCTTCTGGGTTGATTAAGATGGGATCAATCGGAATACCGCTGCCAGGCTTCGAATTCTCGATCCGCGACGAGGCGGGCAACGAGCTGCCGGCGGGTGCGGAAGGGCGTTTGTGGATACGATCGCGGAGCGCCACCACCGGCTACTGGGACAATCCTAAAGCCACCAATGCTCTATTCACCGACGACTGGTTGGATTCGGGCGACCTTATGGCCGCCGACAAGGATGGATATTTCTGGTTTCGCGGCCGCAAGAAGCAGATCATCGTCCACGACGGATCGAACATCAGCCCGCAGGAAGTGGAGGAGGCGTTGCTCGAACATCAGTCCATCGCCAGCGTAGGAGTAGTTGGTATCCACGACCTGGTACATGGGGAGAATGCGCGCGCCTACGTGGTCTTGCGGGACGGCTCAAACCGCCCCACCCCATCGGAACTGATCGAATTCGCCCGCCTGCGAATCGGCTACAAGGCCCCGGAGGAAATAGCGTTTCTGGACCAGATGCCGTTCAACGCGACCGGCAAGGTGGACCGGGTAGCGCTGAAAAAGATGGCCGAGCGAGCGCACGAATAGGTAAGACATTTGGCTTTGAAGGCAAATCAGACCTAGGTCTGCTCGGGAGCGAGTCCGGAAAGAAAAAGCCAAGTTTGTCAACGAGTTGCAGAGTGTCAGGAACACGCGGACGCATGATTTAATCGCTGCAACCGCATAATTTGAAGAAGCGCTTGAGTTTTCGTTTCGCAACAATTTTTTGGATAACCAATACTTGAAATTTGTTTCGATAAAGAATGGCCGAAGCTGAATGGAATGGCATTGCCATTATTTGTGCACCATGGATCAAAATTTGAGCAAAGCTTTTGTTGACAGAACATCTGTTCCATAAAATGATGCTAGTGGTCACAAAAAGTGATTAATTGACACGATCGCACTCGGAAATCTCGCGCACGAGGCGAGTCGTTAGTTTTTTAGTTCAGCGGGAGTAACGAGGTTGGAAAAATGAAAATCAAACTCATTGTTAGTACCGCAGGGATGATGGCAATGACTATATTTGCTACTGCGTTTGCTACTGTCGTTGTCTCGTCAAATTCTGCAACAGCCCAGGAAATTATCAATTTTGGCGTTCAGCCCGCGACGATGCCGATTTACGTTGCCCGAGGTGCCGGACTGCTTGATCCAGTGGAAAAGAAGCATAACGTAAAAATTGTTTTTCGAAGCTTTTCTTATGGAGCGCCTGAAAATCAGGCTTTAGCGGCCGGTGAGCTTCAGATTGCCTCGGCCGGCATGGGACCTGCCATCGTCGCATCAGCCAGATTACCTGCAAAATTGCTTGCAATTTCTATTCTTGAACAGACAGCAATATTAGTACCAAAGGACTCCCCCTTCAAATCGGTAGCGGATTTGAAGGGAAAGAATGTAGCTTACCCGGGAAAAGGTTCACAGCAGTACCCACTGCTTGTAAAGGCGCTTGCCGATGCCGGACTTAAAGTCGAAGATATCAAGCTCTTCAAAACAAAGGGATCAGATATCCCCACTCTCCTTGGCAACAAGAGTGTTGACGCCGGCATTACCTGGGATCCACATGTATCAAAAGCACTTGCAGCCGGACACTCTCGCGTTTTGATCAAGGCTGAGAAAATTCTTCCTATCAAGGCGGGGCATTACATAGGCAATGGTGTTTATGCCCGCGAGGACTTCATAGCCAAAAATCCAGAATTGGTTCAGGATATCATAACTGCGATTGTCAAATCTATCGACATTATCCTTGAAGACAAGGATAAGGCGATTGATATGTGGGTGGAGCAGATCAAATTTCCAAAGGATGTAATTCAACTTTCTCTCAGGGAGGGTATTTCCGTCTACAATCGAGATATTGCTCCAGAAGCCTCAACCGTCGATGCCTATACAAAGTTCCTTAAAGAGGCTGGTATACTTAAAGCTGAGGATAACCCGAAGTTTGACGCAAGCTTTGCAAAGAACGCCTTGGCTTCCAACTAATGCGCCCTAATGATGGCTTTTGAATAACGGGGGCGGTTTAACATCCGCTTCCGTAGACCTTTAATTACCAGTGTAGAATTCGCATCCGCGCAGAGGAAGACACATGATTACAGGTGCCGACCGGGTATTGCCATACATCTACGCCTTCATCGCAATTGTACTTGTTTGGCAGATTGTAGTGGTATTCTCTGGCGCTCACGTTGCAATTCTCCCGCCGCCTAGCCTAGCAGCAAAGACTTTCCTGGAACTCGTTAGCAATGGAGAACTTTTTCGACACATCAGTGCGAGCCTTAGCCGTGTCATTATCGCATGGCTTATTGGAGCTGCGATTGCTGTGCCCATGGGCCTAGCGATGGGCCGGTCTGCTGCTGTTGAGCGCATATTGGATCCCGTTGTGGAATTATTCCGGCCGATTTCTCCCCTGGCATGGATTCCCCTGGCGATATTGTGGTTCGGTATCAGCGAAGCAGGGAAAATCTTTATTATTTTTATCGCCACATTTTTCCCAATTGTGTTGAACACTGTTTCCGGGGTGAAAAATGTTGACCCCGTTTTAATTCGTGCGGGACAGGTCCTTGGCTGTAATGACGATGCTACTTTGTTTCTGAAAGTAATTCTGCCTGCGGCATTGCCTAGTATAATTGTAGGATTCCGAATTTCGTTCGGAACTGGCTGGGCAGCAATAATTGCTGCTGAACTGGTGGCGGCACAATCCGGTCTTGGTTACATGATAGCGGACGGCATGGAGATCCTCAGGTCCGATATGGTTCTGGTTGGCATGGTCGTTATCGGTATACTTGGCGTACTTATCGATACTGTATTTCGCATCATCCTTCGCCATTATAGCTGGACTTGACCGGATGAGCACAAAAGCAAAGCCAGTCGAAATTCGCAATCTTGAAATGACTTTTGTCACAAAGCAAGGGGAGAATGTGCGGGCATTGGAGCCAATTAACCTGGAAATCGCACCAGGAGAATTTGTTGCACTCGTCGGGCCATCAGGTTGTGGAAAGAGCACTCTGCTGAATATTCTCGCTGGCTTTATCAAACCAACAGGTGGAGAGGCACTTATCGGAGCAGAACCAATAATCCGGCCTGATATAGATCATGGCATGGTATTTCAGGACTACGCATTGTTTCCCTGGCTTTCAGTCATTAACAACGTGGCATTTGGCCTCGAACGCAAGAGATTTGCGAAAGCAGTGCGAACGAAGATTGCTCTAGAATTTTTGGAACTTGTTGGCCTTCGGGACTTTGCCCAGAAACGACCTTCTGAACTTTCCGGCGGAATGAAACAACGCGTTGCCATTGCGCGGGTATTCGCAACGGATCCGTCGATAATATTTATGGATGAACCCTTTGGCGCGCTTGATGCATTGACACGAAGGTTTTTGCAACATCAGCTTTTGGAGATTTGGCAGAAGCATAAGAAAACGATTATATTTGTGACGCATTCAGTTCAAGAAGCGATCTATCTGGCCAATCGCATTGTGGTTATGACTGCGCGTCCTGGTCGAGTAAAATCCGATCAACAAATCGATCTAAGTTACCCTCGAGAATTCACTCAAGAAAAATTTCGCACCTACGAAAAACTTATTTACGATCAGCTCGACGAAGAGCTTGCCAAAACATTCGATTTCGAGAGCAAAGGTGTATTCCGTGAGTAAAGCTGCGCAATCACCTCTATCAGCAGAATTAAATTCCGCCGCTATGATCGTTGATGCCATATTGAATGGTTCGATGACTGCTGAAACAGCCATGGAAAGCTGTATTTCGGTCATCAAAAGGCTCGATCCGAAATTCAGGGCATTTGTTGACCTTCATCCCGAGGAGGCGTTGGCGGCAGCTAAGATCGCGGATACAGTTCCAAAGGAACATCGAGGATTGCTTCATGGACTTCCAATCGCCATCAAAGAGGTTTTCGATGTCAAGGGCATGCATTGCAGTTGGGGTTCTGAGATACATAGACATCGTGTGCCTGAGCACGATGCTGTCGCCGTAAAAAGATTGAAAGATGCCGGAGCTATTATAGTCGGCACAACTGTTTCGACCGAGTATGCCATTGCTGCGGCTGGTCCCACTGTCAATCCCCATGATTCTAGTTGCACACCGGGTGGCTCATCCAGTGGGTCGGCGGCGGCGGTTGCTTCCGGAATGGTTACATTAGCTCTGGGATCACAAACGGTTGGATCGATTGTTCGACCTGCCACATATTGTGGGGTCTACGGCTTGAAGCCTACGCGTGGCGCCATACCAGGTTGCGGCGGTATGCCGTTATCACCCTTTCTCGACCACCCAGGAATTATTGGCCGCACAGCGGAAGACTTGGTATTGGCATGCAAAGCTCTATTCGGCCCGTACCAGGCTGGCTCAGAGCGTAAAGGAATTGCACCTCCAGGTCGTTTGCCGGATAAAAATGACTTGATTGTGCTTGCCGC
This sequence comes from uncultured Hyphomicrobiaceae bacterium, assembly GCA_964461525.1. Taxonomy (GTDB): domain Bacteria; phylum Pseudomonadota; class Alphaproteobacteria; order Rhizobiales; family CAYWUX01; genus CAYWUX01. The sequence continues at coordinate 540 of CAYWUX010000058.1, read as the reverse complement.
GAAACAAATTCCACCAGAACCCGTTTCCAAATCAAGCCAATCTGCCGTAGACTTTGCCGCCGAGCGTCTCCGAGATGCAGGAGTTCGTGTTGAGAGTTTTATTTTCCAAGATCACTACAACTCTGTTGTCGATGTTTTGTATACGATAATGACAAGAGACATGGCACTTGCTCACGGACGAGATCGTGATCGCGTTGGCGAGTTGATGAGCCCTCAATTACGGGAATTGATCGATCGCGGACGGAGAGTTACCGAAACCCAGTATGAGACCGCAATTGATACAGCTCAAAACTGGCGAGCTGAAATCGACAATTTCCTTGGCGACAATGCAGTAATTATCTCGCCGGCGACAGACGATGTTGCGCCACCACTGTCACAGGGAACGGGTTCTAACCGACCGCAAGCCATATGGTCTCTTTTGGGTCTGCCTGTTGCTGCTATTCCTTGTACAAAACAAGGTGGAATGCCTCTCGGTATCCAGGCCGCTGCCGGCATTGGTCGTGAAGACGTTATTCTGGCAATTGCTAAAGCCATGCGAGT
>CAYWUX010000057.1:0-12042 GCA_964461525.1 uncultured Hyphomicrobiaceae bacterium | reverse complement strand
ATTGGTAGGCGCACGGGGATTCGAACCCCGGACCCGCTGATTAAGAGTCAGCTGCTCTGCCAACTGAGCTATGCGCCTCAACGTAATTTTTCCTCGATGATGAATATCGATTTCTCAAAATTTATAGAGGGGAATGCGAACTTAAACAAGCAGTTGCTTACCTTCTATAGATCTTCAAGCCGAATTCTTGCCGTGAATGCTCAGTCATTAGGGCTGGCTTACTAATAAGTTAGTTGCCACGGCTTCAAACCAATTATCCATCCGGTATGGATTGCTGGCAGCCAAGTGCCTCAGCATTCATATGGGCAGAGGGCGCACTTTCTCCAATCATCAGGGACAGTTAACGGGCATCCACCGCCGCGGGCTTCAGCTGTGTTCAACAATCCGAGACTGGTTACGACGGCAGTCGTTCCAAGTCCGAACATAATAAGTGAAGCCAATATCACGGTCTTTTTCATATTAATCTCCAGAATATATTGTGAGCCAGAACTTCTGAGAAGAGACAGGAAAAGCAGAAAATCGCATTCGGGTCCGCCTTATTAGATTAAATTTAATATGGTATTTAAAATTCCAATTTCATGTGATGACGCCGCAAATTTTCGGAGTTTTCATCACCACAGCTGGAGAGTTTTTCAGGTGGAATAGGGGGTAGCGCGGGAATTTAGATAAAGAAGACACCAGTGAAAATTAAAGCGCGGGAAAATGCAGATTCAAGAATCTTATAGGGGGCAGGGTCCAGTCGCAGAGGCGACAATCTAAATTTTATTTGTGATTATCGTTATCGCATAAGCTTCTAGCTCTTCGAGATAATTTTCAAGACTTACCAGACCAATGCAAGGGTAAGCTCCGGCGGCTGAAAGTTTATTGCTAGCCCACCGCTTTGCCAGAATGATGGCCGGTATTGTGGGGATATGCGGACCATGGCCGTTCTTTGCAATGATAAACCATCTTCTTTCTATATGGTCGTTGTTGCAGTCATTGCCGCGCATGATCATATGCATGCCGCCTGCGGCCGAGCCAAATCTGTTAAACCAGTCGGCTAAGGCAAGAAGTTGCGGAGCAAAACGGGGAAGGTTAATCGGAAGCCCGAGCCGGATGAGCCACGAAAGGCCCCATAGACCGAGATGAATGGCGGATAATTCGAGGCCGGCCGAGAATTTAATTGAACGGATATTATAGCGCTCCGGAAGTAAATCCAGGTCGGGAATATCGCAATTCGCCATCCAGCGCGACCCTAAATCAGGGTAATGCTGGCGATGTATTTCCTGCCAGCCGTAGGCCTTCGGATGTCCGGCAAATGGCCTCAGCGGTTTCCCGACAAAGGTCAGAATACCTTGGGTTGTCGCCAGCCCCCGTTCTGCCTGCTGTCCGGGGCTTATGCCGAAAATAAGCTCATCATATTCGGTAAATTCACACTTGTAATAATCCAGAACAGCTGAGGACAGACCAGGGACCGTACTGACACCACTGACAACTGAAACATTTGCGCTACGGGCGGCATCATCTAGTGCCCGGATGCCGGCTACGAAATCACGCCCGTCAGCAAGATCGATATAGTGCACACCATGGCCTATGCACGTGTTGGCAATGTTGTAGTCTGCTGACTGGAACGGACCGCATGTGTTTATCAGTACTTTTGGTTGGTGTTTCCGAAGTTCCTCGGGCAGATTTTTATTTGCGTCAAATACAGCCTCCGCAGCCAAAGGACCAAGCTCGGAAACCAGCGCTCGGGCTTTGCTCTGATTCCGTCCGGTGACAAGGACGGGAAAGCCGTCCTTCACCAACGCGCGTGTAATGCGTTTGCCGAAGTTACCGTATCCACCAAGAATTAATATGGGTCGTTGCATGAAGTGTTAGAATGTTCAGATCTGACTGTGGTAAAGTTTCCACTATATCCAAAGGCCTCGCCGAACAAGGAATGCTTTGCATGCGTCCACATGTCGAATCGATCTTCACTCAGAGGAATTTCTTCAGCGTGACCACGGCCCATGATCCATGACAGAGGTATCGGAATAAGCCACCCCATCAATTGCCATCCACAGCCCTGCCGAGCGACCAAGTTTAGCGCAAAGTAGTCAAAAACAACTATGCGCTAGTCATTTAAATACAGCTCAACTCCGCCTTTGGAGAAAAAGAGTTTTTCTTCGAGCCGGAATACAAACAAATGCTCGCGAACAGCCATCGAACCAGAAATCGGCACGATTTATGTAGATTGCTGATAGAAACTCAGCAATTCGTGGCCGGGCGTATGTGAACGCAACATAAGCACCCGGTAAAGCTGTCGACGTTTCCTCTCAAGCAGAGTTCGCGTTCCGTCTTTCAAGAACCACAAATTTTGGCAATTCCGGGCTATAATTTTAAAAGCACCTTGAACACCAATAATGCGGATCTACCCATGCAGCACCACAAAAACTTTATAGCATAAGTCAATACCGATTCATAGAGTATCGCGGCAAGTCTCGGAAACTGAGGCCTTATACCAGTCCGCCAAGGCGGTGAAATTCGTCCAGCCGTATACGTGCTATTCTGAATTCAAATTTGACAGTGAACCTGAATTATCGTTGCCGGCTAGGCTAATGTCTAATTATTATACGTGTATTTCCACTACCATATTGTTTAACAAGCTGGAACAGACGGGCTGCATTCGACGGACGGAGCCTGATACATCCGTGAGAAGCACGGCGACCGAGGTATTTGGTGGCGTAAGTACCATGAATGGCATATCCACGATAGAAAAACACGGAATATGGCATTGGGGAGCCATAATACTTTGTGGAGTAATGGCGCCGCTTCAGAAACGTCGGTCTGAAAGAGCCGGTCGGAGTCCGGTAACGGCCTCTACCCGTCGAGACACGCCAGGAATATCGATGGGAACCATTAACGTAGACTTTCATAACTTGTGACGAAATATCTACCTTTGCGACCACGCTGGCGTTTGCAGGTTTTGTCGAAAATACAAGAAATAAAGATATGAATGAACATAAAATGGTTTTCATACTCGACCCCAAACGTTACTGCTATCGGATTTTATACAATGTAGGATTCTATTCCAATAATAAAATTTTACAAAAGCTTAGTTCAAGGCGTAGTTAAGGCGTCGGTTCGTATTTTCAGTTCACATCTGAATCATTGGGCGACCCGATGACCCAGTCTGATTAAACTGTAAGGTGATTTAATAGTTGTAGCCTATCGGAAAGTCGGGAGGTGTTTCGAAATTCTGTCTCCCCTACGCGTCAAAGTGCAATTGCACTCTGACGCTATACAAACGTTTTCAAGACGAAGGCATCCCAAAACGTTACTGGCAGCGTCAAGAGCGGGGTACTGAAACGCTACTCTTGTGAAATACTGGATAACTATGACGTTTTTGTGGTTCACGGCTGGTCAAATCGAGGATTGAGTCTTGAAAAAACTACTATATCGCGGCCCCTGATTGGACGGAATGATTGCTTCGGTGAATAGCGGTCAGTCTTATGCTTGCTTCAATGTACCCACATCGAAGGAAATTGGATTTAGTGGGATGACCAATTAAATCAAGCTCGGTTTCAACACATATCCGTGGGTGACGATCTATCTTTTTCTCAATCTCATTTGACCTGTGCCCTGCTGACTGGTCAGCGTGACTGTCTGGTGATTTCCACTCAGGACAACGCGGGCTCTACCACTGATATTGAATTCTGAATTGGAAAAAACGCCAACATACCTTTTGCCGGAAACTTTTGTGAGTTGCACGGACTGGTTTATGGTACCTGACGGGTTGGCACAGGTACCGGCTGCGTAATAAAGTTTATTTGTAACCTTACGATAGCTTACCCGGCATCGAATACTTTCTCGCTTACCGTTGCTGGGTTGAAAATATCCATTGCCACTCCAGAATCCCTCAAGGGCAACTGTTTGAGCCTGACTCGAAGCCGGATGGGCCAGGAATAATAGCAAACTGATAACGCTAAAAAACCTCATTCGCACTCCCATGTTACATACATTAAGACTGGTCGACATTAAGACTGGCCGAACTTAAGTTTTCTGTCGCTTACCCCACCAATTAGGACTACGGAAGTATAACGATCAGATATGATTACGAAAAGTAGCATGCGAATTGCATAAGGCTCAATGGCAAATTGCAATGTCGGCAGTTTGAATGTTCACAATGTGGAGAGGTGTTGCCATAGTAACATAGTTGTCGTGTGCACTTGCGAAATGTATTGGGCGTCTACCGATTGTGCGCCAAGACATTATCTGAGCTGTCAAAACTCCATCACCGTCCTCTCGAATTTGGAAGCGGTTGGCGCTGGAAACCTATGATTCAGCAGCTACGGAACCGGCAAGACGGAACCCACCAAATGCCCAACGTTGATGAGGATGAAAAAAGTTACGGTAGGTAATACGAGCGTGTCCAGGCGGAGTGACGCAACTCGCTCCTCGCAATATCATCTGATTCACCATAAACTTCCCATTATATTCACCGATGGCCCCGGGCGCCGCTTTATATCCGGGATAAGGTGAAAACGTGCTGGCTGTCCATTCCCAAACATCACCTAACATGCCCTGAGGTGCTAACGGGTGCTCTTCTCCCGCAGGAATGGGGCGTAAAAATCCAGAAATCATCTGATTGGCACCGGCACCAGGTCTGTTGGAAACATCGAAGTATTTTGCTGCAACTTCCCATTCTACTTCCGTGGGTAGGCGTTTTCCAGCCCAGGCAGCATAAGCTGCCGCTTCATAATAACTGACATGACAAACCGGTGCATCCATATAGAGAGGGCAGAGTCCTGCAAATGTAAACTCCATCCAGTCATTGCGATCGGCAATCTGCCAGTACAGAGGAGCATTCCAGTTTTCCTCCCGGACCTTTGCCCAACCATCGGAATGCCAATATTCGGCCTTGTCGTAACCTCCGTCTTCCACGAACTCCAGATACTCGCCATTTGTGACACAACGGGATGCGATGGTAAAATCCTGAACTAGAACCTCGTGGGCCGGACATTCATGATCGAAAGCAAATTGCTCGGGATCATCGTGACCGATTGTATAAACCCCACCGGGGACCGGAAACCATTGAAGGGCGTGCGTGGGATAGACAGCGGCTGGCTCCTTCTTTCGATAACTCGGTCCGAAAGGATTACATGACAGCACATGCTTTATGTCCATCAGAGATAATTCTTGATGCTGTTGCTCGTGATGGAGACCCAGCTCGATAATATAGCGGAGATCATGAATTCGGCGGGGATCAGAGGAAGCAAAAAAATCAGCCATCCATTGATCAACATGTTCTCGATAGGCAAGAACTTCATCCAGAGTTGGTCGCGTAATGAGACCTCTTTCAGCTCTCAGCTGACGAGGTCCAACAGCCTCATAATAAGAATTGAACAGAAAGCGGTAATTATTATCAAACTCCCGATAATCTTTCGCATATGGGCGAAGTAAAAAAGTTTCGAAAAACCAGGTTGTATGAGCGAGATGCCATTTGGTCGGACTTACATCCGGCATCGATTGTACCTGTTGGTCTTCGGGTGAAAGCGGTGCGGCGAGTCTTCTTGATTGTTCACGCACTCCATTAAACCGGTGAATATAAGCGTCGGCGGAATTTGGAAGGTAATTTTGAGAGACAGTCGAAAGTGTGATGGACATGTTTTGTTTTCTAAACCTCCAGCCGATTCTGAGCTTCCTCGAATTATACGATTTTAACACCTTTGGCTGGCGTGGTGACGCAGTTCATTAGGCTTCAATTGGATGTAACCTAGATTGTCATTACAACAAGTACAAGAGTTGAAGTCAGGTTTATTGTTCCGCCGATATGCACGCAATGTCACACCATTGTTATCGAATACCAATTATCTCGTATAGTTGGGCAAGCGACCGCTCTTGCTTTTCGTTCCATAAATTTAATTCAAGGTCTGCCAAATTGGGCTTCCGACTCGAATCGCCTGCGAATGTTTTAAATTTCATTCGAACCACGGGTCATAGGCAGATCCACCCCGAACGAAATTCTTATGCGTTTGCTGGCCTCTGAACTCATTCAGTCTAGGGGGAAACTTTCATATATAGATCATAAAGTACAAAACCCTATTTCGGTATCTGCCGCTGGCCTATCCAGGCAATTTTAGCCACTGCCATAAGGTCGGTATAGGCCTGGTCGCCAACCAAACTGCTATCACTCACTCCCACGAATGATCACCGGGCATTTTACAGGCCATAAATGGTTTTGATTGAGGTCGAAAACAAGGTTCGGACCCTCTAGTCCGGAGTGCGGTAAAATCAGCGACCGCCAGAATGTCGCATCGGAACAGTCAAATTAACCATAATTCCAGGTAAAACAATTAGTTAATAGATAAAATTAATAAATACAATTAATATAATTAGTTAATAATGTACAGTTAATCAGTAATTAGAGTTATAATGAGCATTTCCAAATCCAGAGTCATAAAGATTTCCATGTTGGGGATGGCGGTTGTCCTTGTCATGATCAATTCAGCGCTGGCACGTGAGGGAGTTAAGAATAGGTCGCCCCATTTTGCGAATTCTGTGAGAATAGTAAATAAAGCCTCTCTCGGCATATATCGTGCGCGGAAACTTGGCAGCCACCGAATCCTTCAACGCAGAGCGCTTAGAGCAAACCGCCGCAGTCGCAATATCGGCGGATTTCATTCTCGTCGCAGGTCGGACAATCTGGTTCTATATTTTTTCCAGGGTAATTATTATGTGAGGCGGGGATGCAGGCTATCTTTGTATCGTTCTCATATTCCCGCAGGGCCGGTGATCAGGCTGGGAAGGTATCAAACAAACGTAATATTGTGCAGTCCCATAAAATTGCGGCGAATTGATGCTCGGTCCCCATGGCGGCAAACGCGCCATTACTGGTTAAGCCACATGCGACCGAGCCCTACTTATCCCACGCCCAGGCATTAGAATTCTAGCCGAATAAAGACACCATTGTTACAGATTTATGACTGGGAATTGCTTCTGCCGAAACTGAATCTATCGCATCGTTAACTACCGAATGCCCGTTGCATTTTGCAATAGTTGTTTTGGGTGTGTCATCTGGCAAATTCAGCAATTTCCGCGATCGACAATGGCGTCAGCACATCTACATACTTCTAATTATCAACAAAACATCCACATTGGGTTGAATCTTGTCGACAGCTCGACGCAGATCGACATACTGCTGAACTGCGTCCCTATGCGGGAAATGCTGCATGGACGAAGTGAGCTGGTGGTTCTTAAGCGGGGCTGCCAGCTCGCGACCTCGCGACCAAATCTTCCCGAATTCGAGAAATCTCCAGAGCAAATGAAAACAGCGGGTGGTCTGCAGGAATGATTTATTGCTTTCTTAGTCTAATATGCCCCGAGCCTTTGATGCTGCTTACAGAAATTGTTTGGCTGTTACCACTTACTACAACACGAATTTTCCCGGACACGTTTGACTGGTTATTGTAAAAATTTCCGGAATATCGATTTTTCGTGGTTCTCAGAACTTCTCCTGACTGAGAAATATTTCCCGACGTGGCTGCGCACGTTGCATAAAAACTGAAAAGCCTGTCCGCGATTTTCGAGTAGCTCAATCGACAGCGAACTTTCTCGTTGTCTCCAGAAGCTGGTTTCATTATACCCCCACCCCGCCAGTTGCCTTCAATCGGATCGGCATTTGCCGAACCGGAATGCATGACGGCTAAACCGATCAAAATGGCAGTGCCCATTGCCGAGAGTTTTATTTTTGAGCAGATCATCGTCATCCTTTTGATTGAAGTGGACTGAATAGTTGCGCTCGTCTGCAGTAAAGACCCAATCAATTTTGTTAGTTGATATTAAGGCCTGAAAATGACCCAGAATGTTAGACTTCGATCAAGGGAGCGGATGGGCTCTTAAGGATCAAGTCAGTGACGTTTTATCTTTTTAACATGTCAGTCGTCAAATGAATATCTTGTGCTCGCAACACACATGTTTTTATTCTCGGATTGAGTGGAGCAATAACTTCGATGTTTCATAAGAAGCGGCAGCAATATTAAGGATCCAAGTAAAAACAACGGCAGGCTTTTGCGATATCTGTCCGGGCACTGATATCGAAACAAAGGAACGAGCCCAATTGTAATTGGGCTCGCTGTTGTGGATCAGATAATTTACAATCGTCTTAAGTTTACGACGTAGAAGTCAAAGACAAATAATTGATTTATCGTGAAGCCGTCGTATGCATCGGAGCGACATGAGCTTTGGTTAATCCCATTACGGTATGTCTGTCGTGACGACAAGCGCTGAGGGCAAGTGAGGTAAATAATAATACCGAAAAAATTGCAGTTATCTTGGCCATTCAAATATTCCCGTTTGCAAAATTACAAAATGTTGTCAGGCTATAGGAATTGAAATTGCGGTATCCCTCAACACAATCCATGAATTAACGCTAACAAAGTTTTTGCAGGCATTAATTCACATCTTATCCTCAGTGAAAGTTGTTGAGTTGCTATCTTGATTAATCCCATGCATAAACAGGGTGCATTAATACTGTACATAAAAAGCGGCAGCCGCATGAAGCCTTCAAATGTGGCTGCTGTTTAATGTACAAAAGAGCCGCTTCTTCTATTGGTGAGGGTCCGGATAGCGATTAATTTTAAAATTCGGACTAATTATTTATTAACTCGATTCCCAGCTTGAATCAGCAACGAGATTTAATCGGGCGCGTAGAGGATTTCCGCAAAAAAAATCCCCCGGCAGCAAAGTCACCGGAGGAATTACTGTAATTACAGAGGATATTGTTATTTAGTAACTGTTGCCTGAACAGGAGCAATTTGTGCATTAGTAAGTCCCATGACGGTGTGACGCTCGTGCTTGCAGGCGCTCAATACAAGTGATGACAACAACATTACAGTAACCAGTGCTGCTGTTTTGACCATTGGATAATCCCCTCATATAGGTTTTCAGAATAGAATCACTTGTATACCTTGTTTTCTAAATGTTTGCAGCGTGTCTATATCCAAGTAATGAATAATATTGGAATAATGATGCAATAAAACAACATCAACATTTGGAAACTTTTAACTATTATTCATCTTTTGTATTGTTTAAAAAATCCAATTAAATATAGCTGTAACTAGATGTCGTGAATATTGCAATCAATCAGGGTTGGATACGTGAAACAGTTCGTATTGATCAATTTTGCAGCCATTCTGATAACAACGAGTGTCTGCATGCTGCCTTTGAAGGCCTTGGAAGCAGCGGAGATTGTTGCCAAAGTTGATTTGTCACAACAGAGAATGCAGGTTTTCATTCAGGGTAAGCGAAAATATGTATGGCGTGTTTCAACAGGCAAAAAGGGTTGGCAAACGCCAACGGGCAATTTCCAGCCTTACAAGACCTATCGAAATTATTATGAAAAGCGGTGGAAGTCGAACTTACCTTACCTGGTTATGATTAACTCCTCCAAAGGGATTGGCATTCACGGCACTCATCAGTCAGGTCGGCTCGGCCGCCCCGCATCCCATGGGTGCATTCGTCTGAGTGTCGGAAACGCGGCTAAATTTTATAGCCTCGTTCAAAAACACGGGCTCTACAATTCTCGGGTCACCGTTCATCCCTAGCCGGCTTACCAATCCTGATAGGTATAATTTTGGCCAGCTTTATTTCCATAGTCATTGGCGGTGCGGTTGCAGTGTCGGTATAAAACCAGCTCTTTGTATACGCGATACCAGGTCGAACGGTTAGCTCATTAAGAGCATTGCCTATAGTCATCCGGGGCGTAGTCAGAGATTTTGACTTGTTGTAGCGTTTATTGTCGCCCCGGCACAATACACTGCAATCAACGTACTCAAACGGAACAGATCGGCGCTTTAAGTAAAATTACTCGTCTCATTACTGAATGCCATTTTCCTTCAAATGCTGGACCCGGGTTCTGATTTTTTTGGTCCTGGTTTTCGGCAACGTTCGAAGTGTTCGTTCCACCACATTCCCATCTTAGTATTATTGGAGGAGGTTGCTGTGTTTGGTGGTATCAAGGTTTTTTGATTGTAAAGTGTTTTCCGCCTGATAGATTTTAGGTGTTATTAATACGTTTATCGATTGCCGGAGGAATATCATGAAGTGGATCTTGTCAGGGCTTTGTGTCGTACTAACGATTATGCCAGTCTCATCTGGCTATTCTGAATCTCAATCAAGGAATTCGATGATCACGAAACCAAGTACTCATTCAGTTTCAGCGACCCTTGATCGTCTCACTCAGATACTGAAATCAAAAGGCATTATAATATTCGCACGCATAAATCACGCCAGCGGTGCGAAGAATGTTGGCCTGGAATTACGGCCAACGGAATTATTACTGTTCGGAAATCCAAAACTGGGTACGCCCCTAATGCAGTCTGATCAAAAAATTGGCGTTGACTTGCCCTTAAAAGTTCTGGTCTGGCAGGATAATGATGGCAAGGTCTGGTTAGGATATCCGTCACCTGACTATCTCAAAACGAAATACGCAATTAAAGACAAGGACAAAATATTCGGCACCATGTCTGGAGCATTGAATAAGTTTACAGACCTTGCCGTTAATCCCGGCGATCTGCAGAATTAGATGTCGTAAGGTGCAACCAATCAGATTTAGTTGCCAACAAGAGGGCTCCGGGCCTTAACCCGGAATGCGGCGCAGTTTAATCCAGATTATTTCTAAACTCATCATAGGCCTAGCCGGTCAAATCTTTTCGTTCATGGTATTCCAGCAAATAAGCCGACTTCGTTGGCCCTGAATCTTTTTCACTCTCAACGACATCATTTGATTGCACAAGGCGTTCATATTCGGATCTTATCTGAATGTGTGCCGCAACAATGCTGGCCATGGTAGCGTCTTCAGTATCACTGCGATCGACAATATCCAGATGTTCTTCGGCATAGGTGGCAACTTGTTTCAATAGCGTCTCAAGTTGTTTGGGATGCCATTTGACGACTCCCTCCCGTCTGGCAGAACGCGCGATTTCTACGAACCAATCGATGGCGTCGTCCAAATCGTCAGGTCCCTTCGACTGCAATTCTTGAAGAGTCTGTGTGTTCAAAATTGACTCCTGGAATCGTGTCCAACTCTCAGTCTCATTACAATTCTGCCACATATCGTGCGGGACAGATGCTGCGCATTAAACCAACTTAGTCTGAACGAATCATTTATGGTCCCGTATGTACAATTATGAAAAAAGCAAAATTGTGACTTGCTACTGCATGTGGTCCGAATTGCATCCAATTAGCATCAATGAATTTTACTGAGTTGCTGACATTCAACTGTATTAGGTGAACAGTCTTGCTTTTTCACGAATAATCGACCTGTCAAGTTTTCGCCACACGAATCAGGTCTTTAAGGGAGTTATCGGGGGTGGCTGCTGAATTCATGGTGACGGCATGTACGAAACTGTTTGCGGCCGCTGGTATATTTCATCTCGTTCAGGACTTACACATAGTTACCACAGTCGCCTGGAGCGAGTACGCACTCTGCGTCAGCATGAAATCCAGACTGGAGAAAAATTTATGAAGGTATTTATCCTTTTGACGACGATGCTTATGGCTACAGCGGCCATCGCCTCCGACAATTCTCAAACATTCGTTTTTGCCGGTAAACTGATTCAGGCAGGTGACACTTACCAGGTTCAAGGTCACGATGGTATTACAAAAAGCGGGTCATTTAAAACTGTCAAATGTCAGCCGAATGGGACGGGCCTTGCTGTCGTTCAATTAAGTAATGGCAATCTATATGAAATTGAATATGCACCATGGGACGTAAATTGTTCAGTGGTCAGGCCAACCAGCAGGTAGCGATTAACAAACGACGACAATTGAACTCCAGCTAGCGTCACGCTCCAGCCAGCTCGCAACCTTGCCCTTGACAGGATGGGGGGGCGGGTTCGGGATTTTCGTCGTTCTCAGAAGCCTTTAGAAGAGCGCCGGCGATGACGGACGTCCGAAACGATCCTTAAACAGATAGTGGGACTGTAGTTCGTTAAAGATCCTAGTTCTCTGACGGGTACCGTCACCGAGGATCCTGGCCACTGCAATCCGGGTGTTGTCGTAGAGGATTGATAAGGGCACGCC
>CAYWUX010000056.1:0-12098 GCA_964461525.1 uncultured Hyphomicrobiaceae bacterium | reverse complement strand
TGTTGAAAAAGCCTGTTGCTTTGTCAAGCTTTGGATCATATAGCAATTTTCCGCCGTTTTTTCTTAATTTCCGTGTTGTGCTATTTATTTTCAACTCTATAATTTTAAAGCTAAAGACAACGCAGCATTATTCCGCTGAGCCTTCTTCTCTCTCCGCAATTTTGTCTGCAAAAACCTTAAAATCGGCGTCCCGTGTATAGCAAAAGTCGTGGATGTGTTTGATAACTTTGTGACGCCACTCATCCGCCTCCTCGTCTTGAGATTCGGGATGAGCAAGTGTCAGATATCTATAGGCATCTCGGAGTAATGCGTAGGCTTGTCTTAAGTCTTGATCATTTTCCATATTTTATCCTTTCCAAACCTCTTTGTAGACGCCCCTTAGTCACCACGATAGCAGGGCCGAGTGGAAATAAACTTGGTCGCGGAATTTTATCGGAAACCATTTGAGGGACAATACCACCATCGAGGTAAAGTGTATTAGGGGTTTTGAGCTGGAGCTGGCGTCTAGCGATGGAAAAGGACGGCTCCCGGTTGCCAAGGGTTTTAATCGCTTTTTCACAGCTGGTCGGGCTTGCCACGTGTCAGGCTTGTTCACGCGGACAAAAAGAGGAAATCGGGAATAGGACGAGTGCTCAAAGGTCGCGAGAGTCGCCGTTTAAATCTACGAGCCGCTTTGGATTTTACCCATCACATTATCAACAATAACCGGAGTCTCGAAATAACTAATTTCAGGGTCGACTCCATATAAATTTCGTATTGCTTCACGCCAAGGTCCGCCTTCGGCATATACCGCTTCAGCGGCTTCTCGGGACTCCCATGTATAGACGCCACCGCCGATCCCACGCTCCTCGTCAAACAGGAAATTTTTGCGAAGCAAATTTGGCATGTTTTCAAATTTTGGGGCGACCATCTTCATATTTTCGACAACTTGATCGCGATCGGCATCAGCGACTTTAAACTGAACAATGGCGGTGATCATAAATATCTCCTATTAACTAAAGTCGAGATTTTGAGTATAGTTAGTGAACCAATTAGCCTCATAGTCATTGTACAGACATGGACTGAGGCTAGCGTTAAGCTATCGCATCATTGGTAAAAAACAAGCGAAAATCGAGTGCGGGTATGATAAGTCTCTCCACTCCTTGAGCCGATCTATGCCGGCTGTCCTCTCCATAGCAGACTCTTAAGCATAAAATATTAATATCAGCTACGTAACCAAAAACTGGACATGCGCAATTTACTAAAAAAATGCACAAAATCGCACACAGCGGCACCGAGGGACAATTCGTTCACGGCTTCGAAACAAAATATCAAACCAGTTCAGGGATCCCAAATCCCACTAACTTACTGTCTCCCAGTCCGAGCAACACGGCATCTTTCTGTTGTAGGGTTTCAGTTGTCTGGTAGTTGATAAGTTGTTTGGGGAAAGTCCAGTGTTTCGGGTTCGATTAGGCTTGTTATGAGTTTACTGTCTCCGGAACCGTTCAAATTAACATTTAACAATTATTCAAAGACAAATTGATGGCTCGGATTTTGATTACAATAGGAAAGCTTGATATTGGAGGGACAGAACTGTACTTGCTCCGATATCTTCCAAAAATCAATAAAGAGACACATCAAATTGAAATTTGTACCTTCTCTGAACCCGGTGTTCTTGCGCCTCAATTTATTGACTCTGGCATTCCGGTTCACTGCATCAAACTCGAAAAGGAATTTTTTCATGACGGACTCAAATTAAAAAACGACGATAAGGAATCGCACGCAGTTCATTCAGAACAGAAACTTCATCAGTTATATTCGATAGGGGAAAATAAAAACCAATTCGAGTTAAATGAAAAATTATCAAATCTGCCGAGCCATCAAACATTAGCGAGTCAGGAAAGGTTAGAAAACTTAATTACTAAGACAATAAAAAAAGCAATTGTCTTATTCTTTCATCCGTTTTGGATCATTTGTGCATTAATAAAGTGGAATACAATTTCTGCGATTAGATTTCTTTATCATGCAATGTGTTCAATATTAAACTCATTTCTGTTTCGTTTCATCCAATTCAATTCATTCTTTAAATCAGAATATATTTCCAGAAAAATTGTTCATTATTATTTGTCACATTCTGAAAAAGCTTTTCCAAATACTCAACTTATAAACAAATTGAGTGGATTCATTACAACAAACAAATTCGAAATAGTACATTGTTTCCTTCCAGATGCTTATTATCTCGGTGCTCTTGCAGCTGTTAAGGCCAACTGTAGAAATATCGTAATGAGCAGGCTATCTCTCAACTTATATCAGGATTCCGACAGTTTTTATTACTTCTGGGAGAGAAAACTTTTACATAGACTTGTAAGTATCGGGATTGGAAACTGCGAGGCGGTTTGCCGCGATCTGCACAATGAAGGGATGGAGCCAAACAAAATTCGCTTGGTTTATAATGGAATTGAATACGAGAATTTCGCAAGAGATAACCAAAAAAGATCAGAAAATAGAATTGAACTCGGCATACCCGAACGTACCTTCGTTATGACGGCTGTCGGTAACCTGCATCCTTATAAAGGGCATGCCGACCTGATTGAGGCTCTCCGCCGGCAGCAGACCGTACTTGGTGATGAATGGGTACTTTTAATCATCGGCCATGATGTCAATGGTCATCAGGGGGTCCTCGAAGAAATGATCCTGAACTACAGGCTGGCGGACCACATCAGGTTACTTGGTTCTCGAAATGATGTGGCAAGCTTGCTGTCAACGAGCGACTTGCATGTTATGCCCTCGCATCAAGAAGGGTTTCCTAACAGTGTGCTGGAAGCAATGTCCGCAAGTTTGCCGGTTGTCGCAACAACTGCGGGAGGCATACCTGAACTTATCACCGACGGATTTAATGGTCGATTGGTCCCCCCATCCGATCCTGATGCCCTTGGCCGGGCAATTGCCGATTTATTTAATGACCCTGTTCTGCGTATTGAAATGGGGCAGCAATCAATGAATATCATTGAAACAAAGTTTGGACTACAACGGAGCATCAATGATCACAACGGAATTTATTCCGATTTGCTGAATTCAATGTAGAATCCGATCAAATCTTGTCACCCGACCTATATGGCGCTTTATGAAATCCTACTTGGTCTCTGAGAATTCGCTCCCATTCGAAATCTCCGATACCTGCCTCAAGCGGCACCAAGTGATCGATGTACATAGTTAACTGTTGACTGATTGAGACCGAGGCCATCGGCCAGTTCTCTCAAATAGGCTCTTTCTGAGACTTTGTCTCCTTCGTTGGCAAGTAGCGATGCAGCATAGACCTGTATGGCGATTTCTTTGTTGGGTACCGAGCGAATGACGCCGACCAGATCCTCCGGCCTAAGCAATTCTTCCTGGACAAAGGCGATTTCGTCGGCGTCGGCGGCATTTTCTTTTAAGTGCCCGATAATGCGGTCCAACTCCTCCTGATCGATTACCCCGTCAGCTTTCGCAGCGTTTATCATGGCTTTGAGGATAATATGGGCCTGAGATTCGAGCTCCTTATTTTCCTTTGCGCTCCGTGGTTCGCGTAGCCCAAGCGGCAGATCAGCGAAATTTTGTATGTCACGTGCCTCGGTATTCACATTCAGCGCCTTGTAGGCAATGCTTGCAAGAACGGCCAGGGCACCACCGCCCAAAGCACCCTTTGCCGCCCCGCCGCCACCGCCGAGCAAGGCGCCGGCAAGTGCCGCTAAGCCACCAATCGCCAGAGGATTACCGCTTTTGACAGATCTTTGTCCCTTTTCCAAAAGTTCACCAGCCTGTCTGCCTAGATCCTGTAGCGGGTTGCCAGATCCTGACAAATCGATACCGCTGTTTTTGATCAGTTGATCGAGGAAGCCTCCGCCGCCGCCAAGGCCCTGTTCGCCAAGGGCGTTCTGAAGGCGATTTGAACCTGATTTTGATATTCCTGCATTCAGTAAATCGCCGAGTATGTTAAGCGCGTTTGCCATGGTTTTTACTCACATTTAGCTTACAAATTGTTACACATTTCTATGTTGTTTTCCTGCTTATTGTTTCCCTGCTAATTGAATAGACCTTTAATGCTCTCCCAGATTGATTTTCCGCCTGATGCACTGGCACTGGCCGTTTGCGTTGAACCACTGCCTTTTTCTGGCAGTTTTGACATGCGAACGGTTTCTTCGGTGATCTCTTTGAATAGATCCATCCTGGCAAGTGTCGCAGGACCAGCAATCCCATCGACTGCGAGACCGTTCTGTTTCTGAAATTCTTTAAGCGCCTCTTCCGTCCCGCCTCCAAATATACCATCTGCGTCGGTACCAAGGGCCTGCTGCAGTCGTTTCACCTGGTCTCCCTTGGACCCGCGTTTTAAAAGTATGAGCTCGTAAAGGCCCATTTGGGCAAAAGTATCGGGACCTGCAACACCATCAACACCGAGCCCATGTTCCTTTTGGTAGGCCTTAAGGGCAGCTTCAGTGTCAGAGCCAAAAATACCGTCGGCTTCAATGCCGAGCCTTTGCTGCAGATGCCTGACCGGTTCTCCGGAAAGACCACGTTTTAAGATTGCCATGAAATTATTCCTCCAGTTTCGTTCAGGTTGGTCACGAACTTATTGGTTGCTTTACTTTGTTCCCATGGCCGATCGGATGAAGCCAATAATGGCCATCAGCAACCCGCCACCGACACCGCCGACGGCAACCTAGTTCCACAAGGGTACCAAGACTAATTTTCCTAAAAAGCGCTCCGGCAATATTACCGCCGACGGCACCACTTGTATGCTTTATAATCAAACTGACTATATCCATTAGAAAATCCACCCATCTCGCAGAATATAAAACTTGCCTAACGCAAGCAATTTAATTTTTTTACCCGTTTCGGACATGGTAACGAAAAATTCTACTTAGTTAATCTGAAATACAGTCTAGTTTTCTGCTGAGCTTGGCACAATTTTTACAATTGAGCTCAACGATCCTGGGTCAATCGGACTTCATCGTACGACCAAGTTGTATTTTCCATTGTGTTGAGCGACGTTGACCCAGAACCCGACAGGCGCAGCACTCAGAAACGCAGAGCGTTTGTCGGACATGACCAACACATCTGCGACGATTTGCCTTCTGTGATTAAATTAAAACTAATTTCATCTCACGAACTTCTTCACGGTTTATAGATGAAAATAGTCCTCAATTTTGATAACCTTCGAGACGGATATGCGCTCGCACATCATCTCAAGACGGCCGCCTGTTCCGCCGGTTCTTGATTGATCCTTTCGGCGGCTTCTATCTCGCGAGCAATCCGAATTTCCTCGGTGTTCCTCGGTCGAACCAAACCAGCCAAAAGTATGTACAGGGCGGGAGTTAGAAAGAGAGTAAAGACGGCCGCCAAACCTAGGCCGCCAAATATCACCCAGCCAATCGCGGCTCTTGCCTCAATTCCCGGGCCACCTCCCAGGATAAGCGGGAGACCCGCCAGGATTGTTGAGACCATCGTCATGGTGATTGGTCGCAATCGAACCAGAGATGCCTCCCTAGCAGCTTCGAGAACGGTTCGAGCCTGCTCACGCAGCTGATCTGCGAATTCGACCATCAATATTGAATTCTTGGCCATGATGCCGATCAACATCAACACGCCAATCTGGCTATAGATATTGATTGAGGTGCCGGTCAGAGCCAGCGCGAACACGGCCGCACAAACACCAAAGGGGATGGTCAGCAGGACCACGAGGGCGCTCGAAACGCTTTCAAACTGGGCAACGAGGACAAGAAACACAATCAACAGTGCCACAAGATAAGTGATTAAAACGCCGTAAGACGTTTCGTTGAGAACTGCGGCTTCGTCCAGAAACAGGAGGCCAATGCCTTGCGGCAATTCGCGATCGGCGAGATCTTGCACTGCATCAACAGCGTCGCGCAACGAATAGGTAGGCACTGCGTCGCCGAAAATTTCAATAGCTCGCCGCTGTCCATGCCTGTCGAGTTCGGCTGCGACGGCATACTCCTTAAAAGACACGAGCTGCGTCAGCGGGACAAGTTGGTCCGTGGAGGAGCTGACGTACAGATTGTTGAGATCCGAGGGATCATCGATGGCGCCAACCGTCGCTTGAAGTACAATCGGCACCCGTTCATCGTTGATGCTGAGTTCTGCCACTTCATCGTTGTCGACGAGAGTTTTGAGTGTTGTCGCCAGCGACTCGATCGACACGCCAAGATCTGTTGCTCGACGCCGATCAACGTTCACCGCAATCTGTGGTTGGGTCGCGCGAAACTCAATGCGCAGATTTTGCACTTGTGGGATGTGCTGTTCCATCGCGATAACGAATTGGTTTGCGGCTTCTGCTATTTCCTCGTAGTTTGACCCTGTCAACGCAAATCGAATCCCTCCGTCGGCATTTCTCAGGTCAAGGCTGTTACCCCGGCGGACCCGGCTGCGAGCACCGGGAATTTGTGCAAGCTGGCGATTGACAGATCTTGCAATATCTCCCTCGGATTGGCGTCGTTGCGACCAATCACGAAGCGACGCGTCAACCTGACCGCGGTTGGAATCATAACGACCGGTGATTGAAAACAGGTTTGTCGCGACGCCAGAATTGACCAGGGGGCGGAGGATCGCTTCCACTTTTTCGACTTGGCGGTCGGTGTAGTCCAGTCCCGTACCGTCAGGCCCCGTCAGCCGAACCGTTATGAGACCGCGATCTTCCTCCGGCACCAGTTCCTCGCCCAGCCGTTCGTATGTGATCATTGCACCAAAGATGGCCAGACAACAAAGTCCGACCATCACGAGCGGCGCCATGAGGATTCGATCGAGGATCTTACTGTATTTTTTGGAAAGGAACCCTGTTTGACCGTTCTCCCTAGCGTTTTCTGAGAGCCCCGAGTTCCTGTTCGAAACTCCGATTCGGGAGGCCAGCATAGGCACTGCGGTCAGCGCAACAAAGGATGAGATGCATACGGCTACTGCAAGTACGAAACCAAATTCGCCAAATAGTCGGCCAGCAGTCGACGGTAAAAAGGAAATCGGTGTGAATACGGAAACCAATGTCGCTGTGGTCGCGACGACGGCGAAGAACACCTGGCGCGTTCCGATTACAGCTGCGGCGCGCGACTGCATACCTTGCGCTCCGAGGCGCTGAATATTCTCCAGAACCACGATGGCGTCATCGACGACCAGGCCGGTTGCGAGAACGAGAGCCAAAAGCGTGACTAGGTTGAGTGAAAATCCGAGGATCCAGATTGCGGCAACCGTCCCGATTAGGGCTACCGGTATGGCAATAGCTGGAATAAGGGCAGCTCTCAGTTGGCCTATGAACAGAGCAATGACTACGACCACGATCGCAATTGCCAAAGAGAGGCTGATCAGGACTTCCGTGATTGCACCTCGAATAAATACTGCATCATCAGAAGTCGTGACGATCTTTATGTCTTTCAGTTGCGCGTTGAGACGGTCAACGACTTTCGCGACATCACGTGAAATTTGTACAGTATTAGATTGTGCACGTCGGACTATGCCGAGGCTTATCACAGAGCGACCATTGTAACGAACAACGCTTTCAGCATCGTCCGGTGAGAAAAACACATGTCCAACATCTCGAATGCGCACTTGGTCGCGAATAATCAGCCGCTCAATGGCATCCGGCTCAGTGACTGAGGCATTTGCGCGAACGATCACTTCCTGTTCATCAGATTTGAAGCTTCCCGCCGGGATATCGAGACTGGCGTTCCTGAGAACATTGATCACGTCGTTGACGGACAGTTTGTAACTGGCCAGTCGCATTGGATCTATTACAACCTTTATGACACGTTCCCGTTCTCCAAAAAGTGTCACATCGGCGACGCCTTCAATTGAGGTCAGCTCTGGAATGACTACCGCTTCAATCTGGTGAGAGATGTCTTCGACCGCACGATCCTCACTGTAGGCGGCTAAACGAATTATTGAGCGGGAATCAGCATCGGCCTTGATGACGAACAGATCCTCAATGCCGTCCGGCAGCTCACGCTGAACCCGGCTAACCGCCTCTCGGACATCGTTGGCGGCTGTAATAAGATCGACTGATGGGCGGAAAATGGCGCGAACTCGAAAGTTGTTCTCCTCGCTTGATGAGCGAACTTCAACAACACCATTGACCCGTGCCACCGCTCCTTCAATGATGCTCGTGACTTCCGCGTCGATCGTCTCGGGCGATGCACCAAGCAAGTTGGCGCGCACTGTCACGACGGGCCGGTCGACATTTGGGAGTTCGCGGATCTCAATGCCGACGAGAGCTCCAAGCCCGGCGACGATAATCAATAGGTTCGAAACTGCCGCAAGGTAAGGTCGACGAACACTCATGGCAGGCAAATCGTTCGCGATGGTCATCGTACTTATCCCTTGCGGCCCTGCCGATCATGCTTTGACTGCCTGGGCTCATCAGTCGCTGGATTTCGGTTTGTGGAAGGCATATTGAACGTGACCGGCCTACCCTGACGCAATCGTTGAACACCCTCAACTACGATAAGTTCATCCACGGCAACATCACCGTCGACGAGTACCATGCTGTTCAGGCGTTTGACAGCTCTGACGAGGACCTTTTCGGCTTTCGACTCCCGGACAACCCAGACGTAGCTTTCTCCTTTACGCCATTGCAGTGACAGTTCCGGCACGGCTGCATAGCGTGAACCGGGTAACTGCAACTCCACCGCGAACGACATTCCAGGTCGCAGAACATTCTTCTCATTTGGGATAACAGCCCTGACCATCATCGTGCGGGAGGTGGGATTGATGCGGTTGTCTATAGACTCAATACGGCCGTTGAAGCGGGTGCCTTGGTGACTTGGTGTTACTGCCGTGATGTGATCATCGACATTGATCCGAGCTGCAAATTTTTCGGGCACTCTGAACTCAATGAGCAAGTCTTTCTGATCGTCCAGTGATACGATTGGCGTCGCCGTGGTGACGCGATCGCCGACCTCGACAAGTGGCAGGCCGACAATGCCGTCAAATGGCGCAATTATCTTATGATCACGCAATGTCTCTTTTGCTAGCTGGACTTCCAGCTCCGCGCGTTCGGTCACTACTTCTGCATCATGGACCCGTGCATCGGAATTGACATTTCGTCGATTCAGTATTCTTGAACGCTCAAGTAGGCGCAAAGCTATTTGATGCTGTTTCTCGGCAATTTGGATGGCAAGTCGGGCCTTCGTAGACTCGAGTTCACAGATGACATCACCTTGTTTGACACGTGATCCGGAGCGGGCATTTAGTGCAACTATAATGCCTTCGCTCTTGGCCTGAAGCATCACAGAACGTCTTGCGTGTGCTGTCCCGACGGCAGATACGACTGTGTCGTTTGTCGAGGCTATCACCCGCGAGACGATGACAGGAATGCCTCTTACAGGGGGATGCCCAGTATTGTTGCCAGGCAGTTCCCCCGGCCAGGTCGTAATCATACCTGGAATACGATCGCGTGCGACGTAGGCCGTCAATCCTAGTCCGAGGAATCCTAGCAATATCATCACCTGAAAAGGTATCGACAGTGGCTTTGTCATAGGCACGATTGCCAACCTTTCGGGAACCAGACCTCAACTCAATTTGCTTTCAAAAAATTCGATAGTTCTTTGCCAAGCAAGTTTTGCTATAGCCTCATCATAACGCAGTGTTATGTCATTGTGGAATCCATGATTGACTCCTGGATAGATTTAAGGAGAATATTCTTTACCATGTTTTTGGAGCGCTGCCTCATAAACTAACCAGCCAGCGTTAATTCGCCTGTCAGGTCCCGCGAATATATAACATATTTCCTGTATATCTGAACCTAGTTTTCTCTCCGGAACAGCGCAATATCCTCTAGAAAATGGCTGAGCGAACTCAAGAGAGAAATGGCAGATCGATGGGTCGCCCACGATAATGAACAAGCACTCATCGATGTCTGGGAGTCTCATACGACGAGCGAAATATTTGTGGGCGTTCTGAAGGTTCAATTCGCAAGAACTTTTCGCAGAGATATTGAAGTCGGTTTCAGACGGGCTGCCCAGGCACTCTCAAGCAGCGTAACATTTTGGAGAAATCTGCAAAAAAAAACCCTCAATCATCCCTGTGGTGATTGACGGTTACTCCTGCATTTATTTCTAATTTACAGTCGTTCTATCTCGCTTCGAAGACATCTTCGACTGCGGCGAAGCCGGGATCACGACCTATGTTGCCAACTGGCAGAATGCGGCTGCGCCGGAAGATCGCTGAACATCCCTTTGGCACCATAAATCCTGGATGGGGGCAACGCATTATCTGATGAAGCGCAAGCTCAATCGATCTGATCAAAATTAAAAATTTATGAAATCAGCAGTCCCAGGGACTGAATGATGAAAATGAAGCCTGCTTGCAGCAACACTGATTCAACGTCGATCGCCCACACTATTAGTCTGGCGAAATTGGTTACCTAATTTGAAATTGAATCATTCAACCTACTTCACTCGAGTCCACGGTTCCTTCTTGAACACCTAGCGCGCTCTCTAACTTGTCACAGAATGACCGGAGCACTTTTAGGCGGGCAAAACGCTTGTTATTTCCCTCCACAAGGTTCCAAGGCGAGAGCTGAGTGCTGGTAAATTGGACCATGTCATGAACTGCAAGCTCATAATCATGCCATTTCTTCCGGTTTCGCCAGTCCTCAGAAGTGAGTTTCCAATTCTTATAATTAATTTGTTCTCTGGCTTTGAAACGAGCGAGTTGTTCGTCCTGGTCGATATGAATCCAGTATTTCATTAAAACTATCCCATGCTCGATCAATTGCATTTCAAAGTCATTTATTTCTCCGTAAGCGCGCCGCCATTCTTCCTCACGAGCTAAATTCTCCACCCGCTCGACGAGGACGCGGCCATACCATGAGCGATCAAATATTGTTGTTCGCCCAGCTCGCGACAAATGTCGCCAGAAACGCCAGAGATAATGCTGGGAGCGCTCTTCTTCGGTTGGAGCCGCAATTCCATAAACCTGATAATTGCGCGGTTGCAACGCGTTAGTCACACGCCGGATAATGCCACCTTTGCCGGCCGCATCCGGTCCTTCAAAGACAAGGATTGACGAAACACCGCTTTTTCTTGCGCGCAAATGCAAATGATAAAGTCGGGCCTGCGACTCACGTAGTGCTTCTTTGTACTTTGATTTTTCCACCGTTTGGTTCATGTCCAATTGGCTCAGAACCGTTATCCTTGATTTGGATTGATTTGAGTTTTTATGTTCCAATACTTCGCTATTCAATTTGCCAGAAAATAGTGCGTGATTTTTATTTTTCTTTCTTGCACGTTTACCCTCAAATCGCGGTTGTTTTTTTGTTTCAGATAAGTTTACCGATTCCAATCGGCGCTTTAAGGCATCACGAAGTAAAGTAGCAATGGCAAGACTGCGATAGTTTGAATCGACTCCCTCAATAATTGTCCAAGGTGCTTTCCCTCTGTTTGTTCGGGTAATAACTTGCTCTGCGGCTTCGATGAAACGGTCGTAGAGCTTCCAATGCTCCCAATCACGCTGACTAACGCGCGCCTCTGTCAAAGGATCTTTTTCGAGCGAACCCAATCTTTCCTCTTGAGCCTTCTTGCTCAGGTGCATCCAAAATTTTATAATGAGTGCACCATCGTCAACGAGAGCTGATTCGAAAGTTGTAATCCGTTCCAGGTGTTTGATGAATGTCACCTCATCTATGTTTCGGTAAACTCGGTCAAGTAAGGGCCGGGAATACCAAGCGCTCAAAAACATACCAATTCGACCGCGAGGCGGAAGATCTCGCCAGTATCGCCAGAATTCTGGTCGCTCACGCTCTCCATTTGAGAGTTCGTCGTAAGCGCAGGTTGCTAACCATCTTGCATCCATCCATTGATTGAGCAACGCAACAGATTCGCTCTTTCCAGCTCCATCAACACCTGCAAAGACAAGTAAAACCTGAAACTCTTTTTGACGGCGCAATCGCTCTTGCAGTTGGAGCAACTGCTCCCTTATATGAGGCGCCGTCTTCTGAAAATCTTTTTGAGTAATAGCTTGGCCAAGCTCGGCGGTTTCAAACATCTGCGACCTAATGCACTGACATTACTAAACATCGAAATAATTTAGCTTGTGTTATGGCAAGTAAAATACTTATCAGCTTTAACTACAGACGTGTA
>CAYWUX010000055.1:10106-12192 GCA_964461525.1 uncultured Hyphomicrobiaceae bacterium | reverse complement strand
TTCTGAGTGATAAAACTCCTTATCGCGAGGCTTTTACTTAGACCAACGTCTCCTGAGGCCGAAGTCGGCATTTTACCAATCTACAGTTTGCTCTATGACTGCTTTACAGTTCCAAGTCACAACAAATATAACTTTCCTCTCGCAAAGTTCATGAACAATGTAGCAAAGATGGAGACAGAAGACATTCGATCAATAGATCGCACAATGATTTTAGGCGACGAAATTATAAATGGACTGGTGCCGAGCACTGTGTTCCGCGCATCAACTCCTCAAACTCTCATGGTAACATGGAGCGGCATCCCCCCCTCACAAAATTTGTCAACCCGCCATAGCTAATATTGAAAACCGGTGTAGGCCCTCCGAGAATTCTCCAAGACTCCTGCTTCACCTAAGTTCCACTGAAAATTGTAATGAGTTAATCTTCGCAATCCAAGCCGCACTGTACTCTGCTTTTACTTGCCTTTGTGATTTGCAGCCCCGTTTCGTCTATGAGATGGCGACGCCTTCACAACATGAGCTAGTTCGATTGATGTCGTCTGTTATGAGTTTACTAACCGATTTTACTAAGCCAGCTGTGCTAACAAAATTAACCATAATAGCGAAAATATTTGTTTCACTGAATATATTTATAGATTTTCTGTAAGCCGAAAAAGTACTCTATCACAACTATAAAATTATCCATTTGATTGTACGAAGATGTCCCGCGTATTGCTGTTTTCTCTGATGGTCAGCCCCATATTGATTTATTTGGCTTGGCCAACCTCAGAGCAAAAACGAATAGCGCTTGTATTGGGCAATTCAGACTATGCTCATTCCGATCACATTGGTTCTGCAACAAACAATGCAAGACAAATGAGCCATTCACTTAGACGGCTGGGGTTTGATGTCATTGAAGGGACCAATCTTTCACGTTCCGGCATCCAATCCTCAATCCAGATGTTTGCGGCGCAAATGAATGGTGCAGATGTCGCACTACTGTACTACTCAGGCTATGTCCATCAAGAGTCCGGGCGCACCTACATTACGCCCATAGAAGCAAATCCAACCAAGTCGTACCAACTTGATTTCCAGACCATAGAACTGCGTTCTCTACTAATAGAGATGGCAAATTCGACAGGTTCAAATCTCGTGCTTTTTGATACCTGTCGCGCCATCCTATCATCCGCCAATGAAAGAATGTCGAACAACAAATGTCTGCCGATGAAACGCATTCCTATTCAGAATCGAATGATAATTTCTTATCCAACGAAATCACCCGTTGCCCTAACCGACATGCAGCGGGGGACAAGCGATTTTACGAAATCATTCCTGGAGAACGTGGACAGAGAAATTGTCAATAAAAAGCACGTTTTACTTAATGACATTTTGTCGGCTGTACAAAGGGACATCTCAATTAAGACACGGCCTAAACAGCACCCTTGGAATGAATTTTCATTGGACCGGGACTATTCGCTCAACGTAAAATTCGCAAAGGACTTTAGAGATACTCAATTGACCGTGGTAAGCGATGAATCAATGGACGTAAAAGGTAAAATTCAATCGAAATTGGCCTCATCCGGTCAGTCAGGAATTGCATTGAAAACATCCCTTGCTAATCCAAATTTTAGTGATTTTCCTGATATAAAAACTGAGGAAAACATTAGCGGGACCAATCTCTCAGCCATCGCTCCAGATGACCAAATTAAAAAACATCATAAAATAATAAGATCTATAAAGAAGAGCAAAATCAGAAATCGTGTAGCTAAAGAAAGCTGGCAAAAACGACAACTTCGTCGGATGTTGGATTCGATAGATTGAAGGCCATAAGGCAGGAGCCATTTTTATCGTTCATGCACAACTGAAATTGTCGTGCATGTCACGAGTTTGCCATATTCAGCTATTAATGGCTTCATTCACATAGAATTCACGTGACGTTGCCGTGTAGTCAGTCATGTCCTTGATAGGGGGATTAAAAAATTGGCCCTGCTTGATATAATGAATACCATAGCTCTTATACTGGGTTACTGGTTCATTTTCTCGTTAATTGGTGGGCTTCTCTGGATTGCACTTTTAAGACCTCTTAAGAACTGTGAAATTTCAAAAGCTA
>CAYWUX010000055.1:0-10006 GCA_964461525.1 uncultured Hyphomicrobiaceae bacterium | reverse complement strand
CTTCTCTGGATTGCACTTTTAAGACCTCTTAAGAACTGTGAAATTTCAAAAGCTATGATCGATCCTGTTGCGTCCGATTAATCAATCAGAACTGATAAACGCAAATTTCCACCCGGCGAAAAGGCAATTGTTTTGCGTTCACATAAAAGCAAATCTATGACGAATCCGAATTCCCAATTCCAAACTATTTTCAGGACAGTTTAGTTTGATACCAATTGGGTTCCAAGCATTGCGGCCTGACGTGTGTTACAAGGACCTGACCAACCCGCAATCCGGAAATTGCGGGTTAGTTCGATTTTTTTGTGAATTAATTGCACTGCTTTTGCAGTTCCTGAACCTGCTTTATACGCTCCCAGCCGCCAACGCGTTCGGCATATTTGTCCCAAACCGGCTTCACGGCGGACTGGAATGGTTCCAAATTAGGTTCGTCAAATTTCAGACCTGCTTTCTTAAAGGCATCATAAATCCGTTGCTCGTTGTCTTGTAACCAGGCCATATTTATTTTAGCCGCTTCCCTGGCAGCTCTCGACAGGCCTTGTTGTATGTTTTCGGGCAGACCTTCGAATGTTTTGTTGTTTACAATAACGGAAAACACGACCAACTGGTGTCCGGTTATCGAAATGAATTTCTGTACTTCATGGAGCTTTTGTGCATAGGCCCATGAACTGCCACCATCGTGGCCGTCGACAACTTTTGTTTGCAGAGCTCCATATGTCTCGGCTGAGGCAATTCCAATGGCATCGGCACCAAGTGCTTTATAGGTATCAAGCAGAATTGGATTTTTTGCTACGCGCATTCGTACGCCCTTCAAATCCGATGGTTTTAGGATAGGGTGTTTGCTATTCATAATATTTCGCATGCCACCGACAGCAAAGGCCAGAACGCGAATATTTGCTTTTTTCTGGGCTTCTTGAGAAATTTGGTTGAGCAGCTCATCATCGACCAGAACATGCTCGATGCCGCACGTCATTCCCTTGAACAGAAATGGCAGTGTAAATAAATCAAATCCTGGGTAGAGCTGCGCCAGATTGTTAGAGGCTACGGCCATCATTTCGACGCTACCGAGTTGCAGCTTTTTGGCAGCTTGTTGATCTGAACCCATCTGGGCTGAAGGAAATTCTCTAAACTCGACTTGACCATTGGTGTATTTTTTAGCCAGCTCTTCGAATTTGACGAAATATCTATGATAAGTGGCGTCCATTTTCGGCGGCATGTTGTGAGCAAACTTCAGTGTCGTTGCGGCCTGACCCGTTTGACTGAGATGAAATACGCCCCACAAAACGATAAGAGTAGTTAGTAAAATTCGTTTAGTCATCCGAAATACCTCCCTGGAGATTTTGCTTAAACGATCGGACGAAAAGAGGTGTTTGACGCTTCCTGTCCTTACGGCAAGCAAGTCGTTTTGGATCGGATTGGTTTTTATTCCTTGACCCACTATTTCATCCTATGCCCCATTTCTTATCAAGGCAAGAGGACACGGAATTGTTACATAAATGCTTGCGCCAACTAACGTCCATGAGCTAGTAGAAAATTACTGCTAAATGACCGGTCCCATAATAAAATTAGGAAGCCAGAGAGGAATATCGGGGAATACGATAATAAGTGCTATGACAGCCAGTACAGCGAAGATAAAAGGTATGGAAGCATACGAGATTTCGCCTAACTGAACTTTGGCTATAGGCATAGCTACGAAGAGGCTTGTTCCGAGAGGTGGCGTTACAAATCCGATTTCAGCATTCAGAACAAATATGATTCCAAAAGTGACCGGATCGACACCCACGGCATTGATAATATTCAAATAAATTGGCGTCATTATAATAATTTGAGCCATGGTATTCATCCACATACCGATGAAAATTTCCCAGACGCTAATCAGTATCAGTGCGATGATCGCGCTGGCGGTCACTTTCAATATGGTATCACTCACAAGATGGGGTATTTGATGAATATTAAGTAGTTCTCCAAATCCGAGTGCCGTTCCCCAGATAATACCAACTACACCCGTAATGGCTGAAGTGCTCTTCAGGCATGTCATCACCTTGTCAAAAGTCAGTTCTTTATGAACGAAAGCTCCGATGATAAATCCATAGACAACAGCGATTACAGCAGATTCAGTTGGAGTAATAATACCGCCGTAAATTCCACCAAGAATTATCACAGGCGCGATTAATGCCCATTTGCCTTTGTTAACAGAAGTTCTAAGTCCTGGCAGGCTAAAACTGGTGTCCGAACCCTTATAACCACGTTTCTTGCTGATGATATAAGCAACAATCATTAGAGCAATACCTAAAATCAATCCCGGAACAACACCAGCGAGAAATAAGCGCGCTATCGATAGGTCCGCCATGATTCCATATACGATGAGTGCGATGCTCGGCGGAATCAAGATACCCATGGTTCCACCAATAGCCGTTACAGCGCCAGCAAATGAAGCGTCATATCCGCGCTTTATCATGGACGGTATCATCATAGAGCCGACGGCAGCTGTCGCCGTATTTCCCGATCCTGTCAGTGCGCCGAAAAACATGCTTGTACCAATTGTAACCAGGCTGAGACCTCCAACAAGACGGCCGAGTAAGACATCAGCAACAGCAATAAGGCGGCTCGAAATTCCTCCATGTTCCATGAGGCTGCCGGCGAACAAAAACAATGGAATTGCCATAAAAGCAAATGAATCGACTGCGGAGAAATAAGTAACGGCCAAGGATGTAAGTGGCAATCCGTCAATTGCCATGGTCAAAACAGTAGAAATGCCCAATGCAAATGCAAGCGGAACGCGGATGAAAAGCAAGAGAGCGAATGATCCAAACAAAATAAGAGGTATGGGCATTTCGACACCTTAACAATCTGGAACAGGCGTAAACTGCTGTTCCTTATCGTCGGGTTGTTTTGAGGGTCTCAACTGAAAGTCTCGAATTGCATAACCAAGAATTCTGATGGTCATCAGTGCAAAACAGAACGGTATGACTGAATAGATTATCGCCATAGGAATGTCAGTAACAGGCGTCTTGTCACCGTACGTAACGCTCGATATCATTAATTGAATGCCATACCAGACAATGACCAGATTAAATCCTACAACCAGGGCGTCAGCGATATAATTAATGATCTTTAGTGTGGCTGGAGATACGAACATATCGATGATACCAACTCTAATATGATCATTTTCACGCGCAGCACTGGCGACGGAAAAGTAAATCAACCAAACAAAACTGATACGGGCTATTTCTTCGAGCCAGACAAAGGAAGTACTGAAAATGTATCTGTTCACAATCTGAACGGAGAGGATAATCGTCAATAATACAATCAAGAAGTATGACAAGCGAGATTCGAAATTGGAAAAAAAACTTGCGACCCTCTTCATGCCATTCTCCATTCAAAACACTGATCCGGTCGAGAAGCTGACTTTCGACAGGCAGGTGACTTTCGACGGGAAGCATTATTAACAATCATGCCGTTGTAACTTGTCAAATAAATTGTGGCTCAAATTTCTATTGCCTCGAGTCTGCAACACAATTTACGATCACTGGTTTCCATACATTGAAACGGAACAGGCCCATGACCTATCAAAACGCAAGTGAAGTCCGTGACGGCATGCTCATCGACTGGGATATTCCAATCGAGATGGATGATGGGATACTGCTGAGAGCCGATATTTTTCGCCCACCGGTTGACGGAACATATCCGATTATTATGAGCTACGGCCCTTATGGAAAATGGTTGCGGTTTCAAGACCTTTATGTAGATCAGTGGCAGCGTATGTGTGAGGATCATCCGGATATCCCGGAAGGGTCCAGCAACAAATTTCAGAACTGGGAGGTTGTTGATCCTGAAAAATGGGTGCCAGACGGTTATGCTGTCGTTCGGGTTGACTCAAGAGGTGCGGGACGTTCGCCTGGCGTGATGGACCTTTGGTCATTGCGGGAGGCGCAGGACTTTTATCACTGCATCGAATGGGGGGCCGCGCAACCCTGGTCCAATGGAAAAGTCGGTCTGAACGGTATTTCATATTATGCCATGAATCAGTGGCAGGTCGCAGCATTAGAACCTCCACACCTATCGGCGATCTGCGTTTGGGAAGGTGCGGCGGATTATTACCGGGACATGTGTTTTCATGGGGGAATCTATTGTCCTTCACGGCACAGGTGGTTTGACTCGCAAATTTTAAGAGTGCAGCACGGTAAAGGCCACAATGGATTTAAAAGCGGTATGACCGGAGGTTGGGTGTCGGGTCCGGAAACATATATCGACGAGGAGCTTGGAGAGTTCCGCCATGACTTTGTTGCGGAAAGTTATGAGAGCCCCCTCGCCTCCGATACGTTTTGGACGTCGCGCATCCCAGATTGGTCAAAAATTAAAGTCCCACTTCTTTCTGCATCAAACTGGGGTGGACAGGGACTACACCCCCGTGGAAATTTCGAAGGATATCTTCGCGCTGCATCAAAAGACAAATGGCTCGAAGTTCACGGTTTGGAACATTGGACAAGTTTCTACACTGACTATGGTGTCACACTTCAAAAACGGTTCTTCGGCCATTTTTTAAGAGGTGAAGATTCAGATTGGTCAGAACAGGCCAAAGTACAACTGCAAATACGATATCCCGGAGAGATTTTTGTCGAACGCCACGAGAATGAATGGCCTTTAGCCCGCACCCAATGGACTAAATTTTATTTGCACCCGGATGATCTTAGCTTGAAGAGAGAGCCATATTCTGGTTCAGGACATGTCACATATAAGGGGCTTTCTGACGGCGTTACCTATATATCTTCCCCACTTGATAATAATACCGAGATAACAGGCCCAATTGCGGCCAAGTTATTTGTATCCTCGTCAACAAAAGACGCAGATTTGTTCCTCATTGTTCGTGTTTTTACTGCAGACTTCAAAGAGGTTACATTTCAAGGAGCTCTTGATCCGCACACTCCAATTGCTCAGGGATGGCTACGTGCTTCTCACCGGAAATTGGATGCAGATCTGTCGGAGCCCTATTGTCCTTATCACAGCCATGATGAAATCCAGTTGCTTGATCCCGGTGAAATCTATGAATGCGATATTGAGGTCTGGCCGACCTGTATCGTAATTCCCGCAGGCTTCCGCATCGGTCTTTCTGTGCGGGGGCGTGATTATGAGTGGCCAGGCGGAACTACGAAAGGCCTGGGAACACATGATGCAACCTTTACCGGTGTTGGTCCCTTCAAACATAACGATCCTCGCGATCGCCAGGCGTCAATTTTTGGGGGTAATGTTACTTTGCACTGCACTGAAAATCAACAACCCTATTTACTGTTGCCAATTATTCCATGATTTTATTCAGAACGATTAATGATGAAAAAGTTTAAATTCCGAACCCGCTACATGCCCTTCTATTTTATTTATTTTATTTTTGCATGCCGAATCTTATCAAAATCTCGGTATAACAGGGTATAGTCTTTTTCTTCCATACTAAGCGCCATCGCCTTGTCAAGTATATTCAAAGTTGCGCTGGTATATGTAGTATCGGCGTTCAAGGATTGGCCAAGCTTCTTTCCCATTGTTATATCTTTGTGAAGATTGAAAATTCTGGATCGACCGTCCCATGTCCTCGATATGATATGATTGGGAAATCGGAATTCACTGGCGTAACTCCGGGCATTCGAAACATTAAAGACATCAATCATTACATCGAGCGGAATACCGGCCTTCTCTGCCATGTGACCCGCTTCTGCCGTAGCTAGAGTTGTCGCATGACAAACAATGTTGTGCAGTAATTTTAAGGTATGCCCGGCACCACTATCACCGACATAGAATATATGGTCACAGATAGCTTCCAGTACGCTGCGTGTCTGTAAAAATGCCTGCCTCTCTCCCCCTACCATAGTCAGAAGTTTACCATTATCTGCTTTGTAAGGTCCGCCACTGGTTCCGGCATCCAAATAATAAATATGATGCTTACTTGCTTTGTCACATACCGCCCGGCTATCAACCGGATACGAAGTGGTCAGATCGTAAATTACGAGCCCCGGACGGGCATTTGCAAATATGCCATTGTCATCTTCAAGGCACTCGAGAATCTCTTTGGTTGATGGAACTACAAAAAAAATTACTTGAGCTTTACGCGCGATCTTATTCAGTGGGGTGATCTTTAAGTGTTCAACAGAATTCAGTGCCTGTTGTTTGTTTTTGTCTTTATCCCAAGCCAGAACTTCCCACTTCCCTCCGCGGGCCAATGATTTTGCGACACCGTTGCCTATATTTCCTAGTCCAACAACACCAATAGTTTCAATGGTCATTGTCTCAATCCACTTCGCTGTCTACTGAGCCATATGAGTTTGGTCATTCTTAAGGGACAGTTGAGATACCAAGGTGTCAACTAGAAAAACGGGATACACCCAAAATCTTCAAGGACGAAAAGAACCATAAATCTTGAGGTGCGGCAGCGGTATTATTTACGGATCAAGAGCAAATTTGCGGAAGCATAAACCAGACCCTAAAGACAGAATACCAACTTCCAGGCGGCTCGAATTTGCACATCAAGAAATGTATTCCGCCGATTCTAAACTTCAATGAGCCGCTGCTCAGCACCATACTCAAGAAGCAGAATTATTCGTCCTCTGAAAACGCGTTGTCCGCCCTGCATGGATAGCTCGAGAAGGCGAGGTCATCGCCCGCAGCAGTCCCCGGGTCTGATTCTGAGCAAGGGGCATTGTCACCATCTATGAACAATGTGCTTTCAGCACCCTCTTGTGGAATTTTGCCTTCCAACACTTTGGCGTCGTAAATGAGATTACTGGCATCAACTCTCGGGTTGCTCAGAACAACAACAGCCTGTGAGGCCTTTCCGTCGGGACCAAACATGGACAAGGTTGCGTTGGGCGGGTCTTTCTTGAAGCTGTTTTTGCCCTCGACCCACAATTTAAGGAAAAGGTCATTGCGGACATGTCCGGCGATCCGTTTTGGGCGCTCTGAAAAAAAGATCGTACTTGGCGCAATCTGGCGCAGTGTCAATGTGCCGTCATCGAATGCAAAGCTCCCTGCTGACTGCACAAACAGGAGCTGAGGTCCCTTTTGGGCCTTAGTTTCAATTGAGAGGCTAGACCAGGCAAATATCGTCAACAAAAATATCAACCCATACTTTCTCATAACGCGAACTCCCTTCGTTGACATCGCTTGAGTTGCGATAGAATAAATGGTGGGCAGCCTTACCGTCATCGGGGGCTTCCTGACAGCTAACAAGAACTCACCCATCATAGCCCGAATGAAACGGTCACCTAACCGCAGATTGCACGATTTCGGTTCTGTTGGCAATTCGTTGTTCCAGTGATCCGCTCAAGTATTCGTCATCATGAACCATAGGGCGCAACCAGTGGCGGGTCTGAAAGCTGGCAGCGTTCGAAACAGTTGAGGTAATGCGAGTTGACACAACGATTCCGATCGGCTGCCAATGCCAAACGCCGTCTGTCACCTGCAGATATTGAAAAGCTTAAGGATGAGTTGCGGGAAGCTCTGCCAACGGTTTTTCGAGGCGGATTTTCTTATGGTGCATTTGCGGGCGCCGTAAAAAGACTCGTATTGGCTGTTATGTCTAACAGTTTGGCGGCTCTTGAATTCCCTGTTTTTTGCGGTATGTCGATTGGAAGCTGATCGCTCCCGATGGCGAATCTCTCGAAGCATATTTGTAGGCGAAACCGACGAGGAAGCCAGGTCGCATGCTCTGAATGGCACATTTGCAAAGTCTCTCCTTTACCATCGTGGCCTGCTGACCATGGCTGGCAGGCTCGACCTGCTGAAAATGGATCCTGAGATGCCGGACGAGGCTCTGGATGCGGAATACCTCGTTGAGAACATAGCCATCGTGGGTGGTATTGATTCAGTCACGCGCAAACTTAACGAGCTCTACGATGTGACAGGTGGATTTGGGACGTTGCTAATGATTGCGCAGGACTGGGATGATAAGAAGAAAATGCGCAGATCGATGGAATTGATGGTCCAGGATGTCCTGCCACAGCTACCTTAGATTTTGGCGGTTGAATGTATCAATTGACCATTGAAAAAGGCCCCGTTTAGCGGCCAAAAGCGGACTGTGAGCGACATTCCGACGCATCGATCAGATTCTCTCTTGATTGTCCCATTCAATCCTGTATGTGCCTCATCATAGCACTCTTTTTTATTAGTGGAGGAAAAGATGAGTGAAAGCGAATACACCGAGCATCCCCTCCAGGGGCCACATCCGACAGATTGAATATTACCCAGAAGCAGATCTATGGTGAATGGACAGGCTGAAGGATTGACTGACAGAAGTGCAGTCAAGCTTCACTCTTATAGATTAAAAGCAAGTAACCATTCGCCGTTGTTTATGAGGCTGTTAGGGAAAAAATCATGGGATGAAGCAGATGCCTAATTGATTGTGCGCTGCATCATCGTTTGCAAATTCTACCTGGGTGATCAGGTTGGACCGGCCTGAGGGAGGCTTGATGTCCATGTCATTAATGCCATTACAAAATTCCGCTCAAAAAACCTGCCGATCTATCCGAAGTCTTGTTTGACGGTACTCGTGCGGAGGCGGCAATTGCCGATTGCAAGAAAGTTCCGGCGTGCCAGATGCACAGCCGGTTTTCATTCATTTCAATGTGGATCCAAGTCTGAAAAAACCATATAGGCAGCCATAGCCATTTAGTTCACTCAGCGTTAGAATTCAACCATGTGCAATCTTTATAGTCAGACGTTGCCCCGTGAGGCGGTCCGGGAACTATTCAAAGTTAGCAGCAATCGTGCTGCTTCAATCAATTCCAGATCAGCCATATTCCCGGGAAATGATGCGCCTGTGGTTCGGCTTGCCGAAGATGGAGACCGGGAACTCGTTGAATTGAGCTGGGGTTTCATATTGCTGATGAAGGACAGGGCCCCCAAACGGGTAACCAATTTTAGGGACGATAAGATCGATAGCCGGTTCTGGAACGCCTCATTCCGTGTTCGACGCTGTCTGATACCGGCAACAAGCTTTGCCGAGCCTAAAGGTAAGCGACCCGCCACCTGGCATTGGTTCGCACTCGATAAGAAACGACCATTATTTGCTTTTGCCGGGATCTGGCGTGCTTATTCTGGACCTCTGAAGAAGGATTGCGAAAAAGTCGATATTGATACTTATTCGATCATGACCACCAAGCCCAACAAGCTAGTGGCCCAAGTTCATCCTCAACGTATGCCGGTCATTCTGACAGAGGCTGATGAATATGAAACGTGGCTCAATGGAACGCCAGCTGAAGCGCGGACCCTGGTTCGAAGTTATCCTGCAGACAAGATGGAAATCGTTCAATCCGGTGCTGAACGCAAGGATCTGATGACGGCCTGATTTTTTGTCTGCTCATCAGGGCAATGTTGAAGGAATTTCCCGCGAATGTTAAAGTTTTACTTTCCGCAGTCCGCCTAGTATCACGTCTTTAACTTCCCTGGCAAAGAGGACATCGTTTTCCAGATAGTTCTCGGCCCCATCACCATATCCTTCGATTGCGGCCTGCGCTTCTTCGTGGCGTTCCCGATGGCCGAGAGCTGAGGCCAAAACCAGATGGGCTTCGAGAAAATCGTGTCTGTGATGGATTGCTTCTCGTGCATATTCTGCTGCTTTTTCATACCGTCCGGCGCACAGATGTGCGAGAGCGAGTTGCGTCAACCACAGATGTTTAAGGGGATCTATCGGATTCAGCTGCAGCGCCTTCTCAAGGTAGGGAATGCCTTCATCAAATCGTGCCGCCGATAGTGACAAGGCTAACCCTAAAACGTGGTTGGCACGCGCATCGAGCGGATTTAATTCCACGGCCCGCCGGGCCTCCGCAATCGCAGCAAGTGGTTGGCCCGTCATTGCATGGGCGAGAGAGACAATCCGGTTCGGGTAATCGCACGTCTTTGTCGATGAGCTTGATTTAACGCATTTTGCCGGGCCGGAATGACGTCCATTAAGTTGTTCAGTGCCGTATGAAGCCCCAACAGCAGAATATTGGCCAGAATACTGTATTTTTAAGAAATTTCCGAG
>CAYWUX010000054.1:0-12975 GCA_964461525.1 uncultured Hyphomicrobiaceae bacterium | reverse complement strand
TTTGTAATCAGTAGGTCGGCGGTTCGAATCCGTCAGCCGGCACCAATGAAATCAACGGCTTAGCTAAAAAATTGTTCTTGCAATAATTACTTCGGTAGTACTGGGGTAGTAATTCAGAAAATCCTGTTATAAAAATCCGATCCCAAACTGTGGGTAATGTCTAAGTTTGAATTCCCCGGCCTTTAAACTTACTTGATTTAACCATCCTCATGCTCGATCCGGAATTCGGGGCACAAGCCCGAAGCCTTCCGGCCTCTGACTGGAGCAAGCGCGGGAAAATGTCACGGGTTGCACTGACAGTTTTAAGACAAGTCTCAGAACATTTTACCACCCCGGGACAATCTGGCAGTTAATGATTTTATAAGGGTGAATTATAAATATCGAGTACTTCTTTGGCGACAAACACCTTGTTTCTTTTGAACCCAGTACGCTCAATCAAAATCCCGCAACTAACTAGTTTCTTAATCGCACTGCTCGCTGCCTGCTTTGAAACACCAAGGTTTTTAGCAAGACGGTTGATATTTACAACAGGATATCCCGGCAAGAAATCTAGAGCTCGAAGAGGAGCTGAATTCTTGCGCCACGAACTGCGCTGTTTCCAGTCCACGACCAAATTGGTAAGGTCATTATGAGAATTTATTGATCTATCAACTGCAGCAATAATTGTCTGACTTATAAACTCTATCAGTGGAGGAAAGTTTAGGCGCTGTTGAGCGGCCCGCAGAACGTCATAGTATTCTGCTTTACGTGCGGCAATATGAGGGGCAAGGTAAAGAGGGGTATGACCATCGGCTGCAAGCATAAGAGGCAACAGCAGTCGCCCGGTTCTACCATTCCCATCAGGGAACGGGTGAATGGCTTCAAAATGTGAGTGGGCTAAAGCAATTCGTGTGATAATGCTTTGGCTTATCTGTTGCATGCCTGTGGATCTGAGATAATTTATGTGCTCTGTCATACAGCGTCTTATATATTCTGGTGGGGCGGGATTATAAATAGATCGAGCGATATCGCGTCCTCTACCTATATGCACAACAGTTCCTTTTTTTCGGAATTGCCCGGGTAGGTATCTGTGATTTTGAGAATAAGTTATATTGTCCTTCATTACTTCACGTTGCAGATCTCGGATCATTCCAACGGAAAATGCGTCTAATCGATTGCGCTCAACATTTGAAAGAGATTCTTCTAAGGCCAAAGCATAGCTGCGCACCTGTTGAGCATCTGCATCTGCTTGTATCTGTAGTGTGGGTTCTGATTCCTCGACCTCTAACAAATGATCCAAAGTGCTGTATGTACCTTCAATTGCTGATGATGCCACTGCCTCTTGTCGGACGAGAATTCTGCTGAGGAAAAAATGACTGCGATTTGCGCTAGACAAGGCGTCTGCCTGCCCAAGGCTATTTAGCGCTTGAGTGTGAAATGAACGTGAATTTTTTTTATTTTTTTGCAGAGTCCTCCCTAATCACATTCTAACGCCGAAAATTCGGGGGTACCCCATTCCGTCAATAAAAATTCGGGGGAAACATTCAGATTTTGATTGTCCGTTTTGGATCCGATAAGGGAGTCTTTTCAAGGTTTCTCATGTATTCCGATGCCCTGCTCGGCGGAAACTGATGAGGAGGATCTGTTGGTTCCACCAAATCTGAGCCCAGCTCAGACTATCCGTGCGTTCTTGTTTGCCAGTGCCACAGTCACAACTTTGGTTTATTTGCTGTCTATGATGTCGGCAAGCCAAGAGGCAGGTTGGTTCTGCCCCGTCCAACCGGTCTGCTGCCGTGGCTTCTTGTGTTTCAGCGCGAGCATTGCCAAATCCCACCCTTTCCATGATCTTTTCCAGATCTCTTTTAGAAGCGTCATTTTCTGCCTTTTAGACCGAGAAATGTAATTCCGTAATGATAATTTGTCACATATGTGCTGAACTGAGTCCTATTTGCCCGGCAGCAAAATAGTAGTTCCGGTGGTTTTGCGTGCCACCAGGTCTTCATGGGCCTGTTTGACGTCAGAAAATTTGTATCGCTGGTTGATTGTAATCTTGACATCACCCTTTTCCACGACCGATATCAAATCGGCGGTATTCGCGGCAAGATCATCATCGTGCGCTACATAGGTCGTCAGTGTCGGTCGCGTCAGATATAGTGAACCTTTCGCCGCCAAAATATTGACATTGAAATCAGTAATCGGGCCCGAAGCGGAGCCAAAGCTTACAAGGATGCCGCGCGGCCTCAAGCTGTCGAGCGATGCCTCAAGCGTTGCCTTCCCAACACCGTCATAGACCACCGGTATGCCGACGCCGCCGGTTATCTCACGCACTCGTTCTGCGACATTTTCACGTGAATAGTTGATAACATGATCACAACCATGGGCCTTGGCTATCTCACCTTTTTCGTCCGAACCCACCGTTCCAATCACTACTGCACCCAAGGCCTTGGCCCATTGCGATGCTATCGTGCCAACACCACCGGCTGCGGCATGGAATAAAATTGTATCGCCTTTCTTAACTTCATAGGTCTCTCGCAATAAATAGCGCGCGGTCATACCCTTGAGCATCATAGCAGCGGCGGTTTCATCATCGATCCCGTCTGGCAACTTAGCGAGCCGGCCGGCCGGCATGTTACGTAATTCCGTGTAAGCACCAATCGGCCCTGCGCCATAAGCTACACGATCGCCAGGCTTTAAGTTACTTACCCCTTCACCGACCTCCTCAATGACACCTGCGGCTTCTGATCCGATTCCCGACGGCATCTTCAAGGGATAAGCACCTGAACGTTGATATACATCGAGAAAATTTAATCCAATTGCCGTCTGCCGGACTTGGACTTCACCAGCCGCCGGTGCTGCCGGATCAACATCGACAAATTCCATCACCTCAGGACCGCCGGGTTGTTTGATTTGAATAGCCTTCATATGACCCTCCTTAGGATTGGAATCAGCTACTAACTTGCTCTGTGATCGTTACACTAAATGAGTTTAGAGACAAAATTTCCAACAGCAAATATAATCGAGAAAACTGAGCTATTCAAAGTTGTATATTGGAATGGTCTTATCATCACTCTGGTGAAGAGAACTAAACATTTGCAAATTGAACAGGTCGAGGCAATTGAGATGAGGCTAGGGAGAATGCCCAAACATGGAAAATCCGGTCGACAAGATTGCAAAACACATTTCAGAATGCCGTTACGAGGATTTACCGCAAGAGGTGGTTACCTGTGCAAAGCGGTCGATACTAGACACCCTAGGGGTTGCATGGGCTGGAGCTGGTTTAACGGGTTGCAAAGAGGTGTATACATTAGCATTGGAACAGGGCGGAAAACCAGAAAGCACAGTCTGGGTTCATGGTAACAAGTTACCGGCTATTTCTGCGGCCTTTGTCAACAGCCTCTTTGCCAGTGCACTTGATCTTGACAGTTTCCACGAAGTGGGGACGCTTCATGGTGATATCGTCATGCTTCCCGCCACCTTAGCTATGGCGGAACGACAAGGCGTCAGTGGTCGCGAGTTTCTAACAGCGCTAATACTCGCGAACGACTTGACATATCGGTTAGGGCGTTCAACCATTCTTCGAACAGGTTGGTTCTTTACTTCCGTGCACGGAGTAATAGGGGCCGCGATCGCGACCGCGCGTTTGCTTGGGCTTGGAGCCACCCAAATCAAAGATGCCATGGGCCTGGCATATTCGAACGCCGCTGGAACACAACAAGCCACCATCGAACGCAGTCTATCTAAGCGCCTAGGATCTGCCTTCGCTGCTCGTTCTGGCGTTCATGCTGGTCTACTGGCAAGTGTGGGGTGCGATGGTCCACATGACTTCCTGGAAGGCCGGTACGGACTTTTTCGCATGTATGAAAATGGTGATGTGGGAGATGTGATTCGAGATCTTGGAAAAGATTATGAACTTACACAGGTAACCATCAAACGCTATCCAGGGTGTGCCTGTACACATGCGGCGACTGATGCGATCCTTCGGCTTTCAAGCAAGCACAATTTTTTATCCGATCAGATCGAGGTTATAGAGGTTTCACTGTCACCCTACATGAATAGATTGGTTGGCGCCGTATTTGATCCGGACAACAATCCTCAGGTGAATGCACAATTTAGTGTCCAATATGCGCTTGCATGTGCGGTGTTGTTCCGCCGTTTCGGTCTCAACGAATTAAAGGACGCTGTGATTCGAGATTCGCATGTTCGCGACATGGCGAAAAGGGTCCGGGTCAAAGTCGACGAGTCCAACACAGGTGTCATGACACCAGTGACCGTGTCGATCCTGTTGCGTAAAGGGCAAATATTTACAGAGACAGTAACGGCAGTTCCCGGAACACCGGAATTGCCACTGGAACAACAACAAATCATCGATAAGTTTTTCGATTGCGCAACCGACGGTCCACGGCCGCTCACCGAAGAGGATTGTCAGGCACTCATCGACAAAGTCATGACCTTAGAAAAGGTGAATGACATGAGTGACTTTCTATCCGAATTTACAACTGATCAGTACAACCAATAGTCCATTTTTTAAGATGCGCCACATCCCAGTTTAGAACGGAATGCTACTACCAGAGGTGCTCAACTTCCGTTCGTCGGGTCTAAATCCGATTGCATATAAACATTTATATGTTTATACTTATTGGCAAGATGAATATCCTATCCAAAGTCGAGTCAGATAGTGGGCCTCTCTATCAACAGATCCGGAGGCTTTTGGAATCGGAGCTTCGAAAGGGGACCTGGAAACCGGGCGAGGTTATGCCAACTGAAGTTGAGCTAAGTGAGCGTTTCGGCGTCAGTGTGGGGACGGTGAAACAGGCGATCCTCCTACTGGCCCGCGATGGCCTAGTGCACCGTCAGTCCGGTAAAGGTACATTTGTAAGACCTATCGACCGCGGTCAAAGCCTTACACGTTTTTTCCGTTTTCGTGAGTCAGATTCCGGAAGAGTACTTCACCCGGAAATTAAAGTCATCGATTTCGAATTGCGCCCTTGCAAGCAAGAACCGCTCGCAAAGATATTTAAAATCTTGCC
Organism: uncultured Hyphomicrobiaceae bacterium; assembly: GCA_964461525.1. Lineage (GTDB taxonomy): Bacteria > Pseudomonadota > Alphaproteobacteria > Rhizobiales > CAYWUX01 > CAYWUX01. The sequence continues at coordinate 7,969 of CAYWUX010000054.1, read as the reverse complement.
CGATGAACAATTGTTTGTGCTGCGCCGTTGTATGATTCAGGATGGTGCACCAATTTGTCTTTATACTTCCTATCTACCCTATTCCCTTGTTCCGGGCATTGAAAAATTGGAACTCAATGGAAAAGCACTTTACGACATACTTCAGCAAGAACTTGGGATTTACGTGGTCCAGGCCAATGAAAGTCTACGCGCCCTCCCCGCGGATCCAGAGGCGGCCGCTCAACTCGGTGTCCAAGAGGGAGAACCCTTAATCGTTATTCAACGCACAGCTTACACCTTTAACGATGTTGTCATTGAAAGACGTATGATAATTGGAAGAAACGATAAATTCGAATACCAATACCAACTTCGATAAAAAGCATTCAAGGGAGGAAAATATGAAAGTTAAATTTAGACTAAAATGGAACTTGTTCTGTGCATTTGTTCTAGCGGCGGTATTCTTGACTGCTTCTAATTCGCGCTCTGCTGATTTTATCAACATTGCAGGTGGCGCATCTGGTGGCACCTATATCGTGGTGGCTACTGGAATGGCAAAGATTCTAACTCAGCATGTCAAAGATTTAAATGCCAATGCCGAAGTAACTGGGGGCGGGTTTGCTAATACCCGCTTGATTGGAACTAAACGCGCTGATTTTGGTTTGACAACTCCGGATGCGGCATATTTTGCCGTCAATGGAGGAGGTCGTTTCAAGCCGGGCGAGAAATATCCATTGCGTGCCTTGATGAGCGGTCATGAGAGTATCGAGCATTTTGTGACTCTCAAGAAGTCTGGGATTAAATCGGTTTATGACTATGTTGGTAAGCGTATTTCTATTGGTCAGCCGGGAAGTTCGACCGCAGCTATGGGCACCGCAATGCTTAAGGTTCTTGGCATCGAGCCCTCGCAGTTTGCGCGTACCGACCGGCTGACTCAAACAGAAGCTATCTCAGCACTCAAGGATGGGACCGTGGATGCGACAATTCAATTGGCAGGCGTTCCGGGAGGAGCCATTTTAGATCTTTCCTCAACCCATGATGTACGCCTGGTTCCTATTTCGAATGAAGACATGATAAAGATCAACAAAGTTCACCCTTATTGGACACCTTCGATAGTCAAGGCCGGCACATATCCCAATATTAATGAAGATGTGAATGCAATGGCTTCAAAAACCATCATCATCACACATGAAGACACCGATCCAGAAATCGTCTACAAAGTTACCAAAGCGATTCTTGAGCATACTCAGGAACTCGGAGAGATTCACCGAGCCGGAAAAAAGTACGCCTTGCCAGATTCGGCCAAAAGTATCCCTATCCCAATTCATCCGGGAGCCCTTCGTTATTACAAAGAGAAGGGTATTGAGATTCAAAATTAGCTCATGTCCTTGTTCCGGCGTCCCATTTGCCATGGCGGCGCCGGTCGGGCCAATTGTATGTGTGTGCCGATGATCGAACACTCAAATTCCAAAACAGATCATTCGGACAATGATGCCGAATACATCGAACATGGATCAGAGCGACCCGATAATATTATCGAGCGCCTTGTCACACAGGGCATTACACTCATTGCTATCGGCCTCACACTTTTTCACCTTTACACAGGTTATGCTGGCGCTTATGGAGCTTTGATCCAACGATCTATTCATTTGAGTCCGATACTCGTTTTGACCTTTCTATTATATCTAACGGTACACAAGGGCCGTTTATATATTCTTGGCCGTTTATTCGATTTTCTATTAATTATCGGTAGTCTCGCGATAGGCGCTTACATAATTAACCAGTATCATGAATTCACTTTCCGGCAGGGAAATCCGAACTTTTGGGACGTCGCCTTAGGGATTGCCGCCATTTTTATTGTCCTTGAGGCAACAAGACGTGTGATTGGTCTCACATTGCCGATCGTCGCTATCATATTTCTAGCTTATGCCTATTTCGGACAATATATGCCTGGCATATTTGGGCACCGGGGTTACGACATCGGACGTATCCTCCAACACATTTATCCCAGTACCGAAGGAATATATGGAGTACCTGTTGGTGTTTCGGCAACCTTCGTAATTCTGTTCATCACGTTAGGCGCGTTTCTAAAGGAAACTGGTGGCGGGAAATTTTTCATTGACTTGGCCTTCGCACTTTTTGGACAGGTTCGAGGTGGGCCAGCAAAGGTCTCTATTGTCGCGAGTAGCCTGTTTGGAACAGTTTCCGGAAGTGCCACGGCCAATACTGTTGGCACGGGCGCGTTCACTATTCCCTTGATGAAACGGCTTGGTTATGAGCCGAAATTTGCTGCTGCCGTTGAGGCCGTTTCATCGACTGGGGGGCAATTCATGCCACCAATAATGGGCGCGGCTGTGTTTGTCATGGTTGAGATCCTAGAGGTGAGTTATGCAGAAATAATTGTCATGGCGACCATACCAGCTATTCTTTATTACGTAGCCGTTTATATCAATGTCGATCTCGAAGCAGCTCGTCTCGGGCTAAAAGGTATGGAACGAAGTGAACTCCCTAACGTGAAGCAAGTTTTGGCAAGAGGCTGGCTATTTCTTGGTCCACTTGCGTTACTGGTTATCATGCTAGTCTTCATGCATTGGTCTGCGACCAAATCAGCATTTTGGACGATTGTTTCCGTTGTCGTCATTAGCTCCCTAAGATCAGATACACGGATGTCGGTACCGCAGTTCTTTAATGCCTTGAAACAAGGAACAATGGGAACGCTCCAGGTCGCACTCGCTTGCGCTTGCGCTGGTATTGTGGTCGGTGTCTTCACTCTAACGGGCCTCGGAGCCAAGGTATCATTCATGCTTTTGGAGTTAGCCCAAGGAATTTTACTGCCTATGCTCATCGTTGCTATGTGTACGAGCTTATTACTCGGGATGGGCATGCCCACCACTCCCGCATATATTATTCTTGCCGTCCTGATTGCTCCTTCATTGATCAAGGCTGGTGTGCCCCCTATTTCCGCCCATCTCTTTGTATTCTATTCGGGTATTGTTTCTGCAATCACTCCCCCCGTAGCTTTGGCGGCATATGCCGCAGGTGCAATTGCAGGATCACCTCCGCTGCAGACTGGTTTCTCAGCTATGCGACTTGGCGCTGCCGCGTTTATAGTTCCTTATATGTTTGTATATAGCCCGGGCATAATGTTGATTGGCGATTGGTTTAACATTTTCTATTCAATTATTGTAGCCATCTTAGGCATTTTCGCTTTCAGTTTTTCGATTTGCGGTAGAATAAAAACGGATCTTTCGCTGCTTGAGCGAATCCTTCTTTTATGTGCATGTATCGCTTGTATTCCTTACGCACCTTTAGTGAACGCGGCTGGCATCGCCATAGTGTCTGTCATCGCTGGCTATAATTTTTGGCGGGCTAGAGGATCAAGCTTATTGACCAGGAATTCGCTTACCAAAAGCTTAGCATCAACAACACGTAGAAAGGAAATCAGCCATGAGTAATGATACCATCCTTGTGCTCAAAGGAGGGATTATACCCTGGGATGGTGGCGAAGCGGTTATGGACGTGCATGTATCCAAGGGGAAAATAATACGCATTGGTCATGAGTTACCAGTAGATCCTTCTGCTAATTTAATCACAGTCTCCGGCAAATATGTTCTGCCAGGTATTATCGATGGTCATGTACATTTGCGCGAGTTTGATCATAGTGATCGGGAGGATTTTTATTCGGGAACCTCGGCCGCAGCCGTTGGCGGTATAACCACTGTGTTGGATATGCCCAACAGCAAACCTAAGGTAACCACAATTGATGCTTTTAAACAACGTCGCGACCGGGTGATGGAAAGGGCTTATGTAAACGTTGGCCTTTATGTTTGGGCCTGCTCGGAAAACGTCAACTTTCTCGACCAGTTTGCTCCTCTAGGTGCCATAGGCTTTAAGGTCTTCACCGCCGAAACTGGTCATGGGGATCCTGATTTTCGGAATTACATAACGACCGAAACCCCAGATATGTTCCGGATCCTTGAAAAGACTGCTTCCTTTGGGGCGTTGACTGCGATTCATTCGGAAGATCAGGCGCTAATTCAGTACCTTGAAAATCACGCTCGCAAAAATATGCAATCTGACATGCGGGCGCTTATGTTCGCGCGGCCACCAATGATTGAGGATGTTGCCGTCTTCAGCGAAATTGCTATGGCCAAGCACACCGATGCGAGAATTCATATCTGTCACGTTGTGGGAAAAGGTTCTGTCGATTTTATCCGCTGGGCCAAAGCACATTATTACAGTAACATTTCCTGTGAGGTGACGCCGCATAATTTATTGCTCACTGAAGAAGAAACAACTGCTTTGGGCTGTATGGGTAGATTTTCGCCCCCGGTGCATGGCGTTGAACACAAGCAAGCGCTGTGGGAGGGTTTGCTTGACGGAACTATAGATATGATTGGCTCAGACCACGCACCTCAAGATATTAATCGTAAACTGGAAAAAGACATATGGAAATCCGCACCAGGTAGCCCGGCACTTGATTTCTGGGTGCCTCTGATGTTGGACCGAGTCGCTGCAGAAGAACTCTCTCTCGCGCAGTTTGTCAATGCAACCTCGAAACGTCCCGCTGAGGTGTTTGGTTTGTATCCAAAGAAAGGTTCATTCCAGATTGGAGCCGACGCGGATCTAGTCGTAATCGATATGGATAAAACTTGGCGGCTCGACTCTTCGAAGTTCATGAGCAAGGCAAAGTATTCACCTTTCGAAGGCTGGAATTTGCGAGGTATTCCGGTGATGACCTTTGTTGGTGGCAATTTGGTTGCGAAAGATGGCGAGATCGTAGCCGCACCGGGTTGCGGATCTTTTGTATCTCCCGGCGGCGAGATTGAAGAACAAGTACGTCAGGCGAGTTAAGCCGCTTCATCTCCGTTAGACGTGAAAGGATGTCCAATGGATCTTCAGATACAGAATCAGGTGTTTATGATATCGGGAGGCAGTCGTGGGATCGGTTTAGCAATCGCTGAAATGGTGGCCCAGGAAGGTGCTAATGTAGCAATTTGTGCGCGAAATGAGAGCAGATTGAAAGAGGCTGCTGCATCAATATCTGGATCCACGTCAGCCGATATCTTAACCGTTGCCGCAGATTTACGTGAAGAGATTGGCACTAAGTTGTTCGCCAGCAAAACACTCGAACACTTTGGACACGTGGATGCATTGGTCAATTGTGCAGGAGATGCTCAAAATGGCGATTTTTTGACTTTGCCAGACCAGGCTTGGATAAGCGCCTTCCAGCTTAAAGTCCTGGGTTACGTCCGGCTGACACGCGAGTTATTACCCGCGATGCGCGAGCGTTCATATGGTAGGATAGTAAACGTAATTGGCTACGGTGGCCGTCAACCTCTTCCAACCGGTTTACCTGCAGCAATGGTCAACGCGGCCTTGCTATCCTTCACGAAAGGCATTTCTAAATATTGTACTGGTAATAATATATTGGTTAACGCGGTTAATCCGGGGGTTATCCGTACCGAACGTTGGAAAGAAAACGTCAAAGTTCGCGCCGAGGCAGCCGGAACCTCGGTCGAGGAATTCGAATCCACTTTTACCAAAAACACTCTTTTAAAAAGAATTGGCGAACCAAAAGAAATTGCTGCTGTCGTTGTCTTTCTAGCTTCACCATTGGCGAGTTATGTCAACGGAGCTTATTTAGACGTGGACGGTGGAGAAACCCATTGCTTTTGATTGACTCAAGTGGCCAAAGGAACTTTTTGTGATTCACACTTCGCAGATTTACCAAGATCAATTCGGCACTCGCGATATGCGTGCAGTGTGGATTGAAGACGAGATGCTCCAAGCTTGGCTGGATGTCGAGGCCGCGGTTGCTCAGGCTCAGGGGGAACTTGAAATACTCACTTTGGCTGATACCCAGGAAATTGTGCGCAACTGCAATACGCGAGTCATAACGCCAGAATTGGTGGCAGCAAAATACCAAGAGACTGGCCACGTGATAGTGTCACTTGTTAAAGTCTTTCGCGAGGTTGTGCCAAAAGCTGGCGAACGCTTTCACCTTGGTGTTACGACACAAGACGTACTTGATACGGGCCTTACACTTCAGATCCGAAAGGCGTTGTGCCTTCTTATCCCTGCATTGTTCAGTCTTGAAGATGCTCTAATAGAATTGGCAATTAGGCATCGCAATACAATCATGGCAGGGCGCAGCGAAGGTCAACAAGGAGCACCGATCACTTTTGGCTACAAGATCGCTGTTTATGCCTCGGAGATCGGTGCTCATTTAGAACGGCTAAATGAGTGCACACGCCGTCTAATGCTACTGACTCTTTTCGGCGCTATGGGCGTTCAGTCATCCTACAGCTTAGTGGTGGGAAAGGAGCGTTTGAATAATTTTCTGCAACTCGTTTCTCAACATCTCAATCTTGAGATTCCGAATATTTGTCCTCATCAACGCACAGATAGATTTGCGGAACTAGGGCACATACTTGCTCTCATCTGTTCAACGCTCGGAAAGCTTGGTCTAGAGATTCGTGATCTACAGCGGACCGAGGTAGGCGAGGTGTCCGAACCTTGGCATCCAGATCAGTTCAGTAGCAGCACCTTGCCTCAGAAACAGAATCCGGAAGTTTCAGAATGGTGGCAAGGTCTTGCGCGCCTCGCTCGTGGTGCGTCGGCGGCACTAACAGAAGTGCATCAACAACATGAGCGCGATATCACTCGTCTTGCGCCAGAACTTCATGCTATTCCAAACCTTTTCCTATTTGCTTCGTCAGCCGTTAAGGACTCTACGCGGATCATTACAGGTCTCCAGGTACATAATGTTCGGATGTGGGACAACCTTATGAGAAACGGCGGACTAACAATGGCTGAGTCAGTCATGCTCGGGCTAGCGGCAAAAAGCGGAAGAAAGGTGTGGGCACACCAATTGGTTCATGATGTCGCAATCGAGATTGCGTCTAGCGGCGGAAATTTTTCTGATGCAGTAGCGGCACATTCCGAGGTTGCAAATTACTTAGAACAAGTGGAGGTTGAGAATCTTTTGCGACCCGAACATTACATTGGAACCGCAGTCGATCAAGTCAACTCGGTCCACGCATTTTCCAAAAGACGACGTAAGAAACTCAGTAAAGAATTTGGGGAGACGCTAGGAATATAACCTTGCATTTTGCGGGCCCCTTTGCAGAGTTCTTGGGCATTATCAATGAAGGAAGGTAACTTAAACAAATGGAAAAATTCCAAGAAATGCATAAGAATACTACGCAAGAATTTTCAGTTATACCGACGGGCGCTGCGCTCGGTGCCGACGTCGTTGGTATTGATGTGACCACAATCAGTAACGATGACTACGCTGCAATTCACGCTGCGTGGCTCAATCACCTAGTTCTACGTTTTCGCAATCAAAAACTTGATGAAGAATCGTTGGTTAAATTTACCAAGCGATTTGGGGAACCCGACGCTTTCCCCAAGGCAAAGTTTGCAAATCATCCGCAAATCCCAGACAAGCCAGAAATTGGGTTGATCTCAAATATAGTTGACGACGATGGAAACCCTATTGGTGTCCTTGGAAACAACGAATGTTTATGGCACACCGACATGGCCTATATCGACGAGCCTCCATCAGCAAGTGTGCTTTACGCTCTAGAAGTTCCGTCGGAGGGAGGTGAAACGGGCTTCCTTAATATGTATGCCGCGCTTGAGGCTCTTCCTGACGATCTCCGGCGTAAGATCCAGGGATATCAACTCAAACACGAGAACGTGACGATGAGCGACGGCACCGTGCGAGATGGTATGCAAGATCAAATTCCATCTAGTGATGATGTCCGCGATTGGAACGGCCCTTACCATCCGCTAATCCGTATTCACCCCGATACGCGTAAGCCGGCGCTTTTTCTCGGCCGCCGTATTCACGCCTATATTAAAGGATTGTCGATCAAAGAAAGTGAAGAGATCCTCGATCAATTGTGGGATATCACCACACGCCCAGAACACATCTGGGTCCAGGAATGGCAGGTTGGTGATCTTGTCGTGTGGGATAACCGTTGTA
>CAYWUX010000053.1:0-13494 GCA_964461525.1 uncultured Hyphomicrobiaceae bacterium | reverse complement strand
AGCGTTCTCTACCCGCAAATGAATGGAACCTTGGGAACCTGCCAGACCATCCGGGCCGGGCTGTGCAGGATTATCTTGCCACGCTAACGCGCGCTCAATAGGCGCTGTCCGGCTCCCCAGTCAGGACAAATCGCTTGGCGTCAGTTTTAACAAAGGCTTCAAAGCTGCCCATAAAACCTTTGATGCTGAACGCGCCTACAACGTCGTCAAAGCAGTCGCGAAACTCGGCCCGAAAATGATGGAAATGCATGAACACTGGACGATCTGGTCGCCGGAACTCATGATATGTGGCTTGTCAGAAGAAATCACTCATCCTTGTGCCATCAAGGCGTACAAGGAACTCGGATGGTGGGAAAAACGCAGAGCCTGCGAACCGGTAACCTACCCGTCAAACTGACCGGTCAAGACCGTGACTAGTAGAATCCGCCAGTGTGCGTGCCCAGGCGATCCGCGGCGGGATTTTCAGGTGGAAAAACGCGGACTCTTCAATCCGAGATAGATTGTCATCATGCGGGTGATGAAGGCACCAAAAAAAGTGACAAGAATGCCGATACTAATATGATCCGCGTTGAGGTGTCCCTCCTCCCATATAAAATAGAACGACAAAATGAGACCCCAGAAGACTGCAATTTCGGGATAGAGTTCACCTTTGAGCGCGGGAACCTCCGGATCTGAGCGCACCACGTCGCGTAATATTCCCCCGCCGGACGCGGTGATCGCCGCAAGGGCAGGGCCCCATATCCATAGGGGATTTGAATGGGTCGCAATTGCCACGACAACACCGGTCACGGTAAAGGCAGCAAGGCCTATCGCATCACACACTTGAACCATGTAGGCGATTTTCGATTGGAGCCAATTTACCTGCCCTTCAGACAAAACCCGGAGTGCGCTTTTTTGTAACATGACGGCAGAACGTAACGTAAAATAGCCGCCGACGACGAGGATGACGATAATTTCGATGTAAATCGGTGAAGCCAACACGGCGAGCTCACCGCGATTCGTAATCAGGTCTCGAACCACGCCGCCGCCTACGGCGGGCAATGATGCAAGAACGAAAGCGCCGAAAACGTCATAGTTGTAGCGAAACGCCAGAAGCAGTCCAGAAATTGCGAATGCAATTGTACCTACAATATCTACTATTTTGAACCAGTCATGGTCCAGTGTCAGTCGGACGAGGATTGGAAACGCGTATTGAGCATTGAAGCGGTTAAAAGTACCATCTTCGTGAACGCTTTTGATGGCTTTGTTAAATTGTTCCACCACTTCAAGTGATACAGTTTCTTTGCTGAACATTAAATGCAATTCTCCGCGGACTTTCAGCGGATGTTCTTCCAAGTGATGTGCAACGCCCAGGCCTTCTGCAAGGTAAGCGCCCAAAATCCGGTCAACAAAATATCCGTCGATCTCTCCATCCAGCAGGCTGGTCACCAATTCCTTCGGAGCTCCGATCTGGAAAATCATGAATTGATAGAGAGGATTTTTTATTAAATCACGGAGATCTTTGCTGGGGTAAGCCACGCCGGATTCGATGCCAAGTCGAAAACCCGTGTTTTTAAGAAGTTGAATCAATTCAGGGATATTTTCGGCTCTCAAACTTCCACTGCGACCCTTGGGCACAATCAATGCAACGACATCTTGTCGGTAAGGTTCGGAGAAATAAGCGAATTCCGACCGTTCAGGTGTTATAGTTGCTTGTGTTGCAATGTCGTATATGCCAGTGCTTATTCCGTCAATTTGATCCGACCACTTGACCTCTTTCGAAGTGACAATATAACCCGCCCTCCTTGCAAATTCGTGCAACAACTCGACGTCGAGCCCAACCCAGCGCCTAAGTCCATTGTCAACTTGTATAAAGGAGTAAGGAGGAAGGACGTCCCAACCGTTGGCAAGTGTTTCTCGCTGTTCCGTAAAAACCGAGTGAGGAGAAAGACTGTCGTGACGGCCGGTGGGTGTTTGTCGATTTTGCGCATCAGCATTGGTAGCCACGAAATAAAGAATTACAGTGAAGAACAGCACCGCACTTTGGCAGCTTCTAGTTAATCGCCACCCTTCGCACAGAACGTGACCGAGGTTGAATAACATCAGACCCTCTGCCATTGCGGCAATCCCGATTTAGTCTGTTTGTAGTTCGAGCCCTAAGTTAATGATCGCTCAGTTCGGATTATGAGTCAACGGAGACTCGAACTGCAAAGTCAGTGCGATTGGATCGCGTGGACGTAACTTTAGGCCAAATATCCGTTATTGCGTAACGATGTTGCAAAACTCTTTGATGGCATTCCGTGTTTAAAAAATAGGAATTCGTTTTATTCACTTGTGGACATCGGTGATGCTGCAGGTCCGTACCAAGCGTTCGTGGGTGCGTTCTCTACGTCGCTGCGGGATCGGATGTCAACGACCCAAAGTTGAGTACCCCAGTCGAAATGCCACCACTCGTAAGCGTAGTTGGCAAACCCTGCCTCGCGCATGGTCCAGTACAATAAGCGTCGGTTTCTCAAAGCCTCGAGATCGGTCAGACTCATTCGATCCTCTTTGCCGTTGAAACGAGCGAGCAATTTTTCATAGAATGCCATATGGCTGATATCTGATGGATCATCAAATATTCCCCCCATGAATAGAGGTTCCCAGCTTGCACGCGAACGGAGCGTCGTATCTAAAGCTCCGCTAGTTATATGCGTTGGCCAGGTATGTGGATCGGCGTTATCAAAGTGACTTGGATCAGAGCAATATCTCAGAGCGAAAGCCACGCATTCCGACTCACTGGGGCTTGCAAGACTTGTCTTGGCCTTTTCAATAAAAAAGTTCCAGAGCTGTCTTTGGAGTGATAGCGGACGATAGCCATCCAAGACATAGAGCTCAACGCCCAACGATGCTAGACTCTCGTTAACCAAAACCAGCTTTTTTGCTAGAGATCGACGCGACCACACCTGCGCAGTCGCCGAGTTGAATGATCATCTGCGCGAGCGTAAAATCCGTTTCCCGCAACGCCATAAACTGCCAAATCAACTAAGTCTTCTGCAGAACGTGGATCGCAGAAGTTAACCGGCAAAAACTTGTAATCGTTGGCTGTCGGGGCATGGGCTCCCCAGGGGATCGGCTGCTTGCGATATCGATATATACTTGCCATGTACACCTCGAATTACGATGGTTTAGACGACAGATATCTATCTGGCTCTGCAGAGGCTGACGAGATCCTAATAACCCAACGTGTGGTCGATCCCACCGCCGTTCTGATCACCTGCGAACCGCTTTGTTGTGCCATAAAAAAAATTCTCAAGAAAATAATTGAAGGAGAGTATCGACTGAATTATTTTTATAGCGGCGTAAAGCGGAAATGATCACTTAAAATTTGAACCTGCAATTGCTTAGATTTATCGAATTGACACAAATCTAGCTGATACCAGCGGCGCGTGCCATATCGTCCCAAAACATCTTTTCGTAAGCTTGAAATAATCGGGTTGCGCGTCTTAAATCGTTAGGATCTTCGCTATGATCCAAACCCGCTTGGATAACGGGTAGCGCTTCACTGCGGAATGACGGGAGCTGTGCGAAGCCCTCGACAAACGCCGTATCATCACTGTTACAGCCATAATGTTTGCGAAGTCCTTCACCCATTTTCGCGCAGTTAGAGCCCCATGCAGCCTTGTTTAATAGTATTCCACACATTATCTCCGCCGCAGTACCATGAGCGCTAAGCCATGAAAAATAGCAACCATAAGCGAAACCCGCTGCAGTCGGTTCGTATGTTTTGAGATCCGATTCATTCATGCCAAACTTATTGGCCAAAACCACGATGCTTTCTTTCGCAGCTAATTCACCAGTCAAGATGCTCTGCAAAAAAAACGAGATTGGCCGCTGACCAAATCGATAGATCGTAAGAGCACTTGAACGGATATTGCTGTTGACCAACTGATACTGAGTACCGACAAAGGCTTGCAAACCGGATTTTGGGCAGTTCCCATCCTGCACGGCCTTGACATAAGGATGGTTACGTATTTCCGTTTCAATTTCTTTCAAATCTTGTTCTATAAGGCTTAATAGTTCTTGGGCTGTTTTCATCGAGCAATACTCCCGCGCAAAATTATGCCACTATCATCCGCCTCCATAAGACGAGAATAACCGACAATATCAGCGGCAAGGATGGCAGCAAGTCGCGCTAGACAATAATCCAGAAAATTACGCTGACCGGAAAACATCTTAATTTGAGTTAGCTATAGCTATAGACGTATTATAATAGTTTGTCATATCTATTGACGACCCATGAACGACCCGGGAGATTCCTAAAAAAATAAAGCCTCTTTAACCCATTGATACTATTGGCGCACCCCAGAGGACTCGAACCTCTAACCCCCAGATTCGAAGAAGGCGGGTATATAATATCAAATCAAAACAACATATAACATTTTTAGTGAATAACTGAGATTAAATGTTGTTAAAACAGATATTTGTTGTTTTAAATAATATCAATTAATCACCCATTATAACAATGCGTAACACCACTTTTTTGTTACCTTAGCGTTACCTAAACTATGCCACATAGCAAACTGACTAGAGTATCAGTAAATAAGCTAAAACCTCCAAAATTAGGTCAAATTGATCACTTCGATGAATTACTTCCATCTTTTGGATTGAGAATTTCGTACTCGGGCTCAAAATCATGGTTCGTAATTACTCGCATTAACCGCAAACAAAAACGTATTACGTTAGGACGATATCCTGCAATCAGTCTGAGCGATGCTCGCAATTTGGCGCGAGAAGCTATGGAGCTTGCATCCAGAGGACTCGACTACAGGCAAATTAGGGAAGAGGAACGACTTGCAAATGAGCAAGCAGGCATGGACACCTTCTTATCTGTCGCTGAAGAGTTCATGGTTAAATATGTCGAACCTAATTTGAAAGGTTCCACAGCAAAAGAATACAGGCGCGTACTTTTAGGAAGCGACACAGTTAATTTGTGTAAGCACCCCGTATCTTCGATTAAAAGACGAGATTTGATTCAGCATCTTGATTACGTCGCAAGTCGTGTTTCAGATGCTGCTGCGGATTATCACTTACGATATTTGCGAAAGTTTTTTAATTGGTGTGTTGAGCGAGAAATTATCGAAGCGGCTCCAACTGATCGAATGCGTCAACGTTCATCAGCTCAAAAAAGAGATAGAGTACTGGATGAAAACGAAATCAAGCAGGTATGGCATGCTTTTGAAAGAGAAGTCGGATTGTTTGGAGATTTGTTCAAATTATTATTATTGACTGGCCAAAGACGAAACGAAGTTGCCGGTATGCGAATTGATGAACTCCGTGATTTGGACGGTGACAATCCAATTTGGGAACTGCCTGCAAACCGCACGAAAAACAAGTTACCTCATTTAGTGCCTCTGACTCCACAGATGGTGCATCTTATAAAGTCTAAATCGGTACAAAATGGATTTGTATTTACGACAACTGGTTCCACGCCTGTATCAGGCTTCAGCGTAGCAAAAAAACGGATTGATAAATTGATCAATCCAAAAATGAAAGCATGGACTTTGCATGATTTGCGCCGAACAATGATTACAATGATGAATGAGAAAATGGGAATCCAGCCACACATTGCAGAATCGGTAGTCAATCATATTACTGGTCCCGCGAAAGCAGGTGTTGCCGGAGTATACAATAAAGCACTTTATCTGGATGAGCGCCGCGCCGCTCTCAATAAATGGTCAGCATATGTTGAGCAACTGATTGCAAGTCCAGAACAGGTGGCAAAATCTGAATTAGATGAGTTTAGAGAAGAAATTACCGATCTGGTTAAGCCAGTAAGCGATCCAATGATTGTATTCAAACTGATGCAAAATCTTGAAAAGGCTGAATTACGGAATCGAAATGCCACTGATTTCAATGAGGAAATGGAATCTTATTTGGATGCCTTATTTAGCGTTATAGATTATCTTAAAAATTCACCATCAGCTTTCAAACTTGCAGAAACTTTTCGAAGGTTGATTGCAAATCTATTGGACATTCGAGATGACTTAAGACCTGACAACGAATTTCCTGACAAGATAAAAATCTCTGCAACACTTAACACGAACTATAGAGCAGGCTTAGTGTTCGTCGCAGCAAAAATGGACTATTTTCGACCAGTAGGCCGCCAACTCTCGGATTGGACAGGGCTGCTCTTAAAAGAGGGGAAAAAAAGAGGAATCGAACCGCCCCCTAGAGTTAGTGGCGAAAAACAATCTGAAGTAGATAGAATGATCGATTGGAGAAAACGATTAAAAAGACAAGATGATTTTAAAGATGCTAGGGAGTTGTACTGGAATTTAAAACGCAGGTTAAATAATGAAATTAAATTAGCTGAAGCATTCGCAGGAAATCTTCCGCCGGGTGATTTAGAAAAGTTTTTGTTAAATGTTGTTTGGCCGAGGCAAAGACTTAAAAAAGTTGGCAATGGCTAATAAATTTAACTTTAATATCCAAATTGGAATTCAGATGGGGATGGCAAAGCCATTCCCGTACAAACGAAGGTCTTTCTTTCAGCCGGTGTCACAGATATGTGCTGGGTGAAAATCGAATTTCCCCATTCTGAATTCGGGCAAATGTCCGGTATCCATCAAACTTTATCTCAGAAGTTTGCTGAGACCCTTAATTTGCGAATCTAGAATTTCTGACTGCAGGATATTACACAGCTTGTATGTTTGCTCTTACAGCTGCCTTGTTTTTTTGCAATACAGAGTGCGAGTTTCGCATCACAGTCTGACTTGCAGGCTCTAAAACGCTCATTTTTGTTCCCTTGAGCGCGTAAAAAAGTAGAACTAGTTAATAATGCCGTCACGAGTAAGAGTGCATAAATTGTCGAATATGCAATTCGTTTTTTTAAACTTTGATTTTCGGGCGTAAGGTTCATATTTGGATTGAGACCCACCTCTACGCACCTTGAAGTCTAAATTCTGTAGCGCTGGAAGAGTCAAATTGACGAAAATGGTACATTTGTTAATTGGTTTAATAATAACAGGAACGTCCCAGTCTGTTAGTCAACGAAACCTTTCTAACATGAATAGTGGATGAACACATCCATCAAACCCCATTCATATCTGAATTGTTAACGTAATTCTGGGCTGCCCGTACTAATCTCTGCGATTAGCGACGGGACTGTATTATGCGTTATTTCCTACCGGTTTTACTGTCGAGCGCAATTTCGGCACAAGCAGAATGCTTTACCTGGAGTGAAGCCCGCGTTATCATTCCTGCACAAAATCTTATTTCCGGCGCTATGGCCTTCCGAGTCGCCTCATCAAAAACGCAAACGCAGAAAGTAGGGGTAACGAGTTTAAAGCTCTGCAATGAGTTCGGGCGGTTTCATTACCGGGCCAAGACGGTTGATGAGAATAACAAGGTTGTGTTGGTCATTATTGATGCCAAAACAGGACTGAGGTGGCCAATAACAATGGATACACACAATAAAATTATCGACAGTGGTTCTCATCCTATTGTTCCTGTTGAGCGTGGCTCCCGTAAATGCCGCTGAGTTCCAAGTTCTCAAAAAAAAATAGCTGTGAAGGGACCATCCATGAAGATCGTAGAGTTTGAAGAACCTGGCACACCGGAAGTTTTGGGCGTTAGAGAGGTGCCGCTACCCGAGCCAGGTGTTGACCAAATCCGCGTCAAGGCGCATTCAATCGGCGTTGGAATTCCCGATGTACTGATCCGCTCTGGTGCCTATAGCTGGATGCCGCCGCTGCCATGCACTCCCGGCACAGAGATGAGCGGAACGGTCTCCGCCATCGGTCCTAATGTTGGTGAATTGATCGTCGGCGATCGGGTTTACGTGTCCGCTCGTGAGCGACCGCATCGCGGTGGTTGTTATGCGGACGAAATCGTGGTCCGCGCGGATGAAATTATTTCTATTCCCGAAAGTGTCGATATGGAAGCGGTCGCGACGCTCGCCAACTACCAGGTCGCGTGGCATCTGCTTTGGAATATGGCCAGGGTTAAGACCGGTGATACGGTTCTTGTATATGCGGCAGCGGGTGGTGTCGGCAGTTCGATCGTTGAGCTGGCACTGATTGCCGGTGCCAAAGTTATCGGCGTGGCAAGCGGTACAGCCAAAGGCATGTTTGTCAAGGAAATGGGCGCGGCGCACGTGGTCGATCGCAGCAAGGATGACGTGACCGACCGCGTGAAGGATGCGACTGACGGGCGAGGTGTTGATTTCGTATTTGATCCAGCAGGTGGCCCACAGGCTCTCGTCAATGCAGTGATGCTAGCACCTTTAGGCACTTTGATTGTTTACGGTCGTCTTGCAGGTCCGCTGGGTGGCGATTTAGCTAGTACGATCCGCGAGCGTTTCGGCGACTCAATTGGCATGCGCTCGTTCTCTATGCACTCTTTCGATCACGACAAGCCGCGCCGCATTGAAGCGACAAATGCATTGATAGCACTTTTGGCCAAACGTGCGTTAAAGCCAAACATTTACGCCCGCCTGCCACTAATAGATGCTTGCAAAGCGCATGAGATGTTGGAAGCCGGCGTCGTGATCGGCAAAATCCTGCTGAAACCCGAAGACGCAGTGTGATTTGTCTCGTAATGACGGCGGTTGTCCGAACGGACTTACTTTGTTCTAAGTAAGCGCTGATTTAATTGGCGATCCCGCGAAGACTCGAACCCCGATCCTGCGGATTAGAAATCCGCTCAATAATTAATAATTTCAAAAACTATTCTGTATCTTCTTGCGAAATACTGTAAAGCCCCCTGTTTATGTACCACCCAATTGTAGAGTTTCTGGTACCGGTGGCCGCATGTTGAGGGCCTGATGAGGCCGGATATGATTGTACTGTCTGAGCCATCTGTTGATGACGGTTTGAGCCTGCCTGATCGTTGAGAACCATTCAGCATTGAGGACCTCTCTTCTGAGTGTGCCGTTGAAGCATTCATTGTAGCCATTCTCCCAGGGACTGCCGGGATAGATCTGAATTGGTTTCACTCCAACCTTCTTAAGCCATGCCTGCAGTTCTCCGGCGATAAACTCAGATCCATTGTCTGAGCGCAAATATTCAGGCTTTCCATGTTTGAGGGTGAGCGTCCGCGAGTTGTCTCCACTCAATCATTCTGATCATACCGCCAGGTCAGCAATTCGTCGATATGATCGATCTTGTGGTCGGCGATACAACTGAGGATATCGGTGAGCCAGGATTGCGGATCTACGCCGTTGAGTTTGGCGATTTCAATTAGCGTATACGCAATGGCAGCGGATTTGCCGCCGTTGTCTGAGCCCATGAACAGGTAATTTTTGCGTCCAATAGCTATGCTGCGCATACCACGTTCCGCAACGTTGTTGTCGATGCTCAAGCGGCCATCTCCGAGATAGGGCCGCAGTCGTTTGAGGCGGGTAAAGCCATAGCGGATCGCGCCGGCCAACGCCGATTTTCCTATCAATTTATACCCCGAACACTTTTTTGGGGAGGTCCACAGCGTTATGATCTCAATGGACGATTAGCCTAAAACCACGTTTCGCTTTACGAACACAACGCAAATCAACGATGACCCAACAGATGCAAAGGGCGGAACTCCAAGACTTGAGACTTACATCGGTATGGCCCGATTTGGATAAGAATTTCTAGCGCATGCGCACAAGCACAACTTCGCCGTGACAGGTTGGTTTCCCACCTTGAAATCGACCCTCGCCCTTTCCGTTGGTGATTGTACCTTTGAGTGTCGCAATAATGTTGCCGACTCTATCGAAGGACTTGATATTGAATTTTCCGTCGCTTGAAATAGTTCCCTTTTTCGGAAACGGGTAATTTGGATGATCCATATTTCCTTTCACAACGTTGACCGGGAAGGCACTGGGGGCGTTATTGAGGCACCCCGACAACGAACTAACCAACACCTTCCAACGGCCGTCATATGGATGCACAGGGGACCACAAAGCTGGGACGATATTCCAAACAAGCACTCCAACGAGCAGCAACCCAATGATGGCTGAGCCCGCTATCAGCAATAACCGCCTATTCATGAGAGCGGCAGACAATGATGTTCGAGACAAGGTTGACGTCATTTTGTCGTTGACGGCGACCTGACCTGGAACGAGTTTGTATGCGGCAACAGGGTCTGGAATATTCTTCACACTTTGGGCCCCGATGTCTTTGAAGGCAATGGACAGCTTGTTCTTTACCTGTTCGAAGGCGCTACCCGAGATGCAAATACCTCCCTTTTCCGCGAGAGCTTCGAGGCGTGCAGCAACATTGACACCATCGCCAAATAGATCCTCACCGTCAATCATGACATCGCCGACATTGATACCGATGCGCAGCCACATTTGTTTTTCGTTGGATCGCTGCGAATTGCGTACTCTCAGATCTTCTTGAATTGAGATGGCGCATCGTACCGCTTCAACAGCGCTGCCGAACTCAGCAAGGAAGGCGTCTCCGGCAGTGCTGAAGACTCGGCCGCTATGCTTGCCGACGAGTGTGTTGGTGATGATTTTATAGGTCTGAAGAGTTGCAAGTGTGGCCTCCTCGTCGGTCGCCATGAGCTGGCTGTATCCGACGACATCCGCCGCTAGAATTGTTGTCAGTTTTCGTTGGGCCATATCAGGAGGCATCTCACTCTTTCCCATGAACCAATGTCACCGCTTCGGAAAACAGGGAATAAACAGAATTACGAAAGTCCGCGCAACCATTCCGCGAGCGCCATGCCGATGGCCTCAGGAGATTCTTCCTGGATGAAGTGGCGACCAATGACCGACACGATCTTCTGGTTAGGAAACGATGAAGCAAACTGGATGATAGGTTTCCCGCTTGGTAAAAGCTTACCAGGTTTCGCACGGATGAACAGCTTCGGAATTTGTTTACTTCCCATAAGCCAAGCGGTGTATGCCTGCATCGCATCGAATGTCTCTTTTTTTCCAAATGGTCCCTGGCGCGTGAACGCCAACATGGCCCGCCGGCCTTCCCCCGGTTTAAGGAAAGGTCGCCGGTATTCCGCTTTTTCCGCTGCACTAAGAAAATGGCCGTAATCTCGGATAATTGCCTTGATAAAAATGTTGTTCTGGAGGATCAATCGCTCACCTCGGGGGGTGAACAGCTGTGCGTTTCTGGGTTTCAACTGCGACCGCTTCAACCAAGGCGGGACTAGAAATGACTCCATATAGGCGATACCACGAATGGCGGCTGGATTTTGTTGAGCGTAGTAAAAGCCTAGCGCCGATCCCCAATCATGAAGCACAAACACGATGTCACGTTCAACACCCAATTTACGAAGTAATTCGTACAAATGGCGGCGGTGTGATGAGTAGGTATAGGCGGATTTTGGGAGCTTGGCAGAGTCCCCCATTCCCATCAGGTCAGGTGCGATGCAGCGGCCCTGGTCTCGTACGTAGGAAATGATATTGCGCCAGAGATATGATGAGGTAGGATTCCCATGCAGAAAGACAATCGGACGACCGGAACCTGTCTCGTAGTAGGCCATCTTTTGACCGAAGACAGTTTTATAACGCTTCTCGTCACGCCATGCAGCTCGCACGATCTCTGCTCGAGTTAAGGCGGTTGCGGCAAAAACTGCTGCAAATGAGAGGACTTCACGGCGCGTCGGCTCAGTCATCGCTTGCCATTTCTAAGGACTCCATCAAAATAACGTCTTTCTGGAATGAGAGCCCCACATCAATTAAATGTAGCACCGCAGGATAGAAACACCTAAAGAATTAAATTGCGGAACCCTGTGATTGATGTGAGCGTCCGGTAGCCGGACCTACTCATATATTCTGAGCGTACCGCCAAGGCAGCAACTGGTTAATCCGGTTGATCTTATGGTCGGCGATGCGGCCAAACACATCGGTGAGCCAGGCTTGCGGATCAACGCCATTGGGCTTGGCAGTTTCAATCAGCGTGTAGGCAATGGCTGCCGATCTGCCACCACTGTCTGATCCCATGAAAACGCGCGCTCGCTTCAATGATCATCTGAACTCTGTCATAGGTCCTGCCATTGAAGAGTATCACGGCCGTCTCGTGAAGACGATGGGAGATGGGCTCTTGATAGAATTCGGCAGTGTCGTTGATGCCGTGCAATGCGGTGTTGACATCCAAACTGCTACGTTCAAACAAAACTTAGTTGCGCGAGAACAACTGCAGTGGCAGCTTCGTTTAGGTATTCATCTCGGCGACGTGATCGTCGAGGACGACGACATTCATGGTGAGGGCGTTAACATTGCATCCCGTCTTGAGGGGATTGCCAATCCAGGTGAAATTTATATCTCTGACATGGTTTATGCTGGTGTGAGAAACAAACTTGCCTTGAGCTTTAAGGATCATGGCCAGCAGTCACTCAAAAATATTGCCGATCCGCTTCAAGTTTATGGCATCATACTCAAGCGAGCTTCTGGCGACGAGTCAGCCGCCTCTATCCAAGCGTTTAACCGTCCTGCCGTGGGGGTTTTGCCATTCAAGAACATATCTGGAGATCCGGATCAGGATTATTTCGCAGACGGCCTGACCGAAGAAATCATTATCGCGTTGTCGCTTTTCCATTCCTTTCCGGTGATTGCCGGCACCTCAACTTTTGCCTACAAGGGGCAATTCCGGATATTCGCGCCGTTGGCGAACAGCTCGGTGCGAGGTACGTCGTCGAGGGTACTGTACGCAAGGCCGGCAACAGGGTGCGTGTCACGTGCCAGTTGATCAACGCTGAAACCGGGCATCATGTGTGGGCCGAGCGCTACGATGGCGAACTGGAAGGTATTTTCACGCTCCAGGATGAAATCAGCCAACGTATTGCGGCCATCATCGAACCAGCACTCGAACGCGCCGAAGAACGAAGAACCTTATCGAAACAGCCCAGCAACTTGGCGGCCTGGGAATATTGCATGAGAGGCAACGCCTATGTGGGGGAGTGGACGAAAGAAGGACAATACAAGGCTCGTGATATGTTTAATCGGGCGATAGAGTTGGACCCCCAATTTTCGCGTGCTTTTTCAGGACTGGCGACTACCTATGCACGCGTGCTTCGCTTTTTCGGCCCGGAAGACCGGAGCAATTACCAAAAGCGACTTTTGGAGGCAGCCCGAAAGGCGGTGAATTTGGATAATTCCGACTCACAGGCGCGTTTAGTTCTCTCTCTCGCCTATCAAATGACGGGGCAACCACAACTTGCAATCGCTGAAGCTCAGCGGGCGGTAGAATTGAATCCGCTCGATGCACGTGCCAACAACGTTCTAGGGCTAGCCTTATCGCTAGCGGCGGCCCGATATAATGAAGGTATTCCCTATCTTGAGAAGGCGCTGAAGCTGAATCCGATAGATCCGAATCAACAGATGTATATCGTACAACTCGCACTCGCACATTTGTGCGCCGGGCGTTTTGACAAAGCGGTCGAAAATGCTCAGGAAGCGATCCGGCACAGACATGATTTTTTCGAAGCCCATCTGGTTTTGGCATCCGCTCTCGGCCATTTGGAACGCCAGGATGAGGCGCAGGCAGGGGGAAGTCCGCCGTGCTGCAGATACTTCTCGATCAGTTGCAGATCTTC
>CAYWUX010000052.1:0-13690 GCA_964461525.1 uncultured Hyphomicrobiaceae bacterium | reverse complement strand
CGACATGGGCAGGATCGACGGCATCTGATACCGTCAGGCGATGGCCATTCGACAAGACAATGTCGATTGAACCTGAATCCTCATCATCTTTGTTTGGCGACATCTCTTCCGTTATCACGGGGTGAAAAGGCGTATGGGATTCGTCTCCCAGATGCTTGCGCCAGGCGTAGAGCTGAGAATCGGAAATGCCGTACTGTCGGGCCAGGGCGGCCTTGTTCGTTCCCGGTTGGAGGGCTTCTGCCGCAATTCGACGCTTCTCAGCTATGCTCCATTGTGATATATTGTTTATCACATAGTTTTTAGAGCCGACTTTACCATGACAAGGAAGAACATATCGGTGGAGTCCGGCCTTTTCGGCGCACCCTATTTGTCAGTGATGTCATGGAAATCGTGCTGGATTGGAAAATGGTAGCTGGCTGATCCTTGAAACGCGGTAAAACTTGAGTTTACTATGATGATGCTTGGAATTTAATTTTCATCCCCCCATTGTGATGCCGCCATTTACATCAAGGCAAATGCCTGTAATGTAGGAGGCTTCATCTGAAGCGAGAAACAATGCGGCATTTGCTACATCGTCCGGGTGACCGATGCGGCCCAATGGTATTTGAGCAATAATCTCCTCACGCCTCTGGGGTAACCATTTGTCGGTGAGCGGTGTCGCTGTCGGTCCTGGCGCAACAGCGTTCACCGTTATGCCATAGGGGCCTAACGTTTTTGCAAGCGAACGTGTGAGGCCAATGACACCTGCTTTGGACGACGTATACGGAATTCCTCCGGCAAATCCCCCGGACCGCCAGGCTGAAGAGGAAAAATTGACGATCCGTCCGTACTTGTTTTTCATCATATGTTCGGCTACCGCGCGTGCGCAATAATATTCACCTGATAAATTAACAGACAGAACCTCGTTCCAGTCTTCCTCAGTGTATTCGAGGAAGGTTTTTTTAGGCGAGATACCAGCATTGTTTATCAGGATATCAATCTTACCAAATGTCATGAGACCAGATTCATAGGCACGCTTAACGTCTGCGGATCTTGAAACATCCATTATTTCCGGATGAACTTCATGGCCTTGTGAGGAGAGAGAGTCACAAATTCGATCGAGCGCCTTGCTATCACGGTCGCACGCGACAATCTTGGCACCTTCTTGTGCAAAACGCTTAGTGATGCTCTCTCCCAAACCACTGGCTGCTCCAGTGACTATTGCAACCCGTCCCATGAGACGCATGGCAAACCCTCGCGATCTAGAACTGGACGAAGCCTCCGTCCACGTTTATTGCCTGTGCGGTCATTCCTGCCGAACCATCCGATGCCAGCAGTAACGCCAGCGGAGCAACCTCTTCCGGATCAATGAAACGTTTCATGGGAACTTTTTGACGTAATTCTTCCTTCATTTCTTCGAAAGTTTGGCCGGTTTCGTCTGCCCATTTCTGGATGCTTTCGTCAAACATTTCTGTCGAAACAAAAGTTGGACAAATGCAGTTCGCAGTAATACCAAAGGGGGCCACCTCCGCTGCAAGCGCACGATTTAGGCCTATGACCGCATGTTTTGAAGCTGCATAGGCGCTGCGATAGGGTAATCCAATCTTTCCCGAGACGGAAGCTACGTTGACGATGCGGCCATATTTACGTTCAATCATTGAGGGCAGCACTTCCCTGATGGCGACGAAAGGAGCTTTAGCATTGATCTGCATGGTACGATCCCAAACCTCGTCAGGAAGCTCGTGGACCGCTTCGAAACTCACAATGCCTGCACAGTTTACAAGAATGTCTATTGGTCCGAGTTCACCAACCGTATTGCGAATTGCGCTAATGATGTCCTGATCGTTCATCACGTCACATCGGTTTACTACGCATTTGCGGCCATAATCTTTGATTTGCTCAGCAAGCGCTTCAAGTTTATCCATGGATCTTGCGGCGATACCGATGTTAGCTCCCTCTTCAGCAAATTGACGGGCGACAGCTCCTCCGATACCACCGGATGCTCCCGTAATGAATGCGACTTTTCCTTCAAGTTTCATTTTTCCTATCCTTTTCGAAATATTCCTCATTAGCGAGCACATTTTTTGCATATGTTGCCAACTTCCGAGGAGACACCTTTACTGATTTCATACCCGGAGGGGGAACTTCCAGATCGAGTTGCAAAGTGTCGTTCAAACGGTTCATGAGATTGAAGTGACAAATGACGACGGTAAGCTCTATCAGTTCTTGCGCTGTGAAGAAATTTTCCAATTTTTTCCAGCACTCCTTGTCATATTTCGCTTCATTTTTTGTGACCAGTTCTGCCCATTGAACGACGAGCTTCTGCTTATCTGAGAGGTATGGTGAACTTTCATATTCACCCTCCGCAGCTAATACCTGTTCTTCTGATAATCCGCTGACTTGACCAAGCCGCCGGTTGTGTCCCAGTCAAAACTGACAGGTGTTAACCACAGAAGTACGAATGATCGCCAATTCCTTTGTCTGTGCGTCGAGCACACCTCCACTTTCACGCTGAACGGCGGCGGTAAATGGTATCAGCCATCTGACAACCCAGGGACTGTGCGCCACCGTTCGGGTCGATTCAGAGACAAAGCCCAGTAATTCACGTGCTCCGTCAAAAGCCATACGTAGTTCATCGGAAGCTTCTTCGTCTGTGATTTTTGGTAGTCGAGGCATCGTGTTTGTCTCCCTTATCCAATGTGAATTTAACTGACAGAATTGACGATTTTCTTGAATTCGTCGTCTTCAATTTGGCGCTTTCGAAAACGGATTTCCGTTCTCAATTTATTGATAACTTCCTGCTCCTTTCCTTCTGGAATACTTAAACCAAGCTCCCGAGCTTTGGTGCGGACTGCCCAGGGACCAGAGTAATGTCCAAGAAGATTGTGCTTACTATTGCCGAACATTTCGGGCTTCATACACAGATAAGCCCAGAAACCTTCTTCATTGTCTGGAACACAGTAGTGAACTTCGACCAAATGCGAAAATGCCGTCTTGCCAACGAATGGCATGGTATCTGTCATAGGCCATTTCATTACATCTGATACTAATCGGGAGAGATCGTACAATTTGTCCAGCTGGATACCGCAGTCAATTCCGTAATATATCTGGATAACTGATACTACCTCGGCCGCAGGTGCTATATGTGCCCGTTCTCCCAAGCCATTTACACAGACATCGATTAAGTCGGCGCCACCTTCCAGACCGGCATATAGGGATGCCGTCCCCAGGCCTATGTCGTTGTGAGTATGCAGACCAATCTCGGTGCCAGGGAGAAGTCGTTTCATCTCACGGACGACATGAGTATAAACTGGATAGATCGCCATTCCGTTGATATCATCAAGTTTGATCATATCAGCACCGGCATCTACAAGTTTACCGCAGACTTCTGCAAGCCGCTCGATAGGGATACGCGTGCAATCCTGAATAAGACAGCCAACCTTTTTTTCACTACCAGCTTTATCCCGCGCATACTCCACAGAACCGATGGCACGGTCTATTGCTTCCTCAATGGAGATTCGGGAGCCGGCCATAGACTCAAAGAGGCACATCTGCTCAGGCGAGAACGAAAAACATAAAGTGGTATAGTCCGCTCCATGATCAAAGTTCAGGTCCACTTCCACCTTGGCCAGTTCGGGATTGAGAACTGCAGTTGGATGAACCAATGCTTCTATGATTACATCTGGATGGCGCTTCTTTACTTCTTCCATCTCTTTTGGATCATCGTGATGCATTTGAAGCATGCTAAAGCCAGCTTCAACCAGTTTGTCTGCAATGAGCAGAACATCATCTCGCCGGAGTGAAACACCTGGAAGTTGGCGGCCTTCGCGTAAAGTGATATCGCAAATTTGAAGCTTATCCGGAAGTGTCATTTTGGTGCGAATTTCTTCCGAAAAACAGTGTGGTGAAATTCGCCATAAATCCGTTCGCGCTTCGAGGTTTTTGTTTACAGGATATCCTGCCATTTTTTGCTCCTTTCCTGGTTAATCACCCGAATTCTTAGAGGGGCGCAATGAAGACAAACTCTTTTCTAAAATATTATTAAAAATGCCTTTCCCGGCAGAGGCGGATGTATCGGAAGACGATTGTTCAATCATCCTTCGTACGAATTTTTGAATTTTTTCCGATTGCCTGATTACCGCTATAGAAAGGAAGGCAAGGCCTAATAAGAAGTATAAAGCATGGCCGCTTACTACATACCAAAATGAAAATAACACACTCGTCCCTAATAGCATTCTTGACCAAATCCGGATATTTTTTAGGAAGTATCCCTGGACAAAGGCTGCGATCGCGAAGCATCCAAAAAGGGTGGCCAGAGAGGCCAGCAGAATTTCAGCCCAAGTAGAGTCTAGAGCTATTAGCGCAGGATTATATGCAAAAAGAAATGGAATAACGAAGGCCATAAATCCGTAGCGAAGCGAAGCCCAAGATGTCTTGAGATAGTCGGCGTCAGCAACTTTTGCACCAGCCAGCGCAGCTAACGCAACAGGTGGTGTTAAGGCAGAAAGAATGCTGAAATAAAGTACGAATAAATGAGCCTGAAGCGGAAGTGCGCCCATTTGAACTAGAGCAGGGACTGCCAGTACGGCCACTACTATATACGCTGCAACTGTCGGAAGGCCCATGCCCAATATCACCGATGCGGCAGCTGTAAGTATATAGCCCTTGAATAAATTACCATCAGCATACTGTTCAATCAAAAGCGGGAGTTTGAGCCCAATTCCGGTGGCAAGTATCACCTTCACAAGAATCGCGATGCACGCCATTGCCGTTGCAAACTGAGCCGCGAAACGACCGCCGGCTGCAAGACAACGTCCGATTATTTTAAAAAATTCCCAGTTCGGATGACGGATCAGTATTAAAAAGGTTAAGCTTATAACTGCCCAAAAGGCTGCCAATGAAGGTGTGTATCCAGCGACGAGAATGCCCACCAGAACTGCAATTGGCAAGAAATTCGGGAAACCTTTAGCGAGGATATTCCATTCGACAATCTGGTCATTCGGAGTCGCTTCTAACTGCATCTGAGTCGAGCGAAAATATACACCAAACCCAACGGCCAGAAAATAAAGGATAGCCGGAATTATTGCGTAGCCAATTACTTTGATATAAGGAATGCCAGTAAATTGGGCCAGTACAAAGGCAACTGCACCCATAACTGGTGGCATTAACTGACCGCCCGTTGATGCCGCAGCTTCGATGCCGCCAGCTTCATGTGGGCGGAATCCAGAACGCTTCATAAGAGGGATCGTAAAAGTTCCAGTTGTAACGACGTTGGCTACGGGACTTCCCGAGCCCATGCCCAGGAGCGCACTCGCCGCCACTGCCGCATACGCGCCACCCGCTCTGATGCCGCGAAACAACGCGAGAGGAAGATCAATAAAAAACTGTGCGGTACCGGATTTTTCTATAAATGCCCCGAGCGTCAAAAATATGGCCATATATATTGCGGAAATAAAAAGGAGAGTTCCGTAAATGCCTCCTAGATCCGTTACTAGCATTGCGACCAAGCGCTTCAAATCTACGCCTGCATGAAATAACTCTCCGGGAAAGTACGGACCGTAGAGGGCGTATATCAGACCAAGAATAGCCATCAACGGCAAAATAAAGCCAAAAGCGAAATACGCGGCGCTAATGACCAGGATGATCATTATTATACCAACTACGAAATCATTGGAGGTAGGCATCTGCTCCCGATCGATGAGAGCATCGGCCTCAACTTGAATGTAAGCTGTTGCAATAAATGAAAGCAGAGCCGCTGCGATAAAGACCACTCGTAATTTTGGGTAATCTTCTGCAGCGACAAGGAATACGATGACGAGTCCAAAAGCTAAATGTATGTTCAAAAAAGGCCAGTGTGAGAACAGGAGGATCTGTGTGCTGATCAGATGAAAACTAGCCATAGAAATGGAAAGTACCGAAATCAGCAACCAAAGCTTTGGCTGTTGCTTAAGCCAAGTTAAAATTTTCTCCATATCACACTGGCCTTGTTCGTCAAATGCGCTTCTAATTAAGCTCATGCTGCATTTATTTCATAAGGCCAACTTCTTTATAAAATTGCACAGCACCTGGGTGAAAGGGGACTCCTTCGGGTATACCTTCTACCATTGAACGCCTCTCGGCACCCTTGGCAGAGGCTGAGTATTTAGACAAACTGTCATAGTTCTCGTAGACTGCTTTGACTATGTTGTACGCGTCTTCATTCGATAGCGATGGGGCAGCACCCATAACCAAATTTTCGCCAACTGTTACGAACGCTCCCGCGCCTTCCAGGTATCCTTCAGGCACCTCGGCTCGATTGAGACCAGGTTTAATTTTTATAATTTCAGCGATCGCTGCCTCGTCTACACCGTAGATATTCAGCTTCATTGTTGCCACAGCCTCCTGAACCCAAGGCGCCATGGAACTTCCAGTCGCAATGCCGAATCCAGCATCTGCTGTGCCATTGCGCAGAGAACTGATCATTGCACCGGGACGAAGGAATTTGAGATCAGCCTTGCCGTCCATTCCCTTTACTTTGGCGACTAATGTTCCAACGACCCTTGTGGATCCGCCGGGGGTACCGACTATAATTTTCTTTCCGGCAACATCATCCCAAGACCGGATGCCGGTCTTTTCAGGTGCGAACCAGATGTATCTTTGCAAATACATACTTAAAAGTACGTTGACTTTGCGTGTCTTAGTAAAAGGTTTCTCACCTTTGACCGCGGAAACCGCTATAGTGGTGGCAAATCCGCTCACTTGAATTTTATCTTCGTCAAGCAGGCGAATGTTTGCCACCGAGCCTCCAGTCTCCTGCGGAGAAAGAGCAAGATTTGGAACATTTTTGTTCACAATCGCTGAGACACCCACCATAAATGGGAAAGAAGCCGATCCGGCAGGGGCTGTTCCCACAACAAGCATTTTTTTATCGGCAGCGGATATACTTGAGATCGTACCCACAACAATGAGTACGGCACCTAAAAATGTCAGGTTTATCTTATTCAGTGTTTTCGTCATAATATTTCCTCCCTTTGTACAGCAGTCCGTTTGTGTCCTCAGCTTTTCTCCCGATGCGCCTGCTGTTGACATCGATACTGCAAATTCAGATTACTTTTTCTCTTGCTTCGTCTCCTGCTCTATGCATAAAAGCGCAGATTGAGCAGCGCTGATATGTTCTTCTACCATTTCCCAGGATAATCCTCAGGAAGCGTCTGATCATAAACGGCGCACCCTGACTTCTGACGGACATACACCGTCTTGTTATGATCGTCAGAGAATTTTCCCTCCAGCGCATCAGAGAGCCAATCGACAGCGTAGGGGTTCAAATCCAAACCCGCAAAACCTTCCAGCGCCCAAACTCTGTGAAACTCGTTCTCCAAAATCCAGAGTTCTTTAGGCCCGGCCAGCTCATTGAAAACGGCGAGTCCCTCCTCCACGGGACTAAGTGGATCGAATTCACCAGTCGCAAGGAGTGTTGGACACCGGATATCCTGTCCGTATCCGATCAACGTCATTTGATCTGCAATATTATCAAATTCATCTTCATCGGTGATACCCGCCATATACATGAAAACTTGTTTGAAACGAGGTGAAGAAACATTGAAGATATGGTTCTTGTTCGCAAATGTTGCACTTGCTCCAGCGCAGGCTTTAATTCGTCGATCAATTGCTGCAGATCGCGGTGCCCAATAAGATCCCATACTAATGCCCAAAACGGCAATTTTCTCTGCGTCGATCTCCGGCCGATTTTCAAGGACATCTATTACAGCTTTCACTGCTCGTTCGTAATTATCAGACGTTACACGGATTTTTCTAATATTTGACATGCCTTGTCCCGGGCCATCCATTGCACACGCATGCATTCCACGTCGCAAAATATCGTTGTGGTAGACATAGGGGTAGAATTCCTTGGTCTGATCCATACCGGGAATATACAGGATACATGGCGCGGGTCGACGATCAGGTAAGAAATGCAACAGAATTTGGATCTGCTGACCCTCGAAAGGAACTTCAATGCGTTCAATCGGATAATCCGCAAGTTCTAAAATGCGATCATAGCACCGGGTCAGGCCGTCATAGAGCTTTAGTTTTTGAGGATGATCGTCCTCAAAAATGGTATGCTGCCCTTTCCTGTAATCTTCCGCCGCTTTCACATATGCTTCGAATGCCGTCTCATTATGCCCCGCATTTTCTGCTTGGCGTGCAATAGCTTCCTTGCGAGCGGCGTCCTCTCCCAAGAGTTTGCTAATCATCTTATAGTTCTTGACACCGCGCGGCAGCTCAAATTTTTCGTCCTCGAAGTTCTGCACCATGCCAGAAGTCTTGGCGATGTAATCGAGGATCCACTGCTGTCCTTCTCGGCGACGGGCTGCCTTAAATGCCATGACTCATCTCTGTCGCTTAAAAACTCAAAAAAGAAATCTTTCGATCAAAACTTTCTGGCCGCATCACCCAGACTTCAAAATTGAGCGTTCCTATAACTAGAAGTGGCGGTCTATCACTATTTTGTTTCTCATTAATTCAAGCAGGGATTTTCCAAAGAGAATTGAGAAATAAAAGTACTGGGCTGTTCCATATAATGGAACTAAGTTGCATTATATGGTAAATGGGAGTTTACTGATAGGGATACCGTATGTCAAGATTACATAGTTATTCGAGTCATCCGCCAAGGCTCGGACTATACAATCCGGGATTCAATTTCGTTTCATAAATTGAAAATTACGTACTAAGGACTGGTTAGCAGATGAGTCAATCGCTTCAAAAATTTGCTCTGATTCTTGATATTCTGATGAAAAGTTCTTCTCCAGTTTCGCTCACTCAATTTGCCGCGACCTTGAAAATACCAAAAAGCACTGTCTCAAGATTTCTCTCCACGGCGGAATCACTTGGTTTTGTAAGGAGGGACAAAGAAACCGGTAAATACTGTCTCGGTCTTCGTCTTTTCGAACTCGGTTGCAAGGCAATTGAGGATATTGGCCTACGTGAAGCAGCCATTCCGGAGATGGAAAAGCTTCGAGATATTATTGATGAAAACGTGCTCTTAACTGTTATGGAAGGAACTCATATTACATACCTTGATAAAATTGAAAGTCGACAAGCGGTTGTCATTCAGACCAATATCGGCGGTACAGCACCGGCATATTGTGTCTCAAGCGGAAAAGTCATGCTCGCTTTCGATGAAGACCGCTTAGAACAAGTAATTCAACAAGGCCTCAAACAATTTACACCAAGCACCACTACAGACCCGGACGAATTGCGAAAAGAATGCAAAAAAATTCGGAAGATGGGCTACGCCATAAACAAAGGTGAATACCGGCTTGATGTCACAGGTGTTGCCTCTCCAATCTTTGACGCCAGACAAGCGGTGGTCGGTGCTATCAGCAGCGCTACACCTGCTTCAAGAATGAATCAGGAAACATGGAAGCGTCACATAGCAGCGGTTGTGGAAGCAGGTCAAAGAATATCCAGACTTCTCGGAACAGCCAGTAACAAGTCAAATCTAACTCTGACACATTCAGATCACTAAAAGGGAAGACAAAATGACGAAACCAACAGGCGCCCAAATATTGGCAGACATCCTCCAAGGCTATCAAATCACTCACATATTTATGGTACCCGCTGTGCTTCGCACCACGATGGCAGAGATTGAGCGAAGGACCGACATTAAACGCCTGCATGTCCACTCCGAAAAATCTGCCGCATATATGGCAGATGGTTTTGCTCGCGCCGGAAAAAAACCGGGACTTTGCATGGCTCAAATTGTGGGGGCGCTCAATTTAGCCGCAGGTTTACGAGATGCTTATTTATCCAACTCACCGGTTGTGGCGTTTACGGGCGGGAGAAATCCTAAAACAAAATTTCGTAAAGTATATCAGGAGGTAGACGATGTGCCTGCATTTGAACCCGTAACCAAATTTAACGGGACGGTCGATGATGTCGATCGGATCCCGGACATGGTACGTCACGCTTTTCGTACAGCTGTAACTGGAGTACCCGGCCCTGTACACCTGCAATTTCAGGGCAATGAAGGACAAATAGATCAGCAAGAAATAGAGACTAAGGCATTGTGGGAGGACGACTACACGATTGTACCGCCATTTCGTCCTGAACCAGACAAAGAGCAGGTGTTAAAGGCTCTAGATTTGCTTGAAAAGGCCCAAAAGCCGGTGATCGTGGCGGGCTGCGGCGCCCGCTTGTCTGGGGCATCTTCTGAGCTTATCCAATTGGCGGAGCAACTTGCTATTCCGGTTGCTACGTCGTCGGCCGGTAAAGATGTTATACCGGCTACTCATCCGCTATCAGTTGGAGTTGTCGGGACTTACTCGCGAGCCAGTGCAAACAAGGTTGTGAATGAGGCGGACCTCGTGTGTTATGTTGGATCTGCTACGGGTGGTATGACTACGCACTTTTGGCAAGTACCTCCAATTGGAAAACCCGTAATTCAAATAGACATTGATCCAACGGTGCTTGGTCGCAATTATCCTCTTCAGGCAGCGGTACTGGGAGACGCTAAGGCTACAATGGGGCGCATGCTCGAACATGCAGATAAGAGCAGCGCAAGCCGTCGCCAATCTTGGATCAAACAGGCAGCGGGGATCGTCAAAGACTGGCAGACAGAATATTCGAATTTGCTGAGTTCAGAGGCAATGCCAATTCGTCCCGAACGCATATGCCATGAACTTTCGAAAAATCTCCCCAACGATGCCGTTGTCGTTGTGGATACAGGCCATGCAGGTATGTGGATGGGCGGCATGTTTGATATCCGTTCCCCCGAGCAAAGTTTCATGCGGTGTGCGGGTCACCTGGGATGGGCATTTCCAGCGGGACTCGGCGCTAAGTGTGCATGTCCTGATCGACCCGTAATTTCATTTATCGGCGATGCCGGTTTTTGGTACCACATTGCTGAAATTGAAACAGCCGTCCGATGGAACATCAATTCGGTAACTCTGGTGAATAACAACAGTTCAGGCAATCAATCACAAAGGGGATTTGATCAGGTTTATGGAGGAAAACAAACGGAAAAAGCCCGTGAGATGTGGACTTTTAGAGATGTAAACTTCGCACGTATCGCGGAAGAAATTGGCGCAAAGGGTATCCGGGTTGAGAAACCATCAGAGCTCGAAGGTGCAATTGAACAAGCTTTTGGTCTCAACCGACCGGTAATCATTGATGTCGTAACCGAAATAGATGCATTGGCTCCCCTGGCCGTCACATCTTAAGGCTTCACTCGTCTGGACTAGATACGTTTCTAACCATTGTAAAATGGACGCCCTGTCTCGCGCATCCACATGCGAATGAGGTGTCTCTTTTTCTGGGGATCGTTAAAATCCTCGTATCGGCTTCTAAAGTGAGTGATAGATCGATTGTTTAAGTATTGGAGTTCACCTCGCTCCAGAAACATTTCGACTACAATTGCCTCATTTGTCATGACTTCATCCAGTGCGTCAACGGCATCGGAAGTTTCGCTGTCCATATCGATTTCCGCCAGTTCGTAACCGCTCCTAATATGATTGACATTTACACGGACATTAAGGCTATGTCCGTCCCAGCGGAACACCGGAGCATACAATATTCTTGCATCGCCGGGTTCGAATTCTCTTTGACGATTGAAATAGACCGGCTGATACAACCTTTTGAGCAGCCTTGGATACGCATCGAGCAGCATATTGTGGATGGTGTAACAGCTGAAAATCCTGCTTATTCCGCCAGACTTTGCCGGTTGCAGACAGATCAGTCCCACGTAATCCGGCAGCGCTATTCCAAAACAGTTGTCCGTATGAAATTTCAGTTCGTCATTTGTATATGATGGTCGAAGATCAATGGCGCGTTCCACTCCCTTGTCGGTGACGTCGAAAAGCACCTCGCCATTCCAAGTCTGCGCAACAGGCCTGCCAACATATTGACTTAAAATCCAATACAGTGCTTTTGCACGCTCGTTTCCCAACAATTCCATCGGCAATCGATTAAGAACTGCGAAACCGGGCCCATTGATCAATCTCGTTTTCAGGTGTTTCATTGTCTGTTCAAGAGCAGGGATGGAGTATTGATCGGGCATCCTCAACAGAAGAGGCAATGGATTAGAATCTATAAACTCAGCAAACGATTCAATCTCATTCAAGGCTTCCTGGTCTAGTGTAGCAACATAGTCCTCACGGCTTATGGAGTTTGAGGTCCAGGCGCGGATGTCATTGATGATATGATTTAGACGGATTGCAGAGACCTCTTCACGCCGGTCAATGCATGGTAGCTCAGTTGCTATTTCTACGGTCATCAACTTGGCTCCTTAACGGAAGCATAACGTATAATGTATTAAATCAAACCTAAATGTAAACTTCAGATAGCTGTGTTGCAAAAAAATTTGCCATCATCTTAGGTAGCGCAATTCCTAGTCAATTTTAAACAGCTTTTTTGCCGTACCACTGTGAGCGTCCAGTCTTCGGTCTGGTTTAGCTGGACTGACGATACTTCCAAGGCAGCAGCTCGTTGATACGATTGATTTTGTGATAGCTTGGGGCGTACCGTCCGGATCACCTTGAACCGACCAGGGACGTATTCCAGCGTTTCCGCGACATCCTCACCGATCCTGCGCAAAGTGCCACCACACTCTGCACACATCTCGCCGGGGCTGAGAACAATTTCTTCTCGGGGCAAGTGATCGGGCAGGGGCTTGCGCTTTGGCTGCTCTTTGGGGTCGGGTTCAACGGATGGCGTGTCATGATGTTTTCCTGAGGCTGCAAACTCGGCTTCCTCAAGTGCCAGTTCAAGCTGATCGATGATCTTGTCCAACGCCTCGGACTTTGCACCAAACCGCTGCCGGCGCAGATTGGCCAGTTGTAGCTTCAGTTTCTCAATCAGAACATCACGGGCGAGAAGTTCCGCCGATTGCCGGGCGATCTCTGCCTCTCGCTGAACCAGAAGCCGTTGAAGGCTGGTCACATCAGGAAGGAGATCGGAGAGCGAATCAGACATTGTCCATACTATACGCCCCAACGGTCACCGAGTGAATCCACAATGTCAAAGAGCCCGCGAAAATAAACCTATCCCGCTTTCAAGGGACGCCATGTTCGCGCAGGAATGCGCCAGTCAATGCCTTCCAGCAGCATCGCCAGTTGCGCTGAACTAATGGCTAGTTTGCCGTCGACGGGTGATGGCCAGACAAACCGACCGCGTTCCAGCCGCTTCGAGAACAGACATGCGCCCTGGTTATCCCACCAGATGATCTTCAATAAATCCCCGCGCCGACCACGGAATACGAACAAATGCCCCGAGAAAGGGTCCTGCTCAAGCGTGTTCTGGGTCAGAAGGCTCAGACCGTTGAAGCCTTTGCGCATATCTGTGACACCGGCCGCAAGCCAGAACTTCGTACTTATCGGAATGGGGATCACGACGAAACCAGGGCGCGTAAAAGTCGTTCGACATGGGCCGGATCAACAGTACCCGATACAGTCAGGCGATGGCCATTCGACAAGACAATATCGATTGAACTTGGGGATCCATCATCATTGTTCGGCGAGGTTTCATCCGTGGTTACGGGAAGAAAACGCGTAGGGCATTCGTCTCGCAGAAGCTTGCGCCATGCATAGAGCTGCGAATCGGAAATGCCGTACCGTCGGGCCAGGGCTGCCTTGTTTATCCCGGGTTGCAGGGCTTCCGCCGCTATGCGACGCTTCTCAGCTAGACTCCATTGACGACGTTCCGAATTAGATTTTGATGTCATATGTTTTTTGTCCAC
>CAYWUX010000051.1:0-13836 GCA_964461525.1 uncultured Hyphomicrobiaceae bacterium | reverse complement strand
ATGCTGGCCCTCCGGATCGGGGATAGTCCAAGGTGTGTAATAACCACCACGCCCCTGGTGGCAAATGGCTTTGGTATTTGCTCCCACTCCACCAAATCTTTGAATAGCCCGAAATTACGTTAACAATACAGATCTGAATAAGTTTTGACGGCCTTGTTCATCAGCGTAAGCCCAACCCCTCCTTCTGTTAACTGGGGATCAAATGTTCGAACTAAATCATAAATCGAGCCAATCAAGCCGACCATTGGAAATCTTACCACCCATGCAGTCAGTCTAATTCCGGGGACAGCGATTAGGTTACGGGCTGACGGTCTTGTCGGTTGGAGTGGGTGATTTTACGGGAGGTTGGTCAATTGGACATTTTGGCGGGCATGTCGCAAAAGCTGGCGAATACATACCGGTGCCAACGATGGCAATTACAGCAAAAGAGACTACCATAGCCATTTTACAGATAAAATTGATCATATCCCCGTCTCCATTTCATCATAAATTTCTCTAGGCGAATCAATTAGTGAATTTTATCGAGATCTACTATTCTGTACAATGCAACAAGAATATAAGATGTCGATTTTAAATCTGCTGTGGCAATTTTCCACAATTTCCAATCGCGGAGTTGTCCGTCGAATATAGTTCAGTTAC
Organism: uncultured Hyphomicrobiaceae bacterium; assembly: GCA_964461525.1. GTDB lineage: Bacteria > Pseudomonadota > Alphaproteobacteria > Rhizobiales > CAYWUX01 > CAYWUX01. Next base: position 13,197 of record CAYWUX010000051.1, on the reverse strand, counting down.
CTTAATCCAATAGCCATGGTTTGAGTTGTATAACCTATGGAAATCAAAGTAGAATGTTATGGATCTTCCAGATTTTCCTGTTAGGTATAATTGCCATCTCAGGTATACCTGTTTCCGCATGGAGCCGTGAAGCACCAACCGAACCAATCTTGCGAATTGAGATGGGTGTCCACGCTTCCGATATTACTGGCCTTGCTACTGATGCAAATGGACAAATTATCGCGACTTCATCCTATGACAAGACGGTTCGACTTTGGACGCCAAATGACAGGTATGCGAGCCCACAGGTTTTGCGGGTCCCGTTAGATCTGGGGCGAGAAGGAAGCCTCTATTCAGTTGCTCTTGCGCCGGACGCAGGTCGTGTGGTGACCGCGGGTTGGACTGGAGAATGGGATGATAAATGGAGTCTTTACATCTTCGAGCTGCCAAGTGGCCGTCTGGAGAAACGTATCGCCAATCTCCCCCACCGAATAGTCTCTCTCGCCTTCTCAAGTGACGGTCGTTTTCTTGCTGCTGGCCTCAAAGCACAAAAAGGTTTGCTGGTTTTCAATACAGAAGATTGGTCCGTTGTTGCTCGTGATCGGGATCAAGAAGATGACATACCGTCATTGCACTTCGATCACGCAGGTCGACTCATCCTCGTTTCCTTGGATGGCACAATCAGTCTTTATGACCGCAGATTTAGGCGAATATTGAAGACCAAAGTGCCAAGCGGAGCTCAACCCGCCATCGCGCGCTTTTCGCCAGATGGCCGCACAATTGCGATTGGACACACAGATATCAGTCGCATTGACCTGCTCGATGTGGATAAACTCGACTTGTTAAAATCGTTGGACAGCCGGGAAATTAACTACGGCCTTACTGCATTGGCATGGTCACACAATGGTGAATTTCTCTATGCTGCCGGCAAATACGAGCGTGGAGGGCGGAACCTAATACGGAGATGGTCAGAAGGAGGATTCGGTGAGTCCCGCGACATTCCAGCCGCACGTGGGAATATCACGCATCTACTGATGCTTAATAAGGACAGCATCGCATTCACGACAACAAGGGGTGGCCTTGGCATCCTCAACAAAAATAACCGGGTCACCTGGAAGCGTCGATCCGTGGCGGCCGATTTTCGTGATTCAGGAGACTCCCTTCGTGTTTCTGCTGACGGACAAACAGTCGAGTTTTCGTATCAGCGATTTGGAGATATTTCGGCATGGTTTTCCTTAAAAGATAAATTGATATCGGTCGACGAAACTATGGACGTACAGCTTCATTCCGCAGTTACCGAGGCTCCCGGTCTGCGGATCCGCCAATGGCGAGATAGCGAGCGACCAGTTTTGAATGGGAAACCATTGCCACTACAGCGTCACGAAAGTTCAATCAGTCTGGCGATTGCAGCTGATCAGGAAACATTTGTCATGGGCACGAACTGGCGCGTGATTGGATTTAATAAGCTTGGTATCGTTCAATGGAGCATATCAGCGCCCAGTGAGGCATACGCAGTTAACATTACAAAAAACGGCAAGCTCGTTGTTGCCGCCTTTGGAGATGGTTCAATTCGTTGGTTTCTTCACTCCAATGGAAAAGAACTCTTAGCCTTTTTCCCGCACGAGGATAAGCTTAGATGGGTTACCTGGACACCGTCTGGCTACTATATGGCCTCGGCTGGAGGCGACACGCTCATCGGTTGGCATGTCAATCGCGACAAACAGAATGCAGCAGATTTTTTCGCTATTTCCCGTTTTAGGAACCTTTTTTATCGACCAGATATTATTGAGAATATCCTCGATACCCTTGATGAAATTAAAGCTATCCGAAAAGGAGATCTCGATGCTGGTCGTGTCACTGAAGAGTTAGATAGCGCAGAATTGCTTCCACCAGTGATTACAATTTTATCGCCTAAGATGGGTTCACCTATCTCGTCACCGCATATTTCTATTGCGTACGAAATTCTGGCGAAATCCGAGGACCCTGTAAAGACGATTCATGTTCGCGCCAATGGCAGACCAATAGCGGAGTTTGATGGCGGCTGGACAACTATCGGTTCAAGTGTAAGGCGAGAAATTGATGTTTATGTGCCGCGGGTGGATTCAATTGTCGAAATTATAGCTGAGACTGTACGGGGCGTCTTAAGTGAGCCTGGTTCAGTTCGTTTGAAGTGGAAAGGAGATGTCGAAGACATCCAGCCGTCGCTATACATTCTTGCTGTCGGAATCAGCGACTATAAAAGTCCTGGTCTGAAACTTGATCTTCCGGCAAAAGATGCAAATGATTTCAGTTCGCTCTTGGGTCGTCTCGCGTCGAATTCTTATCGCAACATTCAAATGCGTGTTTTAACAGATCATGAGGCAAATTATGGCGCAATGCGCGAAGCGTTGGATTGGTTTTCCCGCGTGCCAACCTGGCGGGACGTTGCAGTTTTATTCATTGCAGGTCATGGAGTGGATGATCCCGCCGGACGATACTTTTATGTACCATTTGAAGTTGCCCCGGAAAGAGTCTTCACCGATGGGCTATCTTACCTGGAAATAAGGCGATCACTCGCAAGGGTTGCCGGACGATCCATCATTTTTATAGACACCTGTCATTCAGGTGCTATCTGGGGGAAGAAAGCTCACGCAGCTATGGACGTTGGACGGATAATTAATGATCTCAGTAGTCCCGAAATAGGCGTGATTGTTTTTGCCTCGTCCACTGGCAATCAACTATCGTATGAAAATTTAAAATGGGGAAATGGGGCGTTCACCAAAGCCGTTCTTGAGGGGTTTAAGGGCAAAGCGGACCTATTTGGAAATGGTTATGTTACGATATCAGGTCTGGATGCGTATATCTCGGATCGAGTCCCTAAAATTACAGAAGGGCTGCAGACACCGGCTACCGGAAAGCCTGTTGAGGCCGATTTTAAGCTTGTCATTCTAGAGTAGTCTAATTGTGAACATCAAAGCTTCACGCCTATCTGTTTTTTTCCTTAGTCTATCCGCATTAAGTTTCGCCAATGCCCAAGAGAGAACTCAGGACCCGTCTTATATTGATACAGTCGCTGCGATCGTAGAAGATATATCAATTAGCAAAATTGGTCTATTGCAATTGGACTTACTAAAAAGTGGAACGATAATTGAGCTCGGCCAAGGTAAAATCGTGCTCGGATACCTCCACACATGTTGGCAGGATACGATTTCTTTTGGCCGCGTAAAGGTCGGTCGACAACGAAGTATTGTCGAAGGCGGTTTTGTATCGCGTCGTCGCGTCGAATGTGACTCAGCCGTGCTTGCCAAGTCAGCCAGATCTCCGGGAACGGGGCGAGGTCTATCGGCCATCGGCCGCCCAGGCAATTCCGGCACAGGCATCATTCTGTATGGGCAAAGTCCAATCATTATTGCTCAAACGCCTTCACAGCAGGTCACCATCCGTCATGCAAATCAACAAACAGAACCGGTAAAAATTCAGCTGAAAAATAACCGAATTGATACTGCTGACCATGGGATAGAACTATTGCCCGATGCTCGCTACCGCGCAACGAGTGGCACCGTTGAATTGGAGTTTCGTATTGATAAATTAGCTGAGAGAGGTAAATCTCCTGCTGTCGGAAGACTTCTAATTTTGAAGTGAGAACGCTTCGATTTTATGCCTCAAACCCTCTTTTGTTTTCGACAAACGATGTAAAACCCTTTGCAACTTTGGTAGATAGTTGCATCATGCTTTCGTCACCTGAAATTCCGGTTAGTAAACACCGACGGTTTTGTAATTGGCATATCGACATTGTTTTGGACCCCAACTACGGAAAGAGAATTCGATTCCAACAATATTACTGGTGCAATAAAAGGCAGTACGGTTCAAAAATTTCTTAAGGACAATGGGATAATCTTCCGACTATCTAATAACTTGTCAGTAAATCCCCGAGTTGATCCATCGCATAATCCAAAACAAATGTCTTTTCGCATTAAGTGTCTGCAGATTGATAAGACTCAGAAAAAAGCAACCAATGATCTACTGAAATTTTTCACCAATTTAATAGAAATGATGAATCGACTTTTATTTTTCTAACGAAGTTACACTTGGACCTATATTGCCCTAGAAGTGTTAAACTCAAAATGTGCACGACAGGTTCGGCTTATAGGGCTTCAGAAAATCTTTAGGAAGGTGCTCTGAAAATGCAAATCAGGGCTAAAATCCATCTCTCATCAATCGCTCAACATTGTTTGGATCGATACCTGTTTGAGCGCACAGCAGCTTATACAGGCTGCGATACTGCCCGCTTTCCCGGCTCGTCAAAAAGCTCCGCCATGCCCGGGAACAGGTCCGACAGGAAAGGGGCAAATGCGAGGGACGAATGTCCGGCGGATAAAGATTAATCTGTAAGGCCGATGAGGGCAGCTCCGACCAGCCATGCAAAAACGATCAAAAGAGTTGTGGTGCAACAATCCCGCAATAGGTAGTCGGTTTAACCTGACCCTCAAAATAAATTCCACACCAGTGGCTCCGCCCGTCAGGAGTAATCCGGTCGTCGATGATCAAACTCTTTCCAACTTTGATCCATTTGCCCTTGACGTGAAATTCATGCCAACCGTCCCTCATACGGTGTCGAGCCGGTCTGCAATCCTTGTCGTTACAACAGGACATCTGAGTAGTCGGAATTTTTAGTTTGGAGTAGAACTGATTGTGTAATGCTTGATGTTCTGGAGGGTGCCCATTGTGCTGTGCAAAGGCATTTGACGCAAAAAACAATGTAAGCCCAATTATAAAGAAATGCCTCATCTCCGCCTCCTATCGGCTAAAGCATTCCTCCCAACTCGTTATTTTCTTCGATCCAATATATGATTTGTCGAATTACTGATCTGTTGCTTTTAGTCTCAACGATAAACTATCGGTTATTAAGCAATTGTTAACAATGTGAAGCTCCCGACATCTATGGGACAATTCATGAAAGAGTCTCAGGCACAGGTGGGCGATGTCCCTACCGTTATTACACTCCCTAAGCGCTTCATTTACAATTTAGTAAGGCGAACCCGATAAACCTGAATTCGGTGGTGGGAAGAAGAATTATAAGATGCCATTAGAAAGGGCGGTTCGTGCATGGCCGCTCTTTTTTATTTCGGGAACTTCAAACATCGCTTCGTTAACAAGGCAGTCACAGGTTAAGTTGGTCGATGACCAACAATCGCATCGAGATCTTCATCCGTCGGGAAACGCTTAAGTTTTTTCTTGGAAAATTTCAATTGACCGTCCACGGTGACATCGAAGACACCCCAGTGGCCCTTCACTAATTCAACAGAAATATCTTCGGCGTCCAACAATTTATCTCTCACACGGAGAGCCCTAGGTTTGTAGTTTCAAAACACGCAATATTTTATTTCAACGTGCACAGAATTTCCCCTACTATTGGTTTGATTGTTCAGGTTGTTCGATCGATCTCTTTCAAATGAGGCTCGGAGGGGACCCGCTAATAAACTGCGATCATGGTTCCGGGACTGATTAATCATGTTAACAGAAATCTTGAGACAAGCTCTAGCCTAAAAATGCAAAATAAGTAACTGCGCGTCTGACAAAGGTTTGTGATGAAAGAACGTAGGCACGACAAACATGCTTGTGGTCTGGAGCGTGATGCGTTCGAGCGGTTAACTATGGAGATAGCAGAAGCTGCGGTAAGCGAGACAGTGCCAAACAGTGACGACGTTATTACATGTCCTTATTGCGCGCGTGACATATCATTAATGATGGCGATAACTCTGCACCGTTCGATCTTGAAACACCAAAGTAGAAAATACCAGAACAAGAGCTTTGTCGATGAAGTCAAAGATCTGTTGACGTACGAACATCTAATACCTGAACAAAAGAAATAACCGCAGGTCTTGAAGGCGAATTCAAAAAATTGTGGTTACTTCTTAGGGACAAAAAGCAAAAGTATGGCCTTTCGCCTGAGACGAATTGCAATTCAACTAGTGATCTTGCAAACGTGGCAGTTTCCCTCAGCCTGATTGCAATTTTGTCCTTTGCGATAGTACCAATTTCTATGCTGTTACGAGGTCATTTGCTTGAATACAATTAAAACTCGCATCAAAAATAATTCTTAAGAGTTGTTGAGGTCGAGAGCTTGTTTTGAAGTAACTATTTAATCAGAACAAGTCCCCAGTAAATTGCGGCAGAAATCATGGCTGTGACCGGAACCGTAATCAGCCAAGCAGCAATAATTGTTAAAAAGTGCGATCTCCGGACCAATTTTCGCTTCCTCAACTCTCCATTTGTCGTCCCGTTAGATGAGAATTCATAAACTACCCCCATTCTTTGCCGTACGTATTCCTGCCGGCGTTTGCTTCTGCTCGTATAGTATTCCCGGAAAAATCCGACACCAAACACCGCTCCAACCGCAATGTGAGTTGAACTAACAGGAAGCCCCAGGGCTGAAGCTACGATAACAGTAATTGCAGCTGACAATGCCACACAGAAAGCCCGCATGGGATTCATTTTTGTAATTTGCTGTCCAACCATATTTATGAGTTTTGGCCCAAACAGAAATAGACCAAGACTGATACCCAGTGCCCCAATGAGCATCACCCAAATTGGAATGGTAACTTTGCCTGCTATATCGCCGGACTGCGCACTGTGAAGGATTGCCGCCAACGGACCCACAGCGTTAGCCACATCGTTTGCACCGTGGGCAAACGAAAGAAGTGCTGCCGAACAGATCAGAGGTAAATGAAACAGTGTCCTGAGCGACTGATTCCGGTTTTCCATTCCCTCGGACAAATTGTACACCCAGGGTTTTACGACCAAATAAGCAGCGCAGAAAACAACAATACCTATTGTCAACACAAAAAATAAATCCGCTTTCCAGACCTTCTTCAGACCCTTCATGACCAGATAGCAGGAAAATACGGAAGCCATTAATGATATAAGTATAGATACCCATCGTCTTGCCGCAGCTATTTTGTCGGCCTGATAAATGATATTAGTCTTTATGAAGGCAAGAAATAGTGCAGCGATAATGCCACCCAATACAGGAGAAATAACCCAGCTTGCCGCAATTTTCGCCATAGTCGGCCAATTGACCAGGCCAAATCCGACCGCGGCGATACCAGCTCCCGTTACGCCCCCCACGACCGAATGAGTTGTGGAAACCGGAGCTCCAATCAAAGTCGCTAAATTAATCCATACAGCAGATGACAGAAGTGCTGCCATCATTGCCCAAACGAATGTCTGGCTGTCTGGCACCAAGGCTGGATCGATAATTCCTTTTGAAATGGTCGCAACAACATCACCACCGGCAATGAGGGCCCCCGCAACCTCAAATATCGCTGCAATTACAAGAGCGCCAAATAAAGTTAAAGCCCGGGATCCGACTGCAGGACCAACATTGTTCGCAACATCGTTTGCGCCGATATTCAACGCCATATAGCCGCCCAAAGCCGCGGCTGCGATAATCAATATTGCATTTGGCTGGAAACCAATTTGTAGGCTTGCAATGGCTGCAGCTGCCGCCAGAAACAATATTCCAATCCCTAGGCGGCCCATAAATTGCTTGGCAATCGACTGGACTGCTGTCTCGACTGAAACGAATTTTGAGAGATCTTTGTCTAGCGATGGCTTAGTGAGGGAAGCACGCTTGCCAATTGAGGTATAGTCTCGGACAGTCACCAATTGTTCTTTGCGTTAGAGTAATCGGATGCAAGGATTTATGAATAACAGTAAAGAAAACATATAAGATTCTGAAATAGTTGTTCCTCTCTTATCGCGTGATTTAACAGATTTATCTGGTAAATCATATTAAGTCGAAAAATTTACGGCTTTACGGTTAATCAGGTTATTGAGTTCTCATTGCAGGGATCGAACGTTGATAAAATTGCGGCTAACTTATCATTCGCCACAAGATTTGCCGCCGCATCTCGATCCAGCCAGGTATGCTTTCTCTGGCCTTTTTCGGGCCAGTCGATGTGATGGTACTGAACCAGAAACGGAAAAACAGCAATATTACGATGTTCCACCTCATTTTGGTTCGGGTGCCGCTTAATTTCATCAAAACATCCGACGGGCTGTTTTCCCGGTTGTCCTCCTAATCCGGCCTCTTCAAAGGCTTCAAGAGCAGCCAGTTCGTGGTCATCCAGCCCTTCCATTGGCCAGCCCTTGGGAATGATCCAGCTTTGAGATCGACGACTGGTTATCAGCAGTATTGTCGGACGATCATCTTCCAGAATGTAGGGTAACGCTGCGATCTGTTGGCAGACTTTGGTCATTCTTATCCTTGATAATAAATAGCAATAGTTCAGTTGGTCGCTTAAACTATAGATTCGCAACAATGATGTCCAGAATTCGACAGTTTGACTCAATTCTCCAAATAGGTCAGATCAATAGAATTTAATCACTATTCGGTTGATAACGACACTTTGAAATCTTGCATTAACATATCCGGAATAGTTTTATTTATCTGGGGGGGAATAATGTTTGACTCGATAGCAAAACTCGCCGAGTACCTAATTCTAGCCATGGGAATTGTAACTATCGCCTCTATTCCCTTAGCACCACTTTTGGCATGGATTTACTTCAAACTCTTCAGTTAACTGCACCTTCTAAAAGAGTGTGTCGTTCGTGGAATGAATTCCAACTAACTTATTACGTGCCTCGCTGTAATTGGGAAAACCATGACGCGCTTTTGAGCTCAGGGTACTTGCAAAGATGATGTGTATGGAAGTGTTCGGTATCTTTGACCACATACTTGGCTTAAGTCTATTTTGCAGGTGTTACTCATTAGCCTGCAAGCCTGTAAACCGATAGTCTTGAAATACCTAGTTCTTGGCTCATCTCCGTTGGCGTATTTCCTTCAGCTTTGAAAGCTTTAATCTTCTCCCAGCAAATACAGATTTGGTCTTAACTGTAAAACCAATTTATCCAAATGTGCGAGTTAGATGCTGAAATAATTCTATTTCTTCATGGTATTGTAAGAGGCTATCGTGGAGGATAGAAATGAAATTAGGCATTTCAAACTCGGCGTTTATAATCTTGATAATATTCGGCATCGATACAGCCGCCGCACTGGAATTTAGCCGACATAAAAACGATTCAAAAACATTGAATGCGATATTTGCAAGGGGTCAGGTGCAATCGGGAGACACGGATAAACTACACAGATATTTGCGTGATCTGCCCACCAAGCAAAGCACAACAATTTACCTGAGCAGCCTAGGCGGCAATCTATATGAAAGTATGGCGCTCGGAAGATTTTTTAAAAATAAGAGAATAAGAACGGTGGTTGAAAAAGGAGGGATGTGCACGAGCGCCTGTGCTTTAGCGTTTCTCGGAGGTCGTGATCAAAACGGAAAGAAGTGGATGTCTACTTCAACGACTAGCATTTTGGGGTTTCACGCTTTTAGCAATGGCGATGACATCAAGAACGAGGATACTGATCACACACTATTTACAGTTTCGAATGTGCTTGAGTATGGAAAAGAAGTTGGGGCACCAATTGATATTTTTATAAAGAAGTTCGGTACGCCTTCAAGTAGTATGTATTCATTTACAAATGACGAGTTGTTGAACTTCGGAATTAAAGTGTGGGATGATCAGAAGGATTGCTTCCTACCTTGTCAATCAAAATTTGAAAATAAGCGAATTCCTGAGTTTGACCTGTTTCCTATAGCCGCTCGATCAATCAACAATGTCGAACCAGACAAAGCAGCAAACAAATTTGGGGGGAAGGTAATTTCAACCAGTGATCCACCAAATCCTTCCGCCGCACTAAATCAATTCACCAAGACCAACGCAGAGACTCGCTGATACAACTTACACACATAATAAATCTGAAAAAGCCGGGAAATCTTGAATATCCAATTTTAACTTAACCAAAGAACTATGCCCAGGCTTGCGCCCATCAATAGGGCTATCATTACAACAAAAACAATGAGAGCTAACGCGATTTCCTTCATTGCGTTCACCGCAAGCGTGTTCTCATACTCAGTTCTAACTATATCGCATTCTCACCCAGGGTCATTATAATTCGTTGTCTGCTCTCTAAACGTAAATACTTCCCCGTTTCGCCGAACCGCTTCAAGCAAGTCTGCTCATGTTAACCTTGCTTGAAAGTACCCGTGGAAAGTATTGCCAAAGCATTTATCAATTCATGAATGAGGTTTTTTGACTGACAAAATGTGTTGTCCAATCCGCACCAATGGTTTGCAAAAAGTTGAGTTGAGGACTATCGATGAAACAATACTTTGCAATCATTCATAAAGACGAAGACAACCCCTATTGTGTCGTGTTTCCGGATCTTCCAGACTGTTTAAGCGCAGGCGATACATATGCCGGGGCTATCCAAAACGCCACCGAGGCTTTAAGGTGCTACGCCGAAAGAACAAATGGGGACATGCCTGTGCCAAGATCATTTGAAGAGTTGATAGCTGAAAAGAAGGTGCAAAAGATTGCTGCGAACGCAGCTTTTGTTGGAATCCCGCTTCTTATCAAAAAAGGCCAGATCATCGATGATAAGATACTCTCATCACGACTCGGGGAAGCGCACAATCCAACATCAGAGAGGGCGGGCAGGTAAATCCAGCCTCAAAGATAATTTAGGCAAGATGTCCACTCAGCTATATTTTGAGAGAGCAGACAGTATGTTTAAACATAACCAAGTTGCTGATTTTACGAACAGTTATCCGTATGTTTGATTCAGCATTCTAAGAACGCCTTACCCGGGTTCTCTGTCAGTCTGACAACTGCCATATATCTAATACCGCGCAGAAAAGGTGACATCGACGATCTCCGAGGGGAGAAATATCTGTAAGAGACTGAAAATTGAAGACGGTCAAGTTCACGATCTCCGCCATACCGTCGCAACAAAAATGGCTGAGCTTGGGATCTCTAAAGAGATCAGATCTCATATTTTTTCGCACCAATCAGAGCTTGGAGGTGTAAGTGAAACTTACAATCACTATGACTTTTTTGCCGATAAACTTCGGGCATTAAGACTTTGGGAAAACCATCTCATGCAAGTTGTTAGCGGCGATTACAAAGCTAATGTTGTGAACTTGCGATAAATAATAAATCGATGGCGGAGTGGTTTATTAGCATATTGGCCACTCATATGAGACCCGTTGATATATAGGGGAACTAACTCCAAGTCCTAACTTGCACAAGTAAGAAGTTATAGAACCAGCCTCAATTAAGAAGCTCGCCATTTTCACTGATATCTCGAAGTGACCATTCCGAAGTCGAACATCTAACCAAGCCCTTCCACGGCCAGATCGTTTTTCGGTATTACTTGCAACACTGAATAAAAATTCAAATGACACAAAAAAATCGTCCCAACGATAAATTAGAAGGGTGTTTTCAAGCATTTCATATTTTCGATTTGGCCACCTTGAATAATATCGAGCTTTATCCTGCAATACCTGCTGTCGGCTCAATTCTCCTTTCTTGTAGTAATCCACTTGATCAGCAAATATGTCCTCATGTTCGACGTGATTGAGTTTGCGATGACCGAGATAATCAAACTTCACAAATTTTATTATTGGATGATCTATTGGTAGTTTTGAATTTGCACTTGTACCACTTGTTTCTTCAATACTTCTGATACCCATAACAATTGGTTCGTGCTGGTAAATGGTGTTACGCATCATTGGATCACCTCGAACACGCACATTTTTCCCAATTAACAAACGTACTTTTTTTCTCCACATTTTTATATGGAATGAGATGAATTTTCGTCGCACTTATGACGTGATATTCCGCATACTCGGTATCAAGACAGGTTGGATTTTCGAGGGTTAAAATATAGGGACGGTATTTGATAACGCCGAATTCATCTGTTCTGTGTTCAACGTTGAGTTTGCCCTCAACAATTTGGTCATCTATACCTGCTTTCATGCAATCCGAAGCGTTAGCAGCGGTTGCGATAAAAAGGATAGTTAGAAATGCTGGAGCAGGTTTAGGCATTGCATCACTCGTATCGACAAATGGTCTACGGATATTATCATTGCCGGTCTTGGAAATCTGTATGTTGGCCCACTATTATCAGAGTAATTTACTCTTGCAGATGCCATGTTTTGTCACTCTTTGATATCAATATTGATCAATATCTCAAATAGCGGTAGGAATTTTACGGCGATAATCTGGGCAAACCAAACAAATGAAATACTCGGCAAACATTATACTTTTCTGCGGAATTTTTATAATTCTATCCGGCTTACCAAGTTCGGCATACATGGATGAAGCCATAGTAACCCGACTGGTCGCATTTTCTAAGAAAGTCGAAGCTAATCCAAATGGTGATGAACGTCTCGCGGTTGACTTTTATATTGCTCGTATTCGAGCTGACTTCGCCGATCGAGACTGCGATAACCTCGAATTAGTTCCCGAAGCTTACAAAGGCAGGTTCAAATATATAGACAAAGAGACATTGGAATATGCAAGGCTCTTCGCCAGCATAGAAGCTCAGGCTTGGAGCGGCATATTCAAAGGCCTTCAACCGGCCAAAGAGATGTGCCAATGGGTCTTAGAGCGTCATGGTCCAAACGGTTTTTATTTTCCGGGCCTTGTTCGCGTGGTGAAATGAAAATCTAATCATATACCAGACCCCCCAGTGACGGTTTAGCTTAAGGTGGGCATTTAAATGGGCCAATGCTGGCTAAATTAAGCTCTTTAGGCGGGACTGCCAAGTGAGGAACCCTGGGTTAATTCAGGAATGATTATCTCTAATTTCCTTTTGCCACTTACTTTTAATTTCCATACCTTCATTCCATTGTTCCGGTTCAAGTGTGTCTCTAAATTTATCCATTTCGTTTTCGGAAAATGATGGAGGTTTATTGTCCAGCAAAGAATAAATTATAGACGGAATATTGTTCCCTTTGTTTTCTAAATATTGAAGCCTTTTTTTTATCGCTTCATCATCGTACGAGAAAGATTTGAGTTCATCGCGGATTGGCTCGACTGCTTTTTCCTTTCTCCACTTTCTCAACAAAAATAAGAAAAAGATAATTAATAAGCCAAAAAACGGATAGAGCAGCAATGAGTGAAGTTCTTCGTCATAATATTTAATTGATCCCAGTGCAAACACTGCAATTAGAAGGTACATAAACTTGCGATCACTAATTCTTTTAGGCGGAGGCAATGCGTTATCAAATAGCTTTATTATCAGGGTATCCCTAATTTGTTTCGATTGATAATCGGGGTTATCAAGATATGTCATGCATAAGAGTCTAAGTTCAGAAATTCTCTCTCGAA
>CAYWUX010000050.1:0-14573 GCA_964461525.1 uncultured Hyphomicrobiaceae bacterium | reverse complement strand
CTATCTTGATTAAATTATGATGCAAGCGGATTGAACTCAGGTTTTTAATCCTGAGGGCAGTCACTGTGAGAAGCTCGACAGCCAGAGCCGACTGCAGCCTGAGAGCCGCAGAATTGTTCAGCTTGTTTTTATGACTAAATTCTCTGAAGATTTCTCCTGGAAGATTCAACAACCGGTTGAGTAAAGTTTTGTTTTCAAACAGGCGCAGCATTTCCCTGTTTTTTCGAGTCATGCCGTCTTGCGAGATTTTGGTATTGATACAAATTCGTTTCAACTGCTCAAGTTTGCCTTCAGATACCTTAACGTATTGTTTAGCAAGTGTATGAATGAGAATGGCTGTGTGGTGGATATAAATCTTGGGTTCATTTTCAGAACGCTCGAGCAAAAATTTCAAGGCTGTGCATGCTGCTTCTGGTTCGGTCAGGTCAGCTATACACGTAATCTCTTTGGGATCGCGACCGCTCAATGCAAGAGCTGAGGCTATCCGTCGGATCTGCTTACGGCGATTCTTGGCCGTTTCCGGACGAATGGGCTTCCGTGAGACAGGGGACATAAGATCGTCGGCATTATGAATTTTTGATTTCGTAGCTTTGCAAATCATCCGCTCGACATTAGCTTTAAAAGATGGAGCGAAGCTCGACCATTCCAACACATACTGATTATCATTTCTAAGAAAAACCTGAACACGGAACGAAGGCCAACCTGAACAATATTTGTGAGCATTATTCCAGGCTCTACAGGTCGCCAAATAGGATTGCCGGGGAGTCAATCTGATACTGCAATTTGCGAGAATTCTTTCATAGGACTCGAATACGTGTTGATCCACATCTTCTGGATTCAACTTCTCTTCGACGCACCATCGAGAAAATGCGGATAACGAAACTCTAAAAGGTTTTTCTGGAAGTTGTTCAAGCAGGGATTGCCAAATTGGAGGGAGCGCAATGCGGGAGCGACCTGTTCGGATTCTAACGCCACTGATCTGGAGGGATTTCAACACGAGGGATCGAATGTTGAGATGTCTTGCATGACTTAATTTGTGCCGCGCCGCGGCACAATGATCCATATGCTGTCGTAGCAATCGCGGATCGGTTGGCAAATCTATGAGATCACTATTTGCCATACGCGCTAGTGAATTTATGGCTGAACAATATTCGGCACGCTGACGCTGGGTGAGGCCGTTTTCAGTGCGAATGCGGTCGTAGACTTCTTGCAGGTTCCTAGGGCCAAAAGGGCGATGCATAGTATTTTTGTGCATAATACTCTTCACTTTCACTTCCTTATGACATTTATTGACATATACTGTCAATAGTTATTACATTATATAAATATTTCCCCACAATATACATGATATGTAATAACTATTTAGAAATTATATTCTATAAAGTAAAATTTTACTATTTATTATTATTTATAAAATCTTGTTCAGCCTCGACGCTAATGCGTACAGTTCCGCCCACACGGATAACCTTCAACCCCTTATCCTTTATCCATCGCCAGACTGTTCTTTCGCCCACGCTGTATTTATTTGCGAACTGCTTGACCGAGTAGAATCTCTTATTAAATTCAATGGCCGATGATCCATTGGTCACCTCAGGAGGTTGTTTGGACCTGAAGTGAATGACTTTTGCAGGTGATCGTTTTTTTCGTGCCACTTTATTCGCGTCCTGTTCTACTGCAAATTAAGTACGCAGGTTGTCAGCAACCGACCAGAAAGTCAGTGGGCAAGTTCGTGAAATTTTGTATTAGGGTCGACAGATGCTAATAATTTATTGAACGCGGTATTTTCCGAGCCCGTTTGATTGCATGCGTTGAGCCGGGTGGCATAAATTCCATATCAAAAATATTTTGCAATTCACTTATAAAATCCGCACCTGGTCCATAGGGCTCATCGTAGCCTCCACGGCGTGATGCATCGCTTGAATGGACGGTGATTGCTTGAAATACATCGAGCAGTTCTCCCAGAGCACGATCCCGAGCAAAGGTTCGATGACCACGTTTTTTCGATGCGGCAAATATAGCGTACGGTAATACTATTTCTAAGAACTCTGGTGACAGCATGGGCCGATTTATCGTGACCGCTGCTGTTTCAAAAGGTTTGCCGAAGTTTTCAAATTTATTTAGTCTGCAGGCAACATCATAGCCTAGGGCCAGGTATTCGTGTGCGAGTTCTGCAAGCCCGAACCAGCACAATTCTGTTTCGTCACTTTGACCCGAGTTTATGGCCGCATCCAAGCGCTTGAGTTGTTGCACGACAGAAATTGAAACTTTTTTCCAAGGATCGGGAACAACACCCGGTGAATTCCCGGTTTCCGAGTCCTTGATTTCTTCTTTGATTAAGCGTCGTGCCATTGAAGATTGCAGATATCGTCTTATAATTTTATGAATTTTTTGCGTGTATCGATCAAGTTGACTGCATTCGCTAATATTTTGAATTGAAAAAGTACGATCCTCTCTTAAGGTGAATTTGCATTGCAGCCTCAGTACATTGGGCACCATTTCATTAATATGGTCTAATCTATCAAATTTTGCTGCGGTGTCTTCAACCAATTTCTCGACTTTTTGCCAAGTTTCAGTTTCGCGCCAAAATTTAATATCTTGTTTAGAATTCTCTGTATTTTTCATTTTCTAAGAACAGCGATTTCTTTAGATTTATGTTACCGTCTACATTCCCGCATCATTGCTTACACTTTTTAAAATATATTAAAATTTACTTAAATTTGCGCGAGTGCGGTTTTCAAAGCAAAAGCCGCACGGAACGCGAAGTAGAAGCCCGTTGCGATTGGCTACGAAAATGTCTCGTTCCCTATTTTAGTGATTACTAGGTAGATGAGATCACGCCGGAGGCGATTGAGGAATACCGCCAGGACAGATTAGGCAAAGATGGCATTTTTAATGTTGCGAAAAACCAGGTTCAAAGAGAAATCTGAGCTTTAGGTGAAATGTTCCGCTGGGTAAGGTTGTACAAGAGGCCCCCTTCCCGCAGTACCCTGCACCATGAATTCGTTACGCTGCGTCAAGTGATGAAAACTGCTATCGGGCGTGGTTCTCACAAGAAGAATATAAGACGCCCTATGAAGCAACGCAGGCCCGGGTTCGTAAAAACAAAGGAACTGGCAGGCAGTGGGACTCAGATTGCACTTTTCCTTTCCCGTAACTCGTAAATATGCGACGATAAAGATAGGTTGCAGTTTGTTTTTCTCTGCCCCTGGCACTAGCTATTCGTCTTTATCGTCCAGAAACTAATGCCAGATCAGTATCATCATCCAGCCTTTCCCCAACCAGACGACGGTTCAATCATTCTTTGGCGTTATATGGATTTAAATAAATTTTCTTGGCTTATCGACGAAGAAAGCCTCTTTATGCCGAGTGCCAGCAAATTGGGAGACCCACTGGAAGGCACAACACCTACGGGTGAACTTAAATCATGGGAACAAAGAGCCTCTGAGGCGGATACCGATGAACAAAGAGAAATTATCCGAGAAAATCGAATCCGCCTATCCGCGTTTGCTCAACAATTTCGTAACCACCACTATTACGTAAGTTGCTGGCATAAAAACACTTACGAAAACTATGCAATGTGGGGCTGTTATACCAAAACAAAAGAAGCGGTAGCTATCTTCACTTCCTATGACACGCTTCGCGCATGTGTTCCTGATTTTGTTCTCACAGGAGAGGTTCGATATATCGATTATACGTGTGATAGGCTTCCTTCAATGAATTTATACGAACACATAATGCATAAAGATATTTATTACAGCTATGAACAGGAAATAAGAGCTGTTGCTTCTCCCCCTGCAACGGATGAGCTGGGTCGATCTGATTTCATCAGTCATTATTTTTTTAGTGAAACTGACCCAGAATTTAGATTTTACGCGCCGCCTGTAAAAATAACACAACTAATTCATGGCTTAATTTTACATCCACAGGCTTCACAGGTATTTGCTCAAAACATTGCCGAAATTTGTAGAGAAAAATGCCTCCCTTCACCCCAGGCTTCACGAAGCAATCATCCTCCACGCTTTTGAAACTTGAATTCCGGGGCATCTTTGACAATCGATCTGGTAATTTGTTCGAATTGAAAACACCGGACTTATAGTGCACCACTAGAAGGCTGTGGATTGTCTGCGGTTCCGGTGCAAAAGTGCGCCAGATTCACGCCTTGATTCCATAACACTGGGGGCAAGGCGGGGTGATGTACAAGATGGGGCTCTATCGGAAGGTTCGGCTGGCCTGTCATCGCGACGGCATGAGCGCGAGGAATCATACTTTCAGGTGCAGGTGGTTTCCAATTCAGAGAACTGTGTGGTCGTATGGTGTTGTAATGTCTCCGCCAGTTTTCAATCAGTATCTGGGCTTCTCTCAGACTGTAGAAGATCTCTCCATTTAGAAGTTCATCTCGAAGTCGCGCAAGATTCTATACAAAGTCTGGTTCAGTTATAAGGGGCAAGGACAGCGAAACATGCAGTCGCTGGAATTGGCGATACTTGGTTGGGTGAATTGGTTCAACAATCGCCGTCTGCTTGGCCCTATCGGAAACATTCCACCAGCCGAGGCCGAAGCGAATTACTATGCACAACCCGAAGTGTTCAATATGATCGCATGAAATAACGCAAAAGGTCTCCGGTAAACCCGGGGTAGTTCAGATTGCCGTTGAGCCTTTTGTGTATGACCCTGACGGTGCAGTCTGCGCAGCCTGTTCCATCGGCTATCTTCAGGGTGTAATGGAAGGCATGCAATGAGCGGGAAGCATCTGTGATTCAATGAATAAGATATGCTAGAGTAATGCAATAAATACACCAATTTAACTTCAAGTCGGGTCTTCGCCAGTGACTGCGGAAATTTGCAACAGTTCCTTGAAAGAAATCGCCACTTCCATTCAAGCTGGCGAAATCTCGTCTAAACAGCTCACCAAATTCTGTTTAGAGGCAATAGAAAGGACACAGCCGCAACTCAATTGTTTCATCAGTGTCAATAACGAATATGCATTGCAGCAGGCGGCAAGAGCGGATGATGAACTGGCCAGAGGTAGCTGTCGTGGTCCCCTGCACGGTGTGCCGATGGCGCACAAGGATATTTTTTACCGTGCCGGCTTTGTTACAACATCGGGCGCGGCAGCTCTTCACCACCACATACCACGTTACACCAGCACGATAATTAGTGCATTTGACCGCGCCGGCGCAATCGATCTCGGCAGGACAAACCTGTCTGAATTCTGCATCGGCGCGACAGGCGCAAATGAGCATTTTGGCGATTGTGGCAATCCGTGGAACTCGTCAATAATTTCAGGTGGCTCTTCGTCCGGATCAGCCGCAGCAATCGCCGCTAAATTGATCTATGGATCAATTGGCTCTGATACAGGCGGCTCCATAAGGCTACCATCCGCCATCTGCGGCGTTACAGGACTGAAAACCGGTCAGAATATGGTCTCAGCACACGGCGTCATGCAACGATGCCCCACCTTCGATTGCTTCGGCCCAATGGCCCGCTCGGCCGAGGATGTGGCATTACTCTTCGCCACTTTAACCGACAATAAAAATGTCGGTAGTGGTTTGGCAGGCAAAAGCAAACCATTCCGCCTTGGCGTAGCGCGAAGCTTTTTCTGGCCGCAACTGGCATCCGGGCTCGAAACCATTCATGAAACTGCGTTAGAAGCATTGGGTTTTATCGGGGCTGACATCAAGGAAACGCCCTTGATCGAACTCAGCGAAATCAATCGCCAGTATGATTTAATCAATCGATACGAAACTTCAGTTTCGCACGCAAACACAATCGAGGGTGGTACTTATCAATACGGTAACGCCACATTGAAAAGGGTATTGAGTGGCCGCGACATTCCTGTGCAACAAATTCATGATGTGTTGACCCAACGACCGGCATTTTCCAGGAAAATAGCAGACGAGTGTTTTCGCGAAATCGATGTTATTTATTCACCAGTTATTACCATCCATACACCGGGCAATTCCATTAGTGATCCGAACGAAGAGATTCGTTTAGCTGCCGATCTTACGAAACATACGAGATGGGTTAGCTACACTGGCTTTCCTGCAGTTGCATTTCCATGTGGATTCACCGGAAATAACATACCCGTCGGCGGCCAACTGATTGGGCCTCCGGGAAGCGAGTTGAAATTGCTGGATATTGTCAATTCATTTCAAAAGATGACGCCTTGGCATAACAGGAATGCACCCATTGGCGATTTTATCTGATACGCAAAAACAAATGCCACTTACCCCACAACTTTTGTTTTGCCGTTGTTACTCCTGATTTCCAACAGTTTTCGACCAAGACGAAAGAACACTACACCCAAGCCGGCAATAAAACAGAACATGGCGAATTGGTGGTCGAGAAACAGGAATATACCACGGTCAGAGAGCAGGAATGATTGCCTGAGTGCTTCCTCTGCACCTCCGGTAAGGACAAATGCAATCACAAAGGCGGGCGGGTTGAAATCGAACTTGCGCATGAAATAACCCAGCATTCCGAATACCCCCATCACCATCACATCGAACTGGCTGAAACCTATGGAATAGGCTGCAATAAAGGCTGTCAGAAAAACGAATGGATAGAGTAGGCGCGACGGAGTGGCAGCTATCATCCGGCCCAGTATCGGCCCGAGAAAAAATCCCATGACCGCGTAGGTAGCGATACCGAGAAGACCGGCAGCAAACAAACCGTAGATAAGATCAGGGCTTTCGACAAATATAAGCGGCCCGACTTTTATTCCGTGGATGACAAAAGTACCCACGAGAATCGCAGCGATTGTACTTCCTGGTATTCCCAAAGCCAACAAGGGAATCATACTCGGACCCGAAACCGCATTGCTGGCCGCTTCAGGCGCTGCTACACCTTCAATAGCTCCCCTGCCCCAAAGTTGTTTGCGCTTTGCAATCCGTTTTTCATTCGCATAAGCGACAAAAACCGAAACTGCAGAGCCTATGCCTGGCAACATGCCAATTAATGCCCCAATGCCCGTAGAGCGGATCATCACCGGCAATACCATATGAAGATCTTCAAACGTCAGCCGGTTGTCATCAGGGTTTGGCGACGGCTTTGCCAGTTCAGCGCTTGGCTGTTGATGGTGTGTCTCAGCCTGAATTAATATTTCGGCGAGAACAAATACACCCACCAGAACCGGAACGAGATGTAGCCCTGCTTCAAGCTCAAGGAGTCCAAAATCAAACCTGGGCGTCGCAGCAATTGGATCCAATCCGACCAATGCGAATAACACGCCGAGAAATGCACTGAGCAAACCCTTGACGATAGAACCGCTTATGACACTACCCACGATGAGAAAGGCCATGAGATAGGCGGCAAAGTAGTCTGGCGGGCCAAATGATGCGGTGATTGAAGCGAAATATGCTGCCCCAAATATCAGTAACAGCTCACCGGAGACATCACCGAAAGCAGCTGCGATGACCGACATTCGCATAGCCTTAATTGCCTTGCCCTGCCGTGCCATTGGATAGCCGTCAAAAGTGGCTGCTGACGCGCTGATTGTACCGGGTGTATTGAACAAAATCGCCGGCACGGTACCGCCAACACGACCCGCCTTGCTAATTACATATAGTAAGACCAATGCCACCAGCGGATCCATTTTGTAGGTCAGGGGAAGTAACATAGCTATTCCCGCCGCTGTGGTCAGGCCAGGGATAGCACCAATGACAAGTCCTAAGAATGCCCCAACTGCAACAGCCAGGAGCACAATCGGGCTCGAGAGTACCACTACAAAGCCATTGATAAGTTCCACCGGGAAATACCTTAAAAAAATTCATTGAAATCAATAAATGTTCCGGAAACATCGTACATTCCAAAACCCACGATAAAAATGAGATAATACAAAATACCGGTAGCAATAGATATTATTGCTAACTTAAATGTCCCCCTGTTGCCGAACGTAAATAGCACAGGAACTGTTATTAATATAGTTGATACTAAATACCCGAACCAACCAAATAATATATTATATACAAACAATAACACCCATAATGGCAACACAATGCGGATAAAACTTTGCGGAATACGAATGTTACCAAACGCAACACCGCCGCGATGTAGTAAGCGGACAGAAGTTGCCATTAGCACAAGCGAAAGAAAGAAAATTGCAATGGCTACGATCTTGGGTAGCGCTCTTGGACCTAATGGATCATCGCCAAACGTCTGGATAGAATCACTCATGAAAAAAACGGACAGGGACAACATTGCCAGCAATAAACCGCAGACCGCATCCGCCAATGAATGCGTCGTTGTCTTATCGACCCCGCCCGTTTGATCCAAAACCTTCAAATCCTATTTCAATTCTTCAACCAGCGGCGCCCATTCCTTTTTAAGTCGCGCCAGTGTCGAAGTAGCTTCTTCGCTTCCAGCATATTCAATACTAATTCCGGCACTGTTTGCAGCTTTAATATATTCCGGATCTTCCACCATTTGCTTTACAGCCTTCTCAAGTGTCACCAGAATATCCGCCGGTGTACCTTTTGGCGCTGCCACGATTACAGGCGAATAAATCTCTACTGAACCAAAACCCAACTCGGCAAGGGTGGGGACGTCAGGATGTGTGTTGGCACGTTTGCTTCTAAAAATTCCGAGAATATTCAACTGATCCTCAAAACCGGTCAATTGCTGTATACCTGTAGACACTGCATCAACCTGGCTGGCCAGGAGGGCGCCACGCGATTGAGCACCACCTTTGAACGGCACATCGGTCAAGTCGATACCTTGGGATCCTGCCCAAGACTCCATGACAATGTGAGTGGAATTACCGCGACCCGAATGTCCATAACGCAGCTTCCCTGGATTTTGTTTTGCGGCCTCTATGAAATCGGAAACACTCTGGTAAGGGCCATCCTTGCGGACAAATATTCCAGTGGTGAATGCACCGATCTGAGCGATAATTTCGAAATCATCAATCACATCCACATCGGGGTTTCGAAGCATGATCGCCAAAAGAGCGCTGCCCGCTGACATAACATTCAATGTGTAACCATCTGGTTTTGCTTTCGCTACAAATTTGACGGCGATCATGTGACCGCCTCCTGGTTTGTTGACAACCACCATGGGTTGGCCATTCAGATATTTCTGCGCGACGCTGGCCAGAATTCTGTTGTAGGTATCCAGACCACCCCCGGCCCCCGCACCATTGATCGTGGTAATTTCTCGCTCAGGATATTCAGCGTTGGCTGGAACGGACAACGAAATCGCCATGACGAGACCAGCTATCAAAGCCAACATTTTGCGCGATACCAACATGGAGTCACCTCTCTATGATTTGCGGATGATAAAATATATGTACATAATTAATTCCAGTATGTAAATAATTATGAGAGCATCTGAAAATTTCGTGGGAGTATGCCAATGTCAAAAAGGCCGCAGGGTAATCTGATGCTGAGGGTGGCACTCGTGTCAGACACCCATGTCAATGAGCGTGAGGACTTTTCGACATCGCCATACCCCGCCAATGCTCTGGCGAATGCGCGCGCGCGATACGTATTTGCATGGATCAACCAAACCCGCCCGGCGTTTACAATTCACCTGGGAGACATGATAAACCCCATTCCCGAATTGCCTAGTTATGGCGAGGCAGTGAATTGTTTTCGCGATATTGCAGCCAGCCTAAATAATCCGCTCCATCTGATGCCCGGAAATCACGATATCGGGGACAAACCGGTAAGCTGGATGCCGGCAGGTGTCGTCGACAAACACTCAATTGACACTTACCGGAAATTTTTTGGTACGGACTATTACTCATTTGATCATTCCGACTGCCATTTTATCATTTTGAACTCCTCACTGATCAATACCAACAGCGCCCATGAAGCGCGTCAGCGCCAATGGCTTGAGAACGATTTGAGCGACAATGCTGAAGCTCGAATTTTCATTTTTACCCATTACCCGCCCTACATTTTTCGGACCGATGAGCCGGGAAGTTATGATAATCTCAATGAACCGGGAAGAAGTTGGCTGTTAAATCTTATCGATGCATATGAGCCGGAAGCTTTGTTCGCCGCTCATGTCCACAATTTCTGGTATGACCATATTGGCAAAGCCGAATACTACATCCTGCCGTCAACGAGTTTTGTCCGGCATGATTATTCGGAACTTTATCGTATCGATGGCGGTGACCAACAGGGTCGAAATGATGTGGGGAAGCTGGGTCATGTTACACTGGACATTTATGAACACGGTCATGTTGCCCGATATCACCGCAGCTATGGCAGGACTCTGGCCGAAGGCGAGAGGCTAAAACCTGAAATCCATTCTAATTCTCTACCCCATTCAAAAACCAGCCACGTAGGCCGCATTTATGTGGATATGCGCCATGATTGGGCGGAAGAGCTGACAATTGCGCCCTCAGGGGCAGTTGATGAGTTCAGGCGCAAATGGGCGCGAAACGACTATCCGATTATGACTATGTGGGAAATGGGATTGTTGGGAATGCGTATTCCAATTCAGGATCTCGAAAACCCTTCAAAATTGCAGAGAATGCAAATTATGGAAAGTGTTGGCCACAATTTCCATGTTTATTGTTATGGTCTGCCCGATGATGATCAAATGGCTGCTCTCAAGAAATACAGGGGTCTGATCAGTCAACTTGAGATCGTCATTAACTGGAACGAAATCGATAAGCTGACGCCATCATTCGACCGATTGAAAACGACTACAGGGGTGCCTCTGATATTGTCGCGTGTTAATCGCAATGATCTGGCTAAACATTCAAGCGGCCGATTCAATCATCTCATCAGCCACGGCTTCGGCCTGGATGAATTAGACGAACTCGCCCAGTTTCTAGGGGGCAATTCGCGCTTGGTGGATGGTATACAATTTACAATATCAAGAAATACCGCTCCATGGCCAACTGCGAGAGCATTGGAAAAATTTGCGAGTACGGCTGACTGCAAGTCGTTTTTGTATGTAAAATCCAATGATGCGAGCCCTGCCGACTGTTTTAACGATGACAACGCCAATGCGATGCGTTTTGGTGAAGCGGTTCTAGCCGGCATCGGGTTCGATGTAAGCATCATAATAGACACGCTGGATGATATAGACAGGGGTTATTTTACAAGAACGGGTTTGGTGGATCGTCGTTTTAACCCTCGATTGGCAGGAAAGCTGATTACCCAGATCGCCGCGTCACTTGCAGGGCGGGATTGGAAAGCGTGTGAAAGTGATCTGCCGTCGGTCATCGATAATAATGGTAATGTGATATCATTAGCGTATGGACGCAAACCAGTACCAGGTGCAAAAACCTGGCTTTGCCCTGATAGCGGTAGGCACGGCAATTTAACAGACACTGATACGCCGGCAGGACCTTTGCTGATATTTTCGTCTTAAATAGCGATTTGAAACAACCCCGTAAACCGATACAGCCTGATTTTAACGCGCTGGCGTAGCTTCAAGCTGTTTCAGTTTCTGCAGGCTCAATCCTTGCCCGACAATAGTTTCATTTACGGCAAACCACCCCGCGGCAACACTTCGCGTCATCGTGCTGCTGAAAACAGGTAATTTCTGGAATGTCGCTGAGAGTGACATTTCCAGTGCCGTGGAAAATTCAGTCACAAACTCGGCGACCTGAGCGGCTTGACCTGCAAGAATTATACTTTCTGGATGTGTCATTGCTACGCTTGGCGCAATAGTAGCGCCGAGGATAAAACCCGTGCGCCCGAAAGCATTACAGCATTGTGCATCGCCATTCAGTGCGCGGGAGATGATTTGCTCATATTTTTTCCACGCTACTTCGGCAGGAATTTTCCATACTTCACATCGCTCTGCTGGTGAACCTGCCAAATTAGCCATCACCCCGCGCCCGCCGGCTAGATTGTTAAGTTCCAACTCATGGCAGTCGGCTTCGCCAAATCCAGTGTCGGCCGGTTTAAGACCACCAATGGCCCCTGCACCAAAATCATTGCCACGAATTAGCCGGTTGTCGAGTAACAGACTGGCGCTGATACCCAGTGACGCATGGACGAGCAATACATCGGAATGTCCCTTTGCAATCCCAAACCGGGTTTCTGCGAGATTGAATGCATTGGACAATCCTTCTACAAAAACCGGTACGTTAAGCTTGTTCTCCAATATCGCTGCAAGTTCTACATTTTGCCAACCAAGATAAGGCGATTTACGAAGAACACCGCCCTTTGCATCAACACTTCCTGTTACCGCAACGCCGCAGCCAAGTATACGCGCACGCGGAATGCCAGCTTCATTTATCAGTCTGTTGGCACAAATCGACACCTGATCGATTGCTGTTGCGGGGTCATTGTGATGGAATTCGGAAAGTGTTTCCGCGGCAAGTTGATTGTTATACAGATCGACAATAGAAATTTCCGGGCGGGTTGTTAGCCCGATCGCAATAAAAAAACCACCGCGCCTGCGCAGATTTAGTGGCACCACCCTGCGCCCGCGGCGACCATTTGCATCGAGGAAGCGTTTTTCCTCAACCAAACCGGCATTTAGAAACAATTTAGTGGCACGCGATACCGACGCTCCGGCCAACGAGGTGAGTTGGGCGAGTTCAGTTCGTGCCAATGGCCCGTTCAATAGCAACCTTTCAAGAATTGCCGATCGATTGCTAGTGGCGATATCCGAATGTTCGACGGCCTTTTTCATCTGCCAGACAATCTGCAATTTTCGACAACTGCCCCATTATCATCAAGCTTATCATTAGGGAAGAAAAAGCATAATTTTGGGTGAATTATCAAATCCGTTCCCGGTTTCTGCCCTGTGGAACTCTGGCGAACTATATCGATATTAGCCAGAAATTCAAGATTGAAATTTGTTGCGCTGCCTCAGCAAGGCATTGAAACAACGTTATATTTCGTATGCCATTTCGTACCACGCTCTTAACTGGACATAATTGCTTACAGACTGTATGTAATTCGAATGAGATATTCGCGAACCTGATTTCGTGAATTGGTCAGGCAAGCAGATGAGGGTGCGTGATGTCAGATACTTTTCGCCTTTGGGCAATGGGCGATGCCCATGTCGGACGGGATATCAAACACGGACGTGAAAGTCTTGCAGACGCCTTGCGGCAATCCGAAACTGGGAATAACGAGGGTGCACCGCCATTTGATTGGGATATTGCAGTCAATGTAGGCGATTATTCGGGAGCCTCTGGCGCACCGGTTGATGCGGAAGGCATGGAGGTCGTTCGCCAGTTTTCTGTATTGAAAGACCATCGGCGTGAGCAGATATACAGCGTTTGCGGCAATCATGATCGAAGCGCTCCCAATGAACCAGAGGCATGGTGGTTCCGAAAATATGTCGATCCGATAGGTGAAAACACATCTCATTCCGGCGTCGATGGTTCAAGGCGGCCCTACCCGGTTACCGGTAGTTGGGAGCGGTACTCCTTTCAGGTCGGAAACCTCCTTTTCCTGATGATGAGCGATATAAACCCAAAAACCCAGAAGATTGGCAGAGGCGAATTGGGCGGCAACCCAGGTGGTGCCGTATCATCGAAGACTTTTGACTGGTGGTGTAACCACATCACCAACAACAATGATAAATGCATAATTTCTAT
Source organism: uncultured Hyphomicrobiaceae bacterium (assembly GCA_964461525.1). Taxonomy (GTDB): domain Bacteria; phylum Pseudomonadota; class Alphaproteobacteria; order Rhizobiales; family CAYWUX01; genus CAYWUX01. The sequence continues at coordinate 1,054 of CAYWUX010000050.1, read as the reverse complement.
ACACCACTACGTTCTCAAGGATACCACGGTTGCGAGCGGCGAATGGGAAGGCATGAAAAAGGATGCCGACGGCAAATGGGTCGGTAACTATCACCGTTTTTATGATCGCGGGACGCCCAATGGCGCTTCCTATTTATACTGGGTAGGCGGATCGCAGGATTCCGGTAAATTCGAAAATTTCCTGGATGCAAATCGAGGCAGGGTGGATCTTTGGATGGGTGGACATACGCATGCAATGCCAGATGATACCTATGGCGAAAAAGCGAAGATCAACAGACGATGGGGAACGCATTTCCTGAATGTCTGCCCATTAACGCGCCATGTGGTGCCAGATCATGCACGTCCGCACAGCCGGCTTCTGACATTTACCGAGGGAAGCAAATTCGTGAGGGTTCAATGTTACTTTCATACCTCCGAGTTCCGCCCGTTAGGTTGGGACCCTGCATTGGAACAAACCATAGAACTAAGTCGGCCATTTTATTCCCGCGCTTGATCAGCGTCTTGACTTAGTGAATGGCGACGATTCGCTGTCAAAACCCGGAACTTGCGCCCCGTTGCCAATTGATCGTGCACGAAATCCATCGCTAGCACGTCGTTCGGATTAACGGATTATGTCCGATCTTCCCGCTACTTGGCCTTCACGTGACACTTGGGGTGCTTGTTACGCAGTTGCAGCCCTAACTCATTGTAGATGCGACGGGTTTTCTTCATGTTCAGTACCCACGCTTCTCGCTGTAGCAAGACGTGCACACGCCACCCTCTCGACGATTGCGTCGCAATCGCAGACAGATCGACGGATATCCAAACTGAACGCGCGTCTGACAAATCTCTTTGATATGCTTTTCCTACGGGGCCTGATCGGGTCGACAAGATTTGTATCAATTGACCAGCCCCCAAAAGGTGCTCCATCTACATTGTTAGTTCATTGATAGTTCTTGGTCCATAGGGATTATACTTTCAGGAACCGGTGGTTTCCAATTCAGAGAACTGTGCGGGCGTATCGTGTTGTAATGTCGACGCCAGTTTTCAATGAGTATCTGAGCCTCCGGGGGAC
>CAYWUX010000049.1:0-14594 GCA_964461525.1 uncultured Hyphomicrobiaceae bacterium | reverse complement strand
TTCAAAACCGGCATAACCATCAGCATGGAGCCAACCTTTGAAGCTTTTGAGATGATCTCGGGGCCATCGACCCTTACGATCCGGCGTGAACCGATAAAAGGCTGCTGGAGGCGCCTCGCCCGACCAATCCCGCTCATCTCTCAGATACACCCACAAGCGTCCGGTCTTGGTTTTGCCGGTTCCCGGTGCCAACACATTGACGGGTGTATCATCGGCATGAATGGCAGCGCCCGCCATGACATGACGACCGATGGCATCGGCCAGGGGATCCAGCAGGGACGTGGATTTGCTAATCCAGTCTGAAAGGGTTGAGCGTTCCAGATGAACACCTTTGCGGTCATAGATTTGGCATTGGCGATACAGTGGCAGGTGATCAGCATATTTGCTGACCAGCACATGGGCCAGCAGACCCGGACCAGGTCGCCCGCGCTCAATCGGCATCGAGGGTACTGGCATCTGATGAATGGTCTCGCAACATCGGCACGACAGCTTGGGTCGTACCGTTCGGATCACCTTGAACCGTCCAGGGTCGTACTCCAATGTCTCTGAGACATCTTTGCCAATCCTGCGCAAAGTGCCGCCACACGTGGCACACGTCTCGCCGGGACTGAGAACAATATCTTCTCTGGGCAGGTGATCGGGCAGAGGTTTGCGCTTCGGCTGTTCTTTGGCATCGGATTGAGCGGAAAGTGTGTCGTGACGCCCTCCTGAGGCTGCGCTCTCGGCTTCCTCAAGCGCCAGTTCAAGCTGATCGATGATCTGGTCCAATGCCTCGGACTTGGCCCCAAACCGCTGCCGGCGGAGATTAGCCAGTTGCAGCTTCAGTTTCTCAATCAGAAGATCACGGGCAAGAAGTTCCGCTGATTGCCGGGCAATCTCCGCATCACGCTGAACTAGAAGCCGTTGAAGTTTGGTCATATCAGGCGGGGGATTGGAGAGCGAATCAGACATTGATCTTAGTATACGCCCCGACTCCCCCCAGGTGAATCCACAATGTCAAAGAGCCCGCAGAAATAAACCTATCCTGCTTTCAAGGGACGCCACGTTCGCGCTGGCATGCGCCAATCAATGCCTTCCAGCAACATGGCCAATTGCGCAGAACTAATAATAAGTTTACCGTCGACAAGTGAAGGCCAGACAAACCGTCCGCGTTCCAGCCGCTTCGAGAACAGACACGCGCCCTGGCCATCCCACCAGATGATCTTCAATAAATCCCCACGCCGACCCCGGAACACAAACAAATGCCCTGAGAAAGGATCTTGCTCCAGCGTATTCTGGGTCAAAATACTCAGACCATTAAATCCCTTCCTCATATCCGTGACACCAGCGGCGAGCCAGATCTTTGTATTTACCGGAATGGGGATCACGCCGAAGCCAAAGCGCGCAAAAGACGCTCGACATGGGCCGGATCAACGGCTCCCGATACCATCAGGCGATGGCCATTCGACAAGACAATGTTGATGGAACTAGAGGCACGTTGGCCTGTATTCGTCGCTGTCTCGTCCGTGATCACGGGGTGAAAACGTGTATCTGCCTCATCTCGCAGAAGTTTACGCCAGGCGTAGAGCTGAGAATCGGAAATACCGTATCGTCGGGCCAGGGCAGCCTTGTTTGTCCCCGGCTGTAAGGCTTCCGTCGCTATACGGCGTTTCTCAGCTTCGCTCCATTGACGACGGGCTGTCTTGGGTTTTGTTGTCATGACTTGTCCAATCAATGTTTGATGGACATTATGAAGGATAGCTAGCTATTCGGTAAGGCGGTATAGACCGTACGGTTACGCAACAACCGCGCACACATAATTCGCATTGTTCGCAGCGTATTGCCCAAGCCATTGAGCCCCAGCCCATGATTTACCCCAACCGCGGCCGGCTAAATGGACACGATGCATACCAATCAGACAATACTTACGGATCGGTCTCAACTGCTCGATAATATTCAGATGCCAATGTTCTTTCAGGCAATAATCCCAAGTGCCTAGATCTTTTGGCTTATTTAGTCTTGCATGTGCCTGCTCGTACTTTTCGAGTTCTGATTGATTTGCACCAACAATTGACCAGTAAGAATGGTCTGATTTTCCTAACATCCTTTCTGTCAATGATTGTTTCGGGGCAGGTACTTATTTGCAATTGCACGATACTCGGGAGCATCCTTTAAAACCATCCCGTCGCTAAATTGAAGAACTTTCTCTCGAAAATATTGTTGCCATGGGGAATGATTTTCCGGAATTCTATACCCACCACTTTCACTCAAAGCGTTCTTCCGGTCAGTAAGTTCAGATTGGGAAACCAATAAATTGACCGAGTAATTGTTTAAATCAATGCGAACTAGATCGTTTGTCTTGAGTATGGCCAATCCACCACCATCTGCAGCCTCGGGCGACGCGTTCAAAATTGACGGGGAGCCGGATGTTCCTGACTGCCTTCCATCTCCCACACAGGCCAGGGAAGTGACACCCTTCTTAACGAGGTATGATGGGGGACGCATGTTTACGACCTCAGCACCACCCGGATATCCGATGGGACCGGCCCCCCGCATGAACAAGATGCAGTTTTCATTTATATCCAATTCAGGATCATCTATGCGACTGTGAAAATCCTCCGGGCCGTCAAACACGATAGCCCTCCCTTCAAACGCATTGGGATCCTTAGGATTAGACAAATAGCGATCCGAAAACTCCTGAGATATTACGCTCGTTTTCATGATCGCCGAGTCAAACAGATTCCCCTTAAGGTTTAAGAAACCCGCATTCTTCTTTAAGGGATTTTCTACCGCCCGTATGACATCTTTATTCAAAGATTCACTATTCTTGCTGTTACTGCCTATGCTGTTGCCGTTTACGGTAATTGCCTCATAGTGTGGTAGAAGTTTTCCTTTGATGAGTTCTCTGATTACCGAAGGAACTCCTCCAGCTCGATGAAAATCCTCACCTAAATATTCCCCGGCAGGTTGCAAATTGACGAGAAGTGGAATTTCGTATCCGAACTGCTGCCAGTCATCATTATCCAAGTTGATTCCTAAATGGCGTGCAATCGCATTGAGATGAATTGGAGCATTTGTGGAACCTCCGATTGCTGAGTTTACAACTATTGCATTTTCGAAGGCTTCCCGAGTCATAATGTCTGAAGGCTTTAGATCCTCCCACACCAATTCAACCACTCTTCTGCCTGTTCGATACGCAATTTGACCTCGTTCACGATAAGGCGCCGGTATTGCCGCTGAACCAGGCAGTTGCATTCCAAGTGCTTCTGCTAGGCAATTCATCGTGGTAGCAGTTCCCATTGTGTTACAATATCCAACCGAAGTGGCAGACGAGGACACTAAATCCGTAAACCCATCGTCATCAATTTGTCCAGCCGCATGCAACTGCCTGGCTTTCCAAACAATGGTGCCTGCGCCGATCCGCTCTCCCCGAAACCAGCCATTGAGCATTGGGCCAACAGACAATGCGATTGCAGGGATATCGACGGTTGCGGCAGCCATCAGAAGCGCTGGTGTCGTTTTATCGCATCCTATATTCAGAACTACACCATCAACGGGATAACCAAATAACGTTTCCACGAGGCTTAGATACGCAAGGTTGCGGTCAAGCATTGCGGTAGGACGCTTTCCGGTTTCCTGAATTGGATGAACCGGAATTTCGAGCGCGGTGCCTCCGGCAGCCACTATTCCATCTTTCACCCGTTTTGCGAGTTCAATATGATGTCTGTTGCAGGGAGAGAGATCTGACCCAGTCTGAGCAATGCCGATTATTGGTTTCCCTGATTGAAGTTCTTCGCGTGTCAAACCATAATTTAGATATCTCTCAAGGTACAATGCGGTCATTTCCGGATCCGCAGGATTGTTAAACCATTGGCGAGAACGAAGGTTATCCGCAGCTTTTTTTTTCATAATTTAATCCGAACCAAATTTTTATGATTAATTCTAACTTGCCCAACCACCATCGATAACATGTATTTGTCCCGTGATATAGGCACTCTCATCTGAGGCTAGATAAATAACCAGAGGAGAGATTTCCTCTGCTTTGGCTATTCGACCCATGGGTTGTCTCGCGGTAAATTCCCTCCTGGCAACTTCATAGTCTCCGGTGGCATGAAGCCGCTTCTGTAATGAAGGGGTATCGACAGTTCCAGGACAGATGGCATTACAACGCACGCCTGTCGTTACATAGTCTTTTGCGACAGACTTTGTGAGACCAATCACGGCAGCTTTCGTAGTTCCGTAAACAAATCGATTGGGTGCACCAATGACTGAGGACACGTTCGATGACATATTAATTATTGATCCGTGACCCTTTTTCAGCATTCCAGGCAAAAACGCTCTAATTGTGGTAAACATCGATCTTACATTCAGATCGAAAGCAAAGTCCCACTCTTCATCGGTACAGTCTAAAACTGTGCCATGATGTACATATCCCGCACAGTTGAACAGTACATCAGGTTCAATACTATTTGCCAGATCGGATATGGCTTTTTTGGAGCGAACATCGAGTGCACTAGTCACGATATTTTGCGGGCTTTCCATTTTGAGAGTCTCGAGTGTTTTCGAGTTTATGTCAGTTGCTATAACCTGGGCTCCCTCTTTTGCCATAGCAATCGCCGATGCCCGGCCTATGCCCTGTCCGGCAGCAGTAACAAGGACCGTCTTATCTTTCAATCTATTGACCATACTCATCGTACCCCTTCAAATAACCGACTAATTAAAACACATCAAATACCAGCTTCAATTTATGCCAATGCAATGTAAAGCATAAACTTAACAAGGACTGTCTGCGAAAAATTATCGTCACCAAATTTAATTCTCTATGATATCAATTTAGTTCGAGACGACTTTATCGAGGGCGCTATAGAATGGAAATTAGCATTAGACACCAAAAATCGCGAGGAAAGACCTTATGAAAATTTTAATTCTGGGTGGTGGGGGAATGGTTGGTCAAAAGCTTGCAAGCAAAATTGCTGCAGAAGGTCTAAAGGGAAAATCCGTTAATGAACTTATTCTTCACGATTTAGTCCAGTCACGTACTCCTGAGATAATGACAGGTGGACAAGATAATGCGAAAATAAAAACTCTTACCGGAAATATTACAGATCAGAGTGAAGCAGAGAGAATTGCCTCGCTAAGGGCGGACCTGATTTTTCATCTCGCGGCTGTCGTATCGGCAGACGCAGAAAGAAATTTTGACAAAGGATGGGACGTAAATGCAAGAGGATCATGGAATTTACTGGATGCTTTAAAAAAGGAAATCAGGGAAAGTGCAGGAGAATATAGGCCTCGACTAATATTCTCATCTTCTATTGCTGTTTTTGGTCCACCTTTCCCTGAAAAGATCGGTGATGAGTTTCATTGTTCGCCCCAGACTTCATATGGATCACAAAAGGCCGTAACAGAACAATTGATTTCAGATTATAGCCGTAAAAAAATTATTGATGGCATTTCAATAAGGCTACCAACTGTCTGTGTTAGACCGGGTAAGCCGAATTTAGCCGCATCTTCTTTTTTTTCCGGAATCATTCGCGAACCGCTTAATGGAAAAGAAGCGATATTGCCTGTTTCGACTTCTGTTCGACACTGGTACGCATCTCCAAGATCAGCCGTAGGTTTTCTGCTGCATGCCGCGTTACTGGATACATCAAAATTACAGGGGCGGAGAAGTATTACAATGCCGGGCGTATCATGCACTGTGGGAGAGCAAATCGAGGCTCTGAGAGCTATTGCAGGTGAAAAAGCAGTAAATAAGATTCGACATGAACCAGATGAATTAATAGCCAGTATAGTTAAGAGTTGGCCCCGAAACTTCAATCCGGCCAGAGCATTGAATTTAGGGTTTTCAGCAGAACAAGATTTCGAGGAGATTATTCGAACTTATATAGAAGACGATTTACCCAAAAATTAATTGATTCAAAATTCTTCTTACTTCATAAGACTGTCCGATATAATTTTAAAACGTCTCTCAAGAAATTTCGTCTCTGCTAGAAAGTCCAAATTGTCAACTCCGAGTACCGTACCCTCGTGGCACCGACATATTCGATTTAGTCAACCAAATCTATTTTCCAAATTTATTCTTTAACGGCCCCAGTCATTGCCGAAACATAGTGCTCAACAAAAAGTGCATAAAGTAGGACGAGAGGAAGAGATCCAAAAAGCGCGCCCGCCATTATGGCCCCCCATCGATATGCATCTCCATCTGTAAATGAAGTCACGATAGCAACTGGGACGGTTTTTTGTTCTGATGAGGAGAGAAAGGTCAATGCATATATATATTCGTTCCAACATAGAGTGAAACAGAAAATGAAGGCAGAAATTAAACCAGGTATAGCCAATGGTATAACAATTTTTGTGAGAATTTGATAACGGCTGGCACCATCAATCAAAGCACATTCCTCGAGTTCGTAGGGTATTGTTTTAAAGTACCCCATCAGCAACCAGGTTGAGAAGGGAATTAAGATCGTCGGGTAGGTAAATATAAGTGCGAAAGGTGTATCGAAAAGCCCATATTGGAACACTACAGATGAAAGAGGAATAAAGAGAATTGAGGGTGGCACCAAGTAGGCTAGAAATATCAGACCCCCAACTGTTTGAGACCCTGTATAGCGTAGTCGAACGATCGCGTAGGCAGCCAATACACTGGAGATCAATGAGAGTATCGTTGAAACGATTGCAATAAACATTGTATTCCAAAGCCAACGCGGATACTCCGTTTCAAACAATAGTGCGTAATAGTGCTTTAATGTCGGACTTGTTGTCCAGAATGGGTTGACAGACTCCATATCGAGCAATTGTGCATCAGGTTTTATTGAAGTAAGTGCCATCCAGTAAAAGGGAAAGAGAAGAACAAACATGATGATGAAAAGAGGCATCCATAGGGTAACCAATTTTCGTGGAATATTCTCCAGGTAGCTCATGCCTTCTGAGTCATCGGCATTACCGGTTACTGCAGGGGATCGGGATAATGCGTCAGTCATCTGTTTCTCCCTGTTGCCACTTACGACGTTGTAGCCCGAACCAGGAAATAAGAATGCAGGCAAGCAGAAATGGAACCATGGCGGTCGCAACTGCAGCGCCCTCCCCGAGTTTTCCTCCAAGAATCCCCCATTGATAAGAGAGGGTCGCCATGAGGTGGGTAGCATTTACAGGGCCACCGCGAGTAAGAACCCAAATTAGCTGGAAGTCTGTAAATGTAAATAAGACTGAAAATGTCATTACAATAGCGATTATAGGTGTCAGTAGAGGATAGGTAATATATCGAAACATCTGCCAGGGTGACGCTCCATCAAGCGTCGCGGCTTCATAAAGCGAAGGGGAAACTGTCTGCAGACCGGCAAGCAGTGTAATCGCCACAAATGGCACACCACGCCAGATATTTGCGAATATTACTGACCAGCGGGCGTTCCATGGTTCTCCCAGAAAGTTTATATTACTCTGAATCCAACCAAATTTTTGGAATGTCCATGATATAATTGAAAATTGGGGGTCGTAAATCCACCAGAAAGCAATGGCTGAAAGTACAGTAGGTACAATAAAAGGTATTAGCACAATCGCTCTGATAAACGCTTTAAAGGGCAGGTGCTTGTTGAGAAGAAGCGCCAAATAGAGACCAATGGCAAATTTGAACACACTGGCGACAGTTGTATAAAGGATAGTATTGAATACAGAAGTCCAGAATACGGGATCATCCCAAAGCCAAAAATAGTTTTCCAAACCGATGAACTCGCCTGTGCGTCCAATTCGAATATCGGTAAAACTCAAGTAGATCCCAAGCGCGAGAGGATAGGCCAAAAACAATATCAAAAACGCCATTGCTGGAAGCATAAACCACAGACCAAGCAAATTTCGGTTAGTCTTCAAATGGGACCAAACTGAATGTTTGTCAGCAACGTTTAGTGCGGATGACGACATTTTCGGATGCAAATTCTTATTGTGTGGCGGTGCGGTCATGAGCACACCGCCACAACTATCAATCTAGCGATAGATACGCGATGCCTGTCGATTTGCTATTTTTATTGCACCATCTATTGACTCACGTCCTGTGCAGTAATTGGCAAACATGTCTACTACAACAAAGTCTGCAAGTGCTGCAGCTGCATTCTCGCCGATTGTACCCGGATAACCTGCAGCGAGTGTTCTCTTAGGTGCATCCCGGAAAACTTTACGCTTGGGATCTTCCTCCCAAACCGGATTCGCATCAAATGCATTCAGCGTGTGAGTCATATAACCAACTGCACCACTAATCCATTTGTTATACTGATCAGCTTCCATCCAGTATGCCATGAATGCCTTTACAGCATTCGGATATTTCGTATAGCTCATGCCCATTACTGGAAAAGCCGTTTGGAATTCTGTGGGTTTCCCAACCGGCCCAACAGGATAAAAGGCGTGATCCATGTCAGCAGCAATTTCCTTCGCTTTAGCATCTCCTTGAGTTGCATTACGCTGGGCAGCAGCATATATGGAAATACCGTTATTGGTCAGATGAATTTGCCCCCCAAGAAATGCCTTATTGTTAAATGCATCGTTCCATGCAGCTGTGCCCGGTGCAAAAGTATCATAGAGAGCTTTGCAATATTTAAGCGCTTCCCTTGTCTCTGGACTGTCAATGGCGACCTCGTCATTTTCATCTACGAGTGACGCTCCATGGGCCCAAAGCAGCCAATGGGTCCATGCATTTCCGTCACCTGAAGCGTGTCCGAGTGCAAAACCACCTGGAGTGCCTTTGGCTTTTAATGCTTTCATGAGTTCGAGAAAACCCTGAGTGTCATCTGGGACGCTGCCAAATCCTGCTTCTTTAACTGAGGATATACGGTAGTTTATATAGTTACCTGAAATAGTTACTGGAAGACAAATCCACTTGTCACCAGCCTTGCCGTAAGTTTCAGCTATCGGCACCCAGCCACCGTACTTTTTACCTAAGTAATCGCAAACATCATTAATTCCCAATGCCTGGTTTGGGAATAGATGTGGTGTACTGTATATTGTCCAAAATATGTCTGGACCCTGACCAGTGTTTGCAGCGACAGAGGCCTTAGGCTGCACATCATCGAAACCTTCTTCTGTGACTGAAACCTCGCAACCCGTTGCTTTGCCAAAAGCTGAGACGATTTCGCGGAAAGCATCGTCTTCCGATTGAACAAATCGTTTCCAGCGAGTCAGTTGGAGGGAGGATCCTGTTTCCGGCTTAAACGGAGAATCGGATGCCCATGCAGTTGCGAATTCCAGTGGAGTTCTAACACCTAAAGCAACGCCGGTTAAACCTAATGCGCTTACTCCTTTCAAAACTGATCTTCGAGTAAACCTGAATCTCTTCATTTAATTTTCCTCCATGTTTTGCTTTTAATATTTTGGAATAACGTCTTAGAGACGCTCTCCAGTTTTTTTATCAAATATCATCGCTGTATTGTGTTTTGGACGCAGATTTACGATGTCTCCAGGATTTAACTTGTGTCTTTCACGGAACACAGCGACAATCTCTCTGTTGCCAACGCGGACGAATAACTGGGTTTCCGATCCAGTTGGCTCAACAACTATAACCTCGGCTTCGATACCGGTATCAGCAAGTTCAAGATACTCCGGTCTGATACCGTAATGTACTGGGCGTCCATTGTTACCTGTTGGCGCGGACTCCAAAGGCAGATGAACTCCACCATCTATCTCTACACCTTGCGAATTGATGTGACCTTCAATAAAATTCATAGACGGTGACCCTATAAACCCCGCGACAAAAATATTTTGCGGATCATCGTAGAGTTCAAGTGGTTCGCCGATCTGCTCAACTCTGCCGCTGTTCATGACGACAATCTTGTCAGCCATTGTCATTGCTTCGATTTGATCATGCGTGACATAAATTGTTGTCGTTTTTAGCCTTTGATGCAGTTCCTTAATTTCTGTTCGCATTTGAACCCGAAGCTTGGCATCCAGATTTGAAAGTGGCTCATCGAAGAGAAAAACCTGGGGATCTCGAACGATAGCGCGGCCCATAGCTACGCGTTGTCTTTGACCTCCAGACAATTGTCGAGGATATCTCTCTAGAAGTTCGGAAAGGCCAAGAATTTCTGCGGCTTTGCTAACACGATCCCGTATTATTGATTGATTTGTTTTTCTGAGCATGAGCGAAAAGCCCAAATTGTTAGCCACTGTCAAATGAGGGTAAAGAGCATAATTCTGAAATACCATAGCGACATCACGTTCTTTGGGATGAACGTGATTAACTATCCTCTCTCCTATTTTGAGCTCGCCAAAGGTAATATTTTCAAGTCCAGCAATCATTCTGAGAAGTGTAGACTTACCACAACCCGATGGACCCACCAGGACGACAAATTCTCCGTCCTCAATTGGTACGCTGATCCCGTGCAAAACCTCTACATTACCAAAAGACTTATGCAGATTAATTATTTCGACTGACGCCATGCCAATCTCCAAATCTAATTAATCAGACGATCATCACTCGCATCGATAGATATCAACAGTAAGTAAATCTATTAACTTAGGTTTCTAAGAGTCGTAGATTAGATATGAAACAATGTATTTGCGAGACACACGCAACGTCAAGTGAATATGCGTGAGCAGTCAAATAAGACGAAAAGCTATTGTCTTGGCTGCATATGCCAGTCACAATTGTGATTATTACGGGACAGGCTTAACGTTTCCTGACCGCCTCGTTAGTTTCCGACCCCGAAATTGCTTTGAGGTTGGCAATTGCAGAACACTAGTTCATGATTTACTGAAATAATTATTAGGAGATAGGCTTATTGAACTCATTCTGAGACGAGGTGCTGGACCTGTCGATTGATCTTTAAGATATCAGAAAATATTCAGCTTCAATCTCTTTGCCGATAAAACTTTCCGTTCGAAGCCAACCGAAACATTGAAAATCAAAATAGTTTTTGGGTTCTCGAAAAGGATTGCAAATCAGACATCCTTCTTAAGAGAAAACTCCTCTAAATCAATTTTATGTCCAGTATCTTTGGACATATATATAGCTTCTTCGATAAGTAAGTTTGCAAGATATTCTTCAGCCCGATTAACGATGTCTAAATCATGGCGCAGGGCATTTACGACCGCTCTTTGCAGGTTATACACACAATCTCCGGCAAAACCCCGGTCCTTCCATTCATAATTCAACTGTTTGAACACGTTACTTCCGAATTGTCGGATAAAAATTTCGCCGTTACCGTTCAAAAATAGAACCCCATCCGATCCCTCGATCATCATTTCCCCCATAGTCAGCCGCCTATTCTTTGCGGGATGATCAACGAGACGGTTGCCATCAAATAGACCAACAACATTACTTTCGAAATTGAACAAAATTATGCCGGCATCTTCCCCCACAATATTAGAATTTAATCGTCTCAAATCCGCATATACATGTCTGATCTTACCAAACAAAAAACGAAATACGTCAATCAGGTGAATAGCTGTTTCATGAACCAGAAATTTTTTTAATGTTTGAAAATAGGGTTGGCGGTTCAAATAAGCATCGGTCCCTTGGCCATCTCCTGGCCGTAAACGAAATGAAACCTGGTATGGCTCCCCTACACTACCCAATTCCAGTTGACGCTTAATCTCCAAATACCAGGGTTGAAATCTAAAATTTTCATGAACAATGACGGGAACCTCTGTTAGCTTAGATAATCGCACGACATCTTTGGCTTCCTTAAGATTGCGAGTAAAAGGTTTCTGGCAGATCACAGGAATTCCCGCATTTAAAAGGTCCTGCATGATTTCAAAATGTGATTGAGGTGGAGAAATCACATCAACTAAGTCTGGCTTGACAGAGTCGAGCATTAATTGAATGTTGGTAAAGCTTCGCTCAATTTTGTGTTTTTTGGCCGCTTCATCGGCTTTAACCTGATCATTGGTACAAACAGCAACAAGTAAAACATCATCCATTCTCTTCCAGGCGTCAAAGTGAAATTGACTAAAATAACCGGCTCCCACGACAGCAACTTTAACTCGGTTTTCCATTAAGAATATTTCTCCGCTAGATCAAACACTGCAAAAACGTACTAGACGAAATTATTTATTTAAATCCAATTCATGGGTTGTGAGAATCAAGTTAAAATTTCTACCGGGAAATGTATGCTGTTCGCCAGTGTTCAAATCTCATAGTCAAAACTACCTAAAGTTTTACCTGCGTAAGCCACATGTTGGTTTACGCACAGTTGTAGTCGTGGGCGTTAGTAATTCCTTAGAAATACATAAAAATTTGAGCTTCTCTCCTTGATAATCTAAATACAGTCACATCTACTTAAGAGTTGAAACCGTGCCCCAGAGAGCAACGACTCTTTTTCAAAAGGTAATCTTACGTTTCATTAGAGAGCGAAACAGATCAAGCGTTCCGAAGGTCCAAGGTGAAATTTCAGATGAAAGACCGACACGGTTTGTTAGTTTGCCCAGACGGTCGCAGAGGATAATTACCACATCGCCGTATTTGTGACTGAAACCTTCTCCGGGTGTATCCCGGTCCTCAGTTGGAGCAAATAGTGTGCCTGTAAATAAAGCCGCACCGTCAGGATACTGGTGGCAGTCGAGTAATTGCTCCACCATTTCCAAGGGATCTCGGCTGATTTCTTTCATTGTACTGCCGTCTTCCAGAATGTAACCATCTTCGCCCAAAACTGTGAGTTGAAGGTTCAGCGAGCGGACATCGTCGAGTGTGAAGTGATCATCCAACAAACGGACAAAAGGCCCCACGGAACAAGAAGCATTATTGTCCTTTGCTCGCCCGAGGAGAAGTGCGCTCCTTCCCTCAACATCGCGCAGGTTAACATCATTTCCTAAGGTAACGCCGACAATTTCGGCATCTTGTGACACGACTAAAACGACCTCAGGTTCAGGATTGTTCCAGTGGGAAGACGGGTGAATTCCAATCCAATCGCCAAATCCCACCGACGACATGGGTTGGGCTTTGGTGAAGATCTCGATATCCGGTCCTAGGCCAACTTCAAGATATTGAGACCATAATCCTCTATCCAGGAGCAGCGACTTCACTCTTGATGCCTGTTCGGAACCTGGTTCAATATTTCTCAGATCAACTCCGATCTCGCTTTCGAGTACTTTTCGGGCTTCCCCGGCTCTCGTCGAATCACCCTTGGCAGCTTCTTCTACAACTCTTTCTATAAGGGAATTTACAAAGGTCACACCACAGGCTTTTACTGCCTGAATGTCAATTGGCGCGAGTATGTGAGGTTGTAATGGATCGCGTGTTAAATTGGTTGAATTCGTAACAAGTTCATCCAAATTTGTAACAACCGTGCCACTAATATTAGAAAGTGTTTGCACACGGTCCGAATCACGAAGCAAGTGAGAAACAGTCGGATAGGTTTTAGTAATATCCAGAACTTGATCACCGCGAAGCAAGCAGGTACAGGGTCCCTCTTTCGTAGCAATGCGCCCAAAAAGCAATGATCTTTCTGCATCATCGGGTAAAACAGATTGGATGTTCATTGCAATTACCGTTGATCTGATTACCTATCGATTTTACTATGAACTACAGGCTTTCGAATTGTTTAAAAAAATTCTTCAAATTTGTAAATAATGCACATTTCAAATGAGGCTGACAATAGGCGTGTAGTGAGTGTAATTTAAAAAGAGAATCTTTCATGACCCAGTATCGCGTAGCAACTTTTGATGGCCCCGGAGCACCGCCCAAAATTCAGTTTGTTGACCGGCCCGATGTTCCCAAAAATGCCGCACTCTTCGAAGTTGGCGCATGTGGAGTCTGTGGCACCGATCTTCACATACTAAAGGGCCACTGGCCAACACCTTTGCCCTGGCCCTTTACGCTTGGGCATGAAGTCGCAGGAATAATACTGGAGAAAGGACCTGAACTCAGCCACGATTATATGGGGCTGCCACTGGAAGTTGGCTGTAAGATAATGATTCCCCCGTTGATGCCATGCGGAAGCTGTTACTACTCAATAAAGGCCACAAGAAATTACTGGTCTTGAATTCTAAGGGCGGAGATTACACTGCTTCCAGCGTCATCGGTTATGGTGTGCGCCTTTTCGGTGTCACCACTTATATTCCCAAGAAAGCCCTATGTCTCAGCGGATGTTCGATGATATTTGTTGCAGGTTGGGATAAGGCAAAAGGCCGCCCGAGTCGCGTCAAACATAGACTTAGCCGCCTTGGAGTCCACCGCCCCGGGGTCCCTCGACAATATGCTGACCGTTTTATGAAGAACCACATGAGTCCCTATCTTGATAGTATGCAGGCTGGAGAAAAATTCATCCAGATGACGGACAAGACTCAGTATAGGGGCATGTATTTCATAAAAAACTCAGAACTCCGTGCCATGGGCAATTATCAGATCACCAACTATTAACATCTTCAAAATTCAAGATACAAAAAAGAGTAAATTAGAATGTCAGTTGAAAGGCCAGCGCCGGGAGACGGTTGAACACCCCTTCGGCACCATCAAGTCCTGGATGGGAGCAACGCACTTCCAGATGAAGACATTGAAGAAGGTCCGCACTGAAATGGCCCTGCACGTGCTCGCCTACAACCTCAAGCGGGTGATGAATATTTTAGGACCGAGACCGTTGATGGCCGCAATGCGGGCCTGAGGGCCTTGGCTCACATCCATTTTAACAGGCAACAAA
>CAYWUX010000048.1:0-14612 GCA_964461525.1 uncultured Hyphomicrobiaceae bacterium | reverse complement strand
GCTTGCGGCTCTCAAAAGAGTGGATACGCGAGCTAAATGACCGTCTTGATTGGGGTGACGACAGACGAGCCTATCGATTGCTGCGCGAGACTATTCTAGCTGTTCGTGATTGGTTATCAGTCGACGAAGCGGCGCATTTGTCGGCGCAACTTCCAACAGTAATACGCGGTATCTGTCTGCGATTGATCTGAGTGACGTGGATGCGGGCAGTGGCAATCTGACGGTAACGCTCTCGACAAGCACAGGTGGCACTTTGTCGGCGAACTCGGGCGGCGGCGTGGCGGTTGCCGGTTCGGGAACCGGCAACCTTATGTTAACCGGAACATTGGCCGATCTGAACACATACCTCGATACGGCATCAAACATTACCTACCTGCACGGGACACCGGGTTTTTCGGGCGATAACGCCGATAGGTGCTCATTGCGTTGCTGTAATGCCACCGTCGACATATAGAATTTGACCCGTGACGAAACTTGCTGCCGGAGAAAGAAAATAAAGCGCAGCACCTACTACATCTTTAGGATTAGCGATCCGGCCCATCGGAATTCGGGAAACCAGCTTGTCGTGGTATTCGGGATCTTCGACGACATAGCGGATCAATTCAGTATAAACAAAGGTTGGCGCGACCCCGTTGACCGTTATTTGGTGTTCCGCCAGTTCTACTGCGTGCTGTTTAATCAGCATCACCATTCCGCCCTTGGTACTGCAATAGGCGGAGTAACCTCGTCCACGAATTCCTAATTTAGAACGCACGGACAGTAGATGAATCTGTCGGCCGCCCCGGCCCTGGCTGATTTGATGGCGTGCTGAGGCCTGCGCCAAAAACATCGCTGATTTAAGATTTGTTTGATAGACTTTGTCATAAGATTGTTCTTTCACCTCAAGCAGAGATTCTTCGATCTGAATGCCGACGCAATTCACGAGCAGGTCAAGACTGCCATAGGTATCAACAACGGCATCGGTAGACTTTTTAATGCTATTTACATTTGTGGCATCAAATTGAAGACCCGACGCGACAAAGCCCGCGGCAGATATTTCGCCGGCAAGTTGCTGTGCTTTTGTTTCATCCCTGCCAGAGATAACAACCTTGGCTCCACGCATGGCGAGCCCCCAGGCGATGGCCTCACCTAAACCGCCATAACCGCCGGGAATATAGGCTATTTTGCCTGTAAATTCGTTAAGTTCAGCAAGTTGTTTTTGAAAATCAATTCGCGGTGTGACGGTTTCAATATTTTCATCCATGATGTTCTCCTCGGGCGTTTCTCTGGAGCCACTTAGTCCATATGGAGACCGCCATTTATGTCGATAATTTCTCCCGTAATAAAACCTGACATCGGTGAAACCAAAAAGCTCACGACATGGGCAACTTCTTCGGCATCACAGAAGCGGCCAACAGGTATCTCAGAAAGTAATTGCTGGCGCTGGTCTTCCGTCAATTGTTCAGTGACCATGGGTGTTTTAATATATGCCGGCGATATGCCGTTGGCTGTAACTCCATAGCGTGCGGCTTCCCGGGCCAATGACAGCGTGAGTGCCGTCATTCCTCCTTTCGATGTCGTGTAGGCTGTCCCTGCCGTAAGGCCACCGGTTTTCGCAGCGAGAGAACAGATATTGATGATCCGCCCCCATCCTTTCTCCCTCATGCCGGGTAACCATTCCCGCGCCTGATAAAAAGCACCGTCCAGATTTATTGACATCAGTCTCTTCCATTCTTCGGGTGTTGTTTGAACTGCTTTGTGGTTAGAGAGGATACCTGCATTGTTCACCAGAACGTCGACATTGCCAAATTCTCCACGAATTCCAGCACAGACCACAGCTACCTTATCAGGATCACTAACGTCCAGTGCGACAGGTATGACTTCTCCATCAATCTTTATAGCTAGTTCCTCAAGACGCTTTCCATCAATGTCAGCCATTATGACCGAGAGTCCGTCTCGCGCGAGCGTATTACTGACCGCGAAACCTAATACCCCAGCGGCACCGGTTACTAGTGCCAGCTTGTCGTTCAGCGAAACATTACTCACGTCAATTTACTCCTTCTGCCAAATGACCGAGATAGGAACGGACATCTTCATTCTTAAGTAGCGTTTCAAAGTCGGCCGCCTCCGATAAATGACCTTTCTGTACAAAAATGTAACGCTCACAAATTTCCCTCATGATATCGATGTGGAATGGCTCATTCGGATGAACACACACAAATACCAGTCGTCCTTCTGCTCTAAGTTTTTTGAAAAAATCCAGCATAAAACCGATATAACCGTCTTGAGTGTTAAATTGCGGTTCATCAAATAAATGGATTATAGGGTAGCTGCTCTCTGCTGACTCAAGCATGAAGCTAGGAATTTTCTTGGAGAAATGGCGTACCTGATATGATTGATGATAATGGATCGCCAGCCGGTCCCGTTCTCGATACTTGATCCGGTGAATATTTTTTCCAATGCAACGCACGGTACCCGCTGTTGGCTCATTTGAACCAGTTATCAATTCAAACAATGTTGTCTTTCCGGATCCATTCGGTCCCATAAGACCGACAATTGCGGGCTTATCAACTCGAAAATCGGCTTCCAGACGGAAGGTCTCCTGTTTGGCTAATATGCCTCGATGGTAGACTTTCACGAGATGATCTACTTCAAGGATTGGCGTTCTCATGATTCATATCCCCAGTAAATTGATTCGTGAGTCTTTGTCTTCGATAAGTTCTTGGGACGGTCCCTCATAAATAATTTTGCCCAGGTCCATCACATAAGCACGATCGCTGACAGCCAATGCACTCATTGCGTTTTGTTCTACAATCAATACTGACAGGCCTTGTTTCTTTAAATGCGTGACCGTCTTCATTACATCCTGAACAATTTTGGGAGCAAGGCCTTGAGAAGGCTCATCTAACAAAACCAAACCGGGCGATCCCAACAAGGCCCTTGAGATGGCCACCATTTGCATTTCGCCACCGGAAAGATTTTCACACTCTCTTCCCATCAGATACTCAAGCGCCGAAAAGATCTCGAACATTTCGTCGACATTCCATGATCGGAATCGCGTCTTTTTTTGCGCAATTGATAAATTTCTTTCTACAGTCAAAGTGGGAAAGATTCGGCGATCATCGGGTACCCAGCCGATACCGGCACGCGCGATGTCGTGAGTTGATTTTTTTGTAATATCCTGACCATCAAAACGGATTGCACCGCTAGAAGCCGGTGTCAGTCCCAGAATTGAACGAATAGTAGTCGTTTTTCCAGCGCCATTCGGTCCAAGTAAAGACACTACCTCACCGGCACCGACATTGAGCGAAACACCAAACAAAGCCTGGGTTTCGCCATAGAAAGTTTCAATGTTCTGAATATCGAGGATCATGCGACACTCCCGATATTACCAAGCGCCGAAGTCCTTACCCATTTGTTCTCTTGTAATTCTTCTGGTTTTCCTTGCGTGATCACCTGGCCCCAGTGAATGACGGAGATCTGATCCGCAAGATTGAACAAAAAGCGCATGTCGTGTTCAATAATTACAATTGTATGATCTGATTTGAGTTCCAGAATGAGATCTGACAGCCTCGCCGTTGCCTCCACTCCCATCCCAGCGGTGGGCTCATCAAGGAAAAGTAATTCCGGCGCAGTCGCCAAAGCTACTCCGATTTCAAGAGCCCGTCGGTTGCCATAGGAGAGATTTTGAGAATTTTCCCACTCCAATCCGCCGAGACCGATTCTTGAGAGGATCTGTTCTGCCTTGTCCAATGCAGTGCTGTCGCCTAATACACTTTTTGTTATGTTGAACCCATCATCACGTACTTCAGGAAGCGCTATTAGTATATTTTCAATCGCTGAGTATTCGTCGAACAGGTTCATGATCTGAAAAGAACGGGAAATCCCTTTGCGTGCAATTACCCGCGGAGGTTGACCTGTAATATCCTCACCTTTGAAGATCACTTTGCCGCGGTCGGGCTTGTATCTGCCCGTCAGTACATTAAAACAGGTGGTTTTGCCGGCCCCATTCGGGCCCATAATTCCGGAAAGTTCTCCTTCTTCAAACGAAAGGTTGATTTCTTCGAGAACGACCTGGTCGCCGAACCGTTTGTGGACATGTTGTGCTTCGAAAATGGCCATGGTTTATCTCTTAAGTGAGGCAACGAGAGTTGCAATCTTTGTTGCATTCTCGTTGCTCTTTTTTTTGGACATGCTCTCAAACATTCCGGCAATTCCTTCCGGTTTAAACAGCACGACAACCATGAACATCAGGCCGTACCACAATAACCAGGTTTCGGTGGCTGCACCCAACAGATCGCGAGAAAGGAAAAAAACAACTGCGCCGATAACGGGCCCCCAGAAACTTACAAACCCGCCACCGACCAGCGTCATCATCACGACAAAACCGGAAGCGTGCAGGCTCATTACATCGGGGTAAGCACTTTGCTGCGCCATAGCAAACATTGATCCCGCAAGGCCGGAAATTGCGGCTGAAATTGTGAACACCAAGAACTTATAGAACCAGACATTGTAGCCAATAAAACTGGAGCGCAGCTCATTTTGCTTGATTGCCTGAATGACCTTACCGAAGGGAGAGTGTACCAGCCTCCAAAGACTGATTACAGCAAAAGCAAAAATGATTAGGACCAGATAATACAATGCCAAATTACTTTTGATCGGGATTTCGGTGAAATAGAGATCTATATCCGGCCTGGGGATATTGAGCAGGCCGTCTTCTCCACCAGTTAATGCGTGTAATTTGATCGAGGCGTACCAAAAGACCTGCCCAAAGGCGATGGTCAGAAGTGCGAAATAAATCCCTCGCCGGTGAGAAATAAAAGCCGCCACTAGGGCACCAGCAAGCCCTGCTGCAATAATTCCCGCAAGAAGTCCTAATAGTAGACTTTGAGTAATATTGAACTGCGACAGTCCGAAGGCATAAGCGCCGATGCCAAAGTAGGCTCCGTGACCAAACGATGGAAGTCCCGTATATCCGAGTAACAAATTGTAGCCGAGGGCAAAAATCATCCAGATCAGAATCTCAACCCCAAGGTATTGATAGAGCCCAACGCCTCTGATCCATAACGGCAAACTTATTAGCACCGCGAACAGAATCAACATTTGGGGTGTGATCCATTGAGTCGCACGTTTGTGCTCTTTTCCCATTGCGCTATACTTCCAGAATGCTTTTCTTGCCAAACAAACCGCGTGCCCGGAAGGTTACAACTGCTATCAAGAGGAGATACATTGAAAGCAATGACCATTCTGAGGCATAGGCTCCTGTAATGCCGACAACGAGACCAACCAAGATCCCGGCAATTACAGCGCCCCAGAAGCTGCCAACACCGCCTAAGACAATAATAAGAAACGCTGGTACGACTGCATCAACCCCGACATGCGGCCGAAGTCCCCAGATTGGAGTCATGATAATGCCCGCGATGGCAGCGAGTGCAGTACCAAATCCGAATACATAGAGACGCAGACGTGTCAGATTTATTCCGAGTGCCCGGACCATTTCGCTATCGTGAGCGCCTGCTTTAATGATTGCGCCATACGGAGTTTTCTCGAGAAAAAGCCAGACAAGAAGAATAATGAGGATAGCAAAACCGGCGGCAAAAAAACGATATTTTGAATAGATCAGACCTGCGAAAATAAATGCACCGTTGACAAGGTCCGGTGTTTTCATCACCTGTTCCCCGGAGCCCCAGGTTACACGGATAAGTTCTTCGATGACCATTGCCGCCCCAAAAGTCAAAAGGAGGCCATATAGCGGATCTTTGCCGTAAGTCCGGCGCATGCAGACTTCCAGTCCCATTCCGACAATAAAGACAAGGGAAGGTGCAAAAACGAGTGCGACTATGTAACGGGCACCCAAGGGTAGAGATATATACCAATAGCCGAGGGGGCCAAAGTATGACGGATCTGGAGAAATTATAACCATGGCGAGATACGCGCCAAGGGCAAAAAGAGAACCATGGGCTAGATTAATGAGCTCCATCACTCCGACGATCAGCATAAAGCCAAGTGCGATCAGCGCGAACAACAGGCCGAGACTAATGCCATTGACGATATACGGAAAGAGGTTGTACAGAGTGTCCATAACCTTGCTCCTGTCCCTATCAGAATAGGAGATTAAGTTTGACTATTCAAAAGGAGCAGTCCCCGGCGCGGTTGATGTCCGATGGACGATGCGCCGGGGTCGTATCTTCTAATGTATCAGTTTTCGTAGGTCGGCGTATCCGCGTAGCTCTCAAGCTTCGCTGATGCGTCAGCTTTCGCGTCGATTACATCTTTAGGCGCCGTGTTACTCAGGATCTTGAACATATCGTTCTTATCCTTCGTTTCCGTATTTGCCGTGGCCAGATAGATGGTTTGCTGAACCTGATGAGTGTCTGGATTAATCCAAGCATCATGGTGCTGCATACGATCGCGGGCGGGCATTTTCAAACTTTCAAGCTCTTTAATGACCTTGATGTTATTCGTTGTTCCGGCTCGCTCGACTGCCTTGAGCAATTCGCGGGTCGCCATGTAACCGTTATAATAAACATTACCTGGAACTTTCATACCGGTGTCCGGATATATGGCCTGATAGCGCTGTACAAAATCTTTCACACCGGGCAGATCAAGGTTGTAGTACCAAGTCGTGCCGAACACACCAAAAAGATTTTCAATCGGCAGGCCATAAACGTCCGGCCAATCCTGCTGGTTGTTGATCCAGGCCATTTTGTTGTCAAGACCTAGCTGCGCGACCTGTTGGCGCATGGCCTTCTGGTCGTCACCTCCAACGGCTGCAGCGACTACTTCAGGCTTTGCCTGTTGTACTTTCAGTAATATGGATGAGAAATCGCGGGTGCCTTGTGGAACAAGAATTTCATCTATGGCTTCCGCACCATATTGCTTCATCAGACGCTTGGTGGCTTTCGATGTGTTGTGACCCCAGACATAGTCATTTGTCAGCAATAACCATTTTTTGCCATAGGCATTGATGGAGTTAGCAACGGCAGCTTGGGCAAAGTTATTACCATTGCCATCCCACACAAACTTTACACGATGCACGTTTTTACTGGACTCAGTCGGAGATGAAGAGTTGGTATTGAGATAAATTGTACCATGTTTTTGCGCCACCTGAGAGATTGCGTTAGCAACACCTGAACTCACCGCACCAATGAGGAAAGATGCTTCTTCACGTGTAATTAAACGTTCCGCAACCCGGGAACCTGTCGCTGGTGTTGTCTCTGTATCCAGGTGAAGAGTTGTAATCTTGCGACCGAGGACCCCTCCATTCTTGTTAAATTCAGCAATTGCCATATGCATTCCCCGGCGATCGGAAGCCCCAGAGTTTGCATACTGGCCGCTGGCGTCGGAAGTTATCCCAATCTTTATTGGTTTATCAGTTGCTGCTGCATAGACATTAATGTGTTTCCACGGTCCAAAAAAGGCTGCGCCTGCTGAAACCGCAGTTGCAGCGCCCAATAGGCGGCGACGGCTGATTTTATTTTCGGTTATTTTCTTTTGATCTGGCATTGTTACCTCCACATTATTTCGTTTTTAAGATTTATTTTATTTTCATGTAAAACGTAAATTTCAATTCTTTGTTCGCTGATTATGGTTAGTTCGGATTTCGTGAGCGTCGTAGACAGCGACCACGCGCCCTTTTTTAACTTAATCAGAAGATCTTGATGTTATTTCTTTTGGCTTGCGAATTAAGCATGTCACCGACATAGCCGTCCCCAAAACCTTGTTCTAGGCCGTCTGCGAGAGACGCATGAACCGCCTTGCCCAGTTCTCCAGACAGCGACGCACCGTCAGTCATCTGAGTGTAGTAACGTAAGTCCTTTTCAGCATTGGCAAGGCTGAATTTAAGCCCGTCGAAATGCCCCTCATCCATAGCTTTAGGTACGATCAGCTGGAAGATACCACTGTTGGCTCCGCCAGCCGAAACCACTTCATAATACTTTCGGATATCGACGCCGACGGCCGCGCAAGCACAAAGGGCTTCTGCAATCAAAGCACCCTGTCCCATGGCCATAAAATTATTTATGAGTTTGGCTTTATGACCAGAACCGACATCTCCAACGTGGAAGATATTCTCGCAGTAACATTCAAGTATTGGCTTGATTGCGGCGAAGGTATCTTCGGAAGCACCAACCATTGTATTCAAGCGCCCTTCCTCAGCTTCAATTGGTGTACGGGCCAAAGGTGAATCAGCGACGGCCACACCCTTTTCAGCAAGTGACGCCGCTATCCGTTCAGTCATTGAAGGCTCAGAGGAAGTGCTTTCAATGACAATCTGTCCCTTCCGGCATCCAGCAAGCACACCATTTTCACCATAGATTACGGCTTCGACTTGGGGCGAGCCCGTTACGCAAATAATAATTATGTCGGAGACCTCCGCTATTTCTTTGGGTGTGGAGGCTTCTTTCCCTCCCTTTGACAGCAGATCTTCCAAAGGTTCGCGGTTCCGATGTGCCATCGCAGTTACATCGTATCCTTTGTTCAAAAGGTTCTTGGCCATGCCATGTCCCATGAGACCCACACCGATAAATCCGATCATTTTGGACATTTCCGCGCCTCCGTTTTTTTAGAATAATTTTTCTATTTTAATTTTAAAAAGAATTTTCTATCTTGTCAATAAATAAAAAATATGTTCTATTTTATCTGCGACTCAACATGCCTTGCTTAATGGTGAAGCAAATAATGCTACAAACATGGTGAAAGATCTGAACAAGCTGACAATGCCACCTGAGACCTATGAAGGTCTTAAGAATGCGATTACTGAATGCTATTCAGCTCTCAGTAAACAACTTCAGCAAATTGCGCGTTATTCGTTGGAAAATCCTAATGATCTTGCTCTCGAAACGGTGACAACAATTGCAAGCCGAGCCGAAGTCCAACCTTCTGCTATGGTAAGATTTGCACAAACCATGGGCTATGATGGATTTTCCACAATGCAACAGGTGTTTCGCACCCGTCTTATGGAAGGTGCTTCAAGTTATCGTGAGCGAATTCGCAATCTCAAAAAGGTCCGCAGTCAACAAGGAATTGATGCGGATTCAGTGCTTCACGGCTTCGTCGACGACGGCATTGCATCACTTGAACATATGTATGATACGATCTCTTCCGATCAGATCACCCGGGCTGTCAAAATCCTCGCTGATGCTGAGGAAATCTATCTCCTGGCTCAAGGGCGCGCATTCCCCGTCGCATTTTATATCGGGTATGCGCTAGGTCGTCTCGATAAAAAATGTCGAATTCTAGATGGAGTAGGAGGCTTGCTTCAGCAGCAGGCTCGTCAGGCCTCCACACGAGATGCGTTTATCGCTGTAAGTTTTAAACCTTACACACCGTCAGTCGCCGATATTGTAACGTCCAAGAATGAAAATGGCGTGCCGATCATATCAATTACCGATAGTCCGCTTTCCCCTTTGGCGATGAACTCCAGTCTGACATTTGAAGTCAGTGAAAATGAAGACAAAGCTTTTCGCTCTCTTGTTGCACCTGTGTGTCTTGCGCAAACAATTGTCGTCGCTTTAGGACACAAGCTTGCGATTGGAAACGGCAATGGAGAAGGAGCATAATCCATGCCTGACCGTCCCTTAGACGTAATTTGCATTGGACGTTCCAGTGTTGATTTATATGGAGATCAGGTCGGCGGGCGTCTGGAAGATATGTTGTCTTTCTCTAAATATTTGGGAGGTTGTCCCACAAACATATCTGTGGGGACTTCCCGACTAGGTTTAAATTCGGCACTGATCACCCGGGTCGGGGATGAACAGATGGGTCGATTTATCATCGAAGGGCTGAATAAAGAAGGTGTAGACACATCGCAAATTACAACGGATCCCGACCGTTTGACGGCTCTTGTCATATTGGGCATTCGTGATAAGGAAACTTTCCCGCATATTTTTTATCGTGAAAACTGTGCTGACATGGCTTTGCGTGAAGAGCACATTTATGAAGAATTTATTTCTTCCGCCAAGGCCATTGTTGTCACCGGAACTCATTTTTCGACTCCGCATGTCGATGCAGCCAGCCGAAAAGCAATCTCATTTGCCAAAAGAAACAAAACTAAAATCGTGTTGGACATTGACTATCGACCGGTATTCTGGGGACTTTCCGGACATGCAGAAGGCGATAAGCGATTCGTTAAAAGCAGTGACGTCAGTAAACATTTTCAGTCGATAGTCGGTGATTGCAATCTAATCGTCGGAACTGAAGAGGAAATTCACATGGCTGGCGGGTCGACGGATACGCGTACAGCACTCATGAATATTCGCAAACTTAGCGAAGCTGTCATTGTTCTTAAGCGTGGTGCCGAAGGCTGCATTGTATATCCGGAACATATACCTGAAAATCTGAGTAAAGGCATCGTGGGGCAGGGGTTTAAAGTTGATGTTTTGAACACTTTGGGCGCTGGCGATGGCTTTATGAGTGGATTTTTGCGCGGCTGGCTTAGGGAAGAGGATTGGGAAACCTGCTGCACTTATGCTAATGCCACCGGCGCGCTTATCGTCTCCAGGCATGGTTGTTCTCCGGCAAGCCCGAGCTGGGATGAGTTATCCAAGTTCATTGCCCAAATAGATTTCGACATAGAGCATACCCATCGAGCCTCTACTCGGTATGAACACCGTCCGGAAATTCATGCTCTCGCATTTGACCACCGTTCCCAAATGGTAGCGCTCGCAGATGAATGCGGGGCTGACCGAAATCAAATCAACTATTTCAAGCTACTTGTTGCGGAAGCGGTCGAAAATTCAAATTGCTCCGAAACGCCTGGCATCTTAGTCGATGATACCTTCGGGCAGGGCGTACTCGATAAATTTACAGGCAGCGGATGGTGGATCGGAAGACCAGTAGAAAAACCTGGATCTCGGCCGCTTGAGTTCGAAAAAGGAAATACCATCGGTCTAACCCTGCTGGATTGGCCGGCAGAGCACATCGCAAAGTGCCTTGTTTATTATCACCCGGATGATGATAGAGATTTGAAATTGGCGCAAATTACCCGACTAAAAGATCTTTACAACGCGTGTTGTAAAACGGGACACGAGCTTCTCATCGAGGTAATTTCTCCGTCCGGAATGCCACAGACTGAGTTTACTGTTCTGGAGGCCCTCCGAGAAATTTACCAGTCCGGTGTAAAGCCGGATTGGTGGAAATTGCCTCCCCCAGTTTTAAGCGAAGTATGGAGTAAACTTTCGAACTTAATTGGACAAAATGATCCTTATTGTCGTGGAGTCGTTCTTCTGGGATTAAACGCGCCAGCAGAAGAACTCAAAAAGGGATTTGCAATAGCTGGTGGTCACGACATATGCAAAGGCTTTGCTGTTGGCCGTAGCATATTCCAGGAACCTGCCAGAGCCTGGCTTTCAGGA
Source organism: uncultured Hyphomicrobiaceae bacterium (assembly GCA_964461525.1). Lineage (GTDB taxonomy): Bacteria > Pseudomonadota > Alphaproteobacteria > Rhizobiales > CAYWUX01 > CAYWUX01. Next base: position 3,279 of record CAYWUX010000048.1, on the reverse strand, counting down.
AAGGCGAGTGATGAACAGACAGTGACGGCAATCGCCCAAAACTACAGAGAGATTGTCATGCTATGGAACTCTCGCAGACATGATCTCAACTGATTGCAGATCCTGCGAGCACGAGGAAAGGGTAAAATCGTTAGTATTACGTCGCGACGATGAATTCCGGAACAGACATGCGCATTTAAGTTCGGTAAAGGAGGTTGCGCCCCCGAAACCGCTTAAGGCGGCAATTCGAGGAACGCGGACACGGGTGTACGAAATGGTAGAGATCGGGCCCACGATCTGAACCTATACCTCAAACCACACCAATGGTCATCAAATTACGGGTGGTTAGGTCTCGCGTCGTGCGGGCGTTCTTGCGCGTGGAGCGCCCGGGGTTGCATTCTGGGTTGCAGCAAGCGTGGGCTTGAATGCGATGGGGTGGGGCAGGATGAGACATGTTAGCTTGACCCAATATACCGGGACCAATTAGCCAGAAGTTGCCTTTTTGTTCGCATACGTTAAGCGGCGATGAAATTGTTTATCTTTTCATGAAATTGCAGCAGTCATAGATGTTGGACGAACAAAATAAGCCCGTGCCGTCGCTCGATTTTGCTACCTTTCTTAGAAAGTTTGAGCAACGACATCACGGATTAATGTGGTTTCTCGGTGCTGGTGCATCTCGTGCCAGCGGCATAAAGACCGCTGGCGACATGATCTGGGACTTCAAAGCAAGGCTCTATAGATCTGCCCAGAGTGTTCCGGCCTCTTCTGTTGCAGATCTTAGTGATCAACGTGTTCGAGATACCTTGCAGCAATTTTTTGATGCGCAAGACAAATATCCGGCGGCAGGAGCGGAGGAGGAATATTCTTATTACTTCGAAGAGACGTATCCTGAAGGCCAGGACCGCAGAACTTATATAGATCACTTGATGAAGAGAGCTAAGCCGAGCTTTGGACACAAAGCGCTGGCTCAGCTCATGAAGTGTGATCTATGCCGCTTAGTATGGACAACAAACTTCGATCGAGTATTTGAAGATGTAGTTTCGGAGGTATTCGAAACTCAGTCAGTCATGATGATCGGGGATCTTGGCGAACCTGAAAAAGTGCAGCGAGGGTATGCTCAGCAACAGTGGCCAATATACGCAAAACTGCATGGTGATTTTCACTCGGACGCTTTGAAAAACACATTTCGAGAGCTCGCAAGTCAGGACACGAAAATGTGGCAGGTACTCGTCGATGCGTGCCGCAACGGTGGCCTGGTTGTCACTGGTTATAGTGGACGAGATCAGTCCATAAATTCTGCGTTACGTGACGCGGTTAATGATGGATTAGGTTTTCCGAACGGTTTGTTTTGGTTCGTCAGAGAGCAAGACCATATCTTTCGGGAGGTCTCGAAACTTATTTCCGAGGCAAATTCGAAAGGTGTGGATGCTGCTTTTGTCAAACTTGGTGGCTTTGATGAGTTGCTTTCTGATTTGGTGAGGTACCTCCCACAAACTGAGCAAATTGCGATCCAATTAGACGATCAACGAAAATTGTCGCCGAGAAAAATAGACTTGAGCGACCGGCGCACCTCCATTTCCTTTGTTAGAACTAATGCCATTCCAATAATTGAATTTCCGAAAACTAGTAGGCTAGTGGATTGCAACATTGGTGGAATGGCTGAAGTTCAGGAAGCAATTTCAAAGTCCGGTTCCAACTTAATTGCGTCACGTATCAAGAAGGGTGTTCTAATATTTGGTGATGATGCGGAAGTTAAGCGCCTATTCGGGGGATGGGCGTTGAAAAGTTTGACACGCACGGGATTATTTCAGAGCGCTTGTCTTTTGAGTCCGGCGAGCGAGCCCTTTTACGTTTGGCCTTTTTCAGGGCACTAGAGCAACATTGTGGCTTGAAAATTAGAAAGTTTAGGCATCGATACACCATCCGCGCGGATCAAGATGGGGATGCTACAAAATTTGGTTTCACTGAGCTATAGCGGGCAACCGGAGCTCTCCATGGTGTTGTTCGAGAAACAACTATCTCATGGACTGAAGCCTGGGGAACGTTGTGGCTGCTTATGGAGCCCACTGTTCAACTCGATCTGTCGGAGGATGATGATGACGAGCATGCAGCAAAGGCGCGTGAGTTTGCTCGTGAACGCCGAGCACAAAGATACAACAAGCAATCAAACGCAGTTCTAGACGCTTGGGTACGGGCATTGTTTGGAGAGGAAAAAACGAGCGTTGAAATAGGTGTGAACGGTGGAACAGGCATCGGTGCTCGCTTTGAGGTTTTGCCTATCACTGGTTTCAGCGGATTGGGTTGATGAAACGCATCGGCGGCTGAGTGAACCGAGCTTGCGCTTCGGTCCGCAGGACGAAGGAGCGATCGGACCTCATCCTCTTAATGGCATTCTGGAGTATGGTCCTTTCGGGAAACATCGCTTAGCGGGAGTTCCAAACCCTATTCGTATAGCGTTTGTTGGCCAGAAAAGTATGATTGCCAGGTTGCATAAACTTTTACGTGAGCTAGATGGGCGGCACTCACCGAAGGATCGCAAGGCGTACTTGCCCGATTATCCAGGGTTCTCACATGCCTTTGAAACGACGTTGGCCTACGCGGGCGACGCTGTATCGATAGAACTACCTGACAGCCTTGACCACGAGCTTGAAGCAGCAGCAGCACCACATCGGGTGCTGTCAGAGGCTTTAACTGGCTCGATCGCCAGTTTGAGAAATCAAAGGCACGCTTTCGATATTGTGCTGGTTGGGCTGGATGAAAAATGGGCCTCCGGTTTTTCCAATACTGGCGACGAAGATTTCGACCTCCATGATTTTTTGAAGGGTTACGGCGCCTCTGCGGGAATTCCCATTCAGGTCATCCGAAGTGGAAGTGCGAACAACCCGATTCAGACGTTAATAGGTTCATGATTGGACATTAAGAAAACTCCGTGTAGAATTTTCTCAGATTTTTTGAGATTGTTATCTATGTCCAATAAACGCATCCAACGTCGTTTGGCAGCCATTGTCGCCGCCGAATTAGTGGGCTATTCAAAAATGATGGGCCAAGATGAAGAGGGCACGCTTGCACGTCTTAAAAAACTGCGTGCGGATTTTCTATATCCCAAAGTTGCTGAGTATGGTGGCAGAGTTGTAAAGACAACGGGCGATGGCACGCTATTAGAATTCGGCACTGCCGTTGATGCCGTTTCCCACGCCATTGCTGTCCAGCGCGGTTTAACTGAAAAAAATGCAAAATTGCCCGATAGTGAACAAATTCACATAAGGATGGGTATAAACGTTGGCGACATCATTATCGAAG
>CAYWUX010000047.1:0-15261 GCA_964461525.1 uncultured Hyphomicrobiaceae bacterium | reverse complement strand
GCTCCGGGAACCGGCAAAACCAGGACCGGACGGTTGTGGGTGTATCTAAGAGATGAGCGGGATTGGTCGGGAGATGCCCCTCCAGCAGCCTTCTATCGGTTCACGCCGGATCGTAAGGGCCGATGGCCCCGAGATTATCTAAAAAACTTCAAGGGCTGGCTCCATGCCGACGGCTATGCCGGCTTTGAAGAGCTTTATCGCGGCGGCAACATCAAGGAGGTTGCCTGCCTGGCTCATATCAGGCGCAAGTTCTTTGATATCCATGCCTCACAGGGGTCTGGTATCGCTAGGGAAGCATTGGAACGCATTGCGGAACTTTATCAAATTGAGGGCACTATTCGTGGTGATCCACCGGACAGGCGTAAGTCGGTCAGACAGGAACATGCTATACCACTCATCGACGATCTGGAAGCTTGGCTTCAAGCTCAGCTCACAATCATCTCAGGCAAGTCCACCTTGGCGGGCGCAATCCGGTATGGCCTGACCCGCCTCAAACGACTGCGGCCTTATCTGGAGGACGGCCGCTTGAGCATCGATAATAATGCAGCGGAACGCGGTATGCGGAGCATAGCCCTGGGCCGCAAAAATTACCTGTTCATGGGCTCGGAAAATGGCGGAAAAACTTCCGCCATTGCCTACACGCTCATTGAGACGGCCAAACTCAATGGCGTCGATCCGCAATCCTGGCTGACCGATGTCCTCAGCCGTATTGCCGATCACAAGATCAATCGTGTCGACGAGCTGCTTCCTTGGCGATATACTCAGTCAAGTTGAGCCGCGTTAGTCGGCGGACGCTCACATCTCTTCTATTCCATTCTTAAAAGTCCCGAGAGGCTCATCTCGTTTTTATATGCGTTTAAACAATCGCTCGAGTAGCCGTTATTTTTACAATATTTGGCAGAAATCCGGCAGGGATGACGCTTCTTCGCTTTGCAATCAAAGCCGTTCTCGTTAAAGCAATTGGCCGAGGCTGTTAAGCAAGAGATGCAATCGTCACTACCAGAGGCCAAACTTAGTTCTATTTGGCGTAACAAATGCAATATGTCTTCATCCAAAATCGTTTCCTCGCCATCCAAAAACCTCCACTTCTTCGTGGAATACCATGAATTGTGTGGCCCAGTTATAGGGTGCAAAGACAAGCTGAAGGAGGCAGATGTCGGATTGGTGTCGGAGTGTTTCCGGGCAAGCTAAGTTTTATAGCTGCATGATTGGCTTGCGTTTCTCCTTTAGGACTAAGTAGAGACCGTCCTTATTTCTAAGATCGTCTAGGAGCCATTTGAGTTCCGGGTCCTCGCAAATATGAGCTATAAGCCTCTGCCACGAACAACGACGAAGTCGGGTCTTATCTTTTAATGCTTGCTTCGCTTTAGCCCATTTTTGATATGCGAAACCGCCTTGGCAGAAGATGGATTTCTTGCATCGTAGATAATCAAAGCGTGTCCCTGCTCAAGTTTGAGTTCGCCGTTGTCTGCGACGCAAGCGGTTAGGATGTTACGTGCTAGCTGATAAGTTGCGCGCAATGGGCATGGATGACCTTTGAGGGGTGTCTGGTAGTTGATGAATTTGAAGGATCGACCGCCATTGAATTCAAAGGACTTCCCGGCAAGAGACGCATTGTAAAGCGCCAGAGCTAAGTGTTCTTCTTCGCGATTGGTATAGTCTCCGCTACTGGACTATGCCATCCCGTCCGCTGAGGTATTCTTTCCCGCGCTTATGCCTGGCGGGTGCTGTTTGAATTAGGTGATTGTAGCCCTCAATTAGGTCATCAACATTGATGTCACGAGCAACCCTGCCAAACAACCTCGATTTTTTGATGTCCGGGCTATTCTAAAAGTTGGATCAGGTCTACTGAGGACATTTTACTAACCCCGCTGAATATTCCAAGGCGGCTGATATGCTGTTACCGTACGTTTGAGATCAAAGTATCTCAAGACGTGAGTGTTAATATCGCCTCGATTGGAGCGAAGCCGGAGTTGTTAGGGCAGGGGCGGCAGCCACAAAGCCGCTGGCAGACGCACTACCGAGTTGAGCAGCTGGCGATTTTGCTTGCCAAGAAAGGTACTGTGCGAGCATCGCCTGTGCGAATATACCTGTTGCCACGCATGTCGTATCTAGAATGAGACTTCCACCCAATTCTTTTCTGACTATCAGAAATAACATCGATAATAGTGACCCAGTACAGAAGACGGGCAGCGCATGTTGCCCCATTTGCACGATCGAATTTGTCGGCTTTACCCTTTTTGACCACAGGGCAAGGGGACTCATTCCAATAACGTAAGCCAGCGCAACGACATGGAAAAGACGGAAGGGAGAAAGGTATGTTTTTGAGAAACTCCACAAGGCGCCGACGCCGTCGAATTTTGGAAAATAGTTCCACAAAGGCCATTGCACCCAAACGAGCGCCAATAAAAGATAGAGGACGCATACCCAAAAGAAATATTTATTGAAGCGGATAAGAGCGCCCGTCCGTGCGCGTCCGCCCCAAATAAAACCGATAACAAAGAGCAATTGCCAACTGAGCGGATTGAAAAACCATGCATTTTGTTCGGGGAAACTTGGCAGGTTAATACGCATAAAGCCAACAAAGAGATAGAGTGCGAAAGAGAAAAATAAAAGGTAACGCCAATCCCTTTGGTAAACCCTCATCACTAATGGCAGCATCAAAAGCAACACAACGTATAGAGGTAAAATGTTAAAATAACCCAGCTGATGAGTGAGAATTGTAAGGCCGACGACACCTCGAATCGGGTCCTGTATAAGTGGAAAGATATTCACCTCGTGCACTAATTCTGGCCGGGAGAGGATAAGCGAAGCACCACAGAACAGAGCAAGTGCCAAGACGCTTGAAACGATGTGCGCTATGTAAAGGGAGCCTGACCGTCGGGCAACTCGAATAGATGTGGTGATCGGTTCTCCCCCCAAAAATTTGTGGTAATACGCGTACGCGGATGCATAGCCCGCAAGTAAAACGAAGACTTCGGCAGAGTCAGAAAAACCGAAATTCTTGTTTGTAAATCTCCCCCATAAATTGCCTGGAATATGATTAATAAAAATCATAATAAGCGCCAGACCACGAAAAAAATCAATCCGATAGTCGCGCGACTCCAAACGGTCCATCTTCTCGCTCCAAATCAATAGTTCGCCTTAGTCAAGAGTATTACAGGATTTTTACTCGCTGGCTCTAATAATCGCATTTGCGGCATAGGCCGCTAAACAACGATAACCGAGATCATTCAAGTGAAAACGGTCGCTTGCCAGATAATTGGGCAAATCATTCTTCTGTGCTAGCTCACGCATAATTGAGTATCTTCTAATGAGGATCACACTTGCCCGCTGTGCGAGTTTCGAGATCAACTGGACCATTTGGAGATAGTGCCTATGATTTCCGAAACGTTCGACAAATTGAGGATTAATTAAGACGACGTCTATGCCAACTGTTCGAAGCCAATTGAGTACACGCAATGTAATAGATTCGATGTGCTTTAAATCTTCGCCCCTTACCGCATCGTTTGTTCCAAGTTGCCAAATAACTACGTTCGGATTTGTTTCACTCACCTCCTGTTCAATTCGCGCAGCTGCGCCAACAATAGTTTCACCCGGAATGCCCCGATTGACGACGGTTATCGAAGCACCATCAAATATTTTGCGGAGACGATCTTCAAGTCTCGCTGGATAAGTTGAATTCGCCGACGAGGCACCAACACCCGAGGTCGACGACGAACCCAACGCAAGAATCCTGAGACTGCCATTTTTTAGTGCTTGACGTGCGGTGGAAAGTGTTTGCAACCCTGCTACAGTGGGAGTGGCCACTCTACATTGAGTAAAAGCAGACTCAGTACTACCGCGAACTTGAGCATGAAGTGCATCGGCTCCAGCCAGTAGTATGGATACAATCGTAGTTATTGAAGCACCCAATTTAATTAAGCGCGTCTTTTTGAGAACTTCCTGGACTGGCTTAGAATACTTCGCGGACATAAACCCGTCCTGTGAGAATGTCGTGAACATCATCAATATCAAGGGTCGGCCAGAAAAATAAATTTCAAATTGGTGGATTGCAAATCAGAAACGATTTCCAATTGTTTCTCACTTTATAACAACCGCGGCGCAACACAAAACAATATTTGCGACGGTGCCAGATGAGATTGCGTTCAAACCACAGGCTGGAACAAATTATCCCATACTCTGCATGCGTGTCTGGCAATTGGTCTGACGCCTGCCAGTGCCCTCGGTACCCACTATCTTATGCCAACGATCTCCTTTAGCTGTTCTTCCCATTTGATTAAAGCTTCGATCCGTTCATCGAAATAATCATAGTGATCGTATATTTGCCCTACTGTCTTCTTCTGGATGCTGTGATTCATGATCCTGTCTCGTATCTCTGCGAGCACTCTTAACTTCGACAGATTGGTTTTTACAGTATGACGTGTGCTGTGGAAATTTGCTTCGTCGATCCCGAGCAGTTCGAAAACATCATGTATTTCATCCGTCAAAGTATCCTCATGAATATGGTCCGATCTCTCAGACGGAAATACAAATCGGGCACCCAGTTCTCTTACTGTCAATTCATTGGGCTTGTTTCTGTCGTTCTGCTTCTCTGCCCAAGGATCACGACCTGAGTCAACGGCATGTCTTAACTCCCAAAAACGCTGGCTCACATTCTTTAGATTTCTATGTCCCTCCCCTATCTTAATTTTCCTGCCATTATGCCGAAATCAGAAAATCTGTTTTCCGGCTTCTGTGACTTCCAAATACAATCCGGGCATCGGCTGGCCGCGATTGCCGGCCACACGATAATAGGCACGCTTTCCATTATTCAGTTTGGCACCCTTTATGGACTGTTTGGTCAACTTGATTGGTGTTGGCATAGCTCAAATTTGGTGGCAACTTGGTGGAAAACCTGGAAGATGAATGGAAGTTCAAATTTCAGCTTTTCGGATTGCCAGCTGAAACAAGCAATAAATTCGGAAGATGAAATTTATGTAAAACGTAAAATTCGAAAGCATATGGCACAGTGCGGGACATATCTGCTGTTGGTCGGAGACGATACGATTGAAAAGACGACATACGTCTATTGGGAGGCAAAAATAGCAATCGAAAACAGAAAAAGATTAATCGTTGCCAACCACGACAACTCAATCGGATTCAATAATTGGAAATGCCCATATCTCCTCAAAAATGTTGGAGCAATATTCATACCTTTTAGTCAGTCAATTATCCAATTTACTCTGGAAAAATCTGAGAACAAAAATTACGAAAATTGGGTTTGGCCTGATAGGGTTTACAAAAAACTTGGGTACTCGAGATATTGAGACAAGGCTGCTTATATAAGAAAAAAAGATAGGGAGGAATTTCAATAGAAATCTCTATTGGGCGGTTACCCCTTCGGTGTTAGACGATCATTCTGACAGAATTCACAAACACACCCTCCGGATCGGGCTCATCCTTTAATTAAGGACTTCCGCTTAGGAGTAAAACCGGACATAAAAATTCAGCCAACAGCAGACCTTTGGGTTTTATCTTCATTGATTGGTGACTAACAAAAATAGGCCTTTCCATGGAAACTCGTGTCCCCTGAGAAATTCGTTGTCCATGGAACGGTATAGCTCTCAAGTTTTATATGTGCCTCCGGGGACATGGAATAAACCGCTCGGAGGTACATTTCAGTCGTGCCGGGAAAGCGGACAGTTTCGCAGCCTTTATAAGCTGCTGGGCGCTGAAACAGGCATCGATCCCAAAAAATGTTGAGCAATTGATCAAAGCGGGTTACTTGCCCCTGTAAGGTTCAGGATCTGAAGCTGGAGTAATCCTGTCACCATTACCAAAGTTTCATGTACCCGAAATAATACGGATAGTTGTAATCACTTAATCTGTTCAAGCCCTTTTCAGGGTGCCATTTCACACCGATGGCTGAGTCTAGGGAGGGACCCCGGAGGAGGAACCCATTAATCCCGCCTTCGGGGTTTTCCTATGCACGTTACTCAAACGGACGGCAAAATTACTTCCGTGTTAGTACTTTCAGGCGGGCCGCTGCTTTAAGACTATTTGGCGGTGACTTCGATACCTGCTAAGGTTGTCGGGTGAGGCATCAAGACGGAGTGAATAAGCAATGTTAAAAGTTATGGCTGCCCTTACCGGCGTAATTGCGGTGATCTTAGCTCTGGGCACAAGTTGGGCCGACGCAAGCGATTTCACGGACATGAGGGGCGTGTGGACCGGCAAGTATTTAGCAGTGGCACCCCAGCGTGACAATGAGCCGGGCCCGCGCTTCAACGACGTCGAGTTGAAGTTAGACATCAAGGAGCAAAAAGAAAATGTGTTTTGGGGTACGAGCACGTGGCGCATTATAGGACGGGATGCATGGAACGAGCGGCAGGTTACTGGAAGCGTCAGTTTGATCGATCCCGGTGCAGTGACTATCAACGAAGTGTTGCTCAAGCCGGAGATCAGCATCACAGGTCTCATTAACGGAGCGGTGAAGGACGGAAAGCTCTTCGTCACTTTCCGAGGACTGCGAACTGGAACATCATTTAGCACAGTTCTCAAAAAGGATACCTCGCAATAGATATCCGTGGCATAATCATGACCTGTTGTCGTGACATCCAATTGTCTTGCAGTGCTGAATGGGACCCGCTCATATAGCGGGGCATCCCGTCGGATATATCAGTGTTATTCATTTAAATCGGAACAATCGCCTGTTCAGCCTGTAACTAGGTCGCTGAATCCTATGACGCCAACCACCATGATCCTGAATTTCAAAGTCAAAGGCCATATTATCGCCCGCCATTGACTCACCCGTGATTGCCCCGCAAGATTATCAGATTAACTAAGTAGAATTTTTAGTTACCATGTCCGAGTCGGGTCTTGGTTGTGTCAAAGCGCCAGGCGTTAAACGCATTAAACGCTGTGTTCAGACATTTACCTTTAAGTTGCCGATTTGATCAATCTGAGCAGTGGAACGGCCTTCATCTGCCGGGTATGCCGATCAAATCCACGCGCGCCGTAAAGACCTTTTCGATGATCCAAGCCCCTGTGGCTCCTTCCTTCTCGAGCTGTGGTGAGGTCAACACATTGCAGTTGCGCTTTATTTGCTTATTATCTACGGATTGATATCGGCATTCAGCGCTGGGTTCGAATTAAGACTGGCGATCGCGATACCCGTTTCAGCCCCCCCCAGCAGCCTGTACAGGCTGCAAATTTGCCCACTTTTTTGTAACTATTGTTCCACAACATATCTTTTGGGAATAGGGTTCCGCAATAACGGACGCTCTTGAGAACGGAAAATTTCTTCGGATACACTAGGAACGGTCCATTTCCAGATAACTTGAATATCTTTTCTGTCAAAAAAGATATAAAAGAAATTAAGAGGAAGGAAATTTGACTGAGCTGGGGAATTAACAACAATGTTCTCGGACAAACAAAAATGGTTTGGATGGTTTATTGTCGTTCTGCTGTTTTCCAATTTGTCAGCATAGAGACTTGAAAAAGCGAATAAAGACACATCTTCAGACGATAAATTAGAACCGTTAATCGAAGAACTCATGGGTATTATGGAGCACTTGTGTGAAACGGAAGCATTCGATGAAGTCGAGTCCGCAGCAGATATCCTCGGAAAAATGATCCTTATCACTATTTGATACCGCTCGCTCTGATGATAACGAGTTGCCCGACTAGAAATATAGGACGTCGCTATGACAATCTTAAGAAGACTTCTTGCTCAAAAGGACAGCAATGTGTGGACAATCGACCCCAATTCAACCGTTTACGATGCCATCGAACGGATGTCGGAGAAAGATATTGGCTCATTGATTGTGGTTGAAGGTGAAAAGGTTGTCGGCATGCTCACAGAACGGCTTTATGCCCGCGAAGTAATCCTTAAAGGACGTTCGTCGGCCGAAACACAGGTGAAAGAAATTATGGAGACAAAAGTGCCCTTCGTCGAGCCGCACAATAATGCCGATGAAAGCATGGCAATCATGATCAATGAATTTGTGCGTTACCTTCCTGTCATGGAGGATGGCAAACTGGTTGGTTTGGTTTCAATGGGTGATTTGGTCAAGGCAAAGGTCGCAGATCAAGAATTTATAATTGACGAGATGACTCAATACATTCATGGGACCAAACGTTGAACCTTCTTCCGTCAAATGAACTTCAATAGCCAAAGAACCGGAAGCACGTGTATATCATGGTCAGAGGTTGTTGAGTGTTTCCATGGCTTTCTCTTTTTAATCTGTCAAAGGCGTCGATTTTCTTGCCAGTTTTTGAATCGGAAGACGTCTCGTTCGCATCGATGCATATCGGTTCATCTGGAAATGTCGTATCGTCGACGGCGGGGGTGGGGGCGACGCCAGCCAGGAGCCAGTGACGATGCAGAGTTTTATGACCGCGTCGTCACTGTGCGTCTGGTTATGCTGATTAAACTTAGGACCGCGGTTCACCGCTGCGTTGCTTTATAAGCTGCTCGTCACTCTTGCGGAGTGCCTTACGTTGTCGCTCTTCCGCGAGTTGATCCTTTAGCGTTTTGAACTCAGGGGCTTTTTCAAGCTGGTTCTCCGTGTTGCTTGCGACCATCAGCTTGACGTCACCTTGTTTCATCTTTTGCGTTAAAACCGAGGAAAATGGCAATGCCACGCGTTTCTCTCCGATGCCAAGGAATCCTCCAACACCGATGACAACAGCTGTAACGCGTCCACTATCTCGATCAATGACAAGGTTCTCAATGTCACCTATAGCATTATTATCAGAGCTATATATCGATTTTCCAATCAAGCTATTGGCGAGCCACTGGCTACTCTTCTGTTCGGTCAGAAATGTTGCAAAACCGGTACCGTCAGGAGCCCTATTGACGCTACCAGCCTGTTGATCCGGTCGGGCTTGATCTTGAGGTTGCGCTGCCTGATGTTCGATGATCACGGACTCCGTGCCGCGCTTTGTATCAAGCGAAGTCGCCTGTAAAATGGCCGGTACAGATGCCAACGCGAATGCACCGGCGGTGATTGTCAATTTTCTCTTCCACATGACAATACTCCTTTCATGCATTGCATGTGTGAAAAACAAAAGCGCCGCATAAAAGTTCCAGTTGAGTTTACGAGATTGTTTCACAAAATTTGACAAATTATTACGTGTACTGAGGTAGTCACCCGATTTTCATCATATTTACTTTGACGAGCCGATCACAAAATCAATACGTTGTAGAATCTAAGTGCTCAGCTTTTTTCTCTTAAATTGCTGTCCTGCGAAAGGAGATTAAGAAGGACTCAGTTACAATCCAGTATCGACAAACCACTGTGTGGTCTCTGGAGACATGAGATGATCTATGATTTAAATTTACTTCATCTCTGCATTTTATTTAATATGTTTTTCAAATTTGGTGGGACTTGTTCATCCAAAACATCATTACCACAGATTTTCGGAGCACTGTTTAAATTCCGCATTTTTTCAACCTCTGCAGCCAGTTTCGGATTGGCAATTAGACAGGCCCCTACGGTTGCGAAACCACGATTGTCTAACTGACCATCAATATAGTCTTGAATTAGTGAATCTGTGATTCTTAGCCTTCGATGCACTCTAACCTCCAGCCGGAGTTGCATTCACAGAGTGTTTATTGGTGATGGCGTTTCGGTTCATTTAAAGACTATTCGTTTATCTTCACAGAGTACAGACATTCGTCCTGATCGGATAATCAATAACGAATTGATTTTAGATAGTCTATTGCACAACTGCACTGGCGACGATTGCCGTGCAAAATTTTTCGTCGACTCATTGAGTCGACTCATTGACCTGTGGCTCTGATCACATAAGTAACGAATTAACAATGAGCGGACCAATCAGTTCCACATAAACTCTAAAAATTTAGTAAGAAATAGGATTTTGAGCAATACATTCCTGAACATTTTGATCGAAATCTGTTCATCCACTAACCTGTTTCAACCGATCTACCGGCAATTCTTCTGAGTCTTCTCTAATTTCAATCAACTTGTTTAGCGCAAGGCGTGCGCGACAAAGGCGAGAGCGTACAGTACCAACTGGGATATCTAATATGAGTGCGGCTTCCCCATATTTCATACCCTCGATCGCAACCAATAATAGAATTTCGCGATGTTCATCTGACAATTGAAAAAAAGCATCCCGCACCTCGAGTAATACGAGCCTTGCTTCCTGCGACGCAGGAACTACCAGCTGCTCATTGTTGTTACTCGGCTCCCACGAGGATTCCTTTTTGGCGCGTTGTAGATCGTTCCTAAAAATATTTTTTTGAACAACAAATAGCCAGGATCGCAAATTCGTTCCAGGCTTCCACTTGTCAATATTCTCGATTGCTCTCAAGAGACAATCTTGGACCAAATCATCAGCTCTATTGTAATCACGTGTGAGAAACCGAGCATATCGGCGGAGTCTCGGGATTTCTCTCTCTAATTGCGAGAGAACTTCATTGTTACATGCGTTATTCATGACAAACTTCTCTACAGGGTGGGAGGTCCTATCTACAGAGCGGGAGGTCCTAAAGTCCAATTATCAATATAGCGAGGACAACAAGCATCTTGAAGGAATAGAAAATCAACACATAGTCAAACTGGGCACTCACAACTTGATCCTCGGGCCGCACATAGTGGTTTTCGCTTGACCCGTGGCGGTGAGAAAGATTGGCGTGCATATCGACGTTCCTAGTGTTTCTTAGCCTAGTGTTTCTTGGCCTAGTGTTTCTTGGCCTAGTGTTTCTTGGCTCCGCTTTCACAACCTAGCACCTATCGTGAAAAAGCCGGATTACTTCCTAAGTTCTGAACAATGTAAGCGGAGGAGATGTTGGGTACTATTGTACTTGAGTAAATGTCCTATTATACTTATGTATAGGTTTCATATACAAACGTGTTAAGTGGTTTAGAGGGTTGGGGGGATCAGTAACTGCTCTTTCGGGATACCTTGCTCGTAAACAATTTGTCTAAACATGCGATTAGTTGCTCGTCACTGAAAGGTTTGCGCAGAAAACCTGCAGAATTAGCGTTACTGACGCGAGACCGGAGTCTTTCGTCCGGATAGGCGGTGATAATGATGACGGGTATGCGCCAGCCTTCCCTCACCAGCTGTTCTTGCAGCTCCACTCCGTTCATCCCCGGCATCATTACATCAGTAATCAAGCAGTCCGTTTCATCTATCTGGCCCGAGTTCAGATAAACTTCCGCCGAGGGAAAAGTGCGAGCGATATATCCCATCGACCTTAACAAAGCACGCATCGCCTCGCGGACGGAGGCGTCATCATCGATAATCGATATTATGGGAAGTTCATTCAATGTCCGACGCTTTCGGGGTAAATTTTTGAAAAATCAGAAGACGGTCAGTTGAGGCACGCCTGCATTAAATGATTTAGCCCTTCTCTGCTCTCACAATAATTATACTTAGGTTTAGTTTTGCGAGCTATCAAGGTCCAGGAGATCAGCCATTCTCACGAGATCGGCAAGAGACTGAGCAGCCATTTTGCGCATAAGGTTGGCGCGATGCACCTTGACCGTGATTTCGCTTATGCCAAGTTCAAACGCAATTTGCTTGTTCATGAGGCCCGAGGTGACGAGAGGGAGAACCTCCTTTTCACGCGGCGTCAGCGACTCATAATTGGCCCTCAGTTCAGTCATGGATCTCTCTTTATCGCGCCTCGCGCGGTCTTGTTCCAGTGCCAACCCCACTGCATCTAACAGATCCTGGTCGCGGAAAGGCTTGGTTAGAAATTCCAGTGCACCGGCTTTCATCGCGCGGACGCTCATGGGAATATCACCGTGGCCAGAAATAAAAACGATCGGATATTGAATATTTGCTTTGGCGAGATCGTCCTGAAATTCGAGACCGCTCACTCCCGGCAACCTGACATCGAGCACAAGACATGCTGGACATTCCGGCAGTTCAATTTCGAGGAACTCAGTGGCGGAGCCGAAGACCATGACCTTCAACTCTACCGACCGGAACAGACTCGAGAGCGAATCCCGCACCGATTCATCATCGTCGATAACAAAGACGATTGGTTTCTCGTCTGCGGTTTCTCCAGTCATCTCGGCACCTCTTCTTCAGTAGGCAAAACCAGAGTAAATTTCGAACCGGACATAGTGCCGGGCGATGCAGTCAACCGCCCACCGTGATTTTCGACAATTGTGCGGCAAATCGACAAGCCCATTCCCATGCCGTCGGTCTTGGTGGATACAAAAGGATTGAAGATACGGTCTACGTCTTCCGCAGCAATGCCTGGGCCGGAATCTTCAATTGTGATGATAACATTGCCAGGCGTTTCAAGTTCCGACCGGATCCTCAGTATCCGTGCACGGTCTGAAGTCGCGCTCATAGCTTCGATAGCATTCATGATAATGTTCAAAATGACTTGCTTTAATTGAGTTCGGTTGCCTGGGACCGGGGGTAAATACGGCGTGAGTGAAGTTTTTACGGATATCTTGTTATTTTCCAACTCATAATGCAGGAAGCTGAGCACACGGCGAATGACGTTGTTGATTTCCAGCGGGATCTTTTCCGGAGCGTCTTTCTTGAACATCTCTCGCAGTGACTGGATGATTTCTCCAGCGCGATATCCGTCGGCGACAATCCGCGTCAAGGCCGCTTTCGTCTCTTCAAAGTCAGGCGTTTTGTTGGCAAGCCAGCGCAGGCCCGCATTGCCGCTGGCTACGATTGCGGCGAGCGGTTGATTGATCTCATGTGCGATTGAAGCTGACATTTCTCCAACTGTTGCTCGCCGATTCATATACGCCAGTTCTGCCAATCTATCGCGAGCTTCCGATTCTGCGGCGCGTCGGAGCTTGCGCTCCAGGACCAATGCCGTGATCAGTAATGTCTGAATGATCAACGCGGCGGCGATTAGAAAAATCTGCCAACGATATTGTTGCCAGAGGTCGAGATCGCGGAATTGGATAATGCTGCCGGTCGGCAACCGAGCTTCACTGATGTTCCATCTTCGCAGTTCCCTCCAGTCGTAGACTGGTGTTCCCAATTCTATGGGTGAGGTTTTGATCTCCTTTGGAGCTTCACCTTTGAGTATGCGAAGTGCGACCACTGCCGCCTGCCGGCTACTATCGAATAGGGGAATCATCGGACCCCCGACAGCGCCTCGTCCCAAACTATAGTCGACTAAGCCGAATATGGGGGACTTTGCAGCATTTTGAATCGGCGCAAATGCGCGGTCGAGCGGGTGTGTTACGTCCGCTCCATCCACAGCCACCAGGAAATAGAAGATTGCGGATTGTGGTGACAGGTTGGCGACCTGCTCCACCATTTGGTCAACAGACAATTCATTCAACCATGTGAATTTCACGCGATCAGTAAAAGGTTCAAATTCGCGTCGCATTTGCGTCAACCAATACCGCTCGAGTTGTGAATTTCCGAGCACAACGGCAATTTCATTTGTTTTGGGGAGGACACGCAAAATATTTTCCACATATTTCGGAAAATCGAACGACCAGGCAAGGACTGTGTCGTTGGGAGTCAGCATTGCAGAGGAAACACGACGCGACGCGATCGCTGTAATCAGCAATGGAGTGGACGGAAACAATCGCTGCCGGTGGCGTTGAATAAAATTTGCCGCATGTGGGCCAAAGGTGACAATCAAATCTATTTTAAGCTTGAAATAGAGATCAAGAAGAGCTTCGGCCAAAGAGCTTTCTTCATCCGTCTCATGGAAACGGGCCGTAGAAATCGAGGCTTCGAAAAGATCAATCGGCTCCGTCGACTCTCTTACGAGTACATTTTGGAAGTTTCTGGAAAAATCGGCCCACGGAGAAAAGTCGCGTCCAAAAGAGTGCAGGAGGAGCACACGATGGGAATCAGCGGCGATGACTTCGACCACCGAGAATAATAGGAAGCCCAGAACCCCAACACCCAGGCGACGCAAGTTACGACTGGCAAAGTACCAAAGACGTTTTGATCCGGTTGGGCAGAATGCGGATGTCCGCAACAGCGGTAAGATAAGCATAACGTTTAACTCAGGATCATTTGGAAGCCTTTTTCTAGATCCGTCTTGCAACCAAGTGTACTCCTTAACTAGGTTAGCTGATCTGTTCCTATTTGCGATCGAACTAGTCTGAACTTGTACGAACAAATTGAAGAAACTCCAAGATTATTATTGTGTTATTCAGAACGTTTTGGGATGTTTGCTAAAAAGATCAAAAAGGTTCACGGAGCGCAATTTATATATTGAGTACTGACTGTCAACGCGATTAGGCGCGATCCGGTCCCAGCCCCGTCCTTGGACTCTTACGACGTAAGCGTTTGATTAGGTGACTGCAAAATCTCCCGAACCCGCACTTGTGGCGGATATTCAATGAGATTGATAAGGTAGTATGGCGCTATTACTGGAGACAGAACGATGTAAAGCTTGTTTCACACTTATCTCGAGCGCATCCGCCAACACCGCTCCGAGGCAACGATAAGCAACATCATTGAGATGAAACTTGTCCTGTGCCAGAAGGTCGTTCATATCATATTGGCCGGTGCTTACAAGATAGCGCATAATCTTAAAACGACTCAGCAGCGGAATCTTTTCTTCCTTTGCGAGATCGCTCATGGCCAAGAGGTACCTTCTGAACGAAGGCAGCTTGCTGGCACCCGGGTAATATTGCTGGTCCAACAGGACAATATCGATTCCTTGCTCCCGCATCCGCCGTATACCCCTACGGACAACTTGCCTGAATTTTTGCAGGCCCACATTACGAATGGCATCATTTACCCCTGTTTGCCAGACCACCAGCGTGGGATGCAATGGCAGCACCTGGGACTCAATTCGTCTAGACATATCGCTGGCCAATTCGCCGCCGACTCCCAGATTGACAACTTCGATTCGCTGCTTGGGGAAACGGTCGCGCAGTTCGACCTGGAGTCGTGCTGGATAGCGTCGGGCCTTGCTCGTTGCTCCCGCCCCTTGCGTGCTTGAAGAGCCTAAGGCGACGATTCGAACTGACTCGCGTTTTCTAATCGCTGCCTCAAGCCCGGGCGTCGCCTGTTTGAAAACGACAAACTCGAGGGGAGCTTGACACCTCGAAGTGCTGTCCGCGTATGCGTACGAGTTGATAGCTGCGTGTGCAAATAACGCCGCCATAACCCATGTCCCTTTGATTTTTGCTTGCGCAGATCCAGATACCATGCAGCCCCAACTAAGATTCCTATGCCCGCGGCATTTACCACCAACTGCAGGCTGAGACCAGATCCAATTTCGTTCAGCACAATCCACCCTACAAGCGAAAGAACGGTGCCAAGGCAGAAAATTTCAAGTGAGTGCTG
>CAYWUX010000046.1:0-17031 GCA_964461525.1 uncultured Hyphomicrobiaceae bacterium | reverse complement strand
AATCGTTCCTATGTTACAGTGCGGTTTCGTTCGCTCAAATTTCTCTTTGGCCATTTTGGCACTCCATCCTCAGCTCTTATCGGCTCATCATAAATTATAATATCGTTCAGGCGTATTTCGCCTGCACCTCTTCGGCTACCGCCTGCGGGACCTGTGAATAATGATCGAACTGCATAGTATATTGGGCTCGTCCCTGCGACATGGATCGCAAACTATTAACATAGCCAAACATGTTCGCCAGCGGAACCATGGCATTTATCACTACGGCATTGCCTCTTTGCTCCTGCCCCTGGACATGACCTCTTCGAGAATTTAGGTCACCGATGATATTGCCCAGATATTCATCCGGAGTCACGACTTCCACCTTCATGATCGGTTCCAGCAACTTGGGAGCTGCCTTCAGTGCGCCTTCCCGGAATGCCGCCCGCGAGGCAATCTCAAATGCCATCACACTGGAATCCACATCGTGATAGGCTCCATCAATCAGTGTCACCTTTATGTCCAACATGGGAAATCCAATCAGAATTCCGGAACTAATGACGCTCTCAATACCTTTCTCCACACCGGGTATATATTCGCGGGGTACATTGCCGCCGACAATCTTGCTTTCAAACACAAAGCCAGATCCGGTTTTTCCCGGCTCTATCACCAGTTTAACTCTTGCAAACTGGCCCGAGCCTCCGGTCTGCTTCTTGTGAGTGTAATCAATCTCGGAAGTTTTGGTCAGCGTTTCTCTGTAGGCGACCTGTGGCTGTCCGACATTTGCCTCCACCTTGAACTCCCGTTTCATGCGGTCAACGATAATATCCAAGTGAAGCTCACCCATACCCGCGATGATTGTCTGACCTGATTCCTCATCCGTTGAAACACGGAAACTTGGGTCCTCCTGCGCCAACCGGTTAAGCGCAATACCAAGTTTCTCCTGATCACTCTTGGTTTTAGGCTCAACGGCAATTTCAATTACGGGCTCGGGAAACTCCATCCTCTCGAGAATGACTTGGCTGTTCGGGTCGCACAGGGTATCTCCGGTAGTCACATCCTTGAGACCGGCAATTGCGACAATATCACCGGCATAGGCCTCTTTGATGTCTTCACGGCTGTTGGAATGCATGAGCAACATCCGACCAATACGCTCGCGCCGCTCCTTGACCGTATTGATGACGCCGCTTCCAGATTCCAGTTTACCGGAATAAATCCGGCAAAAAGTCAGTGAACCCACAAACGGGTCATTCATGATTTTGAAGGCCAAAAGCGATAATGGCTCGGCGTCCGACGACTTTCGCTCGACTTCCGCGCCAGATTTTACATCGATGCCCTTGATCGGCGGGACGTCGACAGGCGATGGAAGATAATCGACAACAGCGTCTAGTAAAGGCTGCACCCCCTTGTTCTTGAAGGCAGATCCAGCGAAAACCGGAACAAACAAATTCTCGATGGTACCCTTGCGAATAAGAGACTTCAATTTTTCCACATCCGGCTCTTCACCTTCAAGATAGGCCTCCATGGCAGCTTCATCGATATCAACAGCTGTCTCAACAAGCTTCTCTCTGAGTTCTTTAGCCCGGCCAATCAGATCAGCAGGGACCTCTTCTTCATGAAAACTCGCGCCCAATGCCTCGTCATCCCATATGACGGCTTTCATCTTTATAAGATCGACAACTCCGGCAAAGTTGTTTTCGGATCCAACGGGAATCTGGAGAACAATGGGCTTGGCGCCCAGCCGTTCCTTAACCATTTCGACGGAATGATGGAAATCCGCACCAATTTTATCCATTTTGTTGATGAATATCATCCGCGGCACTTTGTACTTGTCCGCCTGACGCCATACCGTTTCGGTCTGAGGCTCCACTCCTGCATTGGCATCGAGCAGGGCGATAGCGCCGTCTAACACGCGCAAGGACCTTTCTACTTCAATAGTGAAATCCACATGACCCGGCGTGTCGATAATGTTAATCCGCTTGTCTTTCCAGTACGCAGTCGTCGCCGCGGAAGTTATCGTGATACCGCGCTCCTGCTCCTGCTCCATCCAATCCATGGTCGCAGCGCCATCATGCACCTCACCAATTTTATGACTTTTACCCGTGTAATATAGAATGCGCTCCGTTGTCGTAGTTTTACCCGCATCTATATGGGCCATAATGCCTATATTTCGATAATCTTCTATGGGAGTTGTTCGCGCCATTTTCTCTGCTCTTGATTTCCAATTTGGCCTAACACCTACACTCCGCCTACCATCTATAGTGGGAGAAGGCCCGGTTAGCTTCCGCCATTTTGTGCGTATCTTCCCGTTTTTTGACTGCGGCACCACGATTGTTGGTAGCGTCCATCAATTCACCCGACAACCGCTCTACCATTGTGTTTTCATTTCTGGATCGAGCGGCTGTAATTATCCAGCGTATCGCCAAAGCCTGACGCCGATCCGGCCGCACTTCAACCGGCACCTGATATGTCGCACCACCAACACGTCTGGACCGGACTTCGAGCGCCGGCATGACATTTTCCAGGGCCTGATGAAACATGGATATGGGATTCTGCTTGGCCTTTTCCTCTATCTGATCGAGAGCGCCGTAAACAATCCGCTCCGCAACGGATTTCTTTCCATCAAGCATGATGCTGTTCATGAATTTTGACAAAATATTATCCCCATACTTTGGATCAGGGATAACATCACGTTTTTCTGCTCTATGCCGTCGAGACATGTTGACTGCTTTCCAAGTTCAGCTTTGTTAACAACGCGTTACTGCCGTATCGGCGAATTAAACGAAAAAAGCGTCCCTATTTCGGACGCTTGGCTCCATACTTTGAACGCCTTTGACGACGATCGCTGACACCCTGGGTATCAAGAACGCCGCGAATAATATGATAACGGACACCTGGCAAATCCTTGACGCGGCCGCCACGAATAAGCACGACCGAGTGCTCCTGCAAATTGTGCCCCTCGCCGGGAATATAGCTGGTGACCTCAAATCCGTTTGTCAGCCGAACGCGGGCGACCTTTCGCAGAGCCGAATTCGGCTTCTTGGGTGTGGTTGTGTAAACCCGCGTACACACGCCCCGCTTTTGCGGGCACGCCTCCATAGCAGGTACCTTGTTCCGCTTGACTGGTTTCTGCCGCGGCTTGCGGATCAGTTGCTGAATAGTAGGCATTTGGCCCGTTCACTCCATCCCAATGACTAAAGTCATCATTGCCATCACCAACCACTTTTAATCGGCGGCAACTGCTCACTGAACGAATTTCCAACGTCAATTGCGCGTCACGACTAAAGCTGGCTTACCTGATATCTGGCAATCAGCTAAAATTCAGAGGATCTCAATGCCATTTCATGACATCAGATCTTGTTTATCCAATTTGCTCCGGTTATGCACCAACGACAGCGTCTAGCTCGAATAAAACGCTCGAAGCAGCGAATATTATTGATGAACTACCGCCTGTCGTAAAGTTGGCGCAACATACGCGCGCATGTGTGGTACGTCAACCCAATTCTGAAACTAAATTGCGGAATTACCGGAATAAATTCCATCGGAAACACCACCCTATCAATATTTCAGCAAAACTCTGATGTAAATGGCGGAGATCTGACACTCAGCCCGGTCCATCTCGGTAACGAAAGCACAAAAATTAAGCACGAGTTATAATTTTTGCAAAGATCCACTTGATTGAAAACTCATTTGGGTCCATTTTATGGCAGGTTCTGTATGCTTTATCAAACTGATTGATCAAAGATGATAATATCTTCGATATCCGAATGTTGTGCGATTTTATCAAATGAGACGCGTTTTGCTATATTACGGTCACTCATAAGGGCCGGAGATAAGGGTATGTCGCTCAGGGCCATTGGTCTTAATGTGGACATATCCCGATCATCTGTGAAACGTCATATCGATCAGCTTGTGAAAGCTGGACTTGTCCAGACTGAACGACAGCAAAGAGCTGTTATTTGCCGGGCCAATACCGATAAGCTCGCGGATTTCCTTGCCTCAATTCAAAGAAATCTTGAGGCAGACTGGCAATTGCAGAAAACCGCGCCTATACCGAGGAGCCACTCAAAAAGCTCTCTCCGTGACAGGCTCAACGAAGTGAATATTTCCGAGCGCCTCTCCTGAGCGACCGACTTTATTCGCTTTCTGGCTGACCGCACATTGCCAGCGGAAAACAACGCCCCCGAGCAAGAATATGTTCGTTAGCGCAAGGTAGATTAATTCTGGATATCATATAAAGGGGCCGTCGGACGCGACGGCCCCTTTTATTGTCATATTGTCGTCTATTCCGCCGGCGCGCCATCACTCAACAGCGGCTTTTCCTCTTCCGGGACTGCCTCTGTTCGCGCCCGTTCTTCCACAATGAGTTTATCCCGATGGCTGGAAATTTCGCGTAGACGATTCAGCATGGCACCTGTGCCAGCTGGTATTAATCGACCAACAATAACATTCTCCTTCAAGCCCTCGAGGCTGTCAATCTTGCCATTCACGGAAGCATCCGTCAAAACCCGGGTGGTTTCCTGGAACGATGCGGCAGATATGAAACTTCTGGTTTGCAGTGAGGCTTTCGTGATACCCAGCAACACCGGACTTCCAGTTGCCGGCTCACCGCCTTTCGCAACAGTGGCATTGTTGACATCTTCAAAGTCGATGGAGTCGACCTGCTCGCCTTTCAGAAAATCCGTATCACCCGGATTTTCCACTTCGATCTTTTGCAGCATCTGACGAACGATGACCTCGATATGCTTGTCGTTTATCGTGACACCCTGCAACCGATAGACTTCCTGCACCTCATTAACAAGATATGTTGCCAGTTCCTCAACGCCCTTGATTGCGAGGATATCGTGAGGCGCCGGGTGACCATCAAGAAGGTATTCACCTTTCTCTATATGATCACCTTCCTGAACACTCAAGTGCTTGCCCTTAGGAATGAGATATTCAAACGGTTCCAGTGATTCGTCATCGGGTACAATCGAAATCCTCCGTTTATTTTTGTAATCACGGCCAAATTCGACGATGCCCGATGCCTCGGCAAGAATTGCATGATCCTTTGGTCGGCGGGCCTCAAACAATTCCGCAACACGTGGTAGACCACCCGTAATGTCTCTTGTCTTGGCGCTTTCCATTGGGATGCGAGCCAGGACATCACCTGAGGCGACGCTCTGTCCCGGTTCTACCGACAGGATCGCCTCGACAGACAGGAGATAACGGGCCTCGCCGCCACGGGAAAGTTTTACCGGCTCGGCGTTGTTCTTCGAATTTTCCTTAATGACGATGGCTGGTCTCAGCTCTCCGCCTCGCGGATTAGCCCTCCAGTCAGTGACAACGCGGTTGGTGATTCCCGTGGCTTCGTCATACCTTTCGTTCACGGAAACACCGTCGACGAGATCTTCGACACCGACGACACCATCAACTTCCGTCAAGATCGGCCGGGTGTAGGGGTCCCATTCTGCAAGCCGTTGACCTCGTTTGACGTCGTCTCCATCATCAACCTTAAGATGTGCGCCATAAGACAGTCGGTGGACGGCGCGCTCGTTGCCATCATTGTCAACAATCATAATCGCGGTATTGCGACTCATGGCGATAAGCCGACCCTGTGAATCCGTCGCAACATTACGATCTCGTATCTTGATCTTACCTTCAAAATTCGACTCAATGAATGACTGATCAACCACCTGTGCCGTACCACCAATATGGAAAGTTCTCATAGTCAATTGTGTCCCGGGCTCACCAATGGACTGGGCCGCGATTACGCCTACGGCTTCGCCCAAATTAACCGGCGTGCCCCGCGCGAGATCGCGCCCATAACATCGGGCACAGACACCATTGCGTGTCTGACATGTCAGTACCGAGCGGATCGTCAGTTCCTGTATTTGAGAGTTATCAATCTGCTCGACATGTCGCTCTTCAATGAGTTCGTTAGCAGATACGATCAACTCCCCACTTGCAGGATCTAAGATATCTTCGACCGCGGTTCGCCCCAGAACCCTCTGCCCCAGGGAGACCAGAATTTCACCGGCATCGACGACCGCTGACATACGGATACCATTGTCAGTGCCACAATCGTCTTCCACGATAATGGAATCCTGAGCGACATCCACCAATCGACGGGTCAGATATCCGGAATTGGCTGTCTTGAGAGCCGTGTCAGCCAGCCCCTTCCGTGCTCCGTGTGTCGAGTTAAAGTACTCAAGCACGGACAGCCCTTCCTTGAAGTTAGAGATGATGGGTGTTTCGATGATGGAACCATCCGGCCGCGCCATCAAACCTCGCATTCCGGCGAGCTGCTTCATCTGTGCCGGAGACCCCCGGGCCCCTGAATGGGCCATCATATAAATTGAGTTTATCTGCTGTTCGCGTTTGGTTTCCTCATCATACTGAACCGCGGAAATCCTATCCATCATTTCCGCTGCAACACGATCGGTACACTTGGCCCAGGCATCGACAACCTTGTTGTATTTCTCGCCCTGAGTGATCAGACCGTCATTGTATTGTTGTTCATACTCCCGCACCAGTTCACTGGTTTCTGAAACAATCTTGTCTTTTGAATCCGGGATAACCATGTCATCCTTACCAAAGGAAATCCCCGCGCGACAGGCATGTGAAAACCCTAGACCCATGATCTGGTCACAGAATATGACCGTCTCCTTCTGCCCGCAATGGCGGTAAACCACATCGATGAGACTGGAGATCTCCCGTTTCGTCAGCAGCCGGTTGACATGATCAAAAGAAATTCCAGGCCGTTTAGGCAACAATTCTCCCAAAAACATCCTTCCCGGAGTTGTGTCATATATCTGGGTGTTTGCGTTCCCTTCGCTGTCCACACCTTCATAGCGCCCTTTAATCTTGGTGTGGAGCGTAACCACGCCGGTGTCCAGGGCATACTGGATTTCAGCGACATCCGCAAAGGCCATTCCTTCTCCAGGTTCATGGTCCTTTACCAGTGTTAGATAATAGAGTCCTAAAATGATGTCCTGGGACGGCACAATAATCGGGGAACCATTGGCAGGGTGCAGAATATTGTTGGTCGACATCATCAGAACACGTGCTTCCAGCTGCGCTTCCAGTGACAGCGGCACATGGACCGCCATCTGGTCCCCGTCAAAATCCGCATTGAATGCAGCACACACCAGCGGGTGCAGCTGTATCGCCTTACCCTCCACCAGGATAGGCTCGAAAGCCTGAATACCCAGACGGTGCAGTGTCGGTGCCCTGTTCAGCAGAACAGGATGCTCTCTAATGACCTCGTCCAGAATATCCCAGACTTCGGGACGCTCTTTTTCGACGAGCTTTTTCGCCTGTTTGACGGTCGCAGCCAGACCCTTGGCATCCAGACGGGAATATATAAAGGGCTTAAACAGTTCAAGAGCCATTTTCTTCGGAAGGCCACATTGGTGAAGTTTGAGTTCCGGACCCACAACGATCACAGAACGGCCGGAGTAATCCACGCGTTTTCCCAGAAGATTCTGGCGAAACCTGCCTTGCTTGCCTTTAAGCATGTCTGACAAGGACTTTAAAGGACGCTTATTGGCTCCCGTTATCACCCGTCCTCTACGTCCGTTATCAAACAGCGCGTCAACGGATTCCTGCAGCATTCGCTTTTCATTGCGGATGATGATATCCGGCGCTCGCAACTCCATAAGCCGCTTCAGTCGATTATTTCTGTTTATGACCCTTCGATACAGATCATTCAGATCCGATGTTGCAAACCTACCTCCATCCAGCGGAACAAGCGGTCTGAGTTCGGGCGGAATGACCGGAATGACAGTAAGTATCATCCATTCGGGCCGGTTCCCCGATTGAATAAAGGCTTCAACAACTTTCAGTCTCTTAGCCAGTTTTTTCGGTTTCAGTTCGGTCGTCGCCTCAGCGATTTCCTGTCGCAGGTTTTCACTGGTTTCTTCCAGGTCCAGCCCGATCAACAGATCGCGGATGGCCTCCGCCCCTATACCGGCCGTAAAACTATCGGCTCCAAATTCGTCCTGCGCCTGCAGATATTCCTCTTCCGACAGAAGCTGGCGCTCCTTGAACGGCGTAATTCCCGGTTCAACGACAATATAGTGTTCGAAATAAAGTACTCTTTCCAAATCCTTCAAAGTCATATCCAGCAACAGGCCAATACGGCTGGGAAGAGATTTGAGGAACCAGATATGAGCTACAGGTGCTGCCAGCTCAATATGTCCCATGCGCTCTCTTCGTACTTTGGCCAGGGTAACTTCAACACCGCATTTCTCGCAGATGACCCCCTTATATTTCATACGCTTGTATTTTCCGCACAAGCATTCGTAATCCTTGATGGGGCCGAAGATGCGCGCGCAAAACAGTCCGTCCCGCTCCGGCTTGAAGGTACGGTAGTTTATTGTTTCCGGCTTTTTTATTTCGCCAAACGACCACGAAAGTATTTTTTCGGGGCTGGCGATTGAAATCTGAATATTATCGAAAGTCTGACTTTGAATCTGTGGGTTGAAAAGGTTTGCGACCTCTTGATTCATCCGGAATCTCCTTTCAGATAACTGTCTGAATGCGAATGACTTATCTGATGTTTCTAGTCTTTTTAAATATTGATCATCTGGCGACGATCAATTTCCTTGAAACTTTCAATTGGCGTTTAAGTCAGGCAGAAGGCAAGTATGCCTTCTGCCGAATATGTTTTTGCTATTCTGCCGCCTGTGATGGCGGTAAACTCTTTAATCCTTCATCCTCGATCTTTGGCGGCGCCTGAATTAGCTCCACATTCAGCCCCAGCGCTCTCATCTCTTTGACCAGAACGTTGAAACTTTCCGGTATACCGGCTTCAAATGTGTCGTCCCCGCGGACGATAGCCTCGTAGACTTTAGTTCGGCCGGCGACATCATCGGACTTGACAGTAAGCATTTCCTGCAAAGTGTAGGCAGCACCATAAGCTTCCAATGCCCAGACCTCCATTTCACCAAATCTCTGCCCCCCAAATTGCGCTTTACCGCCAAGTGGCTGCTGTGTAACCAGACTATAGGGACCGATGGAGCGGGCATGAATTTTGTCGTCCACCAAATGGTGAAGTTTCAGCATATAGATGTAGCCCACCGTGACTTTCCGGTCGAATGGTTCGCCGGTGCGACCGTCGAATAGCTGCACCTGTCCTGAATGGTCCAGTCCCGCCTGATCGAGCATTTCGACAATGTCAGCTTCGTGAGCGCCATCGAACACCGGCGTCGCGATGGGAACGCCCCCACGAAGATTTTCACCAAGCTCGATCAATTCAGATTCATCCAGGGACGGAATTGTCTCGTCGTCGCCATAGACCCGTTTTAAGTTCTCCTTGAGTTGACTTGTGTCGGAGGTTTCACGATAAGCATCGACCGCTTCGCCAATCTGACGCCCGAGGCCCCTACAGGCCCATCCAAGATGGGTTTCAAGAATCTGTCCGACATTCATCCGGCTCGGAACGCCCAAGGGGTTGAGAACAATGTCAACCTGAGTACCATCCTCGAGGTAAGGCATGTCTTCTATGGGCAAAATCTGGGAGATAACACCCTTATTTCCATGTCGCCCCGCCATTTTGTCACCTGGCTGGATCTTCCGTTTTACCGCAACGAAGACCTTGACCATCTTCATGACACCGGGCATCAATTCATCACCACGTTGTAACTTGTCGACTTTATCTACAAAACGTTGCTCCAGCCGACGCTTGGCATCCTCATATTGCTTGCGAATGGCCTCGACCTCGGCCATGGCCTTGTCATTTTTAAGCGCAATTTCCCACATCTCGGTACGGCTGAGGCCCTGCAAAGTCTGTTCCGTTATTTTGGAATCCTTGGCCAGATCTCCGGGACCCTTTGCAACCTGTTTGCCAAGCAGGACATCGCTAAGACGGCCATAAACGTTACGATCAAGGATCTGCAGTTCATCATCACGGTCTTTTGCGAGGCGTTCGATTTCTTCACGTTCAATTGCCATCGCCCGCTCGTCTTTCTCCACACCGTGGCGATTGAAAACCCGGACCTCGACTACCGTTCCCGAAACACCTGGAGGCAGTTTGAGTGACGTATCCCTGACATCGGACGCTTTCTCACCAAATATCGCCCGAAGAAGTTTTTCTTCGGGAGTCATCGGACTTTCCCCTTTGGGAGTTATCTTGCCGACAAGAATATCACCGGGATTTACCTCGGCGCCGATATATACGATGCCGGCTTCATCAAGGTTTTTCAATGCTTCTTCTGACACATTCGGAATGTCCCGGGTTATCTCTTCAGGCCCAAGTTTGGTATCGCGGGCCATCACTTCGAATTCTTCAATATGAATTGACGTGAAGACATCGTCCCGCACGACGCGCTCGGAAATCAGGATTGAGTCCTCAAAATTGTAACCCATCCAGGGCATGAAAGCGACCAGCACGTTCCGGCCCAGTGCCAGATCACCAAGATCTGTAGAAGGTCCGTCGGCAACGATATCTCCCGCCTGCACTTCATCCCCTACACGCACCAACGGGCGTTGATTGATGCAGGTGTTTTGGTTCGATCGTTGAAATTTACGCAAATTGTAAATGTCGACACCCGACTTTGATGGATCCGTCTCCTCCGTCGCCCTGATGACGATCCGCGTTGCATCCACTTGATCGATGATCCCCGTTCTTCGCGCACTTATTGCAGCACCGGAATCCCGCGCGACTACGCTTTCCATACCTGTACCTACGAGTGGCGCCTCGGCGGTAACAAGGGGTACTGCCTGACGTTGCATATTCGATCCCATTAACGCCCTGTTGGCATCATCATTTTCCAGAAAAGGAATAAGCGCCGCTGCCACCGATACAAGCTGCTTGGGAGAAACATCGATATAGTCTATATGCTCCGCAGATTCCAGGAACACATCTCCGCCGAACCGGCAGGTCACCATATCGTCTTCAATCTTTCCCTGTCCTGATATCGGAACATTAGCCTGCGCAATGTGATACCGCGTTTCCTCCATGGCCGAAAGGTAAACAACTTCGCTACTTACCTTGCCCTTCAAAACCTTGCGATATGGGCTCTCAATAAACCCGTATTTATTTACCCGGGCGAAAGTCGCAAGGGAATTTATCAGACCGATATTAGGCCCTTCGGGTGTTTCGATCGGACAGATTCTACCATAGTGAGTTGGATGGACGTCACGAACCTCGAATCCCGCCCGCTCGCGTGTCAGTCCGCCTGGGCCCAGTGCCGAAAGGCGTCGCTTATGGGTGATTTCCGAGAGCGGATTAGTTTGATCCATGAACTGGGACAGTTGCGATGATCCAAAAAATTCCCGAACCGCCGCCGCCGCCGGTTTTGCATTGATCAAGTCCTGGGGCATTACCGTATCGACATCGACCGAACTCATCCGTTCCTTGATCGCACGCTCCATGCGCAATAGACCGATACGGTATTGGTTTTCCATCAGCTCACCGACCGAACGAACCCGGCGATTGCCAAGATGGTCAATATCGTCGATTTCACCTTTGCCATCCCGCAAATCGACAAGTGTCTTGATCACTGCCAGTATGTCTTCCTTGCGCAGCGTGCGAACTGTATCGTCGGCATCCAGGTCCAGCCGAATATTCATTTTTACGCGGCCCACCGCCGAAAGGTCATAGCGTTCAGAATCAAAGAATAGCGACTGAAACAAACTTTCTGCGGTTTCAGGCGTAGGTGGTTCGCCTGGGCGCATGACCCGATAAATATCCAGAAGGGCCTCATCCTTATTGGCATTTTTGTCTGCATGAAGAGTATTTCGAATAAATGCACCAATCGAAATGTGGTCGATATCCAAGAGAGGAAGTTCCTTGACTTTAATTTCCTGCAGTTTCGTAAGCAGCTCTTCCGTAATCTCGTCACCGGCTTCCGCATAGATTTCACCGGTTTTCAAATTGACAATATCTTCCGCCAGATATCGCCCATACAGATCCTCATCGGTAACCAGCAGTTCCTTCAATCCGGCTTCCTGAAGTTTATTAACCAGACGCGCCGTTATTTTGCGCCCCGCCTCTATGGCGACTTCCCCTGTCTTGGCGTCGACAAGATCGCTGACCGGCTTTTGCCCCTTCATGCGGTCACCGTTGAACGGCACCTTCCATCCTTTGTCAAACGCTTTAAATTTAATGCAGTCGTAAAATAGGGCCAAGATCTCTTCATCATCCAGGTCGAGCGCATAAAGCAGGGTCGTTACCGGAAGTTTCCGGCGGCGGTCTATGCGCACATAGACCAGATCCTTGGCGTCAAACTCGAAATCAAGCCAGGACCCGCGATAAGGAATGATTCTTGCCGCAAACAGTAGCTTACCGGAAGAATGGGATTTTCCCCGGTCATGATCAAAGAATACGCCCGGCGACCGGTGCATTTGCGAAACAATGACACGTTCGGTGCCATTTATTACGAAGGTACCATTCGACGTCATAAACGGTATATCCCCCATATAGACATCCTGTTCCTTGATGTCTTTGACGGATCGCGCGCCGGTTTCTTCATTGACGTCGAAAACGATAAGCCTGAGTGTCACCTTGAGCGGAGCTGCGTATGTCATTCCCCGCTGCTGACACTCATCGACATCATATTTGGGAGGATCAAACTCATAACTTACGAATTCAAGAGTTGACTTCTCGGAAAAATCTGTAATCGGGAACACGGAGCTAAAGACAGCCTGAAGACCTGTATCCGGCCGCCCACCCTCGGGCTCTTTCACCATCAGAAATAGCTCATAGGACTGTTTTTGAACTTCAATCAGGTTTGGCATCTCCGCCACTTCGGCGACATTACCAAACATCTTTCGTATTCGCTTTCGACCTGTAAAAGTCTGCGCCATATCGGCTCCTTATTTGACACATCCAGCAAAAAAAGGGGATCAAATTAAGACCGCCCCGGTGCTCAATTGCCGTTCTTTCCACCCAATCAATGCTTCAGCTTCGTACAAATAGAAGAAATTAATCAGAGAACCGCGATTGAATACGGTTCTCTTTGACGCCAAATCTATTTCAGCTCAACTGTGGCGCCAGCTTCTTCGAGCTTTGATTTGATTTGTTCCGCCTCTTCCTTGGATACGCCCTCTTTA
Organism: uncultured Hyphomicrobiaceae bacterium; assembly: GCA_964461525.1. Taxonomy (GTDB): domain Bacteria; phylum Pseudomonadota; class Alphaproteobacteria; order Rhizobiales; family CAYWUX01; genus CAYWUX01. The sequence goes on along the minus strand of CAYWUX010000046.1, from coordinate 4,014 downwards.
ACAGCAGCGGGCACTCCTTCGACAAGCTCCTTGGCTTCCTTCAGGCCGAGCCCTGTGATGGCACGCACTTCTTTGATGACATTGATTTTCTTGTCACCAAATGATGCTAGTACGACATTAAACTCAGTCTGTTCTTCGACTTCTCCGGCTTCAGCGCCACTTGCTACTGCAGCAACCGCAACCGGTGCCGCGGCTGAAACACCCCATTTTTCTTCGAGAAGTTTCGAAAGTTCTGCCGCTTCCAGGACAGTAAGGTTAGAAAGGTCGTCAACAATTTGATCTAAATTTGCCATGTTTATGTTCCTATTTTTGAAATTTGTATGATTTGAACCTGTTATAGAAATTAAACTCGTTTATCAGGCGGCTTCGCCCTTTTCGCTGTAGGCACTCACCACACGCGCCAACTGACACGCAGGAGCATTAATGACCTGCGCGATCTTGCCAGCTGGAGCCTGCAACAGACCAACGAGTTTGCCCCTAAGCTCATCAAGTGACGGAAGACTTGCCAAATATTTAACACCGTCGGTATCCAACACCGTGGCGCCCATCGTTCCGCCCAAAATAACCAAGTTTTCATTATTCTTGGCAAAATTGACGGTCACTTTGGGAACCGCAACCGGATCATCAGAAAATGCAATCACAGTCGGACCCGTGAACAGATCACGCATCTCCTGTGCCTGCGTCCCTTCCAGTGCGATTTTTACAAGTCGATTCTTTGCCACTTTTACCTGCCCGCCGGCTTCCCGCACCTGACGGCGAAGTTCCGTCATCTTGGAAACCGAAAGACCGGAATAGTGAGCTACGACAATCACGCCAGTCTGATCAAAGACGCCATGAAGCGTCCGAACGAGCTGTTCTTTCTTTGCTCTATCCACTTGCTCTTCTCCATAATTGCGTTCCCGGTTTTCTCGAGAACGCCGTTTCGCCCTGTCATATTCTGCGTTTGCAGTCATTTACCGTTACGGTTTGGCAAGCTGACATTAGTCAGCCCGACCCAACAGGTGACAACGCATCACAAACTATGACATTCACTTGCCTGTCCACCCGGACCGAACAGACGGTTTGGGCTTAACGAGGTTCAAACCGATAACTCAGAGGAATTATTTCTCCCCAACTGTTCACTCTTGCTCATTAAGTATCTCAAGAAGAACGCCTGTTAAAGCTATCAGCCTGTTACCCATCTCATGCAGGCCGTTCGATTAAACCGGTTCAAGTCGACCGGTACCCGCAATCTCGGACAGGTTTGGATCCGAATAGACATTTACCGGACCCCGTTGTTGCGTGGCTGTTTCAATTTAATATATCCAACCACCCAAATTTCTTAAACTTCTCCTTAAACTAATTTGTTTCCGAAACACTTCCAATTTCGACTTTAACACCCGGCCCCATAGTTGAACTCACTGCGACTTTTTTCACGTAGGAACCCTTTGCTCCACTGGGCTTGGCCTTCATCACTGCATCTGTAAGAGCCCTGATATTTTGGACCAGGGCTTCTTTACTGAAGCTGACTTTACCCACGCCGGCATGAACAATCCCGGCTTTCTCAACACGAAACTCCACCGCGCCGCCCTTCGCTGATTTAACCGCTTCGGCGACATCAGTGGTTACCGTTCCAACTTTTGGATTAGGCATCAAGCCACGCGGCCCCAAGACTTTACCAAGCCGACCAACGAGCGGCATCATATCAGGCGTTGCGATGCAACGATCAAAGTCGATATCTCCACCCTGAATTTTCTGGACTAAATCTTCTGCGCCAACAATATCCGCGCCCGCAACCTTTGCTTCTTCCGCCTTATCGTCCTTGGCGAATACAGCGACCTTAACATCTCGCCCGGAACCATTGGGAAGTTGACAAACACCGCGTACCATCTGATCAGCATGACGGGGATCCACCCCAAGATTCATGGCCAGTTCAACTGTCTCATCAAATTTGGCGCTTGCACAATCCTTAACCAGCTGAATGGCTTCCTCGACGGTATACAGGACCGACCGATTGACACCCTCACTCGCTTTGCGAATTCGTTTTCCTTTTTTTGCCATCGCCTTACTCCTTAACCTGAAGGCCCATGGAAAGGGCTGATCCGGCAACAATTTTGACGGCTTGATCCAGGTCGTTGGCGTTTAGATCCACCATTTTGACTTCTGCAATCTCCCGCAACTGAGCCTGGGTGACCGTTCCCGCGACTTCACGACCCGGCGTCTGCGATCCTTTATTGAGCTTCGCGGCCTTTTTCAAAAAATAGGACGCAGGAGGCGTCTTCATTTCAAAGGTAAAAGACTTATCCTGGTAGACGGTAATTTGAACCGGTATCGGAGAACCCGCTTCCTTGTCCTGTGTTACCGCATTAAACGCCTTGCAGAACTCCATGATATTGATACCGCGCTGCCCCAGCGCCGGACCGATTGGTGGCGAAGGCGTCGCCTGTCCCGCTGGCACCTGCAGCTTCAAATATCCCTCGATTTTCTTAGCCATAAAAACCCCTTTCTGATTAATTCCTGTTCTTGGTTAAAGGGCCGTGGTACGGCGGCGCGAAACTGGCTTAATTTCTGCCCCCTCCCACGTCACTAAATCGTTTCAAATCGTCTAAAGTTTTTCGACCTGACCATACTCCAACTCTACAGGAGTCATTCGTCCAAAGATGGACACGGCAACCTTAAGCCTGGCTCGCTCTTCATCAACTTCCTCGACATGACCGTTAAATGAGGCAAAAGGACCATCCGCGACCCGAACCTGTTCACCAATTTCGAACGTAATTGACGGTTTAGGCCGTTCTACACCTTCCTGGACCTGATGCCGAATGCGGTTCGCCTCGTCGTCGGAAATCGGAACAGGCTTGTTTTCCGTCCCCAGGAAGCCGGTGACCTTTGGCGTATTCTTTATCAAATGATAGGCTTGATCCGTCATTTCCATCTTGACCAGAACATACCCTGGAAAAAATTTGCGTTCCGCATTAACTTTTCTTCCGCGTCTGACTTCGACAACTTCTTCCATCGGCACCAGGATTTCATCAAACAAGTCATTCAAGCCCGCTGCCGAAACCCGTTCGTGAATGGATTCCGCGACCTTCTTTTCAAAGTTTGAGTATGCGTGGACAATATACCACCGCTTAGACATCGTTTTCTCTCAAATATCTGTTCATGGAAGGCTTAACCCATTCCCATTCGCATTATTTTCTAAACTATCGACCAATTCCCAATAATTGCGTCACGCCCCAGCTTAAAATCTGATCCGCCGCAAGAAAAAACAGTGCCGACAACAGGACCATGATGAAGACCATTACAGTCGTAACCACTGTTTCCTTACGTGTCGGCCACGTCACTTTGGAAGTTTCATTTCTCACTTCCTCAATAAATTCCAAAGGTTTAGTTTTTGCCATATAGCTCACCTTAGACATCTGGTTCATTTAGAATTGGTTTGATTGACTCCCGTGCCGACTCATCAAAATGTCGATCTGATCATCTATGACGTCAATCAACTGTTGCCAATGCCAGTTAGAACACAAAAATTCTGGTTGATCTTAGTACCAGCACCGCCAACCAAATTATATTTCGCTTTCAATCCCCTTACTCTCAAACTCTTCGATTTTATCTGATCAGTCTGCTTGGTCGCCTTACTCAGTTTGCTTGGTCGCCTTACAATACAGCCCTTCAGCGCATTAGTACTGCCTTAGGGGCAAACCCAACACCGGCACCTTATTGGCAGGAGTGGAGGGACTCGAACCCCCAACCCCCGGTTTTGGAGACCGGTGCTCTAGCCAGTTGAGCTACACTCCTAATTTTCAGCAAATTTTCTCTCTAATTAGAATATTGAACAACTTTTATCCGTCCATCACAGGAAAATAAAAATCCATGAACTTATCTGACCTTTACTGCTTTGTAATGTTCACCTCGCAGGTTTTTGGAACTGGGACTTCAAGTTTTATTCCAATTCTAAGTTTTATCTAAGTTTTACTTCATAATCAGGGGTGTTTCAATTTAAGTCCAGATCCCTGTTATTTCGATGTATTTCGATGT
>CAYWUX010000045.1:12353-17447 GCA_964461525.1 uncultured Hyphomicrobiaceae bacterium | reverse complement strand
GCCGCATCAAACAAAGACTGTCGGCTCGGGGATATATGTCGTTCCCTCGAAGACAGCGCCGCCACAAACGTGATTTACAAGTAAGACAGATTTATTCTTGTCAGCTAAACATCGCCAATAGCAACGCGTTCCTCAAAATGTACAAAATTGTCCAGTTGAATATTTGCGAGATTAATCTGCATAAAAAATGCATTGCAGGCGAATACTGATGCCAGCCTGCGCAAATCCCGCGCCCAGAATGGCACGTAGTGCGGCAAATTCAGAAAGCCATTGTCGAAATAGGACGCTAGTTCGACTATATCGCCGAGGGTCAGGCGGCCGGCAAATAAAGCCGCGGCTAATTCCGGCCGATTGTTGTGGATGCAGACGGCAAGAAACGTATACACCTCCATCATCCCCTTGAGATACACCGTATCCTTCGTAAACACGGCCTTGCCGGTCACATCGCCGCCGCGAAAACAACGCATCGTCGACTGGTAGCTCTCTTCTTCGGTTTGCCCAGCCTCAAGAAAACTCTTGAAAACATCGATAAAGTCGGCGCCGTGCAGCGCCATGTCGACGGCTTTAATTCGCAGCGCGACGCGGCGTAAACGCGAGACATCCAAGGACAGCGTGATCAACTCGGCCAACACCGCGATGCCTTCCTGTGTGCGCGTCGTGCGCGGTGCGCCGAGCGCGAGTGCCCGGAAATTCTTTTGCCGGCGGCCGTTGAGCATGGTGGCACTATGCACAAACGCTTCGTGTTGCAGTAATTGATCCAGGTCCAGCACAGAAAACATCGTCCCTGCGCGCAAGCGCACACGTTTCGACCCGGCGATCGCTTTGGAGGGAAGGTCAGTATCGATCACCACTTCAACCTTGTCATCGGTAAAGAACTCGTCGATCTCGGCTTGCAATCGCTGCGCAAATGTTTCCGTCGGAATATCGGCAATAACCTCTGGCACTGCATAACTACCGAGCAATTCATCTGTGCGCAGTAGAAAAAAGTCGGCGGCGTCAAGCGCGGTGAAATTTTGCGTCTTGTAGGCATCGTCGGGTTTGCCATACAGCGCAATTGAATATTGCGAGAAGGCCGGCGTGCCAACCGCGCCCAGCATAAGGCAGGCTGTAGCGTAGCTGCGTGCCATCTTGAAGATCACATTATCGAGGGGATGGCTGCGATCACATTTGTCTTGAAGGTCTTCCAGTGCAGCGACTTCCCGCCGGTGATCTCGCGGTTCGAGATGCACCTCCGGCAACGCAGGTCGTCCTGCGCGCCAGGCCTCCAGGAATTGCTCCCCTACCTTTTTCGGCCAGGCAAGCGCGCTGAGTACTTGTATCGGCTTTGCGATTTGCGCGAGTCGGGCATCGTGTTCCTGAACATTCTCGAGTTGTGCACTGCTCATGTTATGTAAACCGTCCGGAGGCCATGCTGAACGTCAAATTCCGAACGGTAATTGCTTTACACGTCTGGGTACACCTGTGTCAACGGCAGTCAGGGCAGAACCGAAAACCACCGATCGGCCTTCTTTTGGGCAATTCAAAATATAGGTCCGCCCTATCCGTACTTGTTGATCGAACAAAGCAAATTTCCTCAATAAGCGGTATTTGATCAACGCCAGAAATTTTCGTCCGGCCTGAAATGAGTCCGGCTCGTCTCCAAAAGCGGCCTATTCGCCGTTGACACCGCTTCTCCTGTAGACCAATAAGGTAATATTGAAAAGAAAGAGACGTCCGACAAAAATATCATTGGCAAAAAGAATTACAGCTGGCGGTACAAGAGGAAAAATAAATGCATCAGAAGTTTACGGCGAGGTTATTTAATTCAATAGGGCTTGCGCGACAAGCGGTCATCATTTTAGCTTTGTTTTTCGGAATAAGTTTATCAACTTCCATCGCGAAAGCTGCTGAAAGTCTTGAAGTGGAAGGTCAGTCTCAGATATCTGCGACCCAAACTCAGCGCAATACCTATCAATTTGCCCATTGCTGTCATACTCATAGTGTTTATCCCTATGATAGATATTGTTGTCATCCATCAACCTACGTTGCACCTGCCTATCGTGTTGGTCCTGCTAGCGTGCGCGGTGTATCTCGAAGAACCGCGCGCCGTACCAGCCGCCGGGTAGGCCGGCGACGTTAATCCCGCCTGATCCTATCATTAGGAATTGAAACGAGCGAGGTCTCTTCATTATGTTACACTATCAGTTTCGGAACTTGGGAATTAATTCCCGGACTTTTATATTCACTACTTTCGCAATCCTACTGCTTACTTCTAAACCCGGGATTTCCCAAAGCCAGTCACCGGGACCAACGGATGAGAAAGCTCTTCAAATTCTGCAGCAAATGTCCGATGAGCTGAATTCCGCCAAAACGATGTCTGTACGCGTCAGGAGCTTTTTCGATGTGGTCCGCAAGTCCGGCATCAAAATCAAAGAGGCTCGGGAGATTAATATCTTGATGAAACGACCCAACCACTTGTTTGCTGAAGCTGTGTCGGAAAGCGGCGCAGCCCAGACGATTTGGTTTGATGGTGAAAAACTGACTATATTCCAGCGGCATAAGAATGAGTATTCAACTCTTGATTTCAAGGGGACGGCGGATCAGTTGTTCGATCATCTGAGCGAAAAGTACAACGAAAACTTTCCAGTTGCAGATCTGCTTTATTCCAAAGTCGGCCAGACATTCAAAGAAAATCTACTTTCTTCGGAGTATCTGGGGGAACGCACAATCCAGGGGATTCGGACGCATCAGCTTTCGTTTGAAAGCACTGGTGCTGACTGGCAGATCTGGATTGAAGCTGATCGCTCCCCGCTTCCCAGACGTTTTGTCATCACCTATGTGACTGAAAAAAGCGAGCCCCATTTTATGGCTCAGCTAGATCAATGGAGTCTGGATGTGAACCTAGATGATAGCACATTCAAAGCGGGCATTCCTGAGCAGGCTAAGAAGGTTCCATTTCGCAAATCGGAATAACCCTGAAATTGTCGTAGGCATTTTGGCATATTTTTGGCTATTCCGTGATTGCGATGGTCAATGATACAGGAGCTAATACGGGAAGAGTTTGAAGCGCGTCATGGACCAGCATAAATTCGGCCACGATCAATTACGGGTGTTATTCCTGTCGATGGCGTCTTAAAAGATCCACCTGAAAAGACGGAACATTTTCGTCAATATGAGACTCTTCAATACGAAAATATCCTGCCTGTAGCCGTCATTGCGACTCAAATTGCAGCAAGTTATTTTTCATCAGGACTTAGATACATAATCAGTGTGGTCATCAGAATGACAGTTATTGAAATTCCGGATTTTCTCGCGGTCACAGTAGGAATTGTCGTTTTCTTTCTTGGCGCATTTTTAACTCGAAAAATAGCATTTCTGCAAAATTACAATATACCTGAGCCCGTATCGGGTGGAATCGCGGTTGCGCTTGCGACATGGGCAGCATTCGTTGCATTCGGAATTGAGATAAATTTTGACCTCTCCACTAGAGATTACCTGCTGATCATATTCTTCGTAACTATTGGCCTCGGAGCGCGATTGTCTGACCTTATAGCTGGTGGAAGAATGTTGCTTATCCTGCTGGTTATGACAATCGTCTTCATCTTTCTCCAGAATGGCATTGGATTATTGGGGACAACGTTATTTGGATTGCCTAGTTCAGTCAGTGTTTTGCTTGGATCTGCGTCATTAATTGGAGGACATGGAACTGCAATAGCTTGGGGACCGACAATAGCGGACCAGACTGGTTTCAGCAGCGCCGCAGAAATAGGAATTGCATCAGCGACATTGGGGCTTATTTTTGCTGCGTTAATAGGCGGTCCCATTGCAAAAATTCTTATCGATCGCAACAAATTGAAATCAGATGAGCATGGAAATCTTACTGTTGGGATTCCCTATGAGTCAGAAAAAGTAATAGATCAGGGCATCGATCATATCAATCTTATGCGCGTAATTCTAGCGGCGCATATAGCCATAATACTAGGGTATGCGGCTAATTTAGTGATTGCGGATATGGGCTTAAAACTTCCTTTGTTTGTTCCCTGTTTGATTGTTGCAATTTTAATGTCCAACACAATTCCGCATATATTTCCGAAGCTGCCTTGGCCCGCTGGTACGAAATCTCTGGCAATAATTTCGGACTACAGCCTTTCAATTTTTCTAGCGATGTCTCTCATGAGCATGCAGCTTTGGACATTAGCTGGGATGGGTGGGCCGTTGATCGGTATATTGGCGTTGCAAGTAATTGCAACAACAGCATTCATCCTCCTTGTTTTTTACCGAGCTATGGGGGCCGATTATAACTCGGCGGTTTTGAGTGCTGGATTTGCGGGGTTTACGCTTGGAGCGACACCAACAGCTATTGCAAATATGTCCGCGGTTACAAAACGATATGGGCCGGCTCATCTTGCATTTATAATCTTACCTTTGGTTTCGGCCTTTTTCGTTGATCTCGCTAATGCCTTTATTATAGGATTTTTTATTTCCTTATAACTTTTTAGGTTCATAACCTCGAAGCCGGAACAGATGGATTTACTTGCGTTGCATCGTGTGCGCTCTCGCCTTGTCAGCCAGCGCACCGAGTTGCACTCATATTTGCCGGTGAATAGTTGACTGCTCAGTTGTGGTGGCGGTGGCCTATTTCGAGTTGATCCCCACAAATTGTGCGTAATTAACCATAAATCAAGTTGGCTGAATACAAGGGAGTCTAAACAGATTACGCCAACAGTACATGGCAATTGGAATTTAGAGTTTTGGCGGGTCTAGTACTATGTGGCTTGAAGTGAAAGAGATTGCCCTAATCCTCATAATTATGTTCTTGGCTATCTCCATATCGATAGCGATTGGTAGTATACTTGCTGTGCTGGTCTAGTGTTGAAAAAGTTTCTGGGTAGTGATCGATACCTACAGCGGAATGAGGCCGCAAGAGACAGTGGTTGCAGGCATTTCAAATTCCCACCACGCTCAAGCGCCCGGTCCACCTCAGTGGGTATTAATTTGAATGGCAGATGGTAGCCTTTGTAGCATTCGCTGGAGGTAATTGGATTTCTAGCCTGTAATCCAAGAATAGTATTAAACACGTCAATGATTCGATTTTCAAGATCTCCTAGCAATCAT
>CAYWUX010000045.1:0-12253 GCA_964461525.1 uncultured Hyphomicrobiaceae bacterium | reverse complement strand
TCCAGTCATCGGGTAGTGTGACAGGTTTACCTGCTTCAGCGGTTGCGGGCACTCCAACATTGCTGACAACACTGAACGTTCTGCAGCAAAAAGGGCTAACTTTCTCATGTTGTAACTCCAAAAGCTTACGAATTATTACGGTTATATACGAAAAAATTGGATTATATTCAGTCGACCTCTAGCATTCGACGCAGTTGTTGTTGTTGCCAACTTTGTCTGGTGACACGATTTCTGGTCTTGCGCTTATTTATAGGTCTAATTTTTTTATAATGTTTTTTAATTTGGTAATCTGGAGCGATAGCTGACAAATTGGTCCCGCTAATTTTTTCCTCAGGTATTAAATCAGGAATATCACTTAAATTTAGGTCAGTTTGGGATTTGGCTAAAGATAACCATCTCCTGCAGCTCGGTCGTTTCAAATTACAGCGAACTTTGATCTGTAGCTTTGGGTCAGTTTGGGATTGAACATTATCATTTCGCCTCATTAAGTGGCTGTCTACCACGGTTAATTGAGTATCCCTGATATCCTTTGTGAATTCTAAGTTAAATGAAAAATCCCCCTCCAATGACACTTCATTCCAGGGTTGTTGTTCAGACCGTGTGTTGAAAGAGATGACCTTTTGTACCGCTGACAGAATGTTATAAAGTGAAACGTGCTTTTTATCCGCAATTTGTCTATCTACAATCTCCAAGAATGATTTTGTAAAGTCACTATTCCCTTGCTGCATGGTGGTTAAGGCAACAGGTGACTTCGTTGGATAAGAAATTATCATCCGCCTCTGAATGGGAATGCGTTTCATCGGTAGACATTTGCCATTTAACACGCTTTTAGTGGCCGAAGATAGGATAGCGCGGCAGGCATCAAAAAGGACCAGATTTGAAGAGGTCGAATTTGCCATGTGAATGAGTAGGGAACGCAGTTCTATGGCCTGGAATGCAAGATGGTACGGCTTGAATGGATTGGCTTCTATTGGCGTAATGTAAGTGCGTTCAGATTCTTGATAGACATAGCCTGAATAATATAGCAATGCGATGTCTGCGTCTTTCAATTGCGCCGCAAACATTTGGATGGAGGATTGAATAGCGGAACGTGTAAGATCAGTCCCTTCAATGACGTCAAACCCCAGACGTCTAAGTGAACGGCTCATTTCCTTTGCATTATTTACTGCAGAACCGATGTGATAAGAATGTGCATAGTCTGAATTGCCCAATACGAGTGCTATTCGTTTTTCATCCGAGGTTGGCCAAACAAAATAAATCAAAATGGGACTGACCATCAGCGAAAATAGCAATACTCGGGACATCTTCTTACAATCAACAAACTCAATTTGAAGTCATTTGGCAGGATAACCAACGATGTCTGATGATTTTAAGCGGTAGTTTGGCCGAAAAATTATTGCCTAAATTAAAGGCCTCAGTCAGTCTATGCTTTGCCCCCCGGTCACCGGGTCTTCCACGCAGTCGATAAAATAAAATTCTAAAAGAAAACGCAAATATAAACATGGTCAATGGTAAATTTAAGACCTTGCCGCCGTGTCGAATAGAGTCTGCTTTGTACCCTGGATGTCATGTTACTCCGGCATTCGCTCAATGGGACCTTTGCCATCATTTCATTAGCTTCCGAGCGAGCCATCGTTTGGCCAAAAATAACCATTTCCTGCAACTCGGACGCTTCAGGCAATTTGCCCGGACGATTGATCTAATACAAAGTTTGATGTCCCAGCCAATTTAAGGTTTGATACCGTAGTGACCATCATTTTCGAGAGAATATTCGGCAGCCTCGGCACTTGCGTCTGCAATTTGCGCGACATCTGCGCCCCAACCAATAGCGCAACAACATTTTCCCATTGGGTAATTGGCCAAGGCGAATATGACCCATAGGCCTAATCCTTATCTATTTTCAATCGAATACAAATTCAGCGATTTAAAGGGGAAGATTTGTTACCTTAGGTGTTACCTTAACTAGAAATTTCAAAATTATCTAGAAAGTTATATTTTTTACCGCTTTGTATTTATTTGATTTTTATGGCGCCCAGGGGCGGAATTGAACCACCGACACACGGATTTTCAGTCCGCAAGAAATTCAATAGATTCAATGGCCGTTCCTAACTTTCTTCCTTTGTTCTACGCTAGAGATACCATGGAGTTACGTGACTGTTAGGAGCGGGCTCTGTCATATTGGACCAATTATAAGGGGCAAGGAAACATCCTGAAATTGTTATACGGATGCGATTTAGTAAAATCAAATTGACCCATTAACAAAACTTATACTGCCGCTTTCAAAAACAGCAATTGTGATAGAATAACTTTATTGATTCGTTTGGCAAATAGTCGATTGTTGCGCGCATTTCAAAGGGTGTCTTGATACTCAGAATTCAACAAATATTTATGGTGCCGTTGGTTACAGCATCCTTGAAAGCGGATGGGAATTTACGCATGCGTTTTACCCCTCATCTGCTGGTTTATTTTATAGCTTTTTTTTCTTTTGGCTCAATATTTTCAAATGCGTCTTCAGCAATAGAGAATTTTGGTACTCAGAATTTGGAAAATGGTCAGTTCGCAGACAAGTCACTTCGAGAAAATACCGTTGTGAAATATGAAGTGACGTTTCATCTGCAACCCAATATCCCTAGTATTAAGAAAAGCCTTCAGGACATGTCGTCTATGTTTTCCAAACAGAAAACCGGTGTGTCCAGCGTCCCTGTCCTTTTAGGACTAGCGCGCACTGATAAAGAGCGACTTGCTGCCGTGCTTTATTCTGAAGGCTATTATGGCGGGTTAATAGATATTCGTTTTAATGGCCAACCTGTCGAAGAGTTTACATTCAATGGGGACACTAGCGCCAATAACTTGCCATTGGCCGTTTCTGTGCGAATCGAGCCCGGAAGCTTGTTTTATTTTGGTAAAATATCAATAAAACAGCCAAGTTCTGAGAAACTACCGTTTAGCTACAATCCTGGTTCAGTTGGATTGATAAGTGGTCAACCAGCGAAATCAACAATCGTGATCGATGCTGCAAAGGATTTGGTCGCAAAATGGAGGCATAACGGCTATCCCCATGCGCGTCTTGTTTCTACAGAGGTCGTAGCAGATCATGCAACCAGAGAATTAAATATTGTCCTTAATATAGACACGGGACACAAAGCAGTATTCGGTATCGTTACAGTCGTTGGAACTGATAAATTGGATGCCGGGGTCGTACTCGAGCAAACGGCTATTGAGGTCGGCTCTGAATATACACCGACAACACTCGACATCGCACGAACCCGATTGCGAAAAATAGAAGGTATTGAAAGTATTCGAATTCGTGAGGGCGAAGCAGTCGATGAAACAGGCGCAATTCCAATATTTGTTGAAGTTACAGAACGTAAACCGCGCTTTGTTGGTGCTACGACGTCTTGGTCCAATGTTGATGGTGCCGAAGTCCAAGCCTATTGGGGGCATCGAAATATATTTGGCCGCGGTGAACTGCTGCGTTTTGATGGATCTATTTCTGAAATTGGAAGCAATTCTGTTGAGGATTTGGAATATAGTCTGAGAGCAACCCTTCTTAAGCCTGGCCTCTTAGATATCGATACAGATCTGTTGACGGAGATTTGGGTTTTTCGTGAGCGGCCTGATACTTATGACAGCTGGAACGCAAAGGCGAAGATCGGCATTGCACACCGCTTTAATAATTCGCTTTCGGGTAGCATTGCGCTCAGTGGAGATCGTTCGCGAATTGAAGATGCCTTCGACATTACGAATTATTGGTTGTTGGGTTTGCCAGGCGACGTCATTTATGACAATCGGGACAAGCGATTGGATCCAACCAGCGGCTTCCGGAGTACTGTCAAAGTTGCACCTTATTTTGACTTGGAAAATGACGAGAACTTTTTGTTAAGTCAGGCTTCCATAGCGGGTTATCAAATTTTTGAATCAGATAAGCGGGTTGTATTTGCGGGAAGACTGGCGATCGGGTCAATTGTCGGGGCAAAATTAAATGATATTCCCGAAACTTACCGTTTTTACTCTGGCGGTGGCGGATCCGTTAGGGGGTATCCTTATCGCAGTATTGGTCCAAGTATAAATGGAGTCGTTGTAGGTGGGCGAAGTTTTTTTGAGGTTTCAGGAGAAATACGTTTACGCGTTTCAAGAACAATTGGAATTGTGCCATTTGTTGATATGGGAAATGTTTCCGAAGGGGAATTCTTCAATTCGAAACAAGTAACTCGGGTTGGAGCGGGTATCGGTTTGCGTTACTACACTGCGCTTGGACCTCTAAGGTTTGATGTTGCCGTTCCCGTCGAGCCAGAGCCAGGTGACCCGAAAATTGCATTTTATGTTGGGCTTGGACAGGCTTTCTAATGCACCAAAATATTTTTATGCGCGTTGGCCGTATTTTTCTTGCCATAATGTTTTTTTTGGCCGGAGCCGCCATGCTTTTCGCGCAGACAAACCGCGGGCAAACAGCGTTGTTGCGTATTGCAGAATATGCTTTGGCTAGTGAAGATTTTGCGTTGACTATAGGGGCTATTGAAGGCTCATTGTTCTCCAGCGCCCGTATTGACCATATTTCTCTTCGGGATCATAACGGTATTTGGCTATCTTTTTCAGGGGTAAGAATTGTTTGGTCGCCTCTTTCATTCCTAGCGGGTCAGCTGAATATTGATCAGATTTTAGTAGATCGTGTAGCGGTTGTACGGCGACCAGAACCTTCACTCGAAAAATCTCAAAGTAGTGACAGGAGAGTGCCGGCAATTGGTGTAAAAATCAACAAACTGGAAATATCAGAAATTGATCTTGCAACCCCCGTGCTTGGTATTGAAGCAAGGTTCACTGCTTTAGCCGCTCTAAAGATGGTTGATGTTGACCAGGGGATTGATGCAATGGTCAAAGTTAATCGTATTGACGGAGCTGATGGCCGCTTAGATGCTAATTTGATCTACAAGCCAAATAAAAATTTACTTGACGCCAATATATACGGGGCAGAATCAGAAGGAGGGTTGGTTGCAAGACTCCTAAATTTTGAAGCACTGCCAGCCCTTCGCTTAACCTTTACAGGCCAAGGCCCCTTAGAGAATTGGCGTGGAGACCTTTCCTTACAAGCGAATAATAATCCCTTTGTCGTTGGACATGCGACTGTGAAGCAGTCAAAAGACAATCGCAAATTTGCACTTTCCCTCGATGGATATCTAAAACCTCTTGTACCATCACAAGCCGCAGCGCTCTTACCGGAACGTACTACAGCGACAATTGAAGGTTACATTTCAGACGAAGGATTGATTTCTCTGCAAAAGGCAGAACTAAACTCTGATGCGCTTTCAATTGCCGCGCGGGGAGAAGCGGATATTCGCAAAGTAAAAGTCAATGGAGAAGTGAGTATACGAATTTCCCGGAATGATCACATGCCTGTTTCGATTCCGACGGATGGACATGATCATTTACTCATTAACAAAGCAAATTTGTATATTTCTGTTAGCGCCGATCATGTATCGCAACCGGTTTCGATCAACGTCGACATTCAGGGCTTAGAGAGTTCTATTGGGAAGATTGATCGCTTAAATCTTTCTGGTCAGGCGCTACAACAAAAGCCCTCGGGAAAAGGATTGTGGCAGCTCGAGAATTTTTTAGTTGAAGGCAGTGCCTATGGAATCAAACCAAGAGACACAAAATTTTTACCGGTTATTGGTCCTTCTGTGACATGGGCAGCAAGAGGCAGGGCGACTCATGACAGAGTTGAGTTAACACAAGCAAACCTTAAATTTGGTGGGGGCATCCTTAACGCTTCTGGTGCCATTAAATATGATGATATGCCTCATTTTGAGGGCAAAATTGATCTTCGATCTACGGACTTAGCAGTTTATGCTGAAATGGTCGCCAATCCGTTAAAGGGAAGTGCGAGGCTTGGTATAAAAGGTACTATTCCATTTTCGGGCGACGAACTCAATGTGACAATTACCGGTGAAGCTAACAATGTAGCAACAGGCACCAGCGCTCTTGATAGGCTCCTTGCGGCGAAAATCACGCTATCAGGTCGTATTCAACAGGCCAAACAAACTGGCATTATTTTAAACAATGTTCGTTTGAAAAACGATCGTATATTGACAGAGCTACAAGGCTTTATTCGTCCCTCTGAGACAAAGCTTACAGCTTTCGCGGAGATTCAAAATATCAGCGCTTTTTCTCCCTCTCTTTCGGGTGGTTTAAAAATACGATCAAATTTGGAAGGAAAAACCTCATCCACCTCTATCAGTATCTCACTATTAGAAGCAGATCTAAAGATCAATGGTACTCCCCTCGAAGCCCCAAGTTTGTCACTTGATACTATCGGCACACGGGCTCAGCAAAGTGGTGAATTAAATTTGCAGGCTCAATATGAAGGGCAGGATCTGAGAGTGTATTCGAATATTTGGTTCACAGAAAAAGGCTTCTTTGGATTGAAGGGCTTAGATGCGTCATTCGCCGGAGCATCCTTGAAGGGAGATATTTCAAAGAGCGCCGATCAGAAAGCACAAGGTTCCGTAAAATTGCAAATTCCTAATCTCAAATCTTTTGAGACATTGGTCGCGACTCCGTTAGCAGGTCAAGTTTCTGCGTTGCTTCGTCTCAGCAAAAAAGATGGAGATGGCACAGATTTCACACTACGGGCAAATGGTAAAGGGATTAAAGTTGGAGACTTGAGCGTTTCTACGTTGAACGCCGACGTTAGTTTGGCAAATTTAGAAACCAAAGCTGAGGCTCAAGGCGTTGCCAATTTAATTGGCGTCAAATTTGGCAAAACATATGTTCCTAGCTTCAAAATTGCTGCTAAAGCCGAAGACGATGGCACGTTGGTTTTTGTTGATACTGCTTTTAACAAAGCCAAAATACGAGCGAGCGGGTTGGTTGGCATTCGAGAGAAAAGTATTGTTGTTGATCTGAAAACTGCCACTATTACTCAAAGCGGTCTGAACGCCAGACTAAATGAACCATCACGCATTTCGATTCTTAAGCGGGATATAGAAATTGGTCGGATCAGGGTAGCGGCAGCTGATGGTTGGGTTGAGATATCGGGAAATCTGGCAAAGTCAGTTGATTTGTCTGTTGTCTTCAATAAGCTTCCCGCCAATCTTGCGAATGTTTTTGTGCCGGACATTGGAGTTGTCGGATGGATCAAAGGTGAAGTGCGCGTAGTCGGGACTACAGCTTTGCCGAAAGTAACCTATAACCTAACGTGGAAAAAAGCATCTGCCTCGGCAGCAAGTGAATTTAGCTTGCCACCTCTAACAATTTTTACCAAGGGAACTTTTGTCGATCAAAGGCTCAATCTTACAAGCCAAATTACAGGCACAAGAGAGCTCGATCTTACCGTCAGTGGCGATATTTTTTTGCGTGACAATATCTTGTTTGATTTGAAAGCCAAGGGAAGGATGCCATTATCGTTCGCCAACGCAACACTTGCAACACGAGGCATGCGGGCTGCCGGAATTCTGATGGCTGATTTAAAACTGACCGGTTCGGCTAAAGATCCAATTTTAAGCGGTCTGGCTTCGACCAAAGGCTCTGAATTCTCTGATGCCTCGAATGGTGTTGCGCTTCGAGAAGTGCTTCTTATTGCCCGATTTGCGAAGCGATCCTTATTCATCGAACAACTTTCGGCCCGGTCGAAGTATGGCGGGAAATTAAATGCCACTGGTCAATTGGGACTCCAGATAGAAAACAAATTTCCTACTGATCTTAAAATTCGGGTTGATCAGTTTAAATTCAACGATAAAAAAACAGTTCTGGGGGAAATTGACGGAACTTTTAAATTAGAGGGAAACTTGCTCGCCAGTCTAAAAGCGAAAGGGAAGCTTTTTGTTCGCCGAATGGATATATTCGTTCCCTCGAGCCTTCCACACACAATAGAGAAGTTCGATGTTAAACATAAAAATATTCCTGAAGAAAATACGATAGCGCAAATCAAGAATGTTCCGTCGAAAGAGATGGGAGTAGAACAAAACATCAATATAGATATTTTTGTTCAGGCGGCTCAGCGAGTATTTATTCACGGCCGCGGGATCGAAGCTCAGCTGGGTGGCAATCTGTCGCTGGTGGGAAATGTGGAGAGACCAAATGTTAAAGGAAAATTTAAACTGATAAGGGGTGTTTTTTCCATTCTCGGCCGACAGCTCAATTTCAAACGTGGATATATTGTTTTCACCGGTAGTCTCGACCCATACCTGGATTTTTCAGCTGATTCCAACGCCGGAAATGTATTGGTGACTGTTGAGGTCACAGGAGTAGCATCTTCGCCAAAATTTAAATTTTCATCAATTCCAGAACTTCCCGAAGATGAAGTTCTGGCTCTGCTCTTATTCAATAAAGAACTGGCAAAACTATCTCCTATTCAGCTTGCTCAATTGGCAACTGAGGTTCACAAAATTAGCGGGTTTTTTACTGGACCTCGAATTTTGGATAATCTGAAAAATTCTGTGGGAATTGATGTTTTAGATGTAACCACTGAAAAATTCGGTGACGCAACAGTGAAGGCTGGAAGTTACATTGATGAAAAGATTTATATCGGCGCAGAGCGAGCGATACAAGGAACGTCAGGCCGAGTAATAATTGATCTTGATCTGACAAACAACTTGAAAGCCCGCGGTGAGGTTGGATCAGATGGATCTAGCAAATTGGGCATAGGAATGGAATGGGATTATTGAAAGCCAGTTGAGCAGACGAAAGGCGCGCCCATCCTGCGTCCGCTCATGAATAAAGTCATAGGACCAGACATGATTGGGATATTCTACCCGAAGTCTGATGCAGGATCTGTCATTGAGCCACAGTCATTAGTGCCAGCCCGATGTCCGAAGTAGTGCAGCAATACGACGACAGGTTCAATAATATCCTCGGTCAACCGCTCTTCATTGAGTTGAACATCGGGGATTTTCCGTTGCGTGGAGCGATGTTGTCACTGAACCCTATAGGCGCGGCGCTCAGATACGTCGAACGAGTCGGCCTCGCTTAACAGTAAACATCTTGCGCAATTTTGTACCGCTGCCGCAGATATTTAATGGTGCCCCTAAAGGTCCGTTGTTGTCAGGTGGTATACCTCTAATGGTTTTGTTTTTCCTTGGACCATGTATCGGCCTTTTGAGACAGTTTGAATCTGTTGAGACAATAGCTCAACCGTCTCGCCACTCAACAATATGGCACATTCTGCTTTCGGAGCGATTTCCTTGCCTAATCCCTGAAGTCTTTTCGCTGCATTTGCGACATCGCCCACAACCGTATAGTTAATTCGATTTCTTGAGCCAATGTCGCCCACGACCAAGGAACCAGTATGTATACCAATACGCATTTGTACCGGGACCTGTCCTCTGGAAATTCGCTTCTGATTATTCTCATTATTGATATCGCGGATTTCGATAGCCGCCTTCACTGCTTCTTCAGCAGGGTTGTCCATTTCATTTGGTGCACCCCAAAACGCCATAACCGAGTCACCAATAAATTTGTCGACAGTTCCCTGGTGCCGCTCGATACAGTCCGAGACGATCGAAATATGTTCATTCAAAAATCTTGCCACCTGATTAGCAGTCATTCCCTCACAAATCGAAGTGAAATCGGTAATATCTGTAAACATCACGGACAATTCTCGTTCTTCACTTTTGGTACTTTTTCTTCCTTTTTTCATAAGGTCCGCAACCAGACTTTTCGGCACATAACGAACAAAATACTCAAGCCCGTTTATCATCGCATTGAAAGCCTCGGAAAGCTCATTAATTTCTCGAACACGGCTGGACCTTCCTGTTCGGAGATTATCAAATTGGAGATTGGATATGGATTTTGCCTGTCGAGCGTATTCTCTGACCGGACGGGTAAGTAGCTGTGCAATAATGGCAACGAGAATTAATGAAATGAGTAATAAAGCGATAGGCCGCATAGGCGGCCCAAATAACAGTCCGTATCGGCGCTTCCAATGATGATTCCGTGCCGTAATACCCAATAGTTATAGGTACCGGTCCGAAATCGGTAATCTTTTTGGTGAAAATTAGGTATTTTTCACCATCGATTTCAAGACGATGATGCCCTGTTCCCTCGGACAATTTAATGAGGGGATGGCGAACGGGTTTAGCGAGATCTAAATTTAAGAACACCGGATCCTCAAAATCTGTAATAGAAGGTAGCGGTAGATCTTGAGCCAATTCTGAGGAACCAGCTCGAATCTGGGGATGAGCCAAAATCTTATTTTCTCCAAACAAAATGAAATTCGTTGAGAAATTTTGAATTCATACTTTTTTAATTAGCTCCGAGATCGATCCGATCGAAATCGAAATCGAAAGAAGCCCAAAATAACTTTCTCCATGATGTAAGGGCGTCCTCAGACAGAAGCACATCCAATCGCAAAGCATTCCCGTAATTTACGGGCAATCCATATTCCTTCATTTTTCGCACTCGCTGAGCGTCGAGGTCCAGCACTGTGACTGGTAGTTTCAAGGTAAGAAGATGTCTGGTGACAGCCATCCCGACCTGTCCAAAACCTATGACCAATATGTAATTTTCAGGTTCAGAGAGTTCAGCTTCTATTTTTTCCGGTAACGCTTGAGCCTGGCCTTCTAGTTTGTCCAGACGTGATCGCACAGCATTTGCTAGGATTGCGACCAAGATCATTGAAAGTGCAACCGTTGCCGCTTGGGGTAGCTGAGTAACCAGGCAAGACCTGCCAACACGGTAGCTTTGATCAGGACGAGCGCCACGGAAGCCGCGGCAATAATACTGGCATGTTTAATGATTAGATTTACATCTGCTTTCATACCAACCGTCATGAAAAAAAAACCAAGTAACACGCCGCGAATTGGTGCAATATCGGCAGCTATTTGATGACGGTTTCGGTATCTGCGACAATCACCCCCTTGCCAGCCGTACTCGGTTCAGCAGGAATGGAAGGACTTCTTGTACCGATGCAGGCCATGGCGCAGAAATTCCTAAACTTCTTACCCAACCTAGTTGGGGCCGGGCTTATATTTGGCATTGGCTGGGTCGTTGCAACTGTCGTGAAACGTGCCTTGATCAGCGTGCTTAAAGCCGAGCAAACAGATAAGCTCGCCGAGAAAGCAGGATTAATGACGATTACCGGTGAAACCGGTGTTTCAAATTTTCTTGGTGTTTTGGCTTTCACTCTGCTGATTATCCCGGTAGCGATCGCCGCGCTCGATGCACTGAATATTCAATCAATCGTAGTTCCAGCAAAACAAATGCTGCAAAGCTTCTTGGAGGCAATTCCCAATATCTTCGCCGCAGCAATATTGCTTCTGCTCACTTTTATTATCGGTAAGTTTGCATCCAATGCACTAACGGTTCTTCTCCCTCCGTTAGGCTTTGACAGTATTGGATCCAAGATCGGCTTGCAGAAAGAGGTCGTCGGGAAAACGACTATGGCTCAGATTGCTGGCCACCTCGCCTTCTTTGCGATCATCATCTTTGGGGTAATTGAAGCAGCAAAACTGTTAAATTTTGCGATCGTCTCGAGCCTGTTTGCCGAACTATTATGCACATATTACTGGGAAGTGTCATCATCAGCTTTGGTGTGATCGCGGCTGACTTTATCTTTGACATTCTCGCCAAGTCGAGAGATGCAAAAAAGATAGCTGGGTTCGTCAAAATCGCGATAATTATTCTTGCCACCGCAATGGGACTTCGACAAATGGGGGTGGCCAATGAAATTATAAATACTGGGTTCACACTCCTCATCGGAGCGCTCGCCGTCGGTGCGGCCATCGCCGTTGGATGGGGCGGAAAAGAGACAGCCGGGCGATTGCTCGAGAAGTGGACGAAAGACCTCTAAACATTAAAAACATGGGTGAGTATTCTCTCACCCATGTTGGTTATAAAGTAGGAAGTTACCCGTTCATGTATCTTTATGATTTTCACAAATGTCTTCTATCAATCCAATCCTTCCTTCTTCTAGTTCACGATAAAGATCTTGAATGTCGAGAACTCAGCCAAAAATCTTCGCCAAACGAGTCTTCTGCTACCGTAGGTCCTGATAGATTTTTGGACTGGCAACCCGTCACTACGACGATGGCCAATACGAGAATAGCAACCGCCGCAAGTAACCGAAAGTAATGAAGGATCCATAAAAGCTGTTCCAATACTCTTCCAATTTCATGGTTTCCTCCTTATCAATAAAAAGTGCTTTGGCTTGAGAGCATCGAATTTTGTTAGGGATGAGTTTCCAAATGTTCTCATTGAGAACATCCATAAGTTGCTGAAATACAAGATTAATTTTATGGTGCCCAGGGGCGGAATTGAC
>CAYWUX010000044.1:0-17578 GCA_964461525.1 uncultured Hyphomicrobiaceae bacterium | reverse complement strand
TAGAGTTTTTAGTTGTAATATCAATGGGTTATAATATTCGGCATCAGCATGATGCAATTGTGCATCAGACAAACCGAGCAGACCTGTGGAAAGGAAAATGATTATTTACTTTAAAGTTTGACGGGCGGTTTAAAATGCAAATTACCAATCAATGGAGGCTCTTTTCGCCCCTGGACGAACAACCGCTTTACTCCCATTCATGTGGGTTTTTTGACTTGATAACAAACTCAGGGGAGTTCTCCTTAAGCTAAGTTTCAAACGGCCGCTTCGGCGCGTGCCCGCCATGTCTGATTATGGCATCTTCGGGAACCAGGCTTTTGCGGCTGCGCACTCTGGAAGGTGCGGCAGGCGGGTCGGCGGCAACCGGCCGGGTGGTCCCCTTTATGGTCACGCGTTCCATATAGCGTCTTTTGGGGTAGTAATCGTGAATCGCATAGTGCTGCGCCGACCGGTTGTCCCAGAATACCAGAGTGTTGTTTTTCCAGTGATGGCGAAATTGATATTCCGGTATCTTGGCGAGATCAAAGAGCTGGTTCAGGAGGTTGCGGCTTTCCGCTTCCTCCATGTCCTTTATCTGTATCGTGAACTGCGGGTTGACGAAAATTGTTTTCCTGCCGGAAACCGGATGACTGGTAACAACGGGATGTAGCACCGGGGGATACTGATCCTCAAAATATCTGAGACTTTCAATACTTTCCTTATCCTGACTGAACAGTTTCCGAAACGGTTTGAAGTCATGATAGGCTTCGAGACCGGAAATGAGATTCTGCATTTTATCACTGAGCCCGTCATAGGCCGCGGTCATGCTAGCGAACACCGTATCTCCACCGACTTTTGGAACATCCAATGCCCGAAGCATGGTTCCCATCGGAGGCCGCGCGCGGAACGTTTCGTCGCTGTGCCAGCAATCTGTTGAAAATGGGGGGTTGGTTTCATCATTTCTGAATACAATCAGTTCGGGAGAGTCTTCATCGGCCGGCGAGAAGGGGTGCACGCTTAACTCGCCGAACAGCCGTCCAAAACTCATGAATTGTTCTGATGTCAGTTCCTGGTTGCGGAACACAACCACTTGGCGTTTGACCAATGCGTGTTCGATCGCCCGGATTTCTTGCACGGCAAGTTGAGCTGACAATTGCAGGCCGCTTATTTCGGCTCCAAGGTGCGCGCCAATCTGCTCCAACTTGATTTGGCTTTCCTCGACAGCTTGGATATCTTCTAAAGACATGGCAGAACTCCTCCTGCTCCCGGTTCATGGCAGCACGCTGCATAATTGTTACCACACTCTAGCTTATCGGCTGGAACCAACGCAAATCATCGTTTAATCTGATCAGGTCATTTTTCGCCATAAGAACCCATAGGACCGGTTGGATTGGTTTCGAACAGGTTTCGTCCTCAATTCTGACGCGGGCACACATCATAGACACAGGAAAGCCGGTTGAAATTTTATCTCAATTGATGATCGGTGACGGGGGACGGTCCAGGGTCGGCTCGGCTACAAGTCACGCGGATTCATGCTGTCTTTTTTGTCTGGTTGATACGAAATCTGTGATCTTCGGCATCAGGTCTCGACGAATCTCAGCGGGATCGGCTGGCGGACCCTCTCCCACCGGCACTTCTCCTTTGACCGTTACCCGCTCCATGAGCCGTTGTTGCGGATAGTAGTCATGCAAGGCAGAATGCTGTGCTGAGCGGTTATCCCAGAATACGACCATATTTGGTTGCCAGCGATGACGATAATGATATTCATGGATCAGCGTCCGGCGGAACAAGGAGTCCAGTAATGTCTGGCTTTCCTGAGCGTCCATGCCTTTTATATAGAGCGTGAACTGTGGGTTGACGAATAGAACTTTCTTTCCTGTTACAGGGTGAACCGTAACCACCGGATGCACCGCCGGCGGATAAAGCTTTTCAAAATTTCTGAGTTTTTCTCTTCCCTCTTCGGTCGCGGAAAACAAAAGCTTGAAAGGCTTGAAATCATGAACGGCTTCGAGACCAGAAATGAAATGCTGCATTCGGTCGGAAAGCCCTTCATAAACGGCTGACATGCTTGCGAAAGCTGTGTCACCACCGAGCTCGGGAACTATCTTTGAACAGAGTGCGGTCCCCATGGGTGGCGCCTGCCTGAAAGTTTCATCGGTGTGCCAAATGTCCGTGGATGCAGGCGGATTTCCTTCCTTGTTGTCATAGACAATCAGCTCAGGCGTTTTGGCATCATTTGTCGAAAACGGGTGCACGCTCAGCTCACCGAAATAACGTCCAAATCTCATTAGATCATCTGAAGAAATATTTTGGTCTGGAAAAACGATGACCTGATGTTCCGCATGCGCCTGTTTGATTTTATCCACTGTTTCGGGATCAAGCTGCCGGGAGAGATCAACACCAGTAATCTCAGCACCAAGAAATACACCTACTTTTTTGATCTCCATAATTCTCCTCCATAAACAGGTCACGAATCCGAAGCAAACGTTTTGATAATTCAGGCCAGCCCTGAGAAAGTCACAAAAGCAGAATTAGCAGCTTCAAACTGCCATGCTTTCCTTCCGGCAAAACCATATTACAGCGCAAGCAATCTCAAAATTTGAAGTTCAGTCCCGATTTTACTTGCCATAATTTCTTTACGGGCAAAGGTACCAAGCTTTGCCAGTCGAAATGATTGACTTTATCATACTTCGTCCGTACCATTTTCTGAAATCAACAATAAACTCAAAATCGTCACTAGACGGAATTTCGGGAGGATCATTGTGCGCAAAACACTATTCATAGCAACTTTAACCGCTACGGCTTTCACCTGTTCTGCTGTAATGTCCCAGACCATTGGTGTCGGGACGACCAAGGGGGGATGGACAAATCAGGCGGGCCAATCGTTATCCAAGGTGGTCTCACAAAAAACGGACATTCAAATGCGGTCCCAGCCGTTTGGAGGGTCAAGTGTTTATGTGCCGGCCGTCAATGCAGGCAAACTGGAGTTCGGACTGTTCAACGAGCTCGAAGCCTATTTCGCTGTTACCGGCACCGGTATTTATCCCGGGCGCAAGCATCCAAACTTACGCGTGGTGTCGGCGACAATTCCTTTCCGGGTTGCTCTGTTTGTGAAAAAAGATTCGCCCATAAAAACCGTCAAAGATCTAAAAGGCAAGCGGTTGCCGAGCGGCTGGTCGACCCAGAAAATAATTCTGCCACTTGTTGAAGGACAGCTGGCCAATGCCGGCCTCACTTATGATGATGTCATCAAGGTTCCTACTCCCAATGTCGTAAAGGGCGCCGATGAATTTGCCGCAGGCAATACAGATGCATTCTTTTTCGTGCTTGGAGCCGGTAAAGTCCGTGAGACTAATGCAAAAGTCGGTGGAATTCGCGTTTTGAATTTTGACCCCTCACCGGACGCGGTGAAAAGAGCTCAAAAATTTGTACCGCCCGCATTTGCGAAACCTGAAACTCCGTCAAAAAGAAATATCGGCGTTGTCGAGCCTGTTCATGTGATGACATATTGGTATACCCTTTCAACCGGGTCGCATGTTTCCGATGATATTGTCTATGAGATTACCAAAACACTGTATGAAGGACGGGACGATTTGGTGAAAGCATTTCCTGGCTGGGGTGGTTTCAGGAATGACAAGATGGCCGTTAATTTCAAGGGCCTCACGTACCATCCCGGCGCGATTAAATTCTACAAAGAGAAAGGAATGTGGCCACCAAAATAGAGGTGTACTCGTCATTGCATACAAGTGACCCACGAAAATCCGACTAATTCGAAATCAACGCCGGAGTCGGGCCTGGTTTCGGCTCTCGCCGTTCTTCTTACAGTTGTTTCGATTGCCTGGGCTGTCGACATTTTTCGCATGTTCGGTCTTCTGTTATACACTCAGCAGTTTTTGAGTGGAATTCTGGCCATTGCCCTTCCACTGGTTTTCCTGTCCATCCGAGCAAACGGCAATCGTGAATCCAGCGCAATACCGTTTTACGATTACGTTGCCGCACTTGTAGGTTTTCTTGTCTGCATTTATATGGCTGTACGTTACCCGGTTTTGGCTGAGCTCGTCTCCGATGGACCAACTGACGGCCTCATCGCGGGGGTGATCGTCGTATTGCTGCTGATCGAAGGTCTGCGCCGCGCCGTTGGCATGGTTCTTACAGTTCTTGTCACAGGGTTCATACTTCTAGGTCTTCTTGGGAATCATCTGCCTGGCAAACTGGCAGGCATGAACATGGCATGGCAGGATCTTTTCTATTATCTGGCCTGGGATCCGACGAGCATTCTGGGTGTCCCATTGAGAATCGTGACCTCCATTGTCATTGCCTTTATATTTTTTGGTCAGGTGTTGACGCGATCTGGAGGGACGGAATTTTTTACCGAACTTTCCATGGTGCTAGTCGGACGATTTCGGGGTGGTCAGGCCAAGATTGCCGTAATGGCGTCCGGATTGTTCGGTTCAATTTCAGGCAGTGTGGTCTCCAATGTAATGACGACAGGTGTCATAACGATACCTTTAATGCGAAATGCCGGTTATCGCGGAATTCAGGCCGGCGCAATTGAGGCCGTCGCTTCGACCGGCGGCCAGCTAATGCCGCCGATTATGGGAGCCGCGGCTTTCCTGATGGCGGAATTTCTCGAAATACCCTACACGGAGGTCATTGTTGCGGCTTTTATTCCTGCCGTACTTTATTATGTGGCATTATTCATTCTGACGGACCTCGAAGCGGCCAGAACAAACATAAAACCGATTGACAGGGCCGAGATCCCCCGCCTCAAAGATGTTCTAAAAACAGGTTGGTATTTTCCAATTCCATTCGCTGTTTTAATTATCGCTCTTTTTATTTTCAACTACTCACCAGAAATGTCGGCGCTGATTGCTGTGCTGTTCATTATCGCCACCAGTACAATATTCGGCTACAGAGGCAAACGTCTTACACCCTCGGACCTCTACAACGCCGTCTGCCAGACAGGTCACGCTGTTCTTGATATTGTGATGATTGCTGCCGGCGCGGGTATCGTAATCGGTGTGCTGGGTGTAACGGGCATTGGATTCGGATTGTCGCTGATGCTGGTGGAGCTCGGGGGTAACAATGTAATTTTAGTTTTAGCAGTCTCCGCATTTGTCTGCATTCTTCTTGGTATGGGAATGCCTACCGTTGCGGTTTATCTGATGTTAGCGACGCTTGTTGCACCGGCACTCGTTGAGGTCGGTATAAACCCAATTTCGGCGCATCTTTTTATTCTCTATTTCGGCATGATGTCCATGATTACGCCTCCGGTCGCCATTGCCGCTTTTGCGGCGGCGAGCCTTACAGGAAAAGATCCTATGAGGACGGGTTTCGCGGCAATGCGTTTTGGTTGGTTTGCCTATCTCGTCCCGTTCCTTTTCGTTGCTATTCCCGAGCTGCTCATGATAGGAGATCCAATGTCGATTGCTCTTGAGACAATCAAAGCCGTATTTGGCATTTGGTTAGTCTCAGTCGCCATAATGGGATATATTATTCGTCCCATAAATCTTTCCATGAGACTATTGTTTGTCGCAGCTGGCGCTGGCATTTTTATTCCGGATAGGTATCTGGACATAGGCTTGCCACTGGCCGTGTTGGGCGCGGTCCTGGGAATAGGACTGTCTGCAGTTGAAGTTTTTCGGGGACGGGCAATGTCAACACGATAATTGAAGGGCGCAGCTTTTCAACCCTGCACGCGAGAAGGTGAAATTCCCAAACCCCGATCCGAGCGCTTCAGTATGCCGTTGAAGCCATTGACTAATAAGAAAGTATAATTGATGCGCAATACCGAAATTCTGGATGTCCTGATTATTGGCGGAGGAATTGGCGGGCTGACACTGGCAGGTGTGTTAGAGAAAGCCGGACGGTCCTGGCTGATCCTTGAACAATCGGATGTTTTGCAGGAGATTGGCGCTGGTATTCAGATCAGTCCCAACGGATACTGCGTTCTGAAATTTCTGGGACTTGGCGATGACTTTGAAAAGAGGGCGTGCTTGCCGAAATTTTATCACGCTAAAAACTGGAAGTCTGGACGGACACTCTACAAAACACCACTAAATCCTGAATTCACCAAACGATACGGCAGTGGCTATTTTCACATTCATCGCGCGGATCTACTCCGTGTATTGATTGCCGAGCTTCCCGACAATCGCCTTCGACTTGGCCAGAAGGTTGTAGATCTCAAGATGGCGGATTGCGGAGTTATTGCACATACGGTTAAAGGTCAGGATTACCGTGCTAAAATAGCAATTGGGGCAGATGGGATTCATTCCGTCGTCCGCCGAAAACTCTTGGGCCCGGACAAGCCGAGATTTACCGGAACTGTAGCTTACCGGTTCACAGTTGATGCGGATAAGGTTGATTATAGTCATTTTATTCCGTTCGACTCGTGCAACTGGCATGGACCCGATGGTCATATCGTAACCTATTTTATCAGCCACGGAAGGCGTATAAATGTGGTCGCCGTCCACGAAACGGAGGAATGGACCGAGGAATCATGGAGTTTGACGGCATCAAAGGAGGAGTTTCACAATATCTACCAGACATGGCATCCCATATTTTATGAACTGGCAGAAGCAGCGGAATCTATAAACAAGTGGGCTTTATATGACCGGGATCCCCTGACTTTCTGGTCAGGAAACCGGATGTCTCTATTAGGCGACGCCGCACATCCAATGCTTCCCTTCCTGGCACAAGGTGCAAATATGGCTATCGAGGACGGCTACACAATTGCTGCTCTGTTGTCGAAGTCTCCAGAGGATGGGGAAAGCGCCTTGCAAAAATATCAGAATATTCGTTATTCCCGAACTTCGAAAGTGCAACTTGCTGCCCGGGCCCGGGCGAGAGTGATGCATCAGCCTTCTGCAATCAAACGGTTTTTTCGAGATGTCAGGTTCTCGATAGATCACCAGCTGAAACGCAATCTCACGCAAACGAAAGGCGATTGGATTTACAAGACTGATGTTGTCGCTGACCATCCGCTACACGTAAATCGAAATATTCTTTAAAAAAGTCTGAATTCGAACATCAAATTTGTCTTGGTCCAATCGGTCTAACACTATCCGAACATTGACAGAATTTTACGGACCTGATCAGAAGAAATCTGACCGTAAGTTGGCCAAATTTCCCTTGATATCTGGTAAAAAGCAGTATGAACGGCGCTAATATTTGTGGTTTTATTGCCGTGATCCTAGGTGACCTTATAGGTTTGAGATGCCATGGTCCATACTGATTAGATTATTCCTGCTGAGAACGGGTGTCATACTCGTAATTGCCGTGCTGATATTTTCCGGGTTGTTCGCAATTGATTATTTTTTGGGGACCAATGTTGTCGCCGTTATCTGGCAATGGGTCGCGCGACTATGGAAAATTATGTTCAAATGGCTCCAGTTCTCGGGAAAATTTCTGCTGCGTCTTGTTCCCGGTTTTCTGAAACGTTTTATGTTACGCAGGGGAATGAGCGGGGTATGGAAACTTTTGACAACGGGCGTTCTCGCCTTTTCCTTCGCGTGGCTTGGCGGTGAAAGATATGAGAAGCTCGCCGGCAGCATAACTTCAACCAAAAACCGGGTCATTCGTGCACTGCAACTGATGTGGAACACAGAACTTTGGTTCTTTCCCAAATGGATGCGGGCAGTGGTTTTTGTTATTGCTTTAGTTTTGGTTATAATCGGTTTTGTCGAGGTGCAGGCTTGGGCTAACAGGCGAAACAGCCCGACAATTCTCGGGATTGATCTCTGGAGTTTGACATTTGGTTTCATCGCATCGTTCTTTTTAACAAAATTGCCACTTATTGGGTTTGATCACTTTATTTCATTCATTTTTCGTCCGTTGCAGAAATATTTTCGAAGAACGGTCCGTAAAAGGGGGGGTGTGTACATTCTTCTTAATTGGGCTCTGGCACTCCGGCCACTGCGCAGACGTGCGGAACGCGAACGAATTTTGTACATGCGAAGGTGGAAGAGTACTCAGAAGTATGAAGTCGAGGAAACGACGCCAAAACAGACTATGAAGTAAGCGAGATCTCGATACGTGATGTAGCTGCTCCCGCGTTGAGCCTCGGCAGATCGATACAGTCAATTACGTAGAGTTTGGTTTGCATCAGGTTTCAAAGCGAACATTCTGTGGAGGGGTAGAGGTTAATCTCAGAAAGGTGTGATTTGTGGCTATCAAGAAACTTCTCGTTGCCAATCGCGGTGAAATTGCTATTCGCGTACTAAGAGCGGCAAATGAACTGGATATTGGTACGGTTGCGATATATGCGGAAGAAGACAAACTATCCCTGCATCGATTCAAGGCGGATCAGTCTTTTCTCATCGGACAGAATCTCGGACCAGTAAAGGCATATCTCTCATTTGATGAAATAATCCATATAGCCATTGAAGCTTCAGTTGATGCCGTGCATCCCGGATACGGCTTTCTCTCTGAAAGTCCGGAGTTTGCAGAAGCGGTCTGCGGCGCGGGACTGGTGTGGGTCGGTCCTCAGCCGGATGTCATGAGAAAACTCGGGAATAAAATTTCAGCCCGCGAGGTGGCGGAAGCATCCGGAACGCCGGTTATGCCCGCGACCGGTCCTCTCAGCGAAAACGTGGAAGAAGTAGCGGAAGCCGCAGACAGCATAGGCTACCCATTGATGCTTAAGGCAAGTTGGGGCGGCGGTGGCCGGGGGATGCGCATCATAAACAATCGCGATGAACTTGCTGAACAGGTGCGCGCCGGACGAAGAGAGGCCGAAGCGGCCTTTGGCAAGGATGAACTATATCTCGAAAAGCTGGTCGAGAAGGCCCGTCATGTCGAGGTGCAGCTTCTCGGTGATCACCACGGCAATGTCGTGCATTTGTTTGAAAGGGATTGTTCCGTCCAGAGACGCAACCAAAAGGTCGTGGAAAGGGCGCCTGCCCCCTATTTGAACGAGGAACAAAGAGAACGGCTGTGCCGCACTGCTGTAGGTCTTGCGCGGGAAGTGGGTTATCAAAATGCGGGAACCGCAGAGTTTCTAATGGATTCGGAAACCGGTGAGTTCTATTTCATCGAAGTTAATCCACGCATTCAGGTAGAACACACCGTCACCGAGGAGATCACCGGCATCGATATTGTGAAGGCTCAGATCAGAATAGCTGACGGTGCCAGAATTGGAGATGAAAATTCCGGTGTTCCGGATCAGGATAAAATCATAAAATCGGGGCACGCAATTCAGTGTCGGATAACCACCGAAGATCCGGAGAACAATTTCGTGCCGGATTATGGCCGGATTATTGCCTATCGCGGTGCAACTGGTTTCGGCATACGGCTGGATGGTGGTACGGCTTACTCCGGAGCAATCATCACCCGTTATTATGATTCACTGCTGGAAAAAGTGACGGCGTGGGCTCAGACGCCAGAAGAAACAATCGCCCGAATGGATCGCGCCCTTCGCGAGTTTCGGATCAGAGGGGTTGCGACAAATCTGGTTTTCGTCGAAAACCTAATTAATCATCCGAGTTTCAGGACGGCTGACTACACAACGCGCTTCATCGATGATCATCCCGAACTTTTTAACTTTCCCAAGAGACGTGATCGGACGACGCGACTTCTCAGTTTTATCGCAGATGTTATTGTCAACGGAAATTCTGAAGTCGCCGGGCGTCCGTCGCCACCCGGTCATGCACTCCTGCCCAAGGTACCTGAATACAGTTACGATGTCCTGAAGAAAGGTGCCAAAGCTGTTCTGGATGAGAAGGGCGCCGAAGCCGTCGTTGACTGGATGTTCGAGCAAAAAAGGTTACTAGTAACCGATACAACTATGCGGGATGCGCACCAGTCTTTACTGGCGACCAGGATCAGAACATATGATCTTGTGAATATCGCCGAGGCCTATGCCCACAGACTCCCCGAACTTTTCAGCCTTGAATGTTGGGGAGGAGCAACATTTGACGTGTCCATGCGCTTTCTGAAGGAATGTCCATGGCAACGCCTTGAGCAAATCCGCAAAAGGGCCCCGAATATATTGCTGCAGGCACTGGTGCGGGGGTCTAATGGTGTGGGATATACAAGTTATCCTGACAATGTTGTTCGTGGGTTTATTCATCAGTCTGCTGACGCCGGGATCGACCTGTTCAGGGTGTTTGACAGTTTGAACTGGGTCGAAAACATGCGGGTGACCATTGATGCCATCAGAGAAACCGGAAAAATCTGCGAAGCTTCAATCTGTTATAGCGGTGATTTGAATGATCCCGAACGACCTACCTACAATATCGATTACTACGTAAGGATTGCAAGAGAGTTAAAGAAAGCCGGAACTCATATTCTGGGTATCAAAGATATGGCGGGACTGGCAAAACCCGATGCAGTTCGTGAACTGGTTCAGGTGTTGAAGGAGGAAACCGGCCTTCCGGTACATTTCCACACCCACGATACCAGTGGGATATCGGCAGCCTCCATCATTGCGGCGGCAGAAGCAGGTTGCGAAGCTGTTGACCTCGCGATGGACTCTCTGTCAGGGCTGACTTCGCAGCCGAATTTGGGCTCGATTGTTGAGGCGCTCAAAAGATCTGAACGAGACACGGAAATTGATCCTGCCACGATACGAGAATTTTCAGACTACTGGGAAGCTGTTCGTGTTCAGTATTCTGCATTTGAGGCCGACAATAAATCCGGTGCGTCTGAAGTTTATCTCCATGAGATGCCGGGTGGACAATATACCAACCTCAAGGAGCAGGCGCGAAACCTGGGACTTAATGAGCGGTGGCATGAGGTGGCCAGAACATATGCCGAAGTAAATCAAATGTTCGGTGACATCATAAAAGTGACACCTTCATCAAAGGTGATAGGGGATATGGCCGTATCCATGGTTTCCGCCGGACTTTCCAGAAAAGATGTCGAGGATCCCGACAAGGAAATAGCCTTTCCGGAATCTGTCGTAAGTTTTTTCAGAGGTGAACTTGGCCAGCCGCCCAATGGCTTTCCGAAAGAGTTGCAGCGGAAAATCCTCAAGGGCGAGCAGCCGATTACCGAGCGGCCGGGGAAATATTTGGGCCCGGCTGATTTTCAGGAGTTGAGGTCAAAGGTTGAATCAGAAATCGGGCGAAAGGTCAGCGACAGGGAATTTTTCTCCTATCTGATGTACCCCAAGGTCTTTGTCGATTTCGCAGCATGGCAAAGAAAATTTGGCCCCGTTGCCGTACTCCCGACACCCGTATTTTTCTATGGTATGAACCCGAGTGATGAGATGGCCGTTGACCTCGATGTGGGCGTGACACCGATAGTCAGGTGTCAGGCCATAGGTGAAACCGATGATGAAGGATACGTTCGGGTCTTCTTTGAGTTGAATGGTCATCCCAGAACAATTAAGGTTGCCAATCGTTCCTCCGCAGATCTCGCTGTAAAACACCCCAAGGCGGATCCCCAAAACCCGAACCATGTTGCAGCCCCGATGCCGGGTATGATCTCTACAATCGCTGTCGAGGAAGGACGGCGGGTCAATGCCGGCGATGTACTGCTTTCCATTGAGGCTATGAAAATGGAAACGGTTCTGCATGCGGAGCGCGATGGCATTGTCTTCCGGCTGCATGTGTCACCGGGAACACAGATAGATGCAAAAGATTTGCTGATCGAGTTCTCCGATCAGGATTGATAGCATCACGCTCTTGGTTGATGGATGCAGCCCGTGACCTGTGGTAAAGCCGGGGTCGCTTATTTGATTAGGCTTTCTCTTGCGAACAACAAGGATTTATCAGGGAGAAGCCATCTCGCAAAATTTAATGTAACATACAGCATTAGGTGATTGACAATTCAAGCAGCAGGTCGAGATAGTAATTTTCTTTATGCTGATAAAATAGCAAGTTAATGGCCGATAACAACAATGGGAATTTTATGGTGGAATTGTTCGGGAATCTAAGACATCTGGCTGTTGCGGGTTTTGTTATGTTTTGGCTCCCAGTTGTTACCCTGGCATCCGAAAACCAGTTGTCAGGGCGTGCCAAGGCGCTGGATGTGAACAAAAACAACAGGATAGAGAAATCTGAGTCAAGAGGGCCGCTCTTGGACAATTTCGAAACAATTGACTGTGACAAAGACAATCTTCTGGACGGGAATGAAATTCGAGGATTTTTCTCCGGCGAGGGATGTCCCTTGAGCGGTGTAAATAAGACGGCGAATGACAAATCCGGCGATCTGGAACTTAGTGATCGCAGCAAGGCAGCTGACGCCAACGGTAATGGTGTTATTGATAGGAGTGAAGCAGGAGGACCTCTGCTCGCCAATTTCGACAAAATAGATCAAGATCAAAACAATTCCCTGGATGGCCGTGAAATAAGAAACTTTTTCGCCGGTGGCTCACCGCAGGCTGGACAGAAATCCGGTGGCGGAAATGCAGCCTCAGATTCCAAACAGGCAGACAAGCGAAAAGTTCAAAGGAAACCGTCGGTTCAAGTTGATAAAGTTATAGAAGAGGCGGCAACGCAGACGTTTCCGATTATTGGCAGGCTGGTTTCTCGTCAGCAAAGTTCGATCGCGACCGAGATTTCAGGCGCGGTCAAGGAAATGAAAGTCAGTGTCGGTGACCGTGTACTCAAAGGTGGTGTTCTCGCCATCATCGAAAGCGACAGACTGAAATCAGAGCGGGACCGCTGGGCCGCGGTCGTCGGTCAACGCGAGGCCATGCTTGGATCAGCACGCGCAGAGCTTGAGAAAACAATTCAGGAAGCAGACCGTGTCCGGGATTTGAAGTCGAGGTCTTCTTCTGCTTTCTCCAGAGCGAAATTCGAGGATATTGAAAAAGATGTTATTGCCAGAAGCAGTGAACTCGATGAGCGTGCGGCACTACTGAAAGAAGCGCGGGCCCAGTTGGCACGGAGTGAAATTGATCTCGCTGATACAAATGTAGTAGCACCCTTCGATGGTGTTATTATTGAAAAACACATTGAAGTGGGTACCTACCTGAAAGTAGGCGATCCGGTCGTCACACTGCTTAATGACCGTAATATTGAAGTTGAGGCCGAGGTCCCGACCGACCAGATATATGCCCTGAAACCTGGAGTTTCGGTAACCGTTATTCTCGACGAAGGTACCGAACATCCGGCGAGAGTTCGTGCCTTGATACCTTACGAGAATTTGCGCACCAGAACACGAGCAGTCCGGTTCAGCCCAGAATTTGGGGTGACGAAGAAAGCGCTGGCGGCAGATCAGAGCGTGACGGTTCAGATTCCAATGGAAATTCGCCGAACAGTAACCGTACACAAAGATGCCATTATTCGTCGCGGCCAGAATGCGGTGGTGTTCCTGGTCCGAGACGGCAACGCATTTGCACGACAGGTTACACTGGGCTCGGGGGTTGGAGACCGGTTCGTTGTCCTGGATGGTTTGAAGGCCGGAGATGTCGTCGTTATTCGGGGAAACGAGAGGCTCGGGGGAGGAGGGCCCGTAAACATCGTTTCCGCACGAGGCAAGACCGGGTCAACTGAGAGATGAATGCAATAATAAAAATTTCCATCGAACGGCCAACGGCAGTGGTGGCTCTGGTTTTGATGATCATTCTCTTTGGTTGGATTGCTTTACAGAGAATTCCAATTCAGATGGCTCCGGATGTGCGTCAGCCCGTCATAATTGTCAATACAGACTGGCGTGGCGCAGCGCCGGCGGAGGTTGAAAGGGAAATCATTACGCGGCAGGAAGATCAGCTCAAAGGGCTCGAAGGTGTAAAAAAGATGACTTCCGTCGCAGAACACAACAAGGGAACCATCACACTTGAATTTCTGCCTGGCGTAAGCTTCGACAGGGCTCTTCTACTTGTTGCCAACCGGCTTGACCGGGTTACAGGTTATCCGGAAGAAGTCGATGAACCGACATTGAGTACGTCGGGGACCGAGGACAATGCCATAGTCTGGTATGTTATTACCCGGGAGGAAGGCATAACGACACCGATCATAGAGTTCGGAGACTTTCTGCGAGACATCGTGCAGGAGAGGATTGAGAGAGTTGACGGCGTCGCTGGTGTGAATATTTTCGGTGATACGGAACGCGAGATTCGCGTTGTTGTTGATCCGGTAAAACTCGCCCAATATAAAATGACGGTCAATGAAATTGTGCAGAAATTGCGGGCGGAAAATTCATCAACGACCGGGGGTGATATTTCTGAGGGGAAGCGACGGTATGTCGTTCGTACTGAAGGAGATCTGCAAACGACGGATCAAGTCCGCGATATCGTGCTCCGAAGCGATCTAAGCAGTCGGGGCGTCGGAAGAGTTCTGGTTCGAGATATAGCAACTGTTGAACTTGGTTTTAAAGAGGAGCAAGCGCGTATAAATCAGCTTGGCATCCGAGCCATGGCTTTCAACGTAACCCGGGAGCAAGGTGCAAACGTCTTGAGCACCATTTCGCAGATCAAAGAGGCTGTAAAAGAACTTGAGGTCGGACCGCTCAAAGAGCAGGGACTACTGCTGCAGAACGTTTACGATGAATCCGACTATATAAATTCAGCGATAGATCTGGTCATCCAGAACATTTACTATGGCGGTGTTCTGGCTATCGTTGTTCTCCTGATATTCCTGAGATCCTGGCGCCCGACAGTCATCATTGCCACTGCAATACCCGTGTCCGTAATCGGATCTTTCGTCGCAATGGCTCTACTGGGACGTTCCTTGAACGTTATAAGTTTGGCAGGAATTGCTTTCGCAGTTGGTATGGTCGTGGATGCTGCAATCGTGGTTCTGGAAAATATATTTCGTCTTCGGCAACAGGGTATACCTAAGGCTGAGGCTGCATTTCTGGGTGCATCCCAGGTCTGGCCGGCAGTGCTGGTGTCATCACTGACAACAGTGTTCGTTTTCATTCCCATACTGATTATGGAGCTTGAGGTCGGACAACTGTTCAGGGATATCGCGGTTGCGATATCAGTATCTGTTCTGCTCTCCCTGCTGGTTTCTGTCACACTGATCCCAGCATTGTCCAATCGGCTTCTCGGCGGAAATATAGATAAGAATATTGTGTCGGTTAAAATTCCTGTGCTTGATCGATTTGGAAGAGGTTTTGCATCATTTTGGCAGGGTTTCGCCCGTCTTGTCGTTCGCAGTAAAGCGCTGGCTTTAATGGTCGTCGGGACAATAACGGCGGCCGCCGCGGTGTTCACTTATGTATTTCTTCCAAAAATCGATTATCTGCCAATAGGAAATCGAAATTTCGTGATCGGCTTTGTCCAACCTCCGGCCGGTTACAATCTCGATACCATGGAGGAAATCGGAGGCAAGGTCGAAGATGCGACAAGAAGATATTGGGCTGTTGTGAATGCGTCGGATCAAAAGGACAATTCCGAACGGAAGATTAAAAGATTTTTCTTTGTTGCGCTTCGCGGCAGGGCGTTCATTGGTGCCGCACACGTGGATGACCGCAAGGCGGACGAACTCATACCCCTTCTTCAGGAGCCCGCCCTGCAGGAGCCGGGCGTCTTCGCCTTCTTGTTCCAGCCTTCTTTGTTCGGGCGCTCGATCGGATCGGGCCGGGCAATTGAAGTTGATATAAGCGGACCGGATTTGGAAACTATTTTCGACGTTGGAAGGCAGGTTTTCTTCCGCTTGACAGGTAGTCTCCCACCACAGGACGGTCATCGAATTCGTCCGAGACCCGCGTTAAATCTCGGAGAACCAGAGATCAGGGTCTTACCTGATCGGGTCCGGTTGAATGATAATGGATTGTCGGCCCGTGATCTCGGACAATCGATCGATGCCTTCAATGATGGCCTGCGCGTTGCTGAAATTACAGTTGACGGGAAGAGGATCGATCTGACACTGGTTGGTCCAAAACAGAAAGTGGAAGCAACCCAGTCAATTTCCATGCTGCCTCTCGTGACCCGGGACGGCCGTATCATTCCGGTACAAAGTGTCAGTGATGTCATCGTTACAAATGGTCCCACTGAAATTCGCCGCCGGGACCGGGTGCGGGCCGTGACCATGCAGGTTTCCCCTCAAAAATCCATGCCGCTTGAGGAGGCGATCGATATCATTAAACAAGACGTCATTACCAAAATGACGGAGGAGGGATTGCCCGATGGCGTAAAAATCCGAATATCGGGAGCCGCCGATAAACTGGCTGAAACGTGGAATGAGCTGGTGTTTGATCTCCTGCTCGCTCTCATTATTGTCTATCTGGTGATGGCCGTATTGTTCGAGAGCTTCATCTATCCGCTGATTGTTCTGTTATCCGTACCCATTGCGGCGGCCGGAGGATTATTGGGGCTTGTTATTTTAAACATGTACACGGTACAGGCACTTGACATGCTGACCATGCTGGGCTTCGTGATCCTGATCGGCATTGTCGTTAACAATGCCATTCTGCTGGTACACCAGACCCTTCATCACATTCGTGAAGAGGGGCTGAGTGCGGATCTGGCGATTGAGCGCGCCACCCAGAACCGTATCCGCCCCATTTTTATGTCGACCCTGACTTCGGTATTCGGTATGTTACCACTGGTCGCGTTTCCCGGGGCCGGCGCCGAACTTTACAGAGGACTAGGTTCGGTCGTTCTGGGCGGCCTGTCTCTTTCAGCGATTTTAACAATGGCAGTCGTACCGCCGATGATGTCTGTGACGGTAGGGTGGATGGAGAAGGCAGGGCAGTCACAGTCCCCGCAATCCAAGTCTCCATTGCGAGTATCATCGAAAGTCTGAAAATTTTGCCGGAGGATGCTTCACTGGTTTGGTGGAACTTCACGAACATTTTTGAGGCGCGCAGATCTGAATATATTGGTCAGGCATGATAATTTGGCTGTTTTTTGCCCCGACCGAGTTTGTCAATGAGGTCAATTCAAAAATGGTTCTGGCGACCGGACCGCTGCCCGCAGGAGTGGACAGCGGTCTGTAATGAGTTTCTGAACTGTCTATGCAATCATATGCCGATCCAGGCGGATTGTTCCGGTCTTGGACAGGCAGGGATTTGATTGTCCGTCAGTTCATCGAGGATCTCTAAGCAAAAATGAAATCTTCCACCGTCAGTCCCCAGACGTCGTGGAGATCAATTATCTGCGCCTCTAGATAGTCGTCCGAGGGATCATCAGGGGACCTCACTAAGATGGATGTGCCAATACTTGATGAAACGATATCAATATAGTTGGTACTGATAGAATCGGCCGTCAGACCGTATCCGCTGAGGTCTATGTGATCGACGCCCACCTCAAAATCGCTAATTATGGCCTGAGCGGCTCTGTACAGTGGATTGAAGACAAAGGTGTCGCTGCCACTGCCTCCATACAGAGTGTCGGTCACAGCATCCGGGCGGTATTTTCCATTTTGGCCGGCCATAATGATATCGTTGCCGGCCCCGCCATCAATATAATCAGCACCACCATCTCCGCCATCCAATATATCATTACCATTCGTACCCAGGATTGTATCGTCAAATGAAGTTCCAATCACCTGTTCAATACGGTCATAGATGTCGCCCTCGGCGTCACCGGAGGTGCCACCACTTACAAGGCTGAGCGCCACTCCACTATACGCATTTTCGTAGGTAACGGTGTCGGTGCCGTCTCCCCCATCCAGGATGTCGGCGCCGCTGCCACCATCAAGGGTGTCGTTGCCGCCGTCGCCTTCGAGCCTGTCGTTGCCATCGCCGCCATAAAGCATGTCAT
>CAYWUX010000043.1:0-17650 GCA_964461525.1 uncultured Hyphomicrobiaceae bacterium | reverse complement strand
CGGTAGGCCTTACTGGCACTCCCGCATTTCACGTATTCCTGGCAGGATTATCCTGCTTCACATTTAGCCTATCGGATTTTGCCACTATGCCGCCTCCGGGATTTCGAAATGATCATAGAGCCCCACCATCTGATTTGTTCTGGCATATTCGCCGTGGAATTTCTTGGCGGCTTCATCGTAAGCACGCGCGGCGCTGATTTGATCAGGGAAATTGCCGAGTTGATGATAGTTGCCATTGTGAACGATGCGGGCTCGCTAGGGCTTCGTTTTGAGCCTTGGAGCTCGGGTAACGCCCTTGAATTTGCACTCGCCATTTCGTCGGTTTTTCATGTTCCAGGCGTTTTGCGCCCTCGTGGCAAGGCGGAGGTTTGAGCGCCTATTATTCAGACCATCGGTATCGATATGATCGACAATGGAATCCTTTGGAGCATTCATGATTACCCGATGCAGGGGAACAGTACGTCCATTGACCTTGGCGTTGGCATAGACACCGGTTTCTCTTACTAACGCGCTCCAATTGTTGTTCTTGACCAGATCCACATCCGATGCATCGATAATGGTTTCATAACCCTGGGTTAATTGATTGATAGCGATGTCGCCTTTGATATTGATCGGGCGGATTTTGTAGCGCCGGTGTTTGATGAGCCCGCGTTTCTTTAAAATTCTTCGGATATGAGCCGGCGAGCAACCAAGTTCAGCAGTAGTCCTGCGTATGGACAAGCCCTTATTGTACAGATTACAGATCTGATCCCAACTATATCGGCGAAGATGTCGTCTTAGTCGTGCCATTGCTCATCTTAAGATTTACCAAGATTAATCTACGGTTTCCCATAAATGAATAGTGTGTAATTATCGAAATATACTTGAGAATTAGTGACAATTCAACTAATTAATACTAATTAAATCGTGATTTAGTCTGAAATACTACAATTCAAAAGCTATAGATGAGTTTTCCAGTTCCGCCTTGCTTGATCAGGAAACGGTCAGAGCAGTTACCGAAGTCTATGATTAAATAAAGAAGATAATCGGGTTTGGAATGCCCCAGTTGTAAGGTCTTGGAGCGACACGAGACCTTAGACAAGCCTTATACAGCCGGCATGGGAAATTCACAGTTATTGAGCCAACATCCTACTACATAGAATAATACCTTGCTTGGCTTTTTGGCTCCAATTGGACTCTGAATCAAGTTCGATGTACTGCTGCCAATGCTGACCGGCTTTTTCAAAGTTATGCAAATTATATTCCAGAAGGCCGAGATTATAATACGGATCTGCATATTCAGGATCTGCGTCAATTGCCGAATGCAAACAATTTCTGGCTTCTTCAATTAATCCGTCTTCCTGATTTATTAGCGCAAGGTTGTACCAGGCTTCCACGAATCCTGGATCGAGTTGATTGGCGATGACAAAATAATGTTTGGCTTCAGAGACGTTGTCTTGTTGCTGGAGGAGATTGGCCAGGTTAAAAGCCGTTACGGCATCTTTCGGATCAAGCTCCAGACATCTCTTATAGAATTTCTCAGCTTGTGCCCAATCTGCATCGTCTTCGGCTTCTTGTGCCAGTTCAAAAAGATCATCGGCTGTAAGAGTATCTTGCTCAGCGAATTCCAGATGCAATTGACCACATGGGTCAATCAATTCATTTCCTGTATCAACAAGTACCGTGCCCCAACTTGAAACTTTGAGCCGCTCGCGGGACCGCCAATCCTGACCTGCCAATTCTTTCCGGGTAAGCGCCACATCGACTATCTCAAACCATGATTGACCTTCGGAGATAAGAGAGGCGAATTGTTTTCCAGCGACGATATCACGAAACTCAAATGTGTCCGACACAGGCTGTAGAACATCGAACAAACAGAGAAACCTAAGCGAATTTTCATCGAGACTGGTTTGTTTCAAGAATTGCTCGGATGTAAAGGATCCTCTTTTGATTTCAGGTGATCGGCTACATACCAATTCCTGAAACATACTCTCGCTGACAGTGTCAGCTCCGACCCGATCCGCCGTCGTAACCAGAAGTTCGATCCGTTCTCTGGATAGTCGTTTCGTCGCATGTCTGCCGAATACGACAATATCGGTTCTGCGTGTGATTCCCCGGTGGACCGCGGCACCGAGGCGCTCACTCTCTTTTTTTGCCAACCGTCTTGGCAACGACTCCAAAGCCCCCACAAAGACGACCCGTTTACCCTCTAATCTCATTAACCCCTCTAAGCTTGCTTTCTTTTCCGCGTCGTCGGTTTCTTAGTTGCTGCTGTTTTCCGTCTTGTGGTTTTACTTCTCGCCGGTGGTTTTGATCCTGCTTCCTCGAGGCTTTGTTTTAATGCGTCCATTAAATTGATGACTTTACCGCGCTCTGGTTCCGCGGATATAACTGGTTCTTCGCCCTTAATTTTTGCTTTGATCAGCTCTAGAAGAGCTTCTTCATACTGATCTACAAAATCTTCTGTATCAAATGTTCCTTCGCGACTCGTGACCAATTGTTCGGCCATTTTCAGCATTTCATGATCCACACCATTTTCCGGAATATCCTCGAAGTAAACGGCGTGATTTCGAATCTCCTTAGGACTCCGCAAAGTCATCAACAACATACCGCGATCCCGCACATCAATTGTTACAGCGCGTTCACGCCCAGAAAGTACTACTCGTGCAATTGCAATCTTATTCGCCTTCCGCATCGCTTCTCGCAAGACGACAAAGGTCTCTTCCGCGATCCGCCCATCAGGCGCAAGATAATATGGTGAATCCTGATAGATCAAGTCGACAGAATCTCGATCAACAAATTTGTCTATATTAATGGTTTCAGTGGACTCAATTTTGACTTTTGCGAGATCCTCTTCATCGATGACGACGTAGCGATTTTTCTCATATTGATAACCCTTTACCAGATCACTGCGCTCAACCTGACCCAGTTCTGGTTCGAACGGTTTCATTTGAATGCGGTTGTGGGTATCTTTGTGCAAAAAGTTGAACTGTACTTTGTCCACCCGGGTCGTTGCGTTGTAAAGGCGAACCGGACAACTGACGAGAGAGAGTTTTAAATAGCCTTTCCAACTGGCGCGAGGTGCCATGACAATTACTCCAAACTAGAATTACTCGATCAGCTTTCTTCGAAATTCACGGCTCAGTGTACAAGCTGATTTATCTATTTCAGACCAGGAATCCCCATTACTGGTCAAGAAATCCGCAACGGTAGCATAGTTCAGATCGCGTGGATCGTCGAGAGAATCGATTTGGTCCCAGGTCAGAGGTGTCGACACAGGAAGTCCTTCAAGTGCCCGCAGAGAATACGGAGCTACAGTCGTTGCCCCGCGCGCATTCCGATTGTAATCAATAAATATCCTTCCAACGCGGTGTCTCTTTGCCACGCTGGCCGTGAATTGGCGGGGCGCGCGTTTCGCCAGGTATAGGGCTAATTTTTTTGCGGTGTCATGAATCTCTGACCAGGAATAAAGACGCTTTGTGGGGACTACAATATGTATTCCTCTGCTGCCGGATGTCTTAACGAATGTGCAAAGTCCGAGCCCTTCCATTTCATCGCGAACAATCTTGCCGGAATTGACAATATCCCGCCAGTCCAGGTCTTCACCCGGGTCGAGGTCGATTACCAGACGGTCAGGCCTGAGTATTTTGTCAACCCTGCACCCCCAGGGATGAAACTCAACCACACCAAATTGTGCCAGAGAGAGATATCCTGGAGCGTTATTGATGTAGATATAATCCTTGCGATTCTCATTCTTACCTATGGCAAAGGACTTCACGTCGTCGGGCATACCGACAAATGCATGGCGCTGAAAAAAACAATCCTTCTTATTGCCGGTGGGACATCGCACCAGGGTAAGAGGACGGCTGAAGAGGTGTGGCAGGAGATAATCGCCAATTTTGGCGTAATAAATCGCAATATCCAGTTTGGTGGCATCGGGTCCAAACATTTCTCTTTGAGGATTGGTAACCCAGATCGCTGCGAGATGCTGGTCAGTAATCAGCTTTTTCTGATCATTCGAGCAATGGGATTTATCTAAACGAAGCCCCCTGAATACAGGATGGCGAAGATAGCCTGACTTGGTATATTCGGAAAATTGGACCTCAGCGAACAGATAAGGTTTTACCCATTGGGCATTAGGAATTCTCATGGAAAATTTTATCGCCGGTTTTGGAATTAAGAGAGCCATTAGACGGGTCTGAAGATCTTTCTGGGTTGCCTCGGTAAAACCAGATCCTACCTTTCCGACATAAACCCATCCAGAATTACGTTTCTGCGCCAATAACAGTGCAGAAATTCCTCCCGCAGCTTTCGATGTCTGGTATCCAGCAATGGCGAAATCATCCACCTTGAATGATTTGGACTTGATCCATTGTTTGTTTCTCCCTGGCTCATAAGTGGAAGAGGATCGTTTAGACACGACACCTTCGAGGCCCAGTCTTGCCGTTTCATTAAAAAATTTTTGCCCCTGACCACTGGCAAAGTCACTAATTTGAATTGGTGATGTCTCATGGACAACAGGATCAAGAAGCGATGAGAGGGTCTTTTTTCGTTCGTTAAGCCGGACTTTTTTTAAGTCATAGCCATTGAGATAAAGAATATCAAAGGCAAAGAAATTGAGACGCCAATATTCAGCGTCTGATAAAGCTTCCTGTAGATCACCAAAATGGCTGACGCCTCTATTGTCGAGAACAACGATTTCACCGTCGAGGATCGCTGATTTGCAAGGGATATCTTGAAATGCTTCCCGAAGTGACCCGTATCGTTCTGTCCAATCCTGCCCATTCCTCGTGAGCAATCGAGTTTCCCCGTTCTGAATTCGTGCAATTGTCCGGTATCCGTCAAACTTTATCTCATGCAACCAGTCATCTCCCGGAGGGGGCGACTCTTCCGGAGACGGTAATATAAGTCCAATGGACCTTGGAAATTCTGCTTTCGTTGCGCCAGCAATCTTACTCAGCACGAATTCCGAATGAGTTTTCCGTCGTTTTTTGGTTCGACTGGCCTTCAACTCATCAGTGGAAAGACCGCTTTTAACGCTGTTTGGATTTGCTTCTAGAATATCGAAGTCAGAGTTAGCGGCTTGATCGATTTCTTTTATTAGGAGCCAATTTTTGTTTTCTTCTCCTTCATGTTTGAGACGCACTAAAGCCCATCCTCCTTTGAGCTTTTCGCCTGACAACCGGAATTTGAGTGATCCTTTTTCTAGTTCTTTGATGGGATCACCCATTGGAGCCCAAGAACCTCGATCCCATATTATCATGGGTCCAGCTCCATATTGTCCATCAGGTATAACTGCTTCAAAATCGACATATTCCAGGGGATGACTTTCGACTTCAACCGCAAGACGTTTTTCTTTGGGATCAAGGGACGGCCCTTTTGGGACAGCCCAGCTTTTCAGCAATTCTCCGATTTGCAATCGGAGGTCATAATGCAATCGTGTGGCGTCGTGTTTGTGAATGACAAACAAATTTCCGTCTGATGAACTTTCATCACCAAATGGTTCGTTGGTTCGGCTGAAATCTCGCTTCTTG
This sequence comes from uncultured Hyphomicrobiaceae bacterium, assembly GCA_964461525.1. Lineage (GTDB taxonomy): Bacteria > Pseudomonadota > Alphaproteobacteria > Rhizobiales > CAYWUX01 > CAYWUX01. The sequence continues at coordinate 12,137 of CAYWUX010000043.1, read as the reverse complement.
CGATACTTTTTAAGTCGCTTGCTCGCCAAATTAATCACCTAACGCGTCCTTACATATTACAGAACCATACAATCTCGGATTGTGCACCATTTGTGAAGAGCGGATGTTGAAGCGGTACACCAGTGGTGAGATTGTGATTCTGTCTACCTTACAAAATATTCATCGCCCAGAAACGATCCGGACAGGTAATATCGATTAAAATAATTGGGCCCTTGTTTAGGGTGCCATCTCATACCGATGGCTAAGAGAGAGGGAGGAGGGATCCCGGAGGTATTGTCCGATAGAAGACCTCCCCTCCGGGGTTTCCCTATCAGATAACACCTTTTCGCCAGATCCGGACGTGCAACTTTTTCATCATTCTCGGATTTATTGAGAAATCGCGTTAAGCCGCCGGTTTTGAAATTGGGATAACTTTAGATTGGGGACCAACTATTTCGGTAGGCCTTACTGGCACTCCCGCATTTCACGTATTCCTGGCAGGATTATCCTGCTTCACATTTAGCCTGTCAGATTTTGCCATTATGCCGCCACCGGGATTCATTTTTAAGGAGACTTTGGCGATGAGCAGAAAGAGGAAATCCACAACATCGAAACCATTTATTAAACCCGGTTCTTCGGTCCCTGATTCTGGTATTTACAGATCAACGAAATCCAGAAGACGGGCAACAATGGTTAAGGATGAACCAGCCCCACCAACGCCCAAAAAGGGTGAACGGTGGCGGCAGGTTGTTGATACTAACCCCTAATTCAAACTGGTGCGGATTTATTTATCCGCACCCTTTTCGCCCTTGCCCATTTTCTTCTTTGGAGGCGTAAAAGGTTTAGGTTTTGTTTTTAATGCACGCAGCAACCCTTCGTCACGCGTCGATCAACGTCTTTTTTGGAAAGCTGTTTCTTGGATGACATTTTTATGAGGATACCATTCCCAAAGCACCCGTCAAAACTAAAAAGGAAAATCTAAAGGATCAAACAACAGAAATATATGCAGCAATCGGCCAATACGTTGCAGCTTTCGAAATGGTCCACGCAGTCCGAACTGCCTGCATTATGCTAACCAAAGTTAACAACAATCAGCAACAACTCATGTATATAATCTTCCATCACCGGGCGATGGTGGCATGGACCTTATTCGACATTTATCAATCGTTAGTTGGACACTTGATTTCCAACGTCGAAGACAAAATCGACTCGACCGAGCTAAGAACCATTCGAGGTGTTCTTAAGCAAATCAAAGCGGATTACCAAGCCGTGTGCGACAAACAAAATAATCACCTACACGCAACATGGTTTGTCGGCTGGGGCAACGATACAACCACGGATTTCTCTGAGATTGGCTTTATTCGCGGAAAGTCAACGCGTGACGGACTCAAATTTATGGCCGGCCCAAAGCAAGCAAATGATGTAATTGCCCTCGCAAAAGAGTGTGAAGATCTTGCGGATTTCTTCTATCGGTTCCACGCGGCTCTAACATGGCACACCGGATCAATAGTTTCTAACAACTTTGTGAAAGAAGGGAAGAGGTGGAAATCTGCTCGCCGCAATGCCTGACATAAGAATCGGTTGACGCGGACAACATCGCTTTAAGAATACATCGCAACGCTTCCATCTTATCACATTCACTGAAGCTATAATCACCCATCGGCAAATGCCAAGATAATTCCCGTACCCCCTCCTCCATCATATCGTCCGTAATCGCAAATGGCGTGTCAGTTTCCGAACTTCGGCCGTGGTGCATTTGGGTTTCAGGGCACAGCATCGGCAATCCGACTTTTTCGCCCGGTATTAAAGAATACGGCCCTGATCAATATGGCCTGTCGTGGTGAGAACTTTCCCGTTGGGACAGATATAGAGATTACGCCTCTTGTCGAAGGTAAAGTCACTGCGGGAATATGTCCCGTCCGATATTTGGCGGAGTAGCGGCTAGTGGGTGGCATACGGCTGCTTTGACTATGCGACTTCTCGTAGAGGGCGATCTCAGGCCCGCTGGCGGAATCGTCGAGAATGCTTCCCCACCGACCAGACCGGCTTCAATACACGAGGCCACAATCCGCGCGCGAAATACTGGATGTGATTCCGTCGAAATCTCGCCCGGGGCAAGGGTTGATCAAGGTGCGAACGACGACACTCAACCGGGACGGTGTTTGCGAATTGGGATTTACCTGTTCCCGGCGGTCCATAGAGACAAATAGATCTTCTGAGTTGTGCTTCATCGCCTTGATGATTTCATGAGAGAGAGAATGTTGAGGATCATCTTCCTCAACAGATTTAAGAACCCTGAGATTCATTCGCAACATATCCTTAAAATCCTGGACTCCTTTAAATGACAATTTTGCGACTGATGCTGCATTACTGATCAGAGCAGGAGCAGGGTCTAATGCCTCGGCGAGTTTGAACATTTGAGTTTCAGGTCACTACAATTTTTATAGTGATAATTAACACTGAAGCTGGTGTGCGAAGCGTTGGTCTGAACGCTCTGCGCGCAGCTGAAATGATGGGGGCCAACAAATTACAATCTTTCTTCTATGTGATAGTTCCGGCTACGGTTCCCATGGTCACAGGTATGCGCATTGCGATGGGCAGATCAGTCTCAACCATCGTTGCCGCCGAGATGCTTGGCGCCAGCGCAGGCTTGGGCTTTATGATGTTTTCCGCTCGGGAATTTTCTCGTATGGACACGGTGCTTGTGGGAATTGTCATTTTAGGACTCTTGGGGCTGACAGCGGATTACATATTCCGTCTCGTTATTAAGACCTTTGGTGGCGAGTATGTGGGCCGAATGATCGCCTGATGTTGTTATTTTGGGGGTATCGGAGTGGCAGCAGTCTAGTTCAAGAGTTGGTATGAGTAAGTCGTCGAGAGAGAGGGAATCTAAAGCTTCATTTTGTAAAATTAATTCAATTGGATGAAATTACATTCAGTTCTAAATCACCCTAATTTTCACACATAGAGATTAACTTTCATTTGTGTAGTTTTCATTGCTCCTTCTTGAAAACAATCTCGTCTTTGCGAAGCCTTTCCGGGCCCGACCATTGTGGATCGCGGATCCCTTGTGAATGAGTGCACTCAGCGCTGATCGAGATGCGACCTCTTAATTTGGCCTTTTAACCATTTTACGACCTCCATTTAAAATTAGTGTGAAATTTTACAATTGACTCAATAAAATTCAATAGATATTTTTGTAAAATGATAAAGCATTTACTGAAAACAACTCGCCATGACAAAGGCGGCAGTTACCAAGTGGAATTTTCCGTTAATGCGCTTGTCATCGGTGGCTGGACCGGCCGAAATCCGGAGGAGATAGAATGTCACATCAGTGAACTGGAAGCCATTGGAGTGGAACGGCCAGAAAGAATTCCGTCATTTTTCCGTATTCCAAACGACAGATTATTATTCGAAAACGCTCTCGAAGTCGTCGGAAATGAATCCAGCGGCGAGATTGAAATAGTTATATTCTATCTGGAAGATGGTTTGTGGATCGGTGTAGGTTCTGATCATACGGACCGAAAACTGGAAGCTTATTCTGTACCCATATCCAAGCAGGTATGTGCCAAACCTGTCGCTTCCGATGTCTGGCGGTTTGATGAAATTCAGGAGCACTGGGATCAGCTTCAACTACGCGCTTTCGTCTTCTCTAAAGGAATTCGTCGCCTTTACCAGGATGGCAGCGTAAATTCTTTACTCTCTCCCGGCGAACTTTCCCAAAAATATCGAGGTGGAATAGAAACCGTTCCGATTGGAACAGTAATGTTTGGAGGTACAATTCCAGTAATCGGTGAAATCAGTGATGCCGATCGATTTGAAATGGAACTGGAGGATCCGGTTTTAGGGAGAAAAATCCAACATGCTTACGAAATCATACGTCTGCCTGCCGAGGAATATCTATGACAGGAAAAGAAAGACAAGCAACTTTATTGCGTAAGAAAAGATCGAATTCTCCAAGGGCCGTAGATGGTCACCAGAATTCGAAGTGGGATAGCACAATTCAAGATTTGAACTCATCAATTGGTTCAGAAAGCTCATTGACCGAAATTGCGTACAATGAACTTAAGCATAGAATAATTACTCTCAAATTCCGTCCGGGTGAATACTTAAATGCTGCAACCATCTGTGCATCGCTGAAGATTACTCGCACACCTGTTAATCAAGCCCTTCAACGGCTCCGGCATGAGGGGCTGGTACAGATCATTCCAAGGAAAGGGGTCATTGTTCAACCAGTCACCCTAGATGAAGTCATGGATGTAATTGACGTTCGACTTCTCAATGAGCCTTTTTGTGTGGGACTTGCCACCGAGAGAATCAGCGAAAGTAAAATCTCGCAATTATCAGATATTCTGGCGGAAGCATCAGATCTGATATTAACGCGTGATGTTGAAGCAATGATGAAATTGGACAGTAGCTTTCATCGATGCATAGCCAGCGCTGCTGGTAATAATGTTCTTTCAGACCTGTTATCAAGGTTGCATGATCGGTCATTACGATTTTGGGTGATGTCGTTATCTGCTCCTGAACGAATGCAAAGAGTCCAAAGTGAACATGAGGATATTCTCCAGAACATTCGTGACAGAAATCAGGCCAAAGCAATCAAAGCAATGGAGAATCATATCAAATCATTCCGGCAAACGATTTCGGGATTAGTGTGATAGATGCGGTTGTTTCTCCATAGCTGATTTGAATTATTACTTTTAACAACCGCAAAGCAGTAAATTTTTACTGCCGAAGACGAGCGAAAATGGAGTGAGAGCATGAGTTATACCCGTTATGGAGTAACTGGTCTGCTGAGTTTGCTTATATTCGTAGGCATTGCCAGTCAAAAAGCCTTTTCTTTTCCCGACGGTCCCATAACCGTGATTGTACCCTTTAATGCCGGCGGAGGTACCGACCGACAGGCGCGGATGGTAGAACAAGAATTTAAACAAGAATTCGGTCAACCTTTGGTGTTTGTTTACAAACCCGGAGCCAGCGGTTCAATCGGAGCTACAGAAGTCGCCCAGGCAAAACCGGATGGCTCCACAATCGGTGTCTACACTTTTCCTTTGATGGTGATGAATGCGTTGACCGGTAAAGGAAGGTATGACATTGAAAGTTTTGATTATTTGGCGGTGGCCAGCAGTGATGATGTTGTTCTGGTTACACGAAAAGAGAGCCCATACAAGAGTTTGGATGAACTAGTCGCGGCAGCAAAATCTAATCCCGGAAAACTTTCCATTGGCACAGTTGAAAGTCTTGGCCCCACCCACCTGGCTGCTTTGTCTCTCAAAGATTCAGGCGTAAACATTAATGTCGTGCCCCTGCCTGGAGGTGCTAAGGGATTGGCAGCTGTTCTCGGCGGCCATGTTGATGCACTCTTTGCACTGCGTGGAGCGACCCGTAGTTCAGCCAGCAAATTCAACTATTTGGCTATTGCGCGTGCTGACCGTCTTAAAGACGCGTCGGACCTGCCAACTTTTAAAGAAAATGGATTTGACATTGTATACAACGCAACCCGTATTTGGATAGCTCCCAAGGGGCTTCCCAAAGAGGTGCGCGACAGGCTTATCGAGGGTCTTTCGAAGATTTATGCACGCGAAGAAGTTCAACAGAAACATGCAAAGGCGGGGCAGTTTGTCGCATTTCAAGACGGCAAGAAACTGCAATCACTCGTGACAGACTTTTATCCCAAGGCCAAAGACATGCTGGTTAAACACGGCCAACAATAATGTCATCCAATTGTCTGAGTTGGAATCCTGAAAAATAGTGAAAGATTCCAGCTCAGCAATGTTGCGCAATTCATTATGGAATTCGAGAGATGGGAGCAACGTTGTGGCAATATGTTGGTGACGGATTAATTAATTCCATCCAGCTGTTCAATTTGGTCATAATGATAATTGGACTTGTTGTCGGAATTATAGGCGGCATGTTGCCTGGAATTACTGTTGTAACCGCAATCGCGTTATTTATCCCATTTACTTTTACCTTGCCAACTGACAGCGCTCTGATCGCACTTGGTGCCATTTTTACCGGTTCCACTTATGGCGGTGCTAATGCCGCAATATTAATGAATACGCCGGGACAACCAGGTTCCGTTGCTACAACGTTTGATGGCTACTCCATGACACGCAAGGGTGAAGCGCAAGATGCAATGCTAACTGCTTTGTTCGCATCGGCATTTGGCGGATTATTTGGTGTGCTTGTTTTGCTGTTCTTTTTTGGCCCGCTGTCGAGTCTTGCCTTAAAGTTTGGACCGGCTGCATTTTTCTGGCTGGCAATCTTCGGGCTGACGACACTAGCAGCCATGTCTCCGGGTAATGTATTAAAGGGTTTGTTGGGTGGAGCCATTGGTCTGGCAATCAGTACCGTCGGTCTTGACCCCATTACAGGTTCTCCGAGATTTACGTTCGGTTATTATCCTTTAATACAGGGATTCGATATGGTCGTTGTAATGATCGGGATATTCTCATTCTCACAAATGCTAGTCCTGCTCGAAGCACCAGACAGTCATATCGCTGAATATGTGAGACGTCCAGGAGCCGTTCGACGTACAGTTTCTAAACTTTGGCATGGTTGTAAACGAGTTCTGATTCAGTCGTCAGTAATAGGGACATTTATTGGCTCTCTTCCAGGCGCCGGCGGAAGCATTGCTGCAATAATTGCATATAATGAAGCCAAACGTTGGGATCGGGATCCCTCTCGTTATGGAACGGGCATAATAGAAGGCGTAGCGGCACCTGAAAGCGCAAACAATGCAGGCGTCGGAGGTGCGTTGGTACCTCTGATGTCACTCGGTATCCCAGGTAATGCAGGAGCAGCCGTGTTGATGGGCGGTCTGCTTGCTCAGGGGCTTATCCCCGGGCCACAGTTGTTGGAGAACAATGCCCAGATTGCTTATAGCTTCATATCTGGTTTGATTATTATCAACATTGCAATGATAGGAGTTGGCGCGGTGATAGCGAAACTCAGCGCCCAAATCCTTAGAATACCCAAGACATATATAATACCAACCGTCATCGTTCTCGCCGTTATTGGATCCTACGCACTTCGAAACAACCAATTTGACGTAATAGTAATGCTGGTTTCAGGTGTTTGTGCCTATCTTTTGATGAAGATTGGAATTCATCCGGCGCCAATAGCTTTGGGCCTTGTTCTCGGCCCCGTCATTGAAGAAGCCCTTTCTGTTTCACTACGATTAGCGAGAGCTAAGAATTCAGTGTTCGATGTACTGGTATTCGATCCATTACCGGCTGTGCTGATTATCTTGTGCATCATCGCATTATTGGTTCCTGTTATCTTAGACAGGAAGAAGGCACTCAAATGAATCGACTCAAAACTATTTCAATCGGCAAGTTGAATGCCTTAATACACATTAAGGCTGCAACTTTCATTGCAATGCTTTTTATACTCTTAATCGCCGGTGCGTTATGGGTTCAGACACTGGAGTTGCCTTATCCTTCTGATGTATTTCCCAAGCTTGTTTTTGCCAGTGTTGGTGTGCTTGCTGTTTTGATTATGTTAACTACGGTCGTGGATAAATCAGAACATTTTAATTTGACGTCTGAACTGGGCCGAAGTCAGTATTATCTAATACTAGCATCGCTAATTGCCACAATCCTCTATATTGTTCTTACAGAGTTTCTAGGTTTTTATACCGCGACACTCCTTTTCCTCTGCACGATGTTTATAGGACCATTAAGCGCTGAAAAACGCTTAAATTACCGCCATTTGACTCGTGAGATAATTTTTCGGCTTGCTGTTGCAGTTATAATTACTGCTGCCATTTATGCCTGTTTTCGAATTCTTCTGCAGGTGCCAACCGCAAAGGGGATTTTAATATAGCCGCTAATAATTTGAATAAACTGATCGAACTGATTGAAAGGATTGAGGATGTTGCGTACAGACTGGAATACACTGAAGGCTCGGGTAAGAGACGTTGAAACAGCTCTCTCAAATTCAAATCTTTCAGCGCTCGTTGTTTTTGGTAATGGCAGCGCACTTGGGCATGGTAGTCGCACCCACGGCTATTTGCGTTATCTCTGTAATTGGGATGGACACAACACACCCTCGATTTTAATCCTTATACCGGGACGAACCCCAACTCTTTTAACACCAAACATATTTCTAAAATTTCTTAGCAAAGATCTGTTGTGGTTCGACAATGTGCATTTCGTCAAGCCACCTGGCTTTGCTGCGGCAGTGCGGCAGGCATTGGAAGAATTTGGTCGTGACAATGGACGAGTCGGCTATATCGGTCGCGATGAAACACCAGTAACAGTGTGGGAGGGATTAGAAAAAGAGTTACCTTCGGTCGACTGGGTCGATTTTACTTCGGAGCTGGATAATCGAAGGGTGACGAAAGATCAACTCCAACTTTCATTTCACCGCCGGGCAGCAGAAATTTGTGACAGTCTATTTGAAACCGTTGCACGTGAAGTCCGCACCGGAAAAAAAGCATATCAGATCCAGGCAGAGATGGAAAAAACCGCCCGCTATGCTGGTGCGGAATACATCCTGACCTGGCTTACGGTAATGCCATGTGCAGACTATTCCCACTTTTATAATGAAGAATGTATGCGGGTCCCCCAACGGGGAGATCAAGTATTAGCCGGAATTTATCTGATCTATGACGGTCATTGGGGCCACGCAATCCGTACAGGAACTTTTGGCAGGCCCACAGAAGCTCATCAGCGTATATTTGATATTGTACTGGAAATAGAGGAAGCTGGATTATCGGCGCTTCGTATGAAGAAAAATCTTTTCGATGTCAATAGAGCGTTCGAAGCCGTAATCAATAGCCATTACCCCCAGGAAGAAGATCAGGGTGTCTTTCGTTTCCGAGCAGCTCACGGACTTGGATACTCCTATGAAGATCCTGTTGTTACGGCGGCGTTTCCTCAACCCTATGATAAGAATGCTGCGCAACCATCTCCAGACGCATTCATTGAGATCCAACCTGGCATGCTATTCGAATTTCATCCGAACCTGTTTGTTTCAAACGTCGCCGGGGCTGCCATTGGCGACATGGTTGCAGCAACGGATGGAGAACCTGAAATTCTGAATAATTTTCCCCGAGAGTTAATCAAATGGTAGGTGAAGTTCGTGAATTCACAGAATCATGAATCAATCGCAAGCAATTTGCCTCCCGATCCCCTTGCGGATGGCGGCATTTTAAAATTCGGGCAAAAATTACGGGAAGGATTAATATCTTCGGAATCCGTAACCCGAACCTATCTTACCCGAATTAAGGCATTAGACGGCCGCCTTAACGCTTTTGAACATATTGATTTTCAATATGCAATTCGTGCGGCACAGGAAATTGACAATTTACTATCAGGGGGCGTTGATCTTGGTCCGCTGATGGGCGTTCCCGTTGCCCTAAAAGATATAATTGCGGTCGAGGGAATGCCCACAACGGCAGGATCCAAAATTAATGTTCAAGATATAGTTGGTGGCGAGGGAAGTATCGTCAGGTCACTTAAAGCGGCCGGGTGCATTATTCTCGGTAAAGTTAAGACTGTAGAGTTCGCACTCGGGGCAGTTGGAATTAGTCAACCAAGAGGTACACCCTGGAATCCCTGGGATTCAGAAATTCATCGAATCCCGGGTGGGTCCAGCGGTGGACCGGCTGTAGCTGTTGCAGCCGGACTTTGCGGATTTGCCGTTGGGACCGATACCGGGGGGTCAGTAAGATTGCCGGCGGCATTTTGTGGTATTTATGGATTTAAGGAAACCGCAGGTCGAAGATCACTAGACGGAATATTTCCCTTGCACAGGGGACTTGATAGCATCGGATTTCTTACGCGGTCAGCGATGGATGCCGCCATCATCTATTCGACACTGCAGAACTGTACTCTGCCCAAATCCAGGCCCCTACGTAGCCTTAAATTGGGGCTTGCTGACGATTATTTTTTTCGAGATCATGACGCGAGTATTTCCGATTGCATGGGTAGATTTTTACATGTATTGGAGAAAAATGGTGTCGATATTGTAAAGTTTCCCGTTCCCGAAGCCGCGGAACGAGAGACTTACTTTCCCGTTGTGCTTTCAGCCAGCCTTCTCTCGATACTCGGCCGCGACAGATTTTTAAAAAACCAGCAACTTATGGACCCGGTTGTTGCCCGCCGGACTGCAGGCGGCTTGGAGGTAAGAGCTGATCATTATTTAAAAGTAGAAGAGCGCAGACAGTTATCGAAAGCAAAATTGGCTGAGCGACTGGCAGAAATTGACGGATGGATTATGCCAACGGCAAATATACTTCCGGTTCCATGTGCAGAATTTGACGATATTGACAGGGGAATGGACCTCGCCGCTTCGATCACACAAAATACTCAGCCGGGAAATTACTTTGACCTCTGTGGCATAAGCATTCCCATTCAACCGCGAGGAAACCACCTTCCTGTCGGATTGCAAATTTTAGCCGCCACCCGCAGTGAATTGGCATTGCTCGAAATCGCATTGGCAGTTGAAGATATAATTGGTCCGATTGCAGCCCCTATTCTTAAAAATTTTGTTTCCCTGAATAACTAGTCCAAGTGGTAGAGAGGAATCCTAAAGCCTTTTTAATGCCGTAAAAAATGCTCATTGCCGATTGTGGCTGCCTTCTTGTTGAAATCTAGCTGAGATCGCGATGCGACCTCTTAAGTGGGTCAGGGCTACGACAGAAGCAAATCAGGTTTTCTGAAACCAAACTAAAGGAGGTCAATCAAAGCTGGCACATCGCGGGCGATGTTGGACGAACCTAATGTTTTGAGGCAATAGCAGATACGGAAATACGGAATTATATTGACATTCCGTATTCCCGTATAATTAAGCATTATTGCAGCTTAACAGAGAGGTTAATTTGATAGAAATTTCAATTGAGTCGGCTACGTATGAACGGCTTCAGGCTCATGCTAAGCCGTTTGTTGATACACCTGACAATGTTATCAATCGTGCACTTGATGCGCTTGAACAGATGGAAGGAATAGCCCCGGCCAAAAATCGAACATCGGAAACCGAGCGGCAAATTGATCCGCGACAGTTACCTAATCTCACTCACACAAAGGTGCTTGATATTGCTCTCCTTCGACACAACGACCTGAACGACATTAGAAAACAACACTGCAATCGCAGAAAGATTCTTGATCTTGGATGGAAAAGGTGGTTCTCCTCGGGCGGCCATTGTGAACGCCACCGCTTGAGCCAGCCCAATAGAGTCCTCATTTCTAGAAAGGGAAATGATATTTGCATTCCCTCCACCTAGTTCCGGATTTGACCTCACTCCGTTGTCACTGAATATTTTTGATAGGCCAGCACCAATTACATAGAAACCACCTCCAGAAACCCCGGTTTTTATCGAAAGCGATTCTGGCTTGGACTGCGCATTCGCAGGAACATGCGCGCTAAGAATAAACGCCGTGCAGACCAACAAAGCTAAATTAACAATGTAACGTTGGTATAACATCTCTATGTCTCCTATTTTTAAGTTCCTAACCCAATTCCTTTCTACTAGTGGCCTTAAAGGTGTGGAAACAACTGACAGTGCATTTCGTCACCAAACATGGCATCAGTTGTCGACGGTTACGTTCGAATAATCCACATATCCAAGAGGATGCGGCTGAAATCCGCGTAGTCCAGGTCGCCAACCGCAAAATACATCCGCAGCCCAGAGCGGCAGGATAGGCATGTTTGCATGTATGATCTGCTGTGCTTCACCAAATAGCTTTTTTTGCTCTTCAAGATCGATTGTAGACCGAGCGCGAGCGATCAGCTCGTCAAGCTTCTGGTTGCTGTACCCACCTGCATTAAATGCCCCGGATGATGTAAGGTCCCTTTGGATCAAGGTATGGGGATGTGGCCTTGCTGCTGCGCCCTGAAACGCAAGCTGCCAATGACCCTGGAGATAGAGGTACGGCCACCACGGCGGATCATCAAAAACTCTACCTGACTTCTATTCGCCCAGTTCAAATTGGCCAGAATGCCGAGCAATATTATTCTTCCACAATAGTAATTGGTGACGGCAAGTCGAAAAAGACCTCATCTTCCGAGCCTGTACGCCAGATAAGAACCGCGTAGCGGGTCAATTGATCCAGGCCCATAAATCCGCAGTGCCAAACATTGACATTGTAGTTGAAGGCTTGCATACGGTTCCCTATGAAAGCACGCGCCTCCTCAAGGATAGGCGTGCC
>CAYWUX010000042.1:0-18163 GCA_964461525.1 uncultured Hyphomicrobiaceae bacterium | reverse complement strand
CAGCTAAACCGTACTCTTGACCATTTTAACCCTGAATTCCGAAATTGGCACAAAATGGCCGTTCTGAATGAGCCCGACTTACTTCCGGTATTGGGGGTATAACGGAAATTTTTTGTTTCGATGTCCGAAAACGGGGCCATATCGGACTCTTTTCAGGTACGGCAAAAAATTCTCAAGTTAGACTTCATGACACTTAGATTTAGGTAGATATAGGCAGCTAAGAAGGCCACCTATAATAGTTTCGCAATAATAAGCTCCTAGACTAAGGCGTGTACCAGATCGGCGATGTGTAGGCGCGCTCCGTCACGGTCATCGGCACTTCTGGTCCGAAATTGGCCTCGTCGAAATAAGCAGCATCATAGGCGGTCCAACGCGGGGTCGGAATTTCGATGACGCGGGCATAGTAAAACGCCTTCAACGACGGATCGAAATCCGGGTCCTGCCAAACGGTGATCAGTTCCGGCGATCCAATGGAGTTTGTCCAGGTTGCATTCTCGACATTGACCGTATTTCCAACCAGGGGTACCTTGCCGTCGGCATCCGGCTTCCGGTCGCCCGACCAGGCCACGTCGTAGATCTTCTCCTGCATTTTTCCGTCAGCGTCGACCCAGCCCTTGATGATCTGGATACGGTCGAGATTTCCCGACAGCGGATCCTTGAGCGCCGCAACCAAAAAACTTGGGGCACTGCTTCCTTCAGGTAAAGGAGGTAGGTTACCGCCCATAGGCACGCCCTTGCCGTAGCCGACGGCTCCCGGGTTTCGGCCCAGTGCGTCCTCGACCACGAAGTCCCAGCCGCCGAAGAACCGCACGAACATGCGTGTGCCGGTTGTGCCATAAACCTCCTTGCGTTTCATGGCGTCCCAGATCGCAGCACGCGTGTTCTCGCGCGCCCATACGCCGGTGAGGCCGGAAGCACCAAGTTGCCAGTCCTTGACAATGTTACCGTCAAAGTCGAAGGCATTGCCGGTCGAACGCTCGGGGCTCGGCTCGCTGGCCGGGAACTTGCCGAAGAAGTTGTTTTCTTCCGTCGAGGATATCCCCGTATGCGCGTCGGTCGAACCGACCAAGCCGAACTTGAAGGGGTTGGTGCCTAATTCTTTTTCGAGCTTTAAGCCTCGCTTCAGTGCCTCACGGGCATACTCAAATTCAATCATGGCGGGCTCTTTTGGCACCCCGGCGAGGTTATATTTGTCCCAGATCTCAAAATTGGCGAACTCGTCGGACGGTGCTAGTGACGGATGCTGTTCCGAGGTACCTTTGCCCTGCGTTACCTCGTAGAGGGGTTCCCAACGTTGGCGCGCCACGGCCCATTCAGCGTTGATGGGCTTGCCGTCAGGCGTCTCAGTCGCAAACATCAGCCCGTTCGAGAGGTTTCCGTTATGCGGTATCGCCAGCACGCGACCACCGGTCTTCTCCTCGAAATTCGCCATCCAGTCCCAGAGCTTATTGGGGATCTCAGTGTCGAACGTGGTTAGTGGCCGCACGCGATCGGCAAGTGCCTTTCCATCACGATAGATGACGTTCCGGTGCAGGTTGTTGCCGCCACCGAAGTTTGATGTCCACTCATAGCCGATCATCGCCGAGAAGTTGCCGGGCTGGTTATGGCCTTCGACGATCTCGGTCATCTTGCGCCACATGTCGAACTGCACATTCGGGTCGGTAACTGCCTTGGGCAGTTTTCCGAGCCCTTGGAGTGTAATCATTTCCATGACCACCGCGGTCGCTTGCTCGCCGCCAGCGTTCATGCCCTTGTTCCATTCCTTGAGCTTTGGGTCAGCCATCAGTGCGGGGTCGCCCTCCAGTACACTGGCCATGACACCGAGAGCGTCTGAATGATCGGTTACCACCATCCAGTCATAAGGTCGGGAAAGTTTGACTTTGAGGCCGGTGCTCGAAGTAATCTCCGCACCCTTGGCGTAGCGCAGCGCATCGTCGGGGCCGACGCGAGTGCCACTGGCGATTGCGTCCGGTGACCAGGACGTGTGCAGGTGCTGCTCGCCCCAGAGCAGCCGGGTTGGGTAGTTGCGCCCGGCATAGGGCGAGTAGCCGGGCTGGTTGAAGAAGCGTTCGATCTTGGAGCGTTCAATCGTTCCAGCATCCGTCGTCACGCTTTCCTGCGCCTGTGTCGCTCCGGTTGCGAACAGAAATGCAACCGAGGAAATCGTCATTTTTAGCTTGTGTGAAACCGTCATAATTTGTTTACTCCTGGTTACTTATTTGTCAGACATCATCCCTCCGGTGTGTACCAGATCGGCGAATTATATAGGCGCGCGGCACTTTGCACCACAGCATTTAGAATTATGCCATTCATCTTCAACTCCGCGTAGCCAAACCTCCATGTGGCAGGACTGGATGCTATTGTTTGGCCTTTTTAATGAACTCCTCGACCACGTTTGACATGTCGAAAGAGGTGCCACCCTGAACAGGCGGATATTCCGCCAAAGTCTGCAGATGCTGTTGCATGAGCACGCCCATGGGCTGGATTAGCCAAGACACCTTCTGTAGCAAATGTCCGTATGAATCCGTTGTATCGTAGCTTTCAAATGGATCCATGCGGACATTGAAAACCAGCGGTACAGTGCGCGGAATGACATTTGCGTAATAGTCCTCTTTGGTAGAAAAGTGAAATTTCCATGGTCCCATACGTATCGCTGTCAACTTGCTCTCATAATAGTGGAAGATGTGGTTGCGGCGCGAAGTTTGTTCTTCATCCTTCCAATACGGCACGTTGTTCACGCCGTCGATATATTGGTTCTTCGAGGCCAGGACGTCGGCATTGACATCTTCGATGCCGGCCGCCGCCGCAAGTGTGGTAAACATGTCCTGATGGGCCTGGATGCCATTAAGCACTTTGCCCGCTTTCAGCATGCCAGGCCAGCGGACCATCGAAATAACACGGACACCGCCCTCATAGGTCGTCATCTTTTCGCCGCGGAACGGCGTGGTTGCCCCGTGCGGCCAGGACGAATGCTCAGGGCCGTTGTCTGTCGAATACCAGATGATGGTGTTGTCGGCGAGACCCTGCTCTTCGAGCCAGTCGAGCACAAGGCCAATGTCGTGGTCGTGCTGAAGCATGCCGGAGCCGTGTATATCGGCTTCCGAAGTCATTTCTTCGGCGGCATATCGCCATTCGTCATTCAATCGTGTGTAGAGATGCATGCGGCTGGTGTTGAGCCAGACGAAGAAGGGCTTGCCGGCGGCTTTTGACTTGGCCATGAAGTCCTCCGCCTTCGGGATCACTTCTCCGGCATCGAAAGTCTTCATCCGTTCCTGGGTGAGCGGACCGGTATCCTCGATCGTTTGCTTTCCGATCTTGCCGAAACGGGGATCTTCGGTCGGATCATCAACATCGGTTGCAAAACTGTGGATCACGCCGCGTGTTCCAAAGCGTTTTTCATACTCTTCCAGATTGCCGGAAAACGCCTTTCCGAACCGCTGATAATCGCGTTGTTCAGCTTCTTCCTGCGTATTCAAATGATAGAGATTTCCGAAGAACTCGTCGAAGCCATGAGCCGTCGGCAAATGCTCGTTGCGGTCTCCGAGATGATTCTTACCGAAGTGGCCGGTGCTGTAACCGGCCTTTTTCATTTCCTCAGCCAAAGAGGGCGAGGCTGCCTGTAAGCCAAGTGGCGAGCCGGGCTGACCTACCGTGGTCATGCCAGAGCGGATCGGATACTGCCCGGTGATAAAGGCAGCCCGTCCTGCCGTGCAGCTCGGTTGGGCATAGTGGTCGGTAAAGCGGATGCCTTCATTGGCGATCCGGTCGATATTGGGTGTTGTGTAACCCATGGTGCCCATACCGTAGGCAGATACGTTCTGCCAGCCAATATCGTCACCCCAGATGACCAGAATGTTTGGTCGCTCCTGTTGGGCATGTGCCAAAGACGGCGCAAGTAGCATCGAAGCTAAAAGATATAAAATACGCATAGAACGCTCGCTCCCTTTCGATATTTAATAAGGAAATCGTCATTTTAATTTACTCAGAGTGACTTTTGTCTGACATTACCCCTCAGGCGCATACCAGATCGGCGATGTGTAGGCGCGGTCCTGCACCGTCATTCTCGTGCCTTCGGGCATCTTGATGCTGTAGAACTTCTGGTCGTAGGCCGTCCAGCGTGGTTTCGGAATTTCCAGCACGCGCACATAATAAAAGGCGCGTTGTGTCGGATCGAAGGTTGGATCTTCCCAGTAAGCGCCGAGTAAAGCATCGCCGATAGTATTGGTATAAGTCGCATTGGCTACATCGACCGTACTGCCTACCGGTGTTTCACAGCGACCCTCATCGTTGATCTTGCGGCCATCGGAGACCGCAACATCAAATATGCGTTCTTGGGGTTTGCCATCGGTATCGACCCAGCCCTTCACGACCTGGATCCGATCCAGATTAGCACCATCAGGGTCGCGCAGAGCACGAATCAGGAATTGCGGAGCTTTTCCTTCTGGTGCTGCAGAAAGCTCGCCGCCCATGGGTACGCCACGGGCATATCCCTGTTCAGCAAAATTGGGGAGATGAACTTCTTCGGGTTTGAAATCCCAACCGGCGAATACCCGCACCAGCATCCTGCCACCGCTGGTCCCGTAGACCTCGCGTCGCTTGAAAGCATCCCAGATCGATTCGCGGGTATTCTCCCGCGCCCACACGGCCGCCAGGCCAGATGCTCCGAGGTCGATTGCCTGGATGCTCAGCTTTTCATCCACTTGTGATTTGATCAGCACATCCTTGTATCGCTCGGGACTCGGTTCGACGACATTGGCCTTGCCCCACCAGTTCTCCTCCTCCGTCGAGGCCAGGCCTCCATGGGAGTCAGTCGATCCGACCATGCCGAACTTGAACGGATTGGCGCCGAGCTTCTGCTCGTATGCCAGTCCGCGCTTCAGCGCCTCGCGGGCATATTCATATTTCAGCATGTCCTGGGTCTTGGCCTGGGAACCGGAGAGATTGCCTTTGTCGATGAGTTCGAAATCGGCGAATGCGTCATCCGGTGACAGGAACGGGTGTGCCTCTCCAGTCCCCTTGGGTTGGGTCACTTCGACCACGGGCTCCCATTGGGCACGGTTGCGCGCATAGCTCTCGTCGAGCGGTTTCTTTGATTTCAGCGTCACATCGTCGAACATCAGGCCGTTGGACAGATTGCCATTGTGAGGGATGGCGAGCACCCGGCCGCCGGTCTTCTTTTCAACCATCTCCATCCACTTCCAAAGGTCTTCTGGGTCCTCCGAGTCATAGAGTGACATGGGCAGGATCTGTCTGGCCACTTCGGCCCCGTCGCGAAACAGTATGTTGCGGTGCAGGTTGTTGCCACCTGGTGCAGAAGTCCACTCAAAACCAATGATGGCGGTAAAGGCTCCAGGCTTGTTGTGGCGCTCGGCTGCTGCAATAATATCCTGCCAGGCGCTGCGCATCATATCATCGTTTTTGAGCGGATCCTTGCCTGTATTCATCTGGGCAACCCATTCGATAAAGGCGTCGTATCCTTTGCCGCCCTTGACCATGTCGTGCCATTTCTTGCCTTGAGGGCTGGCGAGCACAATCGGGTCAGACCTTTCGATGAACGGGGCAAGGCCGAGATTTTCGGCATGATCGGCGATGACGAGAAAATCCAGCGGGCGCTTGAGCTGTGCTTTCTGTCCGGTCGACGTGGTGACTGTTCCGCCCTTAGCAAACCGGTAAGCGTCCTCGGGACCGACATTGTTGCCGGCCATCCCGGCATCGGTTGAGTAGGACGTGTGGAGATGGGTATCGCCCCAAAAGACACGCTGAGGAAAGAAGCGTCCCACATATGGCGAATAGTTTTTCTCCACCTTGTTGGCGAGTTCGGGACTGGCATTGAAGTCCATTCCCTGACCCAGAGCGGCGTTCTTAGAGAGCAGCGATACTGCCATCCAAACTGTCAAATTTAATTTGTGTCGGATACTCATTATTCTGCATTCCTGGTTACTTTAATACTTTTTACAACACGGCGATCGAAAATAGCGAGTGCAAAAAACGTTAGACGAAATTGCTTTTTTTTGATTAGAAAAGCATAGTAATTCATCTAATTCAACTTAATTTGGGTGACAGTTTTGTGTCTGAGATGATGACAACCCCAGAGGCGGCCCGCTTGCTCAGCGTCGGAGCCACGACCATCAAACGCTGGGTGGCACAGGATCGTCTGAAATGCGTCACGACACCGGGCGGCCATCGCCGTTTCGAGCGAGCTGAGCTTGAACGTTACCGGCAGGTTCTCGGGGGCCAGTCGGAAGACGTTGCCTTTCAACTGCTGGAAGACCTGCTTCACGATAGCGACACCTATAACCTTCAAAGCCGCCTTATGGCATTGCGGGGCCGCCTGGGGCGTTGGTATCAGGTTGCAGATGTCCTTGGCGATACACTGACCGCGATCGGTGATCGATGGGAACAGGGAACCTGCAGCGTGGCCGCGGAGGACCAACGCCAGCCGACGGCTTCAACAGGCACTGTGGGCTTGCGGAGCAACCCTGCCTTCATCGCCGGAACAGCCGGTCTGTCTGCTGGCGGCTGCAGAAGGCGATGAACATACATTGGGTTTGAGCCTTGCAAAAATCTGTCTGCGCGAAGCGGGGTGGGCCAGCCTATGGCTCGGCAGTCCAACGCCGACAAAGGTTCTGGTCAGCGCCATTAAGGAGTCCAGCCCTTCCATGGTCGCGGTTTCCGCGTCCGCCTGGTCCGGTAATGCCGAAATCCTCCTGCGGCATTGCCGGACCATCGCCAGCGCGTGCCGAAATTGCGGTGCAACGCTGGTGTTGGGAGGAGAGGGAGCCTGGCCTGAAAAACCTTCTCGTGGCCACCGCGTTCGCTCGTTTGCAGAGTTTGCAACGTTGTTGAGCCGTTGATAGTTCTACACGTCTGTATCCGCACTCAGCAGAATAATGAATTAACACCCAAGAGGTAATAGTGGTTTTGAATTCTGAATTTGGTCCCTCTTTCGGAATTCCCAAAGCCATCGCTATAACGTCTGTGGTTAAAGCGGGCATAAATTCAAGGTCCGGTTGAAGTCCGTTAATGACCCCAAAGCAGAAACTTGAGTCCAAAAATGTCCGCAAACCCTATTTGGATGCCGGATTTCCCGAAGCATCCTGATCGGTTGAGTTGACGAAAGGACGGAACATCCGGCGGTATTGTCCTGGCGTAAGGCCAGTGTTTCGCTTGAACAATCTGCGGAAGAAGGCAAGGTTTTCGTAGCCTATCCTGGTTGAGATCTCCTCAATTGATATCTGTTCCGTTTCCAGAAGACGTTTGGCCTCTTCAATACGAAGATTTTGAATGTAACCGATGAGCGTTGAGCCCGTCCCCCTCTTGAAACGACGTTTCAGACTCCGTTCGGGAATTCCGGAGACCGTCACTGCTCTTTCAACAGCACCTGGTTCAAGATAATTTTTCTGCAACCAGGTTTCGCACTTGCGCACAACCGAATCCGCATGGGGTTGGCGGCGTATGAGACTGGCATAAGGAAGTTGGCCCTCACTGTGCCATTTCAGAAGATATGCTTTAGCGATCCGTAGAGCCTCTCCGGGACTGCAGTGTCGGGAGATTATATGAATGACCAAGTCATGCCAGGAGGTGGTTCCACCCGCTGTGACAATACGTCCAGCTGGGTCCGCAAACACAAGATTTGGTTCCGGCAGGAAATGCACCTCTGGATAACGCATGCGGAATAGGTCCTCATATCCCCAGTGTGAGGTCGCCTGGCGGCCCTTCAGAAGTCCAGTCGCGGCTAAAAGTACTGACCCGGAGCACGCAGTGTAGATCGTGCTGCCCATGGTGTAGCGCCGGCGAATCCATTCAAGGAGTTCGGGGTAACGGTCTTTCATGTCGTCATCTGGCGCAAGCCACATTTCAGGCAGAATGACGATGTCGGATTCCGGATCTTCGTCTATTGCCGCATCAGGCACTACGGGAATGCGGTTGCCGCATGCGAAGGGCTCTCGTGATAAAGAAACGATCCTCGGCTGGATCGGATATCGCGAGGGTTCAGTGCCGACAAGCTGCTGCCAAAGATTTCCCGTCGAAGCGAGTACGTCGATCATACCGTAAAGTGCAGATCCGGCTGTTTCAGGCAGCGCGACGATCAAGGCACTTACCGAAGATGTATCCTGCTTTTCCATGGTTCGAACTCACTTTGTGGCACAAAACGATCCTTTTTGAAGAAAATCGATCTAATCGGACGAAAAGTCCATCCCCAATTTACAATCATCAGCCGCACAAACATTCTGCAATGGACAGAGCGGCGCACAATTTAACTATCAAATCGATGGAGAAAGACGATGATTGGACAAACAGAGGATGCTAAAAACGCAAACTTTATAAATGGTCTGGACGTCCAGGCTGCTCACGATACGATTAATGCGATCAAGTCGGACAAAAGCCTCGCGAAATTCCAGTTCCGCGCCAAAAACAGATGGATCAGCGGCGGCACCAACCAATCCACAATCAGGGATTTTTACGGAGCAGGCCGCGAAGACAAATCTCGAGATGAAGATTTCGTGTTTGTCAATGGCGAACCTCCCATCCTTCTCGGCAACAATGAGGGTGGCAATCCCGTAGAATTTCTGTTGCACGCCCTGGCAGGCTGCGTCACTACCACGTTTGTCCTTCATGCCATGGCACGGGGGATTAACATCCGGGAACTCTCAACCCAGCTAGAAGGTGACATGGATCTGCAGGGCCTGCTCGGTCTCGATGACTCAGTATCACCCGGATATGAGGAAATTCGCATCAAGCTGGATGTCAAGGCGGATTGTTCCGACGAGGAACTGAATGATCTGCTGGCTTATGCGGAACAGCATTCGCCCGTGTGCAACACGGTCTGCCGACCGGTTCCGGTCAAGATTGAGCGTGTCTCGGCTTAATGACAAATGGCAATGATCGGAACGATAGTGCAAACCAGGCACTTCCCTGAACATCTATTTCGGACAAATAGGAGGTGCCTGGTAGAATTTCTGGATATACCATCCGAAGTCATTCGAACTTGTCATGACTGCTTTTGGCACCTCTCAGAAATCTCTGCAGTATTACTATAATGTCCGTTTCTGGAGCTAAACCGGACTCTTTCCAAGGCAGAGTGAAAACTTCTCAAATTGGGTCATTAACGGACATTCAGCGTGACATGAATTTAGGTCCGCTTTGCCCTCGATTCTGTTTTAAAACTCAGCTCTGGTATAAATCTGGTTGGCTATTGTTTACAGACATTGGTTTTTGTTCCCGCCTTTCCGGCGACACGTTTGACCTGGTTGACATCGGCTCTGATCAGACTGGCACCGACCGAGAACGACTTGCCGCCAACCAGGCCATCCTCGATACAGGTTTCGACCACACTCTCGAACAGATGCCGAAGAGGGGTCGCTTAGATATCAATATTGATTGTTGAAAGATACGGTGGTTACATTGCCAAATTCATGGGAGACGGGGTCTCAATTTATTTGGCTGCTCTATAGGCAAATCCGCCGGTTTTGCTCCCTTCAAAATCGCGCCCTCATTTTTGTTTTCGGATGGAATTAGGAAAGTGGAGCCTCTTTGCTCGGTCGATGAAGGTTTTTAGTTTTTGGTAGTCTTTAAAGCCGCCGTTTCCTTTCGTGCCCGAGTTTACATCTACCCCATAGGGCTGAACATGCTGAATTGCATCTTTGACGTTGTCGGAGCTAAGACCTCCGGCTAAAATTACCGGAATATTTACTTCCTTTACAACCTCCGCGCTCACACCCCAATCATGTGTCTTCCCCGTGCCTTCAACTTGTTGGGTTGCAAGGTCGGCTGTATCCAAAAATATAGCATCAACAACTCCCTCCCAATCTTTTGCCCAATTTACTGAATTTTCATTATCAATATGCACAACTTTATACTGCTTTAAATATGGTAGCTCTTCACGAATTTTTTCCACGTCACCCTTTGTACTATCGCCATGCAGTTGCACGGTACTCACATTTGTATCTAGTGCGAGTTTTATAATTTCTTTCCCATCTCCTGACCAGCCCCCAAGAGGTGCTCCACCTGCATTGTTAGTTTATTGACAGTCTTTGGTCCATAGGAATTACACTTTCAGGTGCAGGTGGTTTCCAATTCAGAGAATTGTGTGGACGAATGGTGTTGTAATGTCGACGCCAGTTTTCAATGAGTATCTGAGCTTCTTTTAAGCTGTAGAAGATTTCGCCATTCAGAAGCTCGTCTCGAAGTCTTGAGTGATGGCGGCAGGCCGCGACCGCGAGTCGACAAAGATGGAGCACGACCGGCAAGAACGGTTGGCCACCAAAGTGAGGACTAATTGCTGTTTAAGGTGCATAACCACTTATTCCGGTATGCTTGTATTGAGATCGATTTCGACCAGGCCACCCGGGATGTGTAGCCCTGTCGTCTATGCGACGGTCCACGTTGGTGGCGATCGGAAATACTCCTGCTTACTTCATCGAAACCATTGAAACCCGATATCCGGCCAGTACTTCTCAATTTGACCTGGCTTCCCCTAATTCCCGTCTCATTGTCAAACACTCCAAATACATCCTTGGAAATCTTCCCCTAAATTTATATTGGGACTATCGGCATGGAAGTAGTGGACGTAGCAATTACCAAGACATGGTTTATCACCACCGAATTCTGAACGAATTAACACACTTTTAGATGAAGTTACCCACAAATTTTAACATAGAAATAGTTTTTAATATGGGCGCTACCGAGAGCATGATTACAAACGAGTGGCTGGGAAATAACCCTTTAATTTAAGCTGTTAGCGTGATACCATTTTTTTGGAGAGTAACCATCTGGGAAATCTCAGCTAAGGGAAAACGAACTCGTAAAGCGGCAAACACTGTGATGAATATTCGTCCCGAGCAAAAAACAAACAGCCGAGAATTACGACGTTCGCAAACGGGGCTGGGTACTACACCCGGAATCGAATGTGGAGGAAATGGATGTTTAAGAAAAATAGTAGTTTCTTGTTGATATTAGCAGGTCTCCCACTGGCTGCCTTTTTAGTGTTTGCCACAGCTCCGGCTAAAGCAGATAATATCAGGTTGAAAATTGCCTCTGGTCATAGCCCGGGCTGGCACTTCATTCAGTTGGCCAAAGACTATTTCGTGCCCGAAGTGAAAAAGCGTGTGAAGGAACGCACGAACCACGAAATCACATTCATTGAAGGATTCTCTGGTTCTATGGTAAAGGCCACCGAAGTCCTCGAAGCGGTTGAATCGGGGATTGTCGATGTAGGTATGTTCTGTATTTGCCACGAAGGTCAGAAACTGGCGCTTCACAATTTCCCTTATTACTTGCCCTTCGGACCAAGTGACCCTGAAATTTCACTTAAAGCGACGCGAATAGTCTATGACACAGTTCCTGAGCTCAATCAGGTATTCGCCAAATACGGGCAACAGGTCCTTGGGCTCATTCCCTTTGAACCTTATGATTTCGTCTCA
Organism: uncultured Hyphomicrobiaceae bacterium; assembly: GCA_964461525.1. Lineage (GTDB taxonomy): Bacteria > Pseudomonadota > Alphaproteobacteria > Rhizobiales > CAYWUX01 > CAYWUX01. The sequence goes on along the minus strand of CAYWUX010000042.1, from coordinate 6,740 downwards.
CGGTTTCCCATCGAAAAAGCATCAGACGTCAAAGGCCGAAAAGTCGGCGCAGCAGGTCCGAATGCTTTTTGGGTTGAAAAAGCAAATGCACTGCCCGTGTCGGTGGGCGGACCGGATATGTATACTTCGTTCCAAACCGGGCTGATTGACGCAATGCTGATCTTCCCCGGAGTCATGGATACGCTTAAACTTTATGAAGTCGCACCCTATTTAGTGGAGGTTGCATTCGGTTCGATGACGGTTGTCCCGTTGACGGTCAACATCCGCAAGTTTAACAGTCTCCCCAAAGAGGTACAGGACATTTTCATTGAGACGGGACGCGATATGGAAGCTAAAGCAGGTCCTTTCACCAATGAGCTGGTTGCCAAAATACACAAGGTACTCGAGTCAAAAGGAGTCAAGTTTGTGAAGGTGAATGATGCCGAGCGGAAAGCATGGGCGACGATGCTCGTGGATGAACCCGCAAAGATCGCCGAGAAATTTGAAGCGGAAAGTAACCAACCCATCAAGAAGGTGATGAAGGCCTACATTGCTGCCACAGAGTCTGTGGGGCACAAATGGCCGCTCAAAGCCAACTTGGACTAGAGACATAATTTGTGGAGATTGAAAGTCCTGGGGCTTTCAACTTTTTCATTCTCCTAAATCGCTATATGAACACTATCCAGTTTGTAGGCGTCAAAAGTTTATTGCGAGGTGGGCTCCTTGAATACTTTCATGCGAGGCGTTGACGCCGTCACGAAGGGGATGATGGTTCTTTCTGCGTTCTGTGCCTTCGGGATTGTTTTTCTAATATTCATCGAGGTACTCGCGCGCAATACAGGCATACAATTTTACGGGGCCGCAGAGTATACTCGTAATTTCCTTATTGTGATCGTGTTTCTCCAATTACCGTATGCTGTCCGTACCCGGGCAATGTTAGTGGTCGATATCTTCGTCACTGGGCTTCCTGAACGTATGGCCATCCCGGTTTTCATATTTGGTAACCTACTAGGCTTTTGTTTCTTTGGTGCTGTTGCAGCTGGCTCAATGAGTCCGGCAATTGCAGCGTGGATCGAGGGTCAATACGAAGGCGAAGGCGTTGTCGATGTGCCAGCTTGGCCAGCAAAGTTTTCGATCGTGATTGGTTGTGGTTTGGCCGCCTTTTACTACCTGGTGCGAATCGCGGAAACGCTCAGAACTGGTAAAATCACAAAGCCTTCCGAAGAAATAATGCCAGTTTAGGAGGTAAGTTATTGGAAGCTTTCGCCCCGTATTTGTTTGTAATTCTACTGCTTCTGCTTGTCTTTCTCGGGGTTGAGATAGCGGTATGTCTCGGAAGCATCAGCTTCCTCGCGATGTATAACTCGACGCATGACTTGGGTATCTCTCTATCGTTTCTGAACAGCACCGCCTACGAGGCGCTTCGTCAATATCTATTCGCAGTGGTTCCGCTGTTCATACTCATGGGACAATTCATCGCCAAGTCAGGAGCTGCCAAAGACCTCTACTGGGGAATTGATCGGTGGCTGCGCCTTATTCCGGGGCGTTTTGCTTACGCCACTGTTCTCGGCAATGTAGTATTTGCGTTCGTGACCGGAACAAGCCTCGCATCGGCCACGACGTTTACCGCTATCGCCTATCCGCAAATGAAGCAGGCTGGCTATAATTCGCACTTTTCGCTTGGTCTCATCAGTGGCAGTGCATGTCTTGGTATGCTTATTCCGCCCAGTCTTCTTATGGTGGTGTGGGGCATATTAACTGATCTTTCTATTGGGCATCTGTTTATCGCGGGCGTCGGCCCGGGATTTGTGCTAGCTGGACTTATGATAGCTTATATTTTTGCCGTCAGTATTATAAAGCCTGAACTAGTCGGACACCGTGCTAGTCGTCAAAGTGAGATAAACAACAACGTTAAATCTGATACTTCAATTGAGATGGTGGGGACAAGACCAGAATCGACCTCCCTCGACATGGCCATCAGTCTGATCGGTCTACTTGCAATAATGGTTGGGGCGCTGGGTGGAATCTGGGCTGGATTTTTCACTCCAACCGAAGGAGCTGGCATTGGAGCACTGATTTCACTTGTACTTGGCATTGCTAAAGGCATGCGTTGGGGGGAGATTTATGAGACTATTCTGCTCGCGGCCCGCACCGCCATTCCGTTAATGATCATAGTTTTCGCGGCTCAACTCTACTCAAGGACGCTGGCGATGAGCGGTGTAGGCATTATTCTCCAAGACACTATTACAGGCAGCGGCTTGTCGGAATGGGGAATTATTCTGTTCATGATCGCCGTTTGGCTGGTTTTTGGTACTTTAATTGATTCGATCTCAATTATGCTGCTGACAGTGCCAATCTTTTCGCCGGTAGCTCACTCCTTGGGCATCGATCCTTTAGTCTTTGCAGTCGTCGGAATTCTGACAATTGAGGCAGGTCTTCTTACACCACCTTTTGGCTTGATTGTTTATGCGGTCCGGTCTGTAATACCCGCCGAAAACGTTTCCATGAAAGCCATCTTCATGGGATCCACACCATTCTGTATCATTTTACTTTTCACGATAGTTATAATATTGGCATTCCCTGAGACGGTGACCTATCTGCCAAAACTGCTTTGAGAGTGGTGAAAATGACAGCCGGCCGAAGCCAATCTTGAGATAATCAGAGATGAAAAAACACTGAGGCTGGTAAACGTGTCTCGCGAGTTGTAGAGTTATGAAAATCACCACCGAAACCATCATAGACTACTGGATGAAAAAGATAAATTCAGATGTGCGTCGGTGGAAGTATCTTAAAGACGGCACAAATTGGTGAAGGCCTCTAAAATGATTGACTTTGAACAAATTGGCTTGATTGTGGCTAATGTCAAGTTTGAAAAACAGTCGCGCCAGAAGCAAGGGAGACGTAAATATGAAAGCCATGGTTTTGGAAGCACCGAACACGCCATTTGTTCTCAAAGACGTTCCGGACCCCGTTGCAGAGGCAGGTGAAGCAGTTGCTAAGGTGTTCACGGTTGGCGCAGGGCTGACGATTCAACATATCAAGGCTGGCCGTTGGCCTGCAGAATTTCCTCGCATTATTGGACATGAAATCGCTGGCGAAATAGTCGAGGTCGGTGATGCCGTAACCGAAATAAAGGTCGGCGATCCAGTGACCTGCAACTTCTATTTGATGTGTGGTCATTGCAGAAATTGCATAAGAGGTCTTGAGCCGTTATGTGAAAATCTTGCAGGGCTTGTAGGTAAGGAATGCGACGGTGGCTACGCGGAATATATAAAACTACCGGCTCATGTATTTGTCAAATTACCAGACGGGCTGGACTATAAAAATTATCCTGAGGAGGTTGGAGTCATCACTGATGCGTTGGCCACACCCTATAAAGTTCTCAAGCGTGGAAACGTTAGACCCGGAGAATGGGCTGCCGTGTTTGGAGCTGGTGGCGGTTTGGGTATTCATCAAGTCTTACTGGCCAAATGGGCACACGCCCGTGTTATCGCCATCGATATTGATAAGGACAAGTTTAATGATTGCCGAAAGGCTGGAGCAGAAGAAGTGATAGATGGCTCGCAAGATAATGTAGCTGTGGCCATGATGGATTTGACCAACGGTAAAGGTGTTGATGTTGTTATTGATTATGTTTCCACAAAATCAACACTCGAGTCGGGGATCGCAGGATTAGCCCCCAGCGGACGTTTAGTGACATTAGGTGTGCCAGGTGAAGATTTTGTCGTCAATGCAAATAAACTTCTATTTAACGAACAATCGATCCTAGGTAGCCGATATGTCAGCCGAATTGAATTGTTGGAAACTCTTAACCATTGCGCGCGCGGTGAATTCTGGCCCATTGTGGGGCTCAAGAGACCGCTCGATCAAGCCGAAGAGGTACATGATCTGGTCGAACACGGTAAAGTGACCGGACGTGCGGCCCTTAGAGTTGCTGATCCATCTTAACAATTGATCCTTGATTAACGATGCTCGATGTTCTGAAGAATTTGCGTTCATGGCACTTTTGGAACTCGTTTTGGTCTAAGCTGATTATCTCTGATAATGGAAGCTCTGACGATCCAAAATTAAAGAGGTTGTTCTTGCTTCTTTAGGAGTAAGGCAGCGAGAGTGGCAAATTCATCTTCAAAAAAAATTCTTCTTTAAATATGTATTTTACAAAGGGGTTATACATGACAGGTCTCCGACAATATGAATGAACCGCCGGCCTGTCCAAAACTGGTGGCCGGGCAACAACGGGTTTGCACTGCCGATTCGGCTCGGCCCACCCGAAGGTGGCCCATTGCGCCTCGTGAGAGATATTTACAAGAAGGCAGGTTGGTCATGAAAAATTATATTGCTGCGATCTACAAAGATCGGGATAGCTGTTATGGATCCGTCATTCCAGATGTGCCGCGTTTTTCGCCCAGGCAGCCCGTGAAAAAATTGTATGAGCAGCACTTACACCACCAGGCTGAGCTGGGGGACGGCCGAACCGGGGCGGATTCAGGGGCTCCAGGTTCATCAGCTCACACCATTTGGTATAATCGGCATGAAGACAGGAATGCTTCAATCTGCCCCCGGTGGCGGGTCTCAGCCGGGTTCGCACATAATCAGCGACATGACCGCAGGCCATGGGTCCGGGGTGCATGTCATTAAGCTGGGGCAGTTCGGTAAGTTGTTTCCAGAGTTCACGCGCCGCCTGTTCCCCAAGCAATATCCGGCATTCCCGAATGACCGAAAAAGCTTTCTGCATATCGTCGACCGGGTCTGGCAGGGATCGCAGGCCCTTTACGAATCAAAAAATCCGGAACGGCGGATCGTAAGACTCTGCATTGTTGAGTCGATGCAGCGCGCGCGGCAATACTTCGAAAGGGTGGCGGAAATTCGCCCGGACGACGTGAAGTAGGCCAGGAACAACTGTTTTATGAGTTTAATCTGGATCAGGCCTTGCCTGGAGATCATCTTGTCCGACGCCTTGATGCGATCCTGGACACGAGCTGGGTTCACCGGGAGCTTGCGCCCTATTACAGCCCCATTGGGCGGCCCTCCATTGATCCTGAACTAATAATCCGAATGCTGATCATTGGTTACGTCTTTGCGATCCGCTCGGAACGTGAGATCTGCCGTGAAGTTCAGGTTAATCTGGCTTACCGGTGGTTCTGCGGTTTGGGTCTTGAAGACCCGATCCCCAATCATTCGGTTTTCTCCCGCGCCCGGTCAGAACGTTTCCGCGAAGGCGATATATTGCGCACCCTGTTCGAACATGTAGTGATGTCATGCATTGATGCCGGTCTTGTCGGTGGCCGGAGCTTCGCAGTGGACGCTTCTCCATAGAGGCCGATGCCAATAAACAGCGTTCAATCCCGGGATCGGAATGGATCAGGCCCACCAGCCTGGACACGGCGAGCCGGTCGGTGAAAGACTATGTCGAAACGCTCGACGTTGTGAAGCCTGTCCATTGAAGCAAAAGTGTTGTCCTAAAGCCCCATCACGGCGGTTTCCACGCGACATTTATGAAGATGCCCGTGACCTTGCCCGCTCATTGGTTGGTACGCCAGAGTTCGAACAATCCCGGCGCGAACGTAAAAAAGTCGAGATGGTTTTTGCACATCTCAAGAAAATCTTCCGGCTTTCCCGCCTGCGGCTGCGTGGTCCGAGAGGCGCGCAAGATGAATTCGTGCTCGCCGCAACAGCCCAGAACCTGAAGAAACTGGCAAAACATATCACACGATCCCTCCGCTGGTTCTCGCCGGTGCGCTGCGTCTCGATCAAAATGGAGTTCAAGTGTATGAAGGACCATATACAAGAGCCCCCAAACAGACCAAACACAGTCCGAAAAAATCAAGGAGAAATTCTCGTTTCTATGATATCGGCAAATTCTTATTTATCCTCTCAAGGAAGCCGACTTCTGCAACAGTATCGGCACATAGCGGACTCTTTTGGTGTGAGCTCAATACGTCCGTTATTGGGTGCAAAGCAGAACTAAAATCAGTTTCTATCCAGAGGTCCGTTTCGAAGTCTGTTTTAAAGCAGACTGAATTTCTCAGGAATATAAAGCCAGAGTAGTGCCGTATTCTTCAGCCTATAAAAGAAACATTACAACTTACAAAACAAGCGACAGCAATATCTGCAGGACAACGCGTTTAGGTTACGTGAACAGATAGTTTGTCAATAATCCGCAATCTATCTATGCTGGTTGCGATGGGAGTTGTTGGTAAAATACTACGAGCTATCGGGCTGATATGGTTTAGCGTGGTTGTGGCCATAATTATTTTTGGCCATATATACATTTGGTACGGCTATGAACTTTCCGAATTACGGGACGTTATGTCGCCATTTAGCTGGGCGAATTATGCAATAATGATTGCGGCTATAGTTCCTGGCGCTCTAGTGATTTTGCTAGGTAACTGGTTTAGGTCGAAATCAAAGTCCAATCATAAGCAAACTATCCAAAAACAGACAGCGCCTAGTCGGGACGACCATAACGAGATCATTGCTGCATTTGCGCAATCCATGAGCAAATACCCTATGCCAGGCCTCAAAGACACTAAGCTTTTGCCATATACGAAAACGACAATACGCGCAGCGCTGATGAAAGCTTTGGTAGACGAAACTATCGACAAAGAAAAAGAGCTATTTAAGCACGCCCTGCTTGTGCTTGCCGAGTATCAAGACAATGTTGATGTCGAACCAGAAAGCAAATCAAAATTCGACGCATTACAAAAGCTATATAACAAAGAAATTGAAAGAATTAATCGCGCTATACTTGTGTTGGATAG
>CAYWUX010000041.1:0-18324 GCA_964461525.1 uncultured Hyphomicrobiaceae bacterium | reverse complement strand
CGATTGGACCACCCTCGGCAAACATGAAAGCAATGGCCCCCCAAATGCCCCCTAGAAGCGATGCCAGTGCATTTGTTCTGAGGCCAGCTGCTCGTTCACCTTCAGCATCTTCTCGGGCTTGCCAACCCCGTTCCAGTCCAATCAATAATCCAATGGCCAGAGCAACCCCGAGACGTTGCAAAAGTTCTATCGGTTCCATAGAATTCTCCTAACAACGACAATATCGGAGAAACTCTACAATTTCTATTGTACGCGAATTAAATTCGAGGTCCAGAAATTACACACATGTATGGACCTGCTGCGAAAAGCCAGAAACTTATTGCAGTTTCCGGAATGAATGACGGATCTTTCTAAAAAATCAAAAAAACAGATCAAAGTGACAATCGGAGGATGCGGTACAAGTAACTAAAAATATCATCAGTCCGGCAATACACATTGCCCACCTTAAAAAAGAACTCAGGGCCGCAGATAATTCCATCCCGCATCCTGCAATTCAAAAACCCGAAATACACCTAAAGCTTGAGGTGCTCACAGCATTTTACAAAAAACTACAGAATCTGTAACTAGCAGATAATGAAATCATTTTATACTACCTTAAATCTTATAGGCCGAGTTACATTTCGAATTGATCTTAACAAGTTCTAGGCAATCTTATTTTGCTTTTTTTTTCCATTGACGATTGAATCAGCCCTTGCTTCCGCAGCCTCTATAATCGTTTCTGCCTGGTTCTTTGCTAAACCGATAATATGTTCCGCGTCCATTTCCGCCTTTAAGATGGTTTCATCGTAACTCGCTTGTGCTGCCTGCTGTTTTTTTTCCACGATGGGTCGTGACATGTCAAACAGCATTTCCGAAACGACTGCGGCTTCATTTCTATAATCGGAAATGAGTTTATTAAAGAACTCTGACTGTAATTCGAAAACATCTGAGGGGTTACGACATTCATTAAATTGTTCGGGAATTTTTGAATAAGAATTTAATCGCCGAGTGTAGAAGTTAACGATCTCTTGCTGCCATTTCGGCAACTGATTGAAATAGTCGGGATTAAAAAGCCTCTCAATATCAAAAGGAAATTGAGAAGGCATGTTGGATTTCTTCTTAGACATAACTTGGACCTTCTGTGCACGGAACGTGATACCTATTGCAAGTATTTCAGGGGATCAGCTAACTCTGTCCAAAATTTTGATAATGGCGTACTCTGCAATTTAATACTTTGACTAAAGAGCATTCTACACATGAAATTATTTGCTATTTTGACCAGCTAAAAAACTGCTTCACACTTTGTGTATATTCTAATGCTCAGCTGAATGATTCATTGCGCTAAATCAAATAAGCCAGAATTAATATCGATAATGTTTTGGTGGTGGTGAAAAACTGGAGTTGAAAGGTAAAGATTGAAGCCAGATTTATGCGGCCAGATTCTAGATCTTGAACTGGACCATTCAAAAGGCCCATTTCACTCTAATATCGCACACCAACTCAAACTAAGCTGATTGATTTAGCGCAATGACTTAATAAGAATTTTGAATAATCATAAACTGCGACCGCAATCTAACAAGCCGTGACATAAGTCTGGAAATTATACTATGAATACAACACGATTGACGAATTTAGATCAAAGCTTGCGGCTCTCAAAAGAGTGGATACGCGAGCTAAATGACCGTCTTGATTGGGGCGACGACAGGCGAGCCTATCGATTGCTGCGCGAGACTATTCAAGCTGTTCGTGATTGGTTATCAGTCGACGAAGCGGTGCATTTGTCGGCGCAACTTCCAACAGTAATGCGCGGTATCTATTTTGATGGCTGGCATCCAGCTTCCACGCCGGTGCAGAAAAGATCCAAAGGCGATTTTATCCTGCGCATCGTAAAGAAGTTCGAACAAGATCCGATTGATGATCCCGAGGCAGCTGTATCTGAAGTTTTCCATTTGCTAAATCGCAGAATTTCAAACGGTGAAATCCGCGACGTAAAAAGCTGTTTGCCTAAGAGCCTACGGTCTTTATGGCCAGAAGACTAGTGGACCAATCTAAAGGAATCTTCAACAAAAATCTAATCAGAGTAAGTTCAAAAAATATGCGAATTGCCACATTTAATCTTGAAAGCCTTGATTTGGAGCCAAAAGCGAAGGTGCCTATCGATTTGAGAATTGAAATGTTAAGACCTCAACTATTACGTCTCAATTGCGACATTCTGTGTCTTCAGGAAGTTAATGGACAGAAACTAACCGGTTGTGTCAACCGCCAGCTAGTTGCACTCGACATGCTATTGGAGAATACTCCTTACTCGACTTATTATCGAATATCTACGGGAGACAAATCAGGTGAAGGAGTCTCTGACATCCACAATCTGGTAATATTATCACAGTTCCCCATTGTAGAACACAAAGAGATTTTTCATGAATTTTTAAAGCCACAAAAGGTCAAACTTTCCTGGCCGGCAAATAAAGCACAAATCATCAAATGGGACCGGCCAATTCTGCACGCGAAGATCAAACTTGAGAACGATCAATATTTGCATGTATTTAATGTGCATTTTCGTGCTCCGTTAGCTACACCCATTGTAGGCCAAAAGTTATCACCTTTCGTCTGGAAATCAGTCAGTGGTTGGGCTGAAGGTTATTATCTTGCGGAACTCAAGCGCTCGGGCCAGGCTCTTGAACTTCGATTAGCACTCGAGGGTCTCCTACTACAAAATAATCAGCAGCAGATAATCGTATGTGGAGATTTCAATGCAGAAGATCACGATGCCGCCCTAAAAATTGTCATTGCCTCTGAAGAAGACACCGGCAATGGAGCGCTAGCCAATCACGTATTTACTCTGCTGGACCGCTCCATTTCAGTGGATCGCCGTTATTCGATATTACATCATGCGCGCCCTCAAATGGTCGATCATATTCTTGTCAATCGTTCGATGCTAAGTTATTTCAAAGATATTGAAGTCCACAATGAAACATTGGCAGATGAATTGCTGGCCTTTTCTAAAATTGATCGCCCACCTGATTCATTTCACGCACCAGTAGTCGCAGAATTTACTTCTTTTAATTAAAACAAATTACCTAATGGGACTGTCTTCTACCTAAATTGAATTTCGAAAAAGATGAAGCAGGTCGTTTTGTCTTGGCTATGCGCCAGTGGAGTCGTGATTATCATATACGCACCAGATCAACGTTACCGTCATTGTTTACCGACAAATAAGCACTGGGACCGTGCTGAGGGAAACGACTTCATTAGCAACGCTTCCAAGCAGTACTTTTTCTATACTATGCCGCCCGTGAGAAGCCATGACAATAAGGTCGACGTCCTCTTGATTGGCGGTGTCAATAATTCCATTCGCGGGATGTTTGTCTTTGACGTGAACAGTATTACAATCCAGTCCAATGTCTTTTGCCTTGGTTGCGGCGGCGGATAAAACTTTTTGCGCTACCGAAGCCTGAAATTCTTCAAACCGTTGTATCGCATCGTTTTCACCAGCCTCAGCCCGTGCTGCTATGTCACTTACGGACCAGATTTCTGTTACTGCAACTATTGTCGTTTTCGCATTGAACTCCTTTGCCAGCGAAAGGCCATGCAGAAGAGCTTTTTCAGCTAGTTCAGATCCATCGGTTGCGATGAGTATATTTTTATACATTTTCAATCCTAAAGAGTTGACTGGCAAAGTATCACAAATGATTCCTTAAATTCGGATGAAGCTCAACAATCTACTAAATAAATTGCAGCGACCGGTTTGCGGGACACTTGCCGATTCTTTTTAAACCTAATGATTATTTCTTTGGTTTTTTATGTGACAATTTAACCTGGGTCAAATCTCTGCGCTCATTAAGTCCCTTAGCCTCATGGGCTTAGTCCCAGATTGCTGGAAGAAACCCTAAATTGTTCTCGATGGATTTTACACCTGGTGCGTTGTAGGCCGATTGTATGCAACAATTAATGACAATTCCCCAATATTCCAATGAATTGGGCAAAGAGTTTACAAGATAGTACACGATCACTATTTAAACACACGGAGTTTGACTGACTACGCAGAATTACTTAGATCATTGTTTGTTATGACTTCCACATCAAAGTAGTCAGACACAGAAAAGCGTCATAATTTTTCACACTCCCATTTTTATTATTTATTCTTCATATACTCATTATTTTACTGGTTTTATCGAATGATGCCGGGCTATAAAATCAAGGCGACGTTGGTGCATTCTCAGAGCATCATTACCAACCCAGATAAGGTGACCACCTGCTTCGACATTGATGAGTTCAATATCCTTTAGAATCGTTTGTGCGTGTCGAGCGTGCTCAAAGGGAACGACACTGTCCAACTCATCATGAATAATGAGTGTCGGCCCAGTATAGGAGCCAGGGAGCAGCCAAGGCGGCCCGAAGAACACATCGAGATCATTAAATAATCCTTCAAAACTGTGCCAATTCGATTGGCTCATTTGAAATATCTGCGAAATCGCGGAAACTGTTTCATGGTCCTTTAGATCGTACCATCGCGGACCTAAAAGACCTTCCAGTGACCGAATAGCCCGGGGATAAAAAAACTGCGTTGGAATTCTCGAAGCAAACCAATTTAAGGTTCTCCTTACCCACGCCTGTCTGACCAAACGAACCTTGAAATGTTTACTCTGTGGTTCCCATAGCCGTTGAGTCCAGGGATGGGTGACGGCGCACTGTAAAATGAGAGCAGATGTTCGGGACGCGTGTCGCGAAGCAAACTGTAAGGCAGCGGGGCCACCTCCGGAAGTCCCAAGTGCTACCACCCTGTTTATGTCCAGCTGTGCAAGAAGATCAGCCGCCATATCTGCACAATTGGATGGTTTTCGACCATGACTCAGAGGCGTGCCGGGATAGCCAGGGCGCTGCGGAACGATCAGTTTATACCCCGCTTCAATCAGAGGCATCTCAAGTGCCATCTCGGTGAAAAAACTCGATCCTGTTCCATGGAAAACAAGGATTTCCGGCCCCTCTCCGAAAGTTGCATAGTGAAGCGGACCCGTTTTTATCGAGGCCATTTTAAGTTTAGGCGGATTAAAACCCCGCAGCCGCTCGGGTAACAAAAGAGTCATAGGTTGATTGTCGCACTATAATCCGTGGTGACTACAGTTCGTTGAAAGATCATGAATTTAGAGCAGTAGTTAATCTAATGTAAGAGCCTTAATGAGATTAACAATATTATAGCCGCTACCGCTGAATTTATTCCCCTAACCATGATCAGTTAATCTGGAATTTTCATTGTTGATCTTTGGCTGCATATACCATCCACACCGGCCTGAATGATCTTTCGCAATGCCTCAGTTTCATTGATCAGAAAGTTCTTTTTCTCTCTTTGCGAAAAAATTAATTTGTACTCACTGGCAATGAGATGAACATCGATAGGTTCTAAAATTCTGAACACAACGTCTTCCGGACCGAAATCCTTTTTCGGGATCGACAATGCTGTGTAAAACCGTCTCATATATTCAACCCACATTTCAAGATCACCATATTTTTCACGATAAGCATGACTGAAGGGAGTCATCAGTATAAGTTCGCGTATTTTGATGGTGTCTTTTTCGATTATGTTGCGGGTCAGGTCTGAAATTGACTTATCCTCAAGCTTCTCAACACAAATTGCACGGATCTTCATCGCACGCCTTCTGGAATATCCGGACTGCACCCGTCCAAAATATGCGATCTCTAGTTGTTCAAGTACAGCATGTTGCAAGCGGGAAATTCTTAGAAATCGATCGGGATGCTGCCACTTGTCCTCAGGAATGCCATATTCCAGGGCTTTGTGTTCAAGGATTTGATCCGCTAGTGATCTTAAGCGATCTGCAAAATTTTGGCATTGTTTGTTATTTTTATCGGCTGATCTTCGCTCCAGTTCAATAATGGCCTCTTCCAATCGACTGCGCGACAGATTGGGATTTCTCAAAAAACAAACATGGGCAAATGGAGTGATAAAAATAGGTCTGATAGGTTTCTTTGACCCGTTTTTCTGCCCAGTTCTACTCTGAACTTTTAACGCTGCTTGTACAGCAATTCTAAGGACGCCTATTTCCATTGGCATGACTTCCCGGGAGAAATAGACGTCGCCCTCTGGAAAGAGACCTCCCCACCATCCCCTACTGATGTGTTCAATCATAGCCTCAATGATTTCGGGACTGCTCCTGCCCCTGTTTACAGGAATCACACCCAGTTCATCGAGTACCCAACGACGGAGAAATGTACCACCAAGATAGGTTTCTGCCGCCATCAAAAACAGAACGGGATCAGTACGTGTTTGCGCGAACAGATGAAAAAGAAGGTGGGCGTCCTGGTTGCTCGGATGCGGACCTACAAGGATATTCCCTGCTCCTTCAGGTATGGCTTCGAGCCTTCCCCGATCTTTGTCAGATATTATCGGACGAATCGATCCGTATTGAAATGCCCCGAACTTTAAATAAATAAAATAATTAAGAACAAAAGCAATCTTCCTAAGCCAGAGCGGCTGTCGGTGAACCTTCACCCCCGAAGCCTCAAATTTGCTCTTCTGTTGGCGACTCATCGAATGTCATTCAAAGACTGGTTACAGAATTCTTATAACTCAGCATAACTGGAAACGTCATCTATAATAAAGCAATGGTTCATCAGAAATAATTGCCACCAGTATCGAAAAATTAAGCAGCAAGAAAATCTGTTATATGTTCAATAATTTGTCTGGCAGTTAAGTGAGTGAGATCTTTATCAATTTCACCAATAATCCGGGTGCTAAGTTGCTTCGAAAACTTTTCTCTTAGATACCCCAGCATTGAGGGTGGCGCTATTACTATAAGTTGGTCAAATTTATTTTTGGAGAGATTATCATGTAACTTGTCCAAAATTGTCTGGGCAAACTGGGATTTAGCCTCGCGATTGGCATCGCCAGGCGGTTCCAATATGTGTCGGCCTTGACCGTGGGAATCAAATGTTCTACCGGGACGATCCGAAAACATATTGCTCTCAGATAAATCGCCTCTCTCGAACTGCAGACTTGAAACAGCCTCAACGCCCTTGCCCGGGCCTAAATTGCTCATCACTTTGGCCTGCATACCATTACAAACAAGAATTCATGTCCGAGTTGGTTTCATAATTATGGGTTTTAAACTATCGTTGAATTGAAGATTATAACTTGGCGAGCTTTTCGCTTTGAAGAAGATCAATTACAAAGCCCATTTAATTCCATTACTTTTCGATATGCGTTAGCGCAATCTTACAAAATAGCTATGCAACATTCCCTGGTCTCTATTTACCTTTGATCAGTGAATCGGCTCTTGCTTCCGCAGCTTGCAGAATCAATCCTGCCTGGTTTTTCGCTGAAGTGATGATATTTTCGGCATGTTTCTCGGCTTTTTCACATGTAAAAACTTTTTCTTCGGCCAATTCATTTGTGATGGCTCGCCAATGCCGAAATGACCTCTCCCGAAAGCTCATGCGAAGCGGACTGCGCAATGTCGCCGAGGCTCAACATTCCAACCATTCGTTTGTCCTTATTTATAACTGGCAGGCGCCTGATTTTCCGATCTTCCATTAGACGGACAGCGTCATCTAATTCCTCATTCTCGGTACAAAATATTATTCCCGCTGTCATAACGTCCTTGGCAACGACGGCCTTTGCACTATCACCTTTGGAAAACGCCCGTATGGCGATATCCCGATCCGTAACCATTCCGACCAGTTTATCATTCTCACCTACAGGAACCGCACCAATATCATTTTTCTTCATCATAATCGAGATGTCGAAAATCGTAGTGTCGGGGGCTACCCATTCGACACCTTTATGCATTACATCTTTTACCTTCATTTGTATTTCCTCAGCACTTTTTGGGCGATAACTTAGCCATACTGTTAGTGATTTTATCCCGGAACTTGTACAGAATTTAACTCAATATCATCTGGCTATTACAAGGTAGTCATTGATACAGATCAATTTTCCATAATTACTGCTATTCTAAGGAATGCATCGCAGTCACGACTTCCAAGCGCCTCATCTGCGTGACAATTCATGCTCATATGGCCCAACAGAACCCGTCTGATCATTTTGATACAAATCAATGAAACCCAAGGTGCTAAACCTTATCCTGCATTCTTTTCTGGCTAATATAGGGTCTAAAAATTCTTTGATGGTGACGAAAAAAAAACAGACTCAGCATCCGTTGGAGCTTCTTAATCCTCGCTCATTGAAGTATTTGAGCGATTACCTGCAGGGCCTGGTTCGTGGACGTCTGTGGTTGAAAGTCCTAACAGGAATGGGTTTGGGCTTGCTCACCGGCGTCGCCCTCGGACCTTCTGTTGGCTGGGTTGACCGACATGTCGCCGCCGTGATGAGCAGTTGGCTGGCACTTCCCGGTTATATCTTTCTAGCACTTATTCAGATGATCGTTATTCCCCTGGTATTCGCATCAATCATACGTGGCCTTGCTGCAACTGAGAGCATCGATCAATTACGCAGAGTTGGCTTGAGTGTTGTGATTTATTTCACTGCCACGACTGCAGTGGCCATTGGAATTGGATTGATGCTGGCCCTTGCGTTAAAGCCAGGATCTTTAATCGACAGTCAGATGGTAAGAACGACCCTTGGAACTACACCAAGCATTAACGAGACGACGTCAGCGATCCCTAGTTTTTCCGAATTACCCGAGAAATTTCTTACGTTGCTCCCCACCAATCCATTGAACTCAATGGTCCAGAGTGAAATGCTCCAGATTGTGGTATTTGCCGTAATCGTTGGGGTCGCTTTGGTTATGATGTCACCGATTCAATCGCGGCCTTTGCTTGAGCTGCTGGGTTCACTTCAAGAGGTCTGCATGACGGTGGTTCGCTCCGCCATGGTGCTTGCACCTGTTGCCGTCTTTGGACTTCTCACTCAGCTCACCGCCAAGATTGGTCTGGGTGCGCTTGTCGGGATGGCCGCTTATGTCGGCACGGTATTACTTGGATTAATTCTTATTTTCCTAGTCTATCTACTGATTTTATATGCAACCGTTCGTCAATCGCCGATTAATTTCCTGAAGTCAGTCCGGGAGGTTCTGTTGCTTGCTTTTTCCACTTCAAGTTCGGCGGCGGTCATGCCTCTATCTATTAGGATAGCAGAGGAGAAACTTGGTGTTCGTCCCTCGATTAGTCAGTTCGTGATCCCGCTCGGGGCCACGATCAACATGAATGGAACTGCATTATATCAGGGTGTGGCGGTTATCTTTTTGGCCCAAGTGTTTGGCGTTCAAATTGGGAATGGAGGAATGTTGTTGATCATCATCACAGCCGTCGGTGCCTCTATAGGAACGCCTGCCACTCCAGGCGTTGGCATTGTTGTTCTTGCAATGGTGCTTGGGACGGTAGGGGTACCAGCTTCTGGGATCGCATTAATTATGGGGGTAGATCGAATCTTGGATATGAGTCGGACGGCAATCAATGTCAGCGGTGATATTACGGCTTCGGTACTAATGGATCACTGGTTTGCAAAGGAAAGATGCGAAAAGAATCAAGAGAACTCGCAAGAAAATGCCATCATCAACTAGATCATCGGTTAATGGAATTTGTCAACCAGAGGGACGTATAACGTCAATTGATGGGTGCGTGGTGGACGTAACTTTTCAGTCTGGAAATTTGCCCGCCATTAATAATGCCCTTGATGTGCAATGGGATGGTCCCTATCGGCTGGTTTTAGAAGTGCAACAGCATGTAGACCGCTTTCGAATACGCGGAGTCGCGTTGCAGGAAACGGCAGGACTAAGATGTGGCGTCAAAGTTGTCGATAGTGGCGGACCAATTATGGTTCCTACCGGAATTGCAGTACTGGGAAGACTCCTGAATGTCGTTGGCGATCCTATTGACCAAGAACATGCCATCGAACCTTCGGTTCCGCGCCGTCCTATTCATCGTAATCCACCTCGTTTGAGTGAGCAAAGTAGCGGCGGAGATATATTTTTTACAGGTATCAAAGTTATTGATCTGCTGTCACCATTACCACGTGGCGGGAAGGCGGCACTGTTTGGAGGGGCTGGGGTTGGCAAAACCGTTCTTATTATGGAACTCATTCGCGCCACCTCTGCAAGTTTTGGCGGCATTTCGGTGTTTGCAGGGATCGGTGAACGATCGCGCGAGGGGCATGAACTTTGGCTGGAGCTAAAAAATTCTGGCGTTCTCAATAGGACTGCGCTGGTTTTCGGTCAAATGAACGAGCCCTCCGGTGCACGTTGGCGTGTCGGAATGACAGCATTAACGATTGCTGAATATTTTCGCGACGAAAGGAACAACGATGTTCTTTTGCTGGTCGATAATGTTTTTCGTTTTGTTCAAGCCGGAAGTGAGCTCTCGGGACTACTGGGACGTTTACCATCACGTGTTGGTTATCAGCCGACGCTGGCGACCGAAATCGCTGAATTTGAGCAACGAATTGCGTCGGTGAAAGGATCCGCAGTAACATCAATTCAAGCCGTATATGTACCCGCTGACGACTTTACCGATCCTGCTGTTGCGCAAATCTTCACACATCTGGATTCGACAATTGTTCTCAGTCGCGACATGGCTAGCCAGGGGCTTTATCCTGCGATCGATCCACTTGCGTCAACATCGACATTACTGGACCCGCTGATCGTGGGAGAAGAGCATTATGAGATAGCAGAAGAAGTAAGAAGACTCATAGAACATTACCACGAATTGCAGGAGATTATTTCACTTCTCGGAGTTGAAGAACTTGGCTCGGGCGATCGATTGGCCGTTCGGAGGGCGCGGCGCCTGATTCGATTCTTATCACAACCGTTTGCAGTTACCTCTAGGTTTACTGGGCTTGCCGGTTCTTCAGTGTCGCTTGAGGAGACCCTGACGGGTTGCCGGGCGATTTTGGAAGGAATGACCGACGACTGGACTGAAAGCTCATTGTACATGATTGGAACTCTTGAAGATGCACGCGCCAAGGAAAAAACGGATAATAGATAAGCATGAGACTCTTGGTAACTACTCCAATGTTAGTAATTGTTGAGGTTCAGGACGTTCAGCACGTGCGAGCGGAAGATTCTACTGGTGCATTCGGGATACTTCCTGGGCATACAGACTTTCTCACAGTCCTTTCGGTATCGGTTGTAACTTGGAAAGATCGTGAAGGAATGGAGCATCATATTGCAGTACGTGGTGGCGTTCTTACTGTCCGCGATGGGGATTTGGTGGAAATTGCAACGCCTGAAGCCGTCAGCAACGACAAGATGAGCGAACTAGTGCAGTCGGTATTAGAGCGATTTTCTGACCAGGAGCGAGCGGAAGAGCAGTCGCGGCTTTCATCAGCGCAACTGAATTTAGCGGCGATACGGCAGTTACAGCGCTATATCGTATCAGGAAGCAAAATAATCCAACGCGTTCCAAAGTTATCTATCGGATCATCCATGAAAATGGATGCTTCTGAAAAATAAAAAGAGGTCGAAAAATCATTTAGTGAATGACAACAGCGAGAAAAACATGCAGCGGGCTATCCACATTCGGGAAGAGCGTCGCAGAAAATGGAAAAAAGAGGGCGAACGCTCAACTTGGCAGAATTTATCTATGGTCGGAGTGCTTGGTTGGTTGATTGTTACACCGACTGTGCTCGGCGTTTTCGTTGGCCGGCTCCTGGATCAGAAGTTTGATACCGGAATCTTATTCAGCGGTGCTTTGATCCTGTTTGGCATAGCTCTGGGAAGTTATCTTGCCTGGCTAAGGATCACCAAAGAATGAATTTATCTTATGCTGCAATCGGCGCATTGTATATTTTAACCGGAGTTGGACTCGGTAAAGTATATTTTGACCTAGTTGCGCATACAGTTCACCTTCATACTGAAGGAAGGTCAAGCAGTCTCCTATTTTCATTTTATTTGTTGAGAACCATTGCTTCGGTAATTGTTTTTTGGCTTGTCGCTCAGCAAGGTGCAATGCCGTTGCTGCTTCTACTCTTCGGTTTTGTTTTGGTGCGTCTGTTCTTTCAAAACATGTGGGAATTTAATAGCAATGGATAAGAATCCCTTCGCACCGGATATCATATTTAATGTTGGTCCCATTCCGATCGATAATTCGGTTGTAACAACATGGGTCATAATGGCAGTTCTGACATTTGTCTCCTGGTATGCCATGAATCGTGCCGACGTTTGTGCTGATGCATTTCAAGAAATTTTAGAAATTTTCGTGCTGTATTTGGCCAAACAAGTCGAAGACATCATTCAGAGGGATCCATGGCCATACTTGCCGTTAATTGGAACCCTCTTCCTTTTTTTGGTATTTGCAAATCTTACAGCGATTGTGCCCGGAATGAAGCCTCCAACCGGTCAAATCGAAACTCCGTCGGCATTGGCGGTGATTGTCTTTGTATCAGTGCATATCTTCGGGATTCGGTCACGTGGACTTGCAGGCTATTTGCTACGTTATATTAAACCAAATCCCCTACTTTTACCTTTGAATTTGTTGTCGGAAATCACGAGAACCTTCTCTCTCATGGTTCGTCTTTTTGGAAATATTATGAGCCATGAATTTGTTATTGCAATAATTGTTTATCTTGCAGCTTTGTTTTTGCCTGTCCCCTTCATGCTGCTCGGAATATTAATTGGCTTAATTCAAGCCTATATCTTCACAGCATTGGCGTCAGTCTATATTGGTGCGGCCGTAGGGTCGGGTGAGAACATTGATTAAAATAAAAAAGGAGAAAAAATGGAAGTCAACATTGAGATGTTAAGTATCATTGGAGCCGTGGTTGTTGTTTCATTCGGCGCTATTATTCCCGCTTACAGCGAAGGACGCGCCATCGCCGCGGCGATGGAAGCAATTGCACGTCAGCCAGAATCGGCCAATGTAGTCTCTCGTACGCTATTTGTTGGGTTGGCGATGATCGAGACTATGGCTATTTACTGCCTCGTCATTGCTTTATTGCTGTTATACGCAAATCCGTTTGTTACATGAAGATGCAAATAAATTGGTGGACATTTATTCTTCAAACGATCAACTTCCTTGTACTTGTTTGGCTCTTGTCGCGTTTTCTTTTTCGACCGGTTAAGGATGTAGTTGCCAGGCGCACGGCAATGACCAAACAGGCCTTCGCGGAAGCTGATGAGCTGAAAAAAGAAGCCGAAGACGCACGGTTGATTTATGAGAGCGAGCGCCTAAAACTGGATCAAGAGCGACAAGATCTTATCAAAAAGATCCATGAAGAAATAGAGAAAGAACACCAAAAAATTCTGGAAGAGGCGAAAGTCGAAGCTAAGAGTGCTTTGGATACCGCCCGTCAGATGATTGAGCAAGAAAGATTTGTTGCAACTAATGAAATTCGAGAACAAGCAGCGTCTTTGGCGGTGATACTTGCAGGTCGGCTGATCGGGGAAATTGGCCCTGAGATACCTCAAAATGTTCATCTCAAACGTTTATTGAAATTCCTAGAGTCGATACCAGTTGAAGAAATCCGGCCATTGCAGGAAGACCTCAAAAATTCGTCAGATACTGGACTCACAGTGGCGACCTCTACTGAATTGACACCTGAAGACAGAGGGCAATGGCAGCTCTGTTTAAGCGACAGAATTGACTTTGGGAACAAGATCAATTTTGTTATCGATCCTGAGATTTTGGGTGGTGCCGAACTTCGTTTCCCGCACGGAATATTGAAATTCACTTGGAGGGAGCAACTCCAGCATGCAGAGAAACTTTTAATAAGAGATGAAAACGCTACAGGATGAACTGGAACATTGGATACCCATTGCCAGACGAAGATTACGCAATTTTGATTTTTTACCCGCAATAGAGCATGTGGGGATAGTAGATCATGTCGGTGATGGTGTTGCTGAAGTCTCAGGTCTGCCACTGACACGTTTATATGAAACGCTCCGATTTAAGGACGGAGCGCTGGGACTCACATTTCGTGTCGATGAAACTTCTCTGGGATGTGTTTTGTTGGCAAATGGAGAAAAAGTCTCTGCTGGGAGCCAAGTTCAAGGAACAGGTGAAATTATCCGGGTTCCTGTCGGCGAGGAGTTGCTTGGCCGAATTTTGGACCCAATGGGTCTTCCATTGGACGGAGGCCCCCCAATAGTTGCTTGCCGCGAAGATCCGATTGATCAACCTGCACCTGCCATCATTGAACGAGACCTCGTAACAGAGCCTCTCATGACGGGCATAACTGTAATTGACGCAATGATACCGCTTGGTCGTGGACAACGCCAACTCATTATCGGCGACCGAAAAACAGGAAAGACCACAATTGCGGTTGACACGATCATTAACCAAAAATCATCGAATGTCATATGTGTTTACGCTGCAGTTGGTCAGAAAACATCTGCGGTTAATCAGGTCATATCTGCCGTGCGAAAATACGGTGCTTTTGAGCGTTGTATATTCGTAGTGGGCGAAGCAAATGCGTCACCCGGTGCTCAATGGATCACACCGTATACTGCATGTACCATCGCAGAATACTTCCGAGATTGTGGACGTGATGCACTTTTGGTAATTGATGATCTGAGCAAGCACGCCATTATATATCGCCAACTTTCCCTTCTGCTTCGAAGACCGCCTGGGAGGGAGGCTTATCCTGGTGATGTGTTCTATATTCACGCTCGATTGCTTGAGAGAGCGGCTAAATTGAGCCAAGAGCGCGGCGGAGGTTCGATTACAGCACTACCGATTGCAGAAACACAGGCCGGAAATTTGACTGCTTACATTCCGACGAATTTAATTTCAATTACCGATGGCCAAATATATTTAGAACCAAAATTGTTTTACGAAGGTCAGAAACCTGCAGTAAATGTTGGTCTCAGCGTATCACGTGTAGGTGGTCAAACACAAAGTTTGGCTATCAAAAAACTCGCGCGACGCCTCCGTCTTGACTATTCTCAGTTTCTTGAGCTCGAGGTTTTTACACGTTTTGGAGCGATAATGGATGATCGCACAAAACAAACGATTAAACATGGCCGTAGTATTCGTTCCGTTCTTGCCCAACCCCAATATAAACCATTGTCTCTCTCCGAACAAACCGCGTTGCTTCTTGCTGTTAGTGAGGGGAAGCTTGACGACACTTCAGCTAAAGACATAGTTGAATTTCAGATTAAGCTCGGTCGCGAAATTTTGCGTCAATGTCCCAGAGCTGTGTCCCGGATAGAAAATACTAAAGAGCTTTCCGATGAAGACCGGCAAGACCTTTTGCAAGCGTTTGATATCATATTGAGAGAGACTACAAGTTCTGGGCACCAGTGAGGGTGAAATGGAACAATTACCCAGATTAACAGAAAGAATTGCCAGTCTAATAGAATTGCGAGATCTGTTCGGTGCATTGCGCACACTTGCCGCCTCGCGTCTCTTGGAAGCCCAAAGTGCGTTAGGGGGAATTCGTAATTATGTTTCTGTAGTTGAAGATGCGCTGGCTGAAGCTGTAACTCTCCTTCATAGTGCGCAGGGAAATATCGATACTTCTCTTTCTTGTGATCACCATTATCTTATTTTAATTAGCACTGAACACGGATTCGCCGGTGGTTTTAATGAGAAGTTACTGGATCAAGCAAAAATACTACATGAAGAAAAAAAATGTTTTATGATTGTCGGTAGTCGCGGGAAGGTACTTGCAGAGGAACTTGGCCTCAAAGTTGATATAAACGTATCAATGGCGACACATGCTGGTGGTATTCCCGCTGTCGTCCGTCGCGTAGTCCATCATTTCGTAAATGTATCAACTGTTGATATTGTATTTGCTAGTTATCGACGTGGTGGGATCTATGAAGTCACCACAAAACGTTTAGTTCCTATCAATTTTGCGTTTCAAGACGGCACTCAGGCTCGATTTCCGCCAGTACATTATCTCACTCCTACTCTCCTCTTCCAACGATTAACGAGCGAATATCTTTTTGCGGCGTTGACAAGAAGCATGATGGAATCCTTGGCAAGTGAGAATGGAGCGCGGCTTCAAGTGATGGAAAGTGCCGATCACAATATTGCCGAAAAGTTGGGAAATATGCACCGCTTGGAGCGATTATTGCGTCAGGATGCAGTCACATCTGAGTTACTCGATCTAGTAACTGGCGCTGAGGCAACACTTTCTTCAAACCGCAATAAAACCTAAAATGTTATTTTCGAATTCAACATTGTTTATCGCTGTCTGTTTTCAGGGGCAATTAGAGACTGGTTATTCTTGCAATACGTAAGAACCAGGTGCATCTTCAAGAGGTATATAGCCAGCCTCCGCTGCACCAATTTCAGGTGGTAACGCTGACTCCCCAGAGCGCAGTTTTAACCAACGGCTCCATTCCGGCCACCAAGAACCTTGATTTGTGGGAGTATCTCTTAGCCATGTATCTGGGTCGACATAGTGTTGGACATCAGCTTTGGTCTGAATCTGATAGGTTCGTCGCGGATGATTGGGTGGTGACACAATACCAGCATTATGACCTCCACTTGTGAGTAGGAATGTCAACTCAGCATCGGCAAACAGATGAATTTTATATACAGATCGCCAGGGAGCGACATGGTCTGTGAGCGTCCCAACACAAAAAATAGGAGAACGAATGTCTGAGATGGCTATTGGATGATCGCCAACTATATAACGACCTTCCGATAAATCATTATTCAGGAAAAGCTTCCTAAGATATTCTGAGTGCATGGTGTAAGGCATACGTGTTGCATCAGCATTCCAGGCCATTAAATCATTAATTGCGCTCCGCTCGCCGATTAAATAATCGTGAATAATCCGCGACCAAATCAGATCGTTTGATCTTAACAACTGGAATGCCCCCGCCATTTGTTTGGTATCAAGAAAGCCCTGCTCCCACATCGAGTCTTCCAGAAACCGAAGTTGACTTTCATTTATAAATAGGGCCAGCTCACCAGGTTCTTCAAAATCGACCTGAGTGGCCAAAAAAGTCAGGGTCTTAAAGCGATTGATGCCATCGCGTTCATGAACTGCCGCAGCAATGGTTAGAAGTGTTCCACCCAGACAATATCCGACACCATGAACCAACTGATCCGGTACTATCGCGGAAATTGCCTCAAGGGCTGATTCAATGCCTAAGGTACGGTAGCTTTCCATGGTAAGATCCCTGTCTCCTGGGCCAGGATTTTTCCAGGAAATCATGAACACGGTGAAACCTTGTTCCACCAGATACCGGACCAATGAATTTTGTGGAGAGAGATCAAGAATATAATATTTCATGATCCATGCAGGCACAATAAGCAATGGTTCAGGTCGCACTTTATCTGTTGCTGGTTTATATTGAATTAGCTCTATCAATCGATTTCTATAGACAACCTTTCCCGAAGTAGTGGCAACCGCATCGCCTGGAATAAAAGCTTCAGCGCCGACAGGTTTTTTACCGCTGTATGCGCGGTCCAAGTCCTCAACAAGATTTTGATACCCCCGCAATAGGTTCTGGCCCCCCTCGATCTGCGTTTTATTGAGTAGCTCGGGGTTCGTTGTCAAAAAATTTGAAGGTGCAAAAATATCAAGAATTTGACGGGCAGCAAACTGCAATGTACGTTCGTGTTGTTGAGTGACCCCTGGCACATCTGTAGTCGCAATGTGCCACCATTGTTGTTGAAGTAGGAAGCCTTGATAAAAGATGTTAAACGGCCATTTTTGCCACGCTTCACTCTTGAAGCGCCTGTCCTGCAGTAGAGGTTTTATACAGTATTCCGCATCTTGCGGATTCGTCATACAGCGTCCAACATAAGCGGCAAATCGCCCCGACTTTCGCCAAGCTTTTTCGATCAATTGAAGCCGTTTGCCAGGTGCGAAAAATAAGTGAATAAGCCAGTCAAAATTAGCCTCGACCAAAGCAGCTGGTGAAAGACCCGAAGTGAAGCGTGCGATAGTTGCATGTGTAGATCGATTAAGCAGCTCTGCGAGCGCTGTGGATGTATAAGAATCACGCTCCAACAGGTCGGAAGACGTCGTAGGCGGTGTCGATTTCGTTTCTGGTAAGGCTTCCGCACTGACTACTGTGTTTGTATTATCAGAAGCAAACTGACGTTTTGCGCGCTTTGTTCTCTGCGAAGGTACACGTAATTTGCTGATACCCGGCTTCTTAATCGGTTCATTCATATAGCAATCCCGCTAATTCGACACATGCGCTCTAACATCAGTTCTCAATTTACGCGCAGTGGAAAAGGATCAATCAAACCTATCATAGGCAATTATGTATGATATGCCACATTGCAGCATTGATGCAGGTCAATGGGCGTGAGCTTGTCATTTTTAACACTTTCGGGCTGGTGCCTTGAAAGGTTTTGCAAAATCTCAGTAGTTTAATGAAATTTAGATTTTTATTTTTGTTCGGTATAGGTGGCATCGAGCCCACGATTTGAACCTATACCTCAAACCACACCAATGGATGATATTGACCA
>CAYWUX010000040.1:0-20268 GCA_964461525.1 uncultured Hyphomicrobiaceae bacterium | reverse complement strand
CTGCAAACAATCCAACACGGGATTACTAACACCGAACTGCTCTGCAATCTCCATCAGTGTCCGTCCGTAATCCCGTGTTGGATTGTTTGCAGCCAGGTTTCAAGATATTCAATATTCGTCTCTAGCATCCAAGGTTCATTGATCAGATCAAAAATGGCGCTGAAAAAAATCGGAACTAGAGTAAAACAACTGGGTCACCGAGAATATCTTTCATCCATATTACCCTAATCTGCGGTCTAGAATGGGCCGTTTTGGAAAAAATCGGTACACATGTACCGTTTCAATTTTCAGGAGATTTTTGTAAGATTTTGATTTTGCTGGTCGGAGTGAGTGGATTCGAACCACCGACCCCCTCGTCCCGAACGAGGTGCGCTACCAGGCTGCGCCACACTCCGACGTAATTATTAAAATATGGCCGCCGTTTAGGGCGAAGCAATGCTATAAACCATTTTTGACAGAATTCCAACAATTTGATCCGGGCCTCCGGGCATTGGTTGAACCCTTCAAGCCCGGTGGAATTGGTTGTCTTTGGTAGGGTTTTGGGCCCTGCAATCAATTTCGCCGGATAAAAATTCATGCCGATTTGAGAAGTCAGGATGTTGCTGCCCCTTCATCGCCAGGGCGCGCGCCTGTCGCAAGAAAGAGGGAAAGCTTGCCGGCACGCCAGCCAGGTGAACCTTGAAAATTTCAGGTAGAGGAGAGGAAGTCAGTCAAATAAGTTCATTAAGCTATTGTTTTAAAATATAAAAATGTGTTGAAGCTGGTTACAATAACTTTCTTGTTCCCCGTTTATCCTGTGAAATAGCTCTGGATAAGATTCAACAGAAGCATAAACAATTCAAATCCTCTACGTTTGTGACATGCGAATCAACTATTTTGGAAATAACGAATCTTGATTCTTCTGAAGTGGTGGGGCGGCCAGTGAAGTTAATCCAATTGAAATTCCTAGGCCTAATAATTCTGTTTTTAGGAGGCTGCACTACAGTTTTGCCACCTCCTTCTGATCAGAGACCGTCAGATGAACCTCTCTATCTAGCCAAAACTAGTTTTGATCAAGGCGACTATGGTCTTTCGGAAAAATATTTCCGCGAGGCTGTTGAACAAAATAAACAGAGCGTCGATGCATGGTTGGGTTTGGCGGCGTCATATGACCGATTAAAACGTTTTGATTTGGCTAGCCGAAGTTATTCAGTCGCCATTGAATTGGTTGGACGAACACCTGCTGTATTAAATAATCTTGGTTATCATTTCTTACTACAAGGAAAATTGAAATTGGCTCGGGACCACTTTATAGAAGCACAAAGGAAAGCCCCCGAAAGCGAACTGATTGCAAATAACATAGAGATGCTAGATGAATGGAAATCGGCTCATGGCGACTTAGATCATGCATCAACAGCAGCTAGAGTAAGACATATAAGACATTAGTTTTATGATGAGAGATCATATGGCTCCTTCTTAATAAATTATTTGGCGTGCAAATAAAGAGTTTTTAATTTAGCCGAGTATTAGTGGGATGTTGGTTTCCCCAGATTAATTGGAGCTTTGCAGGCCATAGCGGGCCAATCGTGTGGCATTATCTGACGTCGGAAACGGGGGAGTTGTAATGTTCGTCCAAAGGCAGTTTAAAATTTCAAGACAAAGGAATTTTCGATCACTGTTTTATTTAAAACTATGGCGAATTAATGTTTGGGGTCACTTGCAAATTATCAGCCTGGTTATTTCTAGTATAATTTCATCAGGTGTATTTTTAGTCACATTTGAAAATAATGCTTCAGCACAAAAATCCCTTTCACAAGCGAGCAGCAGTGGTTCTGACGAAGGCAAATACCAACAGACATCTCAACAGCCAATACATTATGACTTGGATTCTTTTGGTGCCGTGAGGAAATTAAAAATAGTAAGAGATCAATCTGAAACTATTCGCGTGGAGCGTTCTTATTCCGAGGCTTTGGTCGCAAACGAAAAAATTGCAGATGTTGTACCTCTCTCGAACTATTCAATGTATATTCTCGGAAAGCAGATTGGCACAACGAGGATTACAATATTTGATGATGATAAATCCCTTTTGGGAATTCTTGAAATTTCAGTAACTCATGACATTGAAAATCTCCGATCTACACTCCGCCGTGAGGTATTTCAATCTAATATAGAAGTAAGCTCAATAAATGGTGGTATCCTCTTAAGCGGGACTGTTCCCGACGCACTAGCGTTGCAAAAGGCACTTGCCATTGCAAGTCGATTTGCTCCGAAGGAAATGATTACAAATTCCCTTAACGTAAAAAAAATTAAAGGATCCCAGCAGGTACTTTTGGAAGTACGATTTGTTGAAGCATCTAGAAATGCAGCTCGGGAGCTTGGAATTTCATGGGCGTATCTCTCAAAAAATTTCGTAGGTATTACTGGATCTATTGTTAAGGCGACGGCGGGTGCCGGAGTTTCTGACCTTTTGGTCAAAGCCTTGCCGTTTCCTTCAAATGATCCCGCATATGGAACGGCAGCCGTTAGCGTATACCGAAGTGACAGTCGGTCTGTTGATGCCGTCATTCAGCTTCTAGAGCAGAAAGGACTTGCACGAAGACTTGCTGAGCCCAATCTGGTTGCATTATCCGGAGACACGGCAAACTTTCTTGCAGGCGGTGAATTTCCATTTCCTGTTGATGCGGGCGATAATAAAATCAGTGTTGAATTTAAGAAGTTTGGTGTTGGTTTGGCATTCACTCCAACGGTGTTGGGTGACGGATTAATTAATCTCAAAGTTGAGCCGGAAGTCAGCGAAATAGATCAGACCAATTGTTTGCGAACTACGAGTGGAAATGTTTGTAGTCTTATCGTTCGTCAAGCAAGTACAACAATTGAATTGCGTGATGGTCAATCGTTTGCGATGGCAGGATTACTATCAACGACCAATATCAAAGCTAAAGAACAGCTACCCTGGGTTGGATCGGTTCCAGTTCTAGGCACTTTATTCAGTAGTGCATCGTACCAGAAACGAGAAACTGATCTGGTCATTATTATCACACCGCGCTTGGTGCAACCGGCAACTCCAGATAAGAAATTGTTGACGCCGCTAGACAAAAGTTTTGCAGCAAACGACATCGATTTTTTTATTAGACAACGATTGGAAATAAGAAAACATTGGCCTGCACCTTACGGACACATGTTGGAATTTGATGATGGATGGGAAGGCGAAGTAATCTTGGAGAAATCAAATGGCATCTATAAATGATAAAATTGATAAAATTAAACACAGACTTCATATACGTATTGCTTTACTGATGGCATTGCCGTTTTTATTATCCACTTATTCCATGGTCATGGCATTTGATGACGATTATCGTGCTCGCCGCGATGCTATTTCAAGGGATGCAGGTGATGCCATTGCCAATAACAAGGCGATACATACCATTGATCCGTGGCCATATTATGCAAATGACCCTAATCTCGAGACGAGTGGGCAAAGAATTGAGCATGCCATCGAGAGGTATCAGAATGACGAGGTGAAAAAACCGAGAGGATTGCGAAGTTCGGAAGAGATTACGCAGTTGCCAGAATTACAACCGAATGCTTTGAGTGAGACTACGGATTAGGCCAGCGATATACTTGGCAGGGTGATGCCTCCATAACTTGCATTATTGCCTGGATTTATGGAAAATTTTCGACGAACTGGAGTTGATTAAATTCAATTATACAAAGGCATTTTTAATTCGGATGATTACAGGGATCATTATCAATAAAAGTATCACTGGGAAAATAAAAAAACCAAGAGGAAGTGTCATTTTGACTGGCAACGCATTGGCTAGCGCCTCTGCCCGCATCAACCTTTTATCGCGCATTTCATCGCTGTAAACTCGCAAAGAGTCCGCTATGCTGGCTCCTAGCTCCTGTGATTGCTTCAATAATAATTTCAGGCTATTGACTTCATCAATTCCTAGTCGCTCATAAAGTCCTTCTAAAGCTTCAGTCAATGTTTTACCGGCTCGAATTTCTAAACAAACCAGGTGGATATTGGCACCTAATTCTGGGCATGACTTGGTTATTTCTTTACCAACGCGTTCTAATGCGCCGTTTAAACTTTGACCCGATTCTATGCAGACGACCAGCAAATCCATCATATCGGGAAATGTAATTCTGTATCGCTGACGCATTTGAGATCGGCGCCAATCGAGAAGCATGCCAGGAAGTATCAATCCAATTATGGCTAAGCCCATTACGCACACGATAGTTAAATAATTCGGAACTTCGAAGGGCAGAAAACCATAAAACAGAACGAATCCAAGAGGAAGAGCACATGCCACCAGGAGTCGCGATGTATAAAAAATTGAAATCGCTAGTGGTGACAGAAATCCTGCTTGCACGATCTGTTGACGAACAGCGGAAAGATTTTCTTCTGATTTGGGCGCTAAAAGACGGCCCGCTCGTTCAACAATTTGATTAACTTTTAGTTGGTTCCTAAAATGGATTGATCTTCGGTCATCAGTTTTGGCTTCATTCGGATCTTCATCACTAAGGGACGTTCTCCTGTGCAATTCGACTCTCGAACGAAGCGAATTTGAAATAACTAGCGCAATCAAAGCAACAATGAGCGTCACTAAGATGCCAAATTTAAAGGGATCAGGTTGAACAATTCCGAACCAGTCATCCAGTGCAATAGTCAGCATATCTTATTGCGTCCTCTATACCTTAAAGTTGACCATTCTTCTGAGAACGTACATTCCAATTATCCATTGGCACAAACCAAAATAAAACGCCTGCATCAAAAGAGGATCATATTTCACATCTTCAAAAAACTGTGGGGTTGTTGCCCTAATCACAAGATAGAGTGCACACGGTAGCACGCTTAGTGCGATCGCTGAAAACCGGCCAGCGGCTGATAACGAATGAACTTTTCGCCGCATTTTTTCCCGAGCTCGAATCATATTTGAGAGGTTGATTAAAATTTCAGCTAAGTTGCCTCCAGTCTTCAATTGGATCGATATTGCGACAACGAGATAGGATAAATCCGAGTGACCTGTCCTGGAACTCATATTTTTCATTGCCGATTCAAGATCTAGACCATAGGTCATCTCGTCGGCCGCCATCCCGAATTCAGAACCAACCGGATCCATCATTTCACGGGCTACCATCGATATTGCAACAGCTAAAGGATGACCTGCTTTAAGGCTTCGCACTATAATATCAATGGCTTCCGGAAGTTGACTCTCAAATAACTTCAGTCGTTTTTTGCGATATATTATTAGTACAACAACGGGCAATATGAGCCCTGCTAAAGAGCCTGCTATGACCGACAAAGGAGCAGATGAAGTTAAGAAATAGGCAAGAGCCGCAATGCAAAACCATGTCATGGTCATCAAGATGCAAACGCGGGTTGCTGAAAGTGAAATTCCCGATTGCATTATCAATCGATTAAGTTCCGTCAGGGGCAATTGAAAACGGCCATCTCCTGTAAGTCCGCGTCTTTTCCGAAGTTCAATTACCGTGGATTGAATGTCTTGTGATTGGTTGGCTATATGTAATCGGCTATTAATAAGCCCTAATTTTCTGCGCCGGGCAGACCAAGTAATAATTAAGAACTCAGCCATGAGGAATACTGCAATTGCAAACAGGACTATCGGGCCAAATTGTCCTGTTTGATGAACTATAGTTTCGACAAAGAACTCCATTAAGCTACCAATCTCGGATCAAAAAGATTTTGGGGGAGTTCGTAACCTGCAACTTTGAGCTCTTCGAGGAACTTTGGTCTAATTCCTGTTGGACGTAATTCACCTTGGATTTTTCCGTCTTCATCAACACCTGAGCGAACAAATTCAATTATATCTTGTGTTTGTATGATATCACCTTCCATACCAGTTATCTCAGTCACCTGGGTTACGCGACGTCTGCCATCTGATAAGCGCTGCAATTGAATGATCAAACGGATCGCTGATGCCATTTGCGCACGGATGCTTTGTTGACTCATTGGAAATCCGGCCATACCCACCATTTGTTCGAGGCGAGTTAAGGAGTCCCTGGATGAATTTGCGTGAACAGTCGTCATTGAGCCTTCATGGCCGGTATTCATAGCCTGAAGCATATCAAATGCTTCCTCTCCCCGAACTTCACCTATAATTATTCTATCCGGTCGCATCCTCAGAGCATTTTTGACAAGTTCGCGCTGTCTAATTTCCCCTCCACCCTCTAGATTTGGAGGACGCGTCTCTAAACGGCCAACATGTGGTTGCTGTAATTGAAGTTCAGCTGCGTCCTCTATCGTTATGAGACGTTCTTTATTGGAAATATGTTGAGACAAAGCATTCAACATTGTCGTCTTGCCACTGCCGGTCCCTCCCGAAACAAGAATAGATAAACGGCATCTAACAGCAGCAGAACAAAGTTCAGCGACACCAGCATTGAGACTCCCTAGTTCTATGAGGTGATCAAGAGAAAACGCTTGTTTGGAGAATTTACGGATTGATACGAGAGGACCATCAATTGAGACAGGACGAACCGCGACGTTTACACGAGATCCGTCTGCAAGCCTGGCATCAACTAAGGGCTGAGACTCATCTACGCGGCGGCCAACGGAGGATACTATTTTATTGACAATCCTAAGAAGGTGGTCTTCGTCTTTAAATACGGTGCTGACTTTCTCTAGGACTCCGTAGCGCTCTATGTAGACACTGTCATGAGTGTTTATTAGAATGTCATTTATAGACGGATCTTTCAACAAAGGTTCGATCGGTCCCAATCCTGTCATCTCATCAATTAATTCATCTATAAGGTTTGAAAATTCTCCACTATTAACCGGCAATCGCTCATCTACTACAAACTGAGAGACCAGTCCGGAAATGGTTTCTTTGAGTTCACTATGCGGAGCCTTCTCTATTGTAGAAAGGTTGATTTCATCAATCAATTTTTTATGTATACGTATCTTTGCGTCAAGGATCCTACGTTGAGGTCCTTTGTTGTAATTTTCCTCGGTATTTTCAGGAGAAGATTGGGAAGCTTCTATTTTTTTAGTCGCAGCAACAGGATCAGGCTGATTACGAGAATTATTCTTGTTTGGGTTGGTAAATCGACTGAACATCTTAGAACTATCGCCTCTCTAAAACCAATTCTCGCCTACATGACGTAATTGCTAACTTTGTCTTTCATGACCGTTGAGTCATTATTTTTTTTAAATCAATCAGAATTGGACTTTTCCGATTTGCTGAAGACAAAAGCACTCCACTGTTTTGGGCTTCCTGCTGTTGCTTACCCGCATCCCGAACAAAACCCGCTAAATAACTTCCCAAAATAGCTTCAGCATGACGTTTACTCAGGCCAGCAGATTTTAACCATCCAATTCTATTCACAATTACCGACTCGGTCGTGTCAACCTCACATAATTCGGATATAAGTTTAG
Organism: uncultured Hyphomicrobiaceae bacterium; assembly: GCA_964461525.1. GTDB lineage: Bacteria > Pseudomonadota > Alphaproteobacteria > Rhizobiales > CAYWUX01 > CAYWUX01. The sequence goes on along the minus strand of CAYWUX010000040.1, from coordinate 12,887 downwards.
CGATACGTCGAGCGCGACGAAGACCTGCTACGCTTAAATTCGTTACTATAAAAAACTGATCAGAGCCTCTTACGATATTTTCACACCATGGTAACCAGTAGGGAGGTAAGTCGATCACTAATTTGTCGTAGTTGGATGATATGAGATCTAAGACTCGTCCAACAATTTCTAGATTTAAATTTTCAATTGGCGTAAGTGATGTCGGTGTGGCTAACAACGAAAATCCAGAAGAGTGACGTGTAAGCATTATATCTAACAATTGCCAATCAAGCCGCTCTGGAGTGACATTTACTTCTGAGATATCGAAGTTTGGCTTTAATTCCAAGTAGTCTGCAAGCGTTCCACATTGAAAGTTGAGGTCAGCGATACAAACCCGCCTTGGGTTTATTTTTTTGTCGGAAATTAGATTATCCAGTAATGACTGTGCGAGTGATGTAGCTCCTGCGCCACCAACCGCTGAAATAAAAGTTGTACAATCAGCACGCGTTTGAATTGATGTTGCAGGTGACAAAAATGCACTTTGGCAGGCTTCGAGTATCTCTGCTCGGCCAAAATCTTTTGACAGCAGATCAACAATATGAAGCTTAACTAAAATGCGAGCCGTTTTCTCATCCAATGCTTCAGAAATAACTATTATTTTAGGAGGATTTTCTTGCAAACGTACAAGTTTTTCTAAAATACTTATGTCGCCACTGTTGTTTGTAAGCTCGACGATGAGCAAAATCGAATTTTGTTTCAATCCGTGATTCTCGAAGTTCTCAGTTAAAGTGCCAGTGTGAACTTCGACTTGGTAATGATTTTCCTGTTCTAAGCTGGACTTTATTTTTTGACAGAGCGTGGGATCAGGTGAGATCAACTCTACTTTTATCCGATCCTCAACGGCATCTGATATCTTGTTGAAAATGTTCATATTTAGTTTACCGTAGTAGCGAGATCTTCACCAGTTGCGGTTATTCGCATTGGCGGCATTGTAACAGTATTGAATCCCATTAATCCTTTCAGGAAAGCAAAGTCATAAGTCAATCCTGTAAGTTCAATGGTGATAGTTGGGACTGGTCCTCCTGGTCGTCCTGCAAATCCCAGGCCAGTATTCTGGTAGGTGATAATAATATTTTCAGGCCGGATACGATTAAATACATCGCACATACCGGCATATAGATCGGGTCCGAATGTGCCACAAGTATTCTCACCCCTTCCATAAATAAGAGTATTCATAGCAGCTGCGCTATAAATCCCTCCACCACTGCAAGTTTGAGTTGCGCCATTGCATACACGCTCAAATGCTGGCATTGGATCACCTGGGGCTGCGCCACCTTCTAAACCTGTTAAGTTGTGTAGATCAGAAGATATAGGATCCGACACCGCAGCAAGTCTGGCACCTAGCTGTAAGGCTTTTGATGCGCTGTTCCACTGATACCAGCCAAGAGTAAATTCTACCATTCCGCCAGTAAGCAAAAGAAAGAAAAATACAACGATTGTAAATTCGACCATGGTGGAGCCACTACGATCGTTGGCAAAACTAAAAGGGCTTCTGCTCATATACCTACTCGCCAATGACACGTTCTTCGTGATATACATTTGTAGTTAGTGGCGACGAGATACCTACAATACTTAAGAATCCTAGACCAGGGTGATTCACATTTGTGGAAACACGAACAACTCTGATGGGATCGCCTCCTCGGTAATCACGAGCGCCGGTAATGGGGTCAATAGGATTTGCCACATTTAAAACTGCTACCGAAACATTGCCGGGTCCCCACCAATAAACCCTGTTTACGCCACCAGTCACTTCCCCTGTAGCAGCAATATTTTTGGCCTTTGCAGATTCAATTGTGGGATTATCAACACGTGCTAAATAGCGAGCAGCGTCACGTAATCCATTAACTATCAGATGATGGTGATAAAGAGCATGACTGAATTCCGCCGCGCCGAGACCAAGAAATAGTAAGAACGGCGTGACGATCGTCATTTCAACCATTGACGTTCCTCTACGGTCTGACCAGAAGTATCGCATTTGAAACCAAATATCCCTTCTGTCACCTATATAGTTGGACAAGATCACGTGCGATCTCATTAGATACAGTTCCAGGCTCTACAACGTCTACCAACTCGGCGTAAATGTCTTGATCTGGCCCTTGGCTTACAGGTTTAGTCAAAAACATTTTAACAAATGCCGTTACCGGAACTGGAGGACCGCTATTACCCGAATTATCATCAGCTACATTATGTTGTAGACAATCCAATACTGCTATATTCAAAATACGACGGTCGGGATCATCAGTGAGTCCTCCGCCGCCATAACATTGAGGGGCCCCCACTTCACCTCCGTTTGAAGGTATGTTCATGAGGTTATTATCTATCTCGTATCTGTACACGTTGTAACGAGAGGTAGAATTGGAATTGGAGAAAGGAATTGCACCGAGATTGTTTGCACTTTTATAGCCATCAATATCCCAATCACCGTCACCCATTCTTCCTCCCATGTATGGGCAGCTGCCAGTTGCAAAACAACTGTCATCAGGAAATCCCTGGTTGGGAGGTTCTGGGGAGGCGTTACAGGCATTACCCGTGTATCCATATCCCTTGCGAACATTCCGGGCAGGCCGGAAATCAGGATCATTTTTGTTGCTTCCAAACGGTCCATCAAACATGTCAAATCGCACATTCAAACCCTGATCTGCTGAAGCGATGAAACCAGGTCTTAAGTTAACACCATTTTGGATAAAACACGCTGGCGGTCGAACTAGACCAAGCATTTCACGTAGGGCATCTGCACCGTGTTCGCCGCCAGGAGGTTGGAGGAAGCCATAATTTCCTGCTGAATACTGTGTCGATCCACCATCTTTCTTTCGAAGCACAATCTGACGTTTTTTAATTGACGGATCATGAACTGCGTCAAATATAGAAATTCCCGTACCTTCAAAAGGATTACACATGAATAAAGGTGTAAATTTACAAACCGCAGAATTGAACCCGGCAACTGCACGAGCTGTTGCAGTTGCGGTATTACTTGCTCCAAGAAAAGAGGCTGGAAAAAGTGTATTCAGCGTTTGGGTTACAACAGTAACTTGTACGAATCGCGCTAGAGCAGGATCTGTTGTATCAAAACTGCTGTCTATAATACTTGCATCGTTAGCCGGCAAACCAGACAAAAATCGAACGCCGGAAACAGCAACTGTTGCTGTTCCGGAATTTGAAAACTTATGCTGGTTGCTAATGAGATTTGCTATGGCACGGTTGGCACGAATAATGGCAGTGGGCTTCCGGTCGAGTTCTGCTGCAGCAGCGAGCGCGAAAGCGTCTGCACCCTTTTGAAGAAAGGTATGCAAATTATACAACCGAGGTCCATCGACTGCCAGTAGCGTCATTCCAATAAATACAGGAAGTGCAATGGCGACATAGATGACAATCGCACCTTGTCGGTCATCTGAAAATTTCGCTAAGTAGATGCGAATTAAATCAACAATATTATTAACTATCATAATATATATTCCACCGAAAGTCGCGCTGATAATGGCTTTGATACGGGTGGGGGCGGCAATTCGATAAATTATTTCGTTAGTGTTTTACTCCTTGGAATTCAGTAAGGTGGTCTGCGCTTTAACTGGATAACCCTCGATGGGCACATTGTATTCTGACCGCTGAATGCCGCGAGTTATAAAAATGTTTGTATTTCTATTGAATATGGTTTTGGTTTTCTGGTTGGCGTCTGAGATGCTTTCTGTCGAACTTATTTTAACCATTTGACCAAGGTCTTCAGCCGTGACCCGCTCCGTTGCGGATATTGCCGTTGAACCCGCGGGTCGCAGTGCCAAAGAAAGATTACCAACATTTGCCGCCAATGTAAGGCGCTGAGCCTCTTCGGTTCTAACTTCAAGTGTTACTGCCTTGACAACTGTTGGCTTGTCAGTGCGATCATCGGCTAGTTGATCGACGCCCAGTACACGAACATATTGCAGAATAATGTCGTTGAACTTTAACGTGCGGTTTTTATCATTCGGATCTTTCTCAATACGTGTCAAAAGAACATCTACGCGGTCTCCGGGTAGAACAAAACCGGCAATTCCATTAACATCATTTACTCTTATAGTGACTGCTTTCATTCCTGCGCCAATGACTGCGGAGAGAGAGGCGCGTTGACCGGGACCCGTGATTTTCCATTTTAGAATTGGTTCGTTCATTGCGATTGAAGTCAAGACGACGCGACGCTGATTAGCCTTTAAAAGCTCCGAAATAGATGAAAAAGCGCCAGCAGGGATTGATCCTGCCGGCCAATCTATTACTCTTAAATTTGACTTTGTTAATTCGGTTCCAAAGGAAAGTGGTTGAGTCGCTATTACAACTTTCCCAGTTTGTATATTTTTTTCCAGAACAACTGTTGTTTGCGATTTAGCTCTTTGTTGCTCCAGCCAATTTTGAGCTAACAGTCCGGCACCAACGGCAAGAAATATGGAAAAAATTATCATCAATATTGAGCCAAACCGCATTTTGATTACCCGATGTATACTATATTATTTTGAACTTGAGGTAAGAACCCGGAGCGCCCGAGTTCCTACTTCTCAGCAAAAAGAGCAATTTACGTGCCAATCTTTGGCATCGAAATTTACTAAACAGGACTACCAAGCAGTATCAAGTGTGGTCCATGCCGCTACGATTTTAGGTGATTGAAGTGCAATCAACCCAACTGCTGCGGCCGTGATCAGCCCGATGACAATCGAGTACTCGATCATGGTTGCACCACTATCGTCGTGAATGAAATTACGAATTAGAGACATTAAACAACTCCCATTAATAATAACAATAGAAGATCACGGTTTTGTTGTTACGTGATCCAAACTCAATCGACTAGAACGCTAAATTCTCGCGCATAGTCTGATTGCGGAATCATATACACTAAATTTTGTTGTGGTCCCGGTATTGGTTAAGTAGTAGTTAAACGGTAGGGTTACTATAAATTGCAGTTCAGAGAATCGTTCCAAGAAATGGGCCCGTCAATACAGATCGCGCAGGAGAAAGACCCTGATCCTGAAATTGATAGTAAGAATTTCCCGACCCCATCAGGCCTGGATTAGCGCGCACCCAAAAGGCACATAAACGTGAGTTGATGATGGTAACATGCGGTGGCGAAACGCGTCGTTATAAACCAGCCGATCTCAACATGTTGAACAGAAAAACCAAAGAACCAACTCTGCAATGGATTCTTTTCAGGAGTTCTATTCAAAACAACGGCGCTATTGGCTGGGGCGAAAAGGGTGGTGCTGATAATTTGAAGACGCAAAAGAAGGAACTCAACGGAAAGCCGAGAAAAACCTTCTGACAATCAGAAGACCCGATTCCATGGCACGACTATGAGAAGTGTTACAAGTGCCGTTTCGTGTGCCGGACAGCCAGTGCTGCCGTTTAAAGCTGTTTAGTGCACCCATAGACTGTTAAAAACGGTGCGAAGCCGAAGCCTTGATTTCCTTGACTAAAAAAGACCGTACTGCGTTCACGCTTTGCTTTCTCCAGCGCGAATAATCAATCAATGTGAAGATATAGAATGTGATCGAGGATTCAACTTGCTTGATAGCCTAGATCTTCACTAATTTCCATTGCCGAGTTTACTATTAACGGTGCTAGATTTTTCAATACTTCTGGAGTCATTCTTTGTTCGGGGGCGCGAATATCAATACACGCTACTACGGAGCCATCAGCTCCAAATATCGGTGAGGCCAACGCACCTACTCCTACCTCGATCTCGCCAGCAGAGTAAACATAGCCATTTTCACGAATTTCTTGGAGATTGTTTAAATAAGTTTCTATATCGACTTCACGGTCCGGCAGTACAGGTTTTAGCTTAGTTAATTCAATAATTTTATTTCGGTCGGTTTCATTCATATAAGCCAGAAAAATCTTACCTGCTGCACCCGCGTATATCGGCAGAGTTTTACCCACAGTCGCCGAGACGATTAATTCAAGGCGAGAATTCAAAGCATCGATAACAACGCGTTCAAATTCACGGGGTACGATTAAAACAACCGTTTCTTTTGAAATCCAACGCAACAACTCCATATGTGGTCGACACATGCTAACCAGATCATTTCCTCGGGCGTTAGAAATTTTCCAAATGCCTGGTCCAAGTCCATATTTCTTAGAGTTTGGGGCTCGTTGAACCATGCGCTGGTTTTCTAAAGTGAGGAGTAAACGGCGGGCAGTATTTTTGTCGAGGTTTAATGATGCTGCGATTTCAGTCAATCGCAAAAGATCTTCACTCTTAGATATTAGAGCCAACATATTTAGCGCACGCTCGACTGACCGAACCTGTATCAATAAGAATCTCCACAAGGTTTAAAGACGAAAATTAAAATTCAGCACAAGGCTTAATTTGTCAAACTCAATTCAGCTTACTTTTAAATACACTTGGATTCGACTATGCACCATTCGGCGATATCGCGTTGAAAGCCAGTGATTTTTCAACTCTTTGAAGACGGCAACTTGGGTAATTAAGACTGGCAGCAGCGTAATGTGCCGGTTCTAGACATTTGGTCCCATCTTTCTATGCCATAGCTAACTTTTCACTTGACACTACACTCGCGATTATGAAAAAGTATCATTTAATGGTAATAAAATCCATAATAATAATAAATAAACTATAAAAAGATCATGTAGTGATACTAGCTCAATAAGCTCGTTGTGGTTTTTTTGAGAAACTATATGAGTTCAGTAGTTAGGGAGCGGACTGATTAAATCATGTATGTCTACGTCGGTAATGCTATTACCGCGCTCGGTATAATCCTGGTATCTATATATATCTGGATTGCATCTGAAGAATTTCCCGCGGACGGCGACCAGCTTCCAAAATTCACTGCGGGCATGGCAATTTTGATATCGATGTTTTTGTTAGCCGATTCTTTTCGCAACAGAAATAACAAAGAAAAAATTAGTATTGATTTTTCTTATGCCTCCAAAAAGCAATACGTCATTTTGCTACTTTCAATAGCCTTTGTGCCATCCATATTTGCGATAGGTTTTTATACTTCGGCATTTTTGCTTTTAGTACTAGGAGCTCTCATCGTTGGCATTCGAAGTTTTAAGGTGATCGCACTGACAGTTCTGATTTCACTACCGTTGATGTACGCATTTTTCGAGCTATTCCTGAATGCACAACTTCCAAAGGGCTTGCTAATTTGAGAGGATAACTCATGCCGTTAATAAGACCTCAGATGATTTGAACTGAATACTGATGGATATAGTAGAATCATTTAGCTACTTGGGAAACATTCTCACACTGACCAACCTGTTGGCTATGACGCTTGGGGTATGTGTAGGATTGATTATCGGCGCTATTCCGGGGCTAAGCCCACCGATGGCGATTGCATTACTAATACCAGTTTCTTTCAAATTTGAACCGGCCACGGCATTAATTTTAATGGTTTCCTGTTTTGCGGCAGGAATTTATGGCGGCTCATTTTCGGCCATATTGTTGCGGACGCCAGGAACCTCAGCATCAGCGGCTTCAGCGATTGAGGGTTACGAGTTAACTCGTCAGGGTAGAGCCATTGAAGCTATTCAAATCTCAACATTCGCATCTGTTATGGGTGGCATTATAAGTGGGTTTGCTCTTCTTCTTTTTTCACGTCCCCTAGCTGAGGTGTCTCTTTGGTTCGGTCCAGCTGAATTTTTTCTAATAGCCTTACTCGGCCTTACAGCTATCGCATCTGTGTCTTTTGGCCACCTATCGAAAGGGCTTATTTCCGGATTGTTTGGACTTTTCCTGAGTACAGTTGGGGTCGATCATTTTTCAAGTTTTCCACGATTTACGTTTGATACGATCGGATTGCAAGCGGGTGTGGGAATACTTCCTGCAATTGTAGGTCTATTCGCATTTGCACAAGGCCTGGAGCTATGTGAGGGCGATGCCCGCGGCAACATTTCTGGATTGAAGAGTTTATCTTGGCGCATTTGGCCGAAGTTTTCAGAGATGTATAAACTTAGATGGTCGCTAATCAGAGGATGGGCGTGTGGTTTAGTTGTCGGGATCATTCCTGCTGCCGGTGCAAGTATTGCACAGTGGATCGCTTACGCCTGGGAAATTCGCCGAGCGAAACCTGGTGATAGTTTTGGCAAAGGAGAAATCAAAGGATTGGCGGCTACCGAAGGATCAAATAATGGCGTGACAGGAACATCCCTGATTCCCATGTTTGTTCTCGGAATCCCTGGAGGGATTTCTGCCGCAGTTATACTTGGAGCACTCTCTATCCATGGCCTGCAACCAGGGCTTAGACTATTTAAGAATAATCCAGATGTTATTTACACCATTATGTGGGGATTTATTGGTGCGAATGTCATCATGGCATTTCTCGCGATTATTATGGCAAGAATGTTTGCGTATTTGACGCTGGTACCACGCGGTGTTCTCGGACCATTAATCATTTTGTTTAGTGTGGTTGGCGTTTTCGCGGGTACAAATAACGTCAACGATATATGGATCATGATTTGGTTCGGCGTCCTCGGATACTTTATGCAGAAGTATAATTTTTCGACGGCGGGCGTACTGCTGGGATTGGTGCTTGGTCCTATTGCGGAAGATGGTTTGAGAAACCTGCAGACAATTTCCGACAATGCTCCTCTCAGTTTCATTATGGGTCGCCCGGTTTCCCTAATAATTTTGGCCTGTATAATTACCATACTTTCCTTTCCGCTTCTGCGAAGAAGAAGTGAAAGAAACAGGAGTTTATAAAATTCCAAGTCGAGGTTATCGACTTGTAAAAGCAACAACCAATCCAAAGAGATTGGAAAAATAAAAAAATCAACACGGAGAAAATTAATGAAACACTTAAGAAATTACACAGCAGTAATTATAATAGCGATATTGTTTACTGCACCAATTTATCCGAAGTCATTGGCGATATCGGCCGAGAAGTATCCAAGCAAACCAATTCAACTAGTCGTTCCTTGGAAACCGGGTGGTGGAACGGATCGCAGCATCCGTATCTTTGCTCCCTATCTGTCAAAAACTTTAGGCGTCCCAGTGAATGTCATAAATATTGGCGGCGGCGGCGGCTGGGTAGCATGGTCGCAAATGGCGAATTGGGATCCAAAAAAAGAAGATCATACAATTGGCGTCATCAACTTCCCGCACCTGCTATCATACTTAAACCCAGCAATGAAAAACAAAAATTCGTTGTCTTCGTTTAACTTTATTTCAGGTCAAAGTATTGATCCATGTATTTGGGCTGTTCGCGAAGGAGACGAGCGTTTTCAAACGCTTCCAGAATTCATCAAGTACGTAATCGACCACCCAAATGAAATAAAAATGAGCGTCGGTGGTTTTGGCAGTGATGACCATCAGGCCGTTGCATTTGCAGAAAAATTTATACCGGGCTTCAAAGTAAAAAAGATTTTTGGCGGCAATGATGCAAAAAGACTTCAGGAACTGTTTAGTGAAACAGCCGATGCGGTAGGCGGCAATATAAGTTACTTTGTCCCATTCATGACTGAAGGTAAGATTCGCACGTTGGCTGTTTTGGATGACGAGAGGTCAGATTTTCTACCCAATACACCCACGTTTGTGGAAGAAACTGGCGTCAAAAACTTTAATTTTGGCGCTCGTGTATTGGTAGTCGCACCGGGTTTCGATCCTGAAAAGAAAAAAATACTCACAGATGCTATCTTCAAGGCTTTAGATGAGCCGGAATATGCTGTTCGTGAAATTAAAAATCATAATACTTTGTGGAAAGTCAGTGGAGACAAACTAATGAACTTCCTCACAGGTCTAGAAGACACAGTCAAAAAAGTGGAGTTCTGGAATCTCCCAAAAAATTAGCACTTGATCTCCCATTTTAGTGGCATCTGATTCATACTTTGTCAGATGCCATACTTTTCGGCGAGAGCAGTGCGTTTTCATAGTTTCAAAACCTCCATTCATGAAAGTACGAAAGGAAAACATCAATGAGCTGTTCGAATATGCTCGTTATTATGGCCGATCAGCACAATCCCAAAATGCTTGGGTGCAATGGGCACAAAGTTGTAAAAACACCAAACTTGGATGCATTAGCAGATCGAGGCGTTTTATTTAAAAATGCCTATACTAACTCTCCTCTTTGCGTTCCTGCCCGGGCCTGTTTCGCAACGGGTCGCTATGTTCATGACAATGGTTGTTGGGACAATGCTATTGCTTACAGCGGTGGTCAGCCGAGTTGGGGGCATCGCCTCCAAGCAAATGGTAACCCTGTCGTTTCCATCGGCAAATTGCATTATCGGTCAGAAGATGATGATACGGGGTTTGATGAACAAATTGAACCGATGCATATTATGGAAGGTGTCGGCGATGTTCATGGATCGATCAGACCAGACCTTCCAGTTCGTCATCAGGGCAGGCAATACGTTGAACAGGTTGGTCCTGGAGAAACAAAATACAGTGAATATGATCGTAGACTGACGCGCCATGCCTGTAGTTGGCTAACTGACAAAGGCCGAAAGAAATCGGAAAAGCCCTGGGTACTTTTTGTCTCTTTTATATGCCCGCATTTTCCAATTATTGCGCCTCAAGAATATTATGACATGTATCCGCTTGATAACTTGCCTGATTTCAAGCCTGCAGATGATGAACTGTTTAAAAATCATCCGTGGTGGAATGCTTTCAATGAAAGCTTCATCTATGAGACATTTTTTCGGGACGACGAACATCGTAAAATAACTTTGGCATCTTATCTCGGGCTATGCAGCTTCATGGACAATAATGTTGGTCAGGTTCTCCAAGCTCTTAAATCCGCCGGTCTGGAAAAAAATACGCGTATTATCTACACAAGTGATCATGGTGATAATATGGGTGCCCGTGGGATTTGGGGAAAATCAACATGGCACGAAGAATCCGCCGGAATACCATTAATTATGGCAGGACCGGATATTCCTGAACATGAAAAAAATTATACACCAGTTTCGTTGATTGATCTTTATCAAACTATATTAGACGGTGCCGGAGCCCCTCTAGGAGAAGGCGATGAAGAGTTGCCTGGTAAATCTCTATTAAAAATAGCCGCCGATGGAGACAATGTCGAACGGTCGGTATTTGGTGAATATCACGCAGCTGGAGCAATCTCTGCAGCCTACATGCTGCGAACGGCTCAGTACAAGTATATCCACTATGCCGGAGGGTATGACCCTGAATTATATGATATGATTTCGGATCCTGAAGAACTGAATAATTTAGCAGCACAGCAGGAATATATTACGGTCTTATCCGAGCTGCGAGAGAAACTCGAAAACTTGATAGATCCTGAAACTGTAAATCAACAGGCTTTAACTGAACAATATAAACTGGTGCAGAAACATGGTGGACGAGAAGCCATCATAGCTCGAGGAGCTGCAAACAATACACCTGTGCCCGGAGAGGCAATGGAAGTTATTTTCGAATAGGACATGCCCAACCACCGACATTCTTCCATGGTGCCGATGCGATGACATTTCTATTAAATCGGCAAAACAATCAACGCTAAAGTGGTAACTAACAGAGAAAGGAAACAGGATGACCTTATCAGCAAAAGAGATTGAATCTGGAAGTTCAAACGACCGGATTGGAACGCGATTGGTTTGTGAAACAGACGCAATGCGCATCTGGCACCTGATTCTTAAACCGGGAGAATACCTGCCACCTCACCGACATGACCGTCCATATTTCTGGTCGGTTTTAACAGATGGCGAGGGCACTTCGAGCTACAACGATGGATCTGATCAGATAGTTTCTTACAATGCTGGTGATACGAAATACTTCCCAGACTTGAGCCCCGAAAAGAGTTTTGTCCACGATCTTACCAATTCCGGCAATTCGGATCTCGTTTTCGTTACCGTTGAATTCAAAAAAGCCGTATCCTGAGCATCGGTTTGGCTCCCTGAAATACTAACCTGAGTTTGGATCAGTTATAAGGGGCAAGGACAACCCTGGGTCCTGCTGGTTTCCTACGCCAGTCCGCATCATCCTTTCAAAGTGCCTCAGAAATACTGGGATTTATATCCACTCGATCAGGTTCCGATGCCCGTTCGATGGAAAAGAGAAGATCAACCGCAACATCCTGCGACTCAGTATTTAGCTTGGATGAATAGCTTTGAAGGGGATCTGGATGAAGAATATGTCAGACGTGTCGTAGCCGGTTATTGTGGTTTGATTTCTGTGATTGATGAGCAGGTTGGTGAGGTTTTGAAAGCATTGGAGAAATTTGATCTGAAGTACTCAACCCGTATCCTCTACACGAGCGATCACGGTGAAGCTGCAGGACATCGTGGCATATTTGGTAAGCCAACCATTATGAACATGCTCTTGGGGTGCCATTGCTAATCGCAGGCCCTAGTGTCCCCGAAAATAAAATTGTGCATCAGATCATTTTCCATGTGGATTTGTTTTCCACATTGGTTGCTGCGGAGTAAGCTATCTACAAGTGTTTTACTACGCAGAAATTTGATTTGTGTGGTCTCTAATCAAGGAATATCTGTACGTTCCGATCAATTTAGCAATAGTCATAACGTGCTTGGAGTTATTTACAGCAATATTTGTAGCCGCACAAATCCGCGGAGAGAGAGGGATTCTATAGCTGAATTATATAGATTTATTTCAATCGATTAAAAATACGCTCAATTTTTTATCACCCAAATTATCACCCTAAAATTCCTACATATAGATTAACTATCATCTATGTATGTTTGATTGCTCCTTATTGAAAACAATCTCATCTTTGCCAAGCATTCCCGATCCCGACAATTGTGGATAGCGGAGCCAAAAGAAAAACACCGATCCTGGGAAACTGGATACAGGTAAAATTGAACTCCCATACCCCAAAAGCTCTGCATGATGTTGGATTAGATGAATACACCTTCGGGAAGCGGGACTTCCATAACTTTGTGGAAGAATAAAT
>CAYWUX010000039.1:19233-21254 GCA_964461525.1 uncultured Hyphomicrobiaceae bacterium | reverse complement strand
TTGGTCAACTGAATGTAACCATGCATGTTGTTGTAAACGATTGGTTCTTCAATCCAAGCCAAGTTGAAGTCATCGATCAGGTGGCACCTCTCTAATGCTTCTGCAAAATCGAGGCCCTGATTAAAATCAACCATCAAACTAATATCATCGCCAATCTGCTTACGAACAGCTTCTATCGTTAAGACATCATCGTGAGCACGCTCGCATGCGAGGCGCAATAATTCGAGCAGCCAGTTGGGCGTGGCCACACCCAGAAATGGGGCGAAATCTTTATGGCGTTGCAAGGCAGGCGAAGTTCAGAGAAGTAAAGATTCAGGTTCTAACGAGTCTTGATACGGTAGGCAGGCTAAAGCCCATGGTTGATACAGTTGCAAGCTACGCAAAAAAAAGTGGCAATCTTGAGCCTGAATTCATTGAAGACGTTCTAGGATCCATTGACGGCGCCATCGCGGAAGGAAAGTACTTAGCGATAGCGCCTCAGTTTGTTCTGACCGCAACGGTTTAGTTTTAGATCTTCCGATTTTCGCAATTACCGGCTCTGGCAGCACAAACCAGGCTCTTTGAGGCGCTGATGAAGATGTCCGGAAACGAGTGTGAAACGGACGGAGCCCATAGCTTCACGTACATGCCGTTCAAATCCCAGATCCCCGAGATCATGCTCATCGACAAAGACATGCGATTATACGAGCCGGATTATCTTCGCCGGCATAATCTTCAAGGCTGGCAGGAAATAAAGTGGTCTGATCGCGATCGGTGCTCTTGATAAAACGCTTCATAGCTAAGCCCCCCGCAACGGGGGAATCATACCATATTCCGCGTTTTCCCACAGTCTGGACCCCAGACGTTGCTCCTGCGCTCCAGTGGACAACCACCAACACCTGCAATAATGTATAAATCAATACGGTCACTGAGGCAGAGGAGGATTTCTGTGCCACCTCAAGTCGAATCCTTGCTGCCGATATCGTTGGCTATTCGCGGTTGATGGAGGCTGACGAGCCTGGAACTGTGGCCCGGCTCAGGGTGCTCCGCCGAGAGGTGTTTGAGCTTATAACTGAGCAGCTGGGAGGCCGAATTTTTAAAAACACCGGCGATGGTGCTCTTGCTGAATTTCCAAGTGCCTTCGATGCCTTGCAATGCGCGTTATCAATTCAGCAAGAACTTGCGGCACGAAATTCCGAACGAACTGAGACTGAACAGATCAAACTCCGAATTGGAATAAGCCTTGGCGACGTGATCGTGGAAGGTGACGACCTCTATGGCAGAGCGGTCAACGTGGCCGCAAGACTTGAAGGAATTGCTGAACCGGGAGGCATCTGTGTGTCCGGCAATGTGCATGAGCATGTCGGGAGAGCCCCTGAGATCGAGTTTGAAGACTTAGGTAAGATTGATGTAAAGAACATCACCAATCCCATAAGGATCTATCGGGCGCGGAAATTGTCAAAGGATCCAATGATCCCCGATACCACGAGCAAACCGTTGCCGCTTCCAGATAAACCTTCAATTGCTGTTTTGCCTTTCGACAACATGTCGAATGATCCAGATCAGGAATATTTTTCTGATGGCATGACAGAGGACATAATAACGGCACTTTCTCGAATTCGACAATTTTTTGTAATCGCTCGAAATTCGACATTCAATTATAAGGGTACATCTCCCGATATACGTCAGGTGGCCAAGGAGCTTGGTGTTCGTTATATACTCGAGGGCAGTGTATGAAGGGCTGGAAACCGCATCCGAATTACCGCTCAGCTGATAAACGGAGAAACAGGTGCCCATATTTGGGCTGAGAAATATGATCGTGATCTTAAAGACATATTTGCGGTCCAAGATGAAATCACGATGACGGTGACGGGAGCCATTCAACCGGAACTAAGTTATGCCGAACAACAGCGTGCGCGACAAAAACCTCCCGATAGCCTTGATGCGTGGGATATATATCAGAGAGGAATTTGGCATTGTTGGCGTCATAAAAAGGAAAATGTCGATAGTGCCATACAACATTTTGAAAACGCAATAAAACT
>CAYWUX010000039.1:6673-19133 GCA_964461525.1 uncultured Hyphomicrobiaceae bacterium | reverse complement strand
TTGCAACGGCGGGAACATGAGTTGGCAACCGAAGCCCTGACAAGGTCGATTGAGCTAAATCCAAGTTTTGCACATGCTCACCAATGGTTGGGCTGGACAATGGTTTATGACAAACGAGCACTTGAGGGCATCCAAAAGCAATTTGAAGCACAGCGCCTAAGTCCCAACGATCCGACTGATTGGGGGAAAATTTTGATTCGGGCTCAGGCCAATATAAATTTAAAAAATTTTGTAGAGGCGGAGAAATTGGCACGACATGCTAATCGTTTTGCAGCGAACATTCCCCTATATTGTACTTTGCTCGCAAGCATTGGCTACACTAAAAACACATACGACGCCGAACATTTAATTAATGAGGTATTAAATATCGATCCGCAATTCAGCACGCAAACAATTGCTGACGTATTTCCCTTTAGATATCAAGAAGACATAGATGTCTGGGTAGAGGGGCTTCGGATGGCAGGTGTATCCGAGAATTAATCAGCAAATGAAACAATATGACAAATTTGACGAACTTGTATCCGCAGCACAGGCTGAACTCAGCGATCCTGCGCGTAATAGGATTATACGTGGTAACGGAATTGAAATGCCACGCTTCGAACTTTTGCACACGGCATTATCTATTTGCTCGCAGAAAGTCCGAACGGTACTCGCGGAAAAGGGACTTTCCTATATGTCACGGGAAATGACCACACCGACCATGGCGGGAATTGGAGGTAAAAGCGGTGTTGCCGACAACTATCGACCAGGTTACGTGCGCCTTCGCATTTACGCTGGTGGCAGCAAACTCATGAATAACTTGGCACAAGGACACACATTACGAACTTCGACGAAGTCAGAGGGATTTGACGCCTGTGTTGTGCCTACGCTTATCGACCACCAGAAACGCCAGGTGGTTGTCGATTCATATGAGATTTGCGCTTATATCGCTCGAGAAGTAAACGAACCCCCTCAGCTCATTCCGGAAGACGAAATTGCGGCTCAGGCCGTAATGGACCAAGTCCGGATAGTTGATGGAATTCCTCACCCCGGACAACTCTATGCATTCCATCCAATTGATCCACGACCCGATTTTCTTAAGAAGGCTATGGATGGAATTTATGAACGCAAATGTAACATGCTCAATCAAATGATTGCTGAAAATCGCGATGATGAGGATCTGGTCAATGCTTACAGGGCCAAGGTTAAGCGAGAACGAACTGGAGGAAAGTTCCAAAGGGATCCTGAATATCTAGCAGGAATAATGGATGAATTCGCAAATCTCATTGGCAATCTAGATAAACAACTTAAAGAACATGCAAACCCGTGGATCTGTGGCCGTGACTTCAGTTTGGCCGATTGTGTCTGGGGTGTCAGCCTGTTTCGCATGCATTGGTTGGGATATGCCCATCTCTGGGATATGTACCCCTGCGTTAAGCAGTATGCTCATAAATGTTACAAACGTCCCTCCATTTGGGAAGACACAATTAATTGGCCGGCACCTGTTCCGCCTTCACCGCACACTGTTGATGTTGTAAAAGTTCAAGCCGTTTAAATACGCTTTCCCAAAAGTCTGGTTCACATTTGCTAGTAATTATAGAACCGATTTGTGAGGGCATTTGAGCTTTATGTCTGTTCATGCCATCGCACGCATCATGCAATGCGGCTGGTTCAGGTGGGTCTGCATCAAAAGTCCAGACAGCCATGCCATCGGCCTGGTGTTGGCCAATGACAGCTCTCCTGACAATGCATTTTATGGGCTTACCTTGACGAATTTTAGCCGTTAAGATCTCAATCAAACTGAATCCACCCGTTGTTTGGCAGAACTTTGCTGTGTGGTTTACTTGGGAGGCGACAATGGATGTCGTCCAGTGGCTTAAAAGTCTTGGATTTGAGGAATACACCGAAGCTTTTGTCAAAAATAAGATTGATCACGAAGTCTTGCCCGAACTGACAGATAGTGATCTTAAAGAGTTAGGCATAAAAGCACTGGGTGACCGTAAGAAGATTTTGGCCGCCATCACGAATATTGATACAGAAGGCTTATCTAGAGATGCCGAATCCTCAGATGTAATACCGCCTGACAGGACGCCAACCCGACGGATGCCCAAAGAGAGTGAACGTCGCCAAATCACGGTTATGTTTTGTGACATGGTTGGGTCCACCGAATTATCCAGCTTGCTCGATCCAGAAGATTTGCGCGATTTGATGCGTCAATATCAAGATGCCGTAGCTGGCAGTATCACCCGTTATGACGGTTATTTAGCGAGATTCCTTGGTGATGGGATTTTGGCCTATTTTGGCTGGCCTCAGGCCTACGAAGATCAGGCGGAGCGCGCCGTTCGCACCGGGTTGGATGCAATCGCCGCTGTATCCCAAATCGTGATTCAAATTGAAAACGTGCCGTCATTAGCTTCAAGAGTAGGAATCGCAACCGGTCAAGTCGTGATCGGAGATATTATTGGCGAAGCAAGCACCCAAGCGGAAGCCGTCATCGGTGAAACCCCCAACCGGGCTGCGCGACTTCAAACATTGGCTGAACCAAATCAACTTATTATTGACGCTGCGACTAAGCAATTGATAGGTGATTTGTTCGAGTTTGATGATCTCGGAGTGAAATCGCTTAAAGGAATACCAGATCCCGTTCCAGCTTGGCGAGTGGTTAAGGAGCGGATCATCGAAAGTCGATTCGAGGCGGCACATCACGGAGAGCTTCAGGAATTTGTTGGTCGCGAGCACGAGTTAGGTTTACTTAGAGAACGATGGTCACTGGCAAAATCTGGCGAGGGTCAAGTTATTTTCGTTTCTGGCGATGCTGGTATAGGTAAGTCGCGTCTTGTTCAGGAATTGCGCGAATTGGTTAGCGAAGAAACGCATTTCCGCATGCGATATCAGTGTTCGCCTCATCACACCAACACATCCTTTCATCCAATTATTAAGCGCATGGAAAGAGTATCCGGTTTTTTGTCCGAAGACACAATCGACATGAAACTTGATAAACTGGAGGATTTACTGAAACCCAGCACAAAAAATATTCAAGCAGTGGCTTCGGTATTCGCTAGATTACTTTCGCTACCGGTAGATAGGTACACAGCCGATGAACTGACGGCTCAGCAATTGCGCAACCGCACCATCGAAATTATCATGGACCAGATATTTACACTCAGCCGCCAAAGACCGGTTTTATTTCTATTGGAGGATGTCCACTGGATCGATCCCTCAACCGAGGAACTAATCGGGGAAATTATCCCTCTGATCGCCAACGAAGCGGTATTTATGCTGATTACCTCACGGCCAAACTATGAGCCACCCTGGGCGGATTATTCGCACCTGACCAGATTGAACTTAAGCCGGTTAAGCCGAGACCAGGCTGTAGAAATCATCAAAATGGTAGGTGGTAACGGCCTTTCCAATGCTGTGATAAATCGCATAATCGTGCGTGCGGATGGTAATCCACTCTATGTCGAAGAGTTAACCAGGACCGTTCTGGATGCCAGTGCTACTGTCAATGATGAAATCAGCGAAGATCTCGTCCCGCCAACGCTTCAGGCTTCTTTGGTGGCGCGCATTGATCGATTAGATGACGCCAAGGAAATAGCTCAAATTGGCGCGATACTTGGAAGAGAATTCTCCTACGAACTGCTCGCTGCAGTGGCTGAGAAAACTGATACGGATATAAACAAGGCTCTAGGCCAACTGGTACAGTCCGGAATGGTGTTCAGGCGGGGTTTGCCACCTGAATCAATTTATACGTTTAAACACTCGCTCTTACAGGATGCCGCTTATGCAACAATATTGATCAGCCGACGTCAGAGATTACACAAAATAATAGTAGAAATTCTCGAAGATCAATTCGAGGCTAAACAATTTGAGAATCTGGAACTGATAGCCCACCATGCACTTCAAGCGGAAGATTGGGAAAAGGCTTTTTTCTATTTGCAGAAAGCTGGTCTGAAATCTCTTGACAGATCTGCCAATCGAGAAGCCGTTGCATTCCTTGAAAAAGCCCTGGCCTGTATTGTTCACCTTCCTGACAGTCGAGAAAAGATTGCATCATCTATCGATATTCACTTCAACCTTCGAAGTTCACTACAGGCCCTTGGCGAGCATAATCGCGTTTTTGAACACTTAACTGATGCCGAAACGTTGGCGGCTGAATTAAAAGATCAAAAGCGGTTGGGTTGGGCTTCTGCTTACTTGAGCCAATATTTGTGGTGGATGAGCCGGGACGAGGATGCAGAGAATTCGGGACGGCGGGCACTAACGATTGCATCAAAAATCGGTGACTTGACTCTTGAGGCTGTAACAAATTTCTTTTTGGGTCAAGGTTTTTTCAATATCGGAAACTATCCTCGCGCGATAGAGAACTTCAGGAAAAATGTTGCTCTTTTACATGGTGAAAGGGCCTATGACCGTCTCGGTTTGACTGGACTTCCATCAGTATTATCTTTGGCTTGGTGGACCTGGTCTCTGCTCGAACAAGGAGAGTTTGCGGAGGCCAAGAAACACGCGCGTGAGGCTCAGGCCATCGCGGAAACTGCCAATCAACCCTACAGTATGGCGACGGCGTATCTGGCGATGGGTGAAATGCACTTGTTTGAAGGGGACGCTAATTCAGCGACCGCTATACTACAGCGGGCATTGGAACTTTGTGAAACTTGGGATCTAAACGTGATTTACCCGATGGCTGCGGCGGATCTCGGTCTATGCCTAGCCCTCGACGGCAAACTGGGTGAGGCGTTGTCCCTTATGCAAGACGGCGATTCAAAAAAACAATCTGTGCAAATATTTGAAACACCAACAGCATCGACGGCTTTGGGAATGGGTTATCTCTTAGCGTCAGAGCTGCAAATGGCCGAAAAATTTGCTCTCGCAGTAAAGGAAAAGTCAGCTGAACGTGGATTTCGCGGGAGTGAAGCACGAGCATTATATTTACTCGGCAAAATTTTCGCACATCCAAGCATTTCTGAAGCGGATCGAGCCTCTGATTATTTTCTCGGGGCACTCTCCCTAGCTGATGAGCTGAAAATGCGTCCTCTCTCTGCGGACTGTCGCTACAGTCTTGGATCTATTAATTTGAACATCGACGAACAATTGGCAAAAGAATTTCGATCAACTGCCGTGAAAATGTATAAAGAATTAGGCCTGAAGTACCGAAATGCTGAAGTTATTACAAAACAATACAGGTCATGACAATCGGGATATCTATCTATGGCTTCGAAATCAACAAAACCACAAAGTTATGAATTGATCAAACAGTTAGTTTCTTTTGACACAACCAGCCGGCATTCCAACTTAAAATTGATCGAATTCGTCCATGATTATTTGTCAGATCTCGGAGTTGAGAGCCAGTTGGTTCATGACAAAACTGAAAAAAAAGCAAATTTGTATGCTACTCTTGGTCCAAAGGACAAAGCTGGATTTATGCTGTCCGGGCATACCGATGTTGTGCCTGTCGATGGGCAACCTTGGGATACCGATCCGTTTCACGCCATAGAATCGGCCGGCAAACTTTATGGTCGAGGAACCGCCGACATGAAATCCTTCTTGGCCATAGCTCTTGCGCTGACCCCGGAATTTCTCAAGAGAAACCCTCATGTCCCGATCCATCTGGCTTTTTCTTATGACGAGGAAGTCGGCTGCATTGGTGTTCGTCGATTGATCGAAATGCTCAAAAATCAGGCGGTACGCCCCTATGCCTGTATCGTTGGTGAACCAACAAAGATGAAGCCTGTCCGGGCTCACAAAGGCCAAAAACGGATGCATTGTACGGTGCACGGCCTGGAATCACATTCCGCCTTACCTGACCGCGGTGTCAACGCGGTAGAGGCGGCGGCTGAAGTAATCGCGTTTCTGAAAACGATGGCGCGCCAAATCCGTGATAACGGACCTTACGATCCAGCCTTTGACCCGCCTTATACGACAGTCCATACTGGAATTGTACAGGGGGGAACTGCTTTAAATATAGTTCCGAAGGAATGCAGTTTTGAATTCGAGTTCCGTTACCTTCCCAATGAAGATCCGGAAATATTGTTTCAGGAAGTTCTGGATTTCGCTAATAACAACGTCATTCCCGAAATGACGACTATCTCTGAGCAGTCGGGATTTCATTGGCAAGAGCTAACCAGTATTCCCAGTCTTTCGATTGAAGAAGACGCAGATCTGTCACAGCTAACCAAATCGCTGACCGGCGCAAACCAGACAGAAACAGTATCGTTCGGGACTGAAGCTGGATTATTTCAGGTTGCCAGTATTCCAACAATCGTCTGCGGGCCGGGAGATATAGAACAAGCCCACAAACCAAATGAATTTATATCTCTTGAACAGGTATGGGAGGGTGAAGCATTTATTCGCCGCTTGATGGATCATATCACTTCATAGGACATGGCCGCTCCGGGTCTTGCTGGCATTCCCATCATGCCCCGTCTCCCGTGCAAATCAGAAAGTCCGATCAACCGCTATTCACGGACGCTTTTAACTCCTGCACGGGTCTGGCTGTTGTTATAGAATGTTTTCCTCGATTGCTGAACAATTCCGGAGGATAAAATGGAAAAATCTGTTGTCCTAATCCACGGAGCATTTGCTGGCCCCTGGTGCTTCGAGAATTACAAGAATTTTTTTAGCCACCGCGGTTGGAAATGTCACGCACCGGCGCTGCGCCATCATGACCGCAACCCCAAAGCTGAACCAAACCCGGATTTCGCGGACACTAGTATCATGGACTATACAAAAGACACCGCGGCTTTCGTAAAAAATCTGGATACGCTGCCGGTTCTGCTCGGGCATGCCGTGGGCGGGCTGGTTGCGCAGCAAGTCGCAGCGATGGGACTCGCGAGCCGTTTGGTGCTCATAAATACCAATGCCGCATGGGGTATGTTGCCTGAAACCGATGATGAACGGGCAGTCGCGCGAGCTTTCATGGAAATGGGGCCGTTCTGGAAAGCGCCCATGCGTGTGGAGTTCGACCTGATCGCTCCTTACGCATTTAACAAGTTGGACAAAGCAACACAACGTACAGTGTACAACCGGCTTGGTCCTGAGTCGGGCAGAGTCATGTTTGAAATGTTTTTCTGGATGTTCGACGACCATCGTGCAACCGCTGTCGAATTTGACAAGGTCACATGTCCTGTCCTCGTCGTCTCAGGCGAGGAAGACCGCGCGGTTCGTCATGCGCTCGGCCGGGAAATTGCGGAAAAATACGGTGCAAATGGTACGTTCCATTTGGCACGCGGACATGCACACTATCTGTTTATGGAACCGGGTTGGGAGCATGTCGCAAGTTATTGCGCCGACTGGATGTCGAATGGCGCCCGGAGCCCACGCTACGCCAAATGAGCCGCACCTTTTGGCAGCCCGGTGGGCCCGCTACGCGATAGACCGCAGCGTCTGGCAATCGCGTGAGCGCGAATCCATCTCACTCTAAGCGGAGCAAACCAAAAGGCGGCCAACAAAGAGAAATTTGCACATGTCGCACTGATGTCGTAAACAACTGGCACCAGGGGACTTTCGGGACCGAATATTTCATTCGGCATGAAAGCAGGTCGCGCTGTACCGGTCGTAATCCCGCCTGTACTGTAAAAGTGGATGCCTACGTCGAAACAGGTTGGCAAGAAGCACTGTAGTGTAGTCGCAAGGGGAGGTATTTTATGGGAACTTTCGGAGGCGGTAGTTTTGAGAATGATGAGGCCCTCGATTTTTCGGCTACGCTGCAGTCGTCAGACGATATCGCCGCTGTGTTCGCCGCTGTGCCCGACGACCCCGAGATTTCCATAGATTCTGATGAAGCGCAACGGATCATTGCTGCGGCGGAATGCGTTGCAGCGATGTTGGGGCGGCCATCCGATGACATTCCGACTAACCTGGGAAAGCGGCTCAAGAAACACGGCAAACCCTCCCGGGAACTCGTCGAGATTGCCCGCAATAGCGTGTCCCGAGTTTTGCGGCATTCGGAGCTGCTCGACTTATGGGCGGAGGCTGATCCCAAGCCTTTTAATCGTGCAGTAACTTTTCTCATCGACCGGCTCAATCCAGCGATCAAACCAAAAAAACGAAGGAGAAGAAAGAAGAACACGCCGCGTCAGATTTGCGCGTTCTGCGATGCCGAGATCGAGTTGGAGGAACTGTATAGCTTTGATGTGTCTCACGTTGTAGAAATGAGCGAGTTTGGCAGCGGAATACGTCGGGGCGCCTGGTGCCACCTCGCCTGTCTAAATGAACGTCTGCATCCCAAGCATATTGTTCAAAACTGGAAATTTGATCCTGAAGAAATAGATTTGCAAGCCCGAAAACTACTCGACTTTGACTAATGGACGCGGTTCACAGACAAAATCTCGACAAATGATGTTTTTTCATTATGGTGGGCTTATTTTTTTCCCTAGCCCGGCGGTCACTTGAAGGCCAATTGGTGTTCGTTACTTCGAATGCAACATCTGAGCAATAAACTCTCCAAATATCTGATAAGCAGTATATACATCACCACATTTCACATAGGGAGCTTTTGGCGGTCCCAAAAATATTTGGCATCACTTAATTTGCAGTTGAAAACAATTATTTGAGGTTATTGCACTTGAAGCAATAAATTGCGAACCAAAACCCAATTTCAATCCATGATTGGAATGAAAAATACGGTTAAGATAATGTCTGAACAAAAATCGAGACCGTCTCAGTCTTCGGAGTATCAAAAATATGCCCCTACATAAGCCGGAAAAAGCTTTCAAAAATTTGGACTTCATCGGAAGCCGTGATGCCCGTGTCATGCGCATTCTAGCTGAATACCTCGAACCACAAAAAAGACTTCGTGAAGCCGGCATCGAAGACACGATTGTTTTTTTTGGTTCAGCTCGGACCCTTTCTCCACAGAAAGCGAAACGAAATCTTGCAATAATAAAAAGTAAAAAGGGACCCTCTAAAAAAGAAGTAGAACATGCCGAACGGCTGGTTAAAATGTCGACCTATTATGACTCGGCCCGACAACTCGCATTTCGACTGACAAAGTGGGCTGACGAACTAGAATCTCAAGACCGCAAATCAAATCGCTTTACTATTGTTACCGGTGGAGGTTCGGGAATGATGGAGGCGGCTAATCGGGGCGCGAAGGAAGCTGGCGGTAATACGCTCGGTATGAATATTTCTCTACCCCTTGAGCAATATCCAAACAAATATATTGATGACGATTTGGCTTTCGAGTTCCACTACTTTTTCATGCGAAAGTTTTGGTTGGTTTATATGGCGAAGGCTGCGGTCATAATGCCCGGGGGATTTGGCACGTTAGACGAGTTCATGGAAATTTTAACCTTGGTCCAAACTGGTAAAATTCGTCGAAAATTACCTATCCTATTATTTGGCAGGGATTACTGGTCAAAAATAGTGGATTTTGAACCTATGGTCGAATACGGCACAATCATCTCAAAAGATTTGGATCTGTTTTACATAACCGACTCCGTTGATGAGGGGTTTCATTGGTTGAAAGAACAATTATTGGAATGGGCCGTTGATCATCCGGGTGCAGGTCTTGCTTCCGAAGTTGAAAAAGTCGGGAAACTCTAATGTCATTGGGCTGACCTTCTCCCCGGGCGTCAAGGCGACAGGCCGGTTTGTCAAGCAGGTCTTTGGTTAGCAAGCAAGTCTTTCGTTAGGCGGTCAGACATTTTCGTCCAGGAAATATATTGAACCTCGAAGCCGGACACCATCGCGCATCTTCTGGAAATCCCATAAGAGTAGAAAATACTCGTTTAGCCATAGGGTCACTTCTGAAGGATAAGGGGCCGATTGGATTCCAAATGTTCCAACGTCCCGACCTGATCTTCTTTGGGTTAATGTCGACGGGCCTGAACAATTCGGCCTTTAATCGTCTCTTCACCTAACGCTTTACATGCCTCCAAGCGATGAAAACCTTCAATTAATACGAACCGCGTTTTGTCCTGGCGAACCAAAATGGGAGTCAGTTGACCGGTTTCCAACATACTCTCAGCAATCTCATTCACCACTTTCATATCAAGCATTTTTCTGCGTTTAACAGGTACATAGATTTGGGAGATTGGAAGTGTTTCGACAATTGCCATATTCCAACAAAACAAATTTTCGCGGACATATTCCGCCAGTGAAAGATCCCAGACAAGTGACAGATTCCGGACGAGTGACAATAATAATAAACAAAAGCTGTCGAGATCAACCCTATAGCGTTATGACACATGAATCTTGAGAACGTTGAAACATCTGGAAAGTCACACAGCAGACAACGACTGATTCCTATAATCTTTTTGGAACAATGGAACTGGAATCAATGAAGATCTGCATCTTTCCGACTTTTCGGATATGCGCGTCAGAGTGTGAGCTATTAATCTGTTCGGCAAAGAAATGCATCACACATCACCAACATGATCCGTCGTTAGGCCAATTTATAAGCACCCATTTACCAACACGTAAGAGATTGGTATCCGCTGTGGCCTTGCGCATTAATGTCAGCTCTCGGAATTCGGGCGAGTCGTACCAATTACGGGCGTCGGCGACGCTTGGAACTCCGCCTCAGACCAAGAATTTCCTCCGTATTTTTCTTTAAACGGTTCGGGATTGTTTACTTTGATGTAAGCGATCACATATCCAGCCATTGAGCCAGTCGTCAATCGATAACCTTAAAGAGCCGCCATTCATCCGGCAATCCCTTGAGCCGGTGCAGTCCGACATCTTCAAACTTAAGGCCAGAACCGGCTACAAGATCTTTTACAGTTTGCGAAACAATCACGCTATCGTCCGATGCCACGGCCGCTACACGTGCTGCGACGTGCAATGCAATACCCTGCAATTGGCCGTCGCGAATTTCACACTCACCTGTGTGAAGTCCAACGCGAACCGAGATCCCAAGTGCACTTAGTGCGGTTACGATTGCCATAGCGCATTTAATTGCGCGACCAGGCCCATCGAATGATGCAAGAAATCCATCACCTGCTGTAGATATTTCATTGCCTTGATATTGAGCAAGTTCCGCGCGCACAGCTGCGTGGTGGGCAAGCAAGAGATCGCCAAAGTGGAGGTCCCCCCTATCGACAGCTATCTGCGTCGAACCTACAATGTCCGTAAACATCAACGTAGACACGCGGCTTTCCGAAATAGTGGGCGCCGAACTGCCGGAAAGGAACGCTTGAATTTCGTGTATGAAATCATCTGGCTTGTCAAAGAATGGAAAATGGTCCGCTGTGTCGATTTCGACATATTTGGCACCGGGAATTCTTTCTGCCATGTAGCGTCCGGCTCCTGTCGGAATAGCGCGATCCCTTGTTGCATGAATGACGAGAGTGGGCGCTCGTATTGTCGGGAGAATATGGCGAATGTCAATTTCGAGGTTTAATCGCTGAAGTGCAGCGGCGGCCGATACACTCGCGCTC
This sequence comes from uncultured Hyphomicrobiaceae bacterium, assembly GCA_964461525.1. Classification (GTDB taxonomy): domain Bacteria; phylum Pseudomonadota; class Alphaproteobacteria; order Rhizobiales; family CAYWUX01; genus CAYWUX01. The sequence goes on along the minus strand of CAYWUX010000039.1, from coordinate 7,773 downwards.
GACCGGACAAATTTCGACCACCAACGACGAACCACCGGATCATCAACCATCGATGGCATCCGGATATCTATATCGACTGGCCCTCCCCAAGAACTTGCCGCTAATTCAATATTCCTGAGCGCATCGTCTCTTTCTGTAAAATACGGGTAGTCCGGTGCTCGAAGGCGACGGGAATAACCACCTATGATGATTAGTTTAGAGGTCCGTTCGGGATAGGTTGCTGCAAAAAGCAGGCTCATGGAACCGCCTTCTGAATATCCCAAAAAACTGGCCCGGGATGAATTCAGAGCGTCCATGACGGCACGCGCGTCGTCCATCCGCTCTTCAAGAGTGGCGGCTTCGGTGATGCGATCCGATAAGCCTGTGCCACGCTTATCAAACAGAATAAGTCGCGAAAACGTCGCCAGCCTATGCAAAAATCTTGCAACGTTCGGCTCTTCCCACAGGACGTCGAGGTTCGAAATCCATCCAGGAATTAAGATCAGGTCATCCGGGCCGTCTCCGACTACCTGATAGGCGATGCTCACCTTGCCTGAACGGGTATAGTGAACTTCCGGTGTCATAGCAGCACCCGATGTACTTAACGCGGGTTCAAATTTAGCATACACCGGCCCAATCGGTCAAAAGGGAATGGAACCAGATTGGTTTTACGGTTCTACCTGACCATCAAACTCAAAACCGCTCAAGCACCCGGGATTAAAATTCCGCCGTCGATCCTTATGCGCGCCGATAAGTTTATCGAATAAAACTCATGCACAACAACTGAAGGGCCGGCATGTGTTACTGTAAACGGCTTCTTCAAATTGATTGAACGACTGCGTGCGGGTGGATCGTCTCGACGTTGCCCGGGGCGTTGGCGAAACAACTTGGCCGGAATCCTGGTTTTCGAGACCACCTATTCGCCTTTGGCGAAACGACAAACCTCGTCAGGCGCGATTGCGTAGCGTGTGTAAAAATGAATCGGAATTTAAAACAAAATCGCCGAGTTAACCGATCAATTAAAAGAGGACCAAGAACCAACGGGGGACCGACAGTTCTTGGCCCCCAGATTAGCAAATTTGTTAAGAAATTTGCCCAATAAGTTGGCGAACGTTTGAACG
>CAYWUX010000039.1:0-6573 GCA_964461525.1 uncultured Hyphomicrobiaceae bacterium | reverse complement strand
GAGCACCACTCGAAGATCGGCAAATCTGATTGAATTAAATAACCTGCTGAAAGTCGAGCAGGATTATTTCTCAGGCCCGAGATTGCACAATTGTCTGGACGAGCAAACAGGTCGATTAACCCATTTCGGTTAATATGATTGCGCTACCTAAGTGAATTCTTAATTTTGGACTTTAGGGAAAATTCTGAGCGAATTGGAATGGAACAGACAAAATGTCCAAAAATGATAATAACGCTCCAAGCAACATCTTGAATTTGGTAAAAAAGGACTTGGCCACCGCTGTCGAAATTTTCACCATTGAACTCAAGCTCATTGAAGATATTTTATTGAATTCTAATGCCTACCTTAAACCGGAACATGGTCAAGAATTTGAAGTCAAAGTCCGAAATGTCTTAACTAGAATCGAGACCGACTTAGAAAAATTGTCGCTGCCTGGAGAGGTGTCGCACATTGTCAAGGGATGCCACAAATCCATGTGTGAGCTCGTAGTAGTGATTGGAAATCTTTCATACCTACCTCCAGATGTTCAGGAAGATAATAGGGACTTGTTCCTTTCTCAATATATTAGAGAGGGTAATCTGCGCTTTCGCAAAGTTAATGCCGCCCTTAAATCGCTGGACGGCATATATTAAACAAGCAGCGCAACCAATTACCGATTCAGTTGGCTTGACGATAGTTCTCCTGAACGTCCCCGAAATCATTGTTCAAGGTGGAGCCGATTTGATAAACCGAGCCGATAATAACGATTGAAAGCCCCGCAGCGATCATGGCATATTCAATCGCTGTTGCGCCAGATTCCGAGTGCCAGAAGGCACTTAAAATTTGAGACTTGGCACTCGGTGGGTCTATTTGTGTATGTTCTGCCATTGGGTCTCCATAAAATCCAGAGTTCATTGAACCAGCATTGAGCCTTCATTCGAGTAGGGAAGGTCTAGCTCCATGCCTGCGCCGTCGGTATCAATCTGTACCGTTTTCACACCGTTGCCAGTAAGGGTTATGTTGTCGGCGACAACTGGCATAAGCGGCGAATTTATACCAAAATCACCGCCGCCGGAAATTGTGATGGGTTGGGTCGGTAGATAGATGTTTCCAACCAGAATTATACCACCACCGCCTTGAATTTCGTTTGATTTTCCGGTCAACTGTCCTGGGTTGGAGTCCGGGTGTTGGATAAACAAAAAGCCCTCATAGTTGCCATAAGTTGGTGCTTTCAGTTCGACCTCTGCCGATGCCGTAACCAAAAGCCGCGTATTATCTCCCGTAAAATAAAAGGTTACACCATTTCCTTCCACTTTAGCTTGCGACCCGAACTCAAGTGCTCCGTTTTTTATGATATAAAGCCCGGAGTTAAGCGTGACGTCAGCGCCTGTCTGGATATCCAGGCCGCCACAATAAACGCCCGGACTAAGTGTTGTCGGGCCGTCTTGTGCTTTCACTCTCATATTGTTGTGATCACAACCATAAGAGTTCGGCCATGCCATATCTGCATACGGATCATCAATATAACCACAACGTTTCGGCATCGGATTGAAGTTGTCTCCCTTGTGTCCTCCAACACTGCAGAAGGTACCTGCATTGGCATAAGATGTCCCGGAAGCATTGATGGATATATCATCGATTGAATTTGAATGCACGGTGCAATCAATTGCATTCAGGGTAGCGCCGCCCTGAATGTCTATTGCTTTTTCCATAATTCTGTTTAAGGCCAACAGACAAACGGGAGAAGGGTCACGAGTTACGGCTGAAGAAGTCAACGAAACATCGATATAATCCAGATGTATGACTTTCAAAAATGCAGTTTCGACCTTGTTCGAAGCCGAGACAGTCACAGTATCGCCATCAATCTCAATTACCGGTACAGGTGCGCTACGGAGCTTGTTCATCTTAAAATTACTGAAGAACGTCGACGTCGCTAATTCAATTCTTTCATCTTCTGTTAAATTGGTTGCTGCGGCTGCAGACAGAGCTGCCGCATCAGCAGCTCTCAGCATTAATTGCCGATCGGTATGTGCCATTTTAAAATCAACGGCTGCTCCCAATGCCGCCATCACCGGGATCACGATTGCGCCAAAGATTATGGCGACATTGCCGCGATCATTTTGACAAAAATTCCAGATTTTCCGAAAATTAATATGATTTGAGCACACCAAAGCCATGAGTCTCCACCCCTCCAAAGCCCATTTTTCCAATACTATAATGTGGAAAAATAAGTGATGAATGGTTAACAGTCTTAATATCGCTGGCTAAATCATGAGCGTGGTAAATTTTCCTTAACCGAACGTGCCAATTTGAAACAGTTGCTTGCAGTAATCTTTGTTTGACTTTCAACCGCTCACTCTCGGAATGACTGTTTTGGACTGATATAGTTGACAAAATCATAGGTTAGATTTCACAATCGATATTTGCGCAACTAGTGATACGAATGTCTGCATCTCAAGCAGGTTTATTGCGGAATCCAATCCCGATCTGGTATGGAATCGGCAGAATGAGAGAGGCCAATCATATAATCACAAGTCAGTACGGATGCGGTAAACATCAGAAATGTTTATTAGAGAGGAAGCCTCTAACTGAGAAAGTTATGGGTCTACCTTAAAAAGACGCTATTAAATTTTCTGGAGCTGTCATCACAAAATGATTGTGGCAATTGGCCCCAAGGAGACATGGCGGTCGTTGCAGGTAAGGCGACCCTCCTGGGGCTGCCTTGGTCGCGTCTAATGTGGAGAGTGTCTTAAAAAAACTGGGAAGGTTTAGGGCCGAATAATCGTGTAGCCCTTATTGTCAAGTTCCATTAGCCTGACCACCCCGGCCGGCACGTGTTTGGCAAATGCCATGATGGGTGGCTCCTTACCTTCTTTCTTTGTCATCCCTTTCATAGTATTCCCGCAGGCGCTGAAGGTCACGTCAGGTATACTTTCTGAAATTTTCGTGATCCGCTCAGCGACCGGCGATGTGTCGGACCGCAGCATGTGAAGGCCGGCATTAAACGCAACCACCTCAATCTCGTATTGCTCGCCCCGTGAACTGAAGTCGCGGGCAGCATTTGCAACCACATTGAGGACTTTTGTCATCGTCGCTGGGTCTTTGTCACTCACCTGTATCGCGAGTTTGTGGACAACATCAGCGAAAGCAGATGACATTGCACAGGTGACCACAATCGCCAAGACCGCAGGCAAACCGAGTAAATACTTCTTCATTGTAATCTTCTCCCTTTGAGGATTTATAGTATAAAATCCATATGTTCATATATTATTACATTCATATGTTTAGATGTAAACTCAAGGCTCGTGAAAAAGCTTCACCATGCTCGAGAGCGGGTCAGAAAAGAAAAAGGCGAGTGTGAGGGGCGTAAAACCTTCAAGGAGATTAATCCCGAACGGGTGGTTCCCGCGAAATGATTGCGGCGACGAAACCCAAAAACAGGTAAGCTGGACTGCGGGAATTGTAGGGACAGCCTCGAAGGGCGAACTCGTTTCTAGCGGTTCAAGAACCATAGAATCAAACTCAGTACGATGCTGACGATGATCGATGTCATCACTGGTATGTAGATGCGGTAGTTGGGTTGTTCGATGACGATGTCACCGGGCAAACGGCCAAGGCCAAGTTTTTCCGCGATCAGCCAGGCGATCCCGACCCCTACAATGATTATCCCAATAAAAATTAGCGATTTAGCCATGAGCAGACTATACTGCTGGAGGGCGAACAAAACCAGACCGAATTCTGTGAGTATAAGTTTACACTAATCGTCTTACAAAGCCAAAGCGGACTACGTTTGGCCCTACACACAGCCAACACCCCAGGCGTGCATCCGCCTGAAGCTGACACTGTCCCTTCCAGAGAACTTGTTGGGGTGGTACGATGCCAGCGTCTGCTAAGGTGACAATAGGAGCCCCGCCAATGTTCGCCAAACGTCCGCAAAAGATATGTTGATCACGCTTGAGGGTGTCTAAAATGGAAACTCGCGGTTTCTAGCGGTTGCCTGACTATGTAATTTATGATGCAGGTTGAGGAGCCGCCTATATAATTTAAAGCTATTTCCGATGATCTGTTCTAAAACGAGATAAAGATCAGGCTATCAGTGTTGCGAAATTTAAAGACATTGGAGAATCCCATGAAATTTCCTGCTCTTATGACTGCTATTATCATGACTGTACTGCTACCAACTGTTGAAGCTCAAGAGTTGGGTGACCCGGCATCAGGACTGAACTTCGCAAAAAGAGTATGTGCCGAATGTCATTGGGTTTTACCTGAAGAGTCAATATCACCAAATTTGCAAGCTACGAGTTTTAAAGAAATCGCCAATACCCCGGGGATGACCGCACAAGCCCTATTTGTCTGGTTTAGAACACCGCATCCAACAATGCCGAATCTTATACTCGAAATTGAAAATGAAGAGGATGTAATAGCCTATATCCTCTCTCTTAAAGATAAAAACTGACTTTATTTACAGCAAAACTAAAATAATTTCTTTATCGCTAATACGGCAGGCGGAGGTGCGCTAGGCACCAAAATTCTGGCGTCCATCGTTTGTCGATATGGGGAGCTGAACACATGACAGAGTTTTAGAAAATGCCTGGTTCAGAAATTCAGCTGAACCAGACATTTAGCGAAGTACGCTCCCCTGTTGTTGCCATCTTAACTTAAATTGGATGATCAGTTCAAACTTTTCCGACAGGATAATTGATTTGTGTATGTTGAGAGGACCATGAAAATGATAGGAGTCTCTGAAAACACAGGAGAATTAGAGATTTTTGATCAGAAATTTCCGAGACGAGCCACTGGAACTTTGAATTTTAGGTGAACAGCATTCTGCCGGTAATCTGAAAGACAAGCCAATTCGGCGGATCATGCGCTTGACGCAGCCAATTGACCCTGAGGAGGCTCTGTTAAAATTTCGTTCGGTCAGTAAAGGGATTAGATACTCTGGATACAGCTATCAATGAATTCAGTATATTGACAGAGTGACTTTTGTCCTCAGCACCATGTTTGGAACAATTAATTGACCTGCAAGCTTAAGATTATCATTTGTGTTTTGGGGTACCTTTTCGCAGTTGGAACTTCCATAGCGGAGCAGAGCATACCGTCCAGCTTTGTTTTTTTGAGGGATGTCGACCCATCTATTCTTCAGGACATGCGTTATGCCACAGGCAACAACTTTACAGGTCGAAAGATACCCGGATATCGAAGGCCCGAATGTATACTTCTTCGACCTGTTGCCGAGGCCTTAAAACGGGTTCAGACACAGCTCAAAAAAAATCAGCTCTCATTGAAGGTTTACGACTGTTACCGTCCAGTACGAGCCGTTCAGGCCTTCATGAAATGGGCTCAGGGTGATTTTGGTTCGGAAACGAGAAAACGTTTTCATCCAAAAATTTCGAAACCGGAAGTTTTGACTCGAGGATATGTGGCAACCAGATCAAGTCACTCCCGAGGGATTGCTGTCGACATTACCCTTGTACCCCTTCCTTCTGTAACAAATACCGAAAGCTTTGACCCCAATGCAAGATATGGCCCCTGCACCGCTGAAAAATCCAAACGAGCTCCGGACAATAGTGTCGATATGGGAACAGCTTTCGATTGTTTCGATGTAAGAAGTCATACCTGGAATCAAGATATCGCGGTTCAGCAACGAAATTGGCGCATGAAACTCTTAAAAGCCATGCAGCAACAGAATTTTGAAAATTATGATCGGGAGTGGTGGCACTTCAGCTTAAAGTTGGATGGCTATACCAAGCATCACAATTTTGCGATAGACGGCAGGAGATGAGGGCGGCCCCCGGGAAATCTAAGAAGTGCCGGTTTTAACTTAGGTGATTTGGATCTGCACGGACTATATCGTCAGGTTCTGTCATCAGACTGGAATGATCTCTGGGTTCGTGGCCAGCGGTTTGGTCGATGCTGGACAAAGGCAAGCACCTCGGCGGTGCAAACTGCAAAAGTGTGATCTTCATCACATGTAAGCGATGAGTTTATCTCCATATAAATAATAAGGCAGAGCGGCGGAGAAATTAGACATGGGCTACTTTCTGATCAATCTGATTTCTTCGCATACAAATGTAACAAATTTCTATCTCCGGGAGATACACAATGAAAAAAGCCGTTATCTTAGCGTCACTATTTGCTTTCAGCATGGGAACCATAAGTGTAGTCAGCAATGTTGGTTTTTCGAGCACTGCTGCAGCCGATAAGCCTATCACACTGCCTGATGACTGGCGCCAATGTGTCTTCTACCCCTATGATTGCTAGAAGCAATTCGATGATTTGAAAGAAATGTCGGTTTTGATCGGTCTAAACATGCAAAGTGTGATATACATCACACTTTGGTTCTGAATTCATTCCCACATGATCTCTTATCGATGATGGAAACGTCGATAGAAAGGGAGAAATCAGATGTTTACGAGGATCACCAAGTTTTTCGTAAAACCACCTTCCGGCCAGCGAAAACAGAGGGGGAAATGGACCGTTCCCAGTGTATCCGAAGAGTTCTACCTGGTTTCAAAAGCTTGTATGTGTGCGGAACTCCAAACCAGCAGGACTGACAAAAGTGACGTTATGGAACGAAAGTTATAAAACTCA
>CAYWUX010000038.1:6365-21800 GCA_964461525.1 uncultured Hyphomicrobiaceae bacterium | reverse complement strand
CAACACCAGCCCCGGCTATCACCCTGATGAAGCCATTGAACCGGTCCCCGCTTGAACTTGCCCAGCTGATAAAATGCCCAGAGTTCAGCTCTGATAAATGTTCCTTCCGCAATCCCTTCAAATTTCTGGCACCTCGAGATTATGAAATTAATTGTCCGTGCAAAATTAGAATTGGAAATATCGCTTTGGTTCAATTTCTGAGCCTGGCCGAAGAAAATATTCAAATGTGTCCACATTTCAATGCTTATGAGGTGCCTGATGTACCGGGCATTTTCTCTGGCGGCAGTTATGGTTGCCTTCAGCGATGAAGAGTTTTCTTTGTCCAGCACATAAAATGTTAAGACCGAATTGGAGTCCCTGCAGCGGTATTTTGCATCGAAAACGGAAGTGTCGGAATTTAGTTCAAGAATATTCCGCCAGTCCCCGCAACCCGAATTGTCTCGCGAATAAGATTCGCTGATCTGAAGTAAACGCGCCAGGTTTTCGGAGCGTTCTATATACCGCCCAAGCCAAAATGCGTTCTCCGCAAAACGAGCAAGTGTACTAGTCAAGAACCCAGGTATCCTTCGAACCCCCACCTTGCGAGGAATTTACAATGAAAGACCCTTGTCGCATGGCAACGCGAGTCAAACCCCCAGGTAAGACCCATGTATCGCTTCCAGTCAGTGCGAACGGTCGTAAATCGACGTGACGCGGTTCTATGGAGCGACCTACAAGAGTTGGACAAACGGAAAGTTCAACCACGGGTTGGCTAACATAGTTTTTGGGGTTGGATTTTATTTTTTGCCGCAAGCGACTGAGTTCTCGTTTGCTTGCCAGGGGGCCAACGACGACACCATATCCACCTGCCTCTCCTACAGGCTTGACGACAAGTTTTTCAATTGCATCGAGCGTTTTTGAGAGACCGCTTGTTTCTCTGCAAATATAGGTTTGAATATTTTCCAGAATTGGCTCCTCATCCATATAATACTTGATGATGCGGGGAACATAGCTGTATACGGCCTTGTCGTCGCCGACGCCCGTTCCCACGGCATTTGCCAGGGTCACGTTGCCCTTGATATAGGCTCTGAAAAGTCCACGTACGCCTAGAACGCTGTCTTTGCGGAACGTTTCAGGATCTAAAAATTCATCGTTTATCCGCCTGTAGATGACATGCACACGCCTGTTACCGTTTATCGTTCGCATATAGACTTTATCATTTTCGACCAACAGGTCCCGTCCCTCAGCAAGTGGGGCGCCCATTTCCCGGGCCAAAAACACATGCTCGAAATAGGCCGAGTTATAAATTCCCGGAGAAAGCAATACGATTGTGGGGTCAGTATCTCCACCAGGCGAAACCTCACGCAATGCCTTCGATAGACGCGACCCATAGTCGTCCAAATCAGCAACAGCCATCCCGTTGGCAAGGTCGGGAAAGGTCCGCATCATCAAATGACGGTTTTCGATGACATAGGAAACGCCGGACGGATTTCTCAGATTATCTTCCAAAACACAAAAATTACCTTGCTCATTTCGAACGAGGTCTGTCCCGGACACATGAACATAGGTGCCGAGAGGTACGTCGTGGCCCACCATTTGCTTGCGGTAATTTTCGTTTCCTTTAATCAGGTCAGCCGGAACCACTCCATCCTTTAGAATAAGTTGATTGTGATAGACATCATGTAAAAACAGGTTCAGCGCGGTTACGCGTTGCTTGATGCCCTCCTCGATTCTTACCCAGTCCTTTGAAGACAACAGCCGTGGGATGACATCAAAAGGTAAAATTCTGTCGATAGACTTTTGATCTGAATAGGTAGAAAATGTGATGCCCAAGTTAAATAATTCGCGCTTTGCATCTCGCGATTTGCGGCAAAGCGTTTTCAAATCTATCCCTTTCAGGTTTGTTCGGATTGCTCGAGTATGTTTAAGATCTCGTTTTCCAAACAGCTCACAATAGAATGATTTGGGATCATAATTTGCAAAAATGTCGGTTTGATACTCATTCCCCACTACAGCAGTCATCGCAGTACACCACTTTGAACCCATAAACTCTGGATAAAAAAACGGATCCTTGGTTTATGGAAATAATTTGGTTAGAGTAAGCGATTGATAGAATAAGTTAAGTCACATTCTTTGAGTTTTGCCCTACTGCCTATAATTTGATCAGGAGACAGTCAAAAACCTGTTGAAAAGTGGCTTTTCAAATTTAACTATCCAAGTGTACATTTTCTCCAGCGATGAAAGTAACACCGTCATTGTACCTGTCGCACCCAGATGCTGACCCCCCTTTTGCCCAAGATCCGGTCAATCGTGAGCAATGGCGCAGCATAAATCAGTTGGGATCCATGGTCGACAAACGCATCGCTGATGTCGATCTCCGACTTACAGCGGGCGGCGAGCCTACCTTTGTTGCGAAAAACGACTATGAATCTGCCGAATGGCGTTCTACTGCCGATAGTCCCGACAAACTCAAACGAGGAGAGGAGCTTCTCTGGCGGCTGAAAGATCGGTTTGCGGTCAATGGCATCGTGCAGTTTGGCCTCGGAAAATTGTATCCGCGAGAAGCTGCTCCGCGATGGGCCCTCAGTCTTTCATGGCGAGTCGACAGTTTGCCCCTATGGTCCGACAGTGCATTACTAACTATCGATCGCGTTGAGAGCCCTCCAACGGCAGAAGATGCAGAGGTTCTATGCCGGACAATAGCAACACATCTTCATCTTACTCACGAATACTGTCTGCCTGCTTTTGAAGAGTTACCTTACCTAATTGTCAGGGGAAAAAAGTATTCTCTAACGTTATCAGAATTCGATCTGTCCTATCTGGGTTTTTCCGAGGCTTCCAATTATTTGGAGGTAAAAAAAAATATCGAGAATAAACCCTCTGCCTATGTGCTACCGTTGCGAATTCACAAATCAGAAGATAGCCGAAAGACTTGGATTAGCGAAAAGTGGAATTCTTTGCATGGTGAGATATATCTTGTGCCGGGAGACGCCCCTGCGGGTCTCCGTTTGCCTCTGGATTCCCTTAGGGAATTGGCCCCCGAGCATTATCCCGCCGTCGTTCCGATCGATCCTTCGAAGGCACCCCGGGACCTTGCCCCGCGTGATGAAATACTGGAGAATTATATCCCGGAGAATAAGCTAGATGGGCCGGTTCGTACTGCACTTGTCGTTGAACCGCGAGATGGACGTTTGTTTGTGTTTCTGCCTCCCATCAGCGATGCAGAGGATTTCGCATGTTTGATCGCCGCTATCGAGGATGCCGTAAAATCGCAAAAGTTGCCAATCCGTTTAGAGGGTTACTTACCGCCCTTGGATCCTCGACTAACCTTCCTGACGATAACTCCAGACCCCGGCGTTCTGGAAGTCAACATTCAACCAGCTAATAATTGGAATGAATTGGTTGGTATTGTAACTACAATCTACGAGGAAGCGATGGCATGTGGCTTGACAGCCCACAAATATAATTATGACGGTCGATTAATAGGTACCGGTGGCGGTAGCCACGTCGTCATGGGGGCGAATCGTCCAGTTGATAGTCCGTTTCTGCGAAATCCGATCTTTTTAGAACGCATCATAACATATTGGCAAAACCACCCTTCTCTCTCCTACTTATTTTCCGGTCTGTTCATCGGTTCCACAAGTCAGGCTCCTCGCGTCGATGAAGCACGTCATGAATCGCTCGACGAGCTTGATATTGCGTTTGGACAAATACCTAGGACTGGATCGAAATCACTGAGTTTTTACGAACTGGGACGGTTATTCAGAAATTTGCTCGTGGATTACAGCGGAAATACGCATCGCGCCGAAATCTGCATTGACAAACTTTGGGGGGATGCCGGGAGAATGGGCCGGCTAGGCCTTGTCGAATTTCGCGGATTTGAAATGTCACCTTATGCTTCTATGAGTCTTCTGCAACACCTTCTCGTACGCGCGGTTATCGTCAAGCTTTGGGAGTCGCCCTACAAGGAAAATCTTATTCGCTGGGACTCCCAGATTCATAACAAATTTATGCTTCCCTATTTTATTTGGCAGGATTTTTTGGCGATTTTGCGTGACTTGGAGCAGGCAGGGTTCGTTTTTGATCCCGGTTGGTTTGAGCCACAATTCAATTTTCGTTTTCCACTAATTTACAAAGACTCGTTTGGAGGATGCGAAGTTGAGGTCCGCCATGCGCTCGAACCTTGGAATGTCCTTAGCGAAGACGACACCAATGGTTCCACATCACGTCCCGTCGATTATTCCCTCGAGCGACTCCAAATTCGTACAACGAAATATGACAAAAATTGTCACCTTGTCACATGCAATGATGTTCCACTGCCGTTCTTTGAAACAGAGGAGACAGAAGTTGCAGTCGCAGGTGTTCGATTTTGCGCACGCCAGCTGAACATCAGCCTGCATCCCGCGATTGAAGTTCACGCGCCCCTGGATATCGAAGTCTATGATCTGCAATCTGGCGGGCGACTAGGCGGCTGTCGCTATCACGTAAAACCTGTTGGAAAGTCGGAATACGAGACATTGCCGCGATCCGACAGTGAGGCCGCTTGCCGATGCCGGGAACGGCTGGAAATTTTGCCTCCCTTACCAGACAAAATTCCTCCAAATGACTCCCGAAATATGCCGAAGAACCCATTTACTCTTGATCTCAGACAAGTCAAGATATGAAAAATTTGGCAGATTGTTGCAATTTCGTGGCCTACAAGCACCTCAACTGTGGTATTCCGTTGATTAATGATTCTTAAGGAAATTTTTCAGATGCCATGGGACAGAATCGCTGAAAATTGAGATGTCAACCGAGACCATCAAAAACCAATCACCGAAATACATTGTAGATCTCCCTTATCAATCCGTTCCTGGTAATTATGATGAGCTGTTGAGCCCCAACGGAACTTTCCGACCCCATTGGCAAAATTATTTGAATGGCATCTCGAACCGCACCAGTGCCGACTTTGACGAACATTCAATAAAACTTAATAAACTCGTTCGCGAAACCGGGATTGCCCATAATCTGTTTGCCGATCCAAGTGAGGAGAACCAACCGTGGATTGTCGATCCAATTCCTTTGATAATCGATTCTGCCGAATGGGCATGGTTGGAAGAGGCACTCAATCAACGGGCGCGATTGTATAACGCCATTCTTTGTGATCTTTATGGGCCGCAGAAGTTATTGCGAAAAGACGCCATACCGCCTGATTTGATATTCTCGGACCCGACTTTTTTGCGCCCTTGCCATGGCATGATTACCGATGGGAACTTTCTGCAGTTTTATGCAGCTGATCTCGCCAGGGGTCCCGACGGACAGTGGTTCGTCCTGGACAATCATGCGGAAACTCCCGCGGGGTCAGGCTTCGCGCTGGCCAATCGCATAATTACGACCAATTGTGACGGCAACCTGTTCCGCAGCTGCAATGTTATCCGCCTGTCGTCTTTCTATGAAAAACTTCAGGGAGAACTCACTGGTCATACCGGCCGAGACAACCCTTCTATAGCCTTGCTGACACCTGGACCATTGCACGACGATTATTTCGGCCATGCCTATCTCGCTCGCTATTTAGGGTATATCCTCGTGGAGGGCGAAGACCTGATTGTCGGTGATGGACAAGTATATCTGAAAACGCTTGAAGGATTGCTGCCGATTGATCTTATCGTCCGTTGCGTAGAGAGTAACTCCTGCGACCCCCTGGAGCTTAATCCTAATGGTTTCCTCGGACCTGTCGGCTTAGTTAGCGCTTGCAGGAAGAAATCGCGGCTCATAGTCAATAGCCTTGGTTCCTCTCTTATAGAAAATAGGGCTCTTGGCGCCATCCTTCCCAAATTATGTGAAACTATTCTGGGTGAGAGCCTTTTACTGCATGACAAGCCTCGTCACTGGCTTGGTCGACGGACTTTCTCCAACGAGGTAATGTCCAATCTCGCCGACTTCGTAATTCGTGGAGTCCACGAATCGACTGGCCGCCCCGGGCTTGCCGAAACAGGCATTGTAGGCGCTGACATGTCGCTAGAGGAGCAAAATTTATTAAAGCAGAAAATTGATTTACACGGCAAAAACATGGTGGCCGAAAAGTTCTTTAAGTTCGCCACAACACCGTCTTGGAATGGTCGACAGCTCGCCCCGGAACGTTATGCGTTACGCCTTTTTAGCGCAAGAGTGCAGGATGATTACTCGGTTATGCCTGGAGGTCTGGCAATGACCATCCAGTCGGATTCAGCAACCGGACTTAATGCGCCTCAGGGCAAGGCTCGGGATATTTGGATTTTATCGGAAACTCAGGTTTCTTATCATTTGAGCCGTCTGCGGCCTTCTCTAGAGTCGATACAATTCAGCCGTACGGGACTCGCTTTGCCAAGTCGTGTTGCCGACAATTTATTCTGGCTGGGGCGCTATGCGGAGCGCAGCGAATGGACGATGCGGCTGATCCGTTCGATTCTTGACCGCATAGAAGTTGATAGCGGACCTGAAGAAGATACTCAGACGATGATCAGTGCCCTGACTGTCTGGCTGACAAAAGACCCCGGTGCTCCATTGATCATCGGAAAAAACCATGATCTGGGGCAGGTGATGGCTGGCGTTCGCGCTCTAATTCACGGTCCACAACGTAACTATGGACTGCAAGCCAGTCTTGAGAATCTGCATCGCGTTGCCGGAATTACCCGAGATCGCTTGTCGCAGGAGGCCTGGACTACCCTAAACAGCTTTGTTTCCGATGGAACGTGGTGCAAGAATTTGGACTCGCTTACCACAAATGATATTGTCCGCAGGCTCAATGAGGGTATTATTGCGTTGACGGCGTTCTCCGGCATGGTCATGGAGAATATGACACGGAATTTTGGTTGGCGGTTTCTCGACATTGGGCGGCGCATTGAGAGAGCCATCAACTTATCGGAACTTGTGCTGGCACTGTTCGCTGACCGGACGAACGATGAGCTGGAACGAGACAGACTTTCTTACTTGCTTGAGCTTGCCGATAGCAGCATGACCTACCGTGCACGCTATCGGCTTGCACCTGTTTTGCCAGCTGTTTTGGATCTTCTGCTGCTTGATGAAACGAATCCGAGAGCCTTGGCATTCCAGTTGACCGCTCTTGCCGAACATATAGAAGCACTGTCCGCCGGGATCTATGACGCACCGAGTGCAAAGGATAAACGTATTGTGCTAGACCTTCTGGAGCGCATTCAGCAGGCTGATCCAAATGTCTTTCTTGAGTTTGGAGAGAATGTTTCTCGTGATACGCTTCAAAAACTGCTTGAGCCACAAGTGCAGTATATCCAAAAACTTTCTAATGAAATTACAAAAAAATATTTCCGGCATAACATAGAGCGCCCTCACCGGGTCATAACGCGGTAAGATTTTTTGACATGCTGTACGATGTAAATCATAGAACCAAATACCTTTATGAATCTGTTGTCAGCCAATCAAGTCACCTTCTCCATCTGACACCAAGATTTATGAGCCGGCAAGTTGTCCACAGACACAGCATACTAATAGATCCCGCCCCTTCCACTTGTATCGAACAAATCGATTATTTTGGTAATCCTTCTTCAATAGTCACTATTGAGCACGACCACGATAGAGTGAATTTCCTAGCCACCAGTCGGATTGAATTGAGCGAATTGCCTGACCTGGATTTAGATAGTTCGCCAGGCTGGGAGCAAACGGTTCGTCTGGCACAGTTGGAAAGCGAATCCGACAAACATTTCTCCAACATTGCCCAATATAGCTGCTATTCGAGTCATACCGTTGCGACTCTCGAAATCGCCGATTACGCCAAGCAGTCATTTCCGCCTGGCAGACCACTCCTTCGCGCAGTTGAAGAACTCACTGATCGGATTTATGGTGATTTTACCTATGACGCAGAAGCAACCGAAGTTGGGACCGGCTTATCCGAAGTGATGGAAATGAAGAGAGGTGTATGTCAGGACTATACCCATTTTGCTCTGGCGTGCCTCAGATATCTTGAATTGCCTTCCCGCTATGTCAGTGGATATCTACTCACCCATTCAAATGCAGGTGAAACAGAGCTTATCGGCTCAAACGCTTCCCACGCCTGGTTTTCGATCTGGACGCCAGAAAAAGGCTGGATTGATTTCGATCCAACCAATAATGTTATTCCTAATAAGGAACATATTACGTTGGCTTATGGGCGCGATTTTTCAGATGTAAGTCCTATAAATGGTGTTGTCACTGGAGGAGGGGCCCATACGGTCAATGTCGCAGTCGACGTAAAGCAGATTCAAGATGTCGGACATTCACCGGAAATTGATAATGCATAATTAATTGATAGAATTTTTTGATCTGTAATATTCAAGTTTTCAGTCAAGGAAGTCTGGTCCTGGCGATCATGGCGAAAATCGAGCAAAACACAAATTGAAAAATCATTTTGACAGTTTGGAACCAGCCGGGTCGTATAGAGAGATCGGTTATAAAATGCGTATCAATTAGAGCAAATATCATTGCAACAGCTCTTTCTTAGGCAAATCGGTATTGTAAAATTAATTCGGCGTCAACGCGTAATACAGTAAGGAGTGGGTATAAACATGTTGAGAATCCTGGGTCGTAAAAATTCATCAAATGTTCAAAAAGTCTTGTGGTGTTGCGACGAACTTGGCGTTCCTTTTGAACGCGAAGATTATGGAGGCGAGTTTGGCAGGAACAGAGATGCTGCCTATTTGGCTTTGAATCCAAATGGACGTGTTCCCACAATTATCGATGGGGATTTCGTACTCTGGGAATCCAATTCGATAGTCAGATATCTTGCTAACAAACATGATGATGGAACGCTTTACCCGGTAAACCCGGAAGAACGGGCACGGGGTGAGCGTTGGATGGATTGGCAATTGAGTGTCCTCCGGGATGCCACCCATGGCATGTTCTGGGGACTGGTTCGAACAAAGCCGGAAGACAGAAACAGTGAGGAAATCGCCGCTTCCATAAAGCGCTCAGCGGACGCGTTTGCCATTCTTGACCGGTATTTGGCTGAAACTGAATACGCGGCAGGATCACATTTTACGGTTTGCGATATCCCAATTGGAATTTTTGTGCATCGTTGGTTCGGCTTGGACATTGAACGAGAAGAATTTCCAAATCTTTTACGTTGGTACAATAACTTGGGAGATCGTCCCGCATACCAAAAATATGTAAAGATGCCGCTGATCTGAATTAGACAGTTCCGCGCTAAATTTTTGCTGACTATCTCGCTCCCTTGCCAAGTCAATAAGTTTGGGCGGACATGTCGGCATGGTAATTGGGTCGATCAGAGTCCGTTCTCGGAAAAGACGAAGACAAAGCGGTATCCATGAAGTATGGCAACGCACGCCAGTCACAGATTTATCGGGACGGCCTTGTTGGCCGAACGACTCGAATTCCAGTCGACCCGATCCTGCTGGAGAAGTTAGGCTTTGAGCGCATGAGCCGTAAAGCGTGGGCCTACGTCGCCGGAGGCGCAGGTGTCGAGCAAACGATGCGCGCGAATCGGTCTGCGTTTGAACGGTATCGAATTGTGCCTCGAATGCTGCAAGGCAACGCGCGTCGTAATCTCCAGGTCCGGCTGTTCGGCCGCACTCTTCCTTTACCCTTTCTATTGGCTCCGATTGGCGTTCTCGACTTGGCACATCGATCCGCTGATGTCGCTGCGGCCCGGGCGGCCGCTGCGGAAGGCGTCTGCTTCGTCGGGTCATCGCAATCTTCCGTGTCGCTAGAGCAAATCGCGACGCTAGCTGGCGAAGGACCGCGTTGGTTTCAGCTTTACTGGCCGTCAAGTAACGACCTCATGGCGAGTTTCGTCGAACGTGCCGAGAATGCAGGTTACGAAGCAATCGTCGTGACAGTCGATACGACCGAACTTGGCTGGCGTCCTCGCGACCTCGACCTTGGCTATTTGCCTTTTTCGCGTGGGCGGGGGATCACGAATTATGTCACTGATCCCGTATTCAGGAAGCTCGTCGAGAGCACGCCTCCCGAGAACCGATCCAGGATCCCGCCACTGGCTGGATGGCCGACAATTCTGGAATTGATCCGCCACTGGCCCTGTGGCTGGAGATCTGCTGTTACCAACTTCGGCGAAGTAACGCGCTCGATCCGATGCTTTACGAACGTTTATTCTCGCCCCGGCTTGGCTTGGTCCGACCTTTCTTTCCTAAGATCTAAGACGAAACTACCAATTCTGCTCAAGGGCATTCTGCACCCTGACGACGCCCTCAGAGGTCTCGATCGGGGGGTCGATGCGATCGTCGTCTCCAATCACGGAGGCCGCCAAGTTGATGGCGCAATCGGCGCACTTGAGGCGTTGCCATCGATTGTAAGCACGGTGAGCGGCCGGGCACCAGTGTTATTCGATAGCGGAATTCGAACCGGCGCCGATATTATCAAGGCATTGGCCCTCGGTGCCCAGGCCGTGCTGATCGGGCGGCCTTATGTCTATGCTCTCGCTGTCGGGGGTGAGACCGGAGTCAGAGAACTCATCCAAAACCTCGCGGCCGATATCGATCTCAACCTGGGCCTTGCAGGATATGGAGGTATCACCGATTTGAGCCCTAGCGCCCTCTCCTCATCGATCCCCGATGAAGGACTGGGATCACCGAGAAGCTATCCGAGGGAGGCGACATAAAAGTCTTCGACAACGGTTTGGACTCAGATGGAGTGGTTGATCCCAAGGGTGAGTGGAACTGCCAGGCTCGTTGGGGGGCAAACACACGCCGGGTTTAGAGGCCGTTTATGGTGATAGGGATTCACGGCCAGTGGATCTATCCGGATGTGGATCGGTGTATCGCCATCGTCAAGCAGTCGTCGCAGCCCGTCTCCAAGGACGAAGTGTTGAATGGCTCTCGAATATGGATCACAACTAATATTGCAGGGAGATATTTTTTCTGAAAAATCTCTCTGCGCGAGTCAATTGGAATGTCATTCTGTTCCTCCCCTGTGCCATAGAGGTTTCCGGAATCTTATCAATTAGAAAAAGCTTCGTATTCCAGCCATGGGCACTGCGCTAACCTGGGTATTTAATCGGCACCGGTGACCACGTCAGTGCGTTCGTTCAGCTCCATCAGGCGGCGTGTCCGGTGGCAGTCAGCCATTCCGCCAGCTCGATCGTGATGCCCTCGGGGCCGGACAGGTACACCAGCTTGCGGTCGTGGAATTCCATGACCTCGTTGCGGAAGCGAACCCCCAACGCCTTCAACCGTGCCACCTCCGCGTCCATGTCGTCCACCGCGAAGCAGATATGGTTGAAGCCGACACGTGCCAGATTTGGGATCGCCGGATCTGCCGGCGTTTCCGGATAGTGGTAGCAGAGCAGCTGGACCTCGGTTCGCGGCGTAGCGCCTTTCAACACCAAGGTCACGTGCTCGGCCTCGATGCCCGGCACGCCCATGTAGCGTTCCATCTTCTCGCCGCGGATGACGACGTCCTGGTCCAGTTCAAAGCCGAGATGGCCGAAAAAGACCTTAGCAGCGTCAACATCGCGCACTGCGACGGTGATGTGGTCGAAATGCTTCAGCATATTGGCTTATCTCGTACGGCCTTGTTGATGGGTTGAGACCAATTCCAGTCTACCAGTTAACCCGTATCGAGGCAAATAAAAGCAGTGAACCTAACGTCACTAGCGGTTCACTCAAAGCCCAACACCAGACCACTTAAAGTCCAGAGCCAGCAGTCATCAGTAATCCGCCAATACCACCTGACCTGAAGTGACGTAAGGTGAACTTGAGTTGCCGTTATCTTGATGTTGGGTATGGAACGGAATATTCGTTGTCAGGCGTTGAAAATGCTTTGTGGCTCCCCCTTCCCTTAAGCTCTCTTGCTCCGGTTAGCTTCTCCCTTAGACTGGACCCTGGTAGACCTTGCGTGATCGTGAAGAAATACACAGTAACAGGCGTACCAACCTAGGTCTGGCGGAAGAGGCAGGAGTCTACCGCAAAACAAAGAAATCATTATAATTCAACTTCTTAAACTCTTCTTGGCTACCACATAGCTACCACAAGCTGATACCAAGAGGGGATACAAAATGATATTCCAAGATTTATACCCGACTAAAACTTATTCGAGAGCTGAGGCACGTTAGCTCGGGTGTCACCAGCCAAGATGAAAAACTTGCGGATGGAGATGACGCTTAAAGCAGGGTCTCTATTTTGTCGCCTTTTACTCTGTTTTCTCCAGCCCATAACGGGCGAAGGTTTGTCAAAGCAAAACAAGCTTTAATTTGTTCGGGATCGTTTAAATCAAATTTTGACATCGGAATGATATGGTCGATGTGCCATTTTGATCGGAAGTTTTTAAGTGTCATACCGGGCTTAAAGCACCTTTCCAGATGGGCTATTAATTCTTCCTTTGTGTAGCCGACAATTACGAATATGGATAGGCTATTTTTGTCTACGCCAGTGAATCTAAGACCTTCGCGAAGTCTCTGCGACAAAGCTTTTCTCAATCGGTATTGTGGATTTGTTTCACGTTGTTGTCTTTGGTATTCGCGATTATTCACTCATGTTTGGGATGAACTTTGGGCGTACTGGAGGAGTGTTGCTCAGATGAAAAGCAGTGAAGTTTTAGAAGCTAATCGTTGATTAGCCAGACTAACGCTTCTTGATAACCACCTGAAGTAACTGAATTTAACCACCCGCATTGATGAAATATTTGACCAAAAAGAAATGAAGAAATGGTCAGTCAAAATATTCGAAGAAGAAATTTAGCAGGTGAAATTAAAACTGATAGACCTCGGCATAACCGACTTATAGAGCACCTCGGAAGGTTATAGTGCTATTTAGCTTGCCAATCGTCATATTAGCGTTAGGTGCTGCCATAGTTTGGGCACTTGGAGGGTTTAAGAAGGACGGAGGTTGACTACTGTAAAGAACATAAATTAAAAACTGACAGAAAAATGTGAGTGCACCATCGAATGATTTCTTAGAGGTAGTACCCCCGATACCATTCAGTCTCACTTAAAGTTCGCCGACTGCACACCTCAAGACCACTTCAAGTTCCACTCAATATATCAAGCACAGAGGACCGGGAAGTGCCATTAAGATGAGCTATTAGTTGGAGACATTGCCTGCCCGGTCAAGTCGTTCGGTATGAATTGTGTTTCGGCACAAGGCCAATCCAGGAACTCAGATCACGACCTGATCGAAAGACACCTGGATCGGGGACACTTGCAACGAGCGCGCTTGGCGATCAACGGGCCCACACCTGGACGACAACTTGAAAGAGTCCATTATTGGTTCAAATCCCTTCGCCCAGACAAGCGTTATATTCCTGAATTCTGAAGGTGGCTTAAAAAAGATAGTCCCCTTCACCCAATTATGAATTAACTACTTTTACAGCCTAGTTCGGGACGCAAGATATAGATCTTTGTATGGAATTTGTAGCATCGCCTTCGATGATTTTTTTTATCAATCCATCCCCGCAAGTTTCATCGTCTATGTACCGCACAACTCCTGGACTTAGCCCCCCTAGCGGTGGTTCTTTGGTCAGAATTTTCGCAGCGGGCTTGAATACCCATAAATTCCCTTGATTGCTAGATAATAGTGCCAGATTAAGCCTCTCGTTCGCGGTCCTGTGAAACTTAAGGATTTCAAACAGATCGGCAACGATGGATTTCGCTTCAGCATAGTAAGAATGCCCGATGAAACTGGTGTCAACCGAACTCGCATCAACGGTATCCACACCGTCTTCAATAACAAGTTTGGGGCCGACTTCTCCCGCCCGCGCATACCCGTGTACCTGTTTGGATGCAATCAGAGCCTTGTCCTTTGAAGAGGCATAGATTGTGAGATTTTTAGCCACGGGTTTTATTTTTGGGAGAATGCTATCTTTGAATATATCTGCGTCAATGTCCGGTGCTGCCAGTATAATCGCTTCGATCTTCTCTCTAAAAGATGCATCTTTTTCCGCAACGGCTGCAATTGCTTTCGTAAGTGCACGCGATCCCATGCTGTGCGCAACAAGATAAATCTTTTCGGCCATTGAATGTTCAGCAAAATCAACTAAAAACATTTCCAGATGTTGCTCAGTCCATTCAATATTATTTTCGTCAATGGTGTAAGAAGAGTAGGATCCCTGAGACGGCCAGCTATAAAACACTGGAGCTCCACTAAAGTTGAGATCATAAGTCATCTGAGCTGTTCTTCTTGCTGCATGTTCAAACGTAACGTTGAAACCATGGACAAAAAGAAATGCAGACTTTGAGCTCGATTCTCTCACGCGATTGGAAATTTCTTGGAAGTATTTGTCCTTTTCTAATTCTTCGACTTTTAGTAGGACGACGTGCTTTTCAGGATCTTCTTTAAATTCTAGTTTCCATATCGATGGAGATTCAAGTTCGCCCACCCGATGATCCTTAGGTATGGATACTTCTGTAAATCCATAGGTTAGCTCAGATCGTTCAATCCCATAAATTTCTTTGGGATCAGTCATATCCTTCTTGTTTCTATCGGTCGCATAAAAAACCCGCACAACCGTGTAACTATCATCGGCTTTCTGGATCTCAAACTCAAAGGGGCGCCGTGCTTTATCGGCAGAGTCGCCGTTGGCTGAGCTGGGTGGTTTTTGGGCCTCTTGCTGCCTCCGCCTGCGAGCTGTTTCCTCAGCGGCCCTGCGTTCGGAATTATCACGTTTTTGTCGGGCCGCTTCTCTACGGTTTCTTATGGCCGCTTCTTCCTCAGCCCGGCGAACATCTTTTTTTGGTGGGGCCGCATCTTCAAGTTGATTCGCAACTTCATTAAACGTCTTTTCCAGCGAAGGGAGGAACACAAAAAATACATACGCACCGCCAACCACCGAAATGGATGCTGCTAAAATTATTCCCCAAACTAATTTGCGTCGCATATGCACAATCTCTTCGCTTCTTCATACTCAATTCACTGGGCATCTAAACTTTCCATCACCACGTAGATGATGTTGCCTAGAAAAATTAGAAATAAGACGAAAAAGACTCCTATGAATTGCCATGCTGTTCTCGCGAGATTTCTTAAGTCTGAAAACTTCATTATCATAATTAATAGGATGACCAAACCCAATATTAAGATCCCCCAATTAATCAATGCCGTATTTAAATCGTGAGACAGCTCATTATTATTAACAATGGGCATCAATAAGAAAATGATCAGCACCAAGGTAGCCAGTATCAACCCAACAACGAATCTAATAAAGCCAACTTTTGTCAACTTTTCCTTTTGAGAGTGATCAGAAAATATGACGGTTATGATCAACAATAACAAAACTGTCAGAAATTTGGTCGTTTGAAAATTGAGAACAACGCCGACAGCTCGTCCGATTCCAAACCAGAAGTCAGAGAAACTTGATTGCCAATTGACCAAAGCCTCATTCAACCAATGCGGCCACATGATTGTATGCGACACGTGGGTAAAGATGGTGAGGGCGATTCCGACCACAGCCAAGTATCTTATAAACCAAATTGAGAAATTCATCTTTAGCGACACAGGCAATAAATTCTACACGGAATTTGGG
>CAYWUX010000038.1:0-6265 GCA_964461525.1 uncultured Hyphomicrobiaceae bacterium | reverse complement strand
GGACGAGTCAGAATTCGCCTAAGAATTTGATGAACCAAGCATGAATTCTGCATTCAGAATTCGTTCAATGTAAATCTCTTAAATTTGTGACTTGTTTCGACTAGTACCTCAGACTGCTCCGATCTTGTGTGCGTACAAAAAGTGTGAAAGGAGCATTCTCCCAAACCGGATGATTCTTTAATTGGAGCCAAGAAATGAGAAAGCTAATTCTGGGCTGTTTTGTGGCCATTATTTTATCAATAACCGGAGCTGCCAATGCTGAGGTTCGCACCAACTCTCGATGCAATTTTTATCTCACTCCCTCAGAACAAACTATTTGCCAAAGCGTTCGCTTATCTCAGCTAGATAGAAGAATGAAGTTATCTTATAAGAGGTTGCTGCGACAAATGAGAGGATTTCGCTATTGGCGAGACCGATGGGAACTTCGCCGAAATCAACGTGCTTGGTTTAGTCATCGTAATCGTTGTGGCTCTAACTGGCGATGCCTCACTGTAAAATATAAAAGACGTATTGAACGATTGGAAGGGTGGGAATACGGCCCTGTATAAGTAGTGTAATTTCTGAGTGTTTTGCATCAGCATTGTCCACTCGATTTCCGTATCTGATGGGTATTTGGGCTCAACCATCGACGTGCCAGGGGACCCCGTATTTATGAATGGGTCCCATACCGCCGTTTCCCCGTCTTGGAACTCTTTCGCCATAGTCGTTTTACCAGAGTCACAGGATCGGGATTGGTCTCTTTGAAGCTCTTGGGCTCTCACACCTGCCTTTTTCCTGTCGGACCCGCTCCCGGGCAGACCTGAGCTTTTTTACAATCCGGGTTTTTTCAAGCTCGACGATGGCACCAACAATCCGCCTTAGAGCGACCTTCAGCTCATCGTCTTCAATGGAGAGATCATCGCCATTGGCGGTGAGCACCCTCACGCCGCGATTGACCAGCATGACGATCCCGAACGCGCTCAACTTTAGTGTGCGAGCGCATATCGGGAGATGGTCCGATGGACCGGACACTTTCCGTTGGGTTTGCTATGCTTTCCCTCCTGGATCTGGCGTATCCGGCCTACGCGCGGTAGGTCGGGATGGATCGGAGGACAAATATTGACTCCTTTAACTCTCGGCAAATTTGCAAGAGCCGTCTTACACCAACTCTTCCAAAATATTGCCAATTTTATTGACAATCTCTTCGATTTGAAGTTCTGACACTATCAGCGGAGGTGAAATAGCAATTGTATCTCCTGTCACCCGAACCATAATATCGTAATTATGGTAGCCTGCTTTCATCACTTCAAAGCCGCGCTTTCCCAATTCTCCACTGCGAGGCTCTATATCGATGGCTCCAGCTAAACCAAGTGACCGGATATCCTGTACACGTGGATGGTCTTTCAGGCTATGAAGTGCATCGGCAAATAGTGGCTCCAATTCGCGGGCTCTTTCGAATAGCCCCTCATCACGGTAAAGTGCGAGGGTGGCAAGACCTGCAGCGACTCCTAGTGGGTGGGCCGAATAGGTATAGCCATGGAACAATTCCGGTAGATATTCAGGCCCGTTCATCATAGCATCGTAAATTGGCTTTCGAGCGATAACTCCGCTTAGTGGAACCGTCCCACTTGTTATGCCTTTAGCGAAGGTAATTAGGTCTGGGATAACATCATAACGCTCTGCCGCAAAAGATGCTCCAAGGCGTCCGAAACCACATATTACCTCATCGAATATCAACAAAATACCATGATTCCTGGTTATTTCGCGCAACCTCTCAAGGTAACCGATTGGTGGCGGCAAAACACCGGTGGAACCAGCCATAGGTTCAATGATGACAGCTGCAATGGTTGAAGCATCGTGAAGGCCAATGAGCTGCTCAAGAGCATCAGCCAGATGTGCGCCCCATTCCGGCTCACCCTTAGTGAAAGACTGGTTTTCCCGACTATAAGTTGTCGGCAAATGGTCCACACCAGGAAGCAGTAGTCCGAATTGCTTGCGGTTTGCAGCCATTCCTCCAGCAGAAATCCCACCAAATCCTACTCCGTGATAACCACGTTCACGACCAATAATACGCGTTCTCGTACCTTCGCCAATGGAACGTTGATAAGCTAGAGCTATTTTCAGTGCAGAGTCTACTGCCTCAGATCCGGAATTTCCGAAGAATACATAATCAAGATCGCCTGGTGCCAGTAATGAAATTTCGGAAGCCAACTTAAAGGCATTGGGATGTCCAAATTGAAATGATGGAGCATAATCAAGCGTCTCCGCGGCTTCTTTGATTGCATCAACAATTGGCCTACGGCAGTGACCTGCATTAACACACCACAAGCCTGAAGTAGCATCGAGTATTTTACGTCCATCAGGGGTTATATAATGCATTCCTTCTGCTCGAGATACCAAACGCGGTGACGCTTTAAACTCTCGATTGGGCGTAAATGGTATCCAGTGTGATTCCAGAGCATTTGGAGAGGTATATAATGCTTGATCATTTAGCTTTTCTTCAGTCATTTTATCTCCAGGCATCGATTTGACAGCGGCAAATTGCTCGGTTTAAACATAATTTTCTTATTCCAAGCAGAATTTGAAACCCCGAGTTAGCAAGATGTCAGACCTAATTGGTTATACTCGACCTTTCCAAGGTACTAATTTACTCTCAATCCAACGCATAAACAAATCAAAAGAATAGGCAATTATCCCTATTACAATGATGCCCATAACAACTACGCTGGTAACCAGAAATTCAGAAGCACTCATAATCATCGCACCAAGTCCTTCTTGGGTAGCAACAAGCTCTGCTGCAACAAGAGTGGTCCAGCCGAATCCTATACCTATGCGCAGTCCAGTCAGAATTTCAGGCATCGCACCTTTCAAAATTACGTGCCATAAAACCTGTCCGCGGTTGGCTCCCATCGAATAGGCAGCATGAATTTGTTCAGTTGGAACCGACCTAACGCCAGCTCTTGTATTGAGAACAATAGGAGCAAACATGGCAAGAAATAAAAGGACCAGTTTTTGTGTTTCATCAATTCCAAACCATATCACAGTGAGGGGAAGATAACCAAGAGGCGGTAATGGTCGGTAGAATTCAATTGGAGGGTCAAACAATCCCCTAAACACACGGTTCATCGCCATAGCAATTCCAATTGGCACGCCTAGCAAAGCAGCCAAAACAAATGCAACAAATATTCTTATTAAACTTGCTTGGGTATGTTGCCAAAGTGTTCGGTCCTGATAACCTTCGGTCGAAACTGAGATAAACTTACTCCAGACTTCGGCCGGTGAGGGAAGAAACAGTGGTTTCACAATCGGACCAAAGGCTGGTGTTGTAACCAGATACCAAACCATGAAAAGACCAATGGCTGATGCTATTGCTATTGAAGTGCTGTTGCCTAGCCCTGGGGCTCCATATGATTCACCAGGTCTTGCTGGTCCGGCTGAAAATATTCCCGTTATAAGGCTTAATGAGCCATTTGTTCGCGTATTTTCACTGTTTGACATCGATATTTCCTCCCGCAATTTCATCGCCACGAATGATCGATAAAATTTCTTCGCGCATTTTGATGAATTCAGGTAATGATTTCACAGCTCGTGCATCTCGAGATTCAAGAAACTTCTTGAAGAAATTCAGCTCATATTCGTGCGTAATCCGACCTGGACGAGGAGACATTACGATAAGATGAGTGGCCAGAAATAAGGCTTCCTCGACACTATGAGTTATAAAGAACACGGCCTTATTGGTTTCTTTCCAAACATCCAAAATTAATTCTTGCATGCGATCTCGGGTAAGAGCGTCTAGCGCACCGAGAGGCTCATCCATCAACAACGCCTTGGGATTGCTACTCAACGCTCGGGCAAGACCAACACGCTGTTGCATACCACCAGAGAGTTCGTAAATATTTTTGTCTTCAAAGCCTTCAAGTCCGACTAATTTTATGTTTTTTCTTGCTACATCCCGTCTCTGCTCTTTCGGCACCCCCTGAAGCTTTAACCCAAATGTAACATTCTGCAAAACATTCAACCAAGGCAACAAAGCATGCTTTTGAAATACAACTCCACGATCTGCTCCCGGGCCGGAAATTGTTTTACCACCGAGAGTGACCCGTCCCTTGGTGGGCTGGATAAATCCAGCAAGCAAATTTAAAAATGTTGTTTTCCCACATCCCGATGCGCCTAATGCGACGACAAAATCACCGAGTTTAATGGTAAGTGATACTTTCTCAAGCGCATGGACTCCTTCGCCATCCTTTGTTGGATAAATGACAGAGACTTCTTCTGCGGAAAGTGTATTCTTCTCGATCTCGGATCCAACGTTTGACGACGTCAAAGGGACCGTTCTTTCTAAATTCATTTTGGAACCTGCGTCGGATTGAATTTGTCAAAATAGAGTGCGGCACTTCTGGACCGCACTCTGTATCCGCATTAATCTAGCATCCACCATTCAAAGCGGCTTTGGCAAAGCTATCATTTACAACGGATCCATAATCTGGAAGGAGCTTGTCAACTTTCTTCTCAGATTTTAAAAACTCAGAAGTTGCTTGCAGTGCACGGGCTGCCCCTCCGTTTTTTCCACCGCCGAGCCAAGTATCGGAAGCTTGCTGTTTCAATGTTGGAAAATCATACAGCCCCAAGACTACTGGCACGTCTTCCGGATTACCGCCAACTAATTTCACGATCTTTTTGGCATTTTCAGAGTCGCCCGAAAAACTTTTAGGATTATCGCGGTAAGCAGCATCGGCAGCAACAATAGTTTTTACAAACTGACACATAAATTTCGAATTCTTAGAAGCGAATTCGTTAGCAACAACCATTCCATCAAATGTTGCCTTACCCCAGTTCGATAATTCACCGGAGGTGATAAGTACCTTTCCGGTTTTTTTAATGCGACCAAGTGCGGGATCCCATACGAATGCTGCGTCTATATCCTCGCGTTCCCAGGCCGCAGCTATCGCATTTGGTTGCATATTCAGAATTTTGACATCCTTGGGGTTAATACCGAACTGTTCGAGTGCAAACAGTGTGTGAAAATGGGTTGTTGATACAAACGGCACTCCAATTCTCTTACCTTTGAGATCTTGTGGCGCTGTAATTCCGGACCCATTGCGTACAACCATGGCTTCAGCATCATTTATGTTTTCAGTAATCCAAAACAAAGAAATCGGAAGTCCTCGGCTCACTCCGGCGGCAATAGGGCTCGAACCAGCCAGGGCTATATGGACTGCTCCTGATGCCATTGCTGTAATAACTTTGGCGCCTGAATCAAATTTTTTCCAATTGATTTTATATCCCGTAGCTTTTTCAAAAGCACCATCAACTATCGCGACTTTCCATGGGTTATAGATCAACTGATAACCAATTGTAACTTCTTTTTGGGCATTTGCGGCATTTATCCAGTTGCATAAACCAAAAATGCAGATTACCAAACTCGACAATATTCGTTTCATATTCCTCTCCTTATTTGTTAATGATCAGTTGCACTTGTTGAGAGTGCGTAGCGATGTATTTCGCTCATAAAAAATTTTCAATTTTTTATTGAAGCCTCATCATGACTGACTTAATGCAAAAAGCCAACTAATTGATTTGTCGTTTTAAATGCCTCATCTGAAATTTAGTGAATTTCAGTTTTTCTTCTACCGTTGTTCCTCCCTAGTATTTTTTCAGTGAATTAGCAGTTATTAGAAACTCCAATTGTCTGAACAGCGAGCAAGCAATCTACCTCTGACACTATTCTTGAAACTTTCTTGGCTATTGTTGACAATTATAATTGCTTTTGTGCTTTGTCACTGATGTAGAGAGCAATTTTGAGGGAGGTCCAATCGAAATTTTCATCGAAATTCCAACTGTGGGCCACAGCCTGTCTTTTTGGGCTTCTGTCTCAAATGCATTTCTCGCAACACCAGCATTCTGACGGTACTGGTCCATGCTGTTGTTGAACAATGGGCCGCATCAACCCAGTGAATAAGTGTGGCACCGACGCCCTCTTTTCTCAGCTGAATAATTTTGTGCCGTTGTTCGGAACCGAGCTATAAATCAATGATCGCCTTGGAGCCCGGATTCCAAAAGGTATTCTGTTGGTTGGCCCGCCCGGTACTGGAAAAACTCTGTTAGCGAGAGCAGTCGCTGGTCAAGCCGGTGTTCCATTCTTTTCGACATCTGGATCAGAATTTGTAGAAATTTTTGTTGGGGTCGGTGCTGCTCGCGTGAGAGATTTATTTGAACAAGCGCGAAAAGCAGTGGACCTCCCCCACAAAAGTGTTCCGGGTATAAAGTAATTAAAACCTGGAAGGAG
>CAYWUX010000037.1:0-23278 GCA_964461525.1 uncultured Hyphomicrobiaceae bacterium | reverse complement strand
AAATCCGAAGGTGATGCTGAACGTTCGTCGGCCGGGCGAGCAGTTGACGCCGCGCAGCGAGAACGAATGGCCGCTGGAGCGCACCGAGTGGACGAAATTCTATCTCGACCCAGCGCACATGACACTGGAAAAGGCCGAACCGGCGATGAACGCGAATATCGCCTACCGCGCCATGGAGAGCGATGGCGTCACCTTCATGATGCCGCCGATGGAGCACGAAACCGAGCTGTGCGGACCGATCGCGGCCAAATTGTTCATTTCGTCGGACACGGTTGACGCCGACATGTTCCTCGTACTACGGCTGTTCTCGCCGGACCTCACCGAGGTCACCTTCAAGGGTACGGTCGATCCGCACACGCCGATCGCGCAAGGCTGGCTGCGCGGATCGCACCGCAAGCTCAACAAGAAGAAGTCGAAACCGTACTGGCCGTGGCATACGCATGACGAGAAGCAGCCGCTGAAACCAGGCAGCATCTACGAGCTCGACATCGACCTGCATCCGACCGGTATCGTTGTGCCGGCCGGCTATCGGCTGGCGCTAACGGTGCGAGGCAAGGACTATGTCTGGCCGGGTGCCAAGACACAGGACGAACAGTTCACCCTGTCGAACTTCGCCAAGCCGCTGACCGGCTGCGGGCCATTTCTGCACGATGATCCGCGCGACCGGCCGAAGAAGATCTTCGACGGCACGGTAACCCTTCATACCGGACCGGGGCGCACCGCCTATCTGATGCTGCCTGTGATTCCGCCGAAAAAATAAGCGAGCTCAAGACTCTAACAATATTGAGTAAAATAATTGATTTTCAACTCTAATCTTACACGCTTTCCTGGGAATTTTTAGCTCACCAAATATGTCACCAAGAGTACATCCCCCCTCATAAATTCCCCCCAACTCAAAAGTTTTGAACCAAATTACCTAAATCATGCTTCACGGATCAGGCGGGGTTTCGGAAGTTCCGGAATCCTTCACCAGCTTGCAATGATGGCGCAACATTCATTTTTCATTAAAGCGAAGCGGATAACCAGAATTGGATGGTGGGGAGATTTCTCCGAATGTAAGACGAATAGAGGGCGGTTCCTGGTTGGGGCCGTCCTTTGAATTTGTGGGGGTGGCATGTGTGTGACGGGGCGGCTGGTTAGTTTGCTAGCTAACGACAATCTCATTCGGGCATAACTCAAGCGTGGGATGAAGGTAATGTTACTTCACCTCTGTCGATCAGCTGTCGCCCAAAAGTCAAGAGACCGGACTTTGATATTTTAACTTCGGGGATCATAATTAGCTGACGACCAAACCAGCGGCCCATTACAGAAAAAAATTTTTGACTAACACGACCAAACAATTGATTCACCCGAGACTGTTCCCATTTAAATTATAATGGTCGACGCAATAAGTATGCTGTTGACGGTGGTTCTGTGTAAGAGAATTTTGGCAAGCACGCTGTTATAGCTTGGAACGATTCTCGTGAGGCCTCAAAAGCTGTTGCTTTCGCAAGCCCAATTCTTGTCAGGGCGAAATTCAATAACGTCGTCTCGTTTGGAGATAAAAATAAGAGCTCACAGAATTTGGAAGATATAGCAAGATACCTCAAATTATTCAGTGGAGTCGTTCAGAAGAAATTCATCGAAGATACTTGGCCCGGCACTATAGGAGAACTGCTATTGAAATACGCATCGTCGAAAGGCGGGACAATCCTTGTGATGGGAGCTTTTGGACAATGGCGTTGGATAGAAAGAGCATTTGGCGGAGAACGCAATATGTCATTGAGGAAACCGATATGCCGGTCTTTATGGCTCACTGAACTCAAATTCTTTGACCTATCGAGAAGTGGCAAGTTCGGGATCTAGAACCAAATATGGCACTTTTCGAGAAGCAAATGTTGTCACGATATTGAAGGAGTTTTGATGTTTCAGCTTGATCAATTGACCAATGAACTTAATCCGGAAAAAATAATTCAGATTTCTCTACCTGGGCCTGGTTTGAAAGCGGTGGTTGTCATCGACAATGTTGCACGGGGCCCTGCAATTGGCGGAACGAGGATGGCGCCGGATGTTACGGTTGAAGAATGCGCAAGATTGGCAAAAGCCATGACATTGAAAAATGCGATGGCTGATCTCCCCCATGGCGGCGCGAAGTCCGTAATTTCTGCTGATCCTTCCATGCCAAAGAGGGGGAAGGAGGCGGTTATCCGCGCGTTTGCTTCAGCGATATCAGATATTAAGGATTATATTCCAGGGCCCGATATGGGAACGAATGAAGAGGCTATGGCATGGATTTATGATGAAATTGGACGCTCTGTCGGGCTTCCAAGAGAATTTGGCGGTATTCCGCTCGACGAAATCGGCGCAACGGGGTATGGTCTCGCCATAGCAGCTGAGGTCGTCCAAGAATTTTCAAAGTTTGAGTTGCAAGGTGCCCGGATTGTCGTCCAGGGATGGGGCGCGGTCGGTCAGCATGCCGCCCGGTTTTTGACTGAACGCGGCGCTATTTTGGTCGGGGCAGCGGATTCGCGAGGTTCCATCATCAATCCATCAGGCCTTGATGTCGAAGACCTGATCATTCATAAAGCAAAAAATCTTCAAGTGTCCGACTATCCCCATGGGGACAATCGTGAGCGTGATGCTATTGTCTCCGTCCCATGCGATATTTGGATACCCGCAGCACGGCCTGACGTGATAACAGTTGACAATGTGAACAAACTTGACTGCAAAATTGTTCTGCAAGGTGCTAATATTCCCGTCACTATAGAAGCTGAAGAAGTCTTGAGTAAACGCGGCATCCTGTCGATCCCGGATATTGTTGCAAGTGCAGGCGGTGTCATTTGCGCATCGGTGGAATACTACAAGGGTACCCAGACTGAGGCACTTAGGGTAATTGAGGAAAAAATTCGGCGAAATGTATTCGATGTTTTGCAATTTGCAAATGATAATAGTCTTAAACCGAGAGATGCCGCCGTCCAAATTGCCAACACGCGAATTCAAAGAGCCATGAGATATAGGCGGTGGCGGTGATAGCTATAAATTTTAGCTTTTTGAATCACAACTCGACGCCTGTAAGTAAAGCTTACATTCAACCGACTTGAGTGTGGAGTAATTCAAGGTGGATGTTTGGAAAGATTTTTCTGTTGAAGAGTTTCAACTCCGACGTCGGCAGTATTTGAATGCCGACGGCGAACTTCAAACCCCTCTGCCAGCGGCAATCTCTGATCAGGCTTCCTTGATATCCCTTTATAGGGCGATGGTCTCAACACGTGCTTTTGATGCCAAGGCCGTCTCTCTGCAAAGGACGGGTCGCCTTGGGACCTTTGCGAGTTCACTCGGACAAGAAGCGGTATCCGTTGGCACCGCTAGTGCGATGGGAGAGAAGGATATCTTACTTCCCTCTTATCGCGAGACAGGGGCATTGTTATTGCGGGGCGTAAGGCCTGTGGAACTGCTTCTTTATTGGGGTGGCGATGAACGTGGCAGCAATTTTGGCCTCGCCCGGAGGGATTTTCCGATTTCTGTTCCCGTTGGGTCGCAGGCCGCCCATGCTGCAGGCGTGGCATATGCGTTCCAGCTGCGAAATCAATCAAATGTCGCTGTTTGTATGATGGGTGACGGAGCGACGTCGAAGGGCGATGTCTATGAGGCGCTAAACTTTGCTGGTATTTGGAAACTGCCCGTTGTTTTTGTGATTAGCAACAATCAGTGGGCGATTTCAGTGCCTGTGAACAAGCAAACCTCGACCACAACATTGGCGCAAAAAGCCATCTCTGCTGGAATATACTCGGAGCAGATAGACGGTAATGATGTGATTGCTGTCTGGGCATCAGTAGAAGACGCCATCTCAATGGCAAGGCGCGGCAAAGGAGCGAGCTTCATCGAGGCGGTGACCTACAGGCTCAGCGATCATACAACAGCGGACGATTCCAGCCGTTATCGAAGTGATGAAGACGTCAGCCAGCATTGGAAGTTAGAACCGATTTCACGACTTAGAAATTACCTTGTCAGAAATAATCTCTGGGGAAAACAAATGGAAGAGGATCTTGCTAACGAGGTCAGGATAGAAGTGGAAGCATCTGTTGCAAAATTTCTGGAATTTGGAGCGCCTCGGCCGGAAAGCATGTTTGATCATCTCTATGAAACTTTGCCAACCTGTTATGAAAAATATCGTGCAATGTTAGAGGAAGATAGTGGTGAGTGAAGAGACACTTTTGACTGCCATCAGCAAGGCACTCAGAACAGCATTGGCTCAAGATGATAATGTTATCGTACTTGGCGAAGATGTCGGCGTAAATGGCGGAGTATTTCGAGCAACCGATAAGCTTCAGGAGCAATTTGGTGAAAGACGGGTTATCGATACACCATTGGCGGAGGCGTTGATTAGTGGATTGAGCGTGGGAATGGCGACACAAGGATTAAAACCCATAGCTGAAATCCAGTTTATGGGTTTTATTTATCCGTGCATTGATCAGCTACTAAATCACGCGGCGAGGATGAGAAACCGGACGCGAGGCCGCCTAACATGTCCGATGGTAATCCGAGCTCCTTATGGCGGCGGTATTCATGCTCCCGAGCATCATTCGGAAAGTACGGAGGCGCTGTTTACCCATATTCCAGGACTTCGCGTGGTTATCCCATCTTCACCGGCGCGGGCTTATGGCCTTCTACTTGCCGCAATTCAGGATCCAGACCCGGTTGTGTTTTTGGAGCCCAAACGAATTTATAGGTCTTTCAAAGAAGAAGTCGCTGATGACGCGGAGGTGTTACCCCTTGATAAAGCATTTGTCTTGCGGGAGGGGAGCGATGTTACACTTGTAAGCTGGGGTGCTATGCTTAGGGAAACTTTTAAAGCGGCAGACGAACTGGAAAACCTGGGCATTGAATGTGAAATTATCGATCTCGCAACACTAAAACCTTACGATGAGGACACCCTCGCAGCGTCAGTTGAAAAGACTGGACGTTGTGTCATCATTCATGAAGCGGCTCGCACCTCCGGTTTTGGAGCAGAAATCGCTGCCTTTCTCGCAGATAAATGCTTATATTTTCTAAAGGCTCCGATATTGCGCGCGACAGGTTACGATACCATCATGCCACTCTATAAACTGGAAAACTACTATATTCCGTCAGTAAGGCGCATCGTCAATGCTGTCGAAACCGTTATGGAAGCGGACTAGACGTTTGTAGGGGATCCAATGAAGTCATTTGTCTTACCAGATCTGGCTGAAGGACTTGAGGAAGCTGAAATCTTAACCTGGCATGTTTCGGAAGGAGAGCATGTTGTTGTTGATCAACCGCTTGTCTCGGTAGAAACAGATAAAGCTGTCGTCGAGATTCCGTCACCGTACTCAGGTCGTGTCATCAGTATTCATGCTGGAAGGGGAGCGATTGTCAAAGTCGGATCACCGCTTATAGAATTTGATGACCAAAAAACGTCTGCTTCAATTTCCATTGTTGGCGAACTTTCCGAAACGGAGAAACCGGTAGGTAAAACAATAACCTCGCAACGGCAAATTGGTTTGTCGGATAAAGTCCAGGCCAGTCCGGCTGTCCGGAATTTGGCTCGCAAGCTCAATGTCGATTTGTCGCAGGTTTTCCCAACTGGTAAGGATCAAAAGGTCACACGAGAGGACGTTGAACGCGCAGCAAAGAGCCTCACCGATGTTGGAAGCGGGGAGGCTTTGCGCGGCATGCGGCGTGCCATGGCTCAACGCATGACGAAATCCCATCTCGAGGTTGTTCGTGCAACCGTGACAGAGGAAGCCCTTGTCGATAAATGGTTTAAACATGAAAATGTGACAATTCGTTTGGTTCGCGCCATCGCGGCGGCTGCAAAAAGTGAACCCGCACTTAACGCATGGTACGGCAGTCAAACTGGTGAGCTACGTATTATTGAACGAATTGATGCCGGTATCGCTGTCGACACACCTGAAGGATTAATAGTTCCCGTTCTTAGAAATGTGGGTGAACGCGAAAATTCCGATTTAATGTTAGCGCTCGATCGATTAAGACATGATGTCGAAAAGCGCATCGTCCCACCAGAAGAGTTGAGGGGGGCAACAATAACGTTATCAAATTTCGGTATGATCGGTGGAATGTTTGCCAATCTTGTCATCGTGCCACCTCAAGTGGCTATCGTCGGTGCCGGACGGATTTTTCAACGTTTGGTGTTCGAAAACAACGAAATCGTCTCAAGAGCCTTCCTACCCCTGTCGCTGACATTTGACCATCGTGTGGTCACTGGCGGCGAAGCAACTCGATTTATGATGTCTTTAAAAAAGGATTTGGAGTTGGATTCGGAATCATCAAAATGAGAGGCAATATTCTCTGGTTTCATCCGCTCAGGATCATGGGCTCAGACAGTAGCGAATTTTTCGGGATGCGCCGGGAGGCTCCGAGCACCGTTCAGACACTCCATCGCAGTTGACACTGAAACAAACGAACAATTGTTCGACAATTGAACCAAAAATAATATCGATATTTTCAATACAATGCTTCGATAAAATTCATTATAATGATAGATTGAATCCGCGCCATTCCGATATCATATCAAGTTCTAAATGATTTGAATTAGGAACTGTGTCGAAGAAGGACTTTAGGTCTTCAGTCGACAGAAATAGGAGACGTGGAAAGGAGAATTGACAATGCTTAATTTCAGATCTCTCGTCCCATTCGGACAAGAAAATTACCGTCCGCCCGTCTCACGCGAGAGCGGTGGTGATCCATTTTTCACGTTTCGACGTGGGGTTGACCGGCTGTTCGATGATTTTTTCCGAACAGAGTTTCCGACAATCAGAGGCGATGATGGAAATGGTTGGTTCAGCGTTACGCCGCAGATTGATATGAGAGAAACTGATAAGGAAATCGTCGTTACGGCTGAATTGCCCGGTGTCGAGGAAAAGGAACTGGACGTCAGCCTGATGGGAGATATTCTGACGGTGAAGGGCGAGAAAAAGTATGAGCACGAAGAAAAGAATGACAATCGCTTCTATCACGAGCGACGTTTCGGCTCATTTTCCCGCTCGGTTCAGCTGCCTTTCGAGGCAGGTGACGAGAACGTCGATGCCAAAATGAAGAATGGCGTGCTGACCATAAAAATTCCGAAACCGGCCGATTATCAGAATTCGGCCAAGCGGATTGAGATCCATTCTGAATGAATGACCGGAATGAATGTGAACCCAATTGAACGCGAGACGGGTTATCTGGTGGCGTTCAGAGTAAAATATGGAATGAGTCATTGAAATGAATGAACTGGTAAGAAAATTATCATCCTCCTGGCAGGATGGCATTAATGTTATCCTGGGACTTTGGCTGATCGCCTCTCCTGGGATGCTGGGTTATATGAGCGAGACCACTGCAGCCTGGAATGCCTGGATTGTTGGCGTCGTTGTTATGGTTGCCGCATTGGCTGCCCTGGTCGCCTTTCAAAAATGGGAGGAATGGGTCAGTATGGCACTTGCTGCCTGGCTGATCGCTTCCCCGTGGATTCTGGGCTTCAGCGGACTTCAAGCCGCCGTTTGGAACCAACTCATTGTTGGTGTCCTCATTGGCGGTTTAGCCCTTTGGTCGTCAATTGGCGAGCATGAAGGAAAGAGTTTCCTGGGCCGAAGCTGATGTGATACCAGATAAAAAGGGCCGCGTTACAAAACGCGGCCCTTTTTATCGTTGGTATACAAAGAGAGTACGAAATTACATATCTCTATTCTGTAAGAGAAGTGATCTGGCATTTAAAGATTTGACACCTATTGACGGCGTTGAATTTGAGATTAGCATGAGAAAAAGACAGAAATTACAGGAGATGAGATGTCCAAGGTCCAGGATACAAAAACTGAAAAACTGATTGAGATGAAAATTCATCTGGATGATTTACTCGATGAAGCATTAATGGAAACGTTTCCGGCAAGCGATCCGATAAGCATTACAGTTCCACATGGTCAGGATGACTGGGCGCATAAAGTGCACAAGAGCCATATTGAAAAACCCGAGAAAAAATTTAAAAGCTACTTCTAAACAACGCCCCGCACGTCGATAAAAAGTTGGGCATGACCACGCAGTATATTCAATGCCAACACGGCCTCGCAGACCTGGCTGCACTCTCGAATTTGCTAAAGTTCGATTCAGGAGCCCGGTTAAAAGAACGATTATAGCGGTCAGGATGTTCTCCTGCCTTTAAGCCCGCCTTCCTGGCAGGGCGTAACTCGATACTATTTTGGATAACCAGTCCTTCAATCTGGATAATGGGGATAGTGGCACCACCCGCCTACAGAGTTAGATCCTATTGCGATGAAACAGATTTTGCATTTGGCGGCGGTGAATTTCCGGACCATTCAATGAAATTGGCTCAGGCCTATCTATTCGTTTGTTTTTCCAATGCTGCTTCCAGTATTCGATCAACATTGTCGGCCCACACGAATGAAAGATTCCTGCGAGCACTTTCCGGAATTTCCTCAATATCCTTTTTATTGCGGGCGGGAAGAATTACCGTCGACAGACCTGCGCGCGCAGCCGCCAGAACTTTTTCCTTGATCCCGCCGACTGGGAGTACTAATCCCCTTAAGCTGATCTCGCCTGTCATTGCGACATCACTGCGCAAGCAACGGTCGGTAAGCAGAGATACTAATGATGCGAACAG
This sequence comes from uncultured Hyphomicrobiaceae bacterium, assembly GCA_964461525.1. Taxonomy (GTDB): domain Bacteria; phylum Pseudomonadota; class Alphaproteobacteria; order Rhizobiales; family CAYWUX01; genus CAYWUX01. The sequence goes on along the minus strand of CAYWUX010000037.1, from coordinate 14,667 downwards.
GGCAACACCCGCACTGGGCCCGTCCTTGGGGATGGCACCCGCCGGAACATGGATGTGAATATCACTTTTCTCAAAGATGTCAAAAGGAACACCGAGATCGGCCACCCGTCCTTTGACCAGGCTGAGCGCAGCTTGTGCGCTCTCCTTCATAACCTCTCCAAGTTGCCCCGTCAGGATGAGCTTGCCGGTCCCCTGAACCCGCGTAGACTCCACGAACAAAATATCGCCGCCCACCGGTGTCCAGGCAAGTCCGGTTGCGACCCCTGGCAAACTCGTGCGCATGGCCACTTCATTTTCAAATTTCCGGGGTCCGAGAATTGCGGGCAAATCATCGCTGTCGATGGTCAGTTTGTTCTCTTGCCCGCTGGCAAATCTTACCACCGCGTGGCGCAACACCGCGCCGATCTCGCGTTCCAAATTGCGGCATCCCGCCTCGCGGGTATAGTCACGAATGATGGTCAACAGTGCGTCGTCGGTGATTTCGCATTTCTCGGGCGATAAACCATTGACCTCGAATTGGCGCTTGACGAGGTAGCGTTTCGCAATCTCAAGCTTCTCTTCATCAGTGTAGCCCGCAAGTTCAATAATCTCCATGCGATCACGAAGGGGGCCGGGCACGTTGTCGAGCACATTAGCAGTACCTATGAAAACAACCTGGCTTAAATCGAAAGGCACTGCGAGATAATTATCGCGAAATGTTGAGTTCTGCTCTGGATCGAGTACTTCGAGCAGTGCAGAGGAGGGATCCCCTTGGTAGCTCGCTCCGAGCTTGTCCATTTCGTCGAGCATCAGAACACAATTCCGGGCCCCTGCCCGCTTGATCGCCTGAATAATATTTCCTGGTAACGCCCCGATGTATGTCCGGCGGTGTCCTCTGATCTCAGCCTCATCATGAACACCACCGAGGCTAAGTCGCGCAAATTTACGCCCCATGGCACGCGCGATGCTCTGACCTAATGAGGTCTTGCCTACACCAGGTGGACCGACAAAACAGAGGATCGTGCTCTTGCCCCGGGGATTGAGCTTGCGCACTGCCAGGTATTCCAATATGCGTTTTTTGATTTTTTGCAATCCGAAATGGTCCTCATCCAGAATCCGCCGTGCTTCATCTATGTGGATTTCCTGCTGGTCGGGAATTGTCCACGGAAGCTCCGCCAAGGTTTCCAGATAGGTTCTCAGCATACCCTGTTCGCCTGATGCTTCCGACATTCGTTCGAGACGTTTGAGTTCCTTGAGCGCGTGCTGTTCTGTTTCTTCAGGCATGCCGGCGGATAGAATTGCCTTCCTGAGTTCCTCAAGCTCTGCGCTGCGGTCGTCCGACTCGCCCAACTCCTTCTGAATTTGTCTCAGCTGTTCCCGGAGAATGTGTTCCCTTTGCTGGTTGGAAAGCGTCTCCGCGGTTTGTCGGCCGATGTCTTGAGAGAGCTTTAGCACCTCAATGCGATAGGAGAGCAGGTTGAGCACTCTGTCCAAGCGTGCGGAGATATCAAACGTCTCGAGCACCTCCTGCTTTTCGGTCGACTCCAAATCCATATAATTAGTAACAAAATCCGCAAGTTGTGGTGGCGAATCAATATTTGCCGCGGCTGCCACCAGCTCGTTCGATGTATCAGGTAGCAACTGCAACGCTTCAAGGGCGCGCTCCCGCAAATTCAAGTATCTTGCCTCGATGTCCTTAGACTTGACCTCGGGCTCTTCATAAATTTCCACTTTTGCCGCAAGAAAGGGAAATCCAGGCAAAAATTCCTTGATCTGGAACCGCTTTTGACCATGGCATATGATGTTGTGCGTACCGTCAGGCGACGTGACATAACGCAGGATTGTCGCGACTGTGCCCACACGGTGCAGATCCTTTGGATCTGGATCGTTGACCTCCGCTTCCATCTGCATTACCACGCCGATGGGCCGTTCGGTGCGTGTCGCCGCCTGTGATGCAGCCACGGATTTGGGACGGCTAATCACAATTGGCACGACAATTCCAGGAAACAAAACCATTCGCCGGACAGGAAGCAGAATGAGAGCATCTTCCGGTAAATCACGCACCAACTGCTTATCTGCCTCTTGATTAATCCCGTCCGAAGCTTCGGTTTGCTGCTTCACCACCGCATCGCTGTTGCTCATCGCTATTACCTCTGCGCGTGGCCTTTTTGAAACCGCAGATAAAGACAGCCATTCGAGAGTGTTTTATTAATGAGGCTGAGATTTTTAGGCATTTCGAAGCGGCGCTCGAAACGGCCATAAGGGAGCTCCAAACGGCGGATCAACATATCTGCTTGTTCGGTTGGCAGTCGCCGCTCTGCGGTTACACTCAATACCTCCTCTTTCATTTCAACTGAAAGGCATTCGAGCTCCACGCCCGGTAGGGCAATGCAAATCCAAATATCCGTCGCCGATTCAAAAATGTCAGCTGGGGGCTCCCAGAGTGGGCGACGTGCAGATGTATCGACCGGTCGAAAAAAGGTACGCTCGAGACGGCTCGCTTCATCAAGCCTGGCACAGGCTTCGGTCCACATCCAGATACGCATTTCTTGTGAAGGCACCTATCAACTCCAAAAAATTATATGTTATTGCACTTAAATATTCATGCAACAGGAATTTAGCTCCTTTTGGTCTTTTAGGATCTGAATCTAACCACCTGAGCGAAACTCTTGGCAGTAATATAGTTGCAGAGAGTATTTGGTTCTATTTTAGTTGTTTGCTCAACACTGATTTCGCGGCCAGTTATGACAGACCGTCCGTCAGGTCTTCTGCGCCGTGGTAGTGGCGAAAGACCTGGATCGTCCGGGCCTGCTCAAAATAGGAGGACAACATGAAATTGTTTGAACGTTCCGAATTCACCTTCCGTTCAGACAACGAACTTCACGGTTTGACAGCTCATTTCATTAAAGCATTTGAAAGGCAAAAGCCTTACTACCCCGAATGGATTTTGACCAAACAAATAGTCGATAACCTTTTTGCAGAGCGCAGAAGGCGTCTTCGTAAAATCCTGCCGCGTTTCTGGCAATCGCGACCTCCTAGCGGCAGATAGCCGGTGGCTTTCTTTATTTCTTGGGCGAATCGTCCTTGAGATACATCGCGTGGACTTAACCGCCCTTCTCACCATTGTAGCTAACGGGAATAACCTGACCGGACTCTGTGTAGTCCCCAAAACCAGTTGAATCAGGCATGCGAATGAACTCGTACTTCACGATCGGTTCGTTCACCTGGAGCGGTTCCGGCACAATGGTGCGTAATACATCCATATCTGTACGATTAGGGATCATCAGGTGCCATCGCCCGTCAGATCAAGCACAGTTACTCTTTCAAGAGGTTTTTCGCGCGTTTTCCTATTTTTGTGACGGAGCGACTTGCGTACATCATTGCGACCGGCCTCCCAGTGTTCCTCAACCGACAAGCGTGAAAACTCGTAATCTTTTGAATGAGTTTCGTATGATGTCGGTAGATGTATCAAATGCACGATCGTAATCGCAGCGTCACAGCCAAGACTTGCAAGGAATTTGGCATCGACATCGTTTTTCAAATCGTGTGGCAGCTTGGCACAGAGCCGCCGAGCGGCGCGACGTATAGTGTGTAGTAGCTTGAAAGTGTCTGTATTAAGACGAGAATCAACGATATACCACGGAACATATCGCTAAGGCTTTTCCAAAAATTGATAACAAACACGGCAATGACTATCGGATTGGGTCATCCCAAGATAGGAATAGTCAGAATACAGACTTGGATTTGCTATTGGATGCTATCGATTGGATCCCTGGAGAAGATCGCCTGGATTGGCTTCAGGCGGGTATGGGTCTCCATTACGAATTTTGTGGATCGCAAGTTGGCCTCTCTCATGGGTTCGATTTCGTCAAAAGTAATCCGGTATCACATCCGTCAGTTTTTGTCGTCCGTAAATGAGATCTTGTATAGTATCAGAATCTAAAGCAGGCCAGTCTGGCGGCACCATTTCCACAAATGGTAGACGCAAGCGTCCCTTGGTATCGTCCACACCACCTTCACGCACATAGCGGTGTCCGTCATCGGTGCGGGCCAAATAATTCCAGGGTTGATCATGTTCTGTGGCCCTGGCAATCAGTTTTCGTTGAACTTGACTTTCGACAATACGTTCTGACAAAGCATCCGGGTCCCATTCTGTGAATGTTATTGTTTGCAATTCAGATTCGACCGAATTGTATTCCGATTGTCCTGCAATACTGTTTAATTCATTGGAATCCCTCTCCATGTCGAACAACATGTTGGGATGCCCGTGAGTATAGTAAAATTTATACCGACCCTTTCGGACCATACGACAGGGGACACACGGCCCGATTGCGAAATAGTCAGATATGGCAAGATCCGGACACAGCTCATCATCACCCGAAAATGTGCCAGCCAGACTCCGGCCGTCCAGTTTGAATTGTGACAAAAATTTCTGATCGAATGACGCATTCGCGACATCAAGCAATGTCGGTAACAAATCCACCAGTGACACCACTTTGTCACAACGTCGTGCCGCAACCGTACCCGGCATGTTGAAAATCATTGGAACTTTGGCAGACCAATCCCAAAAATGTTGCTTGAACCACAAACCGCGTTCTCCGAGCATCTCTCCGTGATCAGAGATAAATATGAAGAGGGTGTTATCGCACAAACCTGTGCGTTCAAGTGCTTCGAGAAGATTTCCGATTTTGTCATCGATGTACGAAATCATGCCGTAGTAGCCGTGACGGGCACGCCGCAAATGCTCCTCTGTTAGGCGATGACGATGTCTGCCATGGGCAAAAAACAAAGCTTTGGAATGATAGTCGAGGTCCTCAAACGGTATCTCCGACACCGCGGGCAGATCAATTTCATCAGCTTTGTAGCGATCCCAATAGATGTCCGAACACGTGAATGGAGTATGTGGATTTGTAAATGATGTGAGTAGAAAAAAAGGTTGCCGGTTCGGATCTCGTGCCAAATCGTAGATTTTTTGAACACTTTGATATTCAACTTCGTCGTCAAAATCTTCCTGCATGGTTCTGATTGAGGGGCCAGATTCAACGACACCGTTCAGCGCCGTCCCCGAAGGAACAAATTGCGGACCGGCATTCCAGTCGGCTATCCATTTGAACGTCGAAGGATAGACATCGGTTGTCAATCTTTCATTGAAACCGTGAACCTGATCCGGACCGATGAAATGCATCTTGCCCGAAAGGATTGTCCGGTAGCCAGCCGATCTTAGATAGTGAGCCATCGTGGGTACACTTGCCGAGAGTTCGCTGGCGTTGTCAAAGGCATCGATACTGGTAGGAAGGCGACCGGAGAGCATCGAAGCACGAGCCGGCACACAAAGCGGGAAATTGGTATAGCAGTTGTCAAACACCAGTCCTTCTGCTGCCAGTCTATCCAGGTTGGGAGTTCGGCATACGCGATTGCCGTACATACTCAAAGCCTGAGCGGCCAGCTGATCCGCCATTATAAGAAGGATATTCAGCTTGTCGGTTTTACTCATGCTAATTTCCAGTTTGTTAAGACGAAGCAATACATCGTTGAAGGTGTGAAATAGTGTTGTTTAGGGAACTAGATCATTAACTTCTAATTGATTTCCCGGTAGAATTAATTATAACTAACATATGGTTATTAATAACACTGCAATTAGCGGACGTCCAGCGTCTTTACGACAAGCCCATCGATCCATGGCTCTTCGGGAACTTTTGAATAGTGGTGGGATATCCCGAACGGCCCTGACGAAAGAATTGGGTCTCTCGCAGATGGCAACCACGCGCATCATCAGAGATCTCATGGATGCTGGTTTGGTCAAGGAAGCGGGTGAAGCTAGTCGGGAAAAAGGACCTGGACGAAAACAGACTTTGTTGAAACTCCGAGATGACGGGCTTTTTACGGCCGGAATTGTCCTGACCGCCTATGCAACGGAAGTTTCCATCGTCTCTCTTAATTCAGACATAGTGGGTCGCAAAAGAGTCAGTGTCACTGAAATAAGTGATGCGCATAGTACAATATGTGAACTAGCCGATGCACTGCTCAGCCTGATTGAAGAAGTCAATATTCCGCTTTCCCGAATTTCAGGTGTAAGCCTTGCTGTCGCGGCCAATGTCGAACCTGGAACAGGTATGATATTCGGCGCCAACTATCTCGGCTGGGATAAGACCGATCTTCAGAGACCTCTGGAAAAATTACTGGATCTTCCTGTCATCGTTGAAAATATCGTCTACGCGCGCGCCCAGGCTGAGACTCTTATTGGGGCTGCCAAAGGGCAGAAAGATGTTGTCGTCCTCAACATTGCGACGACAATCGGAGCCGCCATTGTCCAGGAAGGTAATCTAGTTCGGGGAAAGAAGTTCAGAGCGGGTCGCGTTGGACATTTCAAATCAAAAAGAACCAACCTGACGTGTTCGTGCGGGCGTCCAGATTGTCTGAACTGCAGCGTTACCGGATGGTCATTGCTTAATCAATTTAAGCTGATCCATGATGATGTTTATAACCCGGCTCATGTCGTGCACTATGCCCGGCTTGTCGACGAAATGCTAAATACAAGTCGATCGGTTGGTACGGATGCAAATAAATTCGATCAAATTGTTAGAGAAGCAGGTGCATCCCTGGGCGAGGCGATCAGATTGATTGACCAACTTATCGATCCAGAATCGATATTGTTGACTGGATCTATGACCCGCCTGCCCCACTATCAGGATGGAATTTTTTCAATATTTGATGCGAAGAATGGCGATGATCAAGAAATCTCTGCTAAAGTCAAGATGGGAACCGTAAGTGCCGCCAGGTCTTCTGCAATTCCGGCTTTACTTTCCCGCGTATTTTCACCACATTTGGATTTCGAAAGTCTGTGCAAATCCTCTTTTGAGGATCAGCGCTCAGGTCGGGAGATCAATGTCTCATGACCGATCAGGAATCTGTCGATCACACCGCTGAACTAAATCTCTTTGGCTATATCCGCATCGGCTTTGCTGTAATACTTACAGTATTTAGTCTTTATACAGCCTTTTTCGGTGTCATGCCTGACATGATTCAGAGATCATTCCATCTGGGTCTCGTTCTTGGGCTCGTATTCATTGGAGCCATTACCAATCCAATGCAGCTGGCTGTGAAAAGCTGGAAATCTTCAACTATTGCGATTGCACTGACCATCGTTGGCATGTGCGTGATGTTTTATCACATTGTATTTTTTAACGAGGTAAATGATCGTTTTGGAGAACTGACCTCTATCGAATTTTATCTGGGGATAATTGCAACGTTTATCGTCCTCGAGGCGACGCGGCGATCAATCGGCTGGCCCATTGTCATTCTGGCCATAATTTTCCTCCTATACGCATATTTTGGGAGCTATTTGCCCGGTCTAGCCGGACATCGGGGATACAGTGTTGAGCGCATTATCTCGCAACTCTATCTGGGTGGGAGCGGTATCTTTGGAACACCACTCGGGGTTAGTGCGACCTTTGTCATTCTCATCGTTTTGTTCGGCGCCGTCCTCGAACAATCGGGCGCCGGCAAAGTCCTCATGGATGTAGCGACGGCGTTGACCGGTCGTTCGCGAGGGGGCCCCGCGAAGGCCTCTGTTGTTGGCTCCAGTCTAATGGGCATGATTTCAGGCACCGCAGTCGCGAATGTCCTGACAACGGGAACGATCTCCATCCCTCTCATGAAGAGGAACGGGTATCGTTCGGAAGTTGCAGGGGCTGTCGAGGCTGTCGCCTCCACGGGTGGACAATTAATGCCCCCTGTCATGGGGGCAGCAGCCTTTCTGATGGCCGATCTAACGGGAATTTCCTACTTTGAAATTGCCCGTGCCGCAATACTACCGGCTGTCGTTTATTACGTAGTGTTGTTCGCAGTCGTGCACCTTGAAGCCGTGAAAGGTAGGATCGAAATCCTGACTGCTGATGAATTACCGTCTCTCCGGAATACCTTGTTAAGTGGCGGTCACCTTCTGCTTTCCTTACCTGTGTTCGTCTATCTTCTCTTCGATGGCTATTCCGTTATGTACTCCTCGTTTTGGGCAATTATGGCAGCTGTCGGTCTTAGCTATATCCGGCGAATTACCTGGCTCACTCCAGAGAAAATTATAAAAGCGGCTATTAGTGGCGCAGAAGCCATAGTACCTGTAGCGATGGCCTGCGCTTGTGCTGGAATTATTATTGGAGTCATAACTCTTACGGGGCTGGGCTTAAAGTTTTCCTCTCTCGTGGTCACGCTTTCAGGAGGAAACCTGTTTGCAGCTCTGATTTTGACAATGATCGCATCACTCATCTTGGGGATGGGATTGCCGACCGCCGCGGCTTATATCCTGGTCGCCACGCTCGTAGCTCCGGCATTGGTACAAATGGGTGTTAATTTGCTGGCGGCCCATCTGTTTGTGTTTTATTCCGCGATGCTATCTTCGATAACCCCACCTGTTGCACTCGCGGCGTATGCTGCGGCAGGACTAGCTAAAGCCAATCCGTTTGCCATAGCCAAGCATGCCTGCCGATTCGGGATCGCCGCCTTTATTATTCCGTTTTTCTTTGCCTATAGCCCGGCAATACTCGGGATAGATGTGTCCTATATCAAAGTAATTCAAGCGGGACTGACATCGATAGTTGGGGGAATATGCCTGGCTATTGTTGTTCAGGGATGGGCACTTCGATCAATAAATGTTTTTGAGAGAATAGGCTTCCTGATTACGGCAGGATTTGTCCTCGCACCCGACTTGAAGACGGATGTCATCGGGCTATTGATGGGAAGTTTACTTCTAGGTGTTCAGATATTTGGAAATAAGAAGCAGACGGGAGAAGCTGCATAGTCTCGACTAATGTAAACACAAATGTTGATATTGGAGGATAACATGAAACTACGTGTCGCGTTGTTTGCGTTATTGGCAACACTTTATTTTTTGCCTGACGCAATGGCTCAAAATAATTTTATATCCATCGGATCATGTCCGGTTGGCTGCACCGCCTACACCTGGTCAGCAGGCATCGCCGATGTGGTCAATAAGAACGTCAAGGACTTACAAATGACTGCGGAAGAAACCAAAGGTTACGTGGCGAACATTAAGCTCATGCAAAAAGGCGAACTGGAAGTTTCAATGGCAACATCATTATCGTCTTTCCAGGCTTATACCGCAACCGGTCCTTACAAAGGAACCAAGAAGGGGGAAATATTAAGCTGGATGTCGATCGCTCCCGTAGCGATGCACGTGATTACCTTGAAAAACGGACCGATAAATTCTCTTGCAGACCTCAAGGGTAAGCGCGTTGGCATGGGGCAGCCTGGTGGTGTGTCCATGCTGGACGCTGACGCTTTGATGTCTGTATTGGGTCTTAGTCCCGAAAAGGATTTTAAACCTTTTAGAATTCGTCTCGGCAATATGACAGAATCTTTGAGTGATGGAAATTTGGATGCGGCGATGTGGAATGGAAGCTTTCCGTTACCACCGGTTATCAAATTGGCAGCAAGTAGAGAAATTAAGCTCATTCCAGTTCCAGGCGATTTCTTCACGAAACTGCAATCAAAGTATCCTCCATATTTCCGGATTTCAATTCCCGCAAACCTTTATAAAGGCGTTACGTCAGAAACTCCTACCTATGGATTGGCTAATGGTATGGTGATTTTAAAGTCCGTTCCCGAGGACAAGGTTTATGCCATGACAAAATCGATAATGGAAAATCTGGGAACACTTAAGGGAGTCCACCCGGCATTTGGTCGTGTGTCAAAAAATACCGTATTGAATGGATTCGGTGCTCCGTTGCATCCAGGGGCACTTAAATATTATCGAGAAATCGGTGTCCCTGGTATTGAAGAATTTGTCAAACGCACATCTAAATTCTAGTCCTAAATTAAGTGGAGGAGCCGTTTTTTTAATTGGCTCCTCCAAATTTAAATTACGAATTTCAATATAAAGTATGAATAGAAAAAGTGATATGACACGTCCCAACATAGTCCTGATTCAGGCTGACCAACTAACGGCCATGGTTCTTCCGATGTATGCGAATTCTATGGTAAAAACGCCGAACATGAGCTCTATCGCGAACAATGGTGTTACCTTTCTAAACTCTTATTGCAACAATCCCGTATGTGGTCCGAGTAGAGCATCGATGATGACAGGACAGCTTTCTTCCGCTGTTGGTTGTTATGACAATGCTGGTGAATTGCTCTCGTCGATACCTACATTTGCACATTATTTGCGGTATCAGGGATATCGAACCTGCCTGAATGGCAAGATGCATTTTGTTGGTGCCGATCAGTTGCATGGATTCGAAGAAAGAACAACAACAGATATTTACCCATCTGATTTTGGCTGGACGGCAGATTGGAGCCAGACCGACGAGCCATACGCGCCGTCCAGAATGAGCTTGCGTTCCATCGTCGAGGCCGGCCTTTGCAAACGATCGCTTCAAATCGATTATGACGAAGAAGTCTGCTTCCACACCGTGCAAAAAATTTATGATTTCGCCCGTGATTTGGACGAGCGTCCCTTTATGATTATGGCGTCGTTTACACATCCTCACAATCCATTTGTGACGACACAGGAATTCTGGGATCTTTATGATCACGATCAAATCAATCTGCCAGAGGTCAGTTATATTCCCATCGCCGAAAGAGATCCGTGGTCGCAGAGATATGCCTACACGATCCGCGAAGATGAGCATGATGTTACCGAAGCAGATCTCCGCAATGCACGTCATGCCTATTATGGAATGGTTTCTTATTTTGACTCGCTGATTGGACGAATATTAAAGGCGCTGGACGATGGGAGATTTACTAATAATACCTACGTTTTTGTGGTCGCGGACCATGGTGAAATGCTTGGCGAAAGAGGAACGTGGTTTAAGTTTCTACCCTATGAATGGTCCACGAGAGTTCCGATGATTGTCAAAGGACCAGGGGTAAAACCCGGGTATATCGAACAAAAGGGCGTTTCCCTCATAGATTTACTGCCGACATTCAATGAGATCGCGGCTGATGGAAAATCTGTAGAACTCGCTGACAATGTGGACGGTCACAGCCTGACGAATCTGATGAGCGGTGACAACAGCAATTGGGCTGATGAAGTGTTGATGGAGTTTACCGGTGAAGGTGTTTATGCGCCAGCCCTAATACTCCGAAAATATGGCTATAAGTATGTACATTGTCGCACCGATCCTCCCATGTTGTTTAACCTTCAGGAAGATCCTTTGGAGCTGAATAACGTTGCCAATGATCCAAAGCATGAAGGAATCGAGTCTAAAATGCGTACGGAAATAGAAAATCGTTGGGATTATGACCGCCTTGAGACGGAAATCAGAGTTTCGCAAAAGCGACGGTTATTCGTTCAACAAGCTTTGCTCAAAGGAAAGTGGACAGGTTGGGATCATCAACCTTTTGTTGATGCAACACGTGCCTATGTGCGTGGTGCTATAGATCCGAATACAACAGCGACCAAAGCTCGTAGACGGTTGCCATTCGTTGAAGAGGTGCCTCCGCATCGTCCGCGAAACCAAATATAATGGAAGAAAATAATTTCGATTACATAATTGTTGGCTCGGGCTCCGCCGGCTCGATTGTCGCTAATCAGCTGTCGGAGGATAGAAATACGCAAGTCCTGCTGTTGGAAGCGGGTAAATCAAATAGTCATATTTGGCTGCAATTGCCCGTGGGTTATTTCCGTTCCATTTATGATGAACGCTTTTCTCGTCAATTCGATACTGAACCAAGCGAAAATACGGATCAGCGTAATATCGTCTGGCCACGGGGACGGGTACTTGGTGGATCAAGCTCGATCAACGGTCTTATTTTTATTCGTGGGCAGAAGGAAGACTTCGAAGACTGGGAAGAGCAGGGGGCTAAAGGTTGGCGGTACCATGATGTTTTGCCGGCGTTTCGGCAACTAGAGTGTTATGATGGTGGGGCGTCACAATATCGGGGTAAACTCGGTCAGCTTAAAGTTTCGAATCTCCGCAATAAAGATCCAAACTGTGACGCCTGGTTGGACGCCGCACAGCAATATGGACTGCCTTACAACCGAGATTTTAACAGCGAAACGACATATGGTGTTGGAAAGTACCAGTTGAGTATAAGCGGACACTGGCGTTCCAGTGCCGCCAGTGCCTTTCTCAAGCCCGTAAAGCATCGTAAAAATTTGACAATCAAAACCAATGCACTTGTTACCCGAGTCTTATTCGAAAGACAACGTGCGATCGGGATAGAATGGTTTGAAGATGGCGCGGCTCGACGGGCCAACGCCGGTGCGGAAGTGATTTTGTGCTGCGGCACTTTGCAATCACCCCAGGTCCTACAACTTTCGGGCATCGGTCCGGCGGATCACTTGAAAAAATTCGATATACCTATTGTTGCGGATCTGCCAGGAGTCGGCAAGAATCTCCAAGATCATTACCAGATGCGAACGATTGTTCGGTTAAAAAGCAAGACCTCCTTGAATAATCAGATCCGCAATCCATTAAGGCTCGTGGAAATGGGACTGAAATGGCTGTTTACGGCTTCAGGCCCCTTAACTGTTGGCGCCGGTCAGGTTGGCGGGGCGGCATGTACTAAATATGCAAAAAACAAACGTCCAGATGTCCAATTTTTGGTTATGCCGGTTTCTGTCGACAAACCCGGGGATCCTCTGCACCACTATTCAGGATTTACGGCTGCGGCCTGGCAGTGCCATCCGGCCTCCAGAGGAACACTAAAGATCCAGTCGGCGGACCCATTTGTGCAACCTTATATCGATCCCCGTTATTTTGCTGAAGAAATTGATCGCAAAGTGATCGTTGAAGGGGTTAAAATGCTGAGGGAAATTTATAATCAGAATGCATTCCGCAATCTTTGGGAGAAGGAAATGTCGCCGGGGTCTGAGGCCAGGACCGACAACGAGATATGGGATGAAGTGCGTAAGGGCGGCGGAACCGTATTTCATTGTGTAGGCACCTGCCGCATGGGTACAGACGACGAAGCGGTTGTCGATCCGGAACTAAAAGTCCGAGGTGTCGAGAACCTCAGGGTAATCGATGCTTCAGTGATGCCTACTATAACGTCTGCTAATACAAACGCAGCTTCATTGATGATAGGCATGAAAGGATCATCTCTAGTTTTAAGAGGATAAGACCATTGACACGTGCCAATTCCAATGACCCTTCAAAGTGGTGCCAGATATTTCCTGTTCTCATATATGCGGGGTCACATTCCAAATATGGATATGGTGATGGAGGTTTGTGATCGTCTCGTTGTTACAGTCATTGAAGACTGTGCCCATACTATGGGAGCGGGTTGGGACAACCGACTGACCGGTACATTCGGATTGGTCGCATGTTTCAGCACTCAATCTTTCAAGCTGATGAACTCCGGCGAAGGTGGAATACTTGTCACAAATGACGAAGACATTGCAGCACGAGCCATCCTGTATTCAGGAAGTTATATGCTTTATGAACAGCACTCGGCTCGCCCTCATTCAGATGTATTCAAACGACATCGACTTGATACGCCCGGTTTTTCAATGCGCATGTCAAATGTGACGGCGGCGATCCTTCGCCCTCAATTGCGCGAGCTTCCCGAACGATGCGTCCAGTGGCGCGAGCTGATCGATCCGCGGCAATCCCGATTTCTTCAGGAATTCGTCGGAAACGTCGAATGGCGACGCGTCTGAGTGACCATCTTTATGAGTGGTGTCTGAATTCATAGCCCCCGCCCGACAAAATTCCGCTACGGTAATATTTGGAGTCCGCAGCAAAGATCAACCGATTTAATTCTTCCCCGGAAACAGAATGTGAGCAATTTGACAGTCAGCGACCATACGCAAGAGCTTACGAAACGGGATATTTATTTCCGTGAGCGCGCATGGACTAGGGACTCTGGCTCAATTTCAAAGAAGCCTGCTGGTCGAGTAGCGCTGTTATCGGTTGACGTTCATCACCACGGCGGGCAATTTGCGGTTGCTGTTCCTGCTCATGGTCGTATCGGTTGTGGAGCACGTTGATCAGGCTGTTGAAGAGGGTCCGCAATCAGGGCAATGAGACAGTTGGGCGTTGTCCGTCGCCAGCCTCGACAAAGGATTGAGGCTGCAGCAGGTTGAAATTTCGGCATTGACACGAGTGACAAGGCGCGCGCCGGATCCAACCTGGGCGCCTATTTGCCGGGCGCCGACCTGTTTTGCTCGGAGATCGACATAAGTCTCCAGCGGATTTTTCAAGAGGAAATATGACATTTGGCTCATGCCCTCCCTCGAAAGAGAAGGCGGACGAATTTTGCGTCGCCCGGAGCCGGACAATCCCGCCGCAGCCGCTATATTGGCTTTTGAATTGCCGTCCCCGGCGAGTTGCCCCTCGGTATTGTGCGCATCATCTGGCAGGCTGGTGAAGATGTACTTTGGGGTACCGGTTTTAGGTCAGATCTGGCCTTTTTGGCGCCGATCGGATTGTCAGCGGCGGCCAGGCAGTTCCCCTTCGGCCGCACGCGGAATCACGCCAGGCGTCTGATCGACGGGCATCCACCCGATCGGTATCCCAAGCGCCTCCAGGGATGAGGACTGACCGCAATCAATGACAAAACCACATGCTTTTTGACCAATAAGGCAACCGCTCATGGCAGGCCTCCATCTCTTATTAGGCCGAGTGAACCATGAACAATAACAAGTGTCCCGCCTGCCCGCGCCCGGGTTTCCCAGGACCTCTCGTACACAGGTCTCAAATCACCAGTCAGCGAAAACCGCTAACGAAT
>CAYWUX010000036.1:0-24864 GCA_964461525.1 uncultured Hyphomicrobiaceae bacterium | reverse complement strand
CCCCTTCGAATCATGTATTCTGAATTTTGGGCATTATTAAGTCAGAAAAATCCCGGTGATTATTTTTTTCATGATCTGTGTTGGTTTTCTTGACTGTTGAGATCTTGCTGAGTATTTGCAACGAGTCGTCAGAAGAGACTCCATTGAAGGTCCTCTGAGAGCCAAGAAAAATAGGGTTTAACCCACCCCTGAAACTAATTGGCCCCGGACGCGATACGCACAACATGATCCGGGGCTTTACATTTCATCAAGCAAGTTACGCTGTACATGGATGCTTCCGAAACGATGTACAATGTAATGCCAATTTGTCGCGGCAGAAAAATGGGTCAGTTGGGGCAAAATCGTGACAATCCACAAGGAGATCAAGCCTGGCAAGATTGATTCAGGAAAAACCCCGGAGGCAGAGATATTTCATGGGGCAAACCTCCGGGGCCCCTCCCTTTGACAATGGCCATCTATGCAGGATGACCTCTGAGGGTGAAAACACTTTATACGAAGAAATCTATCCGGAACATTTCAGGGAGATGAAATTTTGGTAAGGAAGGAGCGACAGTCTTTCCAGTTTGAAATCTTATGGCATGCCCCTGAAACATGTCGGATTAAGAGTGGAAATTAGTGGAGCAACTGGTTGGTCTGATGTCTCGTTTTCAGCGGATAGGAGACTTAACCGGGGGGTCATTTTCTCCGAGGGCAAATTTGATGAGTGGTTTTATCCAGCTCGGTTCAGGCTGATAAAACAGACGATGTCCGACACCATCGGTCAATCTAATATTTTTGAAGGCTACACCGGCAGCCTCCATAGCCTTATTACAATCCGCGAATTCTTTGTCAGACTTGTCCCACATAATCAAAAATTTTCCTTTCATTTTTCTGGCTCTGTTTCGAACAAATCTATAATATGTCATAATTTTTTTGCCGGTAGAGGCGCAACCCGCAAGAACAGCAAAACGCATGTCGTCTCTTTGTACCAGAGATGATGCGACCATTGTCAAGGTACCGCCTTTTGAATGTCCTGCAACAGTAATGTTAGACGGAGACACACCGCGATTGATGAGTTGGTTCACCTGATCGAATATACGGTTGGCATAAATATTGGGCGTCAATTCCGCACTATTACGTATTTCACCAATCACGGTGAGTCCACTTTCGGCGAAGGCCTGCAGTATTCTCGGATACTGGTAAACAGTTGTATTTTTATTTTTCTCTAAATACCTACCGTGAAGGTAAAACAGGAATTTCGAACCGGGATCAGGATTTAGTGGTGGAATTTTTAAAACTTCGCCGGCATACCCTGTACCCGTGAAACTCAAAATGATAAGAGATGCAAGTAGTGTCCTAAAACCATCCATGACTTTCCATGCCAAATAATAATTGCCTCTTCTGTCGTTATTTTTCTCTCAATCCTGACAAATTCCGATTTAGAGTAATCAATAATGACTCCATTAACCACCGGTCTTTGCACAACAGAATGCCTTGCTCAAAAATTGACTGTGTTTGCAGCATTTTTGAGCGCCTGAAATCCGGTTCCATAATCGACACATTAAGATTGACGATCCAAAGGACACTAAACTTGAAAAGTAATAACTAACGTCGTCGGAAAACATGCCATTTGTGCACGGACAAACAAATGAAGGCAGGAAATGTTATTGTTCCGCTGCCATGACAAGCCCATGAAGACCAATATATCTGGGGGCTCTCTAATATTGTGATATTGTTGTTCTATAAATTGCTATTTTTTTGACAAGTCCGAAGCTTTTTCTGTGTAAGTGCAATAGAAATGAAGGATAAAACTGCCGATATAGTTGTCGTCGGAAAAGGTGCTGCGGGGTTAACATCCGTTCTCGGGGCCCTGGAGTATATGGTCAAAATCAAGACTCGGCTTAATATCATTCTTATTGATCATGCACCTGAGGGTTCTCATGGAGGGAACACGCGCTGGAGTCCGTCTTATATTCGACTGGAGGCCCCTGATAGCGTTGACCCCGATTTTGAGAAAGATCTTTTAGAAATTTCGGGCGGACGTACCGATCCCAACTATATCCGGCGACTGGCTTCGGAGGCTCCCAAAATCATTTCAAGACTGCAGGAGCACGGCATCGAATTCATTAAGCCAAAGTATTATTTGAGCGCAGGCCCATCGCGCATTCAACCCGTTGGCGGGGGTGCGGCCATTATCAGGAACCTTGAGACGGTTGCGAAAAATTCCAACATAACCATCCGGTATAATTGTTCCGCCGAATGCCTGGTTACCGATTCATCAGGCAGAATTACTGGGGTTGATGTTAAGTCCTCCGATAACGGAACAGAGCGAATTTCAGCTAATGCCGTGATTTTGGCAACTGGTGGTTTTTCAGGAAATGGGAAAATGCTTGCTGCATACTTTGGATCGGGTGGTGAGACGATAATGCCGATATCGCCGGGCACGAAATTCAACACCGGAAATGGTATCCAAATTGCGTTAAAAGCTGGAGCCCTGGCCAGCGGCGATTGGCGTGGTATGCATGCGGAACCTGTTGATCCGAGGAGCAGGCAATCTGCTCCGGTTGTACTGGTTTACCCCTATGGTATTGTCGTCGATAATTCTGGCAAGCGCTTTTTTGATGAAGGACGTGGCCTCGTCCATGAGACCTGGGAACAATTTGCGAAACAAATTCACTTCGAACTGCCCGGGCAGATAGCCTATACCATACTCGATTCATCTCTGTTTGACATTCCCGGTTACGAGAGAGCCATACGTTCGGAAGTGGCGCCGTATCAAGCTGATACGATTCTGGATTTAGCCAAAAAAATAAATGTTCCTATCGATCAACTCAAAATGACAGTTGAGGAATACAATGCCGCAACTCCGGATAATGTCCAGTCATTCGACGCATCCCGTCTGGATGGACTGGCGACATGTTCAAATTATCTTCCCGCAAAATCAAACTGGTCAAGACCGTTAGTGAGACCTCCGTTTCTCGCCTATCCGCTTGTTGGAGCAATAGTATATACCTTCGGTGGTATCGCTACTAATCATGAAAGCGAAGTAACAGGCGCCGAAGGCCCGATCCCGGGTCTATATGCGGCTGGAGAGATCACCGGCCATTTTTTCGGTACCGCTCCCAACGCGATAGCGATGTTGAGGGCCCTTGTCTTTGGTTGGATAGCCGGCCGGCGTGCCGTTGAATATTGCACGACCCTTACAAAATAAACCATGTTTAACTTGTACAATCGATCATAAAGAGCAAACGAATGACTCAGTTCAATCGATTGGCTCATTTTGAAGCAAATGCAATGCGCGTTCCCAAACTTCGGAGGCGGCCGAGATGTAATGGGGATAACTAGCATTCTCGAACTCCGGCACACCCATACCGAGCCGGGTATTAAAAATAATTGCGCGTGGATTTATATTTGCGGGGTCCATCGCGTTTAGAAGCGCCGCTTCAATGGCGTCCAGGTCGTGACCGTCAACTTCCTCGACGTCAAGGCCAAACGCAGTGAACTTTGCTGCGACTGGTTCAACATTCAGTATCGAGGCAGTGCGGCCATCGACCTGTACTCCGTTCCTATCGAGCAAAACGATAAGATTGGTCAGTTTATGATGGCTAATAGCGAGGCATGCCTCCCATGTCTGTCCTTCCTGCAGCTCACCATCGGAAATCAGGCAAAAAATTCGCCCGGCACCGCCACGGGCGCGCGCTCCCAACGCGAGGCCTGCAGCTTGCGACAAGCCCTGTCCGAGCGATCCTCCTGTTACCTCGACGCCAGGAATACCCTCAACAGGACTTTGTTCGAATACCGAACCATCCTTACCGTATGTGCACAGCTCTGCAAAATCGTAGGAGTCTGCATTGGCAGCGTAAAGCGCCAACCCATAGTGGCCGGGCGATAGAACAAATCGGTCGTTTTCCGTCTGAATGCCTAATTCAAAAACACAAGCTAAGATGTCGGCGACACCCAATGCCTGACCAATATAAGCTTCTCCGCTGTACGACGCGACCTGAATAGCGATCTGTCGTATGCTGTTGGCACGTTTACGCGTCCGGGATTTATTCCGCATGTTCAGATTGTTTCCTTTAGACTTTGAGTGCGAGCTCAGCAATTGACTCGGCGGTCAAGCCAATTTCTTTACGGATAAAGTCGGTAGAACCGCTCGGTGGCCACGCATCGGGAATCGCCGCTGGCAGTATACGCGCGGGAATACCGGTACTGACAACCGCACTCGCTACGGCCGCATGAAGGCCGCCATGTGCAATGTGATTCTCGACGGTAACCAGTTGAGAATATGGTTCGCAGAACTCAACTATTGCAGGACGATCAAATGGCTTAAGTACAGGGACATGCAGTACGGAAACGGTATGCCCCGACGCGCGCAGTAGAGCCGCTGCCTCTAATGCCCATTGGGTACCGAGGCCTGTCGATATGAATGCCAGATCGCCATTCTTGTCGCCAAGCACGACAGATCGGCAATCCTGCGGATTTTCATTTCTGACAGGTAACGCGGGTTGGGCATCGCGAAGTGCGCGAATATAAGTCGGATGACTTGAATTAACTGCGCTCCGCACAGCGTTTTGAAGTTCGCGATCATCTGCCGGATCGACAACAGTCATACTCGGGAGCGACCCCATTAGAGCGATATCGTCTATGGGTTGATGTGTTGCGCGGAACCTGCAGGTAATGCCTGGCAGAAACCCAACAAGTACCACACCTTTAGGTGCGGTCGTCAGGCTCATCGCCACCTGATCAAACGCCCGGCGGGTAATGAACACGCCATAAGTGACAACAATTGGTTTATAACCCGACTTTGCCAGTCCCGAAGCCATGCCGATGAGATTGGCCTCGGCCATACCCATATTCCAAAAGCGGTCAGGAAATTGCTCTGCAAATGGAAGAACATCGACATAGCGAGCCAGGTCTCCGGCAAGGACCACTACATTGTCCTCCGTTTCACCCAAACTTAGAAGAACATCGCTGAACGCCGACATGATAATTTTCGCTGGAGGAACGATCACATTAACCTGATAGATTGACAATGAGATCATATGTAGCAGAAACCAACCAAGTCAAGTTCTGTCTTGCCTGAGAATAAAATGGCGATTGAGCTGTTGACGACGTAAAACAGCCCACAGATTGAATGCAGTCAGGCCATCTGATAGCATTCGATCTCTTGCAGAGCTTGGAGCTCCGTAGCATCAACTTGCAGAAGTAAAGTCATAATGGGTGTAGAGGCGTCCTCAGTTGACTGCGCATTGACTCACCTGTGTACTACCGTGGTCCCAACAAGGAGAGTATATCATGTCGTTACAAAAATTCATCCCAACGCCGAAATTCGATGATTACAAGGAAACGTTCAAAGACTTCTATAAACTTGAACGCCGCAGTGATGGCGTCATTTTGGCTCAGGCGCATACACTCGGCGGATCCATTCAACTGAATGTCGAAAATCATCGTTCTGTTGGACAACTTTTCAAGACTATTGGAGCCGATCCGGAAAACGAAATAATGATATTAACCGGAACCGGGGATGATTTTATGATGGAGGCAGATCCTGAGGGATTCAAACTTGAAGAAGAGGATCTCGAGTACTGGACGTATGAGTACGCCTATAAGGATGGAAGAATTAATGCAAGTGCTTTGGTAAATGATCTTGAAATACCTACAATTGGCGTGCTCAACGGTCCGGGTTTTCATACCGAACTTTGTTTAATGTGCGATATTACCATATGCAGTGAAGATGCTGTTATTTTTGATCTGCATTACGATATTGGATCTGTCCCCGGAGATGGCATTCACTGCTGTTTTCAGGAATTGTTGGGCGTGAAACGGGCGGCTTATGCCTTGCTTACCGGAGAAGCTATCGACGCTCAGAAAGCACTTGAATACGGAATGGTGAATGAAGTCGTGCCTCGAGATCAACTTTTACCTCGGGCATGGAAAATTGCTGACCATATCATGACCCAGCCCCGTACGACACGACGGCTTACAACACAGATTGTAAGACGGCCCTGGAAAAAAAGAATTACTGATGATCTGGATGGCGGATTTGGCATTCAAATGTTTTCACAACTAACCAAAAAGAAGACGATACACGGCAAAACTCACATCGACGACATCGTGGCTTATGTCAGGGAAGGTAGAAAAAACAATTTTGACTGACCGAGCCATGGACAGAAGTGAAATGGAGGTCAGGTGAAGTTGAATCAGGTCACGGCTCAACAAGTCTTATCAGGAAATGCTGCACCGGCTTTTCGACCATCGACTGGAAGCTTAACATTGACTCGCCGACAACTGACAAAGTAAATTTGATCTGATCAAACATCGAACGATCCTAATGAATTTGGCACTTGGACTAAAAACAGGACTTCCAAAATAATAGACCGGTGCAAATAATAAAAACGCAATACATTGAGGGAGGAAATAATCAAGATGAAGAAAATGATTGTAAGAACATTAGTGTTCTCAATTTCCGCAGCAATAATTTCCTCGAGATTATTCTCGATTACACATGCTGCTGATTTTGATATGAAAGTCGGCTTTGTAACTTTTAAGGATCAGCAACACCAGTATGCTTTAATGCTCGAGAAAGAAGTCGAGGCCGCCTCTAAGGGACGCATCGACGTAAGGGTGTTTCCGAAGGGCGAACTTGGACCTATTCCCCAGCAAATTCAGGGTACTCAACTTGGGACACAAGCGATGTATATCGCGCCGACAGATTTTTTTGCCGGAGTAGACTCCCGATTTGGTATTTTCAGTATTCCAACCCTGTTCAGAAGTAAGGAGCACGCGGCAAAGACACTGACTGACCCTGAATTGAGCAAGGAACTGCGACAGGTTCTGAGCGGTAAGGGCCTCACAGTGAATGCCGTATTCATTCATTCAGCAGCACATTATATGGCGAATAAGCCGCTGAAAAGCCTTGCAGATTTCAAAGGCTTGAAAATGCGGATAAACGCTACGGACGCAGAACGCTTAAAAATGGCGATGTTCGGAGCAACCGGTATTCCTATGCCTCTTGGCGCTGTATTGCCCGCATTGCAACGAGGAGAAATTGATGGAACTCAGAGCGGAATCGCAATTTATGCCAACCTCGGCTTCTCGGATTTTTCTAAGACGCTGCTAAAAACAGATGATACCATGATTATTTCCGCCGCCGCCCTAAGTGATGTATGGCTTTCAAAACTCCCAGAGGATCTTCAGAAGATCGTGGTGGAGACGGCTGAGGGACTTCTTCCAAAAATTACGGAGTGGTCTGTTAATGCTGATGAACCCCTCGAAGCAAAATGGGCATCGCAGGGTGGAAATATCGTGACATTGCCGGTGGAAGAACAGAAAAAAATGATTGCAGCCCTCGCCGGCATCGGTGAACAAGTTACGAAAGACGATGCGAACGCCAGTGCTCTTCTGAAACGTGTGCGCGAAGTCAGCTCTAAATATTGAGTCAATCTGACAGCCGCGTGAACAACTAATATTTATGCGACGCCTCCCCGGCTAAATTGCATCGCGCTTCATCGGGGAGGCGAATAATTGATTTAACCCGATCGATCAACAGGCAGTGACGCACAGGTTCTAAATGAAATCATTCGACGACTGGCTTTTTATTTCTGTTCCACGAACTATCATCGGAATTCTGATTTTGATCATGGTGGCCATAAATTTCGCCAATGTCGTTGGACGCCATGCATTTGGTCAAGCCGTTTTCTGGTCAGAAGAGATTATGACGCTATTTCTCGTTTGGAGCGTATTTATAGGAGCAATTGCGGTGACCTATAAGGGCAGGCACCTCAAAATGGATCTCTTCTCCCAAACCTTTCCACCACTGTGGAAACGGGTAGTGAATGTGCTGGTATTTTTGTCTCTGATCTTCGCATTGTCGTATACGCTCTATTATTCATATCAGGTGGTGAAAATCATCCACATCACGGGACAAGTCAGTAACGCGGCAAAATATCCGTTGGTTATTCAGCACGTTGCTCTATTGGTCGGTCTGACCTGTATAATTCTGGCCGTACTTTTTCGGTGGAGGTCCTATAGCTCGGGCGATTTTGACAAATGAACTCCAATTCCTCCCGCATGTCCAGAGAAGCCACTATATACAGCTCTTGGTCCCTACAATCTTCCGAGGGTCATATTAAATGAGCTGGGTGCTGGCGGGCCTGCCACTGATTCTTTTGTTCTTTGGATTTCCGGTATTCCTGCTTTTACTCATCACCTCAGTAATCGTCCTTTTATTCTTTTCCACCACTCCGCCGGTCATCATCCATCAACGAATGCTGTCGGGAATTGACCAGTCGGTATTACTGGCCGTTCCGTTTTTTATTTTCGCCGGGGAAGTTATGTCAAAGGGTGGGATATCCGGGCGTCTGATTGGCTGGGTAAACTCAATTATCGGGGGCGTTCGCGGCAGCCTTCCATTGACGTCATTGGGTACTGCAACAATTTTCGGTGCGATTTCCGGCTCAACCGCTGCAACGGTGGCAGCTGTGGGGAGCCTGACCTACAAGCCGCTTAAAGACGCCGGTTACAGCGAAAAATTTACGACTGGTTTGTTGACGTCTTCAGGCGCCATTTCCAACATAATTCCTCCTTCAATTGCGATGATTCTGTATGGTTTTGTCGCAGAGGTCTCAGTCATCAAGTTATTCGTGGCTGGCATTCTTCCCGGGCTGTTCATGGCTGGCCTGTTTGCCTGTTACATTTTGTATGTGGCGATTAAAGAGGATATCCATGATGGTGAACGTTTTAAAATCAAGACTTTCGCAAAGGCAACTCTAAACAGTTTACCTGCCCTGGGTGCACCGATAATCATTCTTGGCGGCATTTATTCCGGGTTTTTTTCACCAACCGAAGCAGGGGGAATCGCCTGTGTCTACGCAATTCTCGTTGCCTTATTCATTTATCGGGATGTCAATTTCCAAACCATTTTTAGGGCTGCGGCCGACGCCATGTATTTGACCGCGCAAATATTTATCATTGTCGCAGCCGCAAATATCTATTCCAGAATCCTGATTGAAACTGGCTCGGCGAGAGTGGCGGTGGATTTCATCGCCAGTCTTGACCTGTCACCGTGGATCATTCTTTTGATCATCAACATTTTTCTTCTTCTCGTCGGGACCGCTGTCGATACAGCATCTGCAATTCTCATTTTATCGCCATTGCTAGCCAAAATAGCTGCGACCCTGGGGGTCGATCCCATTCATTTCGGTATCATCGTGGTCGTTAATCTGACTATTGGTACTTTCACTCCTCCATTCGGTCTGAACATTTTTGTTGGCCAGGCGATCTTCAAAGTGCCTCTTTCCAAGCTCTATCCCGGTCTCATACCCTTCATCGCGCTCAGTATATTTGCTCTTATGGTTATTACTTATTGGCCCTCACTGTCTTTGTGGCTTCTGCGCTTTTTATAGAAGCGAAAAATAGGGCAATAACAGGTTTGAAGGGTGGGCCAATGGGTTTATAGATCGAAACGACTGATTTTAGCCAGGCAGCAAGGGAAAGTTATAAAATGTTAAGTGAAGAGCAACGGCGGGAAGGTGCCGCGGCATTGTACAGGGCGGAGCGGGACCGAAAAATCATTTCTCAGCTGAGTACGACCTATCCGGATATTGAAATCGAAGATGCCTATGCCATTCAAAGATACTGGGCTGAAACCCGAATGGCTGATGGCGCCCGCCTGATCGGGCATAAGATCGGTCTGACTTCACGAGCCATGCAAATGGCCTCCAAAATTACGGAACCGGACTATGGTTTTCTTCTGGATGACATGGTGTATCAGGACGGTGCTCAGATCAGAGCGGACCGGTTCACGAAGCCGCGACTTGAGGTCGAACTGGCTTTTATCATGAATTCGGTTCTGGAAGGACCCAATGTACAGGTTCACGACGTGATGAGAGCTACTGAATTTGTTACTCCGGCCCTTGAAATTATTGACTACCGGACTGAAGTTCCCCGCCAGATTACCGATACGATCGCGGATAACGCCGCGGCCGGCGGTATGATCATCGGAGGTCGCACTATCCGGCCCATGGATTTGGACATAAGATGGGTCGGAGCCACACTTTCCAAAAATGGGATCATTGAGGAATCCGGTGTTTCTGCTGCAATCATGGGTCATCCCGCAGCCGGCATTGCCTGGCTGGCAAACAAGCTCGCTCCTCTCGACGACCGCCTCGAACCAGGACAGATTGTCCTGGCAGGCTCATTTACCCGTCCTGTTTCCATCGCCTCCGGGGACGTGATTCAGGCAGACTACGGACAGCTTGGCGGAATTGGTGTTTCGATAATATAGCGTAATTAAAGATCTTATCCGATCGGCGTGTTTTGCTCTTTTGTGAACTCGTGAATCACGTATGGTCGGCCGAAGAGACGCGAAACACCAGTACCACTTCTGGATGCCAATCTTCTGGGTCACGAAGCAAATTGACCAACTCGAATTAACCTGAGCTAATTTCAATCTTTCTTGGTTTAATGGTTTCGGCTTTCGGAAGAAGCAGTGTAAGGACACCATCATTCATTTCAGCGGAAATTTTATCCTGGTCAACTTGGTTTGAGAGTTCGAAGGAACGTCTGTAATGACCGATGTTATACTCGGTATAAACAGGTTCCAGATCCATGTACTTTGAAAAGTCGATTTTGCCCTCGATAGTGAGGCGGTTATCGGCCAGATCGACAGACACCTGTTCTTTTGCAACTCCGGGCATTTCGAGCACAACGGTTAAATCATTTTCTGTCTCGAAGATGTCTGCCTGGGGAACATAGGTGCGGGCTTGAATCGTGCTTTCCTCAGTGGTTGCCAGTTCCTTTTTACCTTGTACCTGGAGTTCTCTATTTTCGGACATGTCTTATCTCCTCCGAAATCAATATTTAAGAAATGGTAATTTTTCGCGCTTTATCTTCCTCGGCCTGCGGAATAAACAGTGCCAGGATGCCATCGCGATACTCCGCTTTAAGTTCGTCCGGGTTGATTTTGATTGGAATTGATATGGTTCGGTCGAAAGTTCCGAAAACCCTTTCGTTTCTGTGCGTGCTTGCGTTTTCCGGATAAGTTGACTGCCTTTTGCCTGAGATGCGAATAATATTGTCCTTGGCTTCTATATTGAGCTCATTCTTATCAAGTCCGGCAAGCTCCACAATTGCAACGTAGTTTTCCCCCTGACGAAATATATTAATTGGCGGAAAACTGCCCAAAGCCGCTGATTGTCGGCTCAACCAGTTACTGGTTCGGAATGCATCGAGCGACTGTTGTAGGTCCATCAAAGCTCGAAATGGATCGGATCGGGTAAGCAGCATTTCATTCACCTCTTTATTGATATTGCCTATATTTAATTTGGAATTGGGTCGTCCTCTCAATTGAGGACGCACGAACGCCCAAAGAGAAAACAATTGCGAATCCCTGTGCAACACCCATTAATTAGCCTTTCGCTCAACTATCTCTTGTTGTTTCGGATCAAAAGATTTTCGGATTTCGATACGCCTCGTCTTGAGTCGATCGGGCAACAGACAAGCAAGATTAATCGTCAGCAGCCCGTGTTCCAAATTAGCGTCCTGCGCAACGATATAATCTGCCAAATCAAAAGTACGCTCGAAGCAATAGCAGGTTATTCCTTGATAAAGATAATCCGCGTCTTTATGTCGAGCCCTTTTTCCGCGAACTGTAAGCAGATTGGGTTCCGCGACAACACTAATGTCCTTTTTGTCGAACCCGGCGAGCGCAATCGTGATACGATAGGTATCACCGCCAATCTTTTCGATATTGTAAGGGAGAGTTGAAATTTCCGCATCACGGTTTCGCGTGGCGGATTCCAGAACATTTAAAAAGTGCTCAAAACCAACGCCACCGCGATAAAGTGGTGTGAAGTCAGGGCTGGCCATAGTCATCCTCTCAAAGAAGCGACATCTACGGTTAATCCATGTCGTGATGCCCGCGCCTTGGGCCATCTAAAAAATCATTTAATAACTACCGATAAGACGTCAAGGGCTGCACAGATATTTTTTGGCACTCTTGCCTTGGCAGTGCTAATTATTGATTGAGAAAGCAGTTGTCTTAACTTTTTTCTTACCTGGTTCCTTACTTGGATGACCGGTACTTAATCAATTCGTCGTATCCTTTTCCGCTCTTCAAGCCGCTGGTGGCTTCGCTGAAACTGCATTAAGTAAGATGAACTGTAATAAGGATTTGCAGGAATTGAAAGATGGCACTTACCCCACCACAAAAATGGGTTGAGCAAACATTCGGCAATCTCTTTTGGCAATTGCGATGGGATTATCTCCCACCCATCCTTGTTTATCTTGCAGCCGGGCTATCAGGCCTCACAGCAATTGTGGGTACGTTTTTTGTCAAAGAATATTTGGGCCTTTCTGCCGCTTTTCTGGCTGGTCTCGCATATTGGGCAGGCATCCCCTGGGCTCTGAAAATGCCAATTGGGCACCTAGTAGATATTTTCTGGCGCTGGAAATCCTGGATAGTTGTTATCGGCGGAAGCTTAGTTGCCCTAAGCTTTCTCATCATGTTTAGTTTGGTCGCGCATACCGAATTCATGAGTTCCATGATGAGCCTTGGCTCTTGGTATGTACTAAGCACGCTCCTGGCTCCCCTAGGCTATGTCCTCCAAGATTCTGTCGCCGACGCAATGACAGTCGAAGCAATCATTCCAATAGATGAGAAAGGCAAACCTCGTTCTGAAGAAGAACTCAAAGAAATGCACACGACCATGCAGACGCTCGGTCGTTTTGCAATTATTAGCGGGCTTGTCATTGTTTCCTGTTTGAACATCTTTATGTTCTCAGGGATTGAAACCTTAGCTGACAGCGAAATAGCAGAAGTTTATGAAGATATCTATTTGCTAGCTCTCTTGATACCGCTTATTTCCATTCTGGGCATATGTCTAAATTATTTTTTCGGAAAGAAACGGGCCAAACAATTTCAAAGATTTGGGGTCATCAAAGATCAGATCCACGGAATGGCTCAGGATGCCGGCGGCAGCACGCAACCGAACTGGTGGATTTTAGGAGGAAGTCTCGTCTTTGTTTCATTTACCATCACAATGGGGCTGTCCGGGATTCCGTTTTCTCAGGAGATCGTGTTTATTGGATCGATGGCTATCGTAATTTTTTTGATCGTTCAATTGATAAAGCGGCTGAATGCAGAGCAAGCTAAAATTCTCATTGGCACAGCGACGATCATATTCGTTTTTCGTGCTGTGCCCGGGGTTGGCGCCGGAGCGACATGGTTTGAAATAGATGAACTCAATTTTGATCAGCAATTTATTTCAATATTGTCACTCATTACAGCCTGCTTGGCATTAGTGGGCATGGTGATCCTGCGTCCCTTGATGGCGACGAAATCAATAGCCTATATTGTCGTGCTGCTTACGCTATTCGCAGGATTGCTGTCTCTTCCAAATATTGGGCTCTATTATGGTGTGCAAAATTGGACCTCCAGTCTTACAAATGGAGTCGTCGATGCGCGATTTATCGCGATCATTGATGCTGCAATAGAATCGCCACTCGGACAAGTCGCCATGATTCCGATGCTGGCATGGATCGCACGCAATGCACCCAATGATCTGAAAGCGACATTTTTTGCAGTTATGGCGTCATTTACAAATCTGGCTCTCTCCGCAAGCAGCCTCGGGACAAAATACCTCAACCAGATATTTGTGGTGAAACGGGAAGTTAAAAATCCTGTCAGCGGAATAATAGAATCCAGCGCAGATTACAGCGAATTAGGTATGCTTTTGATTGTAACGGCGATCATCACGTTGTTCCTTCCGCTCATAACAGTATTTTTAGTCCAAAACTCACCTTTGAGAACAGCCGAATGAAGATGTACCTCAACCGCCGGATCTTGAAATCTCGAATGTGTCAAATTCTGATTCACAGCAGGTATGTCGGAGGTATAGTAGGTGTAATTTATCCAAACCAGAAGGGAGGCCAGAGTGCAATCACTGAACGGAGTAGAAAACGCGGAATGACCCGTCGTAGAACACAAGATCGCTGTTTAACCATCAGGACGCATAGAATACTCACTTCAAGAGCCAAACTGACATGCATCCATAAAGTTCAAAAATTGTTGAGCGCCGGGAAAGTCAGGAAACTGTTTTTAAACTACCAGGCGAATAACTCTGTTCAGTTTGCTGTTTGTGTTGTCTTGTTCACGGCAGTTTTGTGCTGCTTGGGCAAATCTTATGCTCAAGACAAACCGGACGAACCGTTTGTCGCTGGGTTCGTGGAATACGCCATACTGACAAACAAAAAGGTAAAATTCACTGCCAAACTGGATACTGGTGCCAAGACGTCTTCAATTCACGCCCTTGAATACGAAACGTTGGATCGTGAAGGGCGGCAATGGATCCGATTTTCCATAAAAAGTAATCGTGGTCGGCTTGTTCCAATTGAACGGCCGGTTGTGCGGTATACAAAAATTCGCCGTGCCGGAACAAAAATCCAGAAAAGACCAGTGATTGAGCTTGATTTATGTGTCGCAGGACAACGGTCAGTTGCGGAGTTTACCGTGGCCAACCGAAGCGAATTAAATTATCCTTTTCTAATAGGGAGACAATTTTTAAAGGGCAGAATTCTGGTCGATTCCAGCAAAACGTTTATTGGTTCAGGCAAGTGCTAAAGTTATCAGGCAAGTGCTAACTATATTGATGCTGCAGCGGAGAAGTCCCAGGGCAAGCAGCTGAACAGATAGTCCCAGCAATATTTCAATATATATTCGGAAGAGTAGAAAGCGATCAATTTTCCAGATACCATGCCAATAGTTCATCTTGCTCCTTATTGAAAAAACTGTCCAACTGCTCACACTGGCCTCTCCTGCAATCGCTAATTGCACTAAACAGCGCTGTGCGGGCATTCTCCGATCGAGAGGAGTATTCCGTTGGATTATTTGACTGATCTGCATCAATAAGTTCCTCAAGAACGCTCATTAGTTCCATTTCGTCCGGCTCAAGTTCAACTATTTGACCATATTTTTTGTCAACCAGTATCGGCCTGTTATAGTCTTTCCAATCGCCCTGATACCTTATAAACAGCCAAATCTTCTTAAACAGGCCCGGGTGATGGAATAGAAAGCGTTCATTTCCTGAAATTTGTTCGGCCAACTTTTTTATCCCTGTTTCGCGGCCGATCATTTGAGTATCGGCAGCATAATTGTTGCAAATGATAGCACAAAGAAAAAGCCGCACATGTCTGTGATGGTCGTCAGCATGGGCCCAGAAGCCACTGCGGGATCCACATTAAACCGTTTCAGCAAGAGGGGAACCGTACCTCCTATTGAAACTGCCACAAATGTGTTTATGGCAAGAGCCAGCCCGACGACGAGCCCGATATAAGGATTTCCTTTCCATCCCCAAGCAGTTAGAGCAATCAGAATGCCGAGAACGACGCCATTTATAAGTCCTACGCTCGCTTCTTTGAGCCAGACCCGAAAGACATCAGCCGGTTTGATCAGTCCCAGAGATAATTCACGGAGGCTCACGGCTACCGCCTGATTGCCCGAGCAACCGCTCATATCTGACACAATGGGCAAGAAAACCGCCAGTGCGATGACGGCAGAGAGAGTCTCTTCATAAAGTGCAATGACACTTGCAGCGATAATATTAAGTACAATATTGATGGTTAGCCATGAAAGTCTCCGACGCGCCCGCAATCGTGTGGGCATGGAACGAAATTCCTCTATCACGAGGCCCTGTAACTTCTGAATCTCGCCTTCGGCCCGTTCCAGTTCGGCTTCAGAAACGGAATCCCGAGGAACAACACCAAGTAAGATATCGTTTTCGTCGACGACAGGAATTCCAAGAAACGGATATTCATCCAAAATATCGCGTAACTTCTCTAAAGGTGTCGACGGACTAACTGAGATGGGGGGCACCATGACATCTCTGAGGAAGACGTGACGACGAGTGCTTAGAAGGTTGCGAAGCGACACGACCCCGACCAGTTGCCCTTCATCGTTTACGATGTAGGGATGTTGACCTCTGTAACGTTCTATTCCTTCATCTTCAGAAATAAATTTTTGGAGAACGGCTCCCACAGTCTGATCAACTTCGAACTTGAAAACTTCGGTGATCATGAGCCCCCCGGCCTGATCTTCCGGGTACTCCATCAACGATCGGATTTCGTCAGCAGCTTCCGGTTTAAGTTCCTGAAGGATGGCCTCTGCATCCGCTTCCGACAATTCCGCCAGAACGTCTGCCTGGTCATCGCTGTCCAGTTCTTCGACAATGGAAGCCGCTTCATCTGCTTGGAGGCTTTCGATGACAGCTGCTGCAGCTTCGTCGGGAAGGGTATCTAATAGCCAGGCTGCAGTTTCTGCATCAACGAGCTTCAGGAGATCAGCGCGATCGCTCTCACTCAACTGTAATTGCAGCCGCGCGGCATCGGCGGGAGATATCGGCTCGATAATTGCCTCTACCGCATCAGCATCCTGTGAGGAAACAGCATTCCGCAGCGCTGCCAAAGGCTCTAATTCCTGATCGATTGTGTTCATAATTCTTTCTATGGGAAAATTTTTATTGCTATGGAGATTTATTTATGCCATTTCGATGGTTATGAAAACCGGTAAAGTTAATTTGTACGACGAAATCGCCGCCAGATTGGCTGTTCTGTACGAGCAGTCTTTTGGAGGAAAACTGCGGGGGCGTTATCGTATTTCATCGAAATTACTCCAGACGCTAGCGGGTCGCAGGCGGCTTTATGAGGATGAAATAAAATTTATCTCACGTGCCCTTTTAGAGCAAGGATATGTACTTATTGATATGGATTCATACTATTCCGTTTTAAGTGCTGGGACTGTAAGTAGTTACAGGAGAGTGAATGCGGAAATATTAGACATTTCAGAAACTCGACGAAACTGATTTAGAGGGTAAGGACTTTGCTTGTCGATAATGTTAATTGAACATCGGCCGACCAGTGTTTTTCTCGGAGGTGAGGCCCATCGAAACTATGTAATCTTTGCCTATGAGTTTCTTCGATGCTCACTAATATCTCACCAAAACGCGAGGTAAAGGATAGTGGCTCGCAATGGCTTTAAAATTGCAGACAACGAAATAGCTCCGGGGACACGGCGGACCATAGATATACCTTTGGGGGTTTTCTCCAACCATGCCCCGATGAATTTGCCTGTCCATGTTATTCATGGTTTCCGTGCTGGACCGGTCCTGTTTGTTTCAGCAGCAGTTCATGGCGATGAAGTTCTCGGTGTCGAAATAATCCGAAGACTGATGAAAACTCCGGCTCTTCGAAGACTTCGCGGGACGCTGTTGCTTGTACCAGTCGTAAATTCTTATGGTTTTATCAGCCAGACCCGATATCTGCCGGATCGCCGCGATTTGAATCGATCATTCCCGGGTGGTCCGTCGGGATCACTTGCAGCACGTCTTGCGCATACATTTATGACTGAAATTGTTTACAAGTCTCAAGTTGGTGTCGATCTTCATACCGGCTCATTACATCGTGTAAATCTTCCGCAGGTTCGAACGGATTTTGATAAGGGTGCCAGTCTCCAACTTGCCCGGGCCTTCGCAGCACCGGTTGTCCTAAATTCAAATTTAAGAGACGGCTCATTACGGGAAGCTGCGCAGGCTGCTGGCGTTGATGTGCTCATCTTTGAAGCCGGGGAGGCGCTGAGGTTTGATGAATTCGCAATACGGGTTGGTGTGAAAGGCGTCATCCACCTAATGCAGCATCTGGATATGTTGACCAGAAGAAGTAGAAAGCAGAGAGTCACTGAAAGTGTGCTTTCCCGATCCAGCCATTGGCTGCGGTCTCCGGTGGGTGGTATTTTTCGTGTGCTTAAAAACATCGGCGAAAGAATCGAAAAAAACGAGAAAATTGGTATAATTGCCGATCCGCTTGGTGAAACGGAGGAATTTGTTATCTCGCGGTCCGCTGGCATCATTATTGGACGAACGAATCTGCCAGTTGTAAATCAGGGTGATGCGCTTATTCACGTCGCAAAAGTATTTGATCCTGAAAGTGCTGAAGATCGATTGGAAGAGCACGAACAGGAATTGGCTGAAGATCCTTTGTTTGATAGCTCAAATCACTTTTAACACAGGTGTGCGATTATTAATTGAATATCTGTATAAAAATTTCACTTTTGGCCTGGTCTTTTTTCGCATCGATTCCTCCAAGTTACCAGGCCGCATAAAAAGAAGTCCTTTTTCAATCAGGCGGTGCATCAAAATCTATTTAGCGTAAATCAGGCTTGTTTGGATGGCCAACCCATTATTGCTTGGACGGTGGTCTGGAGCGGCTTAGGGACTTAGAACAATTGCAGAGAACTCTGGGAATCAAATTGAGGTCTGGAGCAACCGTGCCCGAGTGAACGAGCTGGCTACAATTCGGACGACAACGTCCTAAGTTCCTCTAGAAATTGATCAAATACCTGGGTGTCCCGTTCTTCAGGATAGACGGCATAAGCTGGATAAACAAATTTTGGACAACGAGAGGCTAGTTTCAGATATCCTCGGTCAATCAGGGGTTGAGCTATGCGCAAAGGAAAATATCCGGAAGAATTATTTTCTACAATAAAACTTATCCCTAATGTACCGAGGTCAAAATATAAGCTGGGCTGATGCATGTCCGGGAATGCCAAGGCATGGTCAGCGTAAAATTCTTCGCCCCAATTCACAAAAACATAGCCGGGTCCGGGATGATTTTGCCGCAAATCTCCGCTGGTTACCAGGACAATTTGCTCATCGAAAAGATGCTCTGCTTCCAATCCCGGGCGTAATGTAGGACGATACATCACACCCAAATCCAAAGTTCCTTCCGTCAGGCGTTCCATCAAGGTAACTGAAGATCCCATATGCGTCGAAATCGCGTAGTCGGGCATGGATTGGCGTACAGAAGCGACCCAACGCAGAAGAAACCCATCCCATAAGCTGACCTGTCCGCCGATTGCCAAATGATCCTTGAAATCCTCCGAGATCGCTATTTCCAGCCGCGCATGTTCCCAAATCCTGACAAATGCAACAGCGTGTTTTTGAAATTGGTGACCGGCCGCCGTCAATCTGGCGCCGGATTTCGACCGTTCGAATAAAACTTTTCCTAACAGGTTTTCCAAAGATTTAATTCGCGTGCTCACTGTCGACTGAGTTACATGAACCTGTTCAGCAGCATCATAGAAGGATCCGGTATCGACGACCGCCAGAAACGTCTTTGCAAGAACAACATCCATCGAACTTTTGCCTTTGAATAGAGAATACTATAGATAATATCGATATAAAATCGATGCGATACGATGATGTCAATATTGGATATGTGTTTATTACCGTATTTCAGAACAGAACTCTGGCGAAAGGCCGTGGCGGTTGAGAAACGCTATTTTTAGGATGCTCATAGCTTGAATTGTTCGGGGAAAATAATTCAGATGACAATTGCAGGATAATGGGTATTTCAAAACTCAAAAACGTCAAACGTGGTTTGGTAACCTGCCCGTCACAACACGGCTTATCCGTGGATGTAGTGCTCAAGCTGGCTAATGACGAATTCCTGGTCCTTCACAACAGCACGTACCAGGTCTCCGATTGAAACCAGGCCAACCAGTCTGTTATCCTCGACGATCGGGAGATGTTTTACGCCCTTTTCCATCATCAGCGCCATACATTCATTCAGTCTATGGTCAGGCGATGCGCAAACAACTGGAGCATCCATAATATCCTTAACAAAGGTTCTCACAGATGATCTCCCTTTGAGAATAACCTCTCGTGTATAATTTCTCTCTGTGATCAGTCCAACAATTTTTCCATCTTCCAAAACTACTAACGATCCAATACCTTTTTCGGCCATTAAATCGATCGCTTTGAATACCGTATCTATTGGACTTATGGAGTAAACATTGTGGCCCTTGTCCTTTAAGACGGTCCTAATTTTTCGCTGCATATTATTCTCCGAAGACAATATTCAAGTTCATTATATATACTCTGTGAATAATCGGCGCAGTTTTATTAGTCCCGGCTTCAATCCCAGTCATCTGTAAGCAGAAAATGTTCAAGTTCTCTTGGAAAAACCTCAATTTCCCCGTAGCGACGCAAATTATTGTTCTTGAAACTCTTATATAACAATTTTACTTTGTGACCGAAAATATCGTTGCGAATATTGGGTGAAAGCATTTTCTGACGCCAATAGATAATGTGATCTTCATCGGAGCCGTCCGGGTCTAAGTTGTCTGATCGCACGATATCAAGCCCTCGAATCTCAGCCTCAATCAACAGACGGCCAATCCAATAGCGCAGGGGCAAGCGAACAAGGCGATAATAGTCGGACTTCGCAAGTATGAGCGCGGTCGTTCTTACATCGTTAGCGCCACAAATGGACAATATGGAAGTATTTTGTTCATCAACAAAATAATCTCTCTGATACTCCATGGTTTCCTCCGATTGGTAAGGTCCTACTTAACCGGCCAGTCTGGATTTGTATGATTTGATGGTTCCGTGATTGGATTTAAGTTGATTTTACAATCGTGACAAACAAATTTAATTGGTGATTACTATTGATTATTTAAATACATAGATGGGCTGACTCAACTAATATTTAAATTCTCTATCTTACTGATCTAAAAATTTCATAAAACGACCTATTGAATAATTTATTCCGAACTACAAATTCTTTCTTGTTCGCTCGTCGCGGAACATGTCAGATCCTCCACGGTAGGATAGAATAGTGACCTTAACTGTACTGCTGCGAGCGAACTCTTTTGTCTGGTGATAATTCTCCGCAATTTCGATACCATAACGTTGATTGAGACTGCTGCATGCGGTCGGCAGGAAAGTATATGGGATAGAATTTTGTCAGGTGCAAAAAAATGCCCGGTGATCTGCCGGGCATTTTTCGAACCAGTCAATCTAATATAGGCGGGTAGCGGATCCTGGTTCAGCAGCTATCTAAATTTGATTTAAAAATATAACTCCCGATATCTGCAGTTTCTTTCAAAGATCGATCAAAACTACTTATCCGTTAACTACGAAATCTCCGTCTTTTATAGTGACAGTTTCGTCACCGGTGAAGTTGTCCTCTACACCGTTGTTCAGGCGTATTGTGCAACCAGATTCACAAATGCTAATCAGCTCTTCACCAGCTTGTAGTTCGATCGCATCAGCGCTTGCATCTCCCTGGCCCTCAACAATACCAACTGTGTAAGTAACATCGTCTTCATTTCTCAGATCTAACGCGAATGTTGGACTTGATAACATCATAATTAAAGTGAGTGCCACTCCATGACGTTTGTAATTCATAACTTTCGCTCCATGTTCAAGAAGTCCCAGTTTTGCCTAGCGCTTCTTTTCCGTTGATTTGCTTTCTACGGAGGACTTTGATGAGGCAGGTTTGCCAGATTGAGGTTTTCCGCTTTTTGAAAGTCTGGGTGATTTTTTGGGTCTCATTTAAGTTTTCCTTTATTTCAGATGGGGGAAATAAATTCCCGTTGCGAAAGGGAATGTAGTCAATTCTTATCATTTGAATAGCGAATAATTTCGCTGGATATTATTGAATTATTCAATAACAAACTCTCCGGATAAAATCGACGGATCGAACACGGGACAAACGTGATTGGGCGAATGCAATCACAATCAAACATTGAAATATATCGTTCCAAAATCGCAAGCGGTTTCCTGATTATCAGTGTTATTTCAATGAGCAAGACAGAAATGGCTGATATTTGACGACCGGCATAGACAATTTTAGCACTCTGCATTGATGTTGCTGAAATGTCATGCATAAGTCATTTGTAATAGAGATTCCGCGAGGTCATCTCCAATAAAATAGTTGGCGAACTTGAAGACCCCTTTATTCTCATTCCGCGAAAAAGTTTACTATTCTCCGGCCCATGCTTCCTGTCCTTGAATCTGTTGTTCTTAATCGATCACTTCTGATCATTAGTGAAGACATTGAAGGGGAAGTTCTGAATACTCTTGTCGTCAATGAACTGGAAGGTAGCGGCAGTCAAAGCAAATGGATTCGGTGACCGAAGAAAGGCGCATCGCGCCGTCTGGGGAATTTGACTGATAGAGTTTATCCGGACTTAACTCTAAAGCGACTGACAGCTCACCTGCCGGGTTTCGTCGATGTACGCTATCTTGACATACAAACCATTTGCCCTGTTTTTTGCTGCTCAGGTTTTTTCTCTGCTGGGTCTGCTTCGCCGGTCCGCACATCCGGAGCATTGGCCTCCGTTTTTACTGCACAATTTGCACTTACCCATGCTTGCTGGTTATTTACATATCCGCTGGCAGGCTGGTTAGGAGAGATTTTCGGTATTGGCCCGGCAATGATCCTGCTTAGTCTGATATCGTTGGCAGGTTCGGTCAATGCATTGTGGGTTTGGCCAATGACCGATCCCGAAAAGTTGTTCCATGAGCATTACGATCTTCCGGACAACCATCCCCATTATCGCGACAAAGAGATGAAAGACGGGCGACAAGGTCGCCGTCACCGCTTCATAATCGACGACGAGCATAAGGTATGGTCTACCCAGGGATAACGGCGGGGGACGCCAGATGACATCGCCTCATCGGCGCGAATTCATTGAAGTTCTCAGGCGTTACTGAATTCACAGAGAGAAGGGCCTTGCCCTTCTCTCACAAACAAACATTTAGCTTCAAAAATCTGGTTTATTTGAGCCTAGTCGATCAGTTTATACAATCGCTCATCATACAGACTGCCGGTCATCGGATTAAGAACGAACAATGGATCTGAGTTGACACCGCTGCCCGGGACAATACCAGATAAAGCATCGCGGAAGTTTTTCACATCGCTCGTGACCTGGTGCGCAGCCCGGTCGGCCTCCGAATTCCACTGTTCGACGACAGTCATGTGATTTGGCCGGTTGGCCTGGGTCAGAGCATCAAATCTTTCAACGCCTTTGTGTTTTCGGCTGCCCAGAACAAGTTGCTCGACAAGCGCGTTTCCGCACGGACCCGCTTCATTCACCTGCCGCTTGCAAGGAGGAAATTGTTCCGGTGGAATAATGTCGACGTGGGTAATGGCGTAAATGGTTGAAGCGTTACCTTCGGCAATTTTTGAGGGATCGGCAGCTTTCAGTCCGACATGCGGTCGCTCGTCATAGGGATTGTAAAGCAAAGGTTGTAAAGCTTTGCGGTATGCCACGGTGTGGGCTGTTTTTGCGTGGTTATTACGCGCTTCCGGATCCGCCCAGGCTTCCAGGACGACAAAGTGGTTCTTCCGTCCGATGCGTTGCAGAGCTTCGAAACGAAGATTGCCGGCTTCAGATTTACCGGCTGCGGCCTGCTTCTTAATGAGATCGGCAGCCTTGGCTTCCGAACCGGGCGCAACTTCAATATAGGAGACGATGAATAAGGGTTTGTCGGACAGGACTGTTCCGTCACCCAATTTAGTATCACCGAAAGCAGCCGTGGCCAGTCCGGATGAAATTAGCAGACACAATAAACTTTCTATTAATTTTAGGCGCATTGAATTTCCTCCACAAATGAAGCCCTGATGCAAGGGCCTTATCGTTATTAATCAGCGTCCAAGTTCGGTTATGATTGTTGAAATGGGCGCTGAACCTGGCGCATTGTTCCAATTCGGATCAAATTTTCCTAGGCTAGGTGACACAAACAGAATCTCTTCGAATTAATGGAAGTGCTGAAAAGCCTGAAGTATATCCAATTGGCTTGGAAAGACCAAACTATTAATGGAATTCGATTGTTCAACGAAGCGGAAATCTGACGTCGATTATCAGACTATGAAATCTGTGCCGTCATTTTAAGATTGCCCATGACTCGAACTCATCCAAAGTTCGACGAATCAGCAAGTCCGATTAAAACACATCGAAGACAAATCGATAAGTAATGCCGGCGCCCAGGGAAAACTGATCTTCTTTTCCGGCCTGGACAATCGGACTGTCTTCGGCGTCACCTATAAATCGGTCCCAGCTTCCCCTGAGATGCAGTGTCGTAAATTCGCTCAAGGAATAACTTGCAAGGGCAGCCACGCCAACGGATTTGAACCCGGAGCTTGCACTAAACGGTGTTAAAATTGAGCCGGGGCTCGCGGCTTCGGCCGGGGTGACGCCAAAGTATGTTTCCATGAATTCGTTCGAACCCCAGGTCGCGCGCGGTCCAAACCTGAATTCCAGACGATCGAACGGGTTCATGATAAAATCAATACCCAGATCGGCGGTTTGACCAGTATGGCCGTTAAAGCCCTGCCTCAGTTCAAAGAAGCCGCGGATCCAGTCATATCGATAACCGATACCAAATCCCAGTTCGAGGGCCCAGTCGATTTCTGTGGTACCGATGAGATCGGGTGAATCGGAAGCCTTGCGAGTGCCATAAAAGTCAAAGGAGGGGTATATATTGAAACCGCGCCTGATATTTTGATTATCGACGACCTGACCGAGACCGGGAATAAAAAAGCTACCCACCGAAATAATCGGAAACGGATAAACAACACTCTTGTCAGCTCCAGGATATTTGGGCTTGTATATCGCGCCTCCCCCCAAATGTATATCGTATTGCCTGTATGATTGGGGGCGGCTTTCAGAAACAGAAATTCCATCCTGGGCATGGGCATCGGAAATGCCTGCAAAGACTGCAAATGTCGTTATAAATGTCAGCCAAATTAAATGACAATTGCGCATATGCCCCATTCCCCGGTAGC
The DNA here is from genome assembly GCA_964461525.1 of uncultured Hyphomicrobiaceae bacterium. GTDB lineage: Bacteria > Pseudomonadota > Alphaproteobacteria > Rhizobiales > CAYWUX01 > CAYWUX01. Next base: position 261 of record CAYWUX010000036.1, on the reverse strand, counting down.
AATTCTGAGATGGCAAATCAACTTAAGAGATTCATATCAGAGGTCATAGGAAATTCTTAATGGAATAGAACTAACAGATAGTAGATACTCCGGCGTGTGTTGCCTGATTGCATCAGAATTTCGTGTTTCTGTTCAAAACGGACACTGCCGGCCAATTAGTTCATGCAACCGGCCATGCAACAGTCCCTGTTCCCGCACGGCTGACTGGCACCGGCACCGGTGTTACCGGAAGGATTAGCGGAACGCCGATTTGAGATCCTC
>CAYWUX010000035.1:22507-26355 GCA_964461525.1 uncultured Hyphomicrobiaceae bacterium | reverse complement strand
CCCCTTCGAATCATGTATTCTGAATTTTGGGCATTATTAAGTCAGAAAAATCCCGTTGATTATTTTTTTTTGAGGGAGGCGTTCGCAAAGACGCAAGGCTGGCGCACTTTTGCACCGGTAATGCACGCGATCCACAGCCTTCTAGCGTCCATGCACCCTCATTACATGCACCCTCATTACATCAAGACCGCTGCCCAAATCTTTTACATTTTTTAAGCTATTAGACTGATAAATTTCTGGTTCCGGTTCACAACCAAGGATGACCCCGTAATTCAAGACCGACGACGGACGGGAGAATCTCTGCGCAGCACTTGGAGGGAACTGGCCAAATTTAACTCGTTTGACACTTTACTCTGCGGAAAACAAGACCGCAGTCAATGTTCGGTGCGACACTATAGCTTTTTAGTTTGACCCGGGAATCACCTAAACAAGTGGGTTAGTTGCGCAGAATCCGGAGCAGATTGATCCAAATTACTTTGAGTTCTACCATCTGTCTCGCGGATATGTACCGCCGCGGCCGCTTTTAAATTGCTCAGAAGGTGGATGATGCCAACAACAGCTGAACAGATTCGCTCTTATAAAGGCCCAGCCATTCTGAGCTTTGGCTTTCGTCCGTTCTTTCTTGCAGGTGCGTTATGGGCTGCTATTGCGGTTCTGCTTTGGCTACTGATGTTGAGCAATCAACTGACTTTGCCGAGTGCTATGGCACCACTTGATTGGCACGCCCACGAATTAATCTACGGTTACGTTCCCGCCATTGTCGCAGGTTTTCTGTTGACGGCTGTGCCAAACTGGACAGGTCGCCTGCCGGTTGCCGGGACGCCGTTGCTTATTTTGTTTCTAATCTGGCTGTCCGGTCGCTTGGCAACTCTCGGGTCTGCCATTATAGGCTCGGAGATTTCTGCAATTGTTGATCTGAGTTTCCTTGCTGTGCTTATTGCCATCATAGCGCGTGAGATCATAGCGGGCAGGAACACTCGCAATCTCAAGGTTCTCGTTATCGTTGGACTACTTTTTATGGGAAACGGCGCGTTCCACCTGGAAACCACCTATGGAATTGGCAGCAGCTACGGAATGCGCATCGGTATCGCTTCGACAATCCTGCTAATTATGCTCGTTGGGGGACGCATCATTCCAAGTTTTACCCGCAACTGGCTAGTCCGACAAAGTCCAGGTCGCTTGCCGACGCCATTCAATCAGCTGGATGCCGGAATTATTCTGGTTAGCATTTTTGCTCTGGTGTGTTGGGTTTTGATGCCACTGGCCGAGGTGACAGCCATTGCCAGCGTTATCGCTGGTGGAAGCAATCTGGGGAGATTGACACGATGGGCTGGTGAGCGGACGGTGGCAGAACCACTCGTTGCGATTTTGCACATTGCCTATCTGTTCATACCGATTGGTTTTCTTCTGCTTTCCCTCCAAATCTGGGGGCCTGATATAATCGGACCGACAGGTGCTCTACATGCCTGGACAACCGGTGCTATTGGACTCATGACACTCGCAGTCATGACACGTGCCAGCCTTGGACATTCCGGTAAGTTGCTGACCGCGACGCGACCTGTTCAATTAATCTACATTTTGGCCTGCATCGCTGCAATCGCCAGGATCGCCGCCGCATTCGATCTCGCGGGAGAACCAATGCTGCATGTTTCAGCCACGGCCTGGATTGCCGCGTTTGCAGGATTTGTGATTGTTTACGCCCGTCTTCTGCTGAGTAAAATCCCATGACCGGAGAAATCCCGGGTGATTGCCTATCTCAGGATATCTTCTGCCGCCAATGTCGGGGCAGAAAGGTTGACATCAAGGAGAACTCAGGCAGCACGTGATACCAAGGAAAGTCAGTGCACTCTCACCCCGTCCCAGCCCTGTTCCAGTCGCGGGCGCCGTCACCGAGACCTTCCCAGCCATCGTCAGTGACGAGTACGGTATCCTCCAACTTTATGAAGCCTCGCTTGGGATGGCGCATGGTCGTCTCGATCGACAGGCACATGCCGGCTTCGAGAGGTTTGTCCGCATCGTCGCCGGTATAGGAGAAACGCGGCTCACTCATCAGGCGCGGTGCTTCGTGGCTTACGAGGCCCATGCCGTGTACGATGAATTGTGTGTAAGACGCGTGTTTGGCATCCTTGACCATCGGCACGGCAATATCGGCGATGTCGCCACCGCGAGCGCCTGCGTGGATCGGCCGGCGGGCAGCTTGCTGTACTTCCTCGATATATCCCAGCAGGTCTTCCAGTTTGGCGTCGGGCTCCCCGATGATACCCATGCGGCACAGATCACCGATGTAGCCCCTATAGTTGCCGCCGCTGTCGAGCGAGAGGATATCACCCGTAGCGAGCGTCTGATTAGATGGTGCACGGTTGTGCGATAAACCTGCCGTGATTTGATTGTAATCAAACTCCAGCCCGCGCGACAATTCCTCGCGAATGAGCGCGGCTGTCACCTCATGCTTAGTTGCGCCGGGTACGCAATGTTGGGCGAACGTGACCTGCATCGCGTTTACGACACCTTCTGAGGCCATGCGCAAGTATGCGATTTCCTCTGGCGTTTTTACGGCACGAAGGCGTTCCAGCGAGATCACAGCGTCTGCTATGGTCATAGTGTTTCCTAAACCATCGCGAAGCGCACGATCGGCATCCACGGGCAGGAACGGCTCTTCGATGCCGACCTTGCGAATGTCGGGTCCCAGACTCTTTAAGTATGATGCGACGCGCTGCATGGCGTCTACCGTACCAACGTTACCGAGTGATAGGTTTGCTGGCCAGAAGCGGCCGTTTTGTTCCTCATGTTTTTCGATATCGCAACCAACATAAAGCGCCTGATCCGGTTTGCCTTTAATGTAGACGAACGCGGGCAGGTAGCGTGTCAAGCCGATTGCAATCATTGAGTCGAAGAAGAAAAAGCTGTAACCACCAAGCAGGTAGCGAATGTTGTGCTTCGATGTCGCGACGATAGCGTCGAGCCCGGCCGTGTCCATAATGGCATCGAGCTTCGAGGTACTAAAGGGGATGGGTTTTATCACTTTGGATTTGGCTGATGTCATCGCAGGCTCCTGTTTTATAAAAGCTATCCTTAGTTTGGTGGGTTAGATCCTCGCGCCGCAGCATTCATGTGTCAGTAACGGATGAACCAAGCATTTTTGAGAAATAAAATATTGATAAACATACGGCAGACACCCAAAATAACTCCGATAGCAACACAAGGTCACAAATTTATGATCACAATTACGCTATATCCAAATGCATTTTCCTTCGTTAATATCCTGCTGAACTAACAGGTCGTTAGCGTAGCGCTCAGACGGCTCGCCAAGGAACAGCGCCATTGTTAAGCAACTTTCAACCAATCTGAACATTAACTCACGTCAGCATCAAGCGCCGGCAATATCTTCCGGCATCGCCAACCGGCCGATCGGTGTGCGCTCGATGAAATTCTTTTCTTTTTCTGGCGTCAGCACGTTACGCACGCGCTCCAAACGGCGCGACATCTTTGGCGATGTACTGCGTTAGGAACGACACGCCCGCCTTAGCCGTGCCATAGTGCGCGGGCGATGAACCTGCACTGGTGCTGCGTCCTGCGAGTGAACCAAGATTGATGATCCGGCCCCAGCCCGTGCGTTTCATCGACGGTATCACCGCTTTACAGCTAAGATAGACGGTCTTTAAATTTAGATTAATGATACGATCCCAGTCATCTTGCTCAATTTCTTCAAAATTTGCGTAGGCCTTATGACCGCCAGCGCATGTGACAAGGATATCGAGCCCGCCATACTCTTTCTCGCCGCTTGCAATCAAGGATTCGACTTCGCGGCGTTTAGTGGGGTCTGCAGCCTGCGCGACTACTGCCTCACC
>CAYWUX010000035.1:0-22407 GCA_964461525.1 uncultured Hyphomicrobiaceae bacterium | reverse complement strand
CCTTTACCGCGAAGAGAACAGTGAACCCGGGAGGCACATCATGAAAGACTTGACAACTAACCCGGAATTAGAGAACAGCCTGGGTGATCTTGAGAAGTTTTCACTCTGCCTGAAAAGAGTCTGTTTTGCTCCCGTTTCCGGACATTATTGCAATAGGTCTGAACTAGTCTCAAAAGTGTGCCATAGCAGGTCGCAGCTACTGCCGACGTCTAAAAATCAATTTAGTTCCATTTCACAAATTGATACGGTAAGATTATGATCCTCTTTGAACTTAAGACGTTGAAAAGAGAGTAGCGATATGACCTTTGATCCGGTCTCCTACAAGAAAGCGGTAAAAGAAGAATGGGGACGTGCTGCCGGAGGCTGGCATAAGTGGATACCAGAAATTAATGCTTGGTTGTACGAGGCAACAGAAATGATGCTGGATCAAGCAGGTGTCTGTAGTCGTTGCAGAGTTATCGATATTGCTGCTGGTGACGGTGGTCAGTCGGTTGTTGCGGCAGAGCGCGCAGGTGAGGAGGGTGAAGTTTTAGCTACGGACATAGCTCCGGAGTTTATTAAGCTTGCCAATTCTGTTGCCATAAAAATGGGATTACCCCAATTAAGAGCTGAAGTGATGGATGCCGAATCCCTGGTGCTGCCGGATAATTATTTTGATGCGGCAATATCTCGCTTGGGCCTTATGTACCTTCCCGACCTGCCAAAAGGACTTTCAGAAATCAAACGAGTACTTCGAAAAGGCGGAAAACTCTCAGCAGTGGTATTTACCACTCCGGAAAAGACTCCTTTCTTTTCAATTCCGGTCAAACTAATTCAAGAAAATCGCGGTTTGCCGTCACCCAATCCAGACCAGCCAGGACCATTCAGCCTTGGTGTTCGAGGCGTTCTAGCAGAAAAACTCACAGCAGCTGGTTTCCAAAATGTTCGGGAACAGGTTCTCGATGCACCCCTTCGATTTTCGTCAGCCGAGGAGTGTGTGAAATGGCGACGCGAAGCGTCTGGAACAATGAACCAAATGCTGAGTGGCTTGAATGACGAATGCAAAGAAAAGATTTGGAATGAGATTGTGGATGCGATAAAACAATTCGAAACGCCGCAAGGTTTTGAATCACCTTGCCAGCTACTAATCTGCTCGGCAGTGAAATGATTTACACATCACCAGCATGATTCATCATTAGGCCGACTTTAAAAATACCTATTAAAGCTTTCCGGCAATATTTACTGATGCATACAGATCAAACGCCTTCAACGAGCATCAGATTGGTATCCGCTATAGCCTTGCGGATTAATGTCAGCTCTCGCCGACAAATTCGACATAACACCCTGACTCGTCAGAAAAAACATTTATCCGATCAACCGGGCTACTTAAGATCTCTGCGGCTTCAGTTTTTACTTCTCGGTCGGATAGAGCCTCGGATAGTTTCTCGACCTCGTGCTAGTAAATGACAGCGAGTTTGGATGAATGTGCCAAGGAGACGGAGCGGATTGATCGAGTATTATCTCCAGAACTTTCTTTTGGATTTCCATGCACTCAACTAAAACTTCCGCTTTGCTAATTGGCCCTTGGTCTCTTGACGATCTCGTAAAGTGCAGATAAGGCGTCGCCGACTTTGTCGGTGTCTTCAGGTGGCGCACTGTTGGTTTGAACCGTGATCATCAGATCCTGATCGGCAACCCAAGCGTAAAGCGTCCGATAGCCAAGGCTCTCGCCCTCGTAGTACCATTGCGCGCCGAGATTCGGGAGAGTCTTGTAGGCCAACCCAAGGGCGAAGCCACTCGGATCATCGGCGGACACCGTCGCGATCTGCTCGCCTGTTTTGGTCGAGACGAGCTCACTCCACTCTTGTTGCTGTTTCGGTGGAACGACCTTCCCACTAAACACTGCCCGCATCCAGCGATCGACGTCGCGGGCGCTTGCTATGGCCCCACCGGCCGATTGCATCCAGGATGTGCTGACGTTGCGCATGTCACGCCCGATGATCGGCGCGTTCCAGGATTTTTTGCATCCGGGCTGATATTCCGCACAGGCTTCGTTCTCGAAGTAACCGTGCGCAAGACGTTTGATGACCGAATTCGGATAGGCACTCGATTCGTAGAACGTCGAGGTAAGACCGTGGGGTTCGATCACCAGCTCATGGACAAGATCGCGGAATGACTTGCCTGAAACCTTCTCAGCGATCATGGCGGCGAGAATGTAATTGGTATTTGAGTAGTGATAGCCCTTGCTCACCGGTAGCTGATTGGTGTCGCTTGGATAAACGGCATCCGCCATTTCCTTGAGGGTTAAAGCCCGCATTGGCTCGTTTACCCATACCTCGGAGAACCACTCAGTCTCGGTATAGTTAGGTATTCCGCTCGTCATGTTCAGAAGGCGGCGGATTGTGATGTCCTTCCACGCCGGATATTCTGACAGCCACTTGCCCAGAGTATCGTCGATCGAGAGCTTGCCCGCTGCTTCGAGTTGAAGGATCACAGCTACGGTGAACGACTTTGACGTGCTTCCCATCTGGAAAAGCGTGTACTGGTCGACGGGACCTGCGACGGGATCGCGGCCGACTTTCCCGGCAAAGGCTTCGATCGCCGGTCCGGCGTTGCCGAAGCTTATGTAAGCGGCGATCCCGGTGACCTTTTCGACTGGCGCTCGCGCCGCAAGCCATGCGTCCAGCGCAGCCTGAACTCTCATGACCTGAGACGACTGAGCGACCAAAGCTGACGACGTAAAGACAAACACAACCGCGCCGACCACAATCGAAACAAGTCTGCTTTTCATGTCATACTTCCCCGGGAGAAACAGCCTCTTCACAGGCCTCGGCGGCTAAAGCCGCCACGAGCGCCTCAGTCTGAATGCGGATCGGCGTAGGGGAATGCTCATCAGCTGCCCTCGGAACTTGCAAACAGAAGGTAAGTCTCGCACGTAGTTCTCAAGATGGCAATGCCAGTATGTCAAGTCTGAAAACGGGAGCATGACGGACTCTTATTAGGCCCACTGAAAAGGTCTCAAGATGACCTTGGTCGTGTCAAAACATTCGGCGTTAGCTGTTTTAATCGCTGCGCCGACAACGCAAACGCTCAGCGGCGTTCGCTCAATGGGGGCGGACTGTACTGGTAGCTCCAGGTTTCACTGAGCGCCTGATACCCGAGGCGCAAGTAGGCACGAATCTCTATCGGATCTGTAGAGTCGTCCGGTATGAGGTCAAACATAAGGCGGCGACCGCGAATTTCGTGCAGTGGTCGGGCAGATTCAATTTCCGTTCGGCCACGCGAGCAGGTAATGACTGGCTCGACTTGAGCATCAGGCCCCAACATGCCCAGGATTCCGCCGGCAAAATCAATTGCGAATCGGCGGGAGAAGTAACGCTTCTCGGAACCGATCACACCACCGATTCCGGTCCGAGTCGCCTGCGCCGTGGCCAATTCGTAGGGCTGGTCGGGCGGTTCTGCGCCCCAATGCAGGCGATAACCCATGAGGTGTTCCTTTCCGGGCTCCATCTCTTGGGCAGGATTCCAGAACGCCACGACATTGTCGAAAGTCTCTTCCTTGGTCGGGATCTCGATCAGCATCACTGAACCTTCACCCCAATCGCCTTTCGGCTGCACCCAGAGGCTGGGCCGTCGTTCATAAAACACACCGTCGTCTTGGTAATGATCGAATTCACGATCACGCTGAAGCAGACCAAAACCTTTTGGTGTCTTGTCCGCATAGAGGCTGGTACGCAGCCCACGTGGATTGACCAGTGGGCGCCAAATGCGCTCTCCGGACCCGCTCCAGATGGCCAAGCCATCTGAGTCATGAATTTCCCGGCGCCAGTCGTTCGCCATGCGCCTATCATTTTCTCCGGTCTGGTACATGCTCGTAAGCGGTGCGATGCCGAGCCGTTCGATAGGCTTGCGCGGATATAACGCCGCATCGATATCCATCACCAGGTTGCGCCCGGGATAAATTTCGAAACGGTAAGCGCCGGTGATGCTCGGAGAATCGAGCAGCGCATAAACCGTCAACTTGCTAGAACCAGGATTTGGACGCTCTAGATAGAATTGGGAGAACAGCGGAAACTCTTCCGGTCGACCCAAACCCGTATCAATCGCAAGCCCACGGGCTGAAAGTCCGTACTGCATAGATTCGCCAACGGCGCGGAAGTAGCTTGCACCGAGGAACGCTGCCAGATCGAGCGCAAAGTTACTATGAAACTGGACTCTGAAACCGGCGTATCCGAGATCACCAGGTAACTTGCCGAGCGGACGTTTCCCGCTGTAATCGAAGAAGTCCGGTTCGTAGCGAAATTCGGTTGCCTTGCCGTCCACGACTTCGAAAATCTTCACCGGCGTCTGGAAATACAAACCCAAATGAAAAAGCTGGGCGCGAAATGCCAGATCGTCCTCCCGCCAGAACGATTTTTCCGGTCGGAATCGAATGGCTTGGTAGTCGTCCCAACTGATGTCGCGAAGACTTTCTGGCAATTCACCTTCATGAGACTCGAAAGTTTTATTGGAAAAGTGACGTGCCACACCCTTTAATACGGCGTAACTAAATTTCTGACCGCTACCTTCGGTTGCTGCCCAACTCGCAAGCGGCCACTTCAATGCGGCCAGAGCCAGTGAAGATTTCAGTATTGTCCGCCTGTCCATACCTTGTTCTATCCCGTAGTTAGAGGCCGCTTCGAGTGGAATCGGATCAAAAAAACCCGATTAGACCCTCGTGAGCAGATTTATTACTCCAGTTTCAGTGAACTTCCTTCTAACTTATTCGATAGCTATTGTAGTTCTCTATTGGTCTGCCTCCAAGGGGTTTCGCCTGCCAGAATCTCTTAGAGACCAGGGTAACGTAGCTTGCACGCAGAGATGGCTCTAATTACAACCGTTGCTGCATTCATGAATATTCGTCCTGTCGTATCAATTTTCGAATTTTGATTGCAATTGTTGAACTTGTTCCTCTGTCAAATATCCTGTCCGACAATTCCTTAGCATCAGAAAAAGCTTAGCCGTCTCTTCCAGTTCCTCTGCCGCATAAACTGCATCTCTAAGCGATTTTCCGGATACAACCGGACCATGATTGGCCAGAAGAACCGCATGGTGATCTGAGGCCATCTCCCGCACAGCTTTGGAAAGATCCAGGTCACCCGGCGGAAAATAAGGGACCAATGGTAATTTGCCGATTTTCATAACATAGTAGGCTGTAATGGGTGGTAACACGTTCCGTGGATCAATATCTACGAGACAACTTACAGCGACAGAGTGCGTCGAATGAAGATGAACCACGGCCCTCGTTGATGGGCGCACTTCATACATGGCAATATGCAGGAAATTCTCCTTCGTCGGGGGGTCGCCTGCGACATGCTCGCCCTTATTGTTCAGTTTGGAAATGCGCGCCGGATCGAGATTTCCCATGGTCGATCCCGTAGGTGTCATCAGCCAACCATCTTCAAGTCGTACGCTGATGTTTCCAGAACTTCCAAAGGTCAGGCCCCGGTCAAAAATAGATTTGGCAAGGAGAGCGATATCGTCTCGTAGAATTGTTTCGTTCATTGGAGTAACTCCAGGGATTTTACGAAAAAATCTGGTCCACCAAAATTTCCGGACTTGAGCGCTAAGGCAATTGGATTGCCGTCCAGAGTTTCGCACCACGGCACCCCCGGATCAATTTCAGGTCCAATCCTCAGGGCCCGGACACCCAGAGCCGTCACTACGGCCCCCGAAGTTTCGCCACCAGCGACAATAATCTTTCTGCATCCTTCCGATGTAAGGTTTCTAGCAATGTTGGCAAAAATGTTTTCTATTATAGCGGCGGCCTTTTCACGACCGAGCCGATCCTGAATGGCAGAGATGGATTCTGGGGCCAATGAGGAAAAAATAACGAGGGGTGCGTCAGATTTTTGCGCCTTCGACCACTGCATTAAGTCCGCGATAACATCCTTACCCGCGGCGATTTCCAAGGGATCAATCTGGTACATCGGCCATTTGTCTGAGACATAGTCCAACTGCTGACGGGTGGCCGCCGAACAACTCCCAGCAAGAATTGCGGCTCCGCCGGGGAGCCTTGGGAAGGACGGCTGTAGATTTTCCTCCAACCATCCTTTTCGTCGGAAGTTATCGGGGAGACCCTGAGCCAGTCCGGAAGCACCGGTTATAAGCTCGAGGTCCGAAACCGCATTTCCAATCATCCGCAAGTCCATATCATTTAGGGCATCAACGACGGAATAGGTTATATTTAAATCCCGGAAATGTTTGAGGGACTTCCTAATGGCGGTACGACCTTGAACAACAGTCTGGTGGGGAATGAGGCCGACTTTTCTGGTCGATTGTTTTCCAAGAATCCGGACAAGGTCCGATTCCCGCATGGGCGTCAAGGGATGGTCCTTCATGGAACTTTCGGAGAGCAAGACATCTCCAACAAACAGATGCCCCTTGTAAACCGTGCGCGCGTTGGACGGTAAGGCGGGACAAACAATTGTCAATTTTGAATTTAAATTCTCAAGGAGGGCATCGGCAACCGCTCCGATATTCCCTTCCTCCGTGGAGTCAAATGTGGAACAATATTTAAAGAAGTATTGTTTTGCACCCAGTAACTTAAGCCACTCCAGAGCATTTAGAGATTCTTGAACCGCGTTCTCGACAGGTGCAGTTCTCGATTTCAATGCAACGACGATGGCGTCAATCGCATTGGTGTCAATCTTCTGGTCCGGTACACCGATGGTCTGAAGGGTCCTCATACCCTCTTTGACCAGAGTATTGGCCAAATCCGTCGCTCCTGTGAAATCGTCGGCGATGGCTCCCAGCAATATTGACATTGTTCCGATTACAATACTTCAGTCAAACGATTAGTGATAACCTTAACTTGTTAACGGCACTTTCGGGACTGGTCAAAACACTAAAGTCCAAAACATTTGCAACATCAGTTTTAGCTTGAGACGTCGAAAAATGGGCCAGCATGACCGCATCGCAATCACAAAGAGCCGGGGCGGCACTGGCAATTAGGTCGTTGTGACGTTGTGCGTTTCCCTGGAGAAGGGCATCCATGGCACCCTCCACCCAAATTGTCGTGATCTCTGCTTTTCTCCTTTTTCTATCAACCATCTCGTAGAACTCTGTTTCCATTGATGCGATGCTAGGTTGGAACGTGGCCAACATGCCGATTTTGTCACCAAACTCGAGAGCTTCTTCAAACATTGCTTCATTCGGCTTGAGAACCGGCTTTGGACTTTGGGCCACTTTAACATGATTGATTGCTGTTCCAAAGGCGGAGCATGTAAACAATAGCGCATCCGATCCTATGGAAAAAACATAACTCGCTAATTCCAGAAAGCGTGTGATCATGGCTTCGGTGAGTTGCCCATCGTGTTTCAAATCGGGCGATAAGGAATCATCCAATAAATTCGTTATCATCGCTTCTGGCCAGTGGGTTCGGAACGCGTCGGCAACAGGCTGCATGGCTACTGTTGTTGCGTGTATCAATGCAATTCTAGGACTTTTCATGATTACTAATTTTCGACAATTGTTCAGATCACGAGTCTGTTAATTTCAAATGATCGATTATATCGTTTAGCTCTCTATTCCATCTACGTTTGTGACTCCGATGAATTTCCGTTGCTGACTGTGGATCCCCGCGACGTATCGCTTCGACGACAGCGGCATGGTTCACATTCGAATAAATTGGTTTTTCTCTGAAAGGTAACGTAAGAAGCCTAAAACGATGTGCCTTCTCCAAAAAATTCATGGCGACTAAAGTAAGATGCTGATTGCCACACATTTGTAGAATAAGCTTGTGAAATTGATAATCAGCTTCAGACCAGGCTTCCATATCTTCAGCATCAAGCGCTGAATCCATATCGAAAATTGCCTGATTTAAAAGTTTTAATTCTTCCGCACTGGGTTTGCGAGCGGCCAGTTTACCAGCGGCCTCACATTCGAGACACGCCAGTACTTCGCTGATTTCGCGGATGTCTTGAATTGTCAATGGTTTTACTTTGAAGCCTTTTCTGGGAATGACTTCAACAAATCCTTCGTTTTGTAGTTTTATTAACGCTTCTCTGACTGGTGTTCGACTCATTCCGAGCTTAGATGCCAATTCGATTTCCAGTGCTTGAAATCCCGGCGGCAGTATATTGTTGATAATTTGGTGCTTGAGCTCATCATAGGCGGCTTCCACCATTGATTTTTTAAAAGATGTCGCAACCAAGGTCATATGCCTAATTTGTTTCCTCAGCTCTGTACTTTTTCTATCAATCAAAGACGATTCCTCGGAAGGATATATTCATTTCTTGATAATCTATGATTAGATACTTCGGCAGCAATAATGTATACATAAATTTGTTCAGGACAAGGGGAATTGCAATATAGCGGCCCTAAAGATCGATGAGCAGCGAATAAAACTTGAAAACTTGTCACGTTTACGTATACATTAAATTCCTCAATAAATAATTTTGGTCGGATTGAATTAATTTAGTCGAATGGAATTAATGTAAAGGATTCCAATTTCTGATCTTTATGAAAAATAGCGAGTCGGGACTTTTTCTGAGACAAACAATTGAATGGGAGGAATTAAAATGAAAATAGGGTCGACGTTCACGGCATTGATGTTGGTGTCGGTGGTTTTGCTATCTAGTGATTATGCTCAAGCCAAGGTTAAATTCACCCTGGGAACGACTAACTCAGAAAAAGAGTTCAGCACCCAGGCAATGCATAAATGGGCGGACGGGATGCGCCAGAGAACAGATGGTGAGCTCGACATGAACATTGTTTCCGGCGGTGCTCTTGGTGGTGACAAACAACTCTTGCAACAACTCGGAACAAATGAAATTCAGGCTCACGTTGCAGGACCCGTTGTCGTTCATCATTTAGTAAAAGACTACCAGTGTATGGAAGCTGAGTTTGTGTACAAAGATGGTGATCATGGATTGCGGGTATGGCGCGGTCCCCTTGGCGCGGAAGTCAGCGACATTTTGCAAAAGAAACACAATATTCGAATCGTTGGCGTCGGCCATCGGGGTGCAAGAAACCTAACGTCAAAGGTTCCTATACGGCAACCTGATGATCTGAAAGGAATCAAAGTCCGGATTACCAACAAGCTGCGCCAACAGGTATTTGAGGCTTTCGGGGCAAATCCCGTTCCCATGTCATTCAAGGAACTTTATGGCGCGCTTCAGACGGGTACAGTCGATGCCCAAGAAAACCCATTGGGAACAATTTACGGAACAAACTTCTATGAAGTGCAGGACTATGTGAATATGACCGGTCATGTCTGGAGCTATTTTGTTGTCACCGCCAATAATAATTTTTACAAGAGCCTGAGTCCAGAGCACCGCAAAATATTCGACGAGGAAGCTAAAAAAGCAATCGATTGGATGACCGGTGAAGTGTCGAAATCTTTTGCAGACCTCAGGGAAAAATTAAAGGCCAAGGGTATGAAAGTCATCGAACCAGATGTCGCGGCTTTCAAGAAAATCGCTACACCTATAGTTGAACAATTCGCCAAGGAAAAATGTCGGCCTGGGCTACTTGCGGATATCGCAAAGCAGGCCAATTAGGTGACCGTTCAGATTTGAAAGTCGAATTATAACCATCGATTACTCCTTGCAGATCAATAATCTGCAGGGTCACCCAGAATTTTGCCAGAAGTTCGATTTAAGAGGTAATTGACGGTTGTAAAAACGGACAACGCAAAAATTAAATTGCGTAAAACTCGGAGGCGTTGTTGGTGAAATCATCCTTCATTGAAAAAGCTTATCTGCGGTTCAATCAGTGCGTTTTGGTTGTTGCGGTGGTCAGCTTTATCGGAATGTTGTTGTCAACCTGGGGACAAGTGCTCTTTCGAAAACTGGCAATCACCGTCGACTGGACAGAAGAATCCGCCCGCGTGTTTTTTCTAATGAGTATGTTCCTGGGAATAGCCATCGCTATTCAAGAACGAAAACATATCGTGGTGAATTTCCTTTTTAACAAACTACCGCCGCAAACGCAGATCTACGTCAGATTGATCTTTAATTTGATGATAATGGTTTTTCTTATCTCATTGTTTCGTGGCGCAGCTCTGCTCGTCAGTGTGACCTGGGAATCATACATGATATCTTTGGACTGGTTGAGAACGGGTTATCTTTATGCAGGTGAATGCTTTGCGATCATTTTAATGTTCTTATATCTAGCCGTTGATAGCGTGCACGATTTTGTGAACTTCCGCAGAACACGTTCCTCTTCGAATGAGGGCACGGACCGATGCTAGGATTTGTTGCCATATCACTGGCTTTTCTTGTATTAATCCTCATTGGCTTTCCAGTTGGATTTGGTGCGGGATTTATTTCCACCATTGGTGCGGGACTTTATTTTGAAAATCTTTTCGATCCCCGAACATCGTCTATGATTGCCCGGTTGGCATTCGCTAAAATCGATAACTTCATACTGTTAGCTATTCCTTTTTTTCTTCTGACCGGTCGACTGATGAACGCAGGAGGAGTGACAGAGAAACTATTTGGCTTTGTCAGCCTCATTGTCCGGCCTATTAAGGGGGGCTTGGGATACGCCAACGTGCTTGCCAGCATGATATTCGCCGGCATGTCAGGTTCGGCAACCGCGGATGCTGTCGGTCTGGGAACCATTGAAATGAAAGCAATGTTGAACGAAGGTTATGATCGAGAGTTCAGTTCGGGAATTACGGCGGCTTCATCTCTTATTGGTCCCATTATCCCTCCAAGTATCCCACTTCTCGCTTACGGTGTGATGGCGGAGGAGTCGATTGGTGCACTTTTCCTTGGTGGTATCATTCCTGGGATACTGATGGCGGTTGTCTTCATGATGTATGTGAGTTATCGAGCGCACCGCAATAATTATCCCTCGGAAAGTTTTCCTCGACTTAGGGAATTATTGAAAGCCTTCACAAGAGCTTTGTTGCCGCTGTTGACCCCAATAATTATTATTGGGGGGATTTATTCCGGTGTATTTACACCAACCGAAGCGGCCGCGGTCGCAGCATTTTATGCGATGATTTTGGGTTTAATTGTCTATCGAGAATATGGAATTGCCCATCTGCTCAAAGAGATAAAAGAAACAATGATCGACACCGCAGTGATTATGTTAATAATCGCCTTTACTTCTGCACTCGGTGTTGTTCTGATCCGCGCTCAAGTCCCTAATGCGCTTGTCAACCTTATTACCCAACTTACAAGTGATCCCGTATCACTGATGCTGTTATTGACTCTGCTTTGGCTAGTTGTTGGCTGTTTTATGGCGGAAACGCCAGCAATTTTGATTCTTACACCTATACTTTTGCCGACCGCCGAAGCATTTGGGATCAATGCTGTTCACTTTGGTATTGTAATGACATTGGCTTTGACCATCGGTCTTCTGACGCCCCCTGTAGGGATGGTCCTTTATGCGCTTATGCCTGTAACCGGGCTGCCTTTCGAGCAATTAGCTTTGATCTCGCTCCCCTACATAATTTTGTCTTTGTTCGTTGTACTCCTGGTGATTCTTTTTCCCCAGCTGGTACTTTGGCTGCCCCAAACATTAATTTAGAGGACCAATTGACGACGCAAGCATTAATAGAACCCATTCGTGGTCCATTGAGTATCTGTATGGTCGGTGCTGGATTTGTATCACCTTTGCATTTGAGAGGATGGAGCATGGTACAAGATGCGAGAATAGCAGGAATTTGTTCTCGTACTCGCGCGAAAGCTGAATCTCTACTATCAGAATTCGGCATTGCACGCATTTACGACTCCTTTGAAGAAATGATTGTCAAAGAGAAACCAACAGTTGTTGATATTTGTACGCCAGCGGAAACCCATCTTCCCTATATTCAACTCAGTGCGGAAAATGGCATCCATATTATTTGTCAGAAACCCATCGCAACAGACATGGAAACTGCAATGGAGATTGCTGACATCGTCAAACAACACAATGTGCGTTTGATGGTGCACGAAAATTTTAGATTTAGAGTTTGGTACCGCGAAGTAAAACGGCAACTTGACAGTGGTGTTATCGGAAGACCTTTTTATTGCAGGAATGATGCAAGGATTCCCGGAACAGTCCGCACTTCCGATTTTCCAGATAGACCTTGGAGTCTCGAACGGCAGCCCTTTTTTGCAGCACTACCTCGCTTTATAATAATTGAATCTGCTATTCATCAGATTGATGTCTGTCGATATCTCTTTGGAAACATCAACCGCTTATACGCAAAAGCTCGGAAAATAAGTCCAGATATTATCGGTGAAGACCTGACAACTATGGTGCTCGACTTCAACGAACTCCATGCGGTTGTCGAGCGCAGCTACGCATCTCGAGGTCATCCAAATCCACCATTGGTCACAGAAACAATGGTTGTTGAAGGAGACCGAGGCAGCCTGTTTTTGGAACGGGATGGTTCCATACGTATTGAGGTCGATGTTCCCGGACACCGGGAGACTATTTATCCGGGTTTAGATACTGAGAATGCATATCCTGATTCTTATGCTCAAACGATATTTCATTTCGTGGACTGCTTGAGAACGGGAAATCCATTTGAAACTGACATTGAAGACAATCTGAAAACACTAAATGCCACACTAGCGGCCTATCAGTCCTGTGCACTGGGACAGTCTATAAATTTGGTGGATAAATAAACGAGCGCTCGCATGGAGAATTTAAATATAGTCGTACTGCCTGGAGATGGTATTGGAGAGGAGATTACAAATGCAACGCTTTCAGTTCTCGAGGCAATTGACAACATAAGCCCGCTTGGACTGACATTTGAACATCACGATATCGGATTCAAATCCCTGGCAGCTTGTGGAACAACATTACCCGATGATATTTTGGATAGCTGTCGGAAGTCAGATGGAATTATTCTAGGACCCATATCGCATTTGGATTATCCCGATCGAGACCAGGGTGGGGTCAACGTTTCGGCTGCAGTTCGTGTGAAATTAGACCTCTATGCCAATGTTCGTCCCGCAAGAACTCGAAGGGGATTAAAACAAATCGCTGGAGAATTTGACCTGGTAATCATGCGGGAATGCACAGAGGGTTTCTATCCAGATCGGAATATGTATGCCGGATCAGGAGAATTTATGCCAGATGAGAATACTGTTCTCTCTCTTCGAAAGATTACCTCTCGGGCAAGTCAACGAATCGCACGCCGCGCTTTTGAACTCGCCTCAATTCGAAAACGAAAAGTAACAGCAATTCATAAGGCGAATAATTTCATACTTTCTGATGGTCTTTTTTTAAAAGAAGTTAGAAAAGTTGCGAATGAATTTCCGCAAATTGAACTAGAAGAAATGATTGTTGATGCTGCTGCTGCTCATCTTGTCAGAAATCCCGGTAGCTTTGACGTGATCTGCGCTACCAATTTTCATGCGGATATACTTTCAGACTTGGCTTCCGAATTGTCGGGCAGTCTCGGTTTGGCGGGATCTGTGAACGCAGGAGATGAGTTATGCTGTGCTCAAGCTCAGCATGGATCCGCTCCTGATATCGCAGGTCAAAATAAGGCAAATCCGTGCTCTTTAATTTTATCGACGGCGATGCTCTTGGAATGGATCAGCAATTATCGGGGCAAACCAGAATTGAAGGAAGCCGCACAACGAATTGAAAGGGCTGTTGATAAAGTCCTCGAAAATGTCGAGACAAGAACTTCTGACCTAGGTGGAACTCTCAGTACGAGAGCATTTACAGAAAATCTCATAGATACAATCGTTCAGGGATATAGGGATGAGTCGGAATAATTTCCAACCTGTACCTTCACAATCGCAAACGCCGAATTTACAACGGTCAGATGCTCAAACATCTCCGAAGCTTCTACCGGATCTCGCCTGCGATTGTCATATTCATATTCTGGGGCCTCAGGAACAATACGTGTTCAGTAGCGATCGACAATATACCCCCATGGATGCCTTGGTGCCGGATGCGATGAAGATGCTGAACAATTTGGGTATGTCTCGGGCCGTTATAATTCAGCCTAGCGTATATGGAACCGACAATCGATGTACTCTGGATGCAATGTTATCTTTTCCCATTAGCACGCGGGCTGTCGTCGCTATACCACCCGAATCGCAACCGGGAGATCTATACGAACTGCAAAAAAAGGGGGTCCGGGGTGTCCGCTTGAATGGTATTCATTGGAATTCTCTGGAACTTCAAGAACGTTATCATGCGTATGAAGATCTGTTTGAGCCTATGAAAAGTTTGAATTGGCATTTCGAGTTATACATCGGTTCGCAAGCTTATCCTGCTTTGCTCAGCATTGCTAAAATCTCAGAATTAGATCTGGTGTTGGATCATTTGGGTGGGAGCTTTCATCAAGACGAAACGATTGAGGAACGAATCAATGCTCTGGATTGTTTGGCTAGGACAGATCGTGTGTGGGTAAAATTGTCAGCACTTTATCGTTTGAGAGGTGACCAAAAAAATACGTCTTGGTGTTATCCCATCATAAATCATCTCGTATCAAATTTCCCGCATCGGCTAATCTGGGGATCGGATTGGCCACATACGCCGGATCACAGAAAGAGACAGACTGTTCGACGGAAAACACTGCCATTCCAAAAAATAGACGCCTATCAATTTTTAGATGATATTTTACTGCAAACAAAAGATGACAAACTACGCGACAAAATATTCGTCGGAAATCCTGAGATTTTGTATGATTTCTGAGTTCGTCTGTCTCGACATCAGCCGGATTGCGCGGAGACATTCCCATCGCTGGTTTGAAGTTGTTAATGATGATCAGAAATGGCAGGTTCAAGAAGAATGATATCGCGTTGCCGGGCGCCGGCCTGAATCGGCAGTTCAATCAACAAGGCCAGTATTTAATAGGAATATCGCATAACTGATCTGCCGATCGTTCAATCGGAAAGCAGGTGTGCCGCGCAGCGTCCTCGTGGATTTCGTAAAAAAAATCTCGGTTATGGGGTCCATATTTATCCGGTTTAAGAGTGACGTGCTCGTCAATCTCGACAGGACCACCAACATCACACCAGCATTGATGCTAAATAGTAAGGCAATACAACGGTCCCATGCCGGTCGGCCTCGGCACGCGAGGCGACGCAGGCGCATCCCGGCGCGGCCCAGCTATAAGAGGACTAAAATTCCTATTTGGCGATTGATTTTTTTTGACTATTCTGGAAACCTCAGTGATTACAGCCGGCATGAGGTTGGATAGCGAGAACAATCTTGATTACCACAGGATTGGAAATCGCAAAAGAAGCTGCAAAATAGCAGGCAAGTTTACGGTTATCGGTGGAAAATCAATGCCACCGATTAGACGTTAAAATTTTAGGGAGGAAACATGATAAATCTTCAAAATGCAATGATCACAGCAGTTACTGCAATATCGCTATTGGGGGGCATGCCACAAGTTAAGGCGGAGCCCATAAAAATCGGCGCGTCGTTGCCACTCACCGGTGGGTTCTCGGTTACCGGCGACAAACACAAGCAGGGTTATGAATTTTGCGTCGACTTGATCAATAAGAATGGCGGTATAATTGGCCGCGAGGTGGAACTGATCATCAGCGACAACCGCTCCGACACTGAGACTGCTCTCAACCAGTATGAGCGCATGATCAATGTCCAAAAAGTCGACCTCATCTTCGGTACTTTTTCCAGCAAACTGACGTTCCCGACCAGCGCCGTCACCGAACAGAATAACATGGTGCATCCGATCCCCTCGGGCGGGGCGCTGCGGATTTACAGTATAGGCCACAAGAAACTCTTCTACTTCCAACAGAACGCGGCCGAATACATTGGTAGCACCCTGGAACGGGCTATGAATGATTTGGTCGGCAAGGCCAAGATGCCGAAAACGGTGGCCGTAGTGCGGGCCGACGATTTTTTTGCCAACGCCATCGCCAATGGCTTGATCGGCGGCAAGGTCAAGGTCAAGGACAAGGTGGTTGCCGATCTGGCACCGGGCAGTTTCGCCAAAATGGGCATGAAGATCGTGCTTAACGAAAAGTGGCCGGAAGAGGGCTTTTCCGACTGGATCACGTTGGCGAACAAGATCAAAAACAGCGGCGCCGAGTTCCTGGTCGCGCTAACCGCCTCAGCGGAAGAAGCAGTGCAACTCACCCGCGCCATGAAGACGCTCAAGTATCAGCCCAAGGCCGTCTTTATGAGCCAGGGTACCCAGGCCGAATACCTGGAGGGGACAGGGGATGCCGCAGAGGGCGTGATGATCCACTCCGCCTGGCATGCCAATGCTGACTGGAAAGGCATGCTCTCCGGCAAGCCAATGAGCAACTCGGAATTCGTTGACGCCTACAAGGCCAAGTACGGTACTGAGCCGGACGAAGACGTAGCCATCCCGTTTGCGCTCTGCCAGGGCATGGAACAGGCCGTTGCCGGCGCCGGCACCACCGACAACGTGAAGATCGCGGATTGGCTGCATGCCCGCACCGCCTCTTCACCGGTGAAAACCGTTCTGGGCGAATTCTACTGGGACGACCGTGGCCTTCCCATTGGCAAAGCCCACCTGCTGACCCAATGGCAAGACGGTAAGCTCAAGTTCGTCTATCCCACGGGTGAATTCGAGGGCGTCTCGCCGCTGCGATATCCCAAACCTCAGTGGTAGTCAGCCCTACCGGACACCGCGGCCTCAGAACGGGCCGTGGATGATCCGGGCCGCAGCTAGGTCTGGAAGAATTTTTTGATTATCCTTTTTTGTTGAGCCGACATCATGTTGGAAATCCGTAATCTTAGCAAATCCTTCGGTGGAATCCGGGCTGTCGATAACTGTTCGTTCACCGTCGAAAGGGATTCTATTACCGCTCTGATAGGCCCCAACGGTGCCGGTAAGACCACTGCGTTCAACCTCATCAGCGGCACACTGAGGGCCGATTCGGGCGAGGTGCTGTTGGAAGGCGAGAACATTGAAGGGTTACACCCGCACCAGATCACCCGCCGCGGTATGGGCCGCACTTTTCAGATCACGCGGACGTTCGAGGACCTCACCGTCCTCGAGAACCTGATCGTGCAGTCTCAGAAAAGGGGCCGCTTCGGGATGTTCGGGCGCGCCGTCACAGTGGCCGAGGAAGGCCGGGCGATGGAGGTGCTAGACTTCCTCAACATCAGCCGACTCGCCCATGAAGAAGCGCGCAATCTTTCCTACGGTCAGAAAAAGCTGATGGACTTTGCCGCCCTGCTTATCCTTGAGCCGAAAATCATTCTGCTTGACGAGCCCGCCGGCGGGGTTAACCCGACGTTGTTGGAATCAATCGTCGGTCATATCGAGGAACTCAACCAGCGGGGCATGACTGTCCTCATCGTCGAACACAACATGGAACTGGTCATGTCCATCAGCCACAAGGTGGTGGTAATGGCCTACGGTTCGGTGATCGCCCAGGGCAATCCCGAAACGGTGCAATCGGATCCTACCGTGCTCGAAGCCTATTTGGGAGGGGCATTGGAAGATGCCTAGTCTACTCGAAGCCCGGGGGGTGGTGGCTGGATACGGCCGCGGACCGGATATCCTCACCGGTGTCAACCTAACGGTCGCGTCCGGACAGGTGCAATGTATTATCGGGCCCAACGGGGCCGGCAAATCGACCCTGCTGAAGGTGATATCGGGCCTGCTGCCGGCCCGGCAGGGGCACATCACGTTTAACGGGAAATCCATCGAAAATTTACGACCGGACCAGGTGCTGCGGCACGGCATATGCCTCGTGCCCCAGGAAGGGGCCTTATTTCCCGACATGAGCGTGCGCGAGAACCTGCGCATGGGAGGTTATATCATCGACGACAAGACCGAACTGCACAAACGGATTGATGAAGTCCTGGAGATGTTCCCCATACTGAAAGAGCGCAGCAGCCAGCGGGCTAAATCTCTTTCGGGCGGGGAACAACGAATGCTGGCCTTGAGCCGGACGCTGGTGGTCAGACCCGAGATCGTCATGCTGGACGAACCCTCCCTCGGCTTGGCGCCCAGGATCGTGCGTCAGATGTTTGAAATCATCCATCTACTCCGGGATCGGGGTCTGACCATAATCGTAGTCGAGCAGAACGCGATCATGGGTCTTAAGAACGCGAATTGGGGTTGCGTTCTCGATCTCGGCAAGAACCTATTCGACGGGCCGGCGAGGGATATTCTTGACGACCCGCGCATCCGGGAACTTTATCTCGGAAAGAAATCGCAAGTGGCGTGAGGAGCAGCCGGTTATGGAAATCCTGCAGGTCGTTGTGATCGGGCTTGTTCTGGGCGGTGTCTACGCTCTGATGGCGTCGGGCCTGACCCTCGTTTTTGGTGTCATGAAGATCATTAACCTCGCTCATCCCATTTTTATCATCATCGGCGCTTATATCGCCTATTGGCTGTTCAGGCTCTATGGCTTGGATCCCATCCTGTCGATGCCAATAGCCATGATCGGTCTGTTTTGCCTCGGCATAGCCGTTTACAAACTGATCTTGGAACGCGAAGCTGGCAGTGCGCGCTATGCGGAAATGACGGTGTTGCTGACCTTTGCGGTGGCGATGACCTTCGATGGCCTGCTCGGCTTCATGTTCACATCCTCACAACGCATCACCTCGCCTTCCTATGCCACCGATGCGATCCTCCTGGGGAATCTCTTCCTGCCCAAGGGGCAGTTCTACGCAGGAATCATCAGCGTTTCCCTGATCATCGTGCTATGGGCGTTTTTGCGCTACTCGCGTCTCGGTTACGCTATCCGGGCAACCACCCAGAATCGGGACGCGGCCCAGCTCGTAGGAGTTAATGTGGCCCTGGTCTCGACCCTCACTTTTGGTATCGGAATTGCGCTCGCCGGTGCTTCAGGGGCTCTGATTAGCTTTGTCTTCAGCTTCTTCCCCTCCCGCCACTGGGAATGGATCGCCATGCTGATGTCTCTGATTGTCCTCGGCGGCATGGGCAAGCTGTTAGGCGCCGTCGTGGGGGCGTTTCTGCTGGCCGTAGTCGCGGCTTTAGTCAGCACCTACATTGGCGCCACCTGGTCAACCCTGACCTTTTTTCTCGCATTGTTCCTGATATTGCTCGTGCGCCCGCAAGGCCTGTTCGGCGAGAAAATGGAGTAAGCCCAAAATGCCCTCTCGACAAGACGTAGACGGTATTCTAGCCGAACGACGGGAATACGATGGCGAATTGGCCAACGCTTCTAGCAGCACATCGCAGGATAGGGCATTCAAAACCTTACTTGTTATCCTGGCCATTTTGGTCCTGTTTCCACTGGTGACGCTCAGCGGGTACAATTTCAACTATGTTCTTCACCTTTTGTTGTATGCCTTCATGTACATCGCAATGGCGTCGAGCTGGAACATCCTCGGTGGATTTGCCGGCTACATTTCCATTGGCCACAATGTCTTTTTTGCCATTGGTGGATACTTTTCCGGCATGCTGTTGGCCAAGTTCGGGATCTCGACTTTGCTGACAGCGCCGCTGGCAGGTCTGTTGGCTCTGGCAGTGGGATTCGCCGTTGGCTTCATTACCCTACGGGTCCGGGGACCGTCGTTCATCATCTCGTCAATCGCGCTTCTGATGGTGACGCGTATCGTTTTCGACAACTGGGATTTCATCGGCGGTTCCAACGGTATTACCCTGCCGCAAATGGAATTGCCGGTGCGGTTCGTCAAGGTACCCTTCTATTACGGCATGCTGACCCTGGCCGTAATTACTCTGGTGGTGAGCTACTTCATCCGGCATTCCAAGTTCGGACTTGGCCTGCGCGCACTTTCCCAGGACGAGATCAAGGCCGAATGCGCCGGCATCAACACCCGTCTTTATAAAATCATGGCCTTCGCGATCAGCGGTTTCTTCGTCGGCGCAGCCGGAGCGATGTGGGGAGAATACCTGACCTACATCCGGCCAAATATCTTCCTTGTTATCCTGGTTGCCGCCAACATGGTGCTAATGTGCATCCTGGGCGGCAAGGGCACTGTCGCCGGTCCCACCGTCGGCGCCATACTACTGATCGCCTTCAACGAGTTTTTCGTCAGTCAGTTCGGGGCCAGTCAAATCAATATTCTCGGCACCGGTGTGGTCATGCTGCTGGCCCTCATGTTTTACCCCAATGGTGTGGTCGGCACACTCGAGAAGAAGGGCAAGCTCCCCCGCATCCTGAACTGGGGTTGAGACCACAACCAGTTTCATCCTCGATAGAGATCAGAACAATTTAAGTTGATAAGCTGGCTGATTCAGTGCAGTCTCCCTACCTTTTAAGTACTACGGGCTTGAAGCATCGATAAAATAAATGCGGCAGAAAAAAAACCAAAAGGCGCAAAAAAATGGATGTTCGGCAATTAAGTCTTAGAAGCGCTGGCATGTTCTCAAATGTAAACGAGGTAATTCAGCAGCTTTTTCTCGCGGAAAACCGAAATTACAGGTTCCTAATTAATTGGTCAAATTCACCATATCGGGATGAAAAAATTGATCTCGATCCCTGGCTATACTATTTCGAGCCATGTTGGCCTGAAATTGGCGAGCACGATAAAGATCTGCAAAAATACCCGGTGGGGTTCCTATAGCCTGCAGCAAAGACAATATCATCACTCCACGCCTTGATGACGGAGTTTGCGATCCACTGCTTTTACCAAAAGATCGAACCATTGGGTTTAGACTCATCAACAAATACATTTCACTAAATAATGATGTTACGAAAATTCTCAATTGTTTCCGTAAAGAACATTTTTGCGACTCGGTGATCGGACTACATATCCGGGGCCCGGGGCGGACAGATGGAGGTGTTCCAAAACTCAGGCAAAGTACGCCCTGAAAGGTGGCGTTCCGTTGGATCACTATTTTTCATACGTTGATTGTGTCTTGCAAGAGATGCCAGCAGCTAAAATATTTGCCTGCTCAGACTCAAGCATTGTGATAAAAAACATCATGGATGTTGTGGTTGAAGCATATCTTCTATCTGAAACATCCGTTTTTGTGCACGGAAACAGCAATATTGTGAACTTTGTTTTGTGCAAAAATCCAACATTACATCACAAATACGTCTACGGATAGAAATTGTGCTTAAAAAGCCAGCCAAATCCTCATTTTAATAGTTTGTTTAAGCAGGTTCTAGGTCAAAGAGCATCAAGTCAGGCAGCTAAATCTTTAACTGTATTATTGAACTCAATTTTTGCAGCCTTTGTTTCTTCGTCTGTTTTCAACAGTTGCCGATAGATGGCACTAACAGCCGATCGGATGTGATCTTCAGTATAGGACTCGAGGACCCGACGTCGGGCTGCTTTTCCCATAGCAGTGCATAATTCTGGTTCGCGACTAAGCTTTTCTATAGCGTCTGCGAGAGCCTTTGGATCTTCGGGTGGGACCACAAGTCCTTCGATTCCATTTCTCACAAAATGTTTGCAACCCGGCACATCAGTGACGATGAGGGGACGACCACAGGACGCTGCTTCCAGCATAGATCGCGGTAAGCCTTCACCGCCGCGAGATGGGAAGACAGCGATATCCGTTTTTGCCCAAACCGACTTTACATCATTGGTATAGCCATGCCATGAAACGTTGGGTTTTTGGTTCCAGGCTTCAAGTGTCTGTTGATGGATGCTGCACGGATTTCCTTTATCGGGTTGCCCATATAGATCAATCTGCGTCTCGAGATCTTTGGACCTAAGTTCATCCGCCGCTTCGGTGAGTAAATCTATTCCCTTTGACCAGACCATCCGTCCCACAAAACCAACTCTTGCCTCGGAATTTCGCGTGGTCGCCATTTCGTTGAAAACAGTAGGGTCGACTCCGGCGCCTCCGATAATAATTGTTCGGGATAGGGGAATTTTTCCTTCGCGCTTGAGAGCTGCTAAATCATCTTCATTTTCGACTATGAGAAAGCTGTCGGGTTGTTTGAGAAGAAAAGTGATGAACTTTAAACACAGTCTAAAGAGCCATTGACTTTTTCGGGTTTTGATTATGGACAAGCATCCTGTTCCAGTGAGGTGATAGACCGAAGCGGAACGCGTCGTAAACATATTGGCAAGTCCTCCCAGGACAATCGGTCTTAAGGCTATAAAATGGATGAGATCTGGGCGCTCCCGGCGAAAAATTTGAGTAAGAGGTCTGACAACCTTTAAGGCTTTTCTGAATTTAAAACGCGATCTTTCGAAACTGAGCGGCAGAACGTTGATGTCAAGCTGATTAATTCCCTCAGAATTGCTCCGGGGCTTGGTTATAAGGGTGGTCTCGAAATCACCTGCAGATAGGGCAGCTTCATTTAAGGGGAAAAAATGAGATTCAAAAAACCACTCATTTGTACAAAGGAAGTGAATCTTCTTTTTTTCACCAGTGCGCATTTACCAAACTCCTACCGTCTAATACGACGAAACCCCTCACGGGTAGCCGATGTAATAATCGCGTGAAAGTTGGAAAATGAATGCTCCCGCCAATTTCCACAACTTATAAAAGAACCGGTCAACGTTATGCAAAATTTAGATTTATCGAAATATAAGAATGGAGTTTAAATGTTGCATTTGTTTTATTCGACGACACCAAGA
>CAYWUX010000034.1:0-27059 GCA_964461525.1 uncultured Hyphomicrobiaceae bacterium | reverse complement strand
TCCGTCTTCTGGGGATCGATGGCCTATACGCTGATCGGCGGCACGGCGGTCGGCACGGTGCTGATTTTGCTCTTCCTTCCTGCGCTCTATGCCGCGTGGTTCCGGATCAAGCCGACTGCTGAGGAGGTCTATGTGCACTCCTCTTCGTACAAGCGAATGAGTCCGGAAACACCATTGGTGGCCGAATACGGCTCTGTTGTCGGCGAAGACGGTTCACGTTCTCGCCCGCTACTATTGGTTTCCGCTGACAATTGAGTTGGATACGGCTCAAGAACAGGCGGCTGCTTTCCCTGCAGTAGCGCCCCCTTGCAGTTGTGATGCAGATCGGCAGCAGTACTTTTTGACGCGAAGCGAGGCGGGCGCGGGATCTTAATTGCAAATGCGTCATGCAATCGATCGCAAAGCAGCACTTGTCACAGGTGGAGCGAACGGCGTCGGGTTACGCTTAGCCGTGCTTTCGGCAAGAGGGCATGTCACTGTAAAGAACCCCAGACCCGAGAAGAGTCCGATCTGTGCGAACAGCGGCGCATGGCGCAAGCGGCAGAAGAACTCGTTAAACTGACAGATCGGCAAATCACTCTCACTATATGCGAAATAGTTGGATTGTTGGCGACTGTTATACTTACCGCCATAGCGGCTGGGTCCGCCGCTTACGCGGCCAGAGTTGCAAACAAACAAACTAAGATTTCTGAAATCACGCAAAAACCCTTCATCTTCTTTGAAATCACAAAACCCGGAATTGTCGCTGACTCTGGAGGTCTTATGAATATGGCTGGGCAAGATTTTGTTTACCAACTGATAAATCAAGGGGCTACCCCAGCCCATATTACCGAGCGATGCATTGATTTTAAGATTCACGACATTGGAGATCAGCCCGATTTTGTCGATCCGCATATTACACGGGGGACTCCACAACCACTCGGAACAATTTCGACTGCAGCAATTCCATTCGAAGAAACTATTAAATTGTTCAATGAATGCGACATGAGTCCGCTTTACGAACGCGATGCTTGGAAAAAATATACGCTCTTCGTTATTGGATTCGTCCGGTTCATAGACGTATTCCAAGAAAAGCGAATTATTGGATTCCGCGCTGCTTTCGATCCTATTCGGCAGCGTTTCGAATTTGTAAATGATGATCGATATAACTATAACTGTAAGGATGACGATTAGGCTGTAGGCCATCCAAAATTTAATTTTCACTCCCAGCCTTTCTCGGAATCAGAGCAAGCTGGTGCGCTTGATACATAATTCCGCAGAAGCTCGTCTCGAAGTCTTGCATTAAAACTCTCACAATAGCCATTTTCCCAGGGGCTTCCAGGTTCTATGGCAAGTTGGTTATCTGCTGTGTGGCCTCATTGGGCAATTCCTCTTCTGTTTCTCTATCACCCGGAGTACCTCAGCATTTTGGACGCCCCCCTGACATGGGTAATAGGAGCAGTCACGGCAATCCTGGGTGTGGTGGCGCTATGTCGGGAATTATGGGAGTCTTTCGAGCTAAGCTAGGGCCGACTCAACGGGTCATAGCCTTCGGTTAAAGAAAGAGGGTATTGGTGCGACAGAATTTGGAAAACGGATGGGGTTTCGTGCCGCCTTAATTGATGCATTTTCGAGGAATAAGAGCAAACCTAAATAGGATGAGTATGTAATAACACCCCATGATGCATGCGCGTGCATGAATCAAAGCACAAGGGTTAGAAAAATGAGCTGTTGAAGGGCTAAGAATACAAGTCATCAACTTCAGCGAACTCAAAGACCAAAGAGAAGAGCCCGAAGCCACCATTTACGAACCCGAGCCACAGCAGATCGAAGTCATCACAACTAATTTCAGCGAGGTGGAAAAGAAAAAATTACTCATCCATAATCCTCAACACCCTTTAAGGATGCGAATGACGCAAATTTCCTGCAATGTTTCTTCAGAAAAAAAGACCTTCCATAACTGACAATAAATACTAAAATATATTGTTTGGTAACTAACAAATTTACGCAACTCAATGCCACATTGCATCAATCTTCGTCAACTTGAAGCCTTCCGTTCAGTCATGCTTGCTGGAACAGTGACCCAGGCTTCTACCATGATGAATATTTCCCAGCCCGCAGTGAGCAGGCTCATTCGTCATCTTGAGACACGAGCAGGGATGCAGCTTTTTGTTCGTCGACGTGGCAAACTCTATCCTACGCCACAAGCCGAACTGTTGTTTGAGGAGATTGAGAGAGCCTATGTAAGTCTTGATCGTATTTCAGAATTTATTGACGATCTTGAACTTTTCAAAAGTGGCCAGCTCAGACTGATTGCCTCGATACCCATGGGATATACGATGGTTCCATTGGCTCTTGAAAGACTTAGAAGCAGCTATCCCGATGTCAAAATATCATTAAAAATAATCCATAGGCGCGAATTCTCGGACTGGATCGATACCCAGCAGTTTGACTTAGCAGTCACAACATTTCCCATTGACTACCCAGCCAAGTCTTGCGAGGTTTTCGCAAAAACTAACGGCGTTTGCGTCTTGCCAGAAGGGCACCCCTTGGCAAAGAAAAATATTATAAACGCAAATGATATTGAAGGTGTTTCATTCGTCTCGTTTGCTCCTGACACTATGGCCCGACATAACACCGATCAAATCTTTGGCAAAAAAGGAATTCGTCGCAATTTGAAAATGGAGACTCAGACATCAATTGCGATTTGCGAACTGGTGGCCCGTGGTCTTGGCGTTTCTATAGTCGATCCCTTCACGGCAACAAAATTCAATTATACTGGCATTGAAATTCGCGCATTCAGACCGGCTATTCAATATAATTTTGGTTTTCTTTTTCCCCTCCACCAGCCTCTATCACCTGTGGCTCGCCATTTTGCCAAATTGATTCGCGAGTGTGCGGATGAAATCACGACAAAATTTCCTTGTCATTAAATTTTGTTAGCGGTGGGTGAGCACTGGACAGCTTTAGTTCTTGGTGTCTTTGGGCTATAACTCAAAGTTATATAATCAGGACTAAATTGTATTGGATGCCTAATCCAATTCGGGTTTACTTTTCTAATAATCTACGTGCAGGAGCACTTTAAACAAAAACATTTATTACCCCGTTGGTCCTCTCATGTGCGCGGAGCCGCTGGGGGCAAGAAAAACGGTTTGAGGGCATTTGGGGGAAAAATGGGTGCGCGGAGAGTGAAGGTGGACCGTCATAGAAACCTATTTGGTTCCACAACCCAAATTGTAGTTTGCAATGCGGTAACAGACCACGAAACTAGTCTTGGTTAGACTTGGCTATGCTTTTAAATACTAAATAATAACTGGGAGGAAATTATGGAAATTAGAAAGTTAACATGCGTCGGCACGGTGGCCGCAATTGCCACCGGCCTTCTTCTCTCGAATGGGTTATCCGCCGCGCGGGCGGAAACCGATTTGATCCGCTTTTCCCAACAATTCGGCATGAACTACCTGATGATCCACACCGTGCTGGATAAAGGGTTGATCGCGAAACACGCCAAGGCCTTGGGAATTCCGGTGCCTAAAACCAAACTTTACCGTTTCAGCGGCGGCTCGGCCATAATCGACGCCCTGATCTCCAACTCTATCGATATCGCTGCAGGTGGAACGGCTCCGATGCTGAAGGTATGGGATAAGACCAAAGGCCAGGTCAAGGGCATCATGCCGCTGGCCGACATGGACATGCGGCTAAATACCATCGATCCGAACGTTAAGACACTGCGCGACTATCTAGGGGACTACAAGTACAAAATCTCTGTCCCGTCGGTAAAGGTTTCGTTTCAGGCTGTGGTCCTGCAGATGGCCGCCGAAAAAGAGTTTGGTGATCCGGAGAAGCTCGATCACTTGACGGTTGGCATGCGTCATCCAGACGTCTACGCTGCGATGATGAGCGGCAAGTCGGAAGTAAAGAGCCATTTCGGAAACATGCCTTATCAGTACCTAGAGGAAAAGTCAGGCAAGGTGCGAACTATCGTCAGCTCCTACGATGTTTTCGGTGGAGTCAGCAACGGTACCACTGTATGGACGACGAAAAAGTGGAAGGATGATAACCCTAAAACGTTTTTAGTAGTCGCTAAGGCTCTGGATGAATCGGTGGATATCATCAACTCGGACTTGAAGGCTGCGGCAGAGTTGTACGTGCGGTTCACAAAGTCCAAGTACTCAGTGGACGAAATTCACGAAATGCTCAAGTCCGGATACATCACCTACACGAAAGTGCCGAAGAGCACTAAGGTAGTCGCCGACTTCTTGTTAAAGCGCGGTGCCATGAAAACCAAATTAAACAGCTGGAAGGACGCGTACTGGGAGTACGTGCATGATTTGGATGGCAGTTGAGAATTTGGCGAAATATCTATTGAGGTGTGAAATGTATCGCCGACACAGGGTTTGTACCCAAAGGGTACGACGCCAGACCTATGGGTAGCGGTTCAGACAAGGAGGGATCGGGAGAACCTATCGGCGACGGGACGTCCCAGGCCCCTGTCCCGTCGCCCCTGCTCGAGGTCGAGGGGGTGACCCTCCAATATAAGACCCAGGACAGTCTGGTAACGGCAGTTTATCGCGTGAGCTTTGATCTATACCCGGCGGACCGCCTCGTTTTGCTGGGCCCCTCAGGATGCGGTAAGTCAACTATGCTCAAGGGGGTCGCTGGGTTTATGCAGCCCGTCGAGGGTACCATTAAGATTAACAGGCAAGAAGTGGTCCGTCCGGGTCCTGATCGCATGATGATATTCCAGGAGTTCGACCAACTCCCGCCCTGGAAGACAGTGCTCCAGAATGTCATGTTTCCCATGCTGGCGAGCCGCCGGTTTGCCAAGAAACAGGATGCAGAAGAGCAAGCTTGCCGCTTCATCGATAAGGTCAATCTCACCAAGTTTATTGATTCCTACCCCCACATGCTGTCAGGTGGTATGAAACAGCGTGTCGCTATAGCCCGTGCCATGGCCATGGAGCCGGCAATCCTGCTGATGGACGAACCGTTCGCGGCGTTGGACGCCCTGACCCGGCGCAAGATGCAAGAGGAACTAATCCAACTTTGGGAGGACGTTCGCTTCACTGTTCTGTTTGTGACCCATTCAATTGAAGAGGCGATTATTGTTGGCAACCGCATATTAGTGATGTCCCCCCATCCAGGACAAGTGAAGGCCGAGCTGAATGCGTACAACCATTCTCACGAGAACCATGGAGATGCGGAGTTCAACGTACTGCAGACCAGCATCCACGATATGTTGTTTGCCGAAACCGTCGAAGAAGAGGAAACGATGTCCAATGTCTGACCCACAATTAATTTCTCCTCCTATCCGTCCTGAATACCGGCGGCAGACGTTAGATTCTACAGAAGTGGGCGAAATTAGACGTCCCTTGTCATTGTGGGAACGGCTAACCAACATCACCGCTCTAAGACGGATCACAATTCTAATCGCGCTAGCTCTAATTTGGCAGGCCTATGCGGTGCACATTGACAATTCGTTGATGCTACCTACGTTCTCTAGTACTGCCCTGGCCTTTATAGACGCCCTTGTTAATGGTGACCTCTTGCCGCGTGTAGCGACTTCCATTCAAGTGTTGCTGATGGGTTATATTGCAGGCGTCGGAATCGCGGCGGTGCTAACGGTCCTTGCCGTATCCTCCAGAATTGGTAACGACCTTCTCAGCACCTTGACGTCGATGTTCAATCCGCTGCCGGCTATCGCCCTACTTCCACTAGCGCTCCTGTGGTTCGGGCTCGGCTCCGGCAGCCTGGTATTTGTGCTCATTCACTCTGTATTGTGGTCGGTCGCGTTGAATACCCACACCGGGTTCCTCGCAGTTTCGGACACTCTACGCATGGTCGGGAAAAACTATGGTCTTACCGGCGTTCGCTACGTGGCGCAAATTCTCATTCCGGCGGCTTTTCCATCAATTCTGGCAGGTCTCAAGATCGGTTGGGCATTCGCCTGGCGTACCCTGATTGCTGCAGAGTTGGTGTTTGGCGTCAGTTCCGGATCCGGCGGACTGGGTTGGTTCATTTTTATGAACAAGATGGAACTGGAGATCGCTAACGTCTTCGCCGGCCTCGGCACAGTCATCATTATCGGGTTGTTGATTGAGAACGCAGTGTTCAGGACGGTGGAAATCGCTACTGTCCGAAAATGGGGCATGCAGCATTGAGGTTGGTGTGCATCGCGGGGGCAAAGAAAGGCCCGGCAGTCGTAGCCAAGCTGCGGGCTTGAGACCATGACCTAATCAGCGAGACCAAGGGGCTCTGGAGTAAAGTTCATGAACCAAGTACCTTCATACTTGACCATCGCACAAGCCGAAGAAGAAATGGCGCGGGGACAACTTTCCGCCGTGGAACTAACTGAAACCTTGTTGCGACGCATTGAGGCTCTAGATCCCCAGCTCAACGCCTTTATCACGGTGACCGCTGAACGTGCGATGGAGCAGGCTAAGGCCGCCGACACGGATTTTGGAAGACGCCGCGGTCCCATGCACGGAATTCCTTTCGGGCTTAAGGATATATTCAACACTGCGGGAATTCCGACGACCGCGCATTCTAAGATTCTTATCAATAATATCCCTGTCGAGGACGCGACGGCGTGCGCGCGGTTATATGATGCAGGCGGTGTGTTAATGGGGAAACTAGCCACACACGAGTTCGCCCATGGCGGACCTTCTTTCCAACTTCCTTGGCCGTTGCCCCGAAACCCATGGAATCGGGAGCATTTCACCGGCGGTTCCAGCAGCGGCTCCGGGGTTGCCGTCGCAGCTGGACTGACGCTCGGCGCCCTCGGCTCCGATACGGGGGGATCGATAAGAAATCCGGCCGGACTGTGCGGCATCGTGGGATTGAAGCCCACCTACGGACTTATCAGTCGTCACGGCGTCATCCCCAATTCTTTCACCTTCGACACATGTGGTCCCATGACTTGGACCGTCGAAGATTGCGCTATCATGCTGCAAGCGATTGCAGGACACGATCCCAAGGATCCCACAAGTTCGAAAAGATCTGTACCTGATTATCGTGCCGGATTGACAGGCGATATTCGCGGTCTCAGGTTGGGTGTCATCCGTCATTTCTGGGAGGAGGACTTGCCAGCCAACGCCGAAGTTGGGTCTTCCATGGAAGCTGCACTTTCGGTGCTGGAAGGTCTTGGTGCTATACTTGAGCCCGTCAAGCTACGCCCTATGCAGGAATACTGCGACGTTAAAATCATCATTGGCGAATCGGAACTCTACGCTATCCATGAGAGTGACTTGACCCGCCACGCTGGAGATTTCTGCGACGATTTCCTCGGGCGTTGTCTGCCCGCGGTCCTTATTGGCGCCACCGATTACGTTCAGGCCCTACGCGAGCGTCGCCGAATGCTAGCGGAAATGGAACCCATATATGAGCGCTACGACGCACTTGTAACCGCCGGGCAATACGGCCCAGCGCCAAGTCTCGGCACTTATCAGACTGTTGCATGGTTCTGGAAGAACCCGTCGATTACGACCCCGTTCAACGTCACGGGTGGTCCGGCTATTTCTGTGTGCAACGGATTCAGCCAAACTGGATTACCGTTGTCGTTGCAGATCGCAGGACGCCCCTTCGACGAGGTAACCGTATTACGGGTCGCCCATGCCTATGAGGAGGCAACGCCCTGGCGGGACCGGCGGCCTTCGATCAGTTCGTCTGATGATGACCCATTCGACGGCCCCACCGAACAGCCTTCCTGGCGGGAGAAAAGCGATGACCCGTCTCTACGCGAAGAAGTCGGTCTTCGTGTTCGAGCAGCCGGCCTTTCCCTAACCGAAGAACAGTTCGAACAGATTTGCGATGCCGCACCCTTCGTGAAGGCGCGGATTGAGCGTTTACGATACGATCGCGAGCGATCGGAAGAGCCGACCAACACATTTTTTTTTCCAGAATTCGGCGCTTAATGAAAGGCACTGAGGGCTCCCATCCTGGGTACGGCAGTTGCCTTAGCCTGTATATAAGAGGAGAAACGACAATGATCCAAGGCGATAAAGAACTGGATGGCAAAGTTGCCATCGTTACCGGCAGTTCAAGTAACATTGGCCGCGCAATCGCTCTGGAATTCGCCGATGGCGCCGCTACTGTCGTCGTCAACGCGATGACCTCTGCCACCGCAGCCGCGGAGGTCGGCCGCGAAGTGGAGTCCCGGGGCGGAAGGGCACTTGTCCATATGGCCGATGTAACGGACCCATCCGCAGTTGAAGAATTGGTCGACAATACCATTCAAACCTTTGGCAAGCTCGATATCATGGTTTGCAACGTCGGATACCGGTTCAACGGTTCGCTCTCGGAGACTTCTCTCGAAGATTTCAATAAGGTACTGAGCGGTACGGTCGGCGCCACCTTTCTCTGCGCCAAATCCGCCTTGCCACATCTCCAGCAGAGCGATGCCGGAGCTATCATCTCCATCGGGGGAGTTTCGGGCCACGCAGGGGTCGTGGACCGCATAGCCGTGTGCGCTGGCAAGGCGGGCGTGGCTGGCATGACTCGCGCTCTGGCGGCAGAACTCGCGCCCAATAATATAACAGTCAACTGCGTAAGTCCTGGTTATATAGAGACGGTCGACCGCACTTTCTTGCCCAAGCATTTTAGGGAAATCCCGGTGCCCTTAGGTCGTCCCGGGCAGCCTTCGGAAATTGCCGCTATGGTCCGCATGCTGTGCGGTCCGGGGGGACGTTTTATTACCGGTCAGGTCATCCATGTTAACGGTGGCTGGTACATGTGAACCCGCATTTTCCAAAGAAGCCGTTGTTTTCGAGACACGAGAGGTTGAGACTGGCAATAATAGATAACTGGTTTGAGTCTCTCACGTACCCTTGGCTCAGAATTTTTTCGAATTACTTTGTAAGTATGAAGAGAAAACCACGAAAAAATTTCCCAGTCGTTGTGGGTCATGCGCAGTATGGAAAACTACGCTCTAAGGATATAACTTAAAATTATATAAATAGGACAAAATTATATTGGAATTTTTAGCATAATTCGGGTTTACTGACATTGATTCATATGTCTGAAACCGCTGTTGGCAAGAAAGACGGTAATCTAACTGACAGTGGTGATTGCGGAACAAAATTGAAAAGGCTTCAAGCCAATAACTTACTACCGCGAAGTGCGGGCGCCCACCACATAAATAGCGCGCAAGCAACTGTAAATCGGATGCCAGGCCTTATACTTCCGCCATTACCGCAATGGCCACATCGTTTACTCGCCACTTGAAGTGAATAATAAACGATGCATTTTGCACAACTAGGTTGTGGTTGTTTTGTTTGGGTTAGTTCTAGGAGGTTTTTATGCCGAAAATATTAGAAAAAGTAAAGGTTATTCCCTCGGGCAAAGCACTCGGGGCGGAAATCCAAGGCGTCGACTTACGTCGAGTCAGCGACGATGCATTTCAGCAGATTGAGAAGGCGTGGAACGACCATCTTGTGATAGTATTTCGAAAACAGTCACTAACTGATGAAGAATTCATGGCATTCGGCAAGCGTTTTGGAGATCTTGAAATACCCTACGTCAGCAGTGTCGGCCAACCATGGATACCGGAGACACCTGAAATGCTCGTTGTTTCAAATGTTAAGGAAGACGGTAAACCCATCGGCGCTTTGGGTGACGGCGAAGCTGTGTGGCACTCTGACATGACCTATAGAGAAGAAGTTCCAATCGCGGCATTACTGTATTCGCTAGAAGTACCCGAAAAAGGAGGCGACACCAGTTTTTCCAATCTTTACTTGGCCTGTAAAAACTTGCCGGTTGAACTTAAGTCAAAGATAAAAGATTCTATGTTTGTGCATGATAATGCCCACAATAGTGCCGGTGAACTTCGCATTGGGTACTCTGAAGTAACTAACCCGAAGGAAACACCAGGCCCGCATCATCCTGTTATATGTCGGCATCCAAAGAGCGGAAAAGAATATCTATTGCTAGGTCGTCGGCCTTACGAGTATGTTGTTGGGTTTGAACTCGAAGAGAGCGAGCAAATTCTTGACGAAATTTGGGCTCACTCTACGCAACCTAAATTTACGTGGACCCATACTTGGCAGCCAGGTGACGTTTTGGTATGGGATAATCGCTGCACCCTGCACCGGCGCGATGCCTTCGATCCAACTACACGTCGGGTGATGCATCGATTGCAGATTAAGGGAGAACGTCCTATCCCTGCAGTCGCATAAAATTTTGATGTAAATTTATGATTTTGAAATACAAACTGATATAAAATAGCATGCTTTACTATTATGGTCTTTAACCCAGAGCTAGCGCCGTAGTTCGCTTAGATAAAAAAAGAGGAATCGCAATTCTGCAAGAGAAATCGCAATTCTGTACCTGCTTTTAACCGTGACTATTGAATATCCATTCTAGATTCATTTAGACACTACACTGGACCAATTAATGGTCCACCGATTAGAGAAATATCTCATGACCATTACCGAAGTTCGCATTTATTGCCTACAACTTCCTTTATATAAGCCTTACCGGGTTGCTTATAAGACGCACACCTCATTTGATCCCTATATCGTTGAGGTACACGACAATGATGGTCGTAATGGTTGGGGTGAAGCATATATACCCGAAGGGTATAACATGAAAGAAACGCCCGAAGTCGGATGGAATTTCTGCCGCTCCATGGGAGAAAAAATTGTCGGAATGTCACCGAGTAAAGCGAAGGACGCAATCAATTCCGACCCGGCAAAAAGTCCCATGGCGGCCACGGCCTTGGTCAGCGCAATTGAATTTCTGGAAGACAATTCCGTTTTTAGAGTTAACGCAGAAAAACGAATTTCCTTATTGGCTGCGCTGGGTTCTAAAACACTGGATCAAATCCCTGATGAAGTCGAATCCATACTCGAACGGGGCTTTAAAACTATTAAAGTTAAAGTTGGTTGGACTGTAAAAGAAGACCTTGACCGTGTAGAAGTGACACAGAAGGCCGTAGCGGGAAGGGCATTGGTGCGCCTTGACGCAAATCACAGCTATTCTGTTGAAGACGCCTGCCGTTTCGCCCATGCGCTGAACCCGGCCGGTATAGAGCTATTCGAGCAGCCATGCGGGTCCGATGAATGGGACAAAAATGCGACGGTCGCTAAAACCTCCCCTGTGCCCGTTATGCTGGACGAATCCATTTTTGGTGCAGCGGACGTGGAACGTGCTGCCACAATGGATAACGTAAAATTCTGCAAGCTTAAACTTAAGCGCGCTGGTGGCATAGACCAACTGATGGCTGCATTGACGCGGTGCAGAGAGCTCAAAATGGGAGCTGTTGTTGGTGATGGCGTGGCCACTGATCTTGGCAACTGGATGGAAGCCTGCTGCGCTCGACTGACTACGGATCTTACCGGAGAAATGAACGGGTTTTTGAAGTCAGCGGTAAGGCTTTTTGAAAATCCGCTTACTTTTGAAGCGGGTGAGATTATTCTGAAAAATGGCTACAGGCCAGTCATAGACCGCGACGCACTTATGGCAAATTGTTTGGGTGAAGAACGATTTTCCAAAACACAAGCCACCATATCAGTGGCGCAATAGATTTGCTGAAAGATGCGGATGTCAAAGATCGACATTTCGGGTACGACAGCTGGTCGCCCCCAACACGAGACTTTTATAGGGCCGCCACCCGTCATTTAGCGACTGTCCCTTTGCCCGGACTTCTATCATTCGAGTTTTCAGATAATCCCAATCAATTCTCGCTTACAGGAATTACCCGAATTAAAAAACTAATTGGCCACATCTTATTTAAAGATGCACGACGCGATGGAATTCGCAATACCTAGAATAGGAAAATGAAGTGGAGGAATTCCTGGTCAACCTGATCTCTCCCGATCTTTTTCTTGCATTCCTTATTGTAATTTTTTCAGGTATAATTCGCGGTTTTACGGGATTTGTAGCTGCATTAGTCAACATTGGTTTACTATCACTGCTATATAAACCAGTTGATGCAATAGCCCTCTCATCAATTTTTGGGTTGGTGTCTTCTGTAATGTTGCTCCGCAAAACAATGAACATTGTTCAGTGGTCAGAAGTAATTCCGCTCAATTTTGCTGCAGTACTCACTATCCCGTTGACTGCTTTATTATTGCTTCAAACAACTTCATCAGTTGTCAAACCCGCAATTGGCGCATTTTTAATTGCATGCGGACTAGCACTAATATTTGGATGGAAATACAAAGGTCCCCGAAATTTTTATGTTGCTGGAATTATTGGCGCAGCATTTGGTAGCGTTCATGGGTTCACAGGAGCTAGCGGTCCATTAATGGTATTTTATTTTTTAGCGTCTCCGGAACCTGTATCGACCCAACGTGCAAATATAAACCTATCGGCAACCGTTGTGCAATTGGTATTAATCCTTACTTTGCTTTGGGGGAACGTCATCAATATTGAGATAATTCTTCGTGCAATTACATTGTTTCCAGGAGTTATATTGGGTACATGGATAGGTATGCGCGTGTTTGAAGTTGCATCTGATCAGATCTATAAGCAGGTCGCTCATGGGGCTTTGATTGCAATCGGATTAGCTCTATTTTTGTCAGGATTGAGATATCCTGCATGATACAGGTCTAATGGGCCTCTGTCTTTGTGAATTATTCTTTTTTTGGACACGAGGTCTTATGCAGCTTTAATTATTATATTAGTGTTGTTTACAATTGCCAGTATATTCTTAACAGATTAGCCGAACCAAACAGGCTACTATAACGAATTACTGGCTGACAAGTTTTGAAATTAAGTTTTATCCAAACACTGAAACATTGTCTCGGATAAACTCAGTATAAGAATTGAGTCATAGTAAATTTAATTTAGATGTTGTCTTTTGGTTTGAGCAAAGCTCGTTTGATTGGCGGAGATTGTAAAAATGGCTGGCAATTCCCAAGCGCAAAACGTTACTCAAAAATTGATTGGAACTCATCTTGTTTCAGGTGATATGACAGCTGGATCGGAAATTTCTTTGCGGATTGATCAAGTATTACTGCAGGATGCACTTGGGACTCTCGTTATGTTGGCTTTGGAGGCCATGGGCGTTGACGAGATTAAAACTGAAGTAGCTGTTCAATACGTCGACCATAATCTTTTACAAACCGATTTTAAGAACGCTGACGACCACTTGTTCCTCCTAGATTCATGTCGACGATATGGAATCTTCTACAGTCGACCTGGAAATGGGATTAGCCATCCACTCCATATGAAACGGTTCGGTAAACCAGGTAAAAGTCTTTTAGGATCAGACAGCCATACTTGTGCTGCCGGATCGCTTGGAATGCTCTCGATGGGAGCTGGCAGTATGGACGTGGCTACAGTACTTGCCGGGATGGCCTTCCATTTAAAGATGCCGGAGATCTGGGGAGTAAATTTAATAGGAACATTACCTGATTGGGTCAGTGCCAAGGATGTAGTTCTCGAAATGCTGCGGCGTCACACTGTTAAAGGTGCGCTTGGACGTGTCATCGAATATTATGGACCCGGTCTTCAATCACTAAGTGCCATGGATCGCCATGTAATCGCTAATATGGGTGCCGAATTGGGTGCGACAACTACTGTTTTTCCTTCAGACGACCGAATTCGGGAATTCCTGATTGATGAAAATCGTGCCGATGATTGGTTTGAGTTGAAACCGGACCCTGGCGCCAAATATGATCATTATGAAGAAATAAATTTAAGCAATTTGGAACCTTTGATTGCTAAGCCACCCAGCCCAGACAATGTTGTTCCAGTTCGGGAAATTTCTGGTTTGCCTATCTATCAGTCTTATATTGGTTCATCTGCTAATCCCGGCTATCGTGATTTCGCAATACCGGCAATGATGGTCCAAGAACACCAAGCTGACCCCAGCATTTCCTTTGACATAAATCCTACATCTCGACCGATGTTAGAACAACTTATACAAAACGGACATATCGCTAAGCTACTTCAGGCGGGGGCTCGGTTACATCAAACAGGCTGTAATGGTTGCAATGGTATGGGACAAGCTCCCGCAAGCGGCCGGCCAAGTCTTCGCACCACTCCTCGCAATTTTCCAGGCCGATCGGGCAATAAAGAGGACAGTGTTTATCTTTGTAGTCCCGAGACAGCAACGGCATCTGCCATAACAGGTCAAATTACCGACCCCAGGACTTTGGATATGCCCTACCCGCGGTTTGAGAAACCCGGAAAAACAAACACCAGGGAAAATTTATTCGTCGCTCCTTTAACGATTGACGAACGTCGCAAAATTGCGATCGTCAAAGGACCTAATATCAAGTCCTTGCCGCCAATCCTACCTCTAGCCGACCACATGGAAGTGCCAATTTTATTGAAGGTAGGTGATAATATTTCTACTGACCACATTAATCCTGCGGGTGCTCGAGTATTACCTTTCCGCAGCAATCTCCCACGTATTTCAGAATTTTGTTTTGAGATCCTCGATGACACCTATCCCGAACGAGCAATGCAAACTCGGGAAATCAGTGGTCATGCTATAGTTGGCGGTTGGAATTATGGACAAGGTTCCAGTCGGGAGCATGCAACACTGGCACCAAGATATTTGGGCTTACAACTGATGCTCGCCAAGGGTTATGCTCGAATTTATTCTCAGAACCTGCCAAACGCCGGTATTCTGCCTTTGACCTTTTTAAATGAGGAAGATTACGATCAACTTGAAGAAAACGACGTATTGATAGTATCCGATCTGCGAGCTAGCATATGTCGCACACAACAATTGTCGTTAGAAGTAAAAAACAAAGGTCACAACATTCAGGTCCGCCACTCACTGTCAAATCGCCAAATAGAAGTGTTGCTAGAGGGTGGATTGGTTAATTGGGTACGCGCCAATGTAGTCGTTGATAATACTCCACTTTCCAACCTTAACTGAGTGAGTAAAGAACAGGAATCAAACAAATGCGGGCAGACCAACATTTGGCCAAAGCGAAACGCATCGAAAATACAATGATGCAGAAACTTGATCTGAACAAGGACTACGAAATTTTCATTTGGTGCTGTATCCACGCAAGTAATCAGTTATTTAACGTCGCCCTCCACAAACAAGGTTTGACGAAAGATGATGTCGATCAAATCCATTCCAATATTCCAGAATACAGAGGTTCGCGGACTGCAGAGATTGATAGAATTATCGCGCTCATGGAAAAAATAGAAATGTTGGGACCTCGATATGTACGTGGTTGCGAGCCATGGGATCAAAAAATTGGCGAAGAATGCTTGCAAAACTTTCGCCTTATCAAACAGGTCGCAGTCGAATTATGTGGTCCTTAATTTAGTAGATTAGTAGGGATAATGAATAATGCATATTCAGGATCATATTATGAAGGCCGAACATATTGAGAAGACAATGATGAAGCAGCTCAATATGGACGAAGACTATGAAATTTTTGTCGAGTGTTGTATGTTAGCGGGAACCCACTATTTGAATGCAGCGTTGCACAAAAAAGAAATTACGGTTTGGAACCAGGACCTATTGCATTCGGACAAACCTCCTTTGGATAGCGAAGTGCCGCCTTCCATTGCTGAAATCATGACGGAGTTAAAATTCATCGAGGAAGTCCGTCC
Source organism: uncultured Hyphomicrobiaceae bacterium (assembly GCA_964461525.1). GTDB lineage: Bacteria > Pseudomonadota > Alphaproteobacteria > Rhizobiales > CAYWUX01 > CAYWUX01. The sequence continues at coordinate 11,555 of CAYWUX010000034.1, read as the reverse complement.
TGGTTATTTGCGAGGGAATAATCCTTGGAGACACGAAGACGGAATTCGTTGTCTGGAATATTATCAGAAGGTAAAATCAGACGTCGAGAATATATTGGCTGGTTAATTGCCAAGATGTTGTTTCTTAAATTATTTGTCTGGGTCAGACATGAATTGTACTAGGAGGGCAAGTCATTATGAAAAATACAAGAAATCGGTGCCTTCAATTGGCGGAGTTCGTTTTAGGACTGAATTTTGAAGACATTCCAGAAGAAGTTGTTACAAAGGAGAAAGACCATATTCTCGATGGTATCGGAAATGGTCTTTACGGTTCTGTATCGAATTTCGGCCAAATGGTCAAAAATTATTTAAAGAATTTCCCATCGGAGTCGGAAGCTGTTCTTTGGGGTTCCCAATCTAAAGTCACTGTTACCCAAGCAGCCTTCGCGAATAGTTCGTTCTCAAATTATTTAGAACTCGAAGACGCTCATCATCGAACAAAATTCAAACCAAACACCATCCTAACACCTGCAGCAATAGCAATTGCTGAAAAAACTGGCGCATCTGGTAAGGATGTACTGACGGCACTTATTGCTGCCAACGAAATATGCCTTAGAATTGCCACTGCTACTCACGTAGGCAAAGAAGGTTACGCGCGAGGTTGGATTGGAACCAGTAGCATAGGCGGCTTCGGAACTGCGGCCATCACAGCTCGTTTGCTCGACTTGTCAGTCGAAGAATTGGGGCATGCTTTGTCAATTGCGGGTAGCCAACCTTGCGGCATTTGGAGTGGTGGTATGGCAATGAGCAAACGAGTTTTGATCGGTCAAGCCTCTGAAAATGGAATCCGTTCAGCTATTATGGCCAAAGAGGGGCTGACGGGTGATTTCGATATATTCGATGGAAACTGGGGCAACATTGGTGACATTATTTCCCCCGTCTACCAGCCTGACATTATCACTCGAGATCTCGGTAGCGATTGGATGACACTTGAAATTGGCCTTGAGAACTATCCCACGAAAGGTGGTGCACATTCGGCGATAGACTGTGTGCTGGAATTATTGAAGAGCAATAACTTCATGACAGATGAGATTGATGATATCTTAGTGCGAGCGACAACCGGCATCGCCTCAAACAAGGCACTTCAATTGTTTCCACCTACAAATTTTTACGAAGCCCAAAATAGCATGCCTTATATTTTGGCGGTTACACTTATAGACAAGCAATGTACCACAGAACAATTCACTGACGAGAAAATTCGTGACTCTAAGATTCTCGATTTGGCTAAATTGGTTCGAATCGAATCGAGTGAAGAGGCAGATAGACTTGCTCCGAAGACCAAAACAACTTTCGTTGATCTTAAGCTGAAAGACGGTCGAACGCTCACTAGCAGGATTGATTACTGCAAGGGAGAACCCGAAAACCCACTTAGTCGCGTGGAACTTAATGAAAAGTTCAAACGGGTCGCTTGTGAAGTTCTAGACGAAAGGCGGATGGACCAAGTTATTGAAGTGGTTGGGGGGTTGGAAGAAATTGTCGATTTTTCAAGTCTGACCGAACTCTTGTCGGAGTAGTAGGTATGGCTTCATTCCTTAGTTATTTGGAACCCACTCGACCGCTTATAGACTGGCAGAAACTACAACAGCTGAGGTGGGCTCGCGCTAATCAAATTATGGCTGATGAAGGTCTTGAAGCCATCTTCACTAATGCAGTCGAGAATGTCATCTATTTAACAGGCTGGCCACGATTTCGCACGAGTGTCCATCCAGGTTCATACGGTGTACTTTATTTTCCTGATGACCGAGAACCCATCATTTTCTGTTCTGAAGGTGATGCCGGAGGTTTGTTAAGCGACCGCTTGTACGAAGAGATTCATGTCCTGCCACCTTGGCAAGAATTGTGGCCAAAACTTATTCATGATATTTTTCAGTCCCACGGTCTTGGAAACAGTACAATCGGAATTGACTCCAGTATGAGTGCTTCTCTTTACAATGGAATTGTTGATTTTAGTTCTGACGTTAAATTTACTAATGCCCGTGGCATTCTAAACAAGATGAAAGCGGTTAAGAATTCGGAAGAAATCAAAGCTTACGAATTTACTGTTAGTGTTGTAGAAGGTGGAATCTACAGCGCTATGAATGCCGCTAAAGAAAGTTGGGGACGAAAGACGGAGATAGAGGTGGCGCTTGAAGGCCAATTGCAACTTCTGATTCGTGGATGTCACTCTGCAGATATATGGTGTGTTTCTGGACATCGGGCTGCACCAGTTCGGCGTTACAGCACTAACAAGGTGGTAAGAGGCGGTGAACTAGCAGTTATCGACGGACCAGGACATATCAATGGGTTCCGGTCCGAATTTGCCCGCACTGTCTGGACGGGTGGGAAACCATCAGCTGCAGAAAAGTTACTCTACCAAACAATTTACCAATCCTTGGAAGAAGCTAAGAAAATTATGAAGCCTGGCACAATGACATCGGAACTGGAGAAAGCCTGCCTGCTTCCGGTGAAGAATGCAGGATTGGAAAAGTTCTATGGTGGTTATCCTTATACCGGTCACGGGATCGGGATTCGTGCTGAAGCCTTTAACGTGACTTCACGTTACCCCGCGATGGACACTAAACTTGAAGCGGGTATGATTTTCAACTTGGAGCCCGCCCTTTGGCAAGAAGGGGTCGGAGGGGTACGCATCGAAGATACTTATTTAATAACTGAAAGTGGATTTCAAGTGCTTAGCCGTGTCCCTTATGAAGAAGATTTATTGAATTGAATACCTAAGTAACTATTCACTTTCGCCACTGTCATTGTATGAAACATTAGGAGAACCACTAATGGATTGGGACAAGTTGTTTGAAAATACAGAGCTCGCTGGTTATCATGCAGGTGGACATGGCGCATCTATTGGTTTTGGAGACAAGATAGCTGTTGTTGTCGTAGATATGATTAATCTCTATCTGGATCCAAGATTTGCCCTGGGACACGGAGAAAATACCAAAAATGTTATTCGGGCCAATGCAGAATTACTCGCGATTGCCCGTAAACATGGTATTTCAGTTTACTTTTCCAATGTCGGATTACGTACTTTGGCAACCGAAAAAGGAATATGGGGAGAAAAAGTCGGGGGAGCCAAGGACATAACACCAGATGCCGATAGGGTAACCAGTGAACTCGAACCCCAGGAAAATGAAGCTATTGTAACCAAACCCAAAGCAAGCGTTTTTTTCGGAACACAACTAGCAAGTATGCTATTTTATGAAGGTGTCGACACCATTATCGTAACCGGTGTGACAACCAGCGGATGTGTACGCGCCACAGTGGTAGATGGATTTTCATATAATTTTCGCGTTATCGTTCCAGCAGAATGTGTCGGCGACCGGACATCGCTTCCTCATAAAGTTAGCTTGTTCGATATGGATATGAAATATGCTGATGTCATGGCTCTTTCCGATGTTCTGGGATACTTGGAAAAGCACAAGACATCTAGCAAACGTATTAGCTCGGGAAAAATTTTATCCGATGCACGATGATATTTCTTACTGGTGGTTCTGGATTTATAGGTACCCATATTCTTCGTCACCTTGCCATGGCAGGACAACACATCATTAGTTTTAGTTTCACTCCGCCATCACAGAGTGCAAATTACTTTCTCGATGATTTTTCGTCTCAAATTGAATTTATCCAGGGCGACATTCGAGATCCGGGTAGAATTTCAGAAATTCTTTATTCCAATAAATGTTCTTGTATCATTCATTGCGCTGCAATCAATGGAGAGCTTGCAGCCAGAGCTGATCCCAACAGGACCGTTGGGGTAAATGTCGCTGGAACGTCAAGCGTGCTCTCTGCTGCCATCAGCAATGATGTTCGTCGCTTTGTTTATGTAGGATCGGGGACTCAATACGGACCTAAACCCGATCTCAAACCCATCCGGGAAACAACGCCTGCCCAACCTGAAGGAATTTACGCCACCAGCAAACAAATGGCGGAAATGTATGGGCATGCTCTTGCTAAACTCACGGGGCTAGATTTTGTTTCTGTGAGGAATTCCGCACCTTACGGGCCTTTCGAACTAATAGAATCTTCACCTATGCATATCCGCTATTGGTGTGATGCAGCCCGTATGGGTCGTTCGATCATTCTGACAACTGGTGCTGACCATCCCCGAGATTTTACATTTGTCGAGGACACAGCGGCAGGAATAGCGTTAGTTTGTTTAGCAGAAAAACTAAGTTCTCCCGTAGTTAATATTTCCGCCGGCATACTCTATAAATTGCAGGATTTGGTAGATGTGATGAAGAGTTTAAAACCAAATTGTCGTTGGGAAGTGGGACCTGGACATTTGCAGCATCCGGACCCACGCACCACTAGTTTGCGAGGCCCATTGGATATTCGGATTGCCAGAGAAGAATACGGCTTCTCACCTCAAGTGGATCTCCTCAATGGAGTCAGAAGATATCTTGCTTGGCTTGAAAATACATCCAGTGGATGATTAACAAAAAATTTCTAAAATTTAACAACTAGTGAATGACGTATCCTCCGTCGACAACCAAATTGTGTCCCTGAATATAACTTCCTTCACTGGTAGCCAAAAATATGATTGCTTCCGCAATTTCCTCAGGTTTACCGTATCGCTGAGCAGGGACATAAGCCACACGTTGCGCTTGGAGCGTTGGGTCATCTGCCATGCGTTTTAGATTGTATTCTGTTGCAATTGGACCAGGGCTCACAGCATTCACCTGGATGTTGCTCGTCGCCAATTCATATGCCATCGATTTAGTAAGATTAATCAAGGCGGCTTTGGAGAGCGCATAAAGTGCAGAATATTTATAGGCAACTAAACCTAGCTGGCTCGCAACATTGATGATTCTTCCTCCTCCGGCAGCTCGCATTGCAGGTAGCACCGCTTGACAAGCGAAAAATGGCGCTCGTAAATTGACAGCGATCATTTCATCAAACTCGGCAGTAGTGAATTCACCGAATGGGCGACGGTTGCGAACTGCTGCATTGTTAACGAGTATATCAATCCCGCCAAGTTGAGCCAGGGCAGTTTCGACCATACGTTGAGCGGCATTTGGTTCGGCAAGGTTAAACAAGCCGAAATCCGATTTTTCATCGTCTGGATTGGCTGCTCGACATTGCTCCAAACAGGTTTTTAGTTCGTCGGTGGTACCATCGGCTGCCAGATAAACGGAAACTCCGGCCTTTGCAAATGCCAAAGCAGTCGCTCGACCAATTCCTCGAGATGATCCTGTAATTAATGCAGTTTTGTTCTTAATGTTTCCCATGATCTACTCCGATTTGTCGCTATAAATCTTTTTGAGGACTACGCCTCGAAATACTAAGACGACAACCAAGATCCCGAGCCCAGCCAAATCTGTGACGATATTTTGTGCCATCATAAACAGAGCGGCGACAAACAGGAAAAACCGCTCCACCCAGCTAATTCTACCGAATAAATACATCCAACCTTCCATGGCAAAGGCCAACATGATCACTCCGACGATGGCTGAAACCGTACTCAGAGTTATATCGGTGAGACTCCCACGTAAAAGCAAGCCCTCGCCGAATACAAACATATATGGAATGATAAATCCCGCAAGTCCATAGCGGAACGCAGTCCATCCTACCTCCCACAATCGCGCCTGGGCAATAGCAGCAGCAGCGAAAGATGCCATAGCAACCGGTGGAGTAATTGTCGCCAAAACACAAAAATAAAATATAAACATATGGGCGGCTAACTCGCTCACTCCTAGCTTTACGAGGGCAAGGGGCACCACAGAAGCCACCATGGCATAGGCAGCGATCGTTGGCAGGCCAAGCCCCAGAATTATGCAGATTATCATGCTTAAGAACAGCGCAAGGAATAAGCTTTCACCTGAAAAACTAATGATGATACTCGCCGCTTTAAGCCCAAGTCCTGTCAGCGACAAAATTCCAATAATTATACCTGCTGCTGCAGTGGTTGCAGCGATTTCTAAAACTGATCGGCTAGATTCCACAACGGCATCAAAGATCGGACGAATTGTCAGTCGATTTTTTTTGCCAATCCAGCTTACAACTATAGCTGATAAGATACCTATCAAGGCTGCACGATTCGGTGACTTTTCTAGAACCACGAGGACAAATATTATCGCGAAAAGCGGTAATAGAAGATAACCCTGATGAACTATCAATGTCCCCAATGGTGGAATTTCACCTTTAATCTCGCCCAAGCCTGTTTTTGCCGAGACCTGGTCGAGTATGACATATATGCTTAGATAATAGAGACATGCAGGGATGATAGCGGCGGTGATAATATCGCCGTAGGGAATGCCCAAAATATCGGCCATCAAAAAGGCGGCAGCTCCCATCACAGGCGGCATTAGTTGCCCGCCTGTCGATGCAGCTGCTTCTATTGCTCCCGCAATGTAAGGTCTGACTCCGTCTTTTTTCATAGCGGGAATTGTTATCGAGCCGGTCATGACAACATTTGCGACTGCCGCGCCAGAAATTGTTCCAAAAAGGGCGCTTGAGATTAGTGGCACTTTCGAAACTCCTCCTCGCGCTCTACCAACTGTCGCCTTAGCAACATCAATAAATAAATCGCCAGCCCCACATTTTTTGAGAAGTGCGCCGAAAAATATAAATACGAAGACCCAACGAACAGCCACTCCCAGTGGCGTCGTGTATATTCCCACTGAGCTGTATAGGAAACCGATCACTCGCGAGTAATCGTATCCCTTGTTCCAGAACAGACCAGGCAGATGGTTTCCAACTAATGCATAAACAATCGCTACAATTGCAATAATTGGTAGTGCCCAACCGGTAGTGCGTCTCGCGATTTCAAGGACTACAATTGTCGCAATCGTACCAAATAATATGTCGAGAGGTTGAGAAGCTCCACCTGCCGCCCGGAATAACAGTTCTTCAAACGATAAAATCAAATAAGCCAATGGCATGAGTGCAAACGCGATCCAGATAATATCGACATATGTTACGCGCTGTTGGCTTGTTTTCGAAAACCCAGGAAAGTGCAAGAATACTAGGACCGCTACAGCTGTTAGAAATGTAGTCCGGAAAATCCATGGATCAAATGGCGTTATATATATACCGTAGAGTATATAAGCTCCCAGCGCGAGTCCCAGGCCATAACTTATGCGTCTTAAATAACTGTTTTGAAGTCTGGAGTTTAGTTGGTCCGTCGGTTCGACTTCTGAATGCGGTGCTGGCGAGTCTTTGGTAGCATCTGATTTCGATTTTGAACTAGGCATGATTATTTAGAGGATGATACAACAGAGACCCAATTGTAAAAGGGCAATCGCCAGAATTTTCTGCGATTACCCATATAGCAGTTCTAATCGATTGGTCGTGCTGCCGGCGGAAGCTCGATACCTTTTTCACTATAGTATCGTGCAGCGCCTTTATGCACAGGTATTGGAGCGAACTTTATATTTTCTGCTTTTGTGTTTTTCGCAGCTTTAAATCCCGCAATCAAATCAGACTGGTTTTCAAAAGCAGCTGCTACCAATTTATAGGCGAACTCTTCTGAAAGATCTTTGTGCGTCATTGCAAAAGTCCACAAAACTAGTGTCTCTAGTGGTTCGGTTTGATTTTTGTATGTGTTTGCCGGTATTTCACCAGGGAAAACGCCGGGGTACTTTTGGGAGAATTTCTCTGCTTCGGCTTTAGACACACCGATCAAATGTGCGTTACGGGTAGTAATCATTTGATTAGCTGGAGGGGCGGGGATACCGCTCCATGCTGCCGCTGCGTCTAGTTGTCCGTCTACCAGCATGGTATTCGAGTCGCCAAAATTGGTAAGATTCGTGATGCGGCTCGGTTTAACACTATACATATCCAGCAGCTTTCGACCATAATCATTTAGAAAACTTCCGGGACCCGACATATCGACATGTTTGCCAGTCAATTGTTTGAAATCTGTGATTCCACCTGGCAGTGCCCACCACTGTAAATATTGAGGGAACATGGGCAGGAGAACACGAAGATTTTCATGTTTTTTTCCTTTTGCCTTACCTTGACCAGTATAGGCCTCAAAGCCAAGCGCACTGGGAACCGGAATTAGCTCGGTTTTAGCAGAATTGGCAAGGGCAACATTCTGCCATGGCCCACCAGTTCCCTCTACCGCAACATCGATGTTTAATTTCTTTTTGATAACTTGGGCTAAAACCGCACCAAACCGATAGTGCGCGCCGCCTAATGCAGATCCCGACCAAGTCGCTCCTTTAGGCAGACCTTGCGCCCGAACTTCGGACGAAATTGTACCAACAGCAAGAACTGCTCCAACAACAATTGCCCCAATCGCAATACGTACTGAAGGCAAAGTTTTGGCCAAGTTTTTATAAATATTCATGATAAACCTCCCTATTTTTATGAATCCAAAGCGTTTAAATCAAAACGCTTAGATCTTAATATTTGAGAATAGACTAACATTATTGACGGAGCAATCAATTGTGTCGGCAGTGTGGGCCGAAAAAGTTCATTGCATTAGCGTGGATCTTTGATTACCTAAAAAGTTCTTTGTCCAAGATGATCTCTAAACTAGAAACAGGGGCGACATTTCAACTACTCAATTGGAGCGATTATTTTTTGGAAGGGTGGACGGCTTACGACAAAAATCGGTCGATTCGAAAAAATTCAGAGACACAATATTTGATTTTAGGAAAATTCGAACAGATCGAAATCTAATTCAAAATCGGGTTGTCAAATGTAGTTTGCCCATCTTTTCTTCTGTGCCTCAGAAATTCTCTCTTTTCCAATTGATGTCTTTGGTCCAGTACTCAGCCCGCCATGATTAGGACAACGGCCATTTTTAAGAGCTTTCCGTTTGCAAGGTGTGCCCTTCCTGGTCTTCGCGCCGCATCTTACTTTCCAATAGAATTTATGTCGCCAATTGGCTTTACTATTGTCGCAATTTTTTCTTGTTTGCTTCATTTTATCCCTCAAATTCAGACCTCAATCGAAATGCATTACACTCAACGTTTTCCTAACAGTAGGGGAGTTTTATTCTTGTGAGGGATCAAGGCTATGTCATAATACCGGATCGTCCCCCCGCAACGGTTTTCCGATTGATGGGAGCTATACCGCTATCAATACAAATGTTTCTGTAATGTTTGTAGACTTCGGAAGCCGTTGGTTTGGCTCGGGGAGCGTAACAGGTACAATATTGATAGAAGTCTTGCACAATTGCGACATGATTGATGAAGGGTGGGGATGATGAATCTTTGTGGCGAATGGCTTTGAGTGGATTGATTGCCTGAATTTCAGGTGTTTTTTGTTTCATGATCTATCACTGCTAGTAAAAGTCACGGAGGTGTAAAACTACGAATACTCGACAGAATTCGCCCAGAAATTCAGGGCTGCGGAAAAATAGAATTGAAGTTGAAGGGATTGAATTAGAGATGAGGCGTCCATTGTCGCTGTATTTTGTCTCGACAGGCTTAAAACTGAACGCAAAACTTTGTAACTAAAGCCGGTGATTTTATATAATGGTCGTAATAACTATGGAAGAACTGGGGGCCAATTTCTTGACTGGTGAGACGAGTTCAAAATTAGGTCCCAAGTGAATCAAAAATCGGTCTTATCTAGCTCTGCTTCCAATGGTTACGCCCGTTGAGCTTTATTGGTTTAGGAAGGGTCCCATCATTTAGCCGGCGCCACACTCTCATGTCTGACTTATCACCAAAAAGGCGCTTCAGTTGGGGTTGAGGTATGAGGTAATCCTCCTCGATACTAAACGGGGTGCCTGTCGGTAATATCGGATCGACGGGTGATTGCTCTTCCCGCTCATCAAGATTTGCGGCCATTGATAACCTTTCAAGATATTTCAAGCTATAACAGTAGTCACCTTTTATCGCACTGAATTTGGAATTTTCAACACGGTCAAAATTCCATTCTTAAATATTTTACCCTGTTACCCAGATTGTTACCCAGAATGGTCATTCAAATAGACTTCTGGAAGAAGCTATTTATAATCTTCTGATTTTTTTGAGATATTTGGCGCACCCCAGAGGACTCGAACCTCTAACGTTAAAATTGGGCACAAAAAAGTATGAGAAGGCTTTGAACCCACAGCACGAAGTTCGCCACGGTTGAATTGTCACTGACTGCCTGAATGGTTCAATCTGATCGGAGATCCAACTATGACTGTGTTACTTGACGGATTAAAACTAAAGCCGTTCACGGACAGAAATTTGGCTCAGATTCTTTATGTCACGCAACGGGGGCGAACCGAACAGACGACTGTACTCGCGACTAAACTGCGACGGACTCTCGTAACCAACTTGGAATGCGGCTGTCGATGCATCCAGGCGTTCCGTCAGCATGAGCTGTCTTGCTTCATTCAAGCGCATCCTTTTTTGGAACTGAAGCGGGCTCATGGCCGTCATTGAACGAAAGTGGCTGTGGAAGGTGGAGGTGCTCATCCCTGGAGAAAATCATGACAAATACGAAATCGATGTTAGGCGTCGCCGCGTTAGCGTTGTTGCTTGGTGTTGGCATGTTTTCAAGGGCGCAAGCTATGAACGATGCTTTATCTCTAAGCGCGAAACAGAAAAGCATTATCCCTATCGCGGCGTTCACCGCCAGCGAAGAAGTGGACAGTCTGAATGCCGCGTTGGTCGGCGGTCTCGAAGCCGGGCTGACCGTCAACGAGATCAAGGAAATCCTGGTGCAGATGTATGCTTATGCGGGATTCCCGCGCAGCCTGAACGGCATCCTCACTTTCATGTCTCTCCTAGAAAAGCGCAAGGCCAAGGGGATCGACGAAAAGGTCGGTAAGGATGCTTGCCAGGTCCCCGCTGATTTGAACAAGGATGAATATGGCGCGAAGGTACGGGCGTCACTCGCGGGCCTGGACCGCATTCCGCCGCCCGGTGCGTGGCAAGAGTTCTCGCCCGTTATCGACACGTTTCTTAAAGAGCACCTGTTTGCTGACATCTTCGCTCGTGACACTCTTGATTTTCAAAGCCGGGAACTGGCCACTGTAGCGGCGCTTGCAAACATGAGCGAAACGGAAGGCCAGCTCCGGTTCCATCTGGGTGCTGCGATGAACACGGGGCTGACTGAAGCGCAAATGAAAGATTTTATCTCTGTACTGAAGTCCGAAGTCGGAGACCATAAAGCTGAGTCCGCACCGAAACTGCTGGCCGATGTTTTGAACGCTCGAAGCAAGTAGTTTTGGTTACCAAATTTAGTATTAGAAAATTGGGCCCAGATTCTCGGTTTCGACAAACCAGACAGACAGAATAGATAACCATGTCTAGGAGAGTGTTATGAATTTATTTATTTTGCACAATGCGATAGCAGTTATTGCTGGTGTCGTTCTCTTTACAGCATACGGATTGAGCGGCGTTTCGTCCGCAGAGGAAGGCCAGCGTATCCGAATCCATATGGGTGAGCAATCAGTCACCGCAACTCTGAACAACTCTGAAGCGGCAAGGGACCTGGTCAAGATGCTTTCCTTGACGCTTGAAATGCGCGACCACATGAGGCGCGAGAAGACCGGTCATATTCCCGGACCACTATCAGAACAGACTCAAGGAGTACCTGCATATGCCGCGGGAGATTTGGGTTACTGGCGGCCG
>CAYWUX010000033.1:30469-31734 GCA_964461525.1 uncultured Hyphomicrobiaceae bacterium | reverse complement strand
CCATAAGTGCTTACTTGTCCGGCCTTCATATTGCGAACATTAAAAATGGAACAAGAGGGAATACATAACTTTTCTGACAATCAAGATTTGCATAATGTAGGCAAACGCGTTGTCAGAAAAGTTCCTTATTTGATATTGGCGGCAGCGATTATTGGAACATTGACCTATGCTGTCCTGTCATTATTCGCGCCCCGTTATGCCTCGACGGTTAAAATAATTATTGGTGAATATGATACGGCTTTCAACCAACCCGTAACGATTAGCCAAGCGTCTTCAAGGTTGAGTCTCAATGAGGATTTGATCAAGAGTCAGGTTGAGATCATACAGTCGAGTAAGATCATTCTTGCCGCAATGGAAAAACTTAAACTGCGGAAGAGTTCGGAAGACAGTTCATCTTCGGGGCCGCAGACCACTGATTATCTGAACCGCGCTCCTGAAGTGAAACCAGTGGATACGGAGCTGGAGAAAAAATTTCGAAAGTTCAGGAAGAGTATCACTGTTGAAAGATTGAACAGGTCCCATGTGGTTGCCATAGCATTTTCTGACACTGATCAAATCTTTGCGGCTCGCGCCGCCAATGCCATAGCTGAATCCTATCTGGAATGGCAGCATCGTACGTATGTTGCAAAGAACAAACATGCCAGCCAATGGCTTGGTGAGGAAATACCCAAGCTTCGCAAACGTGTTGCCGAAACTGAAAATGCAATCGAAGTTTTTCGGGAGAAAATTGATCTGCAGAATACAGGTCCGGAGAGATCGCTGGATACCGAGACGCTTTCGGATGTAAACAGGCAGCTTTTTGATGCAAGGGCGAGAAGACGTGAAGCGGAAGCGCGAGCTGGACTGCTTAAGAAACTGGCAGACGGCAAAAGTGAAATTGTTGTTGCGCCTGATGTCCTGAACAATACCCTGATACAAAATCTGCTGAATCAAAAGATTCAGGCCCGCCGCCGCATTTCTGAACTTTCAGCAACACATCTTTCCGGACATCCACGCATCCAACAACTTCGATGGGATCTCAAAAGTATTAATTCTCAGATAAATAGCGAGGCAGCAAAAATACTCAAAAGTCTTGAGAATGAAGTGCGAATAGCCAGAGTTCGGGAGCAATCTTTCCTGGAAAGTCTTGGCAGCCTAAAAAAGCAGACCGCGGAAATCGCGCAAAACCAGGTCAAACTCAGAGCTCTTGAGCGGGAAGCCAAGGCCAGCAGGGATTTACTCGAATCCTATATGTCCCGCTACCGGGAGGCCGACACCAGACACTA
>CAYWUX010000033.1:0-30369 GCA_964461525.1 uncultured Hyphomicrobiaceae bacterium | reverse complement strand
TACCGTCGGACATAACAATCGTCGAATGGGCAAAGGTGGAGGAAATACCCTATTTCCCGAAAAAGCTCCTGATTTCTTCGATTTCCACGACAGCGACTTTATTGTTGTCTGTTGCCTTTATGGTGTCCCATCAGTTGCTTTTGACTTCCATGGCAGTTGCGGAAAACCCGAACCGCCAGTTTAGTAATCCAGACCGTCGAGAAGCGTTTGTGACCTCCCCTATGGACCAGCCGCAGGACCGGTTTTACGGATCATTTCCCCACAGTTTCGCGAACGCCGGTACCGTCCGGAATTTTGATCCGGAGTCCGACATGGAAAGGGGAGCTTCAGCAACCCAAATCTTTGTCAATCGCAATAATAATACAGATAGCGGGCCAGAAGTTACACCGGTGAGGTCGCATCAGCATACATTCGCTGGCGCGCCTTCTCACCGAGTGGATCAGGTGCTGAAGTCAGACCGCCATCAAGAAGTCAAGCCTGACAAAACTGTCCTTCCTGATAAGGTGCCAGATGCCGACAACCTGACAAACCGGTCGATAACTCAAGTAGTAGAGAATGTTTTCCGCCAGACCCGAGCGACGGGCCGTTGCCGATTGATGATTACAGGGCTGAACGACAAAATCGAAATCAGAGGAGATGTCCTGCATGCGGCACGAGCCATTTCTCGTTTGGGCGGGCGCGTTGTTCTTGTTGATGTTGGTAATTCAGAATGTACTTTGGCTGAGTTTTTTGGTTTTGAGCGCAGCCCCGGAATCCGCGAGTTGCTCAGAGGAGAGGCCGAATTCACCGACGTCATAAAGTCAGCAGAGGATTCCAATATCCATTTCGTGTGCGCCGGAAACCCAGATATCGGTTTTGACGAAAAATATTCCTCGAACAGGTCTGTAAAAATTCTTGAGGCACTGGATCAGACCTATGACATTGTTATCATTCATGGGGAAACGAACTCTGCTCGTGAATTTATAACGGCGTTCGACTGCGTTTTGCAAAGCTGTATTTGCCTGCTGCCGGATTACTGTACCGAAGAACAAGCGAGCCCCGCTCGACTGTCTGAGCTTCTCGGATTTCGTGTTCGTGATACAGCATTGTTTCCCATCTATCAGGCGAAAAAAATTTAATAGGGCTGGATTGCCAGATGTATTTCACGGAATTTTAAATTTTATTTTTATATTTGGAAACGATTATCACCAAATTTCATATCCCACTAACCGATATCAACAATTGCCGTCCGCAAACAGTCGCTGAATAATATGATGAATACAGCAAAAAAATATCTAATGGATTTTGGTCTGCGGGTTTGCGGATATTCCGGAATGAATCGGCTTCTGGAACCGGTTTGTGGAGGCGTTGGAGTGATTTTCATGCTTCACCGCGTGGGGGACAATGTAAGCAGGACCTTCGCGCCAAATGATTTTTTAACCGTAACGCCTGAGTTTCTGGAGAAGGTTATTCTGATGGTGCGTGACGCCGGCATAGAAACGGTATCGATGGATGAAGCCTGCAATAGGTTCAAGCGGGGTGACATAAACGGAAGATTTGCCTGTTTCACTCTGGATGACGGATATCTGGACAACTATCAGAACGCCTACCCCATTTTCAAAAAATATGAGGTGCCATTTACGATATACATAACATCATCATTTGCAGATGGGTCTGGAGAATTTTGGTGGCTGGCGCTCGAGGAAATTATATCCCGCACCGATTGTATAAAATTTGAGGATGGTGACACTAAGTTTCACATTAGGTGCGATACCGCAAGAAAAAAGTACAGAACCTATGACCAAATCATGCGCATACTTTGGGATACACAACAGGACCGGCAACGTGAAATAATTCGCGGTTTGGCGGCAGTCATAGACTTTGATATTGCGGAGCATTGCCGTTCCCTTGCGATGGACTGGGAAATCCTGGAAAAACTTGCGAAGGACCCATTGGTCACTTTGGGCGCACATACCCGTAGACATTATGCGCTGTCCAGATTAACCCGGGAAGAGGCGCAAGATGAAATCCTATCCGGTGCCAGAAAAATGGAATTGGAAATTTCCGTGCGCCCGGAGCATTTCTGTTTTCCATATGGTGACAACGATAGCGCTGGCCCCCGAGATTACCAATTGGTGCGTAATTTGAATTTCAAGAGCGCGGTTACCACTCGCAAGGGGCTGTTATTTCCGTTCCATAGTGACCATTTGTATGCGCTGCCACGGGTCTCGCTAAATGGTAATTTTCAGTCACCCATCCATGTATCGGGTTATTTATCGGGCCTTCCGTTTGCCATGATTAATCGCTTTCGACCAGTTGGAGCAAAAGACGACGGCCACGTTTGACGGCTACTGAAATTCGGGTAACCTTCCTGTTTCGCCGGATAGTCGGGCGGAAATACGTTCCCGGCGGAAATACGTTCCCATTGTAAATATCCCGCTGTCAGTTGCCTTATTGAAATTTCACATTGTTCATCAGAACGCGACTCCATGACGCGCTATCAAATCACAAATTGCAAAATACATTTGATAATTTAAGTAAAGGAATGAGGAATTAAAAATTGGGCTTGCTTTGTTCAATCTAGAGTACAACCTGGTTAAAGGCCTAACTGTTTAACCACATCGGATCGCAGAAAGATTGAATCTGAAGAATGCATTCGCAAAAAAAATACGAGGCTTGGTACCCTCAGATCAGACTGTGGTTATATGCTGTCCTTTTGTCGATCTTCGCGCTTATCATAATTGGAGGAGCGACCCGACTGACGGACTCGGGCTTGTCGATAACTGAGTGGCAGCCGATTATCGGTATTATTCCGCCACTTAACGCCATGGATTGGCAAGAGGCTTTTTCGAAATATCAGCAGATTCCGGAATTTCAGCTCATCAATAGGGATATGGGCCTTGCTGAGTTTAAGACACTTTACTGGTGGGAATGGGGACACAGGTTTCTTGGCCGGTTTACCGGATTGGTTTTTTTGTTACCGTTTCTGTATTTTCTAGTTCGACGGCGAATTGGTCCGCAGCAGATGACGCAACTGATCGCTCTGTTTGCCTTGGGGGGACTGCAGGGTGCGCTAGGCTGGTATATGGTCAGAAGCGGACTGGTTGACCGTGTCGACGTGAGCCAGTATCGCCTTGCGGCACATCTGGGCTTGGCCCTGATCATACTAAGTTTTGTCCTGTGGATTGCCCGTGGTCTTGGGCGCCTGACAATTCCAGCCGAAAGGAGTAAGGCGAGCCGGACGATGGTTGCCATGGCTGCCGGCCTGTGTACAATGGTATTTCTGCAGATCATCCTGGGAGCTCTTGTCGCCGGAACAGATGCAGGGTTGTCTTATAACAGCTGGCCGCTGATCGATGGCGCGTTGGTGCCGTCAGGGCTTTTTAATCTGTCACCCTGGTATCTGAATTTTCTGGAAAATCCGCTAACTATTCAATTCGACCACAGGACTCTGGCATATATAATTATAATCCTCGCACTGCTGCATTTGATATGGATAACCCGCCATTATGGCGATGGCAGACTGCTGGTGTTTTCCGCTCTTTTGCTTGTGAGTGTGGTTCTACAAATAGTTGTCGGAATTTGGGTGCTGTTAATGGTTGTTCCATTGGAACTGGGGTTATTGCATCAGGCCGGCGGTATTATTGTTTTTCTGATATCTGTCTTGCAGTTGCAGGAAACCCTTTGGCACCAACGTGCCAAAACGTGCGATCATTCTAGAAAGTGATGTCGGGATCTATATTCGCTCAAGTGCCTGTTCAAGGTCTGAAATGATGTCATCCACATGTTCTATGCCGATAGAGAGGCGCACAACATCGTTGCCGGCACCGGCGAGCGCTCGCGCCTCATCGCTGAGCTGGCTGTGGGTAGTCGAAGCGGGATGGATGATAAGACTTTTGGCGTCACCGACATTCGCCAGGTGACTGAACAAATTGACTTTGGCGACTAATTCGACACCAGCGTCAAAACCTCCCTTCAGTCCAAAAGTGAATACAGCTCCGGCACCTTTCGGACAGTATTTTTTTGCGAGTTCATGATATTTGTTTCCAGGCAATCCGGCATAGTTGACCCATTCGACTTTCGGATGCTCATCGAGGTAACTGGCGACCTTGAGTGCATTGTCACAATGACGTTGCATTCTCAAGGGCAGGGTTTCCAGTCCGTTGAGAATAAGAAATGAATTAAACGGGGATATGCAGGGACCGATATCCCTGAGTCCCAGCACCCGGCAGGCTATGGCAAATGCAAAATTGCCAAAAGTTTCGCCAAGTGTCATTCCATTGTAACTTTGACAAGGCTGACTGAGGGTCGGATACTTGTCACTTGCCAGCCAATCAAATGTACCGCTATCCACAATGATACCACCAATGGAGTTCCCATGACCGCCCATGAATTTGGTCAATGAATGAACAATGATATCGGCACCATATTCTTTGGGTTTTATGAGATAGGGGGTTGCGAACGTGTTGTCGACAATCAGAGGCACCCCAGCCTGTTCAGCGACTTTTGCAATGGCTTCCATATCGACAATTATGCCACCGGGATTGGCAATCGACTCGATGAAAATAGCTTTGGTTCTGTCCGTCACCGATGCGGCAAAAGATTCGGGGTCGTCGGCATCGGCCCACACGACATGCCAATCGAATTTTTTGAATGCCTGACCAAACTGATTTATGGAGCCGCCATAAAGTTGTCTTGCCGCGATAAACTCATCACCTGGTTCAAACAGGGTGAACGCAACAATGGCTTGTGCTGCATGACCTGATGCGACCGCCAGAGCCGCGCTGCCACCCTCGAGAGCGGCAACCCGTTCCTCCAAAACGGCCTGCGTCGGGTTCATAATCCGGGTGTAGATATTGCCGAAGGACTGTAAGCCGAAAAGAGCTGCGGCATGCTCATGGTCATCAAAGACGTAGGATGTTGTCTGATAAATTGGCGTGGCGCGTGCGCCGGTCGCCGGATCCGGTGCAGCGCCAGCATGAATTGCCAGCGTATCGAATTTTGCAGCCTGTTCTTCGCTCAAGACTCGTCTCCATATCGGTTTCTGTTTTGTTCAGTGGGCAGGCGGCGTCTGGCCCCGCCCCGTCAGTGACATCCAGATTACAAATATCATAAAAACGGGAGCCGGGAAAAATGAAATCGATGATCAGATATTTTACACATCTTTTCGGGATTTGATAAGCCGATGCTGGTAACCCTTCGGCGCCAGTAAAGGGCGGGAACTGGTGAGCGTTCGGGTATTTACACCGGCCCAGCCTATCTCCCCGGACAGACGGCCATATTCAATCTTGGGGCAACGATTCATCACGACACGCAATCCCGCATCTTCAGCCATCCGGGCCGCTTCAATGTTCTTCACTCTGAGCTGCATCCACACGACCTGCGCACCGATACTGATTGCTTCTTTGGTAATTTCATAGGCGGCTTCGGAATTTCTGAATATATTTACCATGTCCACGGGATAGGGAATATCTTCCAAGGAAGCATAGACTTTCTGTTTGATAATTTCCGTTCCTGCCAAACGGTTATTGACAGGTGTGACTTTAAAACCTTTTTCGTGAAGATATCTCAAAACAAAGAAGCTTGGCCGAACGGTGTTTGCGCTGGCTCCAACCATTGCAACCGATTTTACGGACCCAAGGATATTGGAAATATAACTGTCACTGTATTGATCATGATTTATGTGATCTGTCATAATTTATAATAAAAACTCACTTGACACAGGGTACCCTAACTCAATTACGTTAGAAACGAGCAAAGGATGAAACGCAACTCTCAATTGTTAATCTACGACATGTTGACGCCCGTTCGAATGCTCAACTTCGCCTGAAACTGAGTTGCGGCCAAATTCCATTGCCGTAACGGTATTATATTACCGTTACGTTAAATTACTGATATTTAATCAGTAAAGCCGTATTTGTCGATTGACACAATAGCTTATTCCGACTAAAACACGCGGCGGCGATGGTTTAACCCATCTTAACGATTGGACAATTCAGATCTATCCAATAATTCTAATCAGAATTTAATTTTCTGTCTCTGTTTGGGACGTGAATGCTGGGATAATTTAATGAAAACCTATACAGCAAAAGCCGGTGAGGTCGATAAAAAGTGGATATTGATCGACGCTGAAGGACTGGTTGTGGGGCGCCTTGCGAGCATTATTGCGCAACGGCTGAGAGGAAAGCACAAGGCCAGTTTTACTCCGAATGTTGATTGCGGCGATAATGTTATCGTCATAAACGCCAACAAAATTATGTTCTCCGGTACAAAATATGAAAATAAGAAATATTACAGGCATACCGGATATCCCGGCGGTATCAAGTCCCAGACCGCCCGGAATATTCTCGAGGGGAAGACACCTGAGCGAGTTTTGGAGAAAGCCGTGGAGCGTATGCTGCCCGGCGGACCGCTGTCGCGCCAACAATTTTCGAATTTGAAAGTATATGCGGGCAGTGAACACCCACATGATGCCCAGAAGCCCGAGATCCTCGATATTTCGGCTCTCAATTCCAAGAACAAACGGAGCGCCTAGAAATCCATGGCTGAAGAAGAAGTTAAAACACTTAAGGACCTCGGAGAAATATCGGGTGGCGATGATGTCGCAACGGCACCAGATTATGAGCAGAAGCTTGATGATCACGGACGCGCTTATGCGACCGGAAAAAGAAAAGATGCAGTGGCACGGGTCTGGGTCAAGCCCGGTGCCGGGCGGATTGTCGTCAACGGCAAGCCCAAGGAAGAATATTTTGCCCGCCCTGTCCTGCAGATGATATTGCAGCAACCCATCGAGGCCGCAAACCGCAAGGATCAGTACGATGTCTTGGCGACGGTGAGTGGTGGTGGGCTATCAGGTCAGGCGGGTGCTGTCCGGCATGGAATTTCCAAGGCCTTGACCTATTATGAACCGGAACTCAGGGATATTTTGAAAAAAGGCGGTTTCCTGACCCGGGATTCCCGTGTTGTGGAACGCAAGAAATTTGGTCGCGCCAAAGCCCGCAAGAGCTTCCAGTTCTCTAAACGATAGATGCGGTTGAACATCGACAATCGGTTCAGGCAAAATCGACAGAAATCATTTGATGATTTCAAGCAGGGGGGTATCTGCTCCCCTATTTTTGTAATTGCTGTTTTGCATGAGTTAACGATTTGGGATAAATGCCGCGGATGAGTTATACAAAAAGTTCGGTGCCATTAGGATATTCGGGACAAGTCAGCTATTCCAAATTCACGTGAGCAGATTAATGCCTGATACAAAACAGATCAAAATCGCTGTTGTCGGTGCTTCCGGTTATACCGGAGCAGATTTGATAAGGCTTGCCGCAACCCATCCAAATATCGAGATCGGTTTGCTGGCTGCCAAGACCCATGCTGGCAGATCCATGAGGGATGTTTTTCCCCATTTGGGCCGTATCGAACTGCCGGATCTAGTTGACGTGGACGACCTGTCTTGGAATGAAATTGACGCTGTGTTCTGCGGTTTGCCTCATGGCACAGCCCAGGACATAATCGCCACCATACCCCCGGATCTCAGAATATTAGACATGTCCGCTGATTTTCGCCTGCGTGATCCCCAGGTCTATCAGCGATGGTATGGTCGACCGCATGAAGCACAAGAACTTCTGAGCAAAGCCGTCTACGGCCTGACCGAGCACTATAGGGACGACATAATGAATGCCGGCCTTGTTGCCTGCCCGGGGTGTTATCCAACTGCGACGCTGCTTGCTCTACTGCCGGTTGTTAAAGCCGGATTGGTGAATGAAGAAGATCTTATCATAGACGCAAAATCCGGTCTGTCCGGAGCTGGACGCGGTTTAAAGCAGAACACACTTTTTTCCGAGGCTGGCGAAGGGCTGTCACCTTATTCCGTCGCAACTCATCGGCATGCGCCAGAAATAGAGCAGGAAATCTCCAGAGCAGCCGGGCGAGCTGTCACTGTGAATTTCACACCTCATCTGGTTCCCATGAGCAGGGGCGAGCTGGTGACCTGTTATGTCAGACTTGCAGACGGCCGCGAGGCACCTGAACTGAGGCAAATTCTGACCGAATTCTATCAGCTCCATCCCTTTGTCGAGGTTCTAGATTCAGGACAATACCCGGCAACGCAACATGTGCGCGGTTCAAATTATTGCCTGATATCAGTGTTTGAGGATCGTATTCCCGGTCGGGCAATTATCATTGCGGCACTGGATAACCTGGTCAAGGGATCTGCCGGCCAGGCATTGCAGAATTTCAATTTGATGATGGGACTTCCGGAGACAACGGGATTGGAACAGCAAAGCTTATTCCCGTAGAGCCATCGTTGCCGATCTCCAACACCTAAGGAAATTGGCCGATCCGATTAGCCCGCCATTTAAAACATTGATAGAAATTTGATCGGCTACCGGGATGCATTTAGTGTCAACGACGCTCCGCGACAATAGGGGGTCGTCAAGAGGTAACACGAACATAAGATCCCGGTGCATCCTCGATGACTTTCAAGCCTCCTTTATCAGGCCGTCTTGCATCAACCTTTTTACCGGAGCGCGAACCAAGCCATTTGGCCCAATCAGGCCACCAGGAACCTTTGTGTGATTTCGCGGAAGAGAACCAATCGCCATAATCATCCGCACTCTCGCTATTGGTCCAATACTGGTATTTCTGTTTATCGGGGGGATTGACCACACCAGCAATATGACCGGAGCCTGAAAGGACAAATCTTACCGAACCTCCAAACAGTTTGGACCCGATATATACGGACTCCGCAGGAGCAATATGATCCTCTTTGGTTGCCAGTTCATAAATCGGAATATTAACTTTGGAGAGATCAAGGGTCTTTCCCCCTATTGTCATGCGTCCTTCCGCAAGGTTATTCTGGTCATAGAATTCCCGGAGGTAAAAAGAGTGATTGGCCGCTGGCATGCGGGTTGAATCCTGATTCCAGTACAGAAGATCAAAGGGAAGCGGGCTTTTGCCAAGCAAGTAATTATTGATCACGTAAGGCCAGATGAGGTCCCGGGGTCTCAGGAAATTGAATACGGAAGCCATGCGGGAGCCATCGAGATAGCCATGCTCCTCCATCAGGTCTTCGACCTGTTTCAACTGCTGGTCGTCGATGAAAACCAGAAGGTCACCGGCTTTTGAGAAATCGACCTGGGCTGCGAGGTACGTCGCGGACCTAATCCGCTTGTCACCGCTTTCCGCCATCTGAGCCAGTGTCGTTGCAAGAAGGGTTCCCCCCACACAATATCCAAGAGCATTGATTTTCTTGACACCTGTAGCCTTGCAAACAGCATCGGTCGCAGCGGAAACGCCCTCATTCATATAATCTTCAAAGGTTTTTTCGGAGAGTTTTGAATCGGGATTGACCCAGGAAATGACAAAAACCGTAAATCCTTTTGAAACCGTCCATTTGATGAAAGATTTCTGAGGTACGAGATCAAGAATATAGAATTTGTTGATCCAAGGCGGAACAATCAGCAGAGGTGTTTCATAAACTTTTTCTGTCGTCGGAGTATACTGGATCAGCTGAATAATATCGTTCTGATAGACCACATTACCGGGGGTCACCGCAAGGTTCTCGCCGACACGGAAAGCATCAATGTCTGTCTGACTTATTCTAAATAAATCGTCCGAGCGTTTGATGTCCTCATGAAGATTACCCAATCCCTTGACCAGATTTTCGCCGTCCGAAGCCAATGTCTCGCGGATGACTTCGGGGTTGGTCAGGGCAAAATTTGACGGCGACAGAGCGCTTGAAATCTGCTCCAGATAAAACTCGGCCTTCTGACGCGTCTGTTCGTCAACCCCTTCTGAATTCTCTAGGATCTGTTCTGCCCAGCAGGCTGTCAAAAGATAGGCCTGTTTTATAAAATTAAAGTAGGGAATGTCATCCCAGTCCGGATCTTTAAACCGATTATCTCCTGGCTCCGGTTCGGCAACCGGAGAAACGGACTTGCCCAAAAATTGTTGAACCGACCGAGTCCACAATTCTCCATAATCTTTCAGAAGGTCCCCCTGAGCCTGTGATATCCGGGCCGGATCCTGTAGCCAGTTCTGCAATACGGTACCAAGCGTTTTCGCTGCTTGCGCCAGTTCATTGGCGCCGCTGTAGGGGCCGCTCTGACTGGATGGTTTCTGCATAAACGCGTTGACTACCTTGTTTCCTTCTTCGAATAATCGGACAATATTTCGACTGAATTCTTCAGGATTGTTGATTTGGTAGGAGGAATTTTCGTTGCTTTCGTCCACGGTCATTTTTTCATTCATTCGATCTGGTCCAGAAAGTCCACAAACAAAGGGTGTGAAGGGCCGAAATCAGGCCGCAATCTTACTTGCTAATGTGGTATTAACTTAATAAATCGCGCAAAGAATCTTTAATATTGCGAATCTATGCTATCAATAAACCGGTCAAACCTCTAGGGGCAAGCTAAAAGGCCTTAATATGTTAAGGTATAACTATAAAATGTTGCGAATTATCAGAAAATTTGTGGGCTTATTGGGGATAATGGTTTTCGGGTTGGTCGAATCCGGTTGCTCTTCCATTTCCAACATCAGTTATCCCAGCGTTTCGAATATAAAGCGGGTTGCTCAGGATGCGCTCACACCGGCGCAACAAAAAGAAGCTATCAACGATCTGACCCTGGAGCAGAAAACCCATCAATCAACTGCAATTCGTGATATTGAAAATAAAAAATGATGATCTTGTGCTGTCTGCGGTATTAATGTCACGACCGACAACGGCGTTGAGGGGCCATTAAGTATGAAAACAGCATGCAATTTTTCCGGAAATCTGCATTTGAAAGCTAAAAGTTTTATTGTGGTGTTTGTTTCTCGAAAGTATTAGAAGTCTCTGAATCATTATGATCTGTTAAGTCCGGACAACAATCAGGAGTCAGAGTGTTTGGGCCATGAACTGTCGTTAGGTGAGAGGATTTGGACAACGTGAAAGATGATTTTCACAGAATCAAGCGGTTACCGCCCTATGTCTTTGAAAGTGTCAATCAGCTGAAGGCTGAGGCCCGGAACAACGGGGCTGATATTATTGATTTCGGCATGGGAAATCCCGATATGCCCACGCCAGATCATATCATAGACAAACTCATTGAAACCGTCCGCAAACCAAGAACTAATCGCTATTCCATGTCGAGGGGACTTCCTGGTCTTCGCAAGGCTCAGGCGAAATATTATGCCAAACGATTTGGCGTTGTACTGAATCCGGAAACACAGGTGATTGCAACTCTGGGGTCCAAGGAAGGATTTGCTAACATGGCCCAGGCCATAACGGCACCCGGCGACGTGGTGCTGGTTCCCGACCCTACCTACCCCATCCATCAGTTCGGTTTTATCATCTCCGGCGGCGTGGTCCGTCACATGCCGGTTATTTCGACTCATGATTTTATGGTCCGTCTGGACCGGGCTATGCGTCACAGCATACCCAAACCCATTGCACTGGTCCTGAACTTTCCATCCAATCCGACAGCACATGTGGTTGATCTGAATTTTTATGGCGAAGTGGTGCGTTATGCCCGTCAGCATGATCTGATTGTCCTGTCAGACTTGGCTTACGCGGAAATTTATTTCGACGACAATCCTCCTCCTTCCATATTGCAGATACCTGGCGCCATTGATGTTGCCGTCGAGTTTACGTCGCTAAGTAAAACCTATGCCATGCCAGGATGGCGTATGGGATTCGCGGTTGGAAATGACAGGCTGATTGCGGCCTTGGCCCGAGTAAAGTCTTATCTGGACTACGGGGCTTTCACACCGATTCAGGTGGCGGCCGCCACTGCATTGAATGGTCCCCAGGACTGCGTCGAGGAGATACGCTCCATTTACAAGTCCCGCCGTGATTGCCTTGTCGAAGCATTTTCTCGGGCGGGCTGGGAAATACCAGTCCCGCCCGCAACTATGTTTGCCTGGGCTCCGATTCCGGAAATGTTTCATCATTTGGGGTCACTGGAGTTTTCCAAGATTCTGTTGGAAAAAGCCGATGTTGCTGTTTCCCCCGGTATTGGTTTCGGTGAATATGGTGAGGGCTATGTTCGTATAGGGCTGGTCGAGAATGAGCAGCGCATCAGGCAGGCGGCAAGGAATGTGAGAAAATTCCTGTCTCAGGCTCCGGAGTCCATGCATAACATCATCCAGATTGCAGAATAAACTTTCATTGCAGTATGAATAATCAAAGAACTTAAGATCGGGGCATATGAGTGAACCCATAAAATTAGGAATAGCTGGACTCGGTACCGTTGGATCCGGTCTCCTCAAGCTAATCGAAAAAAATGCCAAAAAGATTGATAACTCGCTGGGGCGTGAAATTGTAATTAAAGGTATTTCAGCACGCCAACGGGACAAAGACCGCGGTGTCGATACATCATCGATGACTTGGTTTGATGACCCTCGCGAACTTGCTGCCAGTTCCAAGATAGAGATTTTTGTTGAACTGATTGGCGGTGAAAACGGAATTGCCAAGGACGCCGTGGAGACCGCCATCCGATCGGGAAAGCATGTTGTAACGGCCAACAAAGCCCTTTTGGCACATCATGGCCTGGCGCTCGCGTCGCTTGCCGAGGAAAACAACGTTGCATTAAATTTTGAAGGAGCCGTGGCCGGGGGCATTCCCATCGTGAAAGCCATTCGTGAGAGTATGATGGGAGTGGAAATTTCGCGTGTTTACGGTATCCTCAACGGAACCTGTAATTATATTCTCACAAAGATGGAGCGCGAAGGGCGAAAATACGAAGATGTATTAAAGGAAGCTCAGGAAGCCGGTTATGCCGAAGCTGACCCGACATTCGATGTAGGCGGACATGATTCAGCTCATAAACTGGCTCTGTTGACCAGCCTGGCATTTGGAACACAGACCTCTTTTGAATCGATATATCTGGAGGGAATTGAAACCATCACACCGGCCGATCTTGAGGCAGCGGCAGATCTGGGCTATCGGATAAAACTTTTGGCGGTCAGTTTAAAAACGGAAAGTGGAATTGAGCAGCGCGTTCATCCGGCGATGGTGCCAATCAATGCGGCAATTGCCGACGTTGATGGTGTAACCAATTGTGTTGCGGTTGACGGCGAATTTATCGGTGATGTGATGCTTATAGGGCTGGGAGCCGGCGCCGGGCCAACGGCAACATCTGTGATGAGTGACATAGTGGATATCGCCCGGGGTGTCGTATATCCGCCGTTCGTACATCCGACCGGGGATCTCATTCCTTACGAGCGGGCCAAGATGAGGGCGCATGAGGGTAGATATTATCTGAGACTGGCGGTTCATGACCGTCCAGGTGCGTTTGCAGCAATTGCGCAACGCATGGCAGAGCAGAATATATCCCTTGAAAGTGTGGTGCAGCGCCGGCTGCAGTCGGTGACCGACGAAGATTCCCATTCCTCTGTCACGGTCCCCCCGATGCCGGTAATCATGGTGACGCATGAGACCAATGAATCTGCTATAAGGCGGGCGCTCGAAGCCATCGAAATTGACGGGCACGTTGTTGGCCAGGCGCAGATGATAAGAATTGAGAATCTGTGAAAAGGAATTGGGAGCGGAGACTCAGACCTGAATATTAACTAAGCTGATAAATTCAGCTGATTCAGAACCTATCGTGAAAACCAACATGCAAACAATACAGCATTGTTCTTAGGGAGACGAGCATGCCACAAGAGAAGGGGCACCCCTCACTCAGTCGAGTGTTGACGCTAGAAATAGCGCGAGTTACCGAAGCTGCCGCAATATCAGCCGCGCGGTTGAGAGGCCGGGGCGATGAACAGGCAGCCGACCAGGCCGCCGTGGATGCAATGCGCCGTGAACTCAACAAATTAGCTATTTCCGGCACCGTAGTTATCGGTGAGGGGGAACGCGATGAAGCGCCGATGCTGTTTATCGGCGAAACAGTCGGGCTCGGTGAAGGCCCCGAAGTTGATATTGCCGTAGACCCTCTGGAAGGCACAACCATAGCGGCAAAATCTCTACCGGATTCTCTTGCCGTACTGGCGCTTGCGGAGAGAGGCAGCCTGTTAAACTCACCAGATATCTATATGGACAAAATAGCAATCGGTCCGGGATTTGAACCTGATCTGGTAGATCTCGATGCCAGCCCGTCGGACAATCTGAACAGGCTAGCTGAAGCCAAGGGCGTTCCGGTAGCTGAAATAACGGCATGCGTTCTGGATCGACCACGCCATTCCAAAATGATAGAAGGTATCCGGAAAGCTGGAGCGGCAATTCGCCTGATAGGCGATGGGGATATCGCCGGAGTTATTCACACAACGAATTCCACGGAAACCGGTATCGACATTTATATGGGAATTGGCGGCGCCCCTGAGGGGGTGCTGGCTGCTGCCGCACTCAGATGTATCGGCGGGCAAATGCAGGGTCGCCTGCATCCTCTGAAGGATCTCGATCGTGAGCGCGCGCTGAAAATGGGTATAGAGGATATAGACCGGAAATATACAATGGAAGAACTGGCCAAAGGGGATGTGCTTTTCTCGGCAACCGGCGTGACCGACGGCTCGATGCTCTCCGGGGTCAAGTGGCGACAGGGTTCAATTGAAACGGAAACGGTGGTTATGCGTTCTGCCACCAAGACGGTGCGCTGGATCAGAACCGAGCACCGGTCTGTCGATAAACTTGTTTGAGCCATGGTGGTCTTACTGCCGCCAACGAATCACTCTAACATGTCAATCTTCTGGTGCTTGTGACTTGACGGACAGTGGGGATATCATGCGGGGAAACAAACTCAACAATGGCAGCACCTGTTTTTAAAGAAAATTTTGCCGGACAGGATGTTCCTTTTTTAAATGTGCGTAATTCTGTCCGGGGTTTTGTTTGGCGTGACCGTCTTGTAGACAGGGCTATGGCTAATACGGCATTGGCCATTTCTCAACGCCACGGGCTTCCGGAAGTTTTGGGACGGGTCCTGGCAGCACGCGATGTCGGACTCGATGGCGTTGAACTGGCATTGAACCCCACATTGAAGGAACTGATGCCGGAACCCAATTCTCTGAGAGATATGGAACCGGCCGCCGAACGCATCGCAGCGGCGATTATCAACAAAGAGAGTGTCGCAATATTCGGGGATTATGACGTTGACGGTGCCAGTTCTTCGGCGCTCCTCGGCAGACTGTTATCCGAACATGGACTTGACGCGCGAATTTATATTCCAGACCGGATATTCGAGGGATATGGTCCCAATCCGACTGCGATAGAAACCTTGTTGGATGAGGGGGCGGATTTAATCATCACGGTCGATTGCGGCACAACCAGTTTTGAAGCGTTTGAACCGGCCAGGAAACGGGGCAAGGATATAATTGTAGTGGATCATCATCAGGCGGATGAATGGTTGCCGGACGTATTTGCCCTGATAAATCCAAACCGCCATGATGATCTTAGTGGTATGGAAAACCTGGCCGCTGCCGGTGTGGTCTATCTCCTTCTGGTGGCTATCGTCCGCAATCTCAAAAACCGGGGGTATTATTCACAATCCCGGCGGCCACCTGATCTACTCGCCATGTTGGACATTGTCGCGCTCGCCACTGTGTGCGATGTGGTTCCGCTCAAGGGCTTAAATCGGGCCTATGTCACAAAGGGCCTGCAGGTGATGCATCACCGCCGGAATGTGGGTTTAAGGGCTCTGGGCGATATTGCCGGCCTGAAAGCCGCCCCGACACCTTATCATCTGGGCTTTATGCTTGGACCGCGAATAAATGCCGGTGGACGTATCGGCGATGCCGGCCTGGGCGCACGTCTGCTTGCTTCAACCGATGAGTTTGAGGCCAATGAAATTGCCACAGTTCTGGACCGTCTGAATGGTGAACGTAAGGATATGGAGAACCGGATTCTGGACGAAGCCCTCGGTCAGGCCGAGTACGAGCTGGAAGGTGATCCGGATTGTCCGATCGTCGTTGTGGGATCTCAGGACTGGCACAAAGGGCTTGTCGGACTGGTTTCAAGCCGGATCACGGAAAAATTTGTGCGGCCTTCACTGGTCATTTCCTGGGATGAAGGGGAGCTTGGCACCGGTTCGGCGCGATCCCTCGCCGGAATTGATTTGGGCGCCGTTATTCGAGCCGCCGTCCAGGCCGGACATCTCGTTAAGGGAGGCGGGCATATGATGGCGGCGGGAATGACTGTTCATCGGGACAAACTGGCGGACTTGAAAGCTTTTTTCTCCCAGGCCCTTCGGGACGCGGTGACAGACGCGCGATCCGAAGCGGCACTTTTCATTGACGGGTCACTGACACCGCGCACGGTAACGCCAGAATTCATTGATCTGCTTGAGCGCGCAGGCCCGTTTGGAGCCGGTAATCCAAGTCCCAGATTTGCCCTCCCGTCCCAGACGATCAACTTTTCTAAAATCGTGGGTGAGACCCATATCAAGTGCCGTTTGACATCCGGCGACGGGAGCTCGCTGGACGCTATCGCATTCCGGGCGGTAGATACTGATCTCGGAGATTTACTGCTCAAAAATCAGGGACGGCCCGTTCATGTGGCCGGACATCTTCAAAAAGACAGTTGGGGAGGACGTGAAAGGGTACAGATGATTATCGGTGATGCCGCGAAAATTGCCACTAGATAATGGACAATCAACAATAAATTGCGCTGTGGAGGCTTGTCATTTAAGGCATTCCTATCTATATCATTTGGCCGTCGGGCTA
This sequence comes from uncultured Hyphomicrobiaceae bacterium, assembly GCA_964461525.1. GTDB lineage: Bacteria > Pseudomonadota > Alphaproteobacteria > Rhizobiales > CAYWUX01 > CAYWUX01. Next base: position 13,758 of record CAYWUX010000033.1, on the reverse strand, counting down.
AAGCCCCCTTCGTCTATCGGTTAGGACGCCAGGTTTTCAACCTGGAAAGAGGAGTTCGATTCTCCTAGGGGGTGCCAGCACTTAGCTGAAATGTGATCGGCTTTTGATCAATTTCTCATTATTTCTCATAAAAACAGATGCTTACCGGAGTTGACTGACTCTATTGACTGGATTGATCATGTGGATCCGCGATTGATCCGGCGCTGGCCGGCCCTGGTTCGGTGGATGGGGCGAATTGCTGAACCTGCATTGCGCGTCTGCTATTCCGGGTATTTATGAATTCTGGTGAATTGAATTGGAACTCGGACGGCAACGGTTTGCCTCCGTCGTTGTTCCTCCTTCTTATATTTATCGATGCCATTAATATTGGGCCTGAAAGAAAAGTATTGGGCCTGAAAGAGACGCAGAAAGGGAGAATACGCTTATCCTTTGCCGGAGTTGTCATTGCCAAAGGTTAGCGCTTTTACCAGATCATTTTCCCAAAGAGAGCCGCACAGCACGCCATCTTCGGAGACCACCGGGACTGGATGGCCGGCATCCAGAGTGGTGACAAGCGCGTCCCGCAAAAGGGTATGGGGTTTTAAAACCGGAATTTTTCTGGCGACCATGTGCGTAGTCCTGTCGATCCCGCTGTCGGTCTTCAATATCTCTTTCAGAGCCTTGCGGGTCACAATACCTTTGAGTTCTCTCTCATGGAAAACATATGAATAGTCTGTATTCCATTCGTTCATCTGTTTTAGCGCCTCATCAATGTCGTCTGTCATGATGAAATGTTTTTCGGGCTTCATGAGATCGCCGACCGTAAGTACACGGGCCCGGTTTACATCTCTGACAAAATCCCTGACATAGCCGTCAACCGGACTGAACAGAATTTCTTTCGGGCGGCCCGTTTGAATGATTTCGCCATCCTTCAGCAAGGCTATATGATCGCCAAGCCTGAGGGCCTCCTCGGGGTCATGGGTGATGAAGACCACGGTCTTGTTGAGTTTGCGTTTCAGTTCAAGCAACAGATCCTGCATCTCGGCGCGAATGAGCGGATCGAGAGCGGAAAACGGCTCATCCATGAGCAGTATATCGGTGTCCGTGCAAAGCGCGCGTGCAAGGCCGACTCTTTGGCTCTGTCCCCCTGACAGGTTGGCGGGATAATGGTTTTCATATCCTTCAAGACCAACCGCAATCAGCCATTTGCGGGCCCGCGTTTCGGTGATATCACGTGGCGTATTTTGCATCTCCAGGCCAAATGCAATGTTTTCCAGGACCGTATAATGGGGCATGAGTGCAAAGCGTTGAAATACCATTGATACCCTGTGTCGGCGAAATGTTTCCAGATCCGCCGACGTCAATTTCATAACATCCACACCTCCTACTGTTATTGATCCCTCGGTCGGATCAATCAGGCGGTTCAGGTGCCGAACAAGGGTTGATTTTCCGGAACCGGAAAGGCCCATAATAACAAATGTGGAGCCGTCCTCGATCTCCAGGTTTATATTAACAAGCCCGACGGTATGTCCCGTACTGGCGAGGATGTGGTCCTTGGTCTGACCTTCGCGAACCAGGGGGATTATTGATGCCGGGTCTGGCCCAAAAATCTTATAAAGATTTTCGATGCGAATGAGAGCATCAGCCAATTTGCATTTCCCCCAGATGTCTCTGCGTCCGTCTTGCATAGGCTTGTGATACGCGATCAAAAATGATGGCTATGGCGACAATTGCCAGTCCATTGAGCAGGCCCATGGTAAAATATTGATTGGTAATCGATCTGAGAACCGGCTGACCAAGTCCCTGAACGCCGATCATGGAGGCTATAACGACCATTGCGAGTGCCATCATGATTGTCTGATTAATTCCGGCCATGATGGTTGGAAGGGACAGGGGGAGCTGAACATGAATTAGTCGCTGCGTTTTGGTACACCCGAAAGCGGTCGCGGCTTCCAGCACATCAGCGTCCACCAGACGAATTCCCAGATTTGTTAGCCGAATTACAGGCGGAATGGCATAAATTAGAACGGCTATGATCCCGGGAACCCTGCCAATTCCCAGAAGCATCACGACTGGGATCAGATACACAAAGGGGGGCATTGTCTGCATGACATCAAGAACTGGTGTGATAATAGACTGGGCCCTGTCAGATCGCGCCATCATTATACCGACCGGCATGCCCAGAACAACCGCCAGCAGTGTTGCCACCGCGACTATACTCATCGTCTGCATGGTATTCTCCCACATGCCGAAATAGCCAATCAGCACAAAGGCGGCAGTGACGCCAAGAGTTAGTTTAAAGGATCGGCTGGCGCCATAAGTTAGGGTGGTGAGTACGATCAGTACAATGATCCAGGGTGTGGTAACCAGAAGGTTCTCGAACCAGACCAGAAAATACAGAAGGGGGTCAAAGAACGTTTCGATTGCATCACCATATGTTCTTGAAAACTGCAGGTATCCGCTATCCAGGGTTTTCCGGAGAGCAACGAGATCAGAACGATCCATTGCCGGAAATTGCGTTAACCAGGTCGTATCCAGCATCAGGACTTCACCAATTTTTGCGCCGAGTTCTCGGCCAATTACAATCCCTCTGGCATCAGAATATCATAATTTTTCGAGAGCTTGCCTAATCTTTGCAGTGACGTTCGAGGGCACCCAGGACATCCACATATCCTCCTGATTTGTCAGAAAATGAATAGCGGCGGTTTCACCATCTGCCTGGTTTTCATCGATCCACACAAGCAGCTTATTCATCTGCTTATTGTTAAAAGACCGTTTGCCGAGATATTCAAAGGCTTCGGGCGCCCGGTCTGCAAAACTTTCAGTGGTTACCGTTTGAACCGGGGATGAGGGGAACATGGTGACCTTGGGATCGGTGCATTCGGTTTGAGTGATACAGGATTTCCAGTGATTTTCATCAATACCGGATTCGAAATCAACCTTGACCATGTCGTATTTACCGAGAATCGCCGTCGGTGCCCAGTAATAGCCAAACCATGGTTGCCTGCGTTGGTAGGCCTTAGCGAGCGATCCATCAAGACCTGCTGCGGAGCCGGGGTCAACCATTACAAAGTTAAAGTCCGCCAGCTTTAGCGCTCTGAAAAGGTGACCGGTAGTGATCTGGCAGGTCCATCCGGCCGGGCACCCGAAAAAAGCGGATTTGTTCGGGTTTTCCGGGTGTCTGAACAGTTCTGAATTATTTTTGATGCCAATTATCGTTGCAAGTGACGGGTCTTTGTCAACCATATACTGGGGAACCCAGAAGCCTTCTTCTCCACCGTCGGATAGTGATTTTCCGGCAATGCGCAGTCGTTTCTCAGACACCCCTTTCGCGAGCTGCCGGGCAAATGAATTGCTCCAGAGTTCCGGCGCTATGTCAGGCTCACCCTTTTCAATCATTGAAATGCCGGTCGGCATGGTATCGCCGGGTATCAGTTCGGTCTGGCACCCAAAGCCGTGTTTCAACACAATATTATCCAGGTGAGCCAAAAATGAAGCGGATGGCCAGTTCATGTCAGCAATTGTAACTTTACCGCATGCAGGAAAGGCCGGGCTGCAAAAACCGGAAGCAGCAATAAAAAACGTTGCCAACAATATATGCTTCATAAAAAGCCATCCTTCCGTCAAATCAAATCGCTCTGGACTTACCCTGTAACGGGCGACCCTGCTCCATCGCTTAGCCCTGCTTTAAAAGCTTAAAGCAGGTGGCAGTAGATATGAAAGTTGCATTAAAGTGCAAAAATAAATGTCACGGTTGCGATAATGCCCAGAGAGGTTCGCACTGCGTGCAACTTAGCCCATTTGTTGAGCAAATGCCGGGTTTCTTCATTAGCATCACTTGGATCTGTATTCATCAGCGTTTTATTGACAGGCATGATGAATAACAACGTAAACGGCCAGTTTAAAAGAATTAACAGTGATCCTACAATCCAAAGCCAGTTGAATGAAAAAATTGCCGCAATCAGACCGAAGGCTCCTGAAATTATCGCCAATGAGGCCTGGGTACCGAAGCCCGACTTGTAAGCCGGTTTCCATTGGGTCAGCATGGAACCCGTGTCCAGTTTTGCTCGTGCCGGGTGTTCTGCGGTGTTGATGTAAAGGGCTGCACCGGTAAACAGAGCGGCTGCCGTGAGTGCAAATATTCCAGCTATCATCATACAAACCTTAGTGCCAAATTCTTTTATCTCGAATCCAAGACTTCAAAGTTCATCCGTTTAAGCTCCGTTGGAGACAGGTACCGCAAACGATTGCTGTTTGTGCTCAAAGTCAGTTCAAGAAATTCAGGAGGGACGTTCATATCCTGTAAATATTTTAATATTTTCCATATGCGTCTTTGAGCCTGTTCGACCGCAAGATGCATATCGCGGGAATTATATTTCTTTTTTTCAAACAATTCTTTAAATCGATGTACACCAAATCGTGCCTTGCGATGAACCTGACGCCAACGCCGCCCGCTAATTTTATCATAACCGCTGAGCGCAATTAACGTGCATGCGGAAAAACAATTATCCAGGACGCGTGTCCCGACGCCAATAGCGCGGAAGTGGCGGCCCAGAAACATTGCACTTTGCAGATTGCCTCCCTTTGAATTCAGAGTAATGAGGGTCGGAATATCTGGGTCCCTTTTCTTAAGAGCGCTGATGACCATTTTATGTTCACCGTCCTTAATTTTTCCGGTGATCAAATAATGTTGGATGCCGCTCTTAGTCTCCTGCTTCTGGATTTTCAGTGCGTGTGCATCAGCGCAGGAAAATGTAAAAAGAAGTGCAGTTAAAATGAAACGATTGAAATACACCAGAACAACTCACCGACCTAAAAAGACACAGTTTAGTACCAAAGACAAGGCTCTAGGAGGTCGCAGGCAAGTAAAACCACCTGAGGCTGGTTCGGTTATTTCTAATACATGAAGAAGATTTAATGAACCAGAAATTCTCCTGTAATGGAGCATTTACTATCTCTTATTCCAGCACAGCCTATGAGTTCACACGACGATTGAAAGGAATTTTAAATGCTGGATAAAAGATTTGATCACAGGAACAGAAAGATTTTGCTAGGCATGTCTGCCCTGCTGCTCACGGGGACAGTTCTGTCTGGACCAGTCTTAAAAAATGCATTCGCGGAAACAACCCATCCGCAGACTATTGCCTCGAGTCAGAGGAACATGGGGTTTGCCGATGTCGTTGAAAAAGTTCGACCGGCAGTCGTCAGTATCATGGTCGAAGATTCCGCCGCGAATGAGTCTCAACAATTTTCCTTCCGCGGTCAGGAGATGCCGAATGACGAAAGGTTGAAGGAATTTTTTGAGAAATTCGGTCTTCCCAAAGACTTTGGCAAGCAGTTTGGCAGTCCGAAGGGATATTCGGTTCCCACCCCCCGGACGGCCAAAAATGGCTCAGGCTTCTTTGTTTCCGAGGATGGCTTCATTGTAACCAACAATCATGTCATAAAAAATGCCGATAAAATTACAGTGCGTTTGCAAGATGGACGAATGATGAACGCTGCACTTGTCGGCACAGATGCGAAGACGGATCTGGCCGTATTGAAGGTTGAAGGTGAGGGTTATTCCTACGTATCGTTTGGTGACAGCAACAAAATTCGGACTGGAGACTGGGTTTTAACTGTCGGTAATCCATTCGGCTTGAGCGGAACAACTACAGCAGGCATCGTTTCAACCCTGGGGCGGGATCTCGGATCAGACCCCTACGGTGATTACATTCAGATCGATGCTCCGATCAATCATGGCAATTCAGGCGGACCGGCCTTCAATACCGACGGTGAAGTTATAGGCGTTAACACATTGATCTACTCACCCTCTGGCGGCAATGTTGGCATCGGGTTCGCGATTGCTTCCAATACCGCGAAGAAGGTCGTAGATGGGCTGATGACCGACGGAAAAATTGCCCGCGGTTGGCTTGGTGTAATGATCCAGCCTGTAACCGATGATATGGCCCCCAGCCTGGAACTGGAAAAAGCCGAAGGTGCGTTAATCGCCTCGGTCAGCGATGACAGTCCTGCACAAAATGGGGAACTGAAACCCGGTGATGTTATCATGCGTGCGGACGGTGAGCCAATCAAGACAGTGCGTGATCTGACGCGGCATATCGCGGACAAGAAGCCAGCTACTATGGTTTCACTCGAAATCTGGCGTAAAGGCGGAATGATAAAGAAAAACATCAAACTTTCCGTACAACCAGATCAGCAAACTGCAAAACTGGACTCTGGCAAGGTATCAAAGGGAAAACTTGGATTAGCACTTGAAGACAGCGATAAGGGAGTGGTTGTCGCTGAAGTTCTTCCCGATAGCCCAGCCGCCGAGAAGGGAATCACAAAAGGTGATATCATTGCCCGAGTAGATCAGCAGGATGTAAAATCAGCCAAGGATGTAAAAGACGCCATAACAAAAGCAAAATCCAAAGGCAAAAATCGCATTTTAATGTTGGTCAAATCGGATAATGGAAATCGGTTCGTTGTTCTTGATATGAGCCGCGCCTAAACCCTGTGATCTGGCCCGCCCACTATTCTAAGTGGTTGGGCCAGCGAGGCGGCTGAAGTCTAAAATGTCCCCTCGATAAAAACCCAGCCGCCTCATTTTTATTTGTCTGTTCAGACGATTCTCCATGGAAACCTGCTATCAAAAGAAACCGGTTCAAGCGATATTGCTTAACGGTATTTCAGTTTTGAAGTTCCAATTCCAGCTCGCAAAACTTCATTAAATTTCTTAGGTCCTTAGTCCGGACTAGGGTAAACCTGCCAGCGGGGCCAATTGGCGGTTCAGGCGGTAGGTGGGGTCAAGTCTGCGAATCTTTTTAACAGTGTCCCGGGCCTTCAACAACTGGTTGGTGCCTACAAAATTCAGTGCTAACAATTCCAGTCCCAATAAATTGTCTGGCCTTATTTTTAGCAGGTCTCTCGACACGGTCATTGATTCATTATACCGGCGGTGGCGATAGTAGAACGCAGCCAGTTCCAAATATAGATCTGCATTCTCCGGAGCAAGTTTCAATGCTTCTCGATAGGCTTCCACGGCTCCGGATTGATTCTGTTTGAAAGTTCTGACCCGAGCCAGAATCTGATAGATTTCTGCTGACGGACCTGCCCGTTTCAATGCCTGTTCCAGAGTTTTACTGGCTGCATCCAGTTGTCGTGTCTGGATCTGAATTCGGGCAAGCAAACTCCAGGCCCTGTCCAGTTGGGGATCCATGGCAACGGCAGTCTTCAAAGCCTTTTCTGCGGCCGGAAGGTTACCCAACCCGAGCGCGAGTCCGGAAAGGTTTAACTGGATTGCCGGAAAATCTGCCATTGCCTTCAGCGATGTCTGGTAGTCTTTCATTACATTTTTGACCGCTTCGCGACTGTTCGCGGGCAGTTGATTGGGAGGCACATCAAAAACCAATCTGGCAGCTTCAAATCGGACAGTCCTGCTGGGGTCAAGGAGGGAGCGAGCCGACCGTTCTGCCCTGATATTCCTTGGGAACTGGCTGAACAAAGATAACGCCTCGCGGCGGACCAGTTCACTTGAGTCTGTAATTAGTGGTATGGCTTTGTCCGCGAGGGCAGTTGTTAGCATTGGCCGTAGCAATTGCAGCGCAGTTGCTCTTGTGATGGCCGGATACTGTTTGTCAAATGCCAGTTTCAGAAGCCTTTCGCCAATTCCGGGGCTGTTTTGCTGCCTCGCCAGATGAAAAATCTCTGCCGGGTCTGAAACATTCATCCGCCTTTCAGGAAACCATTTTTGCAAGGTAAGGACCGCCCACTCAGGCTTTTGATCCTGATGGCAGCCCGTGCAGGCATTGGGAGTACCAATTTTCAAGGATAATTCCGGCCAGGGAATTTTGAAACTATGGTCGCGCCTGGGGTCTACCTGCATATAGGTGCGGGCCGGCATGTGGCAGTTGACACATCGGGCGCCCTCCGATGCGGGTTTATGGTGATGGTGGGACACATCATCATATGTTTTCTTCTTTAAAGTCGGGAAGTCGGGATTTCCTTCGCTATTGTGACACTGTGCGCAAACCAGATTCCCTTCAGCAACCAGGGAGCCGCTGTGTGGATCGTGGCAATTGGAACAACGCACGCCCTTACTGTGCATTTTGCTTTGCAAGAATGATCCGTATACATAGACTTCGTCCTTAATCTGCCCATCGGGAAAATAGAGTTCGGGACTGAGCAGCGCCAGTCGATAATGATCGGAGAATTTGCTTCCAGGCAGTGGACTGTCGGCATCCAGAGCGCTCCTGCGGGAATGACAACCGGCGCAGCGTATAAGTTCCATTGTCTGCGACTTGTCCTGCTTACCGACCAAACCCAATGCATTAACATTTGAAAAAGTCTCAATACCGTCACTGTTGCTGGAGCGGGCCCAGACGACATGCGCCTCACCGGGGCCATGGCAGGCTTCGCACGAAACGTTGATGTCGGACCATTCACTACGAAAAACTTTCTGAACGCTGTCGTAATTTTTCCGGTAGTTTGTCGAGTGACAGACTGCGCAGCGGCCATTCCAATTCTTATAGGGGCCAGTCCAATGAAGGCCATCGGCGGGTGTGAATTTTTGTTCGGGATAGAGATGAAACCAGCGACGATTTTCAGTGTCCCAGGCCATGTCCAGGGATTGCAGGCGCCCGCCGGGCAGTTCCACCAGATATTGTTGGAGAGGTTCCTTACCTACAGCATATTTTATTTCAAACTCAGCGGGCTTGTTTTCCGGACCAATGGTTTTTACCAAAAATTTATTGCCGTGCCGGTAGAAATTCCAGTTGATATCCTGATGAGTCACCGTTCGGTTCGAAAAATCGCCTAGTACGGTAGTCGTGTCTGGTTCCAGAAGTGACCAGGCATGATGGGATTTCTGCCAGAGTTTATATTGCTGATCATGACAGGCTATGCAATTCGAGCCACCGATATACCGGGGTATCTTTTGCCGTGAAGACTGACCAAACGAGTCCGGCTGAGCGATTAAGCCAATGGACAGAACGGTCACCAGGCAATAAACAGCCAAAAGCACACATTTCACCCAAGGATTATATGGAAATCGAACGTGTGTTGATAGAATGGGCATTGTTTCAGAAAATCTCATTGACGATGGCATTGGTGGATCTGTTATCGTCCGCAATACATCCACTGTAGAATAGTCGTAAGTAGAGTAATCGTAACATCATATGTCTGAAGCGAAGTAGATTTTTTGTCAAACGAACAATCAATCGCCGATTGGAGATTAAATAAACCTGTATCAGGAGTGTTGTGCAGAACGAAAGCTCGGCTTATGAACTTGTTGTCATCCGCGATACCTGAAAATTGCAGCGACGGGGCTGTCACCTGGCAACTGAGCGCTCTCGACCGGCAAAAGCTCTCCTCCGGTGCGTATGGTCAGGCCGGCCAGTTCATCTAAAACATCGTACGAATTGGCACTCGAACGTTTAGCTAACGTAACTTTGCCGGACTTAGGATTAATCGTTCCGGGTAAGGAGGCGCCGGGGTCCACCAGAAGTGTTGAAATCTGTCCCCTGATAGCGGCACGAGCAATTTGAGCCAGATCGCTGCTTGCCAGGTCTCTGCGACTACGTTCCGTAATCTGCCTTAATCGTTCCAGTACATTTTTTCTGTTCTGACGGGACACGACCTTGCGCGCCTTGTCAGCGAGGTCTTCGTTGCTCAGCTGTTCCGGATTCCCGCGGATAACGGATTCAGACAGATGGGGGTAGCTGTTGTTTGCTCGGTATATGGCTGCAAGTTCTGTGACGGCTGCCAGAATAAGCGGTACAACCTGACCGGACAATAGCGGCCTTAAAGCACGGTCTAGGATGCGGCAATACTGACCCATCAGGACTTTCATGCCTTCACTTCCCTGAAGACGCCGTCTCGGAGCACGGTCTCTGGGCAGTTGCCTTTTAACCGCATCAGACATATTTTTGGGAAGCCCCCTGATTTTGACGGATTTGGCAAGTCCAGAAGTGACTTCCACAAGTCGAACGGCTCCAGATGAAAGCGCAAGGACATAACAGGCATTGGGGAAGGCAATGAGCGGGATAAGGGGTTTAAGGTGAAAACGGTCGGAAACCTGCGAAACTGTCTCAGGGGCAAAGGGTAGGCGGTACGTTCTCAATCCCTTGGGCGAAGCCAGCACCCCCAGTCCGTCCGCAAGGTAAGCCCAGAATGAATCGTCATCGTACAATTCATCGAGTCTGGTGGCAACAGCGGACAGGGCTCGTTTATTAACTTCGTTTTCCTTAAGCTGTTCCAGTGCGTCATTTACAAGGTTCTTAAATAGCGTTCGATCACCGGCAGTGTTCGTGGTTACCGGCGTTGTGGGCAGATAGATCGAGACACAGATTTCTCCGCGTATGTTATCCAGAACCCGAAATTCTTCAGATGTTGGAAAATCCGTATAAATCATATTTTTGTTCCTCAATGCGGGGATCGGTAGTGCGGGCAGTTGTGATGCCCATCAATGCTCTAGCAGGTGAGGCAAAAATGCACATGTGAACACATTAAATAACAGTTGGCACCTTGCATATGCAAGTCGCAATATTATGTGAAAAATCGCAGCAGAGAATTGCATCAGTTAACTCTGTCAGGCTAACGGCGCTATCAGGCATCCCGTTGGCATTTTTGGCGGGCACCGTGGCGAAACCAATACAGTTTTAGGGGGTTATGGATGGTTAAAAAATATGTTCGAGCCTTTGTTGTCTCCACGATTATCGTCGCTTGCCTGTTGTCTTTTTCGACACATTATGTGAACGCAGATCCTTTCATGGATGGATTTCCGGACTGGGCACAGGATGCCATGGGGGGTGATTAAGAATTCGGCTCGACCGATTTGGGGCCATTGTGCAAAGTTTTATACGGAATTATGCAGCGACCTTACAATGCGTCCTGAATTCAGGCGACGGCTTCGATTTTTATATTCGAAAGGTTAAATAAAATTGAGGACTTGGGGAGCGGGTGCTCACTCGTCTCAACGGTCGGAGATGCAACCCGCACGAGCATCTCGCAAGCTTTCAGGTTCTATCATTTTACTTGATGCCTTCACATTACATTCTCAAGACCTGCCTTAATTCCACTAGAATTGCCCTTCATCCTAAAATTTGATTCTGTTCATGTGTGGTTCAGATTCGCGGTACTAGGCTAAAGATATGGAGCATGTTTTTTGAAGGTTCTATTTAAGAACCAGGGGTGAGAGCATTTTACATTACTATTTGCGTCGTTCAGCTTTCTCTGTCTGAACGTCGTTTATATTTCCGCAATAACCGGAGATCGGGTCCAACAAATTCAGACATGATCACCGGATCTATGAGGTGATATCAGATGAAAAAATTTTTACGTGCCCTGACAACTTCAATTTTGATATTAGGATTTACCCTGTCAACTTATCAACCGGCGGACGCCGGGCGCAGGGGGAGGGTGGTCGCCGGCGTTGTCCTCGGCGCGGTTGCATTGGGCTTGTTGGCGAACAGCCATCGCCACGGCCGCTATTATGACCGTTACGAACCAGTTTGTTATCGCGGTCCGGTCCGTTGTGTTCGTAAGTGGCGTTGCTGGGTCAATCGAAGAGGTTATGAGCGTTGTGGCACAAGACGTTCCTGCTGGCGCCCGACGATTTGCGATTAACAAATGTTCGATGGCGGGTTACGGCGTCATGGATCTCATAGTTTGAGTCGGATGTTCCCGTGCCAACCGCGCCATCAAACGACGTTCGGCGTGTGGTTCCCGGCTGATTGATACAGGCTGGTTATTGGGAGCCGGTTATAGGGGGAATGACTTTAACCAGTAAATCGGCAATCAGGGATCAATTATTTTATTACCGCCTGCTGGTTCCTTGCAGGATATGCCCGTTCCTTGCAGGATATAAAGGGCAATGGCAGCTGCATTGGAAACATTCAGGCTTTTCAAACTCCCAGTCACAGTCAATCGGCAAATCTCATCGCAATTTTTTCTGGTCAACCGGCGAAGTCCCTTTCCCTCAGCCCCCAAGACCAGTGCAATACGCGGAATTATTTGTCCTGCCCGGTTCATCTCATTGCTTTCACCGTGACGGAAGCTAACAGAGTCTTCCAGGGGAATTTGACCGTCTCCATCCAAGCCAATCCGCCAGAACCCCATATCTGCGAGTTCTTCAAGGGCTCGTGACAAATTTGTGATGAGAACGATTGGAACAAATTCCAGGCCGCCGCTGGCAGCTTTTGCAAGTGTTCCGGTTGGCGCCGGACTGTTTCTCGCCGTCATGATAAGGCCACCTGCTCCAAATGCAGCTCCGGAACGTAGTATGGCGCCAACATTATGTGGATCGGTGACTTGGTCCAAAACAATGAGCGGAGACCGGTCTTGACAGTCCTCGAGGTTGAGGCTTTCCAGGGGATCAACTTTGGCAGCAATACCCTGATGCACAGCTTGAGTCCCCACTATCGCGTCAAGCTCTTGAGGTAAAAGGATATTTAGGGGAATTCCTCTGTCGCGAAGCTGGTCGGAAAGTTTGCCTGCAAATTTGGGAGTGGCGAAGATCTGATGGAATTTTCGATCCGGGTTGCGCAGTGCCGTTGAGACGCTGTGGTATCCGAAGATAAGTTCATCGCCATTTTGTCGGTCTTTGACATCTGTTTTGGTTTTGGAAAGGCCAAATGGCGCGGATTTTCTTATCCTTCCCGGGGCTGCAGCGGGCGGGGGCTTTCGAATGGCTCTGGATTTTCGTTTTTTGCCCAATTTAATTCTGTTTCCCTAAATCCGTTATTCTGAGCCGTTGCTAAACCCACCATTTGGACTATATACCAATGCAACGGTAAATTATCATACCAACGGCCTGTAATTTATATAAAATACTTTTTGCAAGCCAAGTCATGCCAAAAATGCTTTCCCATGATCTCGAGGACGTACATTGGGTCAGCGGCAGGAACTGATGGGTGTATTTGAAAGCCGGTGGTTTTTTCTCTACAACGTTGATTTAGTGTTGACATCAGGCCTAGGGCCACTCATAAACAAGTCGAGAAGTCCCTGCTGGGAACAGCGGGGCGATTTCGTATGGATCAATCTAATCTGAAGAGGAGGGGTGCCCGAGTGGTTAAAGGGGACGGGCTGTAAACCCGTTGGCTTAGCCTACGTTGGTTCGAATCCAACTCCCTCCACCAGCAGTTGCAGGGAAATGTAATTAGCCGGCAAGGAAGGCTAGAAGTCTGGCAGGGAAGACTTAAAAGCGGGTGTAGCTCAATGGTAGAGCAACAGCCTTCCAAGCTGAAGATGAGGGTTCGATTCCCTTCACCCGCTCCATAAATACGGTCACAACCGGGGTTTGTGTCAAATGTGTATGATCGATATATCAGTCCAATCTATATATGTTAAGTTGTTGAATTCTGAAGAGTATTTAAAAGTTAAAAATCATGGGAGATGTTTTGGAGACGGGAACGTGGGTTCGTGGCGCAGGTCTGGACGATTTGGTGCAAAGATTAGATCCCTTAAATTCATAGGCAAAAAATACATTTCCACTCGAGAATTGGTCTCCAATTTTTGTCTCACTTTTATATGAAAACAGGGAAACGGGATAATCTGTTTATAACGGAGTGATCGGCATATATAACGGAGCATTCAGGGAAAACTAAAAGTAGATGTTACCTTAAGATGTCTCCATTCCCACATGCCCACATGCCCACATGGGAATAGCATTCGCGAATATCCGAAATGGGATTTAATGAGTTTAAAATACAAAGAACTGGTGATTTGAGAGATTAGAGACAGGCAATGGCCAAAGAGAAATTTGAGCGAACGAAACCGCACTGTAACATAGGAACGATT
>CAYWUX010000032.1:0-38448 GCA_964461525.1 uncultured Hyphomicrobiaceae bacterium | reverse complement strand
GTAGCGGAGGAGAGACTTGAACTCCCGACACGCGGATTATGATTCCGCTGCTCTAACCAGCTGAGCTACTCCGCCCCTGTAAAACAAATCGAGATTTAAGGAGACAATCAACCCCTGTCAAGCGTAGAAAAAGCCTTCCCGCAATAATAGGAAACACAAAAACCTCAAACAAAATAAACGCGTCTGCCCTGGGGAAAGCAATACGGGCTATAGGCTGGCACCTCGAGCCTCAGCCGGTTTCAACGTTGCGTTGCGCCCTGTCGCGGTTGTTTCTTTTCCCAGCCGGTGATCCGCCGGGACGTTGGGCCGTTTGACAAATCGCATCATCGTAAACAAATTCAGGGGCTTCAGTGCAAATTGTTCTGTGAGATTGAGATCGGTACATCCCATAACCCTGCTCTCGTCGAAGACAGGATGCCAGCCGAGAGTTGCTGCCAGAGGGGCCATTCTGCGTTCGATCCAACCTCGAACACCGTCATCCTGACTGAAATGATTAACCACTATAACCTCTCCGCCAGGAGCACAGACCCTTTCAAGTTCAGACATAACCCGTTCAGGTGACGGCACAACCGTCATCACGTACATTGCGACGACCGTATCAAATGTGCCGTCGGGAAAGTCCAGAGCACTGGCGTCCATTTCATAGAGACCACTTATATTCTCAAGCCCTTTCTTCGCCGCTCTTTCCCGCGCTTTTTCGAGCATGTCCGTTGACAAATCGATTCCGGTAATGTTCAGATGATCACTATAGTGCGGCAATGACAGACCCGTTCCTACACCAACTTCGAGTACAGATCCTTTTCTCCGGTTTATGATCTTAACCGTGTGCCGCCTTCCTGCATCAGCTACCTTGCCAAAGGTAATATCGTATACGGGTGCCCACCGCCGGTAAGCTAAACGCACGTCTGACACGTCAATCGCAGACTTTCTAGACAAATCACTACCTCTTTTTCTTTGCCACATTAGTATTAAGGTACTTTTTGCAACCCGCTTTTTGATCAGAAACTTACGAGCTGGACAATTCGGTTACCCTGGTTAGATCCTTGTTTCGCATCGTTCCGGCAGCAGCAGAAAGGATGGCCTGTTGCCCCTCACTCTCGCTGGCCGCAATTCTGATCCAGCCACCTCCAAGTACCCGGCCACGATCAGTGTTCAAATCATAAAATACACACGCCTGCCCCGGAGATATTCCATATTCCCCATCAAGCAGATGAACGACTGGTGTTCCCTCCACGTTATACAGAACCGCCGGTCGAGGCGCTTCAGTTGAACGGATCTTCGCTCTCAATTGCAAGCCATCTTCTGGCAGAGTTTCAAACGAGCTATCACCCAGCCAATTCAGTCCCTTCAGTCCCAACCAATGGGAAAGCAGTTCCTCTCGCGGGCCTACGATGACCTCATGTGAACTGGCATCAAGTTTTAAAACATAGAGCGGACGGTCCGCCGCAATGCCAATACCGCGTCTTTGCCCTATCGTAAAATTCATGATTCCATTATGTTCACCAAGCACACGCCCGCCATTGTCGATGATCTTGCCTGGAACTGCGGCACCCGGACGAAGTCGTTCGATCACTTGGGTGTATCTTCCGGTGGGGACAAAACAGATATCCTGACTGTCTGTTTTATGAGCGACACCCAAACCATACTTTTCGGCAAGAAAACGCGTTTCGGCTTTTTGCAGATTACCAAGCGGAAATCTCAGAAGCGATAACTGCTCAGGAGTGGTTGCGAACAGAAAATAGCTCTGATCCCGATCCAGATCGGCGGCCTGCATCAACTGCCAGCCATCTGGAGTCCGTTCGCTACGGATATAGTGTCCTGTAGCCAGAGCCGAAGCCCCGAGATCCAGCGCCGTGTCCAGTAAATCCTTAAACTTGATCTGCTGATTGCATGTAATACAGGGCACCGGAGTTTCGCCTGCCAAATACTGGTCAGCGAAATTATCCATTACCGCTTCCTCGAATCTTTTTTCATAATCGAGCACATAGTGGGGAATATCCAATGCTTCGGCTACCCGCCGGGCATCATGAATATCCTGACCGGCACAGCATGCACCTTTAAGACCGACGGCCTCTCCGTGATCATACAATTGAAGGGTAATGCCAACGACATTATAACCTTGTTGCTTAAGAAGTGCCGCAACAACTGAGGAATCGACGCCACCTGACATGGCTACAACAACACGCGTATCTTCCGGGCGGCCCGGAAGATTCATGCTGTTGAGATTTGCAGTTGGGTAGGACACGATACGCCTCATAAATCTTAATTAATTTTTTTCATTGAAACTTTTTCAATTCTTTTTGAACTACCGTTCGGCCACTTGATATATGTCCACATGATCGTCAAGACGGAACAGATTCACTTGTCGATTTGGAAGGTAACCAAGGGTCACTTAAAGTCGTGTCTTTATATATGCGTCTACCATTTTAATTCCAGCAAAAGTTTTATGTCAAAACGTTGAAAAATACGCAGAATTTCGATGATTTTGCAAGCCTCTATAGAATTTTCACAAGTCGCCTAACCGGCAATGTCAACTTTGGCCCGGCATAATTTGACTGCTTATTGCCATCCTATTATCAGCAAAGTCGCCAAGTACACTCCTTTAGTACATTGTTATTCAAATAGAAAGTCAGGGTTACACAATTTGGTCTGAGGTTTGCCGAATGGGACTACAATTGATTTCATCAGGGCTCCAGGTTGAATGAAATGAATTCCGTTGTGAAAATTATTGCGGACTTTCAAAACCCGGATTCCTTGAAAATTTTAGTCATCAGATTATAGCCCAGCATAGCAAAACAGTTTATCCAGATCCGTCACGCCCTTTCTGCGAGTATAATAATTTAATATATAAAACTATGTTTGCAGGTGATGAAGGGACTGGTCGCTCTGAGACGGTTGGAGCAGAAACTATCAACGCAGAACTTCAGTATTTTTGGGAAAAAGGATTTCGTTAATGCTCAACGAAGGAGCAAATGGTCCGGCAGAAACAAGTATATAACCCAATACCGCATGGACTTAAAGCACTATCCTGCCCGCACGCTCGGCCTAGGTCCATTGGCATTGCCGCATCTGGCACCTGCTGCCCATTGGCGGACGTCAAATGCAGCCAAAATTCCCTTAAATGCCCAGGCTGTTCACATTGTGGCCCAGGCAAGCAATATTTTCAGACGGTTTGATAGCCGCCTTGATAGGCTCAAATTCTGTGGAATTGATTTTCGGCTCGATGTCCCCTGTGATGGCTCGGCTCGGACCACACTTACAGTCGAACGGCCGCTAGGTTTTTCTCTTCGACATCGCATCCATCAGACAGACTCCACCTGACAACGACAGAAGAATATGTGCAGATCACAGATCACCAACAAACAATCGGTCACTTCTTAAAATATTTAAAGATATATTTACCCTATCTGGGTACATCAGCCACATCCATTAATCAAACGGAATTATTTTCATTCTGAAAAGTTCAATTTTTCTGTCTTCCTTTAGCAATATCTTAAGCCACTTTGTATAGTCTTGCACTTTACTTTAACAGGTGTGCGTATAGAGAGTATTATGTCTGAGAGTTACAGACCGAGAGTTAGATATGTGATCGGGCCCGACGGCTGTCCATTGACAATAGCCGATCTTCCCAAAACATCCACGAAGCGATGGGTTATCCGTCGAAAGGCAGAAGTGGTTGCCGCAGTACGCGGTGGACTGCTCAGTTTGGAAGAGGCCTGCGAGCGCTACAAACTGACCGTCGAAGAGTTTCTGTCCTGGCAACGATCCATTGATCAGCACGGACTTCCAGGATTGCGGGCGACCAGAGTCCAGCACTACCGCGACTGAAATAAACCTGCGCCGCTACAATTGCGATATCTCCGCCCATCGAGATTGCCTGGCGGAGATCGATTTTAATGACTCGGCAATACCGTATTTTGCACCGTTTAAGTCTACAATTCTCTCGTTCAGCCGAGTTAGATCAAGCGCGCTGATTTGTACCACTTAGAAGCAAGCACACGGTACTCCCCGCTTCAATGCCTGGATTGAGCAGAAATCTACTGTTTGGATTTATTCGGGAAAAACCCTGACGGTCATCCGGCCTTTCTCGATGATGACAGATTACACGATAAATCGTTGTTTGCGTAACGATCTATTGCGGCCTCCAGCTGCTCGCTCATTACGGCGTCCAGCCGGTGGTTCTTCGGTGCCACATAAGTTCCGCCGTCAGCTGAATGGAATTTCACTTCAAAAGCCTTCAAGCCCCGCCGTCCATTTTTGTCAAGTTCGTGAATTGAAATTTCGGCCGCACCCTCGCTGGTATCCTGAGAGGTTTCGGCAAAAAATATATATTTCTTGAAGTCTGGCCTGGCTCCCGAAAACCAGCACGACTTTATTCCCCTTGCGACCAAAGTATAAAGCTCGATAGGCGAACCTTTCTTGACTGCCGAGTTCGAGTTTCCTATCGCTTCTGATATATCGGGTAGCTTAAGGGCAGTGCTCTTAGAATTGTCCAGTGTCGCTCCACAACCCGCCGTAAGCAACGTTGTAAAGATGCCAAGCGTTGCCCATCTGACAACAATATTGAGCTGTTGCGCAAATGCATGCATGGAATAGCATCTGTCTCCGGATAAATTTGTTGGAACTTTGCTAATCTCTAAAATTGACAAATTGCAGCGGCAGATTGATGGACAAACCCTTTACATGGCTAATGACATCTTGGAGTTCATCCTTTTTTTTCCCAACTATTCGTAATTCATCACCTTGTATCGACGTTTGAACCTTAAGTTTTGTCGCCTTGATCTCTTTTACAATCCGCTTTGCCAGATCTTTATCAATTCCCTGTCTAATCACGGCGATCTGGCGCACCGACTGTCCAGCAGCCGGTTCCTTTTCCCTGTATTCAATAACACCAGCATCAATTTTCCGCCTCGCCAGATGGCCCTGCAACAGCTCATGCATCTGGCGAAGTTTAAGATCATCGTCCGCGACAATCGTAAGTTCCTGATCTTTTCTCTCTATCTTACACTTTGCCCCTTTAAAATCATAACGCTGGCTCATTTCGCGCTGCATGTTCTGCAGTGCGTTATCAACTTCACTCATGTCCGTTTTGGATACGATATCAAATGAGGCCATTTTTTCTCACTAACTGAAATATCCAACCAAGAATAGCATCATGAACGCCATAATTTAAGGCGAATATAGAGCAGCTCCGGGCGAACTGCACCAGAGCTGAATCTCATTTAGGAGAAAATATGTGGGAAACAGAAGAACAAATGTCCCGAATTTGATAAAAAGGCAATTAATTGGTAGGTTTATTAATTGCCGTTGGAATGACGATGAGGGGCAAAATCTTCCAGTTCCCTCTGTTCGGGCTGTTCCCGTCCAAATCGATCCCGTGCCATACCGCGCTCCTCAAGCATCTCAATCTTTTTTAGTGCTTCAAATGCATCAGCAAGTTCGCCTTGGGCCTCGCCGAGTTTTGCCTGCAGATCTCCCAATGAAGCCATTAGATTATCGCGCCTTTTTAAAGCCGCCTTGGCAAAGGTCGGATAAGCGTAATGGTTAACATCACTTACCCCCGCTTTCTGCTGTTCTATCTCGATCTGACGGTTGAGGTCTTCCGCCATTCGGCGAAATTCCTGAATCATAACTTCAAGGTCACTGACCTTCTGTTTTTTTTCATCGACTTCAAACTTGCGAAGTCTAACTAATGTATCTTTAGATTTCATTGTCCGATACCCTCAACATTTTCGAACCAAGGACCAATCTCACTCGACGCGTCCGCATTCGTAAAACCATCATTGGAAACACGTTCATTTGTAACACTTTCATTCAATATTTGTGCCAACTGACTGTACCCTTCCGGTATAATCAAGTCCCTGCTTTATGGGGGCATGGCTATCCATATTGGCTTGGAGCCGTTAATCTTTAGTTAACCAAAACGGTACTCGAGTCGAAAAGGTCACAAACTGAGGAAATATTACATATATATTAATTCCGACTCTTGGTCTTAGGTGGATTTCTGTTATCAGTAGTTAGTGATTGATTCGTTGACATAAATTAATGAATTGGTCTGTGAGGGGCATTAGGGGCTCATCGATCGTTTCTCGAGTTTGCTGCCAGGGACTTTTTTGGCCAGCAAGGTGGAACGTTCATTCAAAGTGTCTAGTACAAACTAAGTATTCCATTTTGGGAATTGTGCAACAATGAAACAGTGGGCTGGTTCGTGACTGTTACCAATTGCTGTTTATAGGTTATTCGAAGTTCAGGTCTTTGCGCTTTCTCCTCTGATTGCTCCGGCGGTTTCAAAAGTTCCTGGTAGCGTTACCGGTCCTGCGGTTGATTAAATTGGTCAGTAACTGGTTGGTGTCTGCCGTTCGACCTTCACTCAACGAACAAAAAAGAATTAAGGACCTGCTGGTTGAGTAAAATTCGTAATCTTCTGTTTAGAAATTAGAATTTATTAACCTTCGGCGTCTAATTTCTTGATTGGGAGTTAACCAACGGACTACTGCGTGCATTCAAATTTGATTTCGGGCAGCGGTTAATGGTCGGGCGAGAATTGAGAGGCTTAGGATGAGGGTACTATTAATCGAGGATGACCGCGCAACGGCTCAAAGTATTGAGCTCATGCTGCAGTCAGAGGGATTCAATGTTTATGGCACGGATCTTGGCGAAGAGGGTGTGGATCTCGGCAAGCTCTATGATTATGATATAATTTTACTCGACTTGAACTTACCTGATATGAGCGGATACGAAGTTTTGAAAACCCTTCGCGTGAGTAAGGTTCAAACTCCTATTCTCATACTTTCTGGTCTGGCCGGAATAGAAGACAAGGTAAGAGGCCTGGGCTTTGGGGCAGATGACTATCTGACCAAACCCTTTCATAAAGACGAACTGGTTGCACGGATACATGCCATAGTAAGGCGATCGAAAGGGCATGCACAATCCGTAATTATCACCGGTGGCTTAAAAGTGAATCTTGATACCAAAACCGTGGAAGTGGGTGGTCAGCGAGTTCATCTCACGGGTAAAGAGTATCAGATGCTTGAACTCCTTTCCCTTCGAAAAGGCACTACGCTGACCAAAGAAATGTTCTTAAACCATCTTTACGGCGGAATGGACGAGCCCGAACTCAAAATTATTGACGTGTTTATTTGTAAACTACGAAAGAAATTGGCAACCGCGACGGGTGGCCAGCATTACATAGAAACGGTGTGGGGCCGCGGATACGTGCTCAGAGATCCGGAATCAGAAATCGAAGCTGCATAATAACTGAAGTAAGATTTTTTTTTAATAAATTCTGGAATGATCGGTTTGTGAATTGGGGCCGCCAAGGCCCCTTTCTTGTGCCTGTCTTTCTTAATGTCAGTTAATCCAGTCAGGCAAACATGTACCCGGCGCGAGGGCTTTAAGGGAATTTTGCGTGTTTCTCCAAGTCTACGTTGACGCCATAACGACTTTGCGATACGGCCTTCATTTCATCAATTCCGGCACCGCCGTCGCACCATCGACGACCGGAATTTCAATAGCATGGCTGAACAGGCCCTTTTCCCATTTCGGCGATGTCGAATTGAAAACCTCGATGCGGGGCCATCGGTATCTACTGTTGGACTAGATCAACCCAACTTCCTGCAGTTTTCTCTCTACTATTTCCGGATCAAAGGGTTTCAAAATATACCCGTCCGCGCCGGCATTAAACGCCTGTGTAATGCGTTCTGCGTCATTTTCAGTTGTGCAGAAAATAACTTTAGGTTCGTTGCCCCCGTTCTCACTTCGTAAAGCCAACAAAAAATCAATGCCATCCATAATAGGCATATTCCAGTCGAGAAATATTGCATCGAAGTTTTTGTGACGACACCGATTTATAGCTTCCTGTCCGTTTTCCGCTTCATATATCACAAACCCTAGAGACTGAAAAATATGGCGCACCACTTTCCGGGTTACGTTGCTGTCGTCAACGATCAGGCAATGCTTCGTGACTGTGTCATTCATTCAAACCCGCCCGCAAAAATTTGACCCGCTCGACATCATTGACGTTGAGGCATCCCGCCGTTGTGTTCAAATATTCGATTAGGAGATCATCCATCCGATACTCTTTCCCCAGCCTCGGGATCGGTTCCCGCACCGCCCCTTTCCAGCACATCTTTTATATTCGTTAGCGGAGTTTGGTGTGAAAATGTTAAAAATGATTAAAGAAATTTCAAAATTATACGTCTGATATATTTAACATTTTTAGCTGCACGTGTCCCCCTGGTCATGTGAATAAAATTCAGTGGTCCTATACCAACGCCCGCAATACGACATCTTTTCCGGAGAACTGAGCGGACAAAGACATCTTTACCATGTTGGCAAGTCGGCTGGTATAATAGGGTTGGATTGAAAGTGTATCCAATACGCCATTTGTTCGCCCGGACATCAGATCGGTCAGCCCATCCGGAATTCTTGCCCCCATGCCCCTGCAAACAATGGTGATGGCCGGAGATTGGGCAAGACCGGTCACTGAGACATCAATCGACCCACCTCTGGGCAATGTCGTAATGGCAATGGCCAGCAAATTCAGTAAAAGCTTGACCTTGTCTTTGACCATGGTTAGCGGTTCTACATTCCAGATCAACTGGTGTTTTCCCTCATCGAGAACCCCATGCACGACCTGTCGCACCATATTCAGGTCAATCTCGGATCCGGCCGATCCCCCTGCTCCAAATGCCAGCCGGGCGAACTGCAGTTTGGCAGACGCCTGCTGTGCACTTTTGCGAATAAGATCCATTGCATATTCCCGAACTTGCTCATCCTTTTCCTCATCCAGAACTTCAAGCCCGTTCGAAATGGCTCCAACCGGTGAAATAACATCGTGACAGATCCGGCTAGATATGAGAGCTGTCAAACTTAATTCGTCCAATTGAAGCTGATTTGTCATCAAGATCTCCCTAATCGCGATCGGCTAATGGATTGCCTTGCATCGAAAATTAAATTTTCCCGACCGATCTGTGTTTTCCCCTCGAACAAGCCATGCTACCTTGATACACATGTCTCTTCCCAGTGCCAAGTCGGCTGAATATGCTGGTTTATAAATATTTGTATTGGTGTGATAAATTTTGGCTGCGTCGGGAAATTGGGAGCGCGGTCGGGACGCAAAATCATCGTAATATTGGCGAATCAAACGGCAACGATTAAATAAATTCACTTTTTTAGCCAAGTTATTTTATAGATCGGCAATTATGGACCATTTATCTCTCGCTCAGTCACTTCTCAACACAGTATCGAAAGCTGGTGGGATCATTATGGACCACTTTGGCAACCTCAGCGATATTAACTCAAAACCTGATCATTCACCGGTCACGGACGCAGATCGGGAAGCGGAATTATTAATATTGCGAGATTTGGAATCATTTTATCCGAGTATTCCCGTGATTGCCGAAGAAGCTGTTAGCACCGGCCAAATTCCAGACTTTGAACGGTGTTTTTTTCTCGTCGATCCACTTGATGGTACGCGGGAGTTTATAGCGGGCAGAAACGAATTCACCGTAAATATTGCACTTATCGAAGATGGAACTGCAACATTTGGCATTATTTATGCTCCGGCGCTGGAACAGCTTTATGTGACTTTGGCCCCGGACAAATCTGGACGCATGGACCTCATGCCTGGATCACAGGGTGGCAATATTGCCAACTGTAGCCAAATCAGGGCGAGGCAGGTTCTGCAGGGAGAACTGGATGTATTAGTCAGCTATTCCCACAGTGACCGGCGGACCGAGAGCTATTTAAAGGATTTCCCGATTAGAAACCGTGTCAGCGCCGGTTCGTCACTGAAGTTTTGTCTGTTGGCCAATGGAACCGCCGATCTCTATCCACGGTTCGGACGCACAATGGAATGGGATACTGCCGCTGGTCATGCCATATTGCAAGCCGCAGGGGGGACGGTATTGCAGTTGGATGACAGTCCGCTTCTTTATGGAAAGAAAAACAAGAACTTCGCCAATCCAGCCTTCATCGCTAGGGGTGTTCGCCCTACTCTATAGCCAAATTGTCTTATTGGTGTGTGATGCCATCGGGCCGATTCCTTAAGTCATAGATACCTAACAGAAATTTATCCCACTAAACCCCATATTCGAAGTGTCGGTGACATTCTTAGAACGCGACGAGCGTACAAATCTGGTCGACTTGTCACAATATTGCAGCACAAAAAAGCGAATTTTTGGCCACAGTTTCGTAACACTTTCAAACCATGATAACGGCATGTATTGGTTGATTCTGATTGGGCGTGTTACTGCTGCGAATTCTGCAACATCCGTTTGTACGATGACACCCGATCCCACCAAGGAATAAGAGAACTGATGATAATTATTAGGAATTTATTAACCTGTCGCGCCGCATTCATGGCTCTATGTGCCTTATTTCTTATTGAGCCAAATCAGGTTTTCGCGCAGGATACATTGCCCTGGCTACAAAATGGCCGCCAGCCTACTGATCAATATGAGCAGGTCCCTCAGGATATTCGCCCCTACTCTCAGGAAAATCCGCGACCGCAGGAACAATATCCCGAGAGATACGAAGCACCCCAACAATACAATGATTACAACGATCGTCGCGCCCAACCTCAATATGGCGACCCGTATTCTGATGAGGTCCGCCGCCGGGATTATGCTACACCTTACCCGCCAGGCAGAGACCAACCGGACTATTTGCCGCCTCCGAGACAGGATCCGAACCAAACTTATTCCCAAAATGAGATTATCGATGCCGGCCACAGATTTTTCGGCTCTGTTTCCGGCGGACTGGCCAAAGTCGTTGCATATGCCTTCAGACGCTCTGGCCGACCCAACGGTTATATACTCGGCGAGGGGGCTGGCGGCGCATTTTTCGCCGGACTGAGATATGGTGAAGGGACATTGGTTACGAAACACCTTGGTAACCATAAAGTTTATTGGCAGGGTCCTTCACTGGGATATGATTTCGGCGCGGAAGGCTCAAAATCTATGGTTCTTGTCTACAACTTACGCCACCCTGAACAGTTGTTTCACCGGTTTGGCGGGGTTGACGGCTCTGCCTACCTCGTTGGTGGTGTAGGAATTACATTCCAAAAATACGGTGATGTCATACTGGCGCCGATCAGGTCTGGCGTTGGGGTCAGACTGGGAGCCAATATCGGCTATCTTAAATATAGTAGAAGACCAACATGGAATCCCTTTTAGAAATAGTTTAATCTATATTATATTTCCGATCACTATTCCCTGTATAAACCAAAAAGGGCAAGTGTTTCTTTGGCTTACAGCGGATCCGCGAGCATTCGAATTCCGCTATTTCTTGAGGGGGACCCAGATATATGATCCAGTCCGTAATGCTGGTCGCCCTAGGATTTTTAATAGCGGGATTTGTTACCCTCCTGTTCGCTTCCGCGTTCTGGAAACGGGCTATTCGTCTGACCACAGAGCGAATTCATAACAGCATGCCAGTCACCCTGGCGGAAATAGAAGCTGACAAAGATCAATTACGCGCCGATTTTGCCATTAGAATTCGCCAGTTGGAAGCTGAACTTGAGAAATCCGAAAGGCAGATTGCTAAACAGAAAATTGAAATCAGCCGTAAGGAAATTGAACTGGTCCAATTGCGCAATGAAATAGAACAAACCGGCAGAAACCTGGAAGAACAAAAAAATGCCAATCGCATCTATGAGCAGACCATTATCACACGGTTACCCAAAATGGAGGCGCAGCTCGCCAAGGCAAAAGAACTATTGGGAGATCGTTATCAGGAAATCAACAAGCTCCGCACGACGATCAATCAGCAGGAAAGTAAAATAGGACAGGCAGCAGCTAAGGAACAATTGAAACAAGCAGAACTGGACCGCCTTAAGGCCGCCCGGGTCTCGGAGTCCGAGAGCAAAGGTGAGAATTCCATAGACACCGTTCCGGCTAAAGAGTTCGAACTTCTGAAAAAGCAAAATGAGCATCTGGAAAACAGGCTCTCAATCCTGCTGAAACGGATAAACCAAAAGGCTTCGTCACGGGAAACCTATGAAGGGAACAAAGAAGAGCATCTTGAAACCATTGAGCGAAGTCTTCTTGAACACGCAGCCTGTCCTGCCGACAGCAGACGGAAGAAAAAGACTGACCTGGATCAGGCGACCAGTGCGGTAGATAAAGCAGTCATTACAATTGACAATCTCATTGCCAAAGAAGGGCGCATTGATAATCACGCTTTTAAAGTTGATGATGGGGAAAATACAGTTACCCGCGAAAAAATTGCTGAAAATTCAGTTGATGAAATGAACGCCTCTCCCGTTAAACCAGATACAAAAGGGAAACTGGAGATCAAACAGCTAAAAAGTACGGATGTAAAGACCAGACGTCGTAGCATCCGTGAAACGCTCGCTGACCGATTGAAAAGCCTGCAAGGCAGTAGTTAAATGGCAACCGTTACTGGCATTAAAAATTCCCGGGCTCAAAGTTCAGCCTGGATCTGTCGATCTATCCAAATAATTCGATTGACCTGGTCGAGCCACTGTCTTTTGGCCGGATTGCTGATGTTCGTTTCAATTCAACCGCTAAAAGCTCAGAACAACGACAGTAATATCATTCAGTCACAGCCGCTTCCGCAGATCGGGCAACCGCAGCCTGCCCCAAATCGGCCGAAGCCTGTCCTGAGAAAACCACCGGATCGGCGACCTGTTATTGGCATGATTGCAGGTCCCTACGGATCAGCGATCCTGCAAATGACCAGCGAACTTGCGCAAATCGTGAGTCCAGACAGAAAGCTTCGCATTGTCCCCCTTATCGGAGATACTCAACGACAAAATCTGAATGATATTTTCTGGTTAAAAGGCGTTGATCTCGCAATCATCCAGTTAGACACCTTAAACTGGGCCAAGACTTCAAGAACTTTCAAACCACTTATATCCAGACTGCGTTACATTACCGAATTATCGTCTTCGGAGGTCCACATTCTGGCGAACAGCGATATACGGAATATTAGCGAACTCAAGGGGAAAAAAGTCAATTTGGGCGTTGACGGAACTCAAACTGCGATGACGGCAGGGCGGATTTTTGAAACTCTGAATATTAAGGTGGAACCGGTCCATCTGGGTCTACGGGCTGCAATTCACGAAATCAGAGAAAAAACGCTGACTGCCACCATATTCATCTCGGGGAAACCGGCTCCTGGTCTTGTCAACCTGCGGCGGGCTGATGGTTTGAAATTATTGAATATAGACTATTCAGATGAACTGTCATCGGATTTCACCCCCGAAATTATCAGTCACGAAGATTATCCAAACCTGATAACGAAGCAAGAGGCCATCAGCACCATCTCGGTGAGCAACATACTTATGGTTTATAACTGGAATTCAACAAACCCGAGATACCAGAAAGTCGCTAAATTCGTTGATATCCTATTCTCGAACCTTGATAAACTCCGTTCCGACGCCTTCCATCCGAAATGGCGGGAAATCAGTCCAACATTGGAGATTGAAGGTTGGACCAGGTTCAAGTCCGCTCAGGACTGGCTGAAAAAAAACAGGCCCAACTACGCCTCCGCGGGCGCTCCGGCCGAACTTAAAGCAGCTTTTGAATTTTTTTTAAAAAGTCAGGGAGGTGGCGCTGCGGACATTCTCACCGGACAGGAACGCGAGCTTTTGTTTAACAGATTTGTACGCTGGAGGAGCCCCCCGGCGGGCAGCGACAAGTCGAAGTAGGTTATGTATTTTCAGCCTGAAGTTCCGTACGCCTCGAAGGTCTGCTGGCAGAGGCGCTATAAAAACAACTTGCAGTACACTAAACCAGACTTAAACTCAGGATCTGACTTGCGAATTTCAACGGCAGTGTGGAAACAGGGTCTGCAGCCAATTTGATACAAAAGCCGCTGGCTTTTCCCCGTTAGTATTGGCTAAGTTAATATTTGACCGTAAACTCACCAGTCTGGTTTATCATAAGAAAGGGCAACTATGCTGTTTGCAATCAAAGTTTTTGATGTTGCGGACTCCGGACCGCTGCGAGATATACACCGCAAGGCTCATCTGGAATACCTTAAGGAATTTGACGAGCAAACTTTGTTTGCCGGGCCGATACTCACAGATGACCTCGAAAAAGAACTGGGAAGTTACCGGTTGATGGAATTTCCTGACCTTCAGTCGGCGGAAATCCACGTAGAAGAAGAACCCTATTTCAAAGCCGATGTACAATATGGCGCGGAAATTCGCCCGTGGTCGGCCAGCGTCCCATACAGCTGGCGGGACTGCCCGCGAACCAGCGGTTATGTGCAATATCTGATTCATGCGATCGATAAACCAGATAGTCTTGAGCTGAGAGATGAGTTGCGGCAGGAACATAGGGATTACCAAAGTTCCGTGTCCGATCTCTACATCACCCGCGGCCCTCTGCTTAGTGATGATCGTTCCCATCAAATAGGAAGTCTGATGATCATCGATGTCCCGAATCTTCAACGGGCCCGAAAATTCTGGGAAGACGAGCCATTCAACAAGGGCGGACTCTTTGAAAAGGTAGAATTTTACGGCTGGCGGTTTGGTCGGGTTATGGACAGGTTTAAGAGTACCTGACCCTTGTTGACGGTTATCTCTCAAGTCATGATGGCCTTTTTATCCACCGGCAGGTACTAATATCAACTGCAGCCAGTTTCGGGGAAATAACAGCATCTAACGGAATGGATGTACGAGAAGATCTTAAAAGACACACCCCCGCGCGGCCACCGGCCACAAACTCTCGACATAGGCATGAGGTCCATCAAGATTACGAACACCAACATACCAGTCATGCAAGTTGACAGTCGGATCACAATGTCCGGGTACGAGTAAAATCTTGTCACCCAGCGATGGTGCAACACCCCCATCAGCAGTTATTAATACGCCGTGCTCGTCACTGGCTGCCGTGTAAGTAGACGATGCAAGATCGAAGGGCTCGGGCAAACCAGAGTCCACACTCACAGATTTCAGACCCGCATCAACCACGACCTGGCCTTTTTTGGCCGTGCTCATAACCGTTGTATATATGAATAGTGATTGCTGAAACCTTGAGTAATTTCTGCCGTCGGACTGTAAATTCCTTGAATAATCCAAATCCATAAAGACATAGGATCCCGCCTGGATTTCATTGAAGACGCCACTGGAGGCTTCGAACTCATAAGTGCCTGTGCCGCCACCTGAGATAATATCGCAGTCTATGCTTTCTCCTTTTAAAAGTTCAGCTGTTTCAACTGTTAGAGAAATTGTGCGCTCAATAGCCCGTTTGCGTTCTTCCGCGCTGCGTATATGCTGCGCCGTTCCATGATAGGCTTGAAGCCCTGCGAAATGCAGTGCGGGGAAACTCTGGACGACCCGCACCAGTTCAAGAGCCGGTCTGCCGGGCAATACACCGCATCGACCTGCCCCAACATCAATTTCCACCAAAACATGTATGCGTGAACCAAGTTTGTCCGCAGCAGATGCGAGTTTCCGGATATTGTCCGGATGGTCGACGCATACCGTAATTTTTGCTTGCCTGGCCAAGGCCGCGAGACGACCGAGCTTGGATTGCCCCACGATCTCATTACTTATCAGAATGTCGTGAACACCCGCCTGCACAAAAATTTCTGCCTCCGACACCTTCTGGCAGCAGATCCCGCACGCACCCAGCGCAATCTGTTTTATTGCAATGATCGGAGATTTATGAGTCTTGGAATGGGCACGCAAATGTACGCCAGAACCCCGGAGTTCATCAGCCATCGTATGCAGGTTCTGCTCGAACGCGTCCAGGTCGATGATGAGTGCCGGCGTATCTATTTTCTGTACAGCTAAGCCAGGAACAGCTGGTGGGAACATAATTTTCGACTTTCAACGGACATCATGGCGCTGTCACCGTCATCGCTAATCCGTCATCGCTAATCCGTCATTGCTAATCCGTCATTGCTTCAGATTTATTGTTGCAACCTTATTGCCGAGCATATGACGAACATATTCGTTCCGACGCGACGGCGCCCTGACTTTGGTGGCTCAAGCCAGCTTAAGGCAGATACGTATTCATTGCCACAACAATCGAGATGGCCGAAACTCCAGACATCACTAAGATGCCGGTCGCCAACCAGCCATTACGGCCTGTTTTTCAGAACAGAACCAGCGCTCCCCTCTGTTGGTTCTAATCCTTATTTTCTTATAGCTTGGACTCCAGGGAACGTAGTAAAGCCGCCCTCTGGAGTTGATATTCCCCTTGATTGGACAACCTTCCGGCGCTCTTTTCTCAGCAGCTTTCCATAATTTTTCCCGATACTCCCAAGGCGGTTCCGACTGACCGCGCCAGACCCCACTCTTTGCTTTTTGTGCCAGCAACTGCCCCTCCAGATAATCCTGATCGCCGTTGATCGCTGCCCAGGCATAACCCCGGGCCACCATTTCATGGTTGATGTTTTTATTTTTCACCGTACAGACTGCGGTTAGTACGCCGAGTTGATTGTCCCGATACCCCTTACAGCTTACCCTTTCAGCCCGAACCATGCTTTTTAAAACGCCAGCAGCCCTGCGACCGCAGCTCCAGTATCTGATTCTCTTCGATCGTCCCCTCGTATAACGACATTTCTGATTAAGTTCCGGTGCATCAATCCCCTCCAGGCGAATTTTCTGCCTGTCTACAATCAGAGTTTGCCCGTCTATAACCCGTGCAGGGCCCTCCAACCGTTCCGAACCAGAGAGCTGTGTCAACAGCTTACGGGTAAAGATTACACCATCCAGTGCCAGAAACAGGAACAGAACAACTGGGAAGACGACAACCGTTACAGCAATTCCCGGTCGTTTGAAATACGGCCATAGCTGTCTTGAAGTTTGCCTGATCGAGTCTGAATTCAAGGCTCGCTCCCTGACAGAATAAAAAAGCTTGGTGAAAAAATTCCAGATTCCGGGCTGAGGGGAGCTTCCGGCCCGCTCCAGCTTTCTTAACTTCCTTTGCCTCAGCCAATCCGACGCGTTCCGTTGAATCTGAGAAAACATCGAACCTTGAAATACTGAACGCACCCGGCGATGACTGAAACCTATGATAAAAAGGGAAACTATACCGACGCTGACAAAAATAATCGTTTTCCGATCTGCACCCCGTTCCATCCATCCAAATATGCTGCCAGTGCCGACCAGAACTCCAACAAATGCTGACCACTGAAGCAATCCCTTAAGGATCACCATGACAATTGGTCTCCGTTCCGACCAGCGGGCAGCCCGACTTGCATCACGAGCCAGCTTTACCATTTCGGTAGGAGTTACCCAGTCAAATCCTGTTTCTTCACTCATATCCCCCCCAATAAATGGCTTTCAAATCCTGAATCTATATCACCAGAATCATAGAATCTGTCCAGAGTTTGTCAAAGCCATGGCAAAAACTAAATTCCCGCTATAAACCAGCCACTTACGTCTAAACAATTCGCCCAGAAACGATTGATGGTCAGCCGGGTTATCGCACAAATTCGGAATTTCGTTATTTATTTTAATTGCATGATTTCAATTTGTTATATAGTTTGCATTAACCATACTCTTAATTTTATAAATCCAAACGGTAATTGCTTAGTTAAGTTTGTGAGGGCGAGGACGTCTGCGGGGTTGCAGGAGAAAAAAATGAAAACTATTACACGTATATTGGCACTTGGTGCCGGCATTGCCCTACTTCCCATGATAGGAATTCAATCCGCTGATGCAGGGTCCTCAAAAAGGGCAACTGATCGCGGAACTGTTTGTCCATTCACCAAGATGATGACTCGTACGGCTGAACGTACGACTTCACATGTCCGGGCTATGACAAAAACCGTTACGCGATCAAGTCATTCTACGAAACGGTAAGCAGACACCAGCGTCTGCAACTTTACAGTTTACAGAATTATTAAAGCCGGAGATGTCATTGTTTCCGGCTTTAAAAATCGCTCAGGCTTTCAACCTGCGGCGTCATAATGAATCTGATTTTCCTGATGAATCCAGTAGCTTGCGAACTTCGGGCCACATAGCGGCCCCCAGTTCTGACCTTTTATCCAAAACCTGCTGCGGTAAATATTTGGAAACAATGCCCACAAAGTTGGGGCGCGCCTTCACCCTTTGCCACCATTTTGACAGGTTCGGCAGTTCAGACCACATCGCCGAATAGTTAATGTTCTCCAAGCGCATCAACCAAGGGGAAACCGCGACATCGGCAAGCGTATAGTGGTTTCCTAACATCCATGGCCCTTCTGAGTCACGCAGCGCCCGGTCAACGCTCTCAGTAAATTTTCGGACTGTCTCCAGAGCCGACCTGAATTCAGCGCTGCGAATGCCCTCGAATTGCAGCTTCATCAGTCTCTGTCCCTTAACCCGGTCCGTCATTGCGCTGAATTCAGCTTCGAGTTCCTCTTTCGATTTTTCAGCTTTTTTGACAGGCTGCCTGAGGGTTACATAACTGATGACCCAGGTTGCCGGATGGATATAAAGATCGATCATCTGTGGCCACTGCCGCATTTTCGCAATCATTATCGGTTCTCCGGGCCTAAGGGATGGACCATCAAATACTTCGTCGAGATATTCGTTTATGATCGATGATTCAATGATCACTTGGCCTTGGTGGACTATCGTCGGCACAACACCGTTGGGATTAATCGCCAAATATTCCTTCGAACGCTGTTCGCCTTTTGCAAGGTTTATGTTAATTTCCTCGTATGGTATTTTCTTTTCTTCCAATACCAGCCTTACCTTGCCGGAGTTGGTAGAAGTTTGACCTTGGTAAAATTCGATCATAAGTCCTTAGCACCACTGTGATTGCAGGCACCGGTTCAGACCTCCATCTCGATTTGAGAGGCGTCGGGACAATTTCGGTGCCAAAATTCGGCAGAGAGGTTCATAGGCAACCTAAAATACAAAATATTGAGATGCAATCGGCATCAGTACAGGGGTCGGTTAAATACAGGTCGTGCCGAAACGGCAGAACGGGTTAAAGGTAATCCAACTAAGGAGCAACAATCGGCTGAGCCCTGAGTACCGGCTCCCTTGTCGGCAGATCCTTGAAGACACTTCCCTCCTCAAACCAGCTTCTGGGAGCGGGAGCTCCCCAAAGGGTCTGCCGCTGGGGATCCTTGAGATCCCATTTCAGCGGCTCGTGGTCGGGGTCGACAGTCTGATAATCGGAAGAATATATTTCTATACGATGTTTGTCCGGGTCCCGAATATAAAGAAAAAATGCATTGGAAATGCCATGGCGGCCCGGCCCTCTCTCAATATTGTCAAGATAACCTGTCGTTGACATGATATCCAAGAGGTCGATAATATGAATGGGATTGGCGACCCAAAAGGCAATATGATGCAGGCGGGGACCGACACCATTGGTAAAAGCCATATCATGTATATTACCTTTGCGATGCATCCAGATCGCCCAGAGGGATTTTGTGATTTCGTCTTCGGTGTATTCCGTCGTTCTGAAACCAAGAAAATTATAAAAATCTGCAGACGCCTGCACATCCGGGCTGAAACAATTGAAGTGGTCAATTCTGAGTGGTCTGGCTCCGCGATAAAGTTCAAATTGTTGGTGAATGGTTTTTTCCCTGTCCATCCTGAAGTAAAATACCAGCGGAATTCCATGCGGATCCTGGACTCTCAATATCCGTCCCATATGAGGTTCCGCACCCCATTTGAATTCAAGCCCGACTGTTGAAAAATACCTTGCCGCCTTGTCGAGATCTTGCTCGCTGAAGACTTTAAACCCCAGGCAATTGACCTGGGCTGAGGGAGACTTGGAAAGGATCACGCTGTGGTGTCCTCGCTCTTCCATCGCACGCAGATAAATCCTATCTGCTGTCTCATCGGTAATTTGAAGACCAAGCAGATCTACATAAAATGCCTTGCTCGCCAAGAGATCCTTCACACCGAGGTCAACGTGACTGAGACGGACAACATTGAAAGGTGGGTACAGTTCCGGTTTTGGTATTGGCATGATTGGCCGATCTCCACGAATTTCCTGCCTAACCAGAATATCAAATCCAATTTACCCGGCCTAGGGAATCTTAAGAAAATGGAATTTATCGCCTGTTGACGGATAAATAATTAGCATGTCAATTAATTTTCAATTGCCTTTTGTCAGCAAATATGTGGTCGCCCACAGGCTTCCTATGATGAAAGCAACCGGAAAGTTGGAGAAACGACTCGACATGGCAATGGCACAAATGGAAAATCTGAAATGCGATTGATAAGCTTTACAACCAAACATGAAAGCTCTGACCTTACGCAACATCCTGGCAAGAAGGCCCGGGCGGGCGCCGTTTTGGACGACAGGGTAATTGACTTGACCGCACGCATGGACGGCATCACAGTAAAATCACTGATCGAAAAAAACTATCTCCCAATGGCAGAGGATTTAGCGAACAGCGCTGACGCTGACTATTACCTCGATGAAATTATTCTGGACCTCCCAATCACCAACCCCTCCAAGATCTATTGCATCGGAATTAATTATGCGAACCGAAATGACGAATTCAGGGATAATACGGACCAGCCAGCCAGACCCTCGGTATTTTTCCGCAATCCCCTGTCATTTTCCCCCCATGGACAGAGCATTCTCATACCTCCAGAATCCATGCAACTCGATTATGAAGGGGAGATCGTCCTGGTCGTAAAAAAAGCCGGACGTCGAATTTCCGAGCAGCAGGCGCTGGAACATGTTTTCGGTTTGACAATAATGAATGAAGGGACCATTCGAGACTGGCTCAGACACAGTAAATTCAATGTCACGCCGGGTAAGAACTGGGACAGATCCGGGGGTCTCGGCCCCTGGATTGAAACGAGCTTTCCAGATGTCAGTTTTGATAACATGCATATTGAAACCCGGGTCAATGGGGAAGTCAGACAGTCGGACAGTACGGCATCCCTGTATTTCTCTTTTGCCCGATTAATCGAATATCTCTCCACATTTGGGACTCTCCTTCCCGGCGACCTGATTGCAACGGGTACACCGACAGGTGCGGGAGCAAGGCTAGACCCGCCGGTATGGCTTAAGGAAGATGATAATGTCGAGGTTGAAGTGGAGGGCATCGGGACCTTGATTAACCGCGTTGAAAAAGAAACCTGAACTGTGGCATAAGGAGGCAAATTGACGGGGTTAAAAGCTTCCCCAGGCCTGTAACTCGATGCGCAAAAGCCTAAAACTTGTTTGGTTGACCTTATTTCTGGCCGTTATCGCAACCGCTGAAGGCATGTCTGAAGCGAATGATGACAGGGGATCATGTGAATTTGTACTACGGCTCTCCGCCGGTCTCTTTTGTGCAACGGAGTGGAATACATTCCCCGGTTGGCTCAGTTGCATGAAAGAAGGAATGGAAGAATTTGGGTTCCAATTTGATCAAGACTATTTTTTAACGTCCGGAAAACAGCAGGATGAACGAATTTTAGCCTGCAAGAAAAGTGTTGAATGTTCCTATCAGCTACCCAGATCCATTGAATTCTGCAAACCGTCAAAGTCAAATAATCTGGTGGACTGGAAAATATGTGTAGCGGAACAGATCGAAAAAGCTGATGTGGGGCTGAAATTGGGTGAACACTTTGAATTCACAGATGAGAATGGTTTTGTCTGCCGAAGCCATTATTGAGAACGGTGCCTGTTGCAACGAATTTTATTTCCCCGGGTAAATTACGTCAGAAGATAGGATCAGGAATGTTCCCGATCAGAGTCTCAAGCAATAATACTGGAATGGAGATAAAAAAACTTAGCATGATACGGAATTGATCACTTCTTCAACATAGGAGAATTGGGCAACCGTAGCCGGCTCGTGCTGACAATGGTGCCATTTTGTGTATCTACGATCATGATGCCCAATCCCTTTTCGTCTGAAAATGTTATAGCGAGTCGGTTTTGATCAAGTGCAGTAGATAAAATTGTAATACCCGATGGCAGAGCTGGAAAAGATCTGCCGGGATTTAACGGTTCTAAAATTTTCTGCTGCCGCGCATCCATTTTTGATTTAGATCTCAGTGTCAGATTGGAAGACTGGTAAATAAGAGTTCCAATAACCAATGCAAAACCGGCAACAAGCATGATGCCCAATACAACCACAACTATTTTGAGAATTCTGACCTGGCGCGGCGAAAAGACGGTGCCTTCAATCTTGTCTGAACTCAGTTTAGAATGTGATTTCATAGTTCAATTCCTACAGGGGCCGCGCCCAGTCTTGGCATGGTGAGCGTATCGATGCAAACTGAAAAACATGGATTCTTTGTTGAAGAAATCGATGCCGGTCAGCGTCTTGATCGATTTCTTGCAAACAACCTTTCCGACCATAGCCGCTCGCGTCTGAAAGAATTGATTAAGAGCGGATGTGTCACCACAGAGAATTCAAAGATTTTAGATCCCAACCATAAAGTCAAACCCGGGGAATATTTTGAGATATCGATACCGGAGCTTCAACCTGCTGTACCGCGGCCTGAATCACTGCCCCTTAAGATCCTTTACGAAGACAAAGA
This sequence comes from uncultured Hyphomicrobiaceae bacterium, assembly GCA_964461525.1. Classification (GTDB taxonomy): domain Bacteria; phylum Pseudomonadota; class Alphaproteobacteria; order Rhizobiales; family CAYWUX01; genus CAYWUX01. The sequence goes on along the minus strand of CAYWUX010000032.1, from coordinate 16,031 downwards.
TATTATCGTGCTAGATAAGCAGGCCGGACTGGTGGTTCATCCGGCGGCCGGAAACTGGAAGGGAACCCTGGTTAATGGTCTAATCGCCCATTGTGGTGACAGTCTTTCAGGTATTGGGGGAGTTCGCCGTCCCGGAATCGTTCACCGCCTGGACAAGGAAACAAGCGGCGTGATGGTTGTCGCTAAAAATGATGTTTCTCACAGGAGGCTCGCAGAACAGTTTTCCAACCATGGCCGGGACGGCCGACTGAGCCGAAGCTATCGCGCTATAATCTGGGGAGAACCGCGACATCCAAAGGGGACAATTACTAGGAACCTGGGTCGACAGCCGCATAACAGGATAAAAATGGCGGTTGTCCAAACCGGTGGCAAAACCGCCATTACGCATTACGAAGTCCTTGAAAAATTATATTTCCCGGACGGAAACTGTTTGGTGTCTCTGGTAGAATGCCGTTTGGAAACCGGCAGGACCCATCAAATTCGCGTACATATGGCCCATACCGGACACCCGCTTCTCGGTGACAAAACATACGGAACCGGTTTTTTAACAAGCGAGAAAAAACTCCCCCCTGCCGCTCAAAAAGCCCTGAAACATCTCAACCGGCAGGCCCTCCATGCCTATTCTCTCGGTTTTGAACATCCCTCACTCCAAAAGATGATGCTGTTTCGGGCAAAAATGCCCATCGAGTTTGAGGAGATAATGTCAGCAAAATGCGAAAATAAAAATCTTTGAAACAATCATGAAACGGTGATAATTTTAGGGATGCTCATTAAGATAAAATTCTTATTTGTTTTAGATGTCGTAATAATACTTGATAATACTCGAAATTCTGTCGTATAATATTGATGAAACACATTTTAAGTTAGCAGTAATTTTTATTACAATTTAATAAAAATATTGTTTTCGACATTGATTGCTTGTTTAAGTTTTTCTTGTAATTACTAACCCGGAAGACCGGGGCTTGATTTTCCGGGAAAATAAACCAGATAGGGAACAGGTCTGCGTCTAAATTCCGAGAATTGACAGTGATATTTATCGAGTCGGCAGGTGAATTCCGCCATGGCCGTCATTTCGACAAAATAACCCCGATAAGTGCCCGGCCGTCGATGATCTGCTATCACAACCTAACACATATCAAAAAAATGATTACAAAGAACGTCGCTTAAGAGAAAGTCAGCAATATGGCATCAACTAAACTTCCATCGATTTCCGGCCAGGGCGGATTGAGCCGTTATTTGCAGGAAATTCGCAAGTTTCCCATGCTGGAGCCACAGGAAGAGTATATGTTGGCAAAAAGCTGGCGCGAGCATGACGATCGCGATGCGGCACATCAACTCGTGACAAGTCATCTACGTCTGGTCGCACGCATTGCGATGGGTTACCGCGGATACGGTCTGCCTGTAAGTGAAATTATTTCTGAAGGTAATGTCGGGTTGATGCAGGCTGTTAAAAGATTCGAACCTGAAAAAGGATTTCGATTGGCCACCTACGCCATGTGGTGGATCCGCGCATCAATTCAGGAATATATTCTTCGCTCCTGGTCGCTTGTTAAAATGGGAACTACAGCATCTCAAAAAAAGCTGTTTTTCAATCTGCGGAAGATTAAAGGCCAAATCCAGGCGCTTGAAGACGGTGATTTGAAACCTGATGAAGTGAAGTACATATCCGGAAGGCTAGGGGTTTCGGAAGACGACGTCATATCCATGAACCGTCGTCTGGGAGGCGACAGCTCCTTGAATTCTCAGATCCGCAACGATACGGAGAGTGGAGAATGGATGGAATGGTTGGTTGACGAAACCGCGGATCAGGAAACCGTTTATGCGGAGTCGGAAGAAATGGACCAGCGCAAGGAGTTGCTGGCCAATGCAATGACGTCTCTGAATGAACGTGAGAAAAAAATCTTTGCTGCGCGAAGACTTGCCGACGAACCCCAAACTCTTGAAGAACTTTCAGGTGAATTTGGTGTGAGCAGGGAAAGAATTCGTCAAATCGAAGTCCGGGCCTTTGAGAAGGTTCAAAAAGCCGTACAAAAAGCCGCTCGCGAACAGGCTGCGGATATAAATTAGATTGTTTCTCCGTTTCTTTATAATTTCAATCTGAGGCTATTCAGCAACCGCTAGTTAACTGTTTGTTAACCATTTGAACCACATGCTTTTACCATAAACTGAGGTAGTTATTCTCAGTACAAGGCGTGAGAATTCCAGTTTATTGTAAGCTGCAATTCTCAGTGAACGTGAGAGTTGAACGGCCTTTATGTGATAAATTCAAGCTGGCTATAAATGCAAGGGTTGGCTGAAATTATTCGCTAATTTGCCGGCTACAGGAGATCAGCTTTGTTTTGGTCAAGGCTGCAAAATCCAGCAAAGCATCATCCAAATCTGAATGTCCAATGCCGTCCGGGCCTTGCAATGTCATTTCTGATGTCTATTGCAGCCACAATTGTTGCATGCCTGATCCAAACCAGGTGTGGTACCATGTGGCATAGCAAGCATATGGAGCACTACATGCGAAGAAGCTTGTCCGACCTGTTGCAGAAGTTGAACATCGCACGTAAACAATGGGAAGAAAAAGAGGAGAAAAGGGATCTGCTGTTCATGTTAAGACTGCATTTCTTCCTCCAGCCTCAATATCTTCATCCTCCCAGTATTTAGTAGACACTCCCCAAATAGATCACGTTTCACACCAATAAATTCCAAATAAAGTGATCACGACACCGGACCGGCCCAGGCTTTGGGCCGGTCCATTTTTTTGTCATTTCGTTTGTCTTCTGTTCCCCGAACTTTTTTCATTGCTAAATCTTTTAGGATCTCCTAGGCATCAGGTCATGCTCAGTTTTTAAAGGATAATAGTCAAGTTCAGGCCCTCAGAGCACCTGTCGCTGCATTCCGCTGAGCCCGACTGCGGCGGGGATAAAAACGGGAAATTTCAATCAGATGAAAACCCTTGGATTGATCGGTGGAATGAGCTGGGAAAGTACGGCTCTTTATTACAGAATGCTAAATGAGGGTATCCGTGAAAGACTGGGTGGATTACATTCCGCACCCCTTATCCTTTGGTCATTCAATTTCTCAGAAATCGAAGAGTTGCAGGTGCAAGGTGACTGGAAAGAAGCCGCAAACAGACTAGCTGATGTTGCTTGTCGTCTGCAAACGGCTGGAGCCGATGCCCTGCTTATCTGCACAAATACCATGCACAAACTGGCTGATGACATAGCGGGCGCCGTATCAATACCCCTCCTCCATATTGCGGATGCCACGGCCATTGCGATTAAACAGTCCAACTGCAACCAACCGATCTTGCTGGCGACAGCCTATACAATGGAGCAGGAATTTTACAAAGGTCGTCTGCAGAATGCTCATGGGATCAAGGTTGTTGTCCCGGGCAAACCAGACCGCAATCAGGTGCATCAGATCATTTATGACGAGCTGTGCCGGGGTATTGTCGATCTAAATTCAAAAAGGATCTATCTTGATGTCATTGAAAAACTGAAACATTCAGGAGCTGATAGTGTAATATTCGGATGCACCGAAGTTGGCCTTCTGCTTTCCCCGAACGATCTCAGTCTTCCCGTATTTGACACAACTGCGCTTCATGTTGCCTCGGCAATTGAGTTTTGTCTGAGCTAGAGAGCACCCGGGAACGCCCCTCCGTCAACAACGATATTCTGGGCCGTGAGATACCCTGCATGAACGGAACACAGAAAGGCGCAGATAGCGCCAAATTCTTCGGTTTTTCCGAAACGACGGGCTGGGATCATGGAGATGCGGTCAGCGGCTGCCTGTTCCGGGGTGATGTTTCTGACTTCGGCATTTTTTGCAAGGTTCTGCCTCAACCGGTCGGTTTCGAATGTGCCGGGTAACAGGCCATTTATGGTAACATTATGCCGGGAAGCATTGCGGGCAACAATAGCAACACCTCCAGTCAACCCCATACGGGCTCCATTGGATAGATCCAGAAGATTAATCGGCGCTTTAACCGCTGCTGAGGTAATATTTACAATTCGTCCAAATCCGCGCTCCATCATGCTGTAGACGACGGACTGTGTCAGCGCGATGGGAGACAGCATATTGGCCTCAACAGCCTTACGCCAATCATCCAACGTAAAATCTTTAAATTCACCGGGAGGCGGGCCTCCGGCATTATTAATAAGGATATCCGGATCCGGGCAAGCCGCAAGCAGAGATTCCCTGCCAACTTCTGTCGTAACATCGCAGGCCACAGTCCGAACCTCTACGCCTGTGTTTTTACGAATAGCCAGTGCCGTGGCTTCCAGAGTTTCCTCTCCGCGGGCGCAGATAACAAGGTCCACACCTTCTCCTGCCAACGCCTCAGCACATCCCCTTCCCAAACCCTTGGATGCCGCGCAAACGATCGCCTTCTTACCTGATATCCCTAGTTCCATGAGAGTCAGCTCCTTGGTGAAATTATACTTTTCTAACTTTGTTAACCTTGTATTTTTGGTTTGGCTAAATCAACTTTAGAAAAATTATCGGCCAGCTAACCAACTCAAAACACACGTCCGGCCCATCTGTAGTTGATAATTATGCATAACCCGGTTAATGGGTGATGTTTGCCAGTTTAACATTAGGCCCATCATTCTAAAAGCCATTCATAATATCGGCTCTCCGACCGAATAGTTTACGTTATGTCACAAGCCTTGCTGTTTTCCATTTTAACATTTGCAATTTCGGCAACTCTCACTCCTGGCCCCAACAATATTATGGTGACGGCTTCTGGTGCAAATTTCGGCTATTCCCGCACAATCCCCCATCTTTTAGGTATTACGATAGGCTTCCCGGTTATGCTGGGTGCCGTCGGGCTAGGGATTGGAAGCCTATTTCAAACTTACCCCGTAGTTCATACGGTCCTGAAATTTCTCGGAGCGGCCTATCTCATTTGGCTGGCCTGGAAAATTGCGACATCACAAGCTGCCGACATGCCTCGGTCCTTGCCAAGGTCCTTGCCAGTCAATAATAACAGTGGCGCCAGACCCCTGACATTTTTACAGGCCGCCGCATTTCAATGGGTCAATCCCAAAGCCTGGGTAATGGCCATTAGTGCGGTATCGACCTACACGACAGTTAGCGGCAACCTTTGGCTGGAAGTAACCGTGATTACGGCAATGTTTGCCCTTGTCTGCTACCCCTGCGTTTCATTCTGGACCATGGTAGGAGTTGGTGTCGCGAAAGTCCTTAGAAGCGGTAAGACCATGCGAATATTTAACATGGTTATGGCCTTGCTGCTCATGGTATCGATTGCACCCATATTTTTGATGTAGCGGGATGAGATTTCTGGGTGTTATTTTTCGGGATGTTTGGTGTCGCCGCGTCTAATACAAAGGTGGTAAAGATTGCGTCACTCAAGCCGGGTTTAAAATACATAAAACCATGATAAAACCGGGTAAAGCCAAAGAATAACGCCATAGCGGAGACGAACTGTTGAAAAATCCAAAACAACACAGCCTTCGGTCAGACTGTTTATCGCGGAAGACGGGATATAAGGTTGCCGCTTTTTACAAATTTGTGAGTTTGCCGGATTTCAGGGATCTCAGATGTCCCATCTACAGCTTTTGTGAAAGCCATCACATCCTGGGAACAATTCTGTTGGCAGATGAGGGCATTAACGGCACCATTGCAGGCCGCGAACAAGACATCGATCGGCTATTGGACTATCTCACATCTTCCGTTGAATTTGGCGACCGCTTTGGCAATCTGGAACTCAAATTTTCCTTGGCAGATGATATGCCCTTCCTGCGTCTCAAAGTGCGCACGAAGTCGGAGATAGTTACATTCAATGCACCTGAAGTATCGCCCGCAAAACAGACCGGCGCATATATAGAGCCAGAAGACTGGAATCAACTTATCTCTTCGCCTGACACCATTGTCATTGATACGCGGAATGATTATGAATGTGAGATCGGTACATTCACGGGCGCTATAAATCCACATACAAAGTCATTTACGGAATTCAAAGATTTTGTTAGCCAAAAACTTGAACATGCCAGGGACAAACCGGTCGCCATGTTCTGCACTGGAGGTATTCGGTGCGAGAAGGCGTCGTCCTACCTTTTAGCGCTTGGTTTCCAGCAAGTCTACCATCTCAGGGGCGGTATCTTGAAATATCTCGAGGCTGTACCGGAAAATGAAAGCCTGTGGCAGGGCGACTGTTTTGTATTTGATGAAAGGGTTGCAGTAAACCATGGTTTGAAGCCCAGCGAATTTACCCTGTGCCGGGCTTGTCGCAGACCGCTCAGCCCCGAAGACCGTCACCATCCTCAATTTGAAGAAGGCATCCAGTGTTCTGCATGTGCGGGCAATTTACCAGATAAGTCACGCCAGCGAGCAATAGAAAGGCAACACCAAATTGTACTCGCCAAGTCCCGGGGAATCCAACATTTAGGTGATCAGGCGACGAAAGACGCGCACAAACTGCGTGATTACAAGAATTTCAAAAAACTTCAAGAAAGAGCGGCTTCCCTGGCTCAAACGCATCCCGGCAGAAAATAAATTTCTGCGATGCAATTTCCGGCCAACCAAATACCAATCAGGATTGTGTAGATGCTGACGTACTTTTGTCGGTCAGCTTTTCATTGTCTGAGGCCGCTTTCTGTCCCCGAATGCGTCTTAACAGGGGAATGAAAATCACCACTGCACAGGCCGCCACAACTCCAAGCGTTACAAGATCGGCGCCGGACCCGGCAATTCGGACGGAATAGTCGATTATTTCCTCATATTTTACGATGGCCACCGCGCTGCAGATCACTCCGATAATCTTTCCAGCAGCTTCAAGGTCCCTTTCGTAACGGCGAAAAAAGAAAAATAAAAGCATTAGGGCCCAGGCACCAAACAATATGGACATCAGGGGCGCCAAAGATCCATATATTCCATCGGCGAAAGACCCATAAAGCAGATCTGCGGACAAAAGGTAAGCGTGATTTGAGAGCGGCCAAAACAGGAGTGCAAATGCGCCTAACAGAATCGATCGCTCAACGTAGGTAACGTAGTCGGGATAATATTTATCAATAGATTTTCGCCATAATGCCAACAAGATACCAATGATCAGCACAATCAGCAGAAAAAAGACTTTGAACGGCAGCAGGATCGCGTGGACTTCTCCGATCAGCGATAAATTCGCGGGATCAGCGTAGGCTTTCTCCAACATGTTGGAAAAGTTTTGCTGCACTTTGCAACAGGATTGCGCTGTCAGAAGCGTCTTAGTCAGGAAACAATATCTTTTTTCAAGCAGATCTTCCGACGGCTCTATCAATGGATCGGGAGAACATGACCGGGCAAATCTTGAAAGATCGGTCCGTCCCTGACTGATGCCTCTTAAATTGTTCAATGCCTCGAGGACACTTATCCGCCTGCAGGGTTGGCCACCGGGAAGGCAGTCGACATCCTCACCACGATCAGTTTTCAGAATTTCAGGCTTAATTTCCCAAATCGCAGGAACATCGCCTTTCAGGATATTCGTCGCAATAAAATAAGAGCTAGCGCAGATGACGATAAAGCCAATTATGAATCGCACGCGGCCAAATGATATGTGGTTCCAGTACATGTCCACGAAAACACAGGACGGAATATAGAATGCAGTTAGAGCGATGATCCCGAAGGTCGGAAAGAATATAAAAAGATGGCTGTAAAACGTCGCGAAAGATAACCAATCCGTATCTTTAAACTCATGGTAAAGAACGGCCGTAGTCGCGATAAACGAAATTGCCATGACGATAAAAATGATCGCCACAAAAATTCGAGCGCCAACTGACATCGATATTTCCCTATCAGCAGTCCTCTACCAGGATATTTAGTTCGAGCCAAAACCATTATCACTTTTTCCAGAATGTATAGCCAGACCCAAATAAGTCTTTAACAAAATGTCGTGGCCCTTTGATCACAGGGGAGATGTGTTTCGTGGTAAATTGACGCTCGTATCAGTTGTACCCCGTAAATTTGAAAATCTGGCAACAAAAATTAACAGCTCTTCCCCTTGCCCTCCTGCACTCTACCCGGGGCCGCTATCTGTCCACCTGCAAGATGGCCCGTTTTTATGAACAGTTTGCAGCCCTCTCTTGATGACCTCTTTCCGGCTTCAGTACCATGAGGCAGGCGAAGCCAACTCCCTTTCGAATAGACGTCTTGTTCAACCTCAAAACTACCTCCCAGAACAAAAATCTCTTCGCCACCAATAATCAATCCGCACTCCAGGCCCAAGGTGCTGCAATATCACCCTTTCCGATCCAAACTCATGGAGAGGCAAAGTTCCAATTCCCGGTTCCCCCTGATGAAAAACAGGAGTGCGGGATATTGTCGAAATCGGTAAGTCAATCCTCGAACGGATCATGTACCAGTATCGTATCATCTCGTTCTGGACTGGTTGACAATAGTGCAACAGGAGATTCTATCAATTCTTCTACGCGCCGAACATATTTGATGCAGCGTGCTGGAAGCTCGGCCCAGCTCCTTGCTCCAAATGTCGATTCAGACCATCCTTCGAGTTTCTCGTAAATGGGCTCCACGCGCGATTGAGCCCCCTGCGACGCCGGTAAATAGTCTAATTGCTTACCATCCAGTTTGTAGCCCGTACAGACGCGCAGCTCATCCAGTCCATCCAGAACATCGAGTTTGGTCAAAGCAATGCCGTTGATTCCGCAGACCTTGATAGTCTGCCTGACCAGGCAGGCATCGAACCAGCCACATCGGCGGGCCCGACCGGTTACTGTGCCGAACTCCTTACCCTTTTCACCAAGGCGCCGTCCAATATGATCAAACAGCTCCGTCGGAAACGGCCCCTCTCCCACCCTGGTGGTATACGCCTTTGTGATCCCCAGAACAAAATCCAGGGCCATCGGGCCAACACCTGAACCCGTCGCAGCCTGCGCCGCCACTGTATTTGATGAGGTAACGAATGGATAGGTGCCATGGTCAATATCCAGGAGAGCTCCCTGCGCGCCTTCGAATAAAATTCGCGCCCCTTTACGACGCCGGTCATCCAGCAAGGACCAGACGGAGTCGACATAGGGAAGAATCTTGGGAGCAATTTCGCCAAGTTGACGATGCAATTCATCTGCCGAAATTTCTGAATGACCAAGGCCGCGTCGCAATGCGTTGTGGTGAGTCAGAATTCGATCGATTTTTGCCTTGAGACTTTTGAGATTCTGCAGATCCATTACACGAATGGCCCGTCTGCCGACCTTATCCTCATAAGCGGGACCAATTCCCCGCTTGGTTGTCCCAATCTTACCATCACCCGCAGCGGCTTCTCGCAAGGCATCCAGCTCTCTGTGCAATGGAAGTATCAATGTTGCATTCTCTGCAATTCTCAGATTATCGGAGTTTATAGTTACCCCCATACCTGAAAGTGTTTCCATCTCTGACGCAAGGGCCCATGGGTCGATAACAACGCCATTTCCAATAACTGCCAGTTTACCAGGCCTTACCACTCCGGATGGCAATAATGATAGCTTGTAGGTTTTTTTATCGATAACAAGAGTATGACCGGCATTGTGCCCCCCCTGAAATCTTACAACGACGTCTGCACGCTCACTAAGCCAATCAACGATTTTACCTTTTCCTTCGTCGCCCCATTGAGAACCGACGACTACGACATTTGCCATAATTTTTTCACCTGAACATTCGGACCATCATCAGCTTTTGCTTGCTCCGCAGTTGTTTTATACCGTGACCTAAAATTTCAAGTGAGCATACAATAACCCAACTTGTGGATTTAGCGACTCATTTAAGATAATCGTAAATCAAAATCCCATCGACGCTGTCTGAATTCAGCGCTGGATATCGATTTTCAGCTCCTTAGGCCAAATTATTTTATAACTTAATAGGATCTCGCGCTTTTCGCCCCCTTTCAGATCGAAGTCCCATGCCCAAACGCCCTGCCGGTCCTGGACATTCTCCCGGGTAGGCCGCGTGGTTTTCGACAACCTTTGCACCTCAATCTGTTCGTTCCCTGAAAATGGAACCTGATCGAAAATCGTGACCGGTATTGCGTGCTCATGGCGATTTTGAACGGTAATCTTAAAATTGCGTTCATCAGTTTTGGACGTATTTATAAGTCCCGCTTCTCCTTTTGAGCGGATTAATTCGGTGCGCTTAATCTCGATCGCATCTTCAGATCCGAATCCGAGTTCATGTTTGACACCGGGATGGAGTTCGGGAATTTCACCGTTCCCTACAAAAATGCCATCCCGATACAATGCGACATTACCCGGCAGCAGCGGCGTATTTCCTGCCAATTTGAATTCTGCGTGCAGATAGGCCGTCTTATCAACTTTAGGAACTGAATTAACCCGCAGTTCCGGTTCAAGCTTCAATTGATCTAAACTGACCTTCTTTTTGATACCAGAACTATTAATGGACACCGGACCGGGAGCTTCGAATATAGCCTGGAAACTTGTCCTGATGGCCAGCACCGGGCGACTCGCAATTGCCAGCATCGGTGCCTGGTTCAGGGTTTCCCCGGAACGTTTTGACATTGATTGTCGCCTTGACTGATTGACGTCCTGCTCGAAGCCTGGTCTCGGGCCATCTGGCATACTGGCAACTTTCGGAGAAGACTGGGGTTTTAAGACAACAATTCTTTCCGGATAAAGCTCGGGTGCGTGGCTGATACTTTGAGGGCGCGTGGTTGAAAGTGACAATTTGACATTGTCCCAGTTTTCTCCGGAAGATTGATGAATTCTCGCCAGTCTGGTGATTTCAAGAGCCGGCTTAATATTTTCTCCGCCGGTGCTCAGTCGGGCATCATAAAGAGGCTGCCATCCTGCTTGGCGCACCTGATATTTAATCCACAATGTTCCCTGCAGCGGCGTCGCTGCCATCAAATGCACTTTTATCTCCGTCTCTTTTTCGGATTCGACTGGCAGGTTTTTTAGTTTTTTTTGGAGTTCCGCTATGTTTTTATTTAAAGTCCGTTTTCTGACTTCGATGTCGAGAACTTGTTTGTTGAGGACACTTGAACGAGATGCGATAAATTCCAGGAGCTCCCCCCATTGCTGGGTGCGATTTTGAGTGGGAATATTATTGTTCGAACTTTCGGTAGGTCGTGAGGCCAAACTCTCCAGATATTTGTTTTGCAGTTCCGCCGTTTTTATACTTGCATTTAACGCCGCTATCCTGTCACGGAGATTTTGAATATCCTTTTCAATGTTCCTGCGCTTTTGCGAGAACAGGCTTGTGCTATCCGTGTTCGCAAAAACACGTCTCTCATCGACTGAAACCACTTCGAGAGGACCACCCGATTCACCCGAAATACGTACCGAATTGCTCATAACGGATGGGGGGAGATCTCTTAATATTATGGTGTGGCTTCCTTTTACAAGGCTGAGCTTGGTCGTCCTGGTGACCTCGGCCCCCTGCGGAAAGACCGTAACGGCTGATACTTTGGATTTGGCAATTATTTCCTCTGACAAAGAGGGATAAACCGGCAATAAAAACAATACTATTCCCAAAGCCGTAATCCGCATTATATTCCTCCCTTGTTATTTTTTTATGTTTAGGATTCGCTAATCTTCAGGATTTTTATATTTAGCGCTATTCGCAACCACAAAGCCAGCCTAAAGCATTCATCGACGTGGAGTTGTCAAAAAATTTGACCGTCTGGCGCTCGCAATATCGCATACGAACCTACTGGGCCAACCGTTTGTTGCAGGTCTAATTCAAGCTAACAGGTTTAATTCAAGCTAAAATGACAAACGCCGGGCTTCGACCACTTGTGGCAGCTCTCGAACACGATGAATTATTTCATCGCTTATTGCAATATCTGTTTCCACCAATGCAATAGCTCTGCCTCCCGGGCTTTCGCGTCCCAAACTAAATGTCGCGACATTTATACCTGCATCTCCGAGCAAGACTCCCAGTCCACCAATAAAGCCCGGTTGATCGGAATTTTCCACATACAGGATATTCTTTGCCAGCTCTGTCTCCATATTTACTCCCCTAACCTGAATGATCCGGGGTTTGCCATCGGAGAAAACAGTACCTGCTACGGACCTTTCCTGACGCTCGGTGCGTACCGAAAGTCGCATATAGTTTTCATACGCGCCTTCCTGACCTCTGGTGATCTCTTCAACAGAAATTCCACGCTGTTTGGCGAGCGCCGGAGCCGAAACCATATTTACATCCTGAAGTATCGGTTTAAGCACCCCGTATATGGCGGCGGATGTCAATGCCTTGACGTTCATTTCAGCGACATCACCGGCCAACTCAATCCTAACGGCAGAAATACCCGTCTCCACCAGCTGACCGGCAAAGGAGCCGAGCTGTTCTGCAAGAGTGACAAAAGGTTTTAACCTGGGTGCCTCTTCCGCCGTGATGGAAGGGAAGTTAAGGGCATTGGTAATTCCGCCGGAGACAAGATATTCCGACATTTGCTCGGCTATCTGAACAGCAACATTTTCCTGGGCTTCAGTTGTTGAAGCTCCCAGATGCGGTGTGCAGATGACGTTCGGAACACCGAAAATAATATTCTCTTTCGCTGGCTCCTGGCTAAAGACATCAAGAGCTGCGCCGCCTATCCAGCCGGATTCAAGGCCGGCCTTGAGATCGGCTTCGTTAATCAGGCCGCCGCGGGCACAATTGATGATTCTAACCCCCTTCCTCATCTTTTCAATTGTCGATCGACTTATAATTTCCCGTGTTTTATCTGTCAAAGGTGTATGCAAGGTTATGAAGTCCGATCGCTTGAACAAATCATCCAATTCAACTTTTTCAACTCCAATATTGATAGCGCGTTCCGGTGACAGGTATGGATCATAAGCAATTACTTTCATCCGCAGACCGATGGCGCGATCAGCAACAATCGATCCGATATTGCCGCAGCCAATAATACCCAAAGTCTTGTTAGTGAGCTCCACACCCATGAATTTTGATTTTTCCCATTTCCCGCTCTGTGTGGAGGTATTGGCTGCGGGAATGTCGCGGGCGAGCGACATCATCATGGCGACTGCGTGCTCAGCGGTGGTAATCGAGTTACCGTGCGGTGTGTTCATAACGATCACACCTTTGGTGGTGGCCGCAGGAACATCGATATTGTCGACCCCAATGCCTGCCCGTCCGATCGCCCGCAATCGTTCAGCCGCATTGAGGACTTTTTCAGTGACTTTCGTCGCAGAGCGAACAGCCAGGCCATCATAGTTTCCAATGATGCCTATCAGCTCTTCCTGATCTAGCCCGGCCTTAATGTCGACTTCAACACCATGTTTTAAGAATATTTCCTCTGCCAGAGGACTCATGCTATCTGAAATTAACACTCGCGGCGCCATCCCTGTTCTCCATTTCCGCGGTCTTCATCAAAACGTATCCGCTGTATCATTTTCAATTGGTAAGGTTTTATATCCTGAATACGCTGTTTCCAGGATCGCTTCATCATCGGGCTGTCAGAGCCTCCAGAGAGGTTCCATAAGCCCAATCCAGCCAAGGCAGCAGCGCTTCTAAATCGCTTTTTTCCACTGTTGCTCCCGTCCAGATCCTCAGACCCGGCGGAGCATCGCGATAGGCACCGATATCTCTGGCAACATTTTCGCCGTCGAGAAGAGAGGCCAATCCTTTGGCAAACACTGATTGTTTTTCAGGAGAAAGTCCCCTTACTTCCGGCGCACTTAAAACAAGACATACTGAAGTGTTGGACCGGGTAACCGGTTGTTTGGCGAGGCAATCAATCCAGGGGCTTTGCGCAACCCAGTCATAAATAACATCGGCATTTTGATTTGCCCGATTGTGTAGTGCCCTGAGTCCGCCGATTTTCTCCGCCCAGTTCAGCGTGTCCAAATAATCTTCAACACAAAGCATTGAAGGCGTGTTTATGGTTAAACCTTCAAAAATACCCTCAATCAGCTTACCGGATTTCGTCAATCTGAAAATTTTGGGCAGCGGCCAAGGAGGGCTGTAACTTTCCAGGCGTTCTACGGCTCGTGGCGACAAAATCAACATACCGTGCTGAGCTTCTCCTCCCAGCACCTTCTGCCAGGAATAGGTCACGACATCCAGCTTTTCCCAATCCAGCGGCTGAGCGAAAGCCGCTGATGTCGCATCACAAATTGTCAAACCTTGGCGATCATTGGGAATCCAGTTGCCATCCGGAACACGAACCCCCGAAGTGGTTCCGTTCCAGGTGAAGACGACGTCATTGGAAAAATCAATTGTTGAAAGGTCCGGCAGTTCACCATAGTCGGCGCTGATCGCGCGGACATTTTCAAGTCTCAACTGATTCTGCACGTCCGTGAGCCAGCCTTTACCAAAACTCTCCCAGGCTAAAACATCGACACCGCGCGCGCCCAACAACGACCATAACGCCATTTCCATGGCACCTGTATCGGAAGCCGGAACAATGCCTATACGATAACTTTCAGGAACTTCGAGAAGTTCACGTGTCTTCTCAATCGCGGTTTTCAATCTGATTTTTCCCGGACCGGATCTGTGGGAACGGCCTACTAATGCCGATTCAAGATTTCCCGCGGACCAGTCGGGTCGCTTGGTACATGGACCTGAAGAAAATTGAGGATTGGACGGCCGCAAGGCCGGTTTTGTTCGTTCATTCATAATATCTATCCTTCCAGATAGCTTGCTCTTCGTTGGGGAAGAGTGTCCCATCGCGTTTGATAAATATTCCTGCGTAATTGTCAACTCGCAGTTTCAATAATCGGAGGAAAAGTGTGCGGCAAATCGCCTTCTATATGATTTATCCATTTTTATAGAAGTAACAAAATAATCCGACCAGACTGCCGATCTCAAAAAACAGTCAATGGGGGCTCCCTCTTAAAAAATTGTAATGAAATAAACAGCAATAATGTTCATAACAAAAACAACTCAAAATTTATCCAAAATAGCCTTAACCTCTAGAAGATTCGGATTGCTTGTATATATCAACCCAAGCACCAAATCACCTCGCAAAATTGGCTTATAAACCTGTTGAAGCAAACTTATTGCTGTTTAAGGAATTAATTCCTTAAATTTTTGATATTGCAATATTGTCATTCATTTAAAATATGCGATAAATCAAATCTGATAATTAGAAATTTGCCCGCGCCGTTGATAACAGCGCAGCGCCTTATTTTAATCCCTGTCCGATCGATCAAAACGGTCTGGACACTCTTTTAACACCTGTCAACCGGGATATCCTATATGACGCAAAAACTTCATCTCGTAAGCACCTATACCTGTCCCTATGTTCAGCGCGCCCGCGTACTCCTGAATGAAAAAGGAACGGACTACGACGTTACTTATATAGATCTAACTCAGAAGCCTGACTGGTTCGAAGAAATGTCACCTCTCGGTACAGTACCAGTTATGCGGGTGACGGACGAAGACCAAAATATCGATCAAACATTGTTTGAATCTCAGGTCATCTGCGAATACCTGGATGAAACTGAACGTCCGGCCATGCACCCTGTGGATCCTTTGTCCCGGGCTCGCAACCGCGCCTGGATTGAATTTGGCAGCAGGCTTGTGGGTGCACAGGCTGGATATACTTTTGCACCGAACGAGGAGGCCCAAAAGGAAAAACTGGAGTCCATTAAATCCATGTTGGGAAAAATCGAAGAAGTGCTTGTACAACACGACAATGATGGCCCGTTTTTCAATGGATCCAAGTTTGCGTTGATTGATGCTGCCTATGCGCCTTTCTTCATGCGCAACGCCATACTGGAGCGCGTGAAACCGATCAGACTTCTTGAAGACTATCCCAACGTCAAGGCATGGAGCGAAGCCCTGATCAACCGCAATAGCGTTAAGGCATCCGTCGTTGATACCTTTGAAGCTGAACTGGGGAAAAGAATAGCCGCCAGAGGTGGATATATGGCCGATCTGTTTTCTTCGGGATAGAGCGTCCCAGACCTAGTCCTGTTGCGAAGTTGTTACCGGCATTGGGCTGCCGTTTTTAGTGCGAAGAAATGCAAGTGTCAGTCCCGATACCGCCATAATGATAGCCAATCCTGGTCGCACCATTCCATTCATCATAATGACTGGAATACTCAAAGCCAGCAGGAAAACCGGCACAAAATAGTTTGTCCAGGCTTTTTCAC
>CAYWUX010000031.1:1423-38937 GCA_964461525.1 uncultured Hyphomicrobiaceae bacterium | reverse complement strand
CAGCGGTACCAATAAAATCAATAATTTAGATTAAACTCTTCTTCAGAAAGTTTATTGCAGGTAGCCATTGGATTGCCGTCAGAAGCAAAAATTGTATATGTTGCATTTAATTGAATATGTGGAAATAAAGACTTGTCGAACGAGCCAGAGCCGTTTTCCGCATCTGAGTGGAGACATTTCAGCGAAGTCTGCAAGTAACGTGGCATGATTGTAAATCATGCTTAAAAGAATTGCCTAGACGAAGCTTCGTGTGGCGAAAATTTTATTCCAATCGTCGTTTTCTCAGGATTGTCCCTTCTATTTGGTTTGCTAGGTTTTCCGAATAGAAGTTTGTCAGTTGTGATATTCTGTCTTTTCTTTGCTGCTCTTGCTTCATTGACGGTTGATTGGCCGTTTTGGCGGCGCGGTCGAGATAAAGATAAAAAGAACCAAGCTTGAGACAAATGTTCTGAACAACATGAGCAGAGGTAACCATAAATTCGAACGACTCATCCAGGAGGCATTCGACCGCATTCCAGAGATATTTCGTGATGCTTGTTCAGATGTTGTCATCCGCGCCGAGGATTTCGCCTCGGAAGAAATTTTGTCCGCTTTAAAAATTCAGAACCCTTATCATTTGCTGGGTCTTTATCATGGAATCAACCTCGCTCAAAAAAGTGTGCTCGACCTTCCGACACAACCAGACATGGTGCTCCTTTATCGAAAACCCATTATTGCGTACAGCCAGAAAACCAAGATTCCACTGGCTGAAGTTGTTCAGCACGTACTGGTGCATGAACTCGGTCATCATCTTGGTTTTTCTGATGCGGACATGGAGGCTATAGAATTAAAGCGCGACGAAGTCTATAACCCAGCTCAGATCTAGAAAATGGTCAATCCTTTTTCCGGACCACCTTCGCTGTGACCCATAATGGCATGCCCTGGCTGTAGATTGTTGGAGGGTCCAGGGTCCCATACGGTTCGTCGATTTACCCGGGGTTTGTAAACGGCCGCAACTCATCCACCCAATCTGGGTCGGCAAGCCAGATGGAACTCGTTTCCGTGAGGCGCCGCAGCAGACCCTCGGTCATTCGAATTGCTGCGCGTTTTTTAAGAGCGTGTGGCAGATCGGCCGGCGCGAGATTTGATTGGGCCCGCAATTCAGCTTCCTGCACGAGTGGCCCAACCTCCAGGATCAGTGCTGGTATGCTTTCGGCGATATAGACGTCGGGGGTCGGCTTTTTGTGTCGGCCGCACCTATAAGGACCTGGCGCCAGGTCCTTATTTGTCGTAAACCAGATCAAGTCACCCTCATCGAGGTCACGTAAATAAAGGCCGTATACTGTCATGTCAGGCGCTCCGTCCGCAAAATAAATATTTTCAAGAAACGGTAGTTTTATGAATTAATATATGAGCCAGTAATATCATGAAATAGATTTGAGATGCGATCTTCGAAAATTAATCTCGATGGCTCGCCCAAAAGTCGTAAGGAAGCGCTTGAACAGAAACCTGAATCTACTTTTATATATATTATGGTTAACCGTTTGTTATGCCCTTTCCCGTGGTATATCTTACCGTACAGGCGGTGGGCAGTGTTACACTTCGTGAAGGGATTAGTAAAGAATCCAACCACTAAGCGACATTGCCGCCTTGGTGGGGCATTTAACTGTCCAAAGGTACTTGCCTTTTGAAAATATTCGCTGGCTACGCAAGAACTGGTCATTCGTCTATTCGAGAGATCATCCATCAATAATCTTAGCCACGTGCATGTCGGGCCTAACAATAACCGAACCGTAACCAGGAAATCCTGCGGTGATCGCTGCGTTGGCCGCAGCGCCATTGACCGAAATCTGTGTAGAAGGGCCTTTCCAGCCAGTGATTTCGCATTGCGGCGCTCCGCCAAAGTTAAGCACTACATATCCAATGTCTGTGAGCCAATCATAGCTGTTACCATTGTCCCATTCGAACCACGGAAAGCGATCTCCAGAGTGAATGGAGCCACTGCGCGAACCATCGCTCAATGAACTTTGGCGATACGTAATACGGGTTTGCGAAACTGTCTTGAACATCAAGTGTCTCAGACGGTTGAAGTTTAGGACGGCGCTCAAGGCAATTGGCAGGATGCGGGTTCGGAAAAAGCGGGCAAACCAGCTCTTTGAAATCATCATCGTAAAAACCTGATCAGTTGTGTGAACGAGCTGCACACCAAAGGGGCGACGTTCCTCATCATAAGAGTCAAGAATTTTTGGCTCACACCAACCATTGACGACTCCCGCGAGTTTCCATCCCAAATTAACGGCATCACCCAACCCGGTGTTCATGCCTTGACCACCAGCCGGACTGTGGATGTGCGCAGCGTCTCCAACGAGAAACGCATTTCCAGAGCGGAAATTATCTACGATCCGATGGTGCACCCGATAACCAGAATACCAGGAGTGTCCAGTGATCTTCACTGGCAGACCGACGTTGTTTTCAATATGTACACTCAATTTGTCAAACGAGAAGTTGTCAGGATTTCTGACCGATGTAGGTAACACTCCAATCGCGCGGTACTGCTTTGGCCTGGACATTGGGAAGAACGCTAAGAACTCGCTTTCGTTGATGGCCAAAAGCAAGCCCTGCTTTTCCAGGTCAACCTCCATTTCAATGTCCGCGACAAAGAACAGTTGCTCATTCGTTCCGCCCCGAAACGGCATATCAAGAAAGTGCCGAACCCGGCTGCTCGCCCCTCCACAGCCGATCAGATATTGGCACTCAAACGTTTCCAAAGAACCGTCACGTCGTTTCAAAGAGCCGGCGTAGCCAGCATCAGTTTCACTTACATCTGTGACTTCCGTTCCCCACTGCACGTCTCCACCTTGTGTAGTGATGTAGTCAAATAGAAGGGCTTCATTTCGCGACTGCTCAAGAATGAATAGGTACGGGTAGGGGCTGAGTCCTGTTCCGATTTCGCCGAGTGGTATCATTGCACGGACCCGCCCATTGACGACGAACCTTACGGTCTTAGCGATAAACCCCTGAGAGATTGCTTTATCTGCTATGCCAAGCTGTCGATACTGTTCCATTGTTCGTGCCTGTACGGCCAGCGCTTTGCTCAGATCAGTTATACTCTTCTTCTGATCGACGATGACATGAGCAGCACGATAGCGATGCAGCTGCGCTGATAACATAAGCCCGGAAGGGCCAGCTCCGACGATGAAAATAGGCGTTTTGATCAATGGGCTTGCTCTCCCAACTGGATTTTTGTCGATACACTAATTTCATCGGTTCTGTTTGGTCGTCGATGGGGTCAGCGATGAGTGCAGAATCGACGTGTATCAATTCGTGAATCTTGCTTAGTAATCCTCAGTTGACGGACCATTAAAATCGTCAGAATGATAGTTCGTCAACTAAATCTGGTATACACCAGAGTGGACTGAATCACTGGGTTTAAAATTGAGTCCTAACTCTCATTGCCGACACTGCGAATAAATGTCTCCTTCTTCCTAATAAAGGATTCGGTGCATCTATTGGGCTACTATGTAAGCATATTATGTTTATAAAATCCCGCATGTTAAAAAAAGCTCTGACCGTGATTCAATTAAGAAAAGAAAGATGCCATTCGCGGGATATCTGAGCCACTTTGGTATTAATGGTCAAGCCATCAATCAGGCATGGTTGGTGATTATCAGTTTGCAACCTCTCATATCAAAATGTATGATTTTTTTGATTGAGAAAAGCTTCCCGGACCGTTGAATTTTTTTGCTATTCAGTCCAATTGGTCATTGTCTGAAATCGGGAAGAGGAAAGGTGGGAGGAAGTTTATGATTAAGTCCTATAATCTTTTTTTAATTTGGTGTGCCGTTTGCTTCGCATCGGTATTTAATGCGATACCGTTTACTGTGGTACATGCAGAGGAATGCTATCGCGGAACTTTGGATAAACAATATTGTGACCGAAACAGGGATCTTGTCGCAGATTTACCATTGGATCCCAAGGATTGGGTCGACCCGGATACGATAATATTTTCCTATACGCCAGTCGAAGATCCTGCCGTCTACGCAAAGGTCTGGGATGGCTTTATAAAGCACATGTCCAAAGTTACCGGCAAGAAAGTTGTATTCTTTCCGGTTCAGTCGTACGCAGCACAATATGAAGCAATGCGCTCAGGACGGTTGCATGTGGCGGGCGTCAATACAGGGGGAAATCCAGTTGCGGTTAGCTGTGCAGGGCTCGTCCCTTTTGCCATGATGGCATCGAAAGACGGCTCATATGGATATGAGATGGAAATAATCGTTCCGGCGGACAGCCCACTGAAGTCGCCCGCAGACCTTAAAGGTAAAACTCTGGCTTTCACGTCTCCGACTTCAAACTCTGGCTTCAAAGCTCCGTCTGCCCTGTTGAAATCCGAGTTTGGATTGGTTAAGGAAAAGGACTTTAAAACCACGTTCTCAGGAAAACACGACAACTCCATCATAGGTGTCGCGAACAAGGATTATGAAGCGGCTGCTATTGCCAATTCCGTTCTCAAAAGAATGATCGATCGCAAGGTGGTCGATCCTAATAAAATCCGATCAATTTACAAATCCCAAACATTTCCGACCACTGGCTATGGGCATGCGCATAATCTGCATCCCGAACTCGCAGCTAAAATCAAACAGGCCTTTTTCACCTTCAATTGGGAAGGTTCAGAACTTCAGAAGGAATTCCAAAAAGAGGGCCGGTTTGTGTCCATTCACCATAAATCAGATTGGGATGTAATTCGCAAAATTGATGCGGCAAACGGAATCAAATACACATGCAAGTAAAACCCCGCAAATGGTGTTCGGGGCCGGGCATGACCAGTCTATGTCCGGCCTTAAAGTATGTGAGAAGAGTATTGGCCCCTTGAATCCAGGCACGAATATGCTGCGACTAGAAAAACTGGTGAAACAATACAAGACCGGGGATCACGCCCTGAAAGGCATCGATTTGATCGTTCCCGATGGACAGGTCATGGCACTTATCGGCCCTTCTGGTGCAGGAAAGTCGACACTGATTCGTTGCGTGAATAGGCTGGTTGAACCAACTTCTGGTAGAGTTTTTCTGAACGACCTTGAAATTACGGCCCTTAACCACTCGCAATTGGGCCAAATCAGGCGGCGCATGGGAATGATTTTTCAAGAATATGCTCTGGTTGAAAGATTGACGGTGATGGAGAACGTCTTGTCCGGTCGGCTTGGGTACGTCGGGTTTTGGCGCAGTTACATGCGTAAATTTCCGCAATCTGACATCGATGAAGCGTTTCGCCTTTTGGAGCGGGTTGAGCTCGACCACATGTGCGATAAAAGAGCGGATGAATTGTCAGGTGGTCAGCGTCAACGGGTGGGAATTTGCCGAGCGCTAATTCAGAACCCGGAACTCCTCCTGGTCGATGAACCGACCGCAAGCCTGGATCCAAAAACGTCGCGTCAGATCATGCGGCTAATATGTGAACTTTGCGAAGAGAGAAAACTTTCCGCTGTGATTAATATTCACGATGTTCAGCTGGCGCGAATGTTTGCTCAAAGGATTGTTGGACTGAAACTAGGCGAAATCGTCTATGACGGAACACCCGAAGGTTTGTCGGCTGAAGTTTTAACACAGATTTACGGTGAGGATGATTGGGAAGAGACAATCGAAAGATTTGACGATGATCAGGTCAGCGAAAAAAACATTGATCGCGAAGAAATGGGATCCGAAGAGCGTAAAGTCAAAGAACTGGATAGAGATCGTCTTGCAGGATTGAGCTAGGAATTCATGATGACGACGATTGCTATTCCACGAACCTGGAAAAAACCTCCCCTCATAAAAAATTCTTATATACGCTGGGGTTTAGGTTTGGCGGCTGCTATTTATCTAACCTTGGCTTTGGGTACGATGGAAGTCAACTGGGTTCGCGTCGCGGGAGGTTTACCTCGGGGACAACGTTTCCTAGCGGGATTTTTCCCGCCAGATTTCTTTTCGCGATGGCCCGAAATCCTAGAAGGGCTTAATGAGAGCATCTGGATGACAATTACATCCACGGTCGTAGGTATTGCTATATCAATTCCCATCGGACTGGGAGCAGCAAAAAACCTCGCTCCTAAACCGGTCTACCTGTTCTGTCGGGGCATACTGGCAATATCCAGAAGCTTTCAGGAAGTCATAATCGCGATTTTTATGGTTAAGCTCTTCGGCTTTGGCCCCTTTGCGGGATTTCTCACATTAAGTATCGCGACAGTTGGCTTTTACGGAAAACTTCTCGCAGAAGATATTGAAGACATAGATCCGAGTCAGGCCGAAGCTGTTAAAGCGACCGGCGCAAATTGGTTTCAATGGCTCAATTATTCAATCCAACCTCAGGTGTTGCCACGCATGATCGGTTTGGGACTTTATCGACTTGACATAAATTTTCGCGAATCTGCCATTGTCGGCATCGTTGGGGGCGGTGGAATCGGAGCGACACTTAATACGGCTTTTGATCGCTATGAACTGGATTCCGCCGCTGCAATACTTCTTATCATCATCGGGATCGTTATGGCTGTTGAATACACCTCCGGTTACGTTCGAAAGTGGGTTCAATAATGCCCGTTGTTCAAAAAAGTGGACTGAAAGTCTGGCATCGGAGAGAACGAAATAAACAGTTCGTAATTTGGGCGGGCTATCTAATTGTTACTGTTATTTTTGTTTTATGTTGGCAGCAGATTTCGGAAAAGACAGTTTGGTTTTTTGTATTGGATGCTCCGCGACAGGCCGTCGACATGGCGAGTCGTATGGTGCCTGTAAAATGGAGTTACATGGATGTTTTATGGAGCGCGCTCTGGGATACAATCAATATAGCCACACTTGGAACAGCACTTGCTGTTCTGCTAGCCATCCCTACCGCCTATTGTGCCGCTCGCAATACAACGCCAAGTCTATTTCTTGCCCGACCGATCGCTTTGTTTGTCATTGTAGCATCCAGGTCTATCAATTCTCTTATCTGGGCTTTGATTCTGGTCGCGATTGTTGGGCCTGGTGTGTTTGCCGGAGTCATAGCCATTGGATTAAGATCAATCGGATTTTGCGCAAAGCTACTCTACGAGGCCATCGAGGAAATTGACGAAAATCAGGTTGAAGCGGTCACGGCTACAGGCGCTTCCAAAGCACAGGTCACGGCATACAGTATCGTTCCTCAGATATTACCAGCCTTTGCGGGAATTTCGGTCTTTCGCTGGGATATCAATATTCGCGAATCAACGGTCCTCGGATTGGTGGGCGCTGGAGGTATCGGACTGCAATTAAACGCATCAATTACAAATTTGGCCTGGACGCAGGTTTCCCTCATCTTACTCGTCATCATTGCGACTGTCGTTCTGAGCGAATGGGTTTCTGCCAAGGTTCGGCACGCGATGATTTGATCGGCAATGTGTTACGACTTTACTAATGATTAGATTTTTCAAGAAGTGCTGATGCGCCAATTCCAACGATTTTCGGCAGATGCGTTTAGATATATAACGAACCGGAATCGAGCACGTTCTCAACATTTTCGAACGATGCCGGCATGCCCGAGACACACCTCCCTAGATACAATATTGTAGCTTTTGTAATGTCACCAGTTTAATAAGATGCAATAGACCTTCGGAAAGCCACGGAAGTTTTTTCATGTTGTTACTGGAGCACGACGCTAAAGAAATACTTACTCAAGCCGGTATATTGGTGCCAACAGGGGTTCTGATTTCCAATGCAGATCGTAGTTCGGAACTGCCTGTTAAATTCCCTAACTTTGTAAAAGCACAAATTCCAACCGGTGGAAGAAAAAAAATAGGTGGAGTAATACGAACAAAAAACAGATTTGAACTCAATTCGGCTTTGCGCGCCCTGCTCGACATGGAATTGAAAGGTCATTTAGTTAGGGAATGCCGCGTCGAGGAAATCATTAGCGGCAAAGAAGCCTATATAAGTCTGTCCATCAATCCCATATTGAATGCTGTCAATGTTTTAGTGTCTGACGCGGGCGGAATTGATATTGAATCAAGCAAGCATAAAAATAATGTGGGCTCGGGATACTGTGAGCGAAGCGAACAATTCATTTTTGAGACAATTGATAAGCTCACGGTGGACTTTCCTCCGCGAATGAGAAGTGCCATCAATGATGTCGGACTTATTATCGCAAAGTTGTTCTGCGAAATTGAGGCTACACTCATAGAAATTAATCCACTTATGGTTCTGGATAGTGGTGAGGGAATTGCATGTGATGCCAAGATAATTTTAGATGAAAACGCTTTTGTGCGTCAGCCGGGGATTGTGGAACTGATCCAGAAACGGAGTGCTGCCTATTCTGAATCAGTGATTAAAATTGAGAGTCAGTTTGATTATATCGAAATCAATCCGAAAGGCGATGTTGGGTTGATAACGACTGGTGCGGGACTGAGCATGCAGATCGTTGATGAATTACTTCATCTGGGCGTAAAACCTCTGAATTTTTGCGATATCCGTACCGGGACATTTCGAGGAAATCCCGATCGGCTGATTTGGGTAATGCGGAAAATGTCACAAGCAACTTGTTTGAAATCCGTATTGGTCAATATATTCGCAGGTGTCACCAATCTTGGTGAACTTGCTGAGTTGTTACTTCAGGCCCGACGAGTCGTTCCTGAGCTTGCCGCCCCTTTTGTCGTCAGGCTCGTCGGCAGTGGTGAGGAACAGGCACGTCGTACGTTGTCACCCCTAGGGCACGAGTTTGAACTTGTCACGGACCTTGAAGAGGCAATTTGTTCAGTCATCAGTAGAAGTCAAAATTCAAAATGAATAGTCCGATGTTTGACACAAAAGCCGGGGTTCTCGTGCAGGGTGCGACAGGACGGGCGGGTCGGAGACACCTTGTTCAGATGGCAAAGTACGGTACAAACATTGTCGCTGGAGTCTCACCGACGACAAAAGAGAAATATATTGAGGGTGTGCCGATCTTTGCCACCTGCGAGGCAGCCGTCCAGCAAACCGGCGCTTCGATTAGTGTGATTATCGTACCGCCCCTGGACGTACTGCCGGCCATGTTGGAAGCCCTGGAAGCAGGTTGCAAATTGCTGGTAACAGTAACTGAAGGAGTCCCAATTTCGGACTGTATGGTGGCCCTAGCGAGAGTCCGGACTGCCGACGGCAGATGGATTGGACCTTCAACTCCCGGAGTTGCAATACCGGGGTATTCAAAACTTGGATTTTTACCCGATGTTGCATTGCGACAGGGAAATATCGGCATTGTGTCGAAGAGTGGCACTTTGTCATATGAAATCGGATATCGCTTGGCGAAGAGAAATATGGGACAAAGCCTATGGATTGGGGTTGGCGGAGATACGATAAAGGGTACCCGTTTTGTTGATACGATACCTATATTTGAAACAGACATGGAGACCCGGGCAATTGTACTGATCGGAGAAGCCGGGGGCACAGAAGAAGAAGAATTTGCTGAAGCTTACAGTAATGGAGCCTGCACCAAACCCGCATTCGCCATCGTAGCTGGCAGTTCAATTCGTGAAGGATTGACGATGGGGCATGCTGGAGCTCTAATCCATGGCAGGACCGGCACCGTCGAATCCAAGACACTAGCTTTGCAAAAAGCTGGTATACATGTTTTCACCAGGATCAGCGATTTGATTGATGCACTGGCCAATGCTGGTATCTGAACAACTATGGGGATTAAAACCTTGAATTTCGATTTTAGTGAAGACCAGAGACTTATGATCACTAGCGTCCGAAAGCTGGTTCAGGAGAAATTCAAGCCGGATGCCCATAAGTATATGGATGGCGAATTTCCCTTCGACAACATAAAGAAACTTGCAGAAATTGGTGTATTGGGAATGGCAGTTCCAAAAGACTTCGGTGGAATGGAACTGCCGGTTCTCGACACGGCCCTGGTGCTGGAGGAGATTGCCAAAGGTTGTTATATAACCGCGATGGCGACTCTCGGTGAAGTTGGCGTGCAGACAAGAATCATCGCGACCTTTGCATCGCAACCTATTAAAGAAAGGATTCTCCCAAGCGTTGCAACTGGTGAATGCATCCTGTCGATCTGCATGACTGAACCTCATGCCGGAACCGATGTCGCAGCCTATAAAACAAACACTGTCCAGGAAGGCGACAGTTTAAGAGTAACAGGTGTTAAAACTTACATAAGTCGCGCGCAAGAGGCCGGTTATTTTGTTGTTTTCACCAGGGTTGACGGCAGACCAGGGAAGGAAGGTATTGGTTGCGTGTTGATTGAACGGGAAACGCCTGGCCTTAATATTACAGGGAAGTTTCACACGATGGGCGGCGAATATCTCTATGATGTTCAATTTGACAACTGCCGCATCCCAACTGAAAATCTCATTATTGAAGAAAATGGATTCAAGGAACTGCTATCTGCTTTCAACACTCAACGTTGTCTCAATCCGAGTATTTCGCTGGGCCTGGCGGAAGCTGCTTTAGATGATTCCATTTCATATATGAAAGAAAGAGAGGCATTTGGCCGACCGATCGGGGATTTTCAGGGAATGCGATGGAAGATCGCTGATATGTATCGTGATATCGAAGCTGCACGCAGTTTACTTTACAGAGCCTGTCTGTCGGCCGATCCATTTCCAGATGCGACCCTGGCCGCTACCGCCAAAATCTTTTGTAATGAAATGTCCGTTCGAGTTACAAGTGAAGCTGTTCAGATACATGGGGGCTTTGGTTATACCGACGACTGCAGCGCTTCGCGCTACTACAGGGCTGCGCGGTATGGCTCGATCGGAGGTGGCACGACAGAGACGCTTAAAAATCTGATTGGCAGGAAGTTAATGTCAACTTCGGGACCGGTATTCGATGCTATGATGTAATCGGATTTGAACAACATCTTAATCTCGAATGCCTCGATGGCGTTTAAATCGTCTTTATCTCCAAAGTTATCCTTAGAAATTGTCGGGCTTTCCAATAAATCCGGTCACCCGTTTTTGTCATCAGATTCAATCCTGGTTAAAAATAAATGTGTTTGACAATTATATGTATGCTTATTATATGCATTTATTATGAATAAGAACGGTGATCTTTTAGGAACGTTGGTGCATGAAGTGGCGCATTTATTGCGCTTGGATATCGATCGTCGGCTGAAGCAGCATAATCTTACACGGATTAAATGGCGGGCGATTGAAGTGATAGCGAATAAGCCACAGTTGTCGCAAGCTGAGTTGGCGTCAGAGTTGGGGTTGGGAACTGCTACGGTCGGGCGCTTGGTTGATCGACTGCTGGAAAGAGGCTTTGTCGTGCGCATGTCGGACTCGGAAGACAGGCGCGCTTTTCGGCTTGAAGTTACGGACAAGGCCTTGAAGAGCCTGAGTGATTTGGCTCCGATGGCCGAGGACCTCAGATCCGAGTTATTGTCCGGTCTGAGTTCGCGTGAACTCTCTATGATCAGTTCAGGATTGGCAAAATTGAAACAAAATCTTAAAAACAGGAATGCTGCCGTGGTTCTTTTACTGTTTACCTGTAAGCTGAATGAAGTATTGAAATTCGAACCAATTTCGTCATTCGGTTTGTTAACCTAGAAAAAAGGAGACGTTCTGATGTCGGTTGCCGCACTCATCAACACCGAGACTACTGAGCTCGCCAAATGCCGTCCGGATCAAACGCTCTTTGAAGCCGTAAAAACCATGACCGACCGAAGCATCAATGCCTTGGCGGTTATTGAAAAAAATTATCGGCTCTCAGGAATATTGACAGATCATGATGTGATGCGGGCCTTGGCGGCTCGCGACGGTCAGCTGGAGGGCGAAATCGTATCCGGTTGGATGACCCACAATGTTATCTCTTGTTCGCCCGATACAAAGCTAACTGAAGCCGTGAGGCTCATGGGGCGCCATAGAATTCGTCATCTTGTCGTTATTGACTCTTATAAGCCCGTCGCTGTCCTGGGAATTCGCGAAGTGCTTGCCGAGCTTCACCAGCAGGACGAACTCGAAATCGGCGTACTGCGAGATGTTGCGGTGGCTTCTCGCCTCAGCGCTAAAGCATAGTTAGCAGTGCAGAAACACCAAATGAAAATTGCCTACGTTAAGCTGATTCCAACTGAACTTGTCCGATTTTTCTGGGGGGCTGAGCGGACGATCCGGATCTAACTATGCTCTTGGAGCGATATCCAAAAACCGCACTCTCGGGAATAATTCAGTCGGTTTCAGAGTTCAGTTCTAAAACGGTATCGTCACTCCTGGACTGGCCGGCGTAGATCAAAGCTCCCACCACGATTGCAACACCCATCATCTGCCAGGGCGAAATCAACTGACCCAGTAAAATATAGCCTGCGCCGACAACAACAATGGGCTCCAGATTGGAAAAAAAGGTTGCAGCAGCGGCACCTACCAGAGAAACAGATATATAAAATCCGATCATTGCAGCCGCATAGAGGATATGTGATCCCATAAAACCTGCCCAACCTGCGCTTGTGATAGGAAGACTTAGTTTGCCGATGCCGATTGCGATGATAATCATTGTCGTGGCTGCCACGGCGGATATGTAAAAAGTCCCTTGCAAGGAATCCTGACCCCGCATTACGTAATTACTGATCGTACAGACTAGGGCGAGACCTACTGCCGAAACTAACCCGAAGACAATGCCTAGTTTGTTTAACTCACCGAATTGAACGGCGAGAGTTAACGAAAGGCCGAGAAAAGCTATTATGGCACTCAACACCATTGCTGGAGTTAGCCGTCCCCACCCTAAAAAGAACAGAAAGAATGCAGTCAAGATCGGAAAAAGGTAAAATGTTAGAATTGCGATTGAAACCGGCAACAATTTAATAGCTGACAACAGGGCGAAACTATAAGCCACCGTCAACAGACCGAGAGTTATCCCGACAATATTCGCCCTTCCCTTCATCAAAACTGGTTTACCAGTGAATATTAGAATTGAAAATACCAATACCGCGGGCAGGATGAAGCGGGTCGCAGACAAAGTCAGCGGATCGGTGCCCCCCTGATAGGCCACACCCGCCAGTGTATTGGCAAGAGCGAAATTGACTGCGCTGACGAGTGCTAAGACAATTCCTAGCGTCCGTTGATCTGTCATAAGCACCTCGACGTTCTCGGGAGCAAACCGGTCGTGATTTCTTGGTCCTCATAACTTCCAATTCTGACCCGACTCAGACATTTCCCTTTAATGGACCTCGATAAATCTATAGCATATTATTTCATAAATGACTCATGCTCTGAAAGGAATGGTCCAGGTGGCTGCGGACATGAGGCAGTGGTTGGACGAACTTGGTCTTGGTCAGTACATCCAAGCTTTCAACGAAAATACAGTTGGTTTCGATGTTCTTCATCTGCTGTCAGACGACGATTTGAAAGAACTTGGTCTCTCGCTAGGTGACCGGCGAAGGTTTCAGGCCGCCGTTGAAGCGCGGAAAGGCGATCTGCTGCCGGAAGAAATTTCCGATGTTAAAAAGACAGGTGAACTTCAAGCCGAACCTGAACTACGTCAACTGACAGTTCTTTTCTGCGACCTGGTTAATTCGACAAGTCTCGCGGCCAAGCTTAATCCGGAAGACGTCCGAGAGATTCTGTTGAATTATCAGAACGCCTGTTCGAAAGTCATATCCCATTATGATGGTTTCGTAGCCAAATTTATGGGCGATGGGGTCTATTCCTACTTCGGTTATCCAGTCGCACATGAAGATGATGCAGAACGGGCCATTAACGCTGGTCTTGAAATCGTTGAATCCATTAAAGCCATCTCCCCTCGCTTTGGCGATCTGCCAAAGCTTGAAGTTCGCGTCGGCATTGCGACGGGAAGTGTTGCGGTGGGAGACCTAATAGGTGACAGCACATCGGAGAGAGCCAATGTGACAGGCGAAGCGCCAAATCTTGCCGCTCGCTTACAGGCCATCGCTGAACCAAACACGATCGTAATCGGTGAGACAACTCATTCATTGGCGGGCGGGATGTTCGAAACCGCGGGGCTCGGAAAACAAATTCTAAAGGGTTTTCCCGAACCCATGGCCGCTTGGATCGTTTACAGTCTTCGCGTAAGCGAGAGCCGGTTCCAGGCCTTAAGAGGGAGGCATCTAACCAAACTCGTCGCCCGAGAAGAGGAAATCGAAATTGTCCTTCGCCGATGGCGAAGAGCCCGAGAGGGCGAAGGTCAGGTCGTGTTGATATCGGGTGAACCAGGTATTGGCAAGTCGCGACTGGTTCAAGCCATACAGGAGGAGATTATCAATGAATCTCACATCCGACTGAGTTATCAAGGCTCACCCTATCACATTAACAGTATCCTTCATCCAGTCATCCAACAGATTGAGCGTGATGCGGGTTTAGTTGCAAGCGATAGCCCAGTTGAAACACTTGACAAGCTCGAGTCGATGATTGCCAAGTCGGTCAAGGAACCAGATGAAACGCTTCCACTTTTGGCTTCCCTTCTTTCGATCCCAACTGACGGTCGTTACCCATCACTTGATCTTAGTCCACAACGTCAATTGAAACTCACACTGGATGTTCTTGTTGATCGACTTGTCAAGTTGGCCGAACAGCAACCAGTACTATTTGTGTTTGAAGACTGCCACTGGATTGATCCAACGACATTGGAGCTTTTGGAATTGGTAATCGAGCGCGTCCCGAAGGCGTCGGTGTTGATGCTCATCACTTACAGACCGGAGTTCGTCGCACCCTGGATAGGCCGCCCAAGGGTCACACCAATAGTCCTTGGCCGCTTGGAATTTCGCGACTGTCAAGCCATGGTCGATGCCCTGGCTGAAAACTTCGGGATCGATAAGGAATTGAGAGACCGCATAGCCAACCAAACGGACGGAGTACCACTATTCATCGAAGAGCTGACAAAGACCGTTTTAGAATCGAACCCCGGCCACACCGCCGCGTTCGAAGTGCCAAAAACGCTACAAGACTCGCTCGAGTCGCGCCTCGACCGTCTCGGGCCTGCGAAGGAAGTAGCGCAAATTGGTGCAGTGTTTGGTCGTGAGTTCAGCTATGAATTGCTCTCACTGGTCGCCCAACATCCACAGGCCACGCTCAAATCCAATTTGGAAAAATTAGTCAGCTCGGGGCTTGTGAGTATACGTGGTGAGCCACCAAACGCGACCTATACCTTTAAACATGCCCTTGTACAAGACACGGCTTATGGATCGCTTTTGCGCAATCGACGTATTGAACTGCACGATCGCATTGCTGATGCGCTGAAGGAAAATTTTTCAACAATTTTGCACAACGAGCCTGAAATTCTCGCCCATCATTACGAAGAAGCATGCCGTTACGATCTAGCTGCAAAGTACTGGTATGAGGCCGGCAGGAACTCTTTTAACCGATCTGCCATAAAAGAAACCATCGCGCATACGTCTCGGGGGTTGCAGATCGTCGAGAAGATCGAAGACTTAGAACTCCATAATGAACGAGAATCGGCTCTCCAAGCAACGCTGGCCCTGGCGTTCATGGCGTCCAAAGGTGTCGCCCATTACGATACCGGGCAGGCAATAATGCGTGCAAACGCTCTGCTTCGAAAAAGGGAAGGTTCGCCACATTTCTTCCCCGTTATGTTTGGTCTGTCCCACTTTCATAGCTGGAGTGGTCCAATTCAGGTTGCCCTCGAGGCAGCAAATCAGATGTGGAAAATAGCCAAGTCGAATGGTTCATCAGACCAGTTATTACCTGCTTACAACGCTCTTGGTCTGGCGAATTTTCATTTGGGTGAAAACACGACAGCACTGCATCACTTGGAGCAAAGCAACGCGATTTACGATGCTGACCGACACGCCGATCTGGCTTTCATCTACATGGTTGAGTTCCGCGTAAATGGACTTCTTTACAGGTCGTTTATTCAATTTGCTCTGGGTTTTCCTGACCGAGCAGCCAAACTGTCCGATGAGGCCGTCAACTTAGCCCGGGCTAGACAGCCACGCAATCTATCGGCCGCACTTGGTTTCGGCGGGCATGTCGGAGTTTTCCGGGGTGATGTCCATAAATGTCTGGAACGGTCGGAGGAATGCATTGCGCTCTGTCAAGAACATGGTTATCTGGCACAAAGTGCCTGTGCCAAAGTAATAAATGGATGGGCCATCGCACAAAATCAGGACTATTCCCGTGGAATCAATTTGATAACAGACGGTATCGAATATTTTCGTTCGGTCGGGAGTGCCACCTGGTTGTGCTGTTATCTGGCGACCCTCGCCAATGTGTGTCTTTCAGCAGGTTGCCTGGACGATGCTTCATCAGCCGTCGAGGAAGGGCTGAAAATTTCGAAAGAAACTGGAGCAAGGCAGTTTTGCTCCTTACTTTACCAGATAAAGGGCGACATCTCGGTCGAAAGCCCCAACTCCAATCCCCACACGATTGAGAGCACGTACCGCAAGTCCATCAACATCGCCCGCTCTCAATCCGCCAAATCATGGGAACTTCGGGCCGCAACTCGCCTCGCGCGCCTACTACATAATCAGGGTAAGACCACAGAAGCCCGAGATACCCTAGCGCCAAAATACAACTGGTTTACTGAGGGATTTGACACTGTTGATCTAAAAGAAGCGAGAGCGCAGTTGGACGAGATGTCATAGTTTTATGATTAATTGAAAACAGTGAGGGCGAATGTCTACTAATGGCAGATATTATTGATTTAGCCGGCATAGATTGTTGATATTCCGTGTCCGCTTTTACCAGAAGCGAAATTCGAAGATGCAGGCCAGGCTGGCGCTTTTTAGAAGCGCCAAAAAGGACTAGAAAAGGCGCCGCCGGTTGTTGCAATTATTGGAATATGTATTTGTTCTTCCCATTTTAGCATATCCTTCTTATGGTCTCTGGATGCCGAGCTGAAACATTTAGGTATTGAACAAATCGTGTGCGACGATAAGCGAAAACTAAAAAAAATAAATACGGACAGGACATTGTTCAGGGCGTGTACTGTCCATTTTCTGCATGATGGGACCCATGACTCTGTGTTTGTATTATTGCCGCTGTGGGCCGAAACATTTGGTTTAAATTTCGTACAGATAGGTGCTCTAAAATCGATTTATTCTGGGGCATTGGCAATTTTTCAAATGCCTGCGGGGATGCTATCGGAATTTATGGGACTAAAGCCAATTTTGCTTATTGGCACCTGCATGACGGGTGTTTTCTTCGCACTTACCGCAACGGCAAATGGTTTTTGGGTGCTACTGATCCTGATTGCATTAACCGGAATATCTGCGTCTGTTCAGCATCCCACTGGATCAGCCATTGTCTCAAATACAACTGAGCCGGCTTCTCAACGAACCGCGCTCGGCATATATAACTTTTCTGGTGATTTAGGAAAAATGTTTGTCGCTTTTTTGATAGGTCTTATCGCGACAAAGTTTGACTGGCGGATGGCAACAATGGCTATCGGTCTGATCGTGATTATTGTTGGACTTGCAGTTCTCTTGACATTGACCGCGCCACCTTATTCAGTTTCTATTAAATCGCCAACAGCCGAGGGCAAGGACTCCGCCGCCAAAATCGGCTGGGGCTTTACAGACCAAATTGGTTTCTCAATCTTGTCAATTGTCCATATTTTCGACAGTGTTTGCCGAACAGGATTATTGACATTTTTGCCGTTCCTGCTAGTCGGTAAGGGGGCTTCGACTTTTGAGATAGGAACAGCATATTTTCTCATATTTGCCGGTGGTGCGTTTGGAAAATTACTGTGTGGGTTAGTTGGCGACAAAATCGGAATTTTCCGAACAATTGTGTTGACTGAAATAGCGACTACCGTACTAATAATCTCAACGATTTTTGTTCCGCTGACGATATTGTTATTAATCCTGCCACTACTTGGGTTAGCGCTTAATGGCACCTCGTCGGTGCTGTATGGAACAGTCGGAGAATTTGTTCGGAGCGAACGGCAGGCGCGGGCCTTCGGTTTGTTTTATTCGTTCGGTTCTGCGGCGAGTGCCATTTCACCTTTGGTTTTTGGCCTAATCAGTGATCTTGCAAGCGTGGAAATTTCGCTTAGCCTGATTGCCATTCTGTCATTTACGATTGTACCGGTCTCAATGTTGCTGCGGGGTCATTTGCTTGAGTTTCATCAAACCTCTTATCAAAAATGATTTATAAGACTTGTTGAGGACGGAAACCGATAAATGGAAGAATTTATTTAATCAGAATGAGCCCCCAATAGATTGCGGCAGAAATCATGGCTGTAACAGGAACACTAATCAGCCAGGCTGCAACAATCGTTAGAAAGTGTGACCTCCGAACCAGTCGACGCTTCCGCCATTCCCCATTTGCAGATCCGTTTGAGGAAAATTGGTAGACTCTCCCCTTTCTTTGCCGCACATATTCCCGCCGACGGTTGCTTCTGCTGGTATAGAATTCCCGGAAAAATCCGACACCAAATACCGCTCCGACCGCAATATGGGTGGAGCTAACTGGAAGTCCCAGGGCTGAAGCGACGATAACTGTGATCGCTGCCGATAACGCCACGCAGAAGGCCCGCATGGGATTCATTTTTGTAATCTGCTGCCCCACTATTCTTATAAGTTTCGGGCCGAAGAGAAATAGACCGAGACTGATACCCAGTGCACCAATCAGCATGACCCAGATGGGAATTTCAACTCTGCCGACGATGTCGCCGGATTGGGCGCTGTGAAGAATGGCAGCCAGCGGTCCCACGGCATTAGCCACATCGTTTGCCCCGTGCGCAAACGAAAGAAGTGCTGCTGAACAGATTAGCGGTAAATGGAACAATGTCCGGAGCGATTGATTCCGGTTTTCCATCCCTTCCGACTGATTATACACCCAAGGTTTCACCACCAGGAAAGAGGCGCTGAACACGACAAACCCTATTGTCAATAAAGAAAATAAATCCGCCTTCCAGACCTTTTTCAGGCCCTTCATAACCAGGTAGCAGGAAAATACAGAGGCCATCAGGGAAATCAATACAGGGACCCAGCGTCTTGCCGCGGCTATTTTATCATCCTGATAGATGATATTTGCCTTTATGAAAGCCAGAAAAACTGCCGCGACTGCACCTCCTAAAACAGGAGATATGACCCAGCTCGCGGCAATCTTTACCATTGTCGGCCAGTTCACCAGACCGAAGCCAACAGAGGCAACGCCTGCCCCCATTACACCCCCAACGACAGAATGGGTTGTGGAAACTGGAGCGCCAATATATGTCGCTAAATTGATCCATAAAGCAGATGACAACAGTGCTGCCATCATTGCCCAAACAAACGTTCGGCCGTCCGGAACCAAGGATGGGTCTATAATTCCTTTTGAAATGGTCGCAACAACGTCTCCACCCGCGATGAGCGCACCGGCAGTCTCAAACACCGCCGCAATTATCAGAGCGCCAAATAAAGTTAAAGCACGGGATCCGACAGCGGGACCGAAATTATTCGCAACATCATTTGCTCCGATATTCAATGCCATATAGCCGCCCAAAGCAGCGGCGACAATAATTAAAAACGAATTAGGTTGAGAACCGATTTGCAGACTTGCAAATGTTGCTGCTGCAGCCAAAAATAATATCGCAATCCCGATGCCTGTAAATTGTTTTGCAACCGAGTGAGTCGCTGTCTCGACCGACACAAATTTCGAGAGATCTTTGTCCAGCGATGATTTTGTGAGTGAAGCGGGCTTGCCTTGTGAGGTATGGTTTTGAACAGTCACTAATCGTCCTTTGCGTTGAGACAATGGGATGCAAGGATTTATGAATAACCGTAAACAATCATAAAAGATTCTCGGACCACTGTCCCTCACATTTGGCGCAATTTAACAGATTTACTTCTTGAATCATTTTTAGCAGCATAAAACTCGCGACTTTACTGACTCCAGGCATTCGGATAATTGACTGAATTGCTTGCAGTTAGTGAGTATTCAGGACTTCGTTATTATGACAAACAAAGCTCTAATAAGAAGGATCGAATGCTGATAAAATGGCGGCCAAATTTTCGTTTTCCACGAGATTTGCCGCAGCATCCTGTTCCAACCAAGTGTGTTTCCTCTGGCCTTTTTCCGGCCATTCGATGTGATGATATTGGACGAGAAATGGAAACACTCTAATCCTGCGGTGTTCTATCTCATTTTGAGTGGGATGCTGCTTAATTTCATCAAAATATCCGATTGGTTCCTTTCCCGGTTGGCCCCCTAATCCGGCTTCTTCAAAAGCTTCAAGAGCCGCGAGTTGATGATCATCCATTCCATCTTTTGGCCAACCCTTAGGAATGATCCAGCATTCCGATCGACGACTGGTTATCAACAGTATCTTCGGACGATCATTTACCAGAATGTAGGGTAGCGCAGCTATCTGTTGGCAGACTTTAATCATTCTTCTCTGATATTTAATTTCAATATTTCAATCGGTTATTTAAAACTTAGATTCGCAAATGTTAGGTCCAGAACTCAAAAAATAGAATCGATTTTAGGAACATAACTAAATTCTGCGTTCTGTAAACTGGTATTCAGCACTGAGATTGGTCTGAAAGATTGCATGAACTCCCCGATTGCTTAATAAGGGGATTCTGAAATCGTGGATCATTTTGTCCGAAAAATAGTTATCTATCAGGGGGGATTCAGACATTGTTCGACTCGATAGCAAAACTGGTCGAATATTTGATCATCGGAATTGGAATTGCTGCCATCGCTTCGATTCCCTTAACTCCTTTGTTAGCCTGGATTTACTTCGCTTTACTGAGATAGCGCCGGATAACTTGTAACTGTTCCCGGGAGAATCGGAGTTACCGACCTGCGATCGATCATCTGTTTGCACGGCAATTCCAAACTTGGGGGTCGAGAACCCGCTTGCACCAGCCCATTCGAAATTGGGCGAAGTCACATTTAATATACCGTATGAACATCAGGTGTCGACGGATTTATCGAGTAATGCCTGAAGGATGTGTGCAAGTTTATCCGCATATATTTTTCTTGTTCACTCGCGGGCAAAAAATTTTACGCTTGGCTTGAACAAAGTACAGACGAAACTCGCATCAGTTGTTGTTACTTCCTGAACAGATCGAAAATAGACCGATCTGAAAGCCAGATTTACGCTAAAGGCGACGAGCTATTGGACCTCTCTGACCTTCCATTACAGCCACCCGGATTTCTGATCGATCGATTCCGATATCTTGAAGGAGCCGGTCATCCAATTTCTCCAATTGCGCTATTGCACGTTGTTCCCTTAAATGGTTCTGGATTTCCAACAATCCACGGCTCACAATTCGCCAGATAACACCTGACCTGGCCCTATTAATTCTGAATTGTGCAGTTGTAGCAAAATCTTCGTAAGTGCTCATGATATTACTCCATCTCGAAAATCTGGACCGAATTGCCAATGAGATCTGAATGCCGGATTCTTGGCGGTTAACACAAAATGAATATACATACCAACCGGTCTGTATCCACTATATGCATACCGATTGGCAAGATGTCAAGATATCAATCTCTTTTTTTTACATGAGCCAGAGCTGGAGAATATTGTGGGTTTTCAATACATTCCTCTTGAAGTTTGCAAATATTGACCTTACATACTGAATGGTATCTGAATAGGTGGCAATAAGACATGGCTCAACAACAAAATACCAAAGAACGCATTCTAGACTCAGCGCAAAAACTTGTGCTGGAGAAGGGATTTTCCGCAACTTCTCTAGAAGACATCATCAAGGCAACCGGAGTCACCAAGGGCGCATTTTTCCATCATTTCGGATCCAAGGGTGATTTGGCTCACCAGCTCGTGGAACGATTTGCAGCAAATGATTTTGTCTTGTTTGACGAGTGGGACCGGCGCGCAGAAGCATTGTCGGACGATCCCTATCAGGCGCTGATATTATTTATTAAATTCTTTGAGGAATGGATTAATAATCAGTCAGAACCGTTTTCCGGCTGTTTGTTTGCTGTCTATGTTTATGAAAGTTCACTATTTGATTCTGACGTCAACGACTTCGTCAAACAATCTTTAGGACATTGGCAGGATTACTATAGAAAGAAATTCGAGGCTGTATTCGCTGTAAGAAAACCAAAACTTGAG
Source organism: uncultured Hyphomicrobiaceae bacterium (assembly GCA_964461525.1). GTDB lineage: Bacteria > Pseudomonadota > Alphaproteobacteria > Rhizobiales > CAYWUX01 > CAYWUX01. The sequence goes on along the minus strand of CAYWUX010000031.1, from coordinate 17,007 downwards.
GTTACACCGGATGAGCTTGCTGAAACAATTGTCGCAATTCTTGAAGGGGCTTTTATTCTTGCCCGAGCTTACGAACAACCAGAACTAATCAACCGGCAGTCAAGATTGTTTCGAGGTTATTTAGAACTGCTTTTTGAAGATGGATAGGCCGTTCCTGTTGATGAAGGATATGGGATAAAGCAGAAATTATCTCAAATGGGAGACATCTAGTTTTCCTGGACGGTTAAAGAAAAACGATCATCGGCATGCAAGCATTTCGCTTCAGGCAATCCGAGCTCCTTACGTACGATGTTCGTTCCTAAAACCATTGAGACCATTTTATAAGTTGCGTGACGTCGGCTCATGCCTTCGCGACCCATGCCGCAGTCTGAGGTGATGATTAGTCTTTCAGCTGGAACGTGTTTGAGCGCGCTTTTTATGAGATCCGCTATCTGGTCGGGACGTTCGACTTGAAGTGTATGATGATCGATTACCCCAATGGCTATTTTCTTATCCGTAATGGATTGACCGATAGCTTCCAGATCACCAGGTCCAGAACTACAGGTTTCGAAAGTCAGGATATCCGCATCAATTTGATTTAAAGCCTCTAGTGAAGGCTGATAACTCTGTACTTCTTTGAAAATCCGTTGCTGTGCCGGATTGCCCCAACACGTATGACACCAAACCTCGGTTTTCTTATTAAGTCCTTTAACCGTGTTATTGAAGAGCTCTACCAACTCTTCCATACCGAGCTGGCCAAATAATTTCCCCCTGACAGGGGTCATATGAATTTGCGGTTCTTCTAGCTGGATTATGGGACAACCGGCATCCGCAAGCGTGTTCAGCTCCTGGTTTAAGGCGTTACTTAATGCATATGTCCGTTCCACTGGATCTTTGTAAAATTCATCTTCGACAGAGGCTGCCAGTAATTCGGGCGTGATTGTACCAAATTTTATCGGCTTTTCCGTCAGTCGCTGTGCTGCCTTCCACATCGCTGCGTACTGGAGATCACCTGGGCCAACGGGCCCCACAATTTTTGGCATCACCCTGCCTTCCAGAAAATCATGCAAAATATGTCCACGCGGGAATGCTGCCGCCCCCACCTTATATACGCTGGGTTTAGGTCGGCTTATTTCAAATCCGTCCATTCGGAAAGGAGGATAGCTCTGCCAGCTTGCTCCGGCGACCTGTTCGTCATAATGGGCATCGCCGTCCGTGCAGATATCCAGACCGGCGAGTTCCTGCATTCGAAGGTAGACCGAAACTGCATCTTCGTACTGCTCCCGGTATCGAGAATCTACCATGGCCTGAAGAAAAGTGCGTGTACCTAAATTCTGGGTAAACCAGCTGGGTCTTGGCAATGATCCAATAATTGAGGTGGGTAAAATAAGATCAGTGGTGGCAACTAACATGAAACTCCTCCCGTTTTTAGGTTACAGCAATTCGTAACAAATCAGACTGAAAACTGCTCCGGCATATTGATTGCGGCTGTATTTATAAGGGGCATATCTAAACCTCAGGTCTTTTTGTCGTCTAGAGATGTTTCGTTAAGCCGACGTTTAACGAGTTTGGTAATCAGTAGGGTCAACGGACAGAATACGCACGATGTTAGAAATTATTCAGAAAGTGAATTTTTTCTCAATCTTCGTTTTAATTTTCTCAAATTTTGTCGACATCATAAAGACCTAAGTATACAGATATTATGTTAGCGCCACAATAATCCGATGAATTGTTGCTGCGACTTCGTCAACTTGTTGGCCGGTAACAGTCTTGTCTGAAGTTTTGGATCAGATCGTCGGCTTTATTTTAATTACGGCTCAACAGTTCAGATTTTTTGCACCGGCTTGCCATGTCCCAGTCAGAAATAAAATTGTTTAGTCTTCGGCAGCAAATCCTTATGGACGGCTTGAAACCTGGCGAGCGACTTCTCGATATGCAGTTATATCGGGATTTCAATGTCTTGAGAACACCTGTCAAACTTGCACTCTTTAAATTAGAGAAAGAAGATCTACTCGAACCATTGCCAACGGCAGGGTACGTGGTTCGAAAATTTTAGTGAAGATGACATAAAAGACGCAATTGACTTTCGGGGCTTGTGGAGGAGCCGCAATCTCTCAGCACAGGAGGTCACTAATTCACAAATAAAGGTTGATGAACTAATCAGGCACAATTTCAAAAAAAAAGCCGCAATTAAATGAAAGGGAGGAAATCATAACAAAGCGAAAATTAAATCGCAGAGAGTTTAGTCAGAATGCATTAATCAGCACAGGTGCCTATGGATTGGGCTCCATGGCATTTCCAAAAATTCTTGCCGCTGCTGATGCAGAGATCAAGATTGCAGCTTTTCTCAGCCCAAAACATCCGGTTTGGGCCAGAATGATGAAGCCATTGGGTGATAAACTGGAAGCGGCGAATGTAGGATTCACGGTTAAGGGATTCCCGGGTGGTCAAATTGGAGGTCGACCACCTGGGGCCTACAAACGGATCATAAGCCGCATCTCAGATATCGAATTTCACATTATGGGGTACACTTCAAGCGTATTTCCACTGACATTAGTTGCGGAAATACCGTTGCAGTGGAAGACGCCCCGGGAAGCAACAACAGCTCTATGGAGAATATTTGACAAGCATCTTGCAAGTGAATATGGGCAAGTAAAGGTGTTGGCAATGTGGACCACTGATGTACCGGTTGTTATGACCAACAAAGTTGTCCGCACACCAGATGACTTGAAGGGGTTAAAACTCCGGACACCCTCGCGAAACCAGGCGGATATCATCACCGGGCTTGGCGCGGTTCCCGTGGCAATGCCGATGACTCAGACTTACGGCGCTTTGGAAAAAGGAGTTGTGGATGGAGCCATCGTAGGGATATCGGTCGTCAACAGTTTCAAACTCCAGGAAGTTGTTAAGCACTACATCATGGATTTACCTTTCGGTTATTCGCCTTTTATAATCGGTATGAATAAGCAGGTTTATGAAAACCTGACCGATAAACAGCGTGAAGCAATCGACAAAAACACTGGTCTTGAGTTGAGTTATACAGGGGCCGAAAGTTATCAAAATGAACGGAAAAGAGGAATCGAAACTGTTAAATCAAACCCGAACACGAGCATCACGGAACTGACTCCCCAAGAAAAAGAATTATGGGTAGCGAACTTGAAAACTATCTCTGATGCCTGGATAGACAAATTCGAACAACAGGGGTTGCCTTACCGGGAATTATATAACGCCTATCTGAACAAGGACGTTTGACGCTTATGAAAGAAAGGATCGTCCGGGCCACTGAGATCGCTGTGACAGTAGCCGCTTATATCGCCGGTGTTGTTTTGGTGCTTCTTATGTTACTCACCTCAGCGGATGTAGCCGGGCGATACTTTCTGAATTCTCCCATCACGGGCGTTTTTGATCTCACTCATTTTGCAGTTTTAACGATGACTTTCTTGGGGCTTGCATACTGCTGTTTTCACGATGGTCACGTGGCGATAGAACTTTTCTATGACAAGATGAATCATCGAACCAAATTAGTGCTTGACCGGTTGACTAACCTGGCTGGCTGCATATTGTTTCTGGTAATAGCCTGGCAGTCCGTAGTTCAGTCTGTACTGGTGCGACAGTTAAATGAAACATCACAATTGATAGAAATACCATTTTTTCCATTCTATTGGTTGCTTGCTTTTGGATCGATTCTCTTTGCTTTCGTAATGGGGCTCAAAATTTTTGTCGACCTTCCGGGAAATGAGGATAGAACGTGAGTTCAATTCTGGTTGGAGTCCTTGGTTTGATAGGACTCTTCATTCTGATCTTTCTTCGGGTTCCCATTGGTATTGCACTAGGCATAGCCGGAGCTCTTGGCTACTGGTCTTTGACAGATTTGGAACGCATGCTTGCGTTACTCGGTTCGATCCCTTTTGATGTCAGCTACAATTATGACCTCAGTATCATTGCACTGTTTGTATTGATGGGCAATTTTGCCATGGTATCCGGAATGAGCCGGGACCTCTATGATGTCGCAAGAAGCCTGGTAGGACATTGGAGAGGCGGCCTTGCATCTTCGACGGTTGTGGGTTGCGCCGGATTTGCAGCAGTCTCCGGGTCCAGCCTTGCCTCGGCGGTCACAATGGGCCGAATAGCACTGCCGGAGATGGAACGCTATGCGTATCATCCAAGACTCGCAACAGGGTGTGTCGCGGCGGGCGGGACACTTGGTATTCTAATTCCCCCAAGCACGGGTTTCATAATTTATGCAATCTTGACTGAGGAATCGATTGGAAAACTTTTTTTAGCCGGCGTGTTGCCCGGAATCTTGCTGACCGCACTTTTTATCACAACTATTTCAGTTCTAACTCGTTTTAATCCTGAAATCGGACCAGCAGCTCCAAGACTTCCCTGGTCCGATCGCCTGCGAGCGCTTCTAAGATCCTATGCTCTCGTCGGCATAGTTTTTGTTGTCATTGGGGGGATCTATGCGGGTGTGTTTACTCCTGTCGAAGCAGCGGCGATTGGCTCATTTCTGACATTTGTATTACTGATCGTTCGCGGGAAATTCAGTCTTTCCACTTTAAAATTTTGTATCATGGAAACAATCAAGACATTCGCTTTTGTTTATCTGATCGTCATTGGAGCATTCCTGTTCAATCCATTTCTTGCCCTGACACAAATTCCTGCAGAACTGGCCTATTATGTTGGAACACTGAATCTTCGGCCCGTCATAGTTCTTATTCTCATCGTGATGGGTTACATCATACTTGGGACCTTTCTCGAAGGGTTCTCAATGCTGGTTCTGACAATTCCCATTGTTTTTCCATTGATTCTAAAACTGGGATTTGATCCAATATGGTTTGGAGCCCTTCTGGTAATCATACTGGAAATGAGTTTGATCAGTCCTCCACTTGGTTTGAATGTTTTTGTGGTTAAAGGAATTTCTAACAATGTTCCAATGAACGAAATCTTTAAAGGTATAATTCCGTTCTGGATTGCAATGATCGTCTGCGCAGCTCTGTTGATCGCTTTTCCTCAGATTGCGCTCATTCTACCTGAAACGATGTTTTGATAGTGCAGGTGAAAATAATGTCTCAGCTCTCACATAGTTTTTTCAAGGCCGTGGTACACGATAGTAAATAGCTATTTGAGACAGTGACATTGTCGCCAAAAAGTTATAACTACAACTGAAAAAATGATAGGCCTTAGGAGGAAATAGAATGCTGAAAACCACAAAAGATATCGTACTCCCCACTACAGTCATTGGTTCACTGCCCCGACCGTCCTGGTATACGGTTAATCTTGGCCGACAGACATTTTTGCAGGCCATGGTGAATAGCAGGTTTCGCGAACAATATGAAGACGCGGTTTCGGTGTATCTCAGGGATCAGGAGACCGCTGGTCTGGATATTTGCACGGATGGTGATGCCCATTATGATGAAGAGGTTGGCGGGCAGAGCTGGACCAGTTATCCGCCATTTCATATGGCAGGATTTGATCAGGGTGTTCCAGATCCAGCCTTATTTAAAATTGGCAATGTCGGATTTCCGCGCGGGCACATTCTGCACGATTATCTTGAAGCCAGAGTCATGCCGAAAATTGTGGGTCCGGTTGGTCCCGGCAACCTTCAATACGTAGCGATGTGGAAAACAGCGCAGCGCCTGACGCGCAAACCAGTCAAATTCGGAACTATCACGCCGGAGCTTTTAGCTGCCGCTGTCGGAGATATATACTACGATGACCCGGTAGAACGCATCATGGCGCTTAGTGATGCCTTAAACGCAGAACTGAACCAACTTGCGGATGCGGGCTGTCCTGTTGTTCAACTCGAAGAGCCGCAAATTCACATGATCCCGGCACGCGGTAAAGTATTCGGCAAGCTTGATATGAAGGAAATGGTCGATGTCTTCAATAATACGGTCAAGGGACTGGATGACAAAACTGAAGTGTGGTGCCATACCTGTTGGGGTAATCCTTCGCAACAGCGCATGTTTAAAGAAATCCAAAGTTATGCACCGTCTCTCGAAGCTCTGAATCAAGTGACTGCCGATGTCATCACCTTTGAATCCTGCAGTTCGGGCCGTATGGACCTCGAGGCTATTGGAACCCATATCACCGGGAAGAAAGTTGCGATTGGTGTCATCGACCATCATTCCCTGCAGGTCGAGAAGCCGGAAGAAGTGGCGGAGCATATCCGCGAGGCTTTGCAGTACATTCCTGCAGAGCGGCTGATCATAAGCTCTGATTGCGGTATGGGTCGCGAAGGAATGAGCAGGCGTCATGCAAAATATAAAATGGTGTCCATGGTCCTTGGGACAAATATTGTTCGCAGGGAACTGGGGCTCCCTGAAGCTGATTGTCTGGCTGCAGATTTCAAATATTCGCTAACCGTGGCTGATGAATAACAATAATTCAGTTGGGGAGGATGCGGCACCAAAAATTTTTCAAAATTTCCTTGTCGGCATTAATCAGAAACCATAGCTGATGTTGCCGACGAGGTGTAACATCTTTGAGAGATCTGTACTGCGGTGCGTGGATTTTCAGTTGAGGCCATGTCTGCAAACTTAAAATAATCATTTGGAAAACGGCTCTAGCCATTCGCCGGGAGGAATTTCAATGACATCAGGAAAACCGCCATTTCGAGCCGATCACGTTGGAAGCCTTTTGCGGCCTGAAAGGGTAAAGGAAGCCCGCCATAAATATTTTCATGACAACAGCATTTCGGCAGAGGAATTAAAGTCAATAGAGGATGAATCGATTCGCGAAGCCGTTTCAATGCAGGAAGATGTCGGCCTGAAAGCAGTCACCGACGGTGAGCATCGGCGTGCATTCTGGCACTATGATTTTATGGGGGAGTTGACCGGGTTGGAACTCGAAGAGCGGGATCAGGAGGGTATTCAGTTTGCCGGTATAAGGCTGCCTCCAATTTTCCCCACCGTCCGTGGCAAGCTCGATTTCCCCGACGACCATCCGCATCTTGATCATTTCAGGTTTCTGCAATCAATTTCATTGGTAACTCCGAAAATTTCAATACCAGGCCCCAGTTGTTGTCACTATAGAATTCCCCGCGCGGATATTTTTCATAAGGATTATCAGGATGATCCGGAAGCTTTCTTCAATGATATTACCGAGACATACAAAAAGGCCGTGAAATGTTTCTATGATGCAGGTTGCAGGTATCTTCAAATGGATGACATCTATTTTGCCTATCTCTGTGATCCGAAACAGAGAGCTCAAAAAGAAGCGGAAGGTTACGATCCTGACTTTCTAATCGACCGGTATGCGCAAATGATGCATGACGCCATTAACGGCCGACCGAACGATATGCTGATCGGGATACATATGTGTCGCGGAAATTTTCGATCTACTCACGCGGCATCGGGAGGTTACGACCGATCCGCCGATGCTGTATTCAACAAGACCGGTGTCGACATATTTTTTATGGAGTACGACACAGAACGAGCAGGGGGTCTCGAACCATTGGGACTATTATCTAAAGGCAAGCAACGCGTATTACCTGGATTTATCACGACCAAATCCGGAGAAATGGAAAGCCTCGACGATTTGAAACGAAAGTTTGACGACGCCTCCCGGTACGTGGACATAGATCAGCTTGGAATTGCTCCTCAATGCGGTTTCGCCTCAACGGACGAAGGAAATCTTCTTACCTATGACGATCAGCGCCGGAAACTGGATCTTGTAGTCGAAACGGCTGAGGCAATCTGGGGCGGCGTGTAGTCAGTTATGATCGTATAGTTCAGTAATAATTGTGATAACCCAGTCATCCCTGATTGTGATCCGGAATCGATGTTTCGTGGGCACATGAACCAGCGATAGTGGGTAGATTCCCAATGTTCTTTGGTAAATTTCCCAATAAGAATTAGTTTATCAAATTGGGAAAAATGCATTGACTTTGCTAATTTTGTCGAATTAGGGTGAGATATGACAAAAGAAGAATATCAACCCCTTATCCAGAATGATCTGTTGATGGAAATCGAAGATTTTTGCCGCCGGTCAAACATTGCGGAAAGCACATTTGGTAAGAGGGCGGTCAATGATGGAAAGTTTGTAGCACGTCTTCGAAACGGAAAAAGCACGACGTTGGTGACGGTTGATAAAATCAGATCCTATATTTCAGAACATAAAAACAAGGCCACAGAACTGGCTTCAGCACTCGAACCGGACTACGTGAAGCCATCGGACGCAAATAAAACAGACCTAAGTTCGACAGTTTCTGACAGCGCACGTGTCAAGATCGAAGATACCGCGACCGACGATACTGAGACAGATGATCAGTTTTCACGAACCGATTTCCGTTTCTATGACAATCGTCAATCCTATCTCATGTTTGTCAACACGTGCAGTGAGAAATGGGTTGTCGCCGATCGAGCCGGGATGGAGCTCGCGAATATAAAGCCGTTGCCACCGGCTTTAAGAGTTTTCGATGCCGGCATGGGAGACGGGACGGTTCTCGCAAGTGTGATGAGACAGATGCATGCGCGATTTCCGACATTTCCATTCTATATCGTCGGCAAGGAGATCAGTCTCGAAGATGTCCGGCTCTGCCTTCAAAAAATGGCTGACCGTTTCTTTGAACATCCTTCCACCGTCCTGGTCGTTACCAATATGTATTACACGGAAGCCCCGTGGCTGGAACCTAAATCCGAAAAAGCCATTTCCAATTTGAACTGGATCGACGTTCCTTTAAGCGGCAACACGTCTCATGAATTTGACGAACAAATCAGCGAGTTGCAGACGCTACTCGTCGATGGTTGGAAAGTCCGGCACAGCTCAAAAACCGGAAATCCGCATTACGTCAAGCCATCGGTTCTGGTTTTGTATCGGGATGATCATAAATTTATGCTCGATCAGGTGATTCCGAGACAGGACAGAAAGCGGGCAGATTTTGATCTGGTAATTGCATCCCAGCCATACCGCGCGAGAATGGATGAGGATTTCAAAGTAACACGAGTGCTGGCGCCGTTGTCCCGCAGCTTGGCGCCGGGGGGCCGACTGATAGGAATTCATTCCTACGGCAAAGATCCCGGACTTGAAATAATTCAGAAAGTCTGGCCTGGAGAAGATCCGTTTCGTTCAAACAACAGGCATGTTCTGCTTCAGAAATTGAGGAATGAGCTTGGTGGATCTCAAAGCGGATTTAGCTTTAATGCCTATTCAGATGGTCGTTCAATCTTCAGATATGAAATGCACACACTGCCAGATGAAATTGCGGCTTCCAGTATTGGGACGTCAACATTGCTAGCAGCATGGAATGACGCGGTTTATGTCGCACAAATTGAAGATGCCCGGCTGGAAAGCGTGATCTCTCAGGGGGACTATCTGAACATGACACGTGATGTCCTGCATAAGTATGGAGGACTTTGGTTCCTGGATGAAAGCTTTGTTGTCTCGAGGCGTTCCTCGTGAGAGTGGAAAAAAAACTTGAAACTTCGCTACCGGTAATTTGGAGTGTGGATGATGCAATCGAACGGAAACGCCGATCCGGATCAGATGTCTCGGGATTTGAATCAAAGATCGATATCCCATGAAACAAGAAGTCAGATTGTAAGATTCATCTCTGATTATACAATAGAGACAACCCCCGATGTTGTTAGTTCGGGCAGACTAAATTTAAGCTCGCTTGCTCCAGGGCGATGCATTTACGTTGCGCATCCCCCGAAAGCCAGTTTGGAAAATGTTGTTGAAGCTGCGATAACGATTCAGAATTTAGGATACAATGCGGTTCCTCACTTGGTTGCCCGAAAAATTGTCAGCGTGGAGCAGCTTGAGAAGACTCTAAAGCGATTGGAAGGTTCAAATGTTTCACGTGTACTTGTAGTTGGTGGCGATCAAGCCGTTCCCGATCGGACTTTTGACAGCACTTTGGAGATATTTTACACAGGAATGCTGGAACGGTTTGGGTTCCGACATATCGGATTTGCTGGTCATCCCGAAGGGAACCGAAGTATCGGGGCAAGCATTCTTAAACAATCTCTCATAGAAAAACTGGCATATGCAGCTCAGTCTCCGAGCGAATTTTATATACTGACCCAGTTCGGTTTTGATCCTAATGCGGTTATCTCATTCGAAAACGTTGTTCGATCACTTAACTATGAAATCCCAATACATGTCGGAATGGCTGGGAAAACTCAGCTCCGGCAATTGTTGAAATATGCGGCCCGCTGCGGCGTAAGATCTTCACTTGGGCTCTTGATGGACCGTTCAGACCTGGTTAAAGATATGGTGACCTCGACACCCGACGGCCTAATTCGCAAATTCTCGGAGCATATGCTTGCCGATCCCGGATGTCTTTTCAAAAAAGCGCATTTCTTTGCCTTTGGAAGTTTTGAAAACACGGTAAATTGGGCTAATGCGGTGGCAGCGGCGGAATTCACACTTGATTCCCGAAACGGATTCGAAATCCTGACTTAGCCGAAAAGCTTTCGGGACGCCAATCTGGCACCCTCAACCAGCGCCAGTAATTTCGCCCACATTATTGAAGGATGAACTCTTCGATAAAACGGTCCCTGCGCAAATCCACAATCCGTGCCTGCAATGACACGTTCGGGACCAATTAATTCTGCAATTCGGCATATTCGGTCCGAGATCAGTTGAGGATGTTCGACAACATTGGTTGCGTGACTGATGACACCATGAATAAGAATTTTTTCCCTTGGCAAGTCAATATCACCCCAGATCTTCCACTCGTGCTCATGGCGTGGGTTAGCGCCTTCAACAACATAGGCTCCAGCATTTACACGTAGAATTTGATCAACTATTTTTTTTAAAGGTACATCCGTTGTATGGGGTCCTGGCCAGCTCCCCCAGCAAACGTGATAGCGGATGCTTTCAGGGGGAATACCCTGAAGAGCCTGGTTCAGGATATCAACTTGGCGGCCCAGCCAGTTATAGTAATCTTCAAAAGATTTGGGCGGAACAATTCGGTCAAATGTAACAGCAGCCCTGGCATCATCCAGTTGCAAAATCAGCCCGGCATCGACAATAGAAAGATATTCCGTGCGCATTGCGTTTGCTATCGCATCCAGGCAATCTTCCTCCGAGTCATAATATTCGTTGCGTCGATCTGGAATGACACTTGAGGGTGCGGCGACAGGCAGGAAGCCTTCTTCGACTTCAGCATCTTTTAAAGCTGTTTTGAAATTGGCGATGTCTCTTTCAACCTCGGATATTCCGGTATATACGATTGGTCCAACACAGACCGATTGGTTTACCGTTGCAATAGACTGTTTGCCATCCAATTCCTCATAAAATTCAGGGAATTTTTTACGATCTGCACCCTGTGTAAATGGATTTTCGGTATCATCTTTAAACCCACGGCGCTCAAATCCATCCAAGCGCTGCAGGGCATATTGTGCCCAGCTAATCGATTTTCCGAACTCGCCATCAGTGACAATATCTATTCCGACTTTGGCCTGTTGCTGTACAATTTCATGAACACTGTCCTTTAGGCATTCATTGAATCCCGCACGGTCGTATGCCTCACCAGCCTGCATGGGAGCGATGTATTCCAGCAGTTTTTCGGGTCTGATCAAACTGCCTGTGTGAGTAGTAAGAATTCTGTGTTCACTGCGTTTCATTATAGTTTTGGGCTTTTTTACAATCTACGTGATTTACAACCAGGAGCTATTATACTGACATCGGTGTTTGACAGAATATTAAATTTATCATGTCGTGCCAGATACCTGGCGTGAAATTTCTTAGCCTATAAGTTTCAATGTTCCCGAGCCAATTGGAGATGATTTTCCAATATTTCATCGAAAGCATCTGGATTACCGCGACCAAGCCCACACTCTGCAGAGATCCCATCAACCATGACATAAATTTGAGCGGCGGCAAGCTTTGCCTCGTTCCCCTTTATATCATTGTGGTGAATCAGACCGAGGTAAAGTTCCGTTTCCGGCTGTAATGACAAATCAGAAAGTGGCCTGAAATAAGCGTCATCATTTCGGTCAACCGGAACGGGCATGTGGATGTAGCTAATGGGTCTTGAAACGCATTCACTTATTCCATTTGCCATTTCCACGAGAATTCCCATATCTTTTGGCTGAACAAGATGCTCGTCTTTTGGGCTGCCGTAACACAAATGAAAACCGACATCGATTGTCCGGGGTATCAGTATCGCAATAGAAGATATCTCTGAATAAATTTGTTTTTTATAATTTTGTGGCCGCTCATAGTAATCTTCAAACACGAGCACTTCCTGACAGATATCCCATTGATATGAAATCTGATCATGGGGCAAGTTGTCTACGATTCTTTGTATTTCTTCCGCAAGATGTGCTGTGTAGACTGTTGCAAACTGATCGTGGCAATGGGGTGAAATGAAATTATAGGCGACGGCCAAAGGTGTTGCCATGCAGATTTGATACTTTACATGCTGAGGTATGATGCCCTCTGACTTTAGTTCTTTAAATATTTCATAATTCCGCAGTGCATCATTCGCATATCCTGTATCGAATTTCACAGAATTAGGATCCACATTTGATTTGAATCTCAAACGCTCCACTTCGAAAACAACTTTTCCATCCCATTGGATGAATTTAAACGGGGGCAATGTCGGATCTACCTCAAAGTCCGGATGATCCCTGAGTTGATCCCATATAAAACTTATCCAACGCACGCGACGGCCGGTCTCCCCGTCGGGAATTCGCTCGACATGGTTACCTAAACGGGTAGCTAATGTTCGAAAAACGCTTTCCGGGCCATCCAGGGGTATGCTTCCAATTAAATGAATTTTCATTGATGAGTTATCTCCTTCGGACACATTTAATCCTCCAAGAGCCAAATTGTTTTTCGCATAATCCGAATTTTATGTCTGTTTTTGAGCCGATCAATTCCATCGTTAATAACAAGCGGGTCGTACAATTGTTATTTCCACAATCTTTGTGTTGCAATCTGCGCTCCTTCGGCCAAAGCCCGGAACTTAGCCAGTACAACGGAAGGGTACACGCCCTTCCTTCCCGCGTAAGTGCCAAACCCGCAGTCGGAACCTGCTAAAACCCTCTCTCGGCCAACGATATCAGCATATCGGCAAATACGCTGAGCGATTAATTTGGGATGTTCCACAAAATTGCTTGTTGAATCAATGACGCCCGGAATTAATACTTTATCATCTGGAATTTCTGCGGTTTTCCAATCTTCCCACTCATGCTCATGTCTGGGGTTCGCACCTTCAAACAGCAGGGCTTGAGGCCGCGCTTTGCACAACAGCCCGATTAATTTGGAAATGGGAATGTCGTGGATGTGCGGTCCTGGATAGTTGAGCCAGCAAATATGCATGCGCATGGCCTCCGAGGGAATATCGGCAGTAGCAGCGTTTAAAGCTTCAACGCTCTTTTCTGCATCTGCAAGAAATTCATCATCTGTCATTTGCTGATGATCCGTGTGCCGGCTGCCGGCAAGATCAGGACAGTCCAACTGCAGGACCAGACCAGCTTCGTAGATCTTATTGTATTCTGGCCGCATAGCAGAGATGAGGGCTTCGCGATAATCGTCATTGCCCGGATAATAGGCATTGGGAACATAGTTAACCAGGCATCCCGGAGAAGCCGAATTCATAAAGGCCTCCACAGGTGATGCCGCATCGATTGCGGCTTTTAGATTTGCAATATCCCGGTCAAGAGGATCATGGTTTGCGTAAGAAACAGGTCCGGTGCACATTGTCGACTGCAGGAGTTCAGCGCCACCACCACCGAGGGGTTGATCAATCATTTCCGGGAATTCCTGAATATCAAGCGGCAGTTTGCGGCCCGGGACTCCTTTACCATCCGTATTGCTTAACCCTTCCAGCCGGTGTTTGGCATAAACATGATATGACATTTTGCTCATTTCACCATCACTGACAACATCGATACCTGCGGCCACTTGTTCACTGACGGAAGTTTCAACTGAGTTCGTTATTAGAGAGTTGAGTTTCTCTGTATTCACAGTTTCGCCGCGGTCTTGCTGACCCAATAACTCAACCAGATTTCCCGGTCTTGGAAGACTGCCAACGTGTGTGCAGAGAATTCGGTCGGTGCTTAATTTCATAATCCAATTCCTTTCGGGTACTATCGACTCCCAAGATATCTCTGTCGTTGAATTTTATTCATAGCCCTTGTCGATCCATGGGAGATGAGACGCGAGTTCCAATCAACATGTTTGGGTCCTGAAAAATCCAGACAACTTCCCAATTTATTCGCGTATCTCAAATATGCACAGCAAAAAATTGACTACAGCCATTCTCCTCAACGCTGAAAAGTATTATGCAGCTCAATTAAACATCAGATCGCCGCGACAAATTATTGACATTCGTCAGCGCTTCCCGGAAGTCAGACAATATTGTCGCTGAGATTCCGCAGCCAAGCTCACTGCGCTGCGGGCACAACTGATCGGTTTGGGGTAGACGTCTGGAGGCTTTAGGTTGAAAATACCCAATTAATTACGGTTGAATCCGGTGCGGCCGATATAACATTATGCTTATACACAATGCAATTGAGCAGCACTTGAGTTTCAGTTTGTAGAAACGTAAACCAGTGTGTATGACCAAATGTTGGCGGGAGGTAGACAGGAAAATTATGTTGGCAACGACGATTCTGATCGCCAAGCTTATTGGCCCAATACTGTTGGTAGCGGCTATCGCGATGATGGCGGACGCCAGAGATCTACAAAGGATGGCAGCCGAATTTCTTGATTCACGCGCTTTGATCTACACTACCGGGGTTCTGGCAATGCTCGGCGGTCTCGCTATTGTGAATAACCACAATATTTGGATTGCCGATTGGCCGGTAATCATAACTGTGTTTGGCTGGGCTATGATAATTGGAGGAGCCATCCGAATGGCTTTGCCCTCTGCTGTGAAATCTATAGGCGGACGGATGATGGAAAATCCTGTCATAATCCGGATTTCCGGCGTGGTCTGGTTTCTTATCGGTGCGTTTCTGACTTTTAAAGGCTATTTCGGAACACCATGATCCATTCAGTATTTCCAATCTCGCGGTGTCTTAAAAACACCTGAGACACCACCAGCTGGCCAAGCGCCATGAAGATATTGTGACGGTGACCGCCGATAATCAGAAGGTCGCTCAGCGGCAAGCAACCGGCAAAAAGGATGGGCGAAAACGGCTCAACGCGGCGCCGCGCCATCGCGTGCGGACGCATCGTGGGG
Organism: uncultured Hyphomicrobiaceae bacterium; assembly: GCA_964461525.1. Classification (GTDB taxonomy): domain Bacteria; phylum Pseudomonadota; class Alphaproteobacteria; order Rhizobiales; family CAYWUX01; genus CAYWUX01. Next base: position 1,883 of record CAYWUX010000031.1, on the reverse strand, counting down.
ACGAAAAGCCTTGGACGCCGCAGCTGCCGCGCCTTCGGCCGGCACCGGAAGTTTCGGCAAGCTCACTTCTGGTCAGGAACATGCAAATACTTGGCTTGGTCCTTGTCCGGTATATCGTTGCCTTTGGGGAGTTCAACAAGGTTCGCCGGCCCCTTAAGCAGGATTTGGTAGTTAGCGTAGCCGAATCGTTGCTGCGCGCGCCGTAGTACGTCTCTTGTTCACGCGGTGCATTTCCCGCCTGTGCTGCACTGAACTTGTAGACCGACATGGTGATCGGCGCGCTGGAAAGATGCGTCAGGATCTTTCCGCCGCTGATCGAGTAGCGCGATGCCGTCGTCTCATAGCTGGCGCTCGCCATATTACCTGACAGGCTCGGCAATATTGCGCTTCTGCCAACATGAAGTATGACAGCTGTTCCATCCTCACTGTAACGAATCTTGATATCTTCGCCGGTAACGTT
>CAYWUX010000031.1:0-1323 GCA_964461525.1 uncultured Hyphomicrobiaceae bacterium | reverse complement strand
ATATTCGGAATGATCAGTCACACCCATCCAGTCGAGCGGCTGCTCGATGCCGATGTCGTAGCCCAGCGGATGCTTGATGGTAGCTCCCTGGGCGTATTTGAGCGCATCATCGGGACCGGTCAGGTGGTTGCCAAAGAGCCAGGCATCCACTGACCAACTTGTATGGATATGCCGTTCGCCGAAGAAGGCTTTGCGGTCCGGGTTGGTTTGACCAGCAGCATCGTCATTGAACGATATTGACAATAGCGCCAACACGAATGTGCCAAGCATCAAATTCACTCGGAAACGAAAAGAAAGTTCTACCAGGACACGACGCATAACTCTCACCAAGGAACGTTGTTGGTTTCATGACCCCCCGGATAACATTGGTGTATAATTGTAGAATATTTATTAGACGCATTGTTGAAGTTATAAGTGGAAGTTTTTTGCCGTCAAGCTTCTGAAGTGATGAGGACGTATTAACGCTTCCACAAGCTTGACCGAACTTATATTTTTGCATTTATATCATCGGTCACGTTTTATAGAATGTTCATGTCAGCGCCAGTCTGACCTTGCATTTCTGTATCTGGCAGGAAACAACCAACATGAAAACTGTAATGTGTTTCGGTGATTCGATAACATGGGGACAAAACCCGCTTACCCGAACCCGTTTTCCCTTTACCAAACGCTGGCCTGGAATACTTCAAGACGCATTGGGTGTGCACACCCATATTGTCGAAGAGGCTCTTTGCGACAGAACAACTGTCTGGGAGGATCCATTTCATGAAGGGCGAAACGGACGCGCCTACCTAGGTGTTCTTCTTGAGTCTCACGCGCCTGTTGATCTGTTGATTATCATGTTGGGTACAAATGATTTGCAGAAACATTATAATAACACAGCGGCCACCGCAGCCCTTGGATGCGGCGCTCTCATTGAGTTTGCACAGAGACATGCCTCTGGCCCGGGAGGCGTCCCGCCTGAATGTCTGCTCGTTGCACCTCCATTGTTCGGTAAACTTGCGCCACTTGAGGCAATGGCGTTTTCAGGCATGGAAGAAGAGTTGAAAAAACTGCCAACATTGCTCGCGGAGATTGCAATTACCTGTAAGTGTGCATTTTTTGATGCATCTGCCGTTGTCGCTGCAAGTGAACCGGACGGGATTCACTTGAGTCAAGAGAGTCACCAAAGGCTCGCACTTGCTCTAAAACCCGAGGTTGAGAAGCTCATTGGGCTCAAGGCGTCAGGGCAATAGGGTACCTATATAAAGCCAAGGGATGGCGTAATCCCCTCAAGCGGGGACCGGTTCAATGGCTTCATCAGGGTGATAGCCGGGGCTGGTGTTG
>CAYWUX010000030.1:0-40649 GCA_964461525.1 uncultured Hyphomicrobiaceae bacterium | reverse complement strand
ACCCGACAGGATTCGAACCTGTGACCTCTGCCTTCGGAGGGCAGCGCTCTATCCAGCTGAGCTACGGGTGCCGAAAGTCATTTGTCCCAAAATACCCGGACCTCAACTTTTACGCAATACGAGTGCTATTTCCAGAAACTATGAAATAAAAATAAATTTTTAATCATAATGATAGTATTTCATTCAATGATACGGAATTTATACTATTAAAATCATATATTATACTTTTATTATTTCCATAATATTCGAAATATATTCAAAGTATTCTTATATAGAATTAGTTCTGGAGAGCAATGTGAAGGATAATTCCCATAACCAACGCGTAGATTGGGTTGATGTAACCAAGGGGCTGACCATCATTCTGGTGGTGACCATGCACTCGACACTGGGCGTTCAGGTCCAACTGGATTCTGTGGGATTTATGGATGTCGTCGTGCAGTTTGGCAAAGCGCACCGTATGCCCGTCTTCTTCGTCGTCGCCGGCCTGTTTCTTTCAAGGAGCATGGTTAAACCCTGGCGGCAGTATATCGACAAGAAAGTTCTCCATTTTGCCTACTTCTACGTACTCTGGAGCTGTATACAGATCGGTGTCAAAGCCGCATCGGGTGCCGGTCAGCATGGTGTGGGCTGGGAACAAATCCTGCTTATTCCTTTCGAACCCTTTGGGACGATCTGGTTCATCTACATCCTGCCATTCTATTTTGTGGTCACACGATTGCTCAACCATGGCCCAGGGTGGTTCATGATAGCCGTAGGAATTGCTCTGTTCCTGCCAGCTGTGCATACAGAAATTTACGCCATCGATCTGTTCTGCCACTATTATATCTATTTTGTAATCGGCTATCTCTGCTCTGATCATATATTCAAGCTCGCGGCATTTGCGCGAAAAAGGGTTTTGCCAACCCTGGCCTTGATGCTTTTCTTTGCCATGTTGAACATCTTGGCCATGAAGGCGGGCGTACAGGTGTTCCCTGCATTTGCCTTGCCGTTGGGTCTCATTGGTATGGTCGCAATCATCAGCATGTGCGCCGTTTTGTCCGACACGCCGGTTGGCGAGCTGCTAAGATTCTGCGGTCAACGGTCGCTTTATATCTACGTCGCCTTCTTTTTGCCCATGGGGGTTTCCCGTATGGTTTTGATCAAATCCGGATTGATTGCAAATTCTGATTTAATCTCGGTTGCGGTTCTCATCAGCACCGTGTGCTCTACGCTTGTGATGTATTACAGCGCCCGCCGACTAGGTTTGAGTTTTCTCTATGAACGTCCCGCACTGTTTCGTCTTGGAGACAATGATTATTCGGGCAAGAGAGAATAACTGAAGGTCAAATCCATTCGGGCATAAAACCCGTGTAAAATCTTCGTCGCTATTTCATGCTTACACCTGTTCCAATATGCCGAATATCAGGTTTGACACAGCTTTTGTCAGAAAAGCGTGTTCGGAATCGTACCAAATTCCGCGATCTGACTTCCTGATATCACGTTGTTAGTTTGCTCTATCGAAACCTTAATATATAAATAGAAGTTTCAAGTTTGTGGTCTTTGATAAAGTTGAGATGGCCTTGCACCACATTCAGCTCATAATAATGTCGTAGCCAAACTAATCATGAATAAAATATCCGAGACTGATCTAATATTTATACCCGGTGGATCACATCCCATAGAAAATGGTGACCATGTTTACCTGATAGACGGCTCAGGTTACATATTCCGGGCCTATCATGCTCTCCCCCCCTTGACGCGCCCCTCTGATGGAACGCCCGTCGGCGCCGTCCATGGCTTCTGCCAGATGCTATGGAAACTGTTAAGGGACTCCAAGGAAAGTGACAGGCCAACTCATCTAGCGGTCATATTCGATGCTGCACGTGAGAACTTCCGCAACGATATTTATCCCGAGTACAAGGCAAACCGGCCTCCGGCACCTGACGATCTTGTTCCGCAATTCCCTCTTATCCGCCAGGCGGTCAAAGCCTTCAATGTCGCCTGCATCGAGCAGGAAGGATATGAAGCGGATGATCTTATCGCGACCTACGCCAAAGCTGCAGTGGCAGCAGGGGCCGATGTCACAATTGTGTCATCGGATAAAGATCTTATGCAACTCGTCGGACCAGGCATTGTCATGCACGACACGATGAAAAATCGCCGCATCGGTCCGGACGAAGTTGTGGAAAAATTCGGTGTCGGACCCGATAAAGTCGTCGACGTGCAGTCCCTCGCCGGTGACAGCACAGACAATGTACCCGGTGTTCCAGGTATCGGGATCAAAACCGCAGCATTGCTCATAAATGAATATGGTGACCTGGATACACTTCTGACAAAGGCGGAAACCATAAAACAGAAGAAGCGGCGGGAAAATCTCATAGAGTATGCCGATTTGGCGCGTATCAGCCGGGAACTCGTTACGCTGAAACTGGATGTGCCGCTTAAGGCTGAAATCGACTCGATAGTTGTTATACCTCCGGTTCCTGAAGATTTGCTGAATTTCATGACCGAGATGGAATTCAATACCCTGACCCGCAGAATATCGGAGGCTCTTGGGGTGGATGCCCCAGAACCGCTCGCAAAATCTGTCGGATCGAGTATACGGGTAGATCAATCGCACCGGCAACACGATGCAACCGGGCAAGGGGGAGAGGCAACACCACGACGTTTGGCGGCCCACAGACAAGCCCAGGCCATGCGGATTCCCGTTGATCGCAGTAACTATGAGACCGTAACCGACATGACCCGGCTGAAGGAGTGGACGTCGGAAGCGACATCATTAGGCTATGTCGCATTTGACACGGAAACGACATCGCTGGACGCGATGCAGGCAGAGCTGGTCGGCTTCTCGTTGGCGACCCGGCCGGGCCGGGCATGCTACGTGCCTGTAGGGCATAATCCGTCAGATGGGCTTGATTTCGGGGACTACGAATCTGTTGAACAGATCCCACTTGATAAGGCCCTTGACGAATTGAAGCCGCTTCTTGAAGATTCCGCCGTACTGAAAATCGGGCAGAATTTGAAATATGACGGATTGTTGTTGCGCCGCTATGGCATCGAGTTGACAGCTCTCGACGATACCATGCTTATCTCTTATACACTGGATGGAGGGAAGGGCGGACACGGCATGGATGAACTGGCCCTGACCCATCTTGGACATAAGTGTATAAAATTCAAGGATATAGCGGGTTCGGGCAAATCCCAGCTCACATTTGACCGTATTGCCATTGATAAGGCATCTGATTATGCAGCAGAAGATGCCGATGTCACGTTGCGCCTGTGGCAAATTCTTAAACCCCGTTTGGCGGCGGAATCCATGACTACTGTTTATGAAACCCTGGAACGGCCACTTGTGCCAATCATCACCGAAATGGAACAGGCCGGAGTTAAGGTGGAACGTGATGTCCTTTCCAGACTTTCAGGTACATTTGCGCAGACTATGGCGGGTCTCGAAGCCGAAATACACGAACTGGCAGGAGAGAATTTTAATCTTGCGAGTCCTAAACAGCTGGGCGAGATCCTGTTTGACAAGATGGGTATTACAGGAGGAAAAAAAACAAAGACCGGGGCGTGGGGTACAGGCGCAGATGTCCTAGAGGAACTTGCCGTCCAGGGACATGATTTGCCTAAGCTGGTGTTGGAATGGCGGGGACTCGCCAAGCTGAAAAGTACCTATACGGATGCCCTGCCATCTTTTATCAATCCCACGACCGGAAGAATTCACACGTCATATGCCATGGCCGCGACCACCACCGGCAGATTGGCATCAACAGACCCTAATCTGCAGAATATTCCGGTAAGAACTGCTGAAGGGCGGCAGATCAGAACGGCCTTCGTAGCAGAAAAAGGATGCAAGCTTCTGTCTGCAGACTATAGTCAGATCGAATTGCGTGTTCTCGCACATATTGCCGATATAGACAGTCTGAAAAATGCTTTCGCGGATGGTCTTGATATCCACGCCATGACGGCATCAGAGATGTTTGGCGTTCCTGTTAAAGGTATGGACCCCGGCATCAGACGGCGTGCCAAAGCCATTAACTTCGGAATCATTTATGGAATTTCGGCATTCGGACTGGCCAATCAGCTTGGAATTTCCCGCAGCGAGGCCGGTGAGTATATAAATACCTATTTTAAGCGCTTCCCTGGCATCCGCGATTATATGGAGGCCATCAAGAAAGAAGTTCATCAACAGGGGTATGTTTCAACGGTGTTTGGGCGAAAAATTCATTATCCCGAAATAAATACAAAAAATCCCCAGCGGCGCAATTTCTTCGAACGAGCCGCGATCAATGCTCCGATTCAGGGTTCGGCCGCCGATATTATACGAAGGGCTATGGTCCGGATTCCAAGAGCGTTCGCAACAGAACGGCTTACGGGCAGTATGCTGCTTCAGGTTCATGACGAACTTATTTTTGAGGTACAAAAGAAGGAAGTTAGCAAAACAACGGAAATCGTTGTGGATGTTATGGAGAAAGCCGCTGCTCCTTCGGTTGATCTGTTGGTACCTCTTAAGGTAGACGCCCGTGCTGCCGATAACTGGGACGAAGCACATTGACCAATGTATTTTAATGCAACAATTCACTGCTGACTAAGCGATGTCGATTTCTTCTAGACCTCGATTACAACACCTGATCGCCTGGGGTCGCCCGCACCTTCCATTGTGCCATCCCCGTTTCTCTTCACGGTATGGACACCACCAAAAAACAAATTGGGTTCAGGCCACTTCTCGGTAGAGTGAAATGCGTTTTCGAATTGATGCTGTACTTCGTCATCGAACTGAGCTTCATAACTGAGTTTTCCATCTTGCTCCAAATGCATTCGTGGCGCGTTTACGGCGTCTTTAATGCCCATATTCCTGTCAATGATGTTCAAAATGACCTGAAGAACCGCCGTACGTATCCGATTGGACCCTCCAGAACCAAATGCGACAAGGCGACCAGTCTTTTCGTTAATGATCAAGGTCGGTGCCATCATTGTCGAAAGCCGCCGGTCGGGCACCCAGTTGTGAAATCCATTTGGATTGATGTCTTCCTCGCCCAGCATGTTGTTGAGCATGAAACCGAAATCTCCAACCATAAGACCATTCCCTTCACCGTTTGAAACTGTGGCAGAGGCCGCATTACCCCAGGCGTCGATAACGCTTATTTGAGTTGTGCCGCGGTAGGATGGCTGATGTTTTTTCATATTTTCAAGATGGCTCCGCAATACCGGTTCAGAAACCGTATAATTCGCCCCAGCGTTTCCCGCGCGGTAGATATTGGTTTCTAGCATTGTTCGGGCCACGTCCATCGCAGTTGGAGATTCCAACTTTTTAAGATGGTTGCTGAGGAGTTCCAGGCCAAAGCCGATGAGTGGTCCGCTCGCCGCGGGAGCCGGATTCAGAGCAATTTTATTCCCATGATAACACTGCAGAAGAGGGTTCCGCTTTATGACTTTGTAATTTCGAAGATCTTTCAGCGTCAGATGACCGCCGACAGTTTCGGACTGGGAGACAATCTCATGTCCTAATTCGCCATGGGTGAGAAATTTGAGACCCTCTTTCGATACTATTTCAAGCGTATTGGCGAGATCAGAATTTTTAAAAATATCATTTTCTTTCAAGAGACGGTTAGCGGGGCAGAAATAGGTTCTGGCTGCTTCACTTGCCGTCAGAATAGGTTCAATTATCGTAAATAAATAAGACTGAAAAGACGAGATCCTTACGCCATTTCTCGCCAATTCGATCGCTGGTTCCAGTATTCTGGCGAGCGGAACTGTTCCAAGGTCACCATGGACAGCAAAAATTCCTTGCAGGAAACCGGGAACCGCGGTCGATCCCGCGCCGATATGGAATCCCTGCGTGGCTGGTCCAAAATTAGCATGAATTTCATAAAAATCGAGTTCTTTGACGGGGCGTTTTGAACTGGGGGTCTGGGCAAAAAAATCATATAATACGGGTGATCTGCTTTCTGCTGTTTTCGCCATCAGACAACCGCCGCCGCCAATCGAAGCCAGGACGACTTCGGGAATGCATGCTGCAACGAGTCCGGCCAGAATTGCGTCATATGCATTACCGCCATCAGAGAGAATCTCTGCAGCGGCCTCTGCCGTATCCTGATGACCGGCTGCGACAATTCCCTTACGTTGCGAATTCATTGGCTTGAATGAAAATGTCTCAATAGGTTTCTTGTATTCATCAGATTAACAGATTCAGCGCAATCAGTTTTATCATGAGACACTCAATATGATTTGTCCAAGAGATTTAAATTTCTATTCAGCAGCCTGAAGTCCAGGCGCTGCTGATTTGACATCCGGATCAACCTGGTTTTCGAACTTCTTGAAATTGTCCGAAAACATTTTTACAAGCGCCACGGCTTGACGGTCATAGGCATCCTTGTCCTCCCAGGTATCGCGAGGATTCAATATTTTTGATGTGATACCTGGCATTGACACCGGAACTTCGAAGCCAAATATCGTGTTTTCACGCATTTCGACGTTAGCAAGTGATCCGTCCAGAGCGGCATTGACGAGCAATCGTGTCGCCTGGATAGGCATGCGGGAACCCACCCCATATGCACCGCCAGTCCAACCCGTATTCACCAGCCAGCAGTCCACATTATGCTTGGCAATAAAATCACGGAGCAGGTTACCGTAAACTGTGGGATGCAATGACATGAAAGGCGCGCCAAAGCAGGTTGAGAAGGTTGCCTCCACTCCAACAAGTCCCTTTTCTGTGCCGGCAACTTTAGCGGTATAACCAGACAAGAAATGGTACATCGCCTGGCTGGGTGTCAATTTGGAGATCGGGGGCAATACGCCAAACGCGTCCGCTGTCAGCATAATAATATTTCGCGGATGACCCGAAGTCGCTGTCTCACTTGCATTTGGAATGAAGCTCATGGGATAGGCGGAACGGGTATTCTCCGTCAATGAACCATCGTCAAAATTCGGGACACGGGTTTTTTCATCAAGAACGACATTTTCATAAACCGTGCCCAATCGCGTTGAAGCCGCGTAAATTTCCGGTTCCGCCTCTTTTGAGAGTTTAATAGTTTTGGCGTAGCAGCCCCCTTCAAAATTGAAAACGCCGTTATTTGACCAACCGTGTTCGTCATCACCAAGAAGCCTGCGCTGAGGATCGGATGACAGTGTTGTCTTACCGGTACCGGAGAGTCCGAAAAATATTGCGCAATCCTTATCCGCTCCTTCGTTCGCAGAGCAGTGCATAGGCAACACATTTCGCTGAGGGAGAATAAAATTAAGATATGAAAATACAGATTTTTTCGTCTCCCCAGCATAAGACGTGTTACAAATCAACACCAGGCCACGGCTAAAATCGCAGGCGATGGCCGTCTCGGAGTTGACACCATGCCTGGCCGGGTCGGCCTTAAAGCCGGGCAAATTCACAATTGTAAATTCGGGTACGAATGTGCCCAGTTCCGACGGTTGGGGAATTCGAAGAAGATGACGAATAAATAGCGCGTGCCAGGCAAGTTCGGTGTAAATGCGGGCCGACAACCTGTGTTCGGCATCGGCACCAGCATGGAGATCCTGCACAAAAAGCGGCCTGCCTTCAGCGTAATTCAGGAAATCATCGTAGAGATTCTGGAAGTTTTGAGGAGTCATTGGCTGGGTGTTGTCCCACCAGATGAGAGGATCTGTAAGATCGTCCCGGACGATGAATTTGTCCATTACTGATCTTCCAGTGTGTAACCCGGTGACCGCCGCAAAGGCCCCGGTTGACGCAAGTTTTCCTTCTTTTCGCTGTATCGCCATTTCCAAGAGGACCGGCCAATCATCATTTTTTCGAAGGATTTCTTGCTTTTTGAGTGGGAACATTTCCTTCCCGCTTTGCGCCTCTTCGAGTTTCACAATTTTGCTCCCAATCACTTGGTCTTTAATCAGGTGTCATTGGCCAGGTCAAAATTTCTGTTATGACGATCCGGCGGTCAAATACAATACGACTTTCTCCTGACGATACAAAAAACAAGGCTTCATATTCAATGCGTCATTAAGTACATGATTTCAGTTGTCGCATTTTATTGAGACCATTGTGCCCCTAATCCTTGAATCAAAATAGCTAATTTGAACGAACAGCTACTAACATTGCCATTGCCATCAGTAATGTCAAACAATTGATTCCCGAAATAAACGCATAATTGCCTAAATGCCGGATAAATTTGATACATTGTGTGACAGCGCTGTCAGGAATGGAATACAGACCTGATATTTGGGTTAAATCGATCATTAGATATGCCTGCATTAAAATCCACAGACTTCCGTCATATTCAATATCAATTAATTAGCGGAGACTTCAAATGGGCCGTGAGGAAGCGATCGAAAAATCATTAGCCTACTTCGACGACACCGAAATGGGCTACTTGAGGGATCTGAGTAATCTTGTCAAGATTCCCACGGAAAGTCAAAATCCGGAAAGCGGGCCTTTCCTCGCCCAGTACCTGGAAAAAGTCATGGTTAACAAATTTGGGCATTTGGGGTTTGACTGTAATATTTACCAAAACCCGATTGATGGATGTGCCCCGGTTTTGCTTGCGACACGGATTGAAGGTGCTGAGCTTCCAACAATTCTGGGCTATGGCCACGGCGATGTCATACTGGGACAGGAAGGCGCCTGGGATGAGGAATTGGATCCCTGGCAATTAACTGTTAAGGGGGATCGCATTTATGGGCGTGGCACGGCTGACAACAAAGGGCAGCATCTAGCCCATTTGGTCGCTTTCAGTTCCGTTTTGCAGACCAGGGGTCGCCTGGGATTTAATTCCAAATTTATAATGGAAATGGGTGAAGAAAGAGGGTCCCCGGGTCTACGTCAACTGGTGGCGGCAAATCAGGAAATTTTTTCGGCCGACGCTTTTTTTGCGTCCGATGGTCCGAGGGTTTCAGTTAACCAAGCCAATTTGACCTTGGGTAATCGTGGCGTCATTAATTTTAAGCTTGTCTGCAATTTTCGGGACTGGGGTCATCATTCCGGGAATTGGGGTGGTCTGCTCGCCAATCCGGGTGTCGTACTAGCGCACGCCATTGCTTCGATTGTCGATGCGAAAGGACGTATTAAAATACCGGAATGGCGTGTGGGACCGGTTCCTGAGAGGGTCCGCCTGGCGCTTGAGAAGCTTTATCAAGATCACGATTCGAGTTCGCCGGAAATCGACAGCCAATGGGGGGAGCCAGAATTAACCGCTATGGAGAAGGTAACGGCCTCGAACACATTTGAAATACTGGCATTTGAGACCGGAGATCCCCGGAAACCAGTCAATGCCATTCCTCCCAGGGCGGTGGCTTATTGTCAATTGCGTTTTGTGGTTGGCACGGATCACACAAGAATACTTGAGAATCTCAGAGAACATCTGGATCATGAGGGATTTGCAAAGGTTGAGATCGCAAATATTGGGGGCGAGACGGCCATTCACTTCGAAGCAACCCGCACCGATCCTGACCATCCCTGGGCCATTTGGGTTAAAGAATCCGTGGAACGGACGCAGCCAACGCCGTGCGGTATACTGCCAAATTCCGGAGGCTCGAATGTAACGGAAGTCATGCAGTACGAGCTGTCGATGCCGACAGTATGGTTGCCATTGAGTCATGCTGCCTGCAGCCAGCATGCGCCGAATGAACATATTTTAGGCTCGCTAATGCGCGAAGGTCTGGCGAGTGTCACAGGTGTGTACTGGGACCTTGGAGTCCCTGACTTGCAGTATAACGGTTAAACCAGCACATATTTAGATCTGGCTTCATGAAACTCTTTGAGGATGTGATTTTTGCTCACAGCTGCCGTGCACGAGCGGCCATCTCAATAAATTGCATACGCGCCTCATCCGGCGTGTTTACTGTCTCGGAAAAATCAAGCCGCAAAATGATCTTGTCATTGCTGATATTGCAACCCGCCGGATCGCAAGCAATTAAATTCCACCGGTCAGTTTCCGCTTTTAGAAGTTTGGTCGCGTAAAGCTGGACAACATCCGCATGATCCTCATTCATGTGAGCAATAATTTCAGTTTCCGCTTCAATAAGGGGTCCGGCGGTGCTGACATCCGTGATAATTTCATCTGCCGAAAAGCGCAGAATTTTCCCAAACCCGCCGACATAATGGGCATTTTTCACGTTCAGACAGTAAAAATCGAAATCTTCAAAATCCGCATAAAGTTCCGCATCCGGATGAAAGGCAAGAAAACGGGCTCTGGCCCAGGGGGCCTGCACTGGTGATGCTATACCTTGCAGAGTAACACGCGCGCCTTCGACAGGTCTTCCCGTATGCTGTGAATCTCCTATGAGGATGGAGATATTAGGATTTTTTCGAATATTTTCAGTGTGAACGGCCAGATTCGAAATAAGAAACAACGGAACTCCTGACGGTGCCGAAGCCAGAGCGATAAGCGAGGCATAGGGGTGACCAGATTCGTGATGGAGGGTGGCCAGAGCCCCTTTTTGTGCGCATCTGATGATTCGACTGACATTTTTTTTGGTTTTGGTATCGGATTTCATTTGAGAATTCGTACGTTCTCTAATTGAGGGCGTTTTTTGGCTATTTTTTTGCCAGATTGGATGGTAAAATTATCGTTTATACGATTATCCACGGGATGAAAATTAGAATTTTCATTGAATTGTGTAGGGATTAAACGTGACCCCGCCACAATTTGCTCAACTTGAAGCCATAAATCCCGGCACAACCAATAATCGTCGTGGGGCAAAAAAACTATGCCAACTATTGCACTTGTAGATGACGACAGAAACATCCTCACCTCTTTGCGAATGGTGCTCGAAGGAGAGGGATATAAAATCCAGACCTACAATGATGGTGCAACCGCACTTGATGGACTGGCAAGCTCGCCACCAGATCTGGCAATTCTCGACATCAAAATGCCGCGGATGGACGGCATGGAGTTGTTGAGAAAACTCAGGCAGAAATCGGAAATTCCGGTTATCTTCCTTACCTCCAAAGATGAAGAAATCGATGAGTTATTCGGTTTAAAAATGGGGGCGGACGATTACATTGCCAAACCCTTCTCCCAAAGATTGCTGGTGGAGAGGGTCAAGGCCATCTTGAGGAGGGCCCAGCCGAGAGAGGCCTCATCCGGCACCCAAAATGGTGCCAAGGTTCTGGAGCGTGGCAAACTGAAGCTCGATCCGGAAAGACATACATGTCATTGGGATGATTTGCCGGTAACGCTGACGGTGACCGAGTTTCTAATCTTGCAGGCATTGGCGCTTCGACCCGGTGTCGTAAAAAGTCGGGATGCCCTTATGGACGCGGCATACGAAGATCAGGTTTATGTAGATGATAGGACAATTGATAGCCACATAAAGCGCCTCAGGAAAAAGTTTAAGATTGTCGATAACGATTTTGATGTAATCGAAACACTTTACGGTGTCGGCTATCGGTTTAAGGAATAACTTTAGACATGGTGGTGGATGTCGGTTGAAACAGATCAGATCTGGCCGACAAGAGGCTTGATCGACAAGTTGCGAATTTTGTGGATGAATTTCCGCAAGCTGGTGGAACAGCTGGGAATACATCTGCATTTCGCCAGTCTTGCCCGTCGTATCGTTTTCCTCAATGTCTTTGGTCTTCTTCTGCTTGTTTCCGGAATCCTGTATCTCAATCAATTCCGCGAAGGTCTGATAGACGCGAAGGTCTCCAGTCTGGAAGTCCAAGGGCAGATTATTGCCGCAGCAATCTCTGCCGGCACCGCAGATGAGCGGGAGGGTTTGCAGGTTAATCCGGAGATTCTTCTGGAGTCCACGTCTGGACACACATATTCAAGAGGGGGAGTCGACGATTTACTGGCTCTTGATTTTATTATCGATCCCACACTGGTCGCGCCAATTCTATCCCATCTTATAAAACCAACAAACACTAGAGCCCGGATTTATAATAAGGAGGGCGATCTGGTACTCGATAGTGATCAGTTTTTTACACAGGGTGAATTTCGAAAGAGCAACATCTCCTCCGATACTCAAACGCCGATCAATTTTGTCACTCGATTTTCGCAGCAGCTAAAAGTCTGGTATCGGCGGAATGATTTGCCGATTTATGAAGATATCGGGAGCGAAAACGGAAAAGCCTACATAGAAGTCGTTTCCGCTCTCAATGGAACCGCAACCCCTACGGTACGTGTCAATAAAAAAGGTGAACTGGTCGTGAGTATTGGGGTTCCCATAAATCAGAATGGTCAGATACCTGGTGTATTGCTATTGTCTACACGAGGTGGAGAGATCGACAGTATTCTGTCAAAGGAGCGAATGGCTATAGGTCGTGTTTCTTTGTTTGCCCTTGCGATAACCGGCCTGTTATCCATGATTCTCGCAGGTACGATCGCCGGTCCCATGCAACGTCTCTCTTCAGCGGCCATCAGAGTGCGCAAAAGTATCAAGGCTCGGGAGGAAATTCCCGATTTTACGGATCGGTCAGATGAGATCGGCAATCTTTCCGGTGCACTCAGGGAGATGACCAACGCTCTTTATGCGAGAATTGAAGCGATTGAAAATTTTGCGGCCGATGTCTCGCACGAACTCAAGAATCCGCTGACGTCACTGCGTAGTGCTGCAGAAACCCTACCTCTTGCAAAGACGGAAAAGGATAAATCCCGTTTAATCCAGGTTATTCTCCACGATGTCAGACGTTTGGACAGGCTGATCAGTGATATTTCCGACGCCTCCAGGCTGGATGCAGAGCTGGTCAGGGAAGAGGCAGTACCCGTCGATATGGTTCGGCTGACCAATACTGTAATCGAAATCGTTAACGGAACACATTTGGAGTCGGAGAAAAATGTTAAAGTGAGATTTCGGCCGACCGATCTTGAAGCTCATAACTATCTGGTGAACGGCCATGAAAGCCGACTGGGTCAGGTCATGAATAACCTCCTCGATAACGCTATTTCCTTTTCTCCCGAGGAAAGTGAAGTTGTTGTCACGCTGTCTCGGAGTCACCACGAGATTGAACTCTCCATCGAAGATAGTGGACCAGGAATCCCCCCGGAAAATCTGGAAAAAGTATTCACTAGATTTTACACTGACAGGCCGGGAGAAGAAGCTTTCGGGAAAAATTCGGGACTGGGTCTCAACATATCCCGTCAGATCATTCTGGCGCACGGCGGACGGATATGGGCTGAGAACTTACCTTTGAAGTATACGGAGCCGTCCACGAATAATGAAAAAGATATGGCTGACAGTGACGAACAAAGCAGCGCTGCACAAGTTCACGGCGGTGCGCGATTTGTGATAGTTCTGCCTACGATCTAACCTTTTTGGTTTCTTAGAAAATGTCTTCGCAGAGTGAACTTATCCATGCAACCTGTATCGCAAATAGCAGACGGGGCGTATTATTGCGCGGGCCTTCAGGCAGCGGGAAGTCAGATTTGGCACTGCGTTGCATCTTTCTGAATATAGCGGAAGAAAAATATAAATTGATTTCGGACGATCAGGTCAGGTTGGTACGAAGCAGGGATCAGATTGTCGCAAGTGCCCCGTCGTCCATCTACGGGAAGATCGAAGTTCGCGGGCTCGGCATATTAGATATGGAAGCCATATCTTCGGCCAATTTAGATCTTGTTGTTGATCTGGTACCTGCTGATCTGGTGCCAAGGCTGCCCGAGAACCCATCGCCAACCGTTGATCTTCACGGCATACAGCTGCCGAACATCAAACTCTACCCGTTTGAGAATTCAGCGCCTTTGAAACTGCATCTGGCGCTGCAAACATTGTAAATCCGGGAAAATCGTGGAAACCTTGATATTTATTAAAGACAAGACACGAAATTTTGTTGCGTTATGCGCAGTTAATGAACGATGTTAAACTTTCGCAAGATTGTCAATATGTGATTATCTTGAATACGATAGCCGCAAATTGAGGAACATCAGATTCGATATGATTGGACTTGTAATTGTAACTCACGGTGCGCTGGCAGCGGAATTTCGGGCCGCACTGGAGCATATTGTAGGTAAACAACAGCAGCTCGCGACAATATCAATTGGGCCTGATGATGATATGGAGCAACAGCGTACGAATATTCTGGAGGCTGTGCGACAGGTGGATTCCGGTGACGGAAGTGTCCTGCTGACGGACATGTTTGGAGGCACGCCATCTAACCTGGCAATTTCGGTGATGGACCATGCAAATGTGGAAGTGATTGCCGGCATCAATCTACCAATGTTGATTAAACTCGCCAGTGTTCGTGGAGAATGTTCGCTCGAAGATGCGATTGAACAGGCACAGGAAGCCGGCCGCAAATATATAAGTGTTGCGAGTCAGGTATTGTCCGGGAAGTAAAAACAGTTAGGCGCCAATGCAATAAATGACTAAACCGGAAAACTTGTGTCGCGAAGTTACAATTCAGAATAAAAAAGGCCTTCATGCCCGTGCTTCGGCATTATTTGTCAAATGTGCTGAAAAATATAAGGCTGAAATAAGTGTTACACGAGGCGGCGATACGGTCGGCGGTACATCGATTATGGGGTTGATGATGCTCGCCGCGGCAAAAGGATGTACGATTGTCATTGAAGCAAAGGGAGCCGAGGCTGAAAAAGCTCTAGAGGCATTGGTTTCGCTTGTTGATGAAAAATTTTACGAACGTAGCTGATTCCACGACTCATGTTCGAAACATCAGGGACCGGAAAACCAAAGAATTTCTAACGAAGTCGCCGAGTGCAATGTCATTGTTTTTACCGGCCGGGCTGCAGCGCTTGTATAGATATAAAAAAATCTTTATATCCTTATTGCTTGTCACGTAATGGTCAGTTATAGAGTCTAAAACTCCGCCATGAATCGGTTGTATCGACCATTTGGTTCAACTTATTAGCTGATTAAAGATAGAACGAAAGTCCATTATCATGACGAACGCCGTTGATTATAAGGTTGCAGATATTTCTCTTGCTGATTGGGGGCGAAAGGAAATCGCCATTGCGGAAACTGAAATGCCCGGCTTGATGGCGTTGAGGGAAAAATATGGTAATTCCCAGCCCCTCAAAGGCGCCAGGATAGCAGGTTGTCTGCATATGACGATTCAAACCGCGGTATTGATTGAAACACTGAAGGCGCTTGGAGCCCAGGTCCGGTGGTCTTCGTGTAATATCTTTTCGACTCAGGATCATGCTGCGGCCGCGATTGCCGATGGAGGTACACCGGTCTACGCCTACAGGGGTGAGAGCCTCGAGGAGTACTGGGCCTTTGTTGAAAAGATTTTTGAGTGGAATGACGGTGAATCGGCGAATTTGATTTTGGATGACGGGGGCGACGCGACAATATTAATCATTCTCGGTGCGCAGGCAGAAAGTGACTCTTCTGTTCTGGATAATCCGTCGAATGAAGAAGAGGAAGTCCTGTTCGCGCTTATTCGTAGACGCCTGGAAACTTCGCCGGGATGGTTTTCAAACATCCAGAAAAACATTATTGGTGTCTCGGAAGAAACGACAACCGGGGTGCATCGGCTTTACCAATTGCAGGAGAAGGGTGATCTGCCGTTTCCAGCAATTAATGTGAATGATTCTGTGACAAAATCCAAATTTGACAATCTGTATGGTTGTCGTGAAAGTTTGGTTGATGGAATTAAACGCGGCACAGATGTCATGATTGCCGGCAAAACCGCTGTGATATGCGGTTATGGTGATGTAGGAAAGGGATCGGCTGAGTCATTACGGGGACAGGGAGCTAAGGTCGTTGTAACCGAGATAGATCCGATTTGCGCTCTTCAGGCCGCGATGGAAGGTTATGAAGTCCGCACTATGGGTGAAATGGCAAGCAAGGGTGACATATTCGTATCGGCCACAGGCAACAAAGACGTGATTACTCTGGATCATATGCGTCAAATGAAAGATCGGGCGATTGTCTGTAATATTGGCCACTTTGATTCTGAGATTCAGGTTGCTGCGCTTAAAAATTTCACTTGGCACAATGTCAAACCGCAAGTCGATGAAATTGAATTTCCAGATGGAAAACGAATCATTTTGCTGGCCGAAGGCCGTCTTGTTAATCTCGGTTGCGCAACAGGACATCCAAGCTTTGTCATGTCAGCTTCCTTTACGAATCAGGTTCTGGCCCAAATCGAACTTTGGACGAATTTTCAGAATTATGCCAATGAAGTTAGCGTCTTACCGAAGTTTCTAGATGAGCAGGTTGCTAGTCTGCACCTTAAAAAGCTGGGTGTGGAACTTACGGTACTCAGTGAGGATCAAGCGGAATATATCGGCGTCCCTGTCACGGGCCCGTTTAAACCGGAACATTATCGTTACTGATGTTCTTCGTCTTCAATTCATTATAAAAAATTTGATTGGTACAGACGGCAATTTGGCGGCCACAGCAACGCACAAATCGTTGGCTTCCAGGTGAAAAAATTGTGGTGATCTGGTTGCCACAGGTAGGCAATCAGGACGCAACTCAGTATCCTTGCGGGTGATTCGTTTAATTCAACTGGGCCAATTCGCGCCTCGGCATGTGTTACAGCGTATATCAAGGGCGTGCCAAACCGGGCTGAACATCGGTTTCCGGAGGTATTTGGAGCGCAATTAATGCAGTCTCGCACTGGGCAGGGCAATCGTGGACTGAGACAGACCGGACTGAAATTACGGCTGATATCCTATATAAGAGATATAGCAGTCGCTGCAGTTGGTCTGATCTGTATTGCAGGCCTGATCTACCTTGTCGTTCAGGGGCTGGCCAACCTTAACATTCAGGTAAACGCAAGAAATTTTCTGGCGCTTGGTGTTATCGCCGGAATTATAGCGGTTGCCGCGCTTACCGCCATCAAGTTTTTCCGCGCTTTGAACCAAATAAACGAACGAGAGCGGTATGCCACGAGCGAAATGGATCAGCTACGGAAACAGGTTGCATCAGCAGAGGCAATTCTAAGATCGGAACCCCAAATTCTGATATTTTGGGAACCGAATGGCGAACCCAAAATTGTGGTGAATTCCCTTAACGACAGCATGGGCGTACCTGCTAAGGAACAGGATATCTTGAGATTTCGCGTTTGGATCGAGCCGGATTCTGTTACCGACCTTGAGGTTTCCCTCAACAGCCTGTTTCAGACAGGCAAAGCCTTTAACATATCGGTTAAAACACTTCTTGGTGTTCATCTGGAAGCGGACGGCCGTGCATCGGGAAGCCGCCTGATCCTAAAGTTCAGGGATCTCGCTGGTAACAGAGAGAGCCTTGCCCAAATCATCGATAAACATCGCAAACTGACGAGAGATATTTTTGCTCATCGGGCGCTACTTGATTCTGTGCCAATGCCTGTGTGGTTCCGCAAAGCGGATGGCAGAATAGAATGGGTCAATAAGGCGTATGCTGAGATTGTTGATGTGGAAAGCCCGGAAACCGTAACAAAGCGACAGATAGAGCTTCTTGAATCCCGAGAAAGAAAACATGTTCAGACGACTGTCGGCCGCGGTGAGGTCTTCCGTCAGCGATTGCATACCGTCTTGGATGGGGAACGAAGGGCTTTTGATGTAATTGTATTGTCGTTGGGGGATGAAAGCGCCGGAATCGCCATTGATGTTGAGGCCCTGGAGAGCGCCGAAGGCGATTTGGACCGCCATCAGGCTGCGCATATCCGTACACTGGACCGTGTATCGACGGCTGTCGCAATATTCGATGCTGATCAGAAGCTCACATTTTTCAATCAGGCCTATCTGAATCTCTGGAAATTTGATGCTCTGTGGCTTGAATCCAATCCTCGGGATGGAGAGATTCTCGACCGGCTGAGATCCCGCAATATTCTGCCTGAACAGGCCGATTACCGGTTATGGAAGGAAAGGCAGCTCGAATGTTATCAATCATCTGAAACTCGGGAAGACTGGTGGTACTTGCCAGATGGTCGCTCCATACTGGTTGTCGGAGAACAACGCCCAGGCGGGGGCGTAACCTATCTCTATGATGATGTTACCGAAAGGTTGGAGTTGGAGAGCCGATATAATTCGCTGTTTAGCGTCCAGCGGGAAACACTCGAAAATTTACGCGAAGGCGTCGCGGTGTTCGGCTCTGATGGTCTGCTCAAACTTTACAACAGGGCGTTTGCTGCAATCTGGAAGTTGAACTGGACAGAACTTAACGACCAGCCGCACATCGAATCAATTATTGAGAAATGTGGTATTCTCCAAAATGGAGACAATGTTTGGCTGCGACTTAAGAGAGCTGTCACTGCTATTTACGATGAACGGAAATCGTTTGATGGGCAGATGAGCCGATCTGATGGCAGTATAATCGACTATGCATGTCAGCCCTTGCCCGATGGTGCTACATTATTGACGTTTGTTGATGTAACGGACAGGAAACGGGTTGAAACTATGCTGATTGAACGGAACGAGGCACTGGAAGCCGCGGACCGCCTAAAGAACGATTTCATACAAAACGTGTCCTATGAACTGCGGACACCGCTTACAAGCATAAAGGGATTCTCTGAACTGCTCGGCGACAATTTGTTCGGCCAGCTAAACAAAAAGCAGGCAGAATATATTTCACATATTCAAAATGCCAGCGAAGCATTGCACACAATCATTGATCAAATCCTGGACCTGGCTACAATTGACGCTGGAAATCTGAAGCTGGATGTTGAGACGGTTGACGTTGATGAAGTTATTAGGGCGGCCGCTGTCGGTGTAAGAGAACGCCTGGCACATGCCCGAATCGAGTTGGTGATTGAAGTTGACGAAACGGTGCATGAATTCTCTGGCGATAAACGACGGATTTCCCAGATATTGTATAATCTGCTGTGTAATGCCGTGGGTTTCTCCGAAGAAGGAAGTGTTGTGAGATTAATTTGTCAGCGAGAGGATCAGTATGTTGTTTTCTCCGTTATAGATCAGGGTGTTGGAATTCCCGAGGATTATCAAAAATCGGTGTTCAATCGGTTCGAAACAAGGTCTCGCGGCTCTAAGCATCGTGGGGCTGGTTTGGGTCTTTCTATGGTTAAGGGCCTTGTTGAACTTCATGGAGGAGCAGTCATTCTTGAATCGGAGGCGGGACAGGGAACAACGGTAAAGGTTTATTTCCCGGAGTTTGGACGAAATCAGAATGCTGCGGAGGACGAGGCGGACAAGCGTTTTAAAGAGGAATCAGCTGAACGGGATAAGGAAGATCAAAACGGCAACACTTCAAAAACTGTACCAGCATGATCGCGGACTGGACCATAGAGGATGTCGGACTTGATGACTTGCAGAAATTGGCGGAACAACTGGCTGTCGGTCTGAAAGTTGGCGACACCATAACATTGAACGGCGAGTTGGGCTCGGGTAAAACTACATTCGCCCGTTTTCTGATAAATTCATTGCATCAAGATCTGGACAAGCCGGAAGTTTCCAGTCCGACATTTTCCATTATGCAGCATTATCCCACTTCACCTTTGGATGTATTTCATTTTGACCTATACCGATTGCATGCATCCGGAGAGACAGATGAAATCGGTTTGGATGATGCACTGGATGACGGCGTGTGCATTATCGAATGGCCGGATTTGGTCATTGACGCACTTCCTCCGGAGCGACTGGATATAACGTTTGGTGAGAGCTCTCACCGTGATGTCCGTCAGATCAGGATCTTTGCTCATGGAAAATGGAAGAAATACCTTGAGAGACTGAAGGACATTGATCAGTTCCTTTTGCAATCTGGCTGGGGGGAAGCACATTGGAGATTTATGACCGCCGATGCGTCCACGCGAAATTATATCAGACTGAACAACCGAACCCGAAAAGCCGTGTTGATGGATGCACCCAGCCAGCCAGACGGTCCGGTAATTCAGGATGGCAGGACTTATAGCGATCTCGCGCACCTCGCAGAAAGCGTTGATTCCTTTGTGGCTTTGTCAGAGATTTTGCGAAGTGCCGGACTAAGTGCTCCGGAAGTTTTTGCGCACCAGTTGGAGAAGGGTCTGCTGCTCATCGAAGATCTCGGAGATGATGTCTTCCGGGACTTGGTCACCAGCGGCACTCAAATCGAAAGACTTTATCAACCGGCGCTGGACGTGTTGCAAACGATAACCACCATACCCATCGGTAACAAGCTGTCCCTCCCCGATGGACAGGTCTGTGAAACCAAGTCTTACGATGAGACGGCCTACCTTATCGAAATTCAGCTGTTTGTCCAATGGTATTGGAAATTGCCGAATGGAAATAAGCTGAGTCAGGCAGATGCACAGGATTTCATGGATATCTGGAAAGATTATCTTCGACCGGTTTTGGAGGCGCCCGCCTGTCTGGTGCTCAGAGACTATCATTCGCCAAATTTGCTTTGGCTCCCCCAGCGTCAGGGTGTAGCTAGAGTCGGGCTGATTGATTTTCAGGATGCGCTGATCGGGTCTCCAGCCTATGACGTCGTTTCTCTTCTTCAGGATGCCCGGGTTGATATACCACAAAACAGGGAAATCAATCTGCTGAACTACTATGTCGAGAAGAGATCAAAGCAGGATTCTGACTTCAGAGAACAGCAGTTCCGTCGTCACTATGCAATTCTGGGTGCACAGCGCTCTACAAAAATACTTGGTATCTTTGCCCGTCTTTCCATACGCGATGGAAAAAACCAGTATCTTCAGCATATGCCTCGAATTTGGGGATATCTGGAACGAAATTTGGCTAACCCCTATCTATCTGAGCTAAAGCACTGGTATGATAACACAATACCGGACCGAATTCGTCGAATTTGAAAGTCCGTTCAAATAATATCCGGGGCAGAGTTGATGTCACCAAGAACAGCCATGATACTTGGTGCCGGTTTGGGAGTTCGTATGGAGCACCTGACGAGGAACCGTCCAAAGCCGCTGATTGAATTCCGCGGTAAACCTTTGATCGATCATGTGATCAGCCGATTGGAGGAGTCTGGTGTTGAGAACATCGTAGTGAATGTCCATTATTTGGCCGACATGCTGGAATCGCACCTTGCAGCGCGGTCGTCACCACGAATTATGATTTCCGATGAAAGGCCAAAACTCCTGGATACCGGAGGAGCAATTGTTAAGGCTCTCGGTCTTCTGGGAAGCGAACCATTTTTTGTTCACAATTCCGATTCTGTTTGGATCGAGGGAACGGGATCCAGCTTAGGAAAGCTATCCGATCAGTGGAACCCAGACATCATGGATTGCCTACTGCTGCTGGCGCCGACGACAATCAGCGTTGGTTATAATGGATTGGGAGATTTTGCGATGTTGCCCGGTGGCCAATTGCGACGGCGTCAAGAGAGAGAAATCGTCCCATATGTCTTTACCGGCGTCTCCATTGTTGACCCCAGATTATTTGACGGCTGTTTCGAAGATTGTTTTTCACTTAATAAAATTCTGGATAAGGCCATCGAAGCCGGGCGATTATTTGGGCTGCGTCATGAAGGAATTTGGATGCATATAGGTTCGCCTGAGGCTTTGCATGAAGCGGAAGTTTTTGACTTGGATGCCGTCTAAGAAATTTTGGGATCTGTGATGGATCGGAAATTACCGCAAGTATTTACGATTCCGGATACTGCGCCATTTTTGGATGCACTGGCGACAGCAATACTCGATGGCCATCTTCCGGCAGCGAACAACAAAAAGCCGACGCTGCTGGAACTGACAAAAATTATCCTTCTGTTGCCAACCCGTCGTGCCTGCCGTTCGATGAGGGATTCTTTTCTTCGGGTCTCCGGTTTAAATGCAATCCTTCTGCCGCGTATTCTGCCGATTGGAGATATTGATGAAGATTTGATCCTCATGGGCTGTTCGGCACAGCTCGGTATCGAAACACGGGAAGCCGTGGATATTCCACCGGCAATAAGCGAAATTGAACGACGTCTAATTTTAACCAGGCTGGTTTTACAATGGTCGCAGACGGTCCGTAAAGCCGAACTGGATTCATCTGAAGGTAAGTCTGGTGTGGTGTCCGCATCTACACCTGCTCAAGCCTCGGCGTTAGCGCTTGAGCTTATGAAACTAATGGACGCCGTCGAAACAGAACAGGTCGATCTCGCCAAGGTAAATTCTATCGTTCCTGACGGGTTTTCCAGCCACTGGCAAAAAACACTCGATTTTTTGAAAATTGTTATGGAACACTGGCCCGATTATCTCACGGCTCAAAATGTGCTTTCACCCATGGAACGCAGAAATCGGATGCTTGCAGCCGAGGCTCAGAGATTAATGGATATGTCCAGCGAATCTCCCGTAATTGCAGCTGGTGCCACCGGAAGCATTCCGGCAGCCGCTAATCTTTTGAAAATCGTAGCTCGTTTGCCTAAGGGGGCAGTTGTACTTCCTGGGCTCGATTTGTCGCTGGACGATGAAAGTTGGGACAAGCTCGTTCCAGATTATCCGGAACATCCGCAATACGGACTAAAAAAATTAATTGATGCTCTGGGAGTCGTGCGAAGCGACGTTTCCTATGTGCAGAATACTGCACCTGACGAGAGCGACGAAGCTCGCCTCAAACTCATCAGTGAAGTAATGCGACCTGCGGGTACAACAGAGAATTGGACAGACATCTGTGCTGATAACGCCTTGAAGGTGCAGATGAGAAAAGCGCTTAAGCCCATTACCTACATTGAAGCACCCACTGCTCAAGACGAAGCCGAAGTCGTTTCGCTCATTCTCCGCAAGGTAGCGGAATTCCCCGGCAAAAAAGCGGCTTTGGTCACTCCGGACCGGGTTTTGGGGCGCCGGGTCTCAGTACTGCTCATGAAATGGGGGATTATGGTTGACGATTCTGCGGGGCGCCCGTTGGTAAAAACTCCTCCAGGAACTTTCTTTGAATTGATCGCCGCTGCGATCAGCAAGAATTTTGCTCCGGCAGAATTAATGGCATTGTTGAAGCACCCGTTAACCCGCTTTGGATATAAAGCAGGTGAAATCCGAGCGGCAGCCCGGGCCGTCGAGCTGATTGCCTTGCGGCGACCCATGCTGGGGCACGGTCTTGATGCTATCAAAATTGCCATTGAACGGACTTTGGAAGAGCGCAAGAACAACAGGATACGACATCCTGTATTGAAGCGATTGCAGATGCGGGAATGGGATAGAGCAGAAGAGCTGGTATCGAAAATCGAAGTGGCGCTACAGCCTTTCACGGATTTACTTTACGAAGATCAAAAAAGAAAGTTACCGGAGTTTGTCAGGGCACACATAGAATCCGCCGAAGCCATCGCCACTGATGAGTATGGAGCATGCACGGCTCTGTGGAGAGGAGAGGCCGGAGACGTGTTATCGGTATTTCTTGCAGGACTTATGGATGAAACGATATCGGGTCCGGAAATTACCGTTCGGGAATATCCTGATTTCTATCGCGGTCTTATTGCAGGCGAAGCATTGAGAGACCGCACGCCAGTGCATCCGCGCCTGTTTATATGGGGACCCTTTGAAGCACGACTGCAACAGGCCGACCTTGTAATTCTGGGTGGACTGAACGAAGGGACCTGGCCGTCTCAGATCGATCCTGATCCCTGGTTGAGCCGACCAATGAGAAGAGAACTTGGACTCCCCGCACTGGAGGAGAAAAATGGCCATTCCGCCCATGACTTTTCCCAGCAGATTGGCGCCGGCGAAGTTTTTCTTACAAGAGCCGCAAAACTGGACGGTATACCCACAGTTCCTTCTCGCTGGCTATTGAGGTTGCAGGCTCTTTTGAAAGGGCTAAAGCTGGAGAGCGAACTCGATGAGAAACCAGACGAACCCTGGTTGAGCTGGGCTATGATGCGAGACAAGGTTCAAGTCTCAAGGGCTGGAAAAGCTCCTGAACCCCGGCCTCCCGTATCTTCTCGACCTCGACAGTTGAGCGTCACGCTGATCGAAGACTGGATTTCCAATCCTTATTCAATTTTTGCCAAGAAAATTCTTGATCTGGAGCCACTTCCTGAACTCGGAGCGGTGCCTGATGCGGCATTGCGAGGGCAGATTATTCACCGTGCCTTGCATCAATTCTCGGAGCTTTATCCGCAACAGTTGCCCGAAAATATTGCGGAAAGTCTGGTTCTCATTGCCACGGAGGTTCTTGATGAGTACAAGGCTCATCCGCGAGTAGGAGCTTTTTGGGAACCAAGATTTGAACGATTTGCAAATTGGTTTGCGGAGACAGAGCCTGAAAGGCGTCGAGAAATTTTGAGAATTTCTACAGAGACTGCAGGGACCCTGACATTTACAACGTCCGGGGGCGAATTTAAACTGACGGCCCGGGCTGACCGTATTGATGTGGACGCACAAAGTACAGTGACGATCTACGACTATAAGACCGGGGTGCTACCCAAGGACAAGGATGTCAGTTCCGGCAAAAAACCCCAATTGACACTGGAGGGAGCAATTGCATTGGCAGGTGGATTCACAGACGTCGGGACAGCCGGCCTGAAGGGGCTGCGTTATATTCTGGCGTCCGGCGGTGAACCGCCAGGGCGGGACTTCGCAATTAAGGCTCAGTCCCTTGAGCAATTGTCCGCAGATGCCCTGCGAAATCTGAAAAATCTTGTTGCCCTGTTTGATCTGGAGACAACTGCTTACAAGGCGCTTCGGCGTCCCAATTTCGACTATCGTTATGACAGCTACAGCCATCTGGCCCGTGTGAAAGAATGGTCAAGTACGGAGGAGCACGGATAATAATGTCTAAAGCCGTTCTTTCAGATATTAAAGATACAACCAAATTCAATCAGTCCCGGGCGTCGGACCCAGAGGCTTCAGCCTGGGTAGGAGCCAATGCAGGTACGGGCAAAACCTATGTGCTTGTTCAAAGAATTCTAAGACTGCTTCTGACGGGAACTGGACCCGATAAAATCCTTTGTCTGACTTTTACCAAGGCTGCAGCTTCAGAAATGTCCAACCGGCTTTTCAAAAGGCTCAGCGACTGGACATCATCCGAACCATCTGAAATTGAGAATGACCTAACGGAACTGTTGGGCCGCTCACCGACGAAACAGGAGCGACTGACAGCGAGGAGATTATTCGCAAAAGCTCTGGAAACTCCGGGTGGGCTAAAAGTGCAAACGATTCATGCATTCTGTGAGCGCTTGCTGCAACGCTTTCCACTTGAAGCAGGCATCGCCCCGCATTTTGCTGTACTCGATGAAACCCTGGAACGGGACCTCCAACAGGAATGCATTAACAGAGTGATCAGCCAAGCCGCCAGCAACAGGGACACTTCTGCAGGCAAGGCGCTTAAAATAATTATTGCATATGCCGGGGAGGAAAGGTTTGAAGCGTTACTATCAGAATTGATAGGCGACCGGGACCGCTTTAACAAGGCTATCAAATCAGCCCGGGATTTAAACCGGGGTAGAAGCGATTTTCAGACCTCGGTTAATGCACAGCTCGGAATTGCGTCGGTCCCGGATGAATCAGACGTCGTCGATCAACTTGGAAATATATTGAGCGACGAAGAGATTAGTTTGGCCCTGATAGCGCTTAGTGAAGGGGGAAAAACCGACCAGGAGATGGCGGAAAATCTGGTTAACGCAATGCGTTCAACAAATTCAGATCAACGTATTTCGTACTTCCAGAAGGCATTTTTGACAGGAACGAAGTCGCCCCGCCAGCGATTTATCAACAAATCTGTCCAAAAGGACCATCCGACGGTTTGCGAAAGGCTGATTGAGGCCCGTGATCGATTTTACAATCTGACCAGGAATTTAGATAAATTGCGGTTGGCGAAGGCGAGTGCGGCGCTTCTAACACTCGGCGAAAAGGTGATGAAGGAGTACAGCGATGCAAAGGCACAGCGTGTCGTCCTGGATTTCGATGACCTGATAACCAAGACATCCGACTTGCTGAATCATTCATATGCTGCGGCCTGGGTACTTTATAAACTTGATGGAGGGATTGATCATATTCTGGTCGATGAAGCTCAGGATACCAGTCCGTTAGCTTGGGATGTCATTGATCAGCTGACAGATGAATTTTTCTCAGGTCAGAGTGCGGCGCTTGCGTCAAGGACCGTCTTTGCCGTGGGTGATGAAAAACAGTCAATTTATGGATTTCAGGGGGCTGAGCCCAGAATGTTCTCAACGATGGGCGACAATTTCCGCCAGAAGGTCGAGGCAGCCATACTTAAGTGGCATAATGTCCCTTTAAATCTGTCCTTTAGATCCACTCCCGCCATATTACAAGCCATCGATCTCGTTTTTCGCGATGAGGCCCTTTTAAAAGGTATAACGTTCGACGCAAAACCGATATTTCATTATGCCGACCGGCAGGGACAGGCGGGGCGTGTCGAAATCTGGGAATGTGAGAAGACCGACTCGGACGGCGAGTCTGACCCGTGGGCCCCAAACCAGATTATGGTTACGGAGAAACCGATTGGAAAACTCGCCAGTCGTATTGCACAGCGAATAAAATACTGGCTCGATAACCGGATACAAGTCGTAGCACTGGGGCGGCCAATTAGGCCGGGTGACATTCTTATTTTGGTGCGTCGCCGTGAGCCCTTTGTGCCACATATGATCAGGGCATTGAAATCTCTTAATATTCCCGTTGCCGGTGCGGACAGAATCCGAATTACGCAACAGCTTGCCGTGATGGACCTTATGGTACTGGGAGATTTCCTGCTTTTACCAGAGGATGATCTGGCACTGGCCACAATATTGAAAAGCCCGCTGTTTGATTTGACAGACGAGCAATTGTTCGAAATTCGACACTCCTGTAACAAGGGCGCGCTTTGGGAGGTGTTGCAACGAGCAGCCGATACAGACAGCGTGTACGCCAATTGCGTCAAAACTCTGAAAAGCTGGCTTGCGCGGGCCGATCTCGTGCCACCCTACGAATTTTTCGCCGGCCTGTTGTTTGAACACGGTCGGCGGAAAAAAATAATTGCGCGACTCGGCCCGGAGGCCGGTGATGCAATAGATGAATTTCTGAATATGGCGCTGTCCTATGACGATTCATCACCACCGTCATTACAGGGCTTCATCAACTGGATGAGAAAATCGGACGTTGAAATTAAGAGGGATATGGAGCAGGGACGCGACGAAGTTCGGATCATGACGGTTCACGGCGCTAAGGGGCTTGAAGCTGAGATTGTTTTTATGCCTGATACGTGCTCCAGGCGCGGGGGTCAGCAGAGTGAAGCTCTGTTGCCCATAAACGCCGACAAAGCCTTTCCAGATCGCTCGGGTCAGCTCGTTTGGGCGATTCCGCAGGCTCGGACCTTGGACGATGTAGAAAATGCGCGGCAAAAAGTTAGAAGAAGAGAACAGGATGAATATTACCGTCTGCTTTACGTCGCCATGACACGAGCGCGGGATCAGCTTTACATCTGTGGCTATGAGAATAAGAACGGACGGGATTCCGGTTGCTGGTATGACCTGGTGCGGGATGGATTATCCTCCCATCTGACCGAAGAAGTGGACGAGACGGAAAACAGGATCTGGTGTCTTTCAACTCAGGGCGGGCTAAAAGCGGTACAACCATCACCAGTGCAGAGTGAATTTTTGAAACCGCAAAAACTGCCGGATTGGTTTCTTCAGCCTGCTCCACGGGAGCCATTAAAAACAATACCAATTTCACCCTCTTATCTCGTCCCTCTCGATGTTAATGACATGCCGGATGATCGAAACGACGAGCAGGGTGTGCTGTCGCCACTCCAATTGTCTGACCAGAATCGTTTCATTAGAGGCAATCTAACCCACGCTCTTCTCGAACATCTGCCCTGTTTGCCGCAGACCGAATGGGAAGCAGCAGCCCGGCGCCTTGTAAATGCCCGCGGACAAAACATTGAGAAAACGACGCGCGACCAAATCGCCTCAGAAACATTGAAAATTGTTTCCAGCCCGGAATTTGCTCCCCTATTCGGTCCTCAAAGCCAATCTGAGGTACCGGTCACAGCACGGATCATGCCCGACAAAGGGCAGGACAATATCCCCGTGTTGATAAGCGGTCAGATCGATCGTTTGGCGATTCTCGAGCATGGGATTTACATTGTGGATTACAAAACGAATCGTCCACCACCGGATCAACCTGAACATGTCGCAGATAGCTACGTGGCGCAGCTGGCGGCATACAGGTTTGCAGTTCGGGAAATTTATCCCGAAAAATCAGTGCATTGCATGATTTTGTGGACAGATGGTCCTCGAATGATGGAAATTCCTCCGGCTTTGCTCGATAGTCAGGAACGCGAACTTTATCGAGAAGCGGCGAAGCGGTCTTGACGCTTTCAACTGCGCTTCTTACGTTGACATAAGTGTTCTTATTATTTCCCGATAGGGGCAAAGCCCAGAACAGAGAGGTATTAATGACGACTTCAGCAGTGTCCGACGACAATTTTGAGCAAGAGGTTCTTAAATCAACGGAACCGGTAGTTGTCGATTTCTGGGCAGAATGGTGTGGCCCGTGTAAGCAGATTGCGCCTGCTCTTGAAGAAATTGCAACTGAACTTGGTGGCAAAGTTAAAATTACAAAACTCAACATTGATGATAATCCGGACACGCCAACCAAATTTGGTATACGGGCAATACCGACTTTAATGATTTTCAAAGACGGAGAAGTCAGTAGTACCCAAATGGGAGTCTTGCCCAAAAGTAAGATTGTTGACTGGATCAATGAAAATACATGAACGATCAATCTGACGGATTTTCAGATTTATTTTTTAAAAGACCCTGTCCTGTTTGCGGGGTCTTTAACTATTTAATGCTGTTGTTTTCATGATCGGTAGCCCTATGCTGGCCTAGTGCATGTCCCGCCAGATAGAGAGAGCCACAAATCAATATTCGAGCCGGTTGCGTGTTTCTATTATCGCAGGCCTTTAGGGCCTTGCTTAAACTTTCAAATGCTTCCGATGATAGACCGGCGTGCGCAGAAATTTGGGCGATGGTTTGCGCCGGATGAGAATTTTCATTGCCGGGGATGGAGACCGCAGCGACAAATTCGGCCAGTCCGCCGAAGCCCTCGATGAATTCGGCCACATCCTTGTTACTCATCATTCCAACCACAAGCAGAAGAGGTTTCGACACACGGTCCTCAAGTTCTGCCAGTGATCTGGCAATGACCTGCCCGGCGGCAGGATTATGACCACCATCAATCCAAATTTCAGTCCCCGGACGCACCATTTCATGCAGTGCCCCGGGCTCAAGAAGTTCGAGCCGGCCCGGCCATTTGGCGTTAAGAAGTCCATGTTCGATAGATGTTTCGCGCGTATGACCCCTGGTTAAATACTTAAATGCGGCGATCGCCGTTCCCGCATTTTCCACCTGATGCCGGCCGACCAATTTGGGCAGAGGCAGATCTTGAAGGGAGTTGTTATCCTGAAATATCAGCCTTCCCGTCTGTTCATATACATCCCAGTTTCGACCGGCTGAGATAAGTTCGCATGCAATGTCCTCCGCTCTGCTCTCTATGACTTCGTAGGCATCGATCTTTTGGGGAGATAAGATGCAGGGAATTCCGGGCTTGAGAATACCGGCTTTTTCATATGCGATTTCAGAAAGGGTATTGCCGAGAAACGAAGTATGATCAACTGAAACGGGAGTAATGATACAAAGTTCCGGTTTTGAAATGATGTTGGTCGCATCAAGACGACCGCCCAATCCGGTTTCAAGAAGTAGGTAATCAGCAGGTGTTTCTGAAAATGCTAAAAACGCGGCAAGTGTGGTTATTTCAAAAAATGTGATGGGCAGACCGGCATTTGCCACATTGGCCCGCTGGAGCACATCCAACAGTTTTTTTTCGCAAACCGGTTTGCAGCCATCGGCATTTCCCAAGCGGATTCTCTCATTAAAGCTGATGAGATGTGGAGAGTTGAAGACATGAACTCTGCGGCCATCGGCGCGCAGCATGGCTTCCAGAAACGCAATAACTGAACCTTTACCGTTGGTGCCGGCGACATGTACGACCCTGGGCAATGCTTGCTCAGGGTTGCCCAACGCTTCTGCCAACCGATGCACACGATCCAGGGAAAGATCTATACTTCGAGGATGCAGGGCTTCAAACTCCTCAAGCAGTACGGCGCTATCCACCGGTCGACGCTCCTCGTAGATTTGTTTGATGACAAACGTAGAATGATCTGGTTGCCAGTTCGCTCACTTATCGGCATTCTTTTTGTCTTTTTTCGAAGGAAATTCGATTGCCAATTCATTTTCAAACAGTTCAGCCTGAGAGGCATCCACGTCAAATCTTTCCGGTTCCAGAATCTCGACTTTCTGTTCATCGATAACTTCGATTTCAGTGAGATCTTCCCGAGCCTCATCTTTCACGCTTGAATTATCTGGATCAGGGCTCTCGGGCCTTTCCGCTCCAAGTGACGGTTCAACATTATCGGTGTCGTCGTTAGGTTTGTTATTATTCAGAAGCAAGCGACATAGGCGACCGAGCGTTTCCCGCATTTTATGGCGATGAACCACTAAATCAATCATCCCGTGTTCAAGCAGATATTCGGCCCGCTGAAATCCATCCGGCAGCTGCTCTCTAATTGTCTGCTCAATTACGCGGGGGCCGGCAAATCCGATTAGAGCACCAGGCTCGGCAATGTGGATATCGCCGAGCATCGCATAGGAAGCAGTAACGCCACCGGTCGTGGGATGCGTGAAAACAACGATATAGGGAAGTTTGGCTTCACGAAGATTTTGAACAGCGACTGTTGTTCGCGGCATCTGCATCAATGATAAAATACCCTCTTGCATGCGCGCGCCGCCAGATGCAGCAAAAATGATAAACGGCGCACGATTTTCAATTGCGTTCGTCATCGCGGTTATGATCGCTTCGCCTGCTGCCATTCCCAGTGATCCACCCATAAAATTAAAATCCTGCACGGCGGCTACTGTCGTCAGTCCATGCAGTTTTCCTATTCCGGCGTAGATTGCATCCTGTAATTCAGTTTTGCTTCTGTTATCCTTAAGTCGCTCCGTATAACGTCGTTCATCACGGAATTTTAATGGATCCTGAGCAACCTCAGGAAGTGACAGCACCTCGAACTCGCCATCAAAAAGTGACCTCAGACGGGTTGGAGCGCTCATCCTCATGTGATAGCCCGATCCAGGTACCACATACTGGTTGGCTTCAAGATCTTTGTGAAACACCATCTGTCCTGTTTCAGGACAGGTTACCCAAAGATGATCCGGTACTTCGCGCTTGCGAAGGATACCTCTGAATCCGGGACGGACGACTTTGTTTATCCAGTTCAACTAATTTACCTTCACGTTTCTGTTCAATCGAATCGGGCGAATTGGGCGCGGAAAATAGCAGAAATCCATAATCTACAGTATTTCCATCGGCTGGTACCGGTCTATTTTTTTAATGTTGTATATTTAATCCTGAATTTGGCGATTTTTTAGACCTGTCGACAGGTCTTCAACAACTTTCAAGACGCGGGGAATGGTTTCCGGTCCCGCACGTCCATCCGAATCCAGGCTGTTTTCAATTTCTGATACCAGTACTGAACCGACAACGACGCCATCCGCACAGCTCGACAACAAACTGGCCTGTTCAGCTGTTTTAACCCCAAACCCGACTGCGACTGGTAAATCAGTTTTGGATTTAATTAATCCGACATGCGTTTTAACCTGCTGAACTTCAGGCGCACGAGTTCCTGTTATTCCAGTAATTGAAACATAGTATACGAAGCCGCTGGTATTATTGAGGACCACGGATAATCGATCCTCATCTGTCGTAGGAGCGGCAAGCCTGATAAAGTTTAGTCCCCTCTGCAAGGCTGGAATGCACAACTCCTCATCGGCTTCTGGAGGTATGTCGACAACGATAAGCCCGTCGACACCAGCCGCTTTGGCAGCATCTAGAAAGTCCATTGCCGGATAGACGTAGATCGGATTGTAATATCCCATAAGTACGATCGGAGTTGTCTCGTTGCCGATTCTGAAAGCACGGACGAGTTCTAGTGTTTTGTTCATATCCTGCCCGGCTTTCAAAGCCCTCTGGGATGATGCCTGCACGGCAGGTCCATCTGCCATCGGATCCGAAAAAGGCATTCCCAGTTCAATTAAATCTGCACCTGCGCCCGGCAAGGCCCTGACGAGTTTGAGTGAAGTTTCATAATCGGGATCACCTGCGGTGACAAATGTCACCAACGCCGCCCGGCCATCTGACGCAAGTTCCCTAAAGCGCTTTTCAATTCGTCCCGCCGTGGTCATTTGATTCATTGTCTAAATTTCCATACCCAGGTGTTCTGCAACCGCGAAGATATCCTTGTCTCCGCGGCCGCACATATTCATTACAAGGATATGATCCCCAGGGAGCGTTGGCGCCAACTTGGCCACATAGGCAAGCGCATGCGCCGGTTCGAGGGCCGGAATTATACCCTCAAGCTCCGTACACAGCCGGAACGCTTCAAGAGCCTCCTGATCGGTCGCCGATACATAGTTCACACGACCGGTATCTTTAAGCCAGGCATGTTCCGGACCAATTCCCGGATAGTCCAGGCCAGCAGATATTGAATGCCCTTCGTTGATCTGACCATCATAATTCTGGAGAAGATAGGTGCGGTTTCCGTGCAGAACACCCGGTTTCCCGCCATTCAGGGATGCGGCATGTTGAGATGTTTCCAGGCCGTGGCCGGCGGCTTCAACACCGTAAATTGAAACGGTCTTATCATCCAGGAATGGGTGAAATAGTCCGATAGCGTTCGAAC
The DNA here is from genome assembly GCA_964461525.1 of uncultured Hyphomicrobiaceae bacterium. Classification (GTDB taxonomy): domain Bacteria; phylum Pseudomonadota; class Alphaproteobacteria; order Rhizobiales; family CAYWUX01; genus CAYWUX01. The sequence continues at coordinate 8,187 of CAYWUX010000030.1, read as the reverse complement.
CGCCTCCGATACAGGCGACTAAGGAGTCGGGGAGGCGTCCTTCTGCGGCCATAATTTGTTCCCGGACCTCCTCACCTATTACAGATTGGAAATTTCTGACCATTTCAGGATATGGATGGGGGCCGGCTGCTGTTCCGATGATGTAGAACGTATCATCAACGTTAGCGACCCAGTCCCGCAGTGCTTCATTCATGGCATCTTTCAGCGTTCCCGAACCGGACGTTACAGACCTAACTTCGGCCTTCAGCAATTTCATGCGGAAAACATTCGGTTTTTGCCTCTCAATATCGGTTGTGCCCATATATATGACGCAGGGAAAGCCAAACCGGGCGGCGACTGTGGCGACAGCTACTCCATGCTGACCCGCACCCGTTTCAGCAATTATTCGGGATTTGTTCATTCTGAGGGCGAGTTGAATCTGACCCAGACAATTGTTTATTTTATGGGATCCGGTGTGATTGAGCTCATCCCGTTTAAAATAGATCTTGGCGCCACCCAAATGTTCCGTCAAACGTTCGGCAAAATAAAGGGGGCTTGGACGTCCGCCATAATGCTGTAGCAGGTGCTTCAGATTGTCATTGAATTCGGGGTCGACCTTAGCCTTTTCGTAAGCTTTTTCCAGATCCAGAATCAGGGGCATTAACGTTTCTGCAACGAAACGGCCGCCATAGATGCCAAAATGGCCTTTATCATCGGGACCATGCCTATAGCTGTTTAGCTCAGCTTCATCCGGGTTATCTTTTGTATTAATATTATCAGACATTAGCTGGACTCATGGTTTCGAACTTCAGATAAAAACTTTTCAATAAGCTGGACATCTTTGACGCCGGGTTCGCTCTCAACGCCCGATGATACATCTACAATAGGAGCGTTGGTTAAGCGGATCGCAGCCCGCACGTTATCAGGATTTAGCCCGCCTGAAAGCATGAATTTCTGATCTTTGTCGATATTATCCAGAAGGTGCCAGTCGAATGAAATCCCATTGCCGCCCGGCAATAAATTCTGACGAGCGGGATCAGGTTTGGCATCATACAAAATCAGGTCGGCGTCGGGGTATTCACGGGCGCGATCGACATCGGTCTGTGATTGAACGGAAATGGCTTTGATCATCAGGCATCCGGTGTTATTTTTAATTTCCAGCAGGCGTGCAGAACTTTCCTTGCCATGTAATTGGATGCAGTCCGGTCGTACTCGTTCCGCGACGCCCCTGATCTCTTCATCGGTAGGGTCAACAAAAAGTGCAGTTATTTTCGCTGTGCCGCGGGCCTGGTTAGCGAGCCGTGCAGCGAACTCGATTTCCAAGTTTCTGGGACTCGGTTCAAAGAAAACCAATCCAACAAAATCAGCCCCACCTTTCAGAGCTGCCGACAGAGCGTTGAGTGAATTTATTCCGCAGATTTTAGCTAACACGTGCATTTTCTCAGGGACTCTTCTGCCTAAATGCCGTCTCACTTCCGGCGCAACAGGAACCAGAAATATGGAGGGAACAATTAGGTTAAAAATATTTTTATGAGTTAACAGTAACTGCCGGTAGTTGCTCACTATTGACGGCATTAAGACGTCTTGAGGCTCGATCAGCTTTGGTTCGCCACTCACGAGCTTCGGCAGCTCTCGCACGAGCGGATTTCCGCCATTTGCCTTGCCGAATCCAGGAGCCAATTCCTCCAATCAGAATCCCCGTAAACAGCGCGATAAACAGATAAACAAAAAACGGCCAATCTACATAAATTGCAGGGTTTTCACCGGAAAATGGATCGAGGCTCAACCTTACATTCTGCCGGTTGATTACTGACAAAGTAACGACCGGAAAGATCACAACCAATGTCAAGATGATCCACTTCAAAAGTCTAACCAATTCCTTCTCCGTCTTTTAACGAAATTAAAATTAAAAGGTTATAGGACTGCTGGTCCCGCCCACTGTCTGATCAATGCCTTCCGTCTGTTTCTCTCTGTTTAACCGTTCGCGCAATTCCTTGCCGGACTTGAAAAATGGGACAAATTTCTCGTCTACAAAGACGGGCTGCCCGGTCCGGGGATTTCGCCCCTGTCGTGCAGCACGATGTTTGACGGTAAACGCTCCGAAACCACGCAATTCAACTCGGTCACCTCTCGACAATGCATCAATTATTTCATCGAATATCACATTAATTATTCGTTCCACATCCCTCTGGAACAGATGAGGGTTATCTGTAGATATTTTCTGAATAAGCTCTGATTTGATCATTTTGCCAATTCACTATAGTTATCGCATTCACTGAATGCATCATTTTCCAAAAATTCATTCTACCTAGCTAGGGTGCCAAACCGAGATAAGTCCGTCAAGCTGAAGAATGTCAAATTTTTCCTGTAATTTCACGAAATTAGCCAATTTTTCCAACTTCAACCCTGATAATATATTCCGAATGTTATTCAGAGATGAAAATATTCCGAGCGGTCCAGAACTCTCGGCCCGCCAATTGACAATATTCATATTTTCAGCGAGACCTTTATTCGTTTCCAGCCACTTTACAGCAGCTTCTTCACCTCCGATCTTATCGATCAGTTTTAATTTTAGAGCTTGGCGCCCGGTAAATATCCGGCCGCTTGTCAAATTGGCCAGGACATCAGGGGCAATCTTGCGCCGTTCTACTACAAGGTCGTTAAACCATTTTTGTGATTCTTCAACCAACTCCAAGGTGACCTTTCGGGCCTCTTCGGTGGTCGGTTCAAACGGTGACGGTGCTGCTTTTAATGAGCCACTTTTCACAGATTCCATTTTCACGCCGATCTTTCCCAACAGATCTGTAACTTCGGCCCATTGCACGATCACGCCAATAGAACCGGTTATCGTGTTGCCCCGGGAAATGACGTAATCACTCGCAATTCCGATCAGGTAAGCTGCTGAGGTGGCCACAGTCCCGAAGACTGCGACAACCGGTTTGACTGAGGAAACATCTCTGATCGAGGCAAATAGCGCCTCACCGCCAGTTGTCGTACCGCCAGGGCTGTTAATATGCAAAATGACCGCCCTGACGGAGTCTGTTTTCTTGATATCAGCCATTAAATTTCTGAATTTGACATCATCGGTAATCAGACCTTTGACGGAAACCCTGGCAATCTGATCGGGAGTCAACCAGGACGACGGGGCAAGCCCTAATCCCAGGATCAGGCTAATAATTAGTAATACGAGAAATACGATTGCACCAATACGCCAGATTGACAGATGTCTTTTTAGGTACCGTCGATCTGCCAGAGCTTCGGCTTCTAGCGACATTTTAAACCTCTGGATCGGTCACAAAACTCATATGGATATCTACCCGGAGCAGAAGACTATGGGACGATATCGCAATCATTGGCTCTTGTCTGCAGCCTCGTTTTCGCCGGAATCGGCGTCGGATTCGGGCTGCTTGGCGGTGGCGGATGAATCAACGTCTTCATCCTGATCCTGAGCACGATTCAGAGCCGCGCCTAGAATATCCCCAAGTGAGGCTCCACTGTCTGAAGAGCCATACTGCGCCACGGCTTCCTTTTCTTCGGCTATTTCAAGCGCTTTAATGGAAAGGGAAACTTTTCTCGAAGCACGGTCGATCTGCGAAATATGTGCGTCTACCTTGTCACCAACTGCAAAGCGTTCCGGACGCTGCTCCGATCGATCTCTAGAAAGATCGGACCGGCGGATAAAACTTGTCATATCGGTATCCGCGATTTTCACTTCCAAACCGCTATCCTTGACTTCAAGAACCTCACAGGTTACGGGCATTCCCCGCTTCAGGCTGGCGACCTTGTTGAAAGGATCACTGCCAAGCTGCTTAATGCCAAGGCTGATGCGTTCTTTGTCAGGATCCACCTCCAGAACAACGGCCTGAACTTCATCGCCTTTATTGAAATCCTTGATAGCTTCCTCACCGGGTCGGTTCCAATCCAGATCCGACAGGTGAACCATACCGTCCACGCCGCCTTCAAGACCGATAAACAGGCCAAATTCGGTAATATTGCGAATAGCACCCGACACGACCGAGTCTTTTGAGTGGACCGCGGCAAAGGCCGTCCACGGATTTTCCTGCGTTTGTTTCAGGCCAAGTGAAATCCGGCGTTTTTGCGGATCAACTTCGAGTATCTGGACTTCAACCTGTTGACTGGTCGAAACGATTTTGCCGGGATGAACATTCTTCTTGGTCCAACTCATTTCCGAAACGTGAATGAGACCCTCGACACCCTGCTCGAGTTCTACAAACGCGCCATAATCGGCAATATTGGTAACAATACCCGTAACTCGGGAGTCAATGGGATATTTAGCTTCAATTCCATCCCAAGGATCGGTTTCCAGCTGTTTCATTCCGAGACTGATGCGCTGGGTATCGGGGTTGATGCGCACGATCTGAACTTTAATAGTGTCGCCAACCGACAAAATTTCACTTGGATGGTTAACCCGGCGCCAGGCCATGTCGGTAACATGCAGTAGACCGTCAATGCCACCCAGATCAATAAATGCTCCATAGTCCGTAATATTTTTGACAACACCGTCGATAACCTGATTTTCTTCCAGCTTGGAAACGATTTCGGAACGTTGCTCGGCCCGGGTTTCCTCCAAAACTGAGCGGCGCGAAACGACGATGTTTCCCCTGCGGCGGTCCATTTTCAGAATTTGAAACGGCTGTGGCTGATGCATCAAAGGGCCGATGTCGCGGATAGGTCTGATATCGACCTGACTGCCGGGCAAAAATGCGACCGCGCCATCAAGGTCAACAGTAAAGCCACCTTTAACTTTATTAAATATGACACCTTCGACCTTTTCGTTTGCTTCGTATTTCTCTTCGAGACGTATCCAGCTTTCCTCGCGTCTGGCTTTTTCGCGACTGAGTACGGCCTCTCCTAATGCATTTTCGACCCGTTCAAGATAAACTTCAACGTTGGAACCAACCTCGATGTCAGGATCTTTGCCTGGTGTTGAAAATTCCTTTAGTGGGATTCTACCTTCTGTCTTTAACCCGACGTCAACAACTGCTAAATCTTTTTCTATTGCTATAACTTTTCCGGTAATGACACTTCCTTCAACGACGTCGGACTTGTCCAGTGCCTCTTCCAATAATGCGGCGAAATCCTCTCGTGTTGGATTGAGTTCGCTTGGTTGCGCTTGATTCATTAAAACTCCTGTCAGCGGTTCTTTAATTGCGCCGGATATTTTGCCCGAGCGCTGATTGGCGGTTGACCTTTAAGCGAGTTGCAGTAGCTCTATCCGGTCGCTGCCCCGGACTGGGAGAGCCAATCGCACCTCTTGTCGAATTGAAATGCTTTGTGCCTATATATCAAACATACCGCTTTTCCAGCAAGAAACTGGCCCGCCCGATCATGCCTGGCGCACCAACTTCAGTCGATAACGGCGTTGATAATTTCAACGGCAGCTTTATACGCTGTTTCTATATCTAAATTTGTAGTGTCAAGCAAGTGGGCATCTTCTGCTTTCTTCAAAGGAGCGATGGCACGCGATCGATCGCGCTCATCCCTTTTGATAATGGTTTCAAGGACGTCCGAGTATTTGATTTCGGGATTTTTCTCTAAAAGTTCACGATAACGTCTGCTTGCGCGCTCCTCGATAGACGCTGTGATAAACAGTTTGACATCGGCATTGGGGCAGACGACAGTCGCGATATCCCTGCCATCGAGAACGGTTCCCGGCGGTTTGGCCGCGAATTTTCGTTGATAATGCAACAGGGCATCGCGCACTTCGGCCATACCTGCGATTACAGAAGCAGCGTTACCAACTCCTTTGTAGCGTAACCGCGGGTCATCAAGCGAAGTGGGATCCAGGTTTAGAGCCGCTTTTCGCGCGATCTCGACATTTTCAATTTCTTGCCCACTATCGATGATATCGCGGGCGATCGCCCGATAGAGTGATCCGGTATCCAGATAGTGAAAACCCAAAAATTTAGCCAATTTTCTGGCGATCGTGCCCTTGCCGGAAGCAGCGGGCCCATCCACGGCGATGATCATGAAATATTATTATTCCCAATTTCTCTATAGTCCGCACCAAGTGATTTCATCAAAGGTACATAATTTGGAAAGCTCGAACTGATGGTTGCGACGTTGTTGACCGTAACGGGATTTTCGGCACCGAGCCCCAGTGTCAGAAACGCCATGGCAATGCGGTGGTCAAGGTGTGGGTCTATATTGGCCCCTCCGGAAACCTTTCCACCCTGAACGACCAGACTATCCTGTTCGACAGAGGCGTTAACGCCGCAGGACGTCAATCCGTCTGCCATAGCACCCAGCCGGTCACTTTCCTTAACCCTGAGCTCGGACAGGCCATCCATAGTTGTCGTCCCCTGCGACAGGGAGGCAACAACAGCGAGGCAGGGATACTCGTCAATCATAGAAGGGGCACGTTCCGCCGGCACGCAAACACCGTTTAGCCGGCTGTACTTTACGCGGATGTCAGCGACCGTTTCCCCACTGTCATCCCGCATGTTGTCGAAACTTATGTTGGCGCCCATTTCAATGAGTGTTTCATAAAACCCGATCCGTGACGGGTTAACCAAAATGTTTTCAAGACTGAGGTCTGACTCAGGGCAAATCAGTGCAGCCGCAGTCAAGAAGGCGGCTGAACTCGGATCTCCGGGAACTGAAATATCTCTGCCCGTCAAGTCTTTTTCCCCAACAATTTCAATCTTGCGTCTGGTGCCTTCAGCCGTGACGACTATATCGGCATCAAAATATTTTAACAGGCGTTCAGTATGGTCGCGCGTCGGCACCGGTTCGATAACGGTCGTTCTGCCGGAAGCATGGAGGCCGGCAAACAACACAGCCGATTTCACCTGCGCTGACGGCACCGGAAGTTCATATTCTATCGGGATTAATCGATCTGTGCCGCTAAGCGTCAATGGCAATCTGTTGCCGGAGTCCGGCGTGACAGTCAAACCCATTGACCGCAACGGATCGAGTACGCGTGCCATTGGCCGTTGTCTCAGCGATTTGTCACCCGCAAATTCGGCACTGATGGGATTGCCGGCAATAACTCCCATCATCAGGCGTGCCCCGGTTCCGGAATTACCGAAATCAAGAGGAGATTCGGGTTTCATCAGGCCGCCCAGCCCGCTCCCGGTCACAATATAGTCCCCCCCATTACAGGCGATTTGGACGCCAAGTTTTCTAAAGGCATCCAGGGTTGCCAAAACGTCTTCAGACTCGAGCAGTCCGCGAATACGGGTCTCGCCCGTTGAGATCGCGCCACAAATCAATGCTCTGTGGGATATGGATTTGTCGCCGGGAACGGTCAAATTACCCGATATTGCTTTGGACTTGATTGACTTTATGCCTGGAGCCATTGACATTTCTCTATTAATTTTCAGTATTTTGCGTGGGCGCCGGTATATCGGTTTGTGCTACAATCAACTTTTATGACTGCCTCAACCAGTCCGGGATTTTACATTAAGGTTCAAATATTCTAAGCCAAGATCCGTCGGAGATTTGGGAATTTATTTGTAATAATCTTTGACATACCGGCGGTCATCTGGCAATGGGAACCGGATTTTTACAATATATTTGTGGGATGAGGACGAAGAGTTACGATGTCCAAGAATATTAAGCGCGGAACCAAGCGAACATGTGGAAGTTGTGGAGATAGATTCTACGACCTGAACCGTGATCCGATTATCTGCCCAATGTGCGAAACCGAGTTTCGCCTGAAACTGCCTGCAGAAGGGGAGCAGGACCAGGAAGATACGGATCCGATAGACGATGAGGTTCTACCTGAAGGCGCGGAAATCATCAGTTTGGATGAACTTGATGATGATCAGGATAATGAGGTTCCGAGCGAAGAAATCGATGACCTCGAAGATATCTCAGATGAATCACCTGATCTCAAGACAGATGATGATGATACTTTTCTCGAAGAGGAAGAAGACTCAGAAACCGACGTTAATTCGATTATTGGCACAGCAATCGAACCCAAAGACGAAAGTTAATCCAACCTCCCGGGCAAAAATTTTGAAATTACCCCGGATTATTAATGCGAAGTGGTCGGCTTGCATTGTTTTTCATGAACTGAATTTTCAGCTAACGATCAATGAATGGCCGGACAGAGTAAAGCGGATTCGGCTGAATACCTCTTCAGTATATATAGCCACCGACGATGGCATTAACCTCTCGGAATTCAAACCCGGAAGGATTTCTCCTGGGCACGCTACGCTTAACACCGGACCGACTTCTGTT
>CAYWUX010000029.1:38734-47695 GCA_964461525.1 uncultured Hyphomicrobiaceae bacterium | reverse complement strand
AAAAATGTCTAATATGTCAGATGTTCCAATTCAACAGTTGAATTCTGATCTTAGCGTTCTAAACCAGATTCATCCTCCATAATGTATAATTAAGTGCGCCAGCAAAACTGACCCAAATGAGATAGGGCACGAATAAAACTGCTCCCAAGCGGCTGACAGGCCAAGCCAAGATGATAAACAGAACAATAATGATCCAAAGTGCAACTATGTCGTAAAAAGCTAAATCTAGCCGGTTCATTTTAAATGCTAGAAACGACCAAAACGCATTGAATGCTAGTTGCAGTGCCCAGACACCGAGGACGATAGTTACACCCTGTTTTCGCCAGATAAGCCATCCCGCGATGGCAATCATTATATAAAGACTAGTCCATATCGGACCAAACAGTTGGGCTGGTGGATTCCAATTGGGTTTAGTTAGCCCTTCATAAAAGGTCCCAGGTTGGAACATCGCACCCGTCGCCGCAGCAGATGCCGTAACGATCAGGAAAACAATTATAGCCATCCAAGATGCCAAACCTTTAGTCCCTCAATATGCGAAAAAAGTCTATCCTTGGGTTTAGCGGCAGTCCAAGTGCTGTTGTCTTTCTCAACCATTTCTCAATTAAATACTGCCATTATGTCTTATTGCTCAAGAATCTAGCTATGGTTTGCAAGATATAGCATAGCCCTTTGCTTTAATTTCTTGGCGTCGCATGGGCATTCGATCTATCAGGTTAAACAGATCACACGCACTGATAGGGTATCTGCTGTTAATTTTGACGCCACCATCTTTGCCTAACAATAAAGACCGAAATTGTTGTGGTTTTATTCCGAAAGCCGCCCTCAACTCAGATGCTTGAAGATTATCGAGATGCTGTGGCTCAGCATCAATTATAGAGTCTCCAATAATTTTTAAGATTACCAGGTCGCGATCCTTGTATCCATCTCTATGCTTTTCAATATGATCGAGTTGCTTTTTGTAATCTTGATCCTCGAATGATTCTGCGAAAACAAAAATAATACGATTTTTCCATTTGAATTCATCCTCAAGGTACGTCGTCAGTTCACCACTCATGCTTATCGAACTCCCCAATATTGCTCCCAGAAGAAAAATTGGAATACAGATAGCCAAAATATAGTTCATTTTGCTTAGTTTCCTTGTCGCGGGCGCAATTGCTTTTGCCAGGATTGAAGCGACACGTATCCAGTTGGTCGAACTTAAGATGGTTGGAAACAAGTAGGCCTTTAAATCGTATATATTGCAAGGCGGCCCGCAATACAGGGCCGCCCTTTTTTAGCTGCTAAGACTTAGGTAAAACTACAGTATCAATGACGTGTATAACACCATTTGATGTTTCAATATCAGCTTTGATCACCTTGGCATTATCGATCATAACACCCTTCATCGCGTCCACTTTCAATTCACTACCCTGAACAGTTTTCACCATTGCTTTCTTTCCAGCAATGCTTTTTGACATGACCGATCCAGGAACGACGTGGTAAGTCAGGATAGAAACAAGCTTGGCTTTGTTTTCGGGCTTCAGCAGATCTTCAACCGTACCTTTAGGAAGTTTGGCAAAGGCTGCGTCAGTCGGCGCAAATACTGTGAATGGGCCTTTTCCTTTAAGCGTATCGACCAATCCAGCTGCTTTAACTGCAGCGACCAAAGTTTTAAATTGTCCAGCGCTTACGGCCGTATCCACGATATCCTTTTTCATGCCACCAGCCTGCGCATGGATCGCAAACGTGGATACCGCGACAGCAATTAAAGCAACAAACAAAGTTCTAAGAGATTTCATAAGAAGTTCCTCATATAAATATTTTAGGGGTTTAGAATTTTGATGGCGAACTACGATTTTAAAAAGTGAACGCACACCTTCAGATGTTGTTTAATTTTAGTTCCGAACTGATCGGATAACGTTTATACGCTGAGAGAGTCAAATCGGATCAATAAAAATAAAAAATATTAGAGTCAGCCTTTCTTATAATTTGTAATTGTTGTCCGATCTAACGCCATTCATCCAACCGATCAGCGCAACTAGGTGTCACGGAAGCGACAAACGGCATGATTGGTGCAGTCGAGGTTGAGATTTTTCCTTAACAGGTTTCCTGTTAATATTGGAACAATGGGAACGCCGGCGGCTTCGAAGCTCAAGTTACTAAGGGTTGCATCTAAGCTGCGATAACGTTCTACATCTAATGAAGCATAACTCCGATGAGAATATGTATTGAATTAATAAAGGAGAATTTCGACTTCTTTGTTGATTTCTAAACTGAATTGCTCTTTCAAATCTGGATAAATTCACCAATTGAACCGAGTTTATTCTGACAGCATTGAATTGTCTCTGCCAACCATTCAATGCTGTCCTATTCCGCTGCTTTTCTTGTACCAGGTCTGGCAGCTGACAAAACATGATGAAACGATTCACGCAATTTTATGGTGATGAAATGTGCTTCGTCTATCGTTTGTTTGAGTTCTCCCAACCACTCTTCAATCAGTTCTGGATTGGAATCTGCGATCTCTGACAATTCTTCTTTTGATTTCGCGGCCAAGAAATTCGCGAGCTGCATTGATTCCATTACGAGCTCATCATTGTTAGTATAGAATTCATAGCTCTTATTTCGACTTCGCAACATGTTGATTTTTGTCAGTTCAGGTTTGCACTTGTACATCAACTGCCTCCTTCACGCGAATTACAATTGAAGGGTTTTCCAAAAAAATCTAATGGATAACTTAGAACGTTTGACCGAAGAAAATAGATGACAGCTGTACAATTAAAATTGAAGATCAAAAATTATTTCAATTCTCAGACCAGAGAAATTGTCAATTTCTATGAGCCTATTGAACAAGTTAATTCTCGTATGCGACAACTCGATGAGATAGTTGGAATTTCGACGTTTTCAAAATTAATCATAAATCAACTTAGGAATTTGTCTGGGTGATCCGTAAATCGCGTGTCGCACGTATTTAACAATAAATCATTCAGTCTTTTATCGGTTGTATCAAATTTGGCTGTTTACGGGGGACCTGGACATTCCGCGCCAACGGAAAATTTGAGTCGGAATTTAAAATTCTGGTGGGCTTAGTACTATGTGGCGTGAAGTAAAGGAGGTCGGCTCGATCATCTTGATCATCTTGATTGTGTTCCCAGATTGAAAACCACACCTGATTGGCAAATTTATAGCGCGTTCAAATTCTACGCCAATTTGGAGAATTCCGATCAAGCTGATCAAGTTTTGAAGCTTCAGGCGGTGCTGTTCACTCGATTGATGCGGTTGTTTTGCCGAAGGATATAAAATACTTGTGCAGACTTCAAAACTTAGAGAGCAGTTGTGATAAAAGGCCGCTCTATTTTTCTGCATAACTCATGCTTATAACTACGAATCCGTTCCGAATTGGCATTGCTGCATCATCCAACAAATGATCCAATTCTGTTTAAAATCCGTATCAATTGAACAGGTAGTTTTTAAAGTCCAATCAATTATGTCAAAGTTAAAAATTGCAGTCATCGGCTCAGGTATAGCGGGTCTAACCACCGCTTGGTTGCTTTCCCGAAATCATGTTGTCACGGTTTACGAGAAAAATGATAAATTTGGCGGACATAGCAATACCCGTAATATTGATGTAGATGGAAAAAGTCTGCCCATTGACACAGGATTCATTGTTTACAATACGCAGTCCTACCCAAACCTCATGGCGCTTTTTAAAAATCTTCGTGTAGCGTCAATTCCCACATCAATGTCTTTCTCGGTATCGATGAACAAAGGAAGGTATGAATATTCGGGCACCGGATGCAAAGGTTTATTCGGGCAAGCGAGTAATATTATACGTCCCAAGCATTGGCGTATGATTTTGGATATTGTCCGGTTTTTGAAGACTGCCCGTCAGGAGGATCTGGACGCAATACCAACCGATCTGACTTTGGGTGACTATCTTGCCAATGGGCGGTATGGGGGCTCATTCGTGAATGATCATATATTACCAATGGCGGCAGCGATTTGGTCGACCCCCAGTCAGTTACTGCTTGATTTTCCGGTTGCAAGTTTCATTAGATTTTTTGCCAATCACGGTCTTCTTCAGATTCGCAACCGTCCGCAGTGGCGTACGGTTAAAGGAGGTTCGCAATCTTACGTTCAAAAAATCATAGCTGATACCCGAGGTGAATTCTATTCAGACCGGGAAGTCTTGTGCATACGACGATCTCCAATTGGTGTCTTGATAAAGGATGCGAGCGGTTGGGAACGAAGGTTTGATCATGTTGTAATAGCGACTCATGCAGACAGAGCGATTGCAATTCTAGATGATGCCAATTCCACAGAGCAGAAACTTCTTGGTTCATTTGCTTATTCCAAGAACAGTGCCATTCTTCATACAGATAGGTCGTTTATGCCCAGACGAAAAAACCTTTGGTCAAGCTGGAATTATATATCTGAGGAGCAGCAACCACATTTAAATTTTTCGGTGACCTATTGGATGAATCGCCTACAGGCTCTGGACGAAAGGCAGAACTATTTTGTGACACTCAATCCAAGCCGGGAAGTTCCGGACAATCAAGTCTTGTACAAAGTGAACTATACCCATCCGATATTTAGTCGTCACGCCATTAACGCGCAAAAACAATTGTGGAAACTGCAGGGTCAGCGCAGGACCTGGTTTTGCGGAAGTTATTTTGGATATGGTTTCCACGAAGATGGATTACAAAGTGGATTGGCCGTTGCGGAAGTACTGGGCGGCACTGTCCGGCCCTGGAATATCAAGGGACAGTCAGACAGAATTTATTTAGGAAGTCTTGAAGGGCAACTAAATGTAAAAGAGGCGGCAGAATGACAATCAAAGAAGCCGGAATCTATACAGGGATCGTGGTCCATACCAGATTTAAACCGAAAAGACACCAACTCCGTTACAGAGTATTTGCATTTCTACTCGACCTCGCAGAACTGGATCGCATTGACGATCAGTGTTGGCTGTTTTCAAGAAACAGGTTCAATATATTCAGTTTCTATGACCGGGATCACGTTAATTCTGACCAGACTGATACGGAGCAAGAAGTGCGTGAACTGTTGGGTGGAGAAGGTTTGGATATTCAATCGGGACGTATTCAGATCTTATGTTATCCGCGGCTCTTCGGTTATGTATTCAATCCATTAACAATTTATTTTTGTTACGACCCCAAAGATCGGCTATCTGCAATTATTTACGAAGTTAAAAATACCTTTGGAGAACAGTATTCATACGTAGTATCTGTAAGAACTGAAAGCGATTCAGTTCAAGACCATTCTTGTACCAAAGAGTTTTTCGTATCACCCTTTAACGCGAATGAAGGCAGGTATGAATTTAAGGTCTTGGCGCCAAGCAACGATGTTTCTATTTCTATCAATTATACCGATTCGGTATCACCTGTTCTCAACGCTTGTTTCAAGGGCGACTATCTGCCATTTGAAGATAAGCAACTCGCAAAACTGCTTCTGTCAAACCCTTTTATGACGCTGAAAGTAATAATTGGTATTCATTTCGAAGCACTGCGTCTGTTGCTCAAAGGGCTTCCTGTTTTTCTTCATGAGAGGGCTAACAAAGAAGGTTTTTCGACTATGTCCGGGCCTGGGGAAAAGACAGATGGATAATTATAGAATAAGACGCCGGGTTGAAGAACGGGCAGAACTTCTTTCAGATCATTTTACCAAGGTTGTTTTTCAAATTTTTGGGCTTGCACTAGGTAATATTGAGAATGGAATCATCAGGATAATTCTACCTAACGGGCATTCCCATGAATTCGGCTCCGGAACTTCTGAAATGTTGGTTGCCGTGAATATAATCAGCGTCAAAACGTTGTGGCGCTCTTTAACAAGAGGATCCATTGGGTTTGCCGAAAGTTATATAAAAGGTGAATGGGAAACTGATGATCTTGCCGGTCTTTTCCGTATTTTCCTTCTCAACTCTCATCTCCTCAGAGGTGGCAGGTGTATTTTTCGTCGTCGCTTCGCAGACAAACTGTTCCATATGCTTCGCAGAAATACCCGCCATGGCAGTAGAAAAAATATAGCTCACCACTATGATCTTGGGAATAGTTTCTATAGAGCATGGCTTGATAAAAGTATGACCTATTCTAGCGCTTTGTTTGATTCGGGAACAGGAGATCTCGATTCCGCGCAGGTCGCAAAGTTTCAAAAAATCATCAAATTATTGGAGTTGACCAGTAAAGATAAACTTCTGGAAATCGGCTGTGGATGGGGTGGTTTTGCAAAATATGCGGTAGAGAATAAAGGAGCCCGAGTTGAAGGAATAACTATATCTAACGCGCAACATGAATACGCAAATTCAATGGTCAAAAACAATAAACTGGAAAACATGTGCGAATTTAGATTGCAGGATTATCGTGATGTGCAGGGTCGATACGATAAAATTGTTTCCATCGAAATGTTAGAAGCAGTTGGAAAAGAAAACTGGAAGCAGTATTTTAGCGTCCTTTATGATCGTCTTGCGGAAAATGGAACCGCCGTCATCCAAGCTATAACGATCTGTGAAGACTGGTATGAAGACTATTGCCGACGACCGGACTTCATTCAGCGTTTTATATTCCCGGGTGGTTTTCTCCCGACATCACGAGCAATAATGGACAATGCTTCTTCTGTCGGATTTTCGATCGACAATCCAATAAACTTTGGTGACAGCTACTCAATCACCCTCTGGCACTGGCGCGATCGTTTTCTAACCGCTTGGCCAACGTTATATCAGTCAGGATTTGACAAAAATTTTAAACGTATGTGGAACTATTATCTGACTTACTGCGCTGCAGGATTCGAATATGGTTGTATCAATGTCGGCTTATACCGGCTGACAAAATAGTAGTTTAGAAATCCATTTAAGAATTTTTATTCCTCACTACTAAAAAGCACTCTAACGAACCAGAAATATATGAAGTATGGGAGAATTATTGCAAGATTTAATCTACCATTGTGGCTTCTTTGGCGCCACATAACGTTGACTGCAAATTCGACTGCATTTTTGTTAAAGACTCTCGATTCAGTGCATCGATATTCGCTCTTCCACACGCAATTTTTTGAAGTTCATTATCGCGCCGGGCTAAAAATATTACCCGTGACACAGAAGACGACAGCTGCAGGGTCAACGCCCGCCCCATTCTTGAATCGCTTAGGTTTTATCCAGACAATCTCTCAGTGTGGAGGCATTGACTTCACTACATACCGAATAATGGCTGTAAGAGGCGATTGAACATTCCTTTAAATCGAGCATAGCTTTCAGCACCGACAAGACAAATACATTCTTCAGCATCCTCAACTACGGGCTGATGTTCGATATCTTCATCCAGATCAGCTATATCGCCGGGACCGTATCGGCCGGTTTCATCCCGGTAAGCTCCTTTTAGGACCAGGGTTAGTTCTGCTCCATTGTGACCGTGCTCCGGGATTTTTATTCCGGGAGCGAACTTAACCAATCGCAAATCTCCCTGAACATCCTTCGATAATGGTATCTTGTAATATTTCATGCCCGGACCAAGCCACTTCCAGTCAATATCGGTCGATTGTCCATGAAGAAGGCGCATGACAAGTCTACGCAGATCAACTTCTACGTGAGACTTTTCGGATTCCGGTGCATTGGAATCCGTTATCTGGTGTGAAACGATAGATTCGATGGATCGCTTGTCCAAATCCGCCGGCTCAATATCTTCAAGCAGCGCCGAACCGATAAGGTCCATTTTTTTTAATTCAGATTTACATTTGAAACACAATTCGGTGTGTGAGAACACAACTGCGGACAAGGGTTCGCTGAGGGCCCCGGATGAATAGCTCATCAGCGTTGCAAAATCGAGATGTTTCTGTATTGTCATTTCAGTGCCTCGGTGGATAATCGTATTTTCTTGTATGCGAGACGCATTCGGGATTTTACTGTGCCCAACGGGAGCTCCAATCTCGCGGAGATTTCACTCTGGGATAGACCTTTTAAATAAGACAATTCTAAAATCTCTTTTTGCTCATCTGGAAGTTCCCTTAAAACAGAACGGATTTTTTCAATAATCTGATTCTGCGATATGGCTTCGTCAACAGGAATCTCATCTGAGGCCTTCTCATTGTGTTCTTCTGGAAGTTCCTGCCATACTTTTTCCTTGCGTAACCGGTCTATACGTAAATTGCGGGCTATTGTATAAACCCAGCTATCCACCGATCCACGATTGGAATCGAACAGTGCTGCTTTTCTCCAGACTGTCAGCATGGTTTCCTGTACCAGCTCCTCAGCGGATGCGTTGTCTGCGCCATGCTTTATGAGATAGCCCTTCACTCGTGGGCCATATTTAGCGAAAATTTCCTGAAAAGCTCGATGGTCCTCCTCAACAGCAATTTTATTTATCAGATTCGACATTGTGATTAACCCGACGCTAACTGACTCGACCCATCTATTCCGATATATAGAAGCCTGCGGATTAATCATAGCATTCCTTTATTGTAATTTGTTACGTTTAAAGAAAAATTTTGGATCACATTTATGGAAATATTTCGATCCTGCAAATTCAGATCGGCATATATGGCCTGAAAGAAGTCGAAAAAGTCCTAATGAGCAATTCCGATGTGCAGAGTGCCGTGCTCCCACGCTCAACTGATCCGTACCCAAAAAATCTTCGTATTGGTCAGTGTAGCCATTTGTAAAGGGCGATCCTGTGACGAATAAAGAGCCTGCCAAATGCCCTGATGAAGGCGCAACCATCCATATCACATCTAAAGGTAGGTTCTTGGAGGACTCTAACTCTAACACAATGGTGAAGATTGAGCTCGATCAGTAAAGTTGTTCTGGGTTTTCGCCTCCCTGCCTAGCACAACCGAATGATCGAGCTCTTTTCGATCTTGCCTTGTCGCGACAAAAAGGCCCTTCTAATGTGAATATGCGCGTACTCTCGATTTTTCCATTCAAATGGTAAGCTGTAGTGATCCGATCTTTTTGTCTTACTTTATCGAAGCGATTAGGCATAA
>CAYWUX010000029.1:28938-38634 GCA_964461525.1 uncultured Hyphomicrobiaceae bacterium | reverse complement strand
ATAACGATGAAATTAGTCAAGCGCGTTGCTGAGGCAGTATTTGCATTTTCCTTATTTCTGTCACAGCACAAGCAGATGATATCGTTGAAAAATCACATCCGCCGGTGCAATCAGTTCTTCAATTGCAGCAGCGAAAGCTGCTGGCTCGGTTGACACACTCACGTGATCTGGTCCTTTCAAAGTCTTCGCGCCTACTGACGAAGCCTTTGCCAATCTCCCCGAAGGCACAGTCGGGGATCTCCTCAAGCCAGAGAACTAAAATAAACTTGTTTCGATTCTGATCTATCATGTTGTCCCCAGCTCGTTCATGTTTAGAAGAAACACTGGTAAAAAATGCTACGCCGCAATCCGCACAGGTCGCGATATCATTGAAGATTTAGAAACTCGATTTACAAAAATCAGAAATGAAACGGCTGCGCTAAAGAGCGAGGCCGAACAGAATCTCAGTGATATCGCTGAAAACAAAGAAGACAAAGTCAAATTCTTAAAAGATGATGTCGATCAAGCCATTAAAAATGCTAGTGAAGGTGTTTCTGAATTCAAACAAACGTTGTCTGAAAAATCCGATGAACTTGTTAAGCAAGCCAAATTCGCTTCGTATGATATAAAAAAGGGCGCAGGTGAAGTAGGGTTGGGGTTTCAAAAAGCCTGGAATGAATTTCGCCAGGCTCTTGAAACGGCTTATGGCCGATTGAAATAACGTCGTTCCCGGTCACCCGAAGAGGGTGAAGTGAAAATCTTTTAGCAGATTAACTGGGAACGATTAAGCTTTCGTGCCTGAAACGGTTTAAGTACCTCATCAGACCTTTATTGTGACGATAGAGACTTTATTGCGTTAGATGGCCGAGGAACGCAAGTAAAGCGAATGTCTAAAAATAATCGACCTTGGCATCACAAACAATATTTTTTTAATTGCTTCGAAAAATTGCTCAATTAATCAGCATAGGAAGTAATATCGATCCAAATTCATTTCACCAACGTATTGTACAAACAAGATTACCTTTTTGGAAAATCATTATGCGCTCAGTTGTAATCACGGGTTCGTCTTCCGGAATTGGACAGGCTATAGCTCAACGGCTTGCTGAAAAGAATTGGAATGTGTTTGCGGGCGTCCGGAATGATAAGGACGCAGATCGGCTACGAAATTTAAACCGGGCGATCAAGCCACTTTACATTGATGTGACCAACGTTACACAGCTTGAAGATGCAGCGAAAGAAGTGGATCGCAGCCTTGATGGAAACAAGCTGACAGGTTTGGTCAACAATGCTGGTATAGCCCAAATGGGACCAATTACTTTACAACCGATGGATGAGATCAAAGCTCATTTCGACATCAATACTTTGGGAACAATCTCTGCTTGTCAGGTGTTTGCGCCATTACTAGGTCAGGATAGATCTCGCATCGGGCCAAGTGGGCGGATCATAAACATCACGAGCTTGGGGGGTGAGATAGCGTCACCATTTCTTGGAGCCTATACAGCTACAAAACACGCTTTGGAAAGTGTAACAGATACTCTTCGGCGCGAGCTGAGCCTATTTGGTATCGACTGCATCGCAGTCGGTCCAGGTGCTGTACAAACGCCGATTTGGGAAAAGGCGCGTGAGAAGAGAAATCCTGTCTATGAGAATTCGCCGTGGTCAGCTTCATTGGACAACTTTCTTACGACGATGGTCGAAGCTGGGCATAACGGATTATCCGTTGATAAAATTGCTGAGGTTGTGGATGTTGCGCTAACAGCGAGTCGACCAAAAGCTCGTTATGCTCCTGTCCCGAAAAAAATAATCAATTACTATTTGCTTCGGGTACTTCCCAAAAGATGGGTAGACAAAATCTTTATAAGGAAGTTTGGAATAGAATACCTATCTCATTAACTCGAGATTTTATGTTTTAGTCTAGCAGGTCAAAGAGCTCATTTTTATGTCAGCAAAATCGAAAGCTCAACAAAAAGCAGCGGGCGCCGCACTTGCGGCAAAGCGTGGTGAGGCGGACGTTACAGACCTCGAAGGGGCCTCAAAAAAAATCTATGAGACAATGTCACGTTTGGACTTCTTCCAGTCCAGCAGCCAGAAAGGCTGCTACCGCGCACATCAAGGAAAAAAGAATCAAAATAAATTCAATGCCGAACAGATCGGCAAGAATTCCAAAAAAACCGCCGAGTAAAAGCAGAAGTCCAATTGCCGTGTTACTCAGTGCGGTGTAAGATGCTCGTTTGTCCTGACTTGCCATATCAACTAAGTGCGTTGAGCGGCCAAGGCGAACTCCCTGATACGAAATCATCAGAATGAATAAAGCGCCGGCCATTACCAGATTCAAGGAAGCAAGAGTTGGAATAAATAGTCCAATGAACCCTGTCACACCCAGAATCGCTGTGCCACCTATCGCTGCGGCAATCAAGACGCGACGGCTTGATTGATCTGCAAAGCGACCCCAGAAATACGAACTGATTACTGACGCTAAAGACGAGGCAATAACGAACGGTCCGAGCGTGGTCAGGTTCTGCTCGCCTGATTGTCCAGCAAGGGTTAGAAGAAAGGGTGGTGCCAGTGCAGTAGCCGTTAGCAGGCCGCGAACAGCAATAAAACGGACCAGTTGAGAGTCACTTCGCAAAAGAAAAAGCTGATCTACTGCTGTGCTTATAGCGTTGGCCCCACCTTTTGTGGCGCCCGGTTCCTCAACAATACGGATGAAGATTGTGCCGCCAGCGATCCAGAGCCCACCAGCGACGAATAGTGCGATTGATATATTCTTCACGGTCAGCGATATAAGTCCTGTGCTTATAAGTAGGCCGAACACAAGTATTAGGACCGCTGCCACCGAGCCCGCAATTCCGGTTGCAGAGTCCCTCGGCTTTTCTTGGATACCGTCTTACCCAAAACATCCTTGTAGCTTACGGAACATACGCTTCGCGCTAACGCGAAAACCGCTAACAGACCAACGATAACCCACCCTGCTATTGCACCGTTAGCTGTAATAGCTGCAGCTGCCATAGCGAGAACGCACAGACCTTGTACAACGCTACCTATCGCCCAAGCCCACTTTCGAACCGGAAGAGAGCGAATTTGAGCTGATATGAACAATTGCGGGAGCAAAGCAAGTGACTCTCGAACCGGCACGAGTATTCCTATGGCTGTAGCTGGTGCGCCTAAAGCTCCGAGAATCCAGGCAAGAACCAGTTTCGGATCCGCTAAACCATCACCAGTCTTTGTTGCGATCAGACTAAATATATGCGTCAGAAAATTTACAGGTTGGTGTCTGCAAGCTGTTTCGGGAATGTCCTTGCAAAGGCGCTCTTCCTCATCGCCCGTCAACAAATTATGCAGGTTTGCTAATAATTCTTTGCGCAAGGCCTCTCCACTCGATTCTTGGACTGCCATTTCAATCTACTTACTTAAAACATACTCATCCTGTTACACATATTAAGTTTTTAAACTCTCACGTGCTTTGAAGATATTCTCTATCAGCTTGGCCGCGCTGGACTCTTGGTCACGGGGTGGTGTCATATTTTCAGCTTCAGCTCGCATCAGCGCATGAGCGTCCTGTTCCCAGCGATTGAGAATTTTCTTTTTTTGTCCACGTCAAGGCCCATATTTAACTCCATACAATTCTTGATGGGATTGGTCATAGATTGCGAGGATTCGTAACGACGGTAAAACTATGAAACTAGCAATTTACTCCAAATGAATAAGCAGCTCGCAGAAAGCGAGCCACTTATAATGGAGACTAATTCACTGATTATGATTTTGGAATGACTACCGTGTCAATCACGTGAATAACTCCATTTGATGCTTCGATGTCAGCTTTAATAACAGTTGCGTTATCAACCATGACACCCCTCATGGCATCTACTGAAAGTTCACTACCTTGGACGGTTTTCACCATAGCTTTTTTACCGGCGATACTATTGGACATAACCGAGCCCGGAATGACATGATAGGTTAGGATAGAAACAAGTTTGTCTTTATTCTCTGGCTTGAGGAGATCCTCGACGGTTCCTTTAGGAAGTTTTGCAAATGCTTCGTCTGTGGGTGCGAAGACCGTGAATGGACCTTTTCCTTTAAGGGTATCCACGAGACCTGCGGCCTTTACGGCAGCGACCAGCGTGTTGAATTGTCCAACACTGGCTGCTGTGTCAACGATGTCTTTTTTAGCTTGGCCGCCGGCCTGAGCGTTGATCGCAATCGCTGAAAGCGCAATTGCGACAACGGCTATAATTGAAGTTTTTAATCGGTTCATCTATTGTTCCTTTTTCGGGGTTTTATCTGCTTTCAATTAGCCTCGCAGTTCTAAAATGATTGAGTTTGATATCCGCGAAACTTAATAATAATTACGCCGATGCGTCCGAGTTGGATCATTTGCGGGTAAAAAAAATTTAGATCTCGGAACTAATGCTTGATTCTTTTTGTTCATAAATCCGCGAGCATGGTCGATCATTTTCTTTAACTCCCATCTGATCAAGTTGAGTGGTCTATTCGGAAGGCGTGACGAGTCTATTTTTTTGTGTATTCATCGTTTACCGACCGGAGACATACTCAGCATAATCGTAGGCCGGCACTTACACTGAAAAATTCGTTTAGGTTTTCTTATAAGAAGCCACTAGCGTGGCGCATTGTAAATGAGTGGGCAGTCAAAAACTCCCCGAATCCATCCCGTGGTACAAAATTGTGAGTCCACTTTTTTAAACATGGTGGCAATTAAATTCGATAATCAGTTCGACAATTAATCCGTTATTACACGATCCGCGTATAAAGATAGAGCGCTCACATTTAAGGTTGTCTTATCGTGACATATGTAATCGCCTACGTTACAACGACGTTAGCTTTTTTTGCCCTGGATTTAATATGGTTGGGTTTAATTGCCAAAACGTTTTATCGTGATCAGTTGGGTTCTCTGATGGCTGATAAAATCAATTTTCCTATCGCAACAGGATTCTATGCTGTTTATACGATTGGCATCGTAATCTTTGCCGTTGTTCCAGCCCTGAAATTGCAAGATTGGCAACATGCTATGTTGTATGGCGCCCTCTTCGGATTTTTTGCATATGCCACTTACGACCTGACGAATATGGCAACACTCCGTGATTGGCCGGTAAAAATGAGTCTGGCGGATATGGCGTGGGGTACGGTATTGACATCATCAACTGCAACTATCGGATTCCTCGTTACTCGCGCTTTGACCTCGTAAAACTAATCCATCAGGAATAAGGTCGATAAAAATGATTCAAACTTACTTCACACTATTCATTACGATGATGATCATGCAACCGGATGGCCCATCAATTTCTGTTTCGAAGCTCAAAAAGACATTTGCGACGGAAAGAGCTTGCCAACTTGAGGCAGAAAACGTCGCCAGCGAGCTAACTGAAAATAATGTGCAAATGCCTTTTGTCTTGACCTGTAGTAAGGAAGTCCCCGGTGCTGATGTATAAACCGCTAATTTGTTCAATGGTGAGAACAAGTAGATTTGCTACTTCAAGAATCGGGTAAAAATGGAAATTGAGATGAGAAAAATACTCGTTGTTGGTGCGACGCGGGGTATCGGATACAAAGTCGTCCAATTGGGACTTGAAGAGGGATTGTCGATCAGAGCGTTTGCGCGTTCTGCTACCAATATTGACATTCAAAATACGAATTTAGAACTCATTGATGAAAATGCCCTGAATAAGTTAGACATTGAAAAAGCGGTCAACGGATGCGAGGCAGTCATACAAACTCTGGGAGTGCCCTTCAATCTTAACATGATCATCGGACCTATAACTCTCTTTTCTGAGTCGACACAGATCCTCATTCCAGCCATGAAAAAGGCCGGTCTGAAGCGACTGTTGGCTTTAACGGGCTTTTGGGCAGGAGATAGCAAAAAAACTATCTCACCCATTCAACGACTAGGTTTTAACGCAATCTTCGGCCGCGCTTATGCGGATAAAAGTATACAAGAGTCGCTCATCAAATCCAGTGGACTCGAGTGGACAATTGTCCGCCCTGGTATTCTTACCAATTCTGACCAAGTGCGCGGGTTTAGGGTGCTCGAAGATCCCAAATCGTGGCGTAATGGAATTGTGTCACGCTTAAATGGGTACGTTAATTACCCCGCCCTTTAATTCTGCCCATTATTCAATAGTGATCATTATCCAAATAAGTAGATGGCGACCGAGCACAATGACAGTCGCCGTTTCGGGTGAAAATGAATGTTGTGAATTTATCCTCCCCAAATATCGTCATGGCGTGCAGTTCCATCATTTGCTCGAAATAGCTCTCTATGGCTTTGCATTTGGGCAGCTTTAAACGTCCAGCCCGTCAGAAATACTCCCAGGGCCAAGGGGACATGAACTATCATTATACTGCCCCACCAAGCCCAAAGGCCAAAAGCCAAGCAAAACATCGTCGTCCACATCGTTGACAAAAACATCATAAGCTGGAACTGCTGAGCTTTGGGGAGATCACGCAGAGGATTGATATTTTCATTCATGACCGTGTCGTATAGTTCGCGCATGGTTGTCTCTCCAGTTTATTGTTACATTTAGTATTACGAGAGTCGAACTCTATCGGATCACGTATCTTGAATTGGAGGTTTGGTTATGTCTTGGGTTACCTAAAGAGACTTTAGGAATTTTCTCGCACTGCGACGGTATTCACTTTGCTTGGATTCCGACATCTTATTCCATGTTCTATAAGCAAAAGTAAGTCTGCGATTTTCCCCAAGTATATCTTCGTTGCGATCTAAAAAGTCCCAATACAGATAGTTTAGGGGACAAGCCTGATCGCCAGTCTTTTTCTTTACATCGTATTGGCAATTCTGACAGTAATCTGACATCTTGCTAATGTAGTTGCCGCTTGCCGCGTAAGGCTTTGAAGCTAGCAGACCGCCATCGGCAAATTGACTCATGCCGAGTGTGTTCGGCAACTCCACCCACTCAAATGCATCTGAGTAAACAGCGAGATACCATTCATGTACCTCTTGGGGTTTAATGCCAGCAAGCATGGCGAAATTTCCAGTTACCATCAATCGTTGGATATGATGGGCGTAGGCTTCCTCACGGGTTTGTTTTATCGCAGCTTTTAAACATGTCATTTCGGTTTTTGCCGTCCAATAAAATTCGGGCAAAGCCCGATCTGCCTCAAAAATGTTTTGCTCAACATAGTCTGGCATTTTAAGCCAGTAAATTCCGCGAATATATTCCCGCCAACCAATGACTTGTCGGATGAAGCCCTCCGCAGAGTTGAGAGGAACTCGCCCATTTTGATAAGCACTTTCCACTGCCTTACAGACCCTACAAGGATCAAGCAGGCCCACATTGATGTACATGGAAAGCACGGAATGAAATAAGAATTTTTCATTGAGCAACATAGCATCCTGGTAATGCCCGAAATCGGGTAGAACCTGCTCAATAAATTGGTTAAGCGCTGCTTCTGCGGCGTCTGTTGTTACGCCAAACCAAAATGGTTTCAGATCACCAAAGTGGTCCTTGAAACGTTTCTCGACGAGTTGGAGCACGTCTATCGTTATTTTATCCGGAAGAAATTGCAAGGGTTCTGGAAAGGTCATCGTCGATTTTGCCGGCTTGCGGTTGTCCTTATCGAAATTCCACCGCCCTCCGACAGGGGAACACTGATCCATGAGAAAACCAGTTTTTATGCGCATTTCCCGGTAAGAATATTCCATGCGCAATTGTTTTCGCCCTTTAGCCCAAGCTTTGAACTCTGACCGAAGACACAAGAACCGGGTATCATCCAGTATGATTACCGGAATGTTGAGCTGGTTTGACCAGCCTTTAACCATTTCTAGAACTCGCCATTCGCCCGGTTCTGTTATCACAATCCGATCCGAACCGATTTCTCCTACAGCTCTTGCGACCTCATGTGTTAAAGTCATTTTGTTTTTGGGATCATCCAATTTCACATAATGAACCTGCCAACCGCGTGACCTTAGAGCTTCGGCGAAGTGTCGCATTGCCGAGAGCACAAACGCGATCTTTTTTTTATGATGCTTGACATAACGAGTTTCTTCTTCAACCTCGACCATCAAGACATGATCGCGTTTTGAATCAGCTTGCGTGAGAGAAGAAATATCAAATGAGAGTTGATCTCCTAAAATAACAATAAGATTTTTTTGACTCATAATTCTAGCGTAAGTTGCAGACGATTTTCTAAAGTACGTTCAATTAGATTCTTTGGATTATAACGCTTGTGGGCAAATTTTTTGAAATTTCAGATACCAAGTAAGAAACCGCAGTCCTCAAAGTGATCTAAGCGGTGAAAACGTTCGTAGAGACGATCACAAACCAATTAACGGAAAGGGTCAGCAATGCGGTCAACACAAAACATTATTCATGTGGATGGTGGAATATCGCGGTGCCTAAACATTGCTCTCGCTGAAACGAGTATAGAAACGCTGAAAGCTCAGAATTACCACTGGAATGTCACAGGACCGATGTTCGGACCTCTCCATACGTTATTTCAGGAGATTTACGAAGATCACTTCCGGGCCCAGGACGATCTGGCAGAACGGCTAAGAGCTTTGGGGGAATTCATAGATGGTCGGTATTCAGAATATCTCAAAGTAAGTGCTGTTAAAGAATGTATTGGTGAGATACCGGCTTTGAAAATGGTGAGAACATTGGCTGATGATCAAAGACTTTTGTCGGATAACTTAAATAAGCTTGCTCAAACAGCCGATGATTTACGTGACGTCGTAACACATGATCTTGCTATCGAACGTGCTGCTGTCCACAACAAATTTGAATGGATGCTGCGTGCTCATTTGCAGGACTGAGTTTCGGCGCTGGACCTCGTTACACAAAAGTAAAAAGGAAAGCTCAAATTACGGCCCAGTTCATAATTGCCCGCCGTCAGCGATGCAAGTTGCAATAAAACTGTTGTTTACCAGACGATGATGCCGGAAACTGAAATCAACATGCTTACTTATGGAGATGAACTAAATATTGCTGTTATCGGAGCGAGCGGAGCCGTGGGTTCGGCCTTCGTCAATACATTATCTCAACGCTTTAATGTTAGAACCATCTTTGCCTGTTCTCGTTCCAAGAGATCATTTGACACTCAAAAAGTTGTCCCACTGTTTGTTGATTTAGAAAAAGAAGTTAGCATCCAAGAAGCCGCTAAAAAAACGTCTGAATTTGGTCCCCTCTGTGATTGTTGCAACTGGAATTTTGCACGAAAAGGATTTGTCTCCAGAAAAGTGCTTACGTGATCTATCTTTCGAGAAATTTGAAAAGCTTTTCGCCACTAATACTATTGGACCGGCGCTCGTGGCAAAGCATTTTGTTCCCCAAATGCGCAAGGATGGCCCTAATCTGTTTGCCGCACTTTCCGCGCGCGTTGGCAGCATATCCGATAATCAGTTGGGAGGCTGGTATTCCTACCGCGCTTCAAAGGCCGCTCTCAATATGATCATTAAGACTATCAGTATCGAACTCTCAAGACGAAATAATCAATCAATTGTTGTGGCCCTGCACCCGGGCACAGTTAACAGCAATCTGTCAAAGCCCTTCCAAGGAAACGTTCCCGACAAAAAGCTGTTCACTGCTGAATTTTCTGTTTCGCAGTTAATCCGTGTTCTGGATCGTATGACACCCGAGAAAACCGGAAATGTCTATGACTGGCAGGGTTTAATTGTCCCGGAATAGAGAGATTATTGCCATTATTAGGGAACCAGCGAGTAAAAACTTAATCCAACTATCAGGA
>CAYWUX010000029.1:23993-28838 GCA_964461525.1 uncultured Hyphomicrobiaceae bacterium | reverse complement strand
GAAAGCCGGCGAACATTTGTAAAATCTGCGGTATATCTTGGAATGCTTTCGCCATTCTTATTTCTAGCTGATACCGGTAAGGCTCAAAATAAAAAAATGCTCATAGATGATTTCTCCAGTTCCGATTTGGTCTCTAATTTGGGCACCCGCTGGCGGGTTGTCAGTGACCAGGTGATGGGCGGTGTTTCACAAGGCAAATTGACTCAAGACACAATTCTCGGTCGAAGATGTCTGAGGCTTCTGGGTGATGTACGTCTTGACAACAATGGGGGCTTTATCCAGGCTGCATTGGACTTGGACAAAACTGAGGGTCTGTTTGACGCTTCTCAATTTAAAGGTATCCGATTGGTTGTTTATGGTAACGGTGAGAAATATTCGATCCACTTACGGACGCCCGATAATAACCTCCCCTGGCAATCTTATCGCTCTCATTTTTCAGCGCTGCACACTTGGACTACTATAGATTTAGCCTTTACAGATTTCGAGCCTTATCGCACGCGGTTACCGCTGGACACGTCAAAACTGAGACGTCTTGGATTAGTCGCGATCGGCCGGGAGTTCTCGGCAGATCTGGCGGCGTCAGAGATTGGTTTCTATAGCTAACTTCGTTAGATTGAACAGTTGCTCTCTTGTCAAAGGTGGTCGCGTCGATTTTCCAAAACGAATTGAGAAGATACAACAATGCAAGATCTTCAAGTAAAGGTTGCCTTAGACAATGATAAGAGAGTCCTTCAGGAACTCTACAGAGAGTTAAGGCCAAAATTGCAATCATGCATGTGTTTTGCAAAAGAGTAATCGCTGGCATAGGGCTATTTGTGCACTAAAGTGGCTTATGTTGTTGAATTAATAGATGTCCAGTTTAGGAGGGTGCCGCGTCACACAAAATTAATTGTTTGCTATGGTGGGTAGTGTCCCATGTTATCACAATACATTGTGGAGTGGCCGCCAACGATATGACTCAAAAAATAGATATGATCGCGAATGTTCAAACATTTACCGTTACACTATTTAGGATCATTTTTCCGCTGAATTTAGTGCGAGGATACAGCAAGGATAAGGAATCATAATGAGCATATCAAACCATGTCGATTTAAATCAATTTATCGAGGGAGTGAAAAAGCGGAACCCAGGCCAGCCCGAGTTTGTTCAAGCAGTCCACGAAGTCGCTGAAGATATTTTCGAATTCATTCAGGGCAAGGAAGAATATCATGAATACCAAATCCTCCGTCGTATTGCTGAACCGGATCGTGTTGTCAGTTTTCGTGTCTGCTGGGAAGATGACAATGGCAATATACGCGTTCAACGGGGATGGCGAGTGCAGAATAACAATGCAATTGGTCCCTACAAAGGTGGACTTCGGTTCCACCCGACTGTCACCGAGAGTGTCCTCAAATTCCTTGCATTTGAGCAGACTTTTAAAAATAGCTTGACTGGTCTTCCAATGGGAGGTGCCAAAGGCGGTGCAAACTTTAACCCCAGGGGCAAATCTGACCACGAGGTGATGAGATTTTGTCAATCCTTTATGACCGAGCTTTATCGACATGTTGGCGATGACACAGACGTTCCAGCAGGTGATATCGGAGTGGGAAGTCGCGAAATTGGATACATGTTTGGCCAATATAAGCGTATCACCAATCAGTTTACTGGCGTATTGACAGGTAAAGGTCTGGAATATGGCGGCAGTCTGATCCGCAGCGAAGCAACGGGTTACGGGGCCGTCTATTTCCTTGAACGCATGCTTAAACGTATAGGGAATTCCATCGATGGAAAGAACTGCGTATTATCCGGATCGGGTAACGTCGCATCTCACGCAGCCGAAAAGATTATTCAGTCAGGAGGTAAAGTACTGACACTATCGGACTCAGATGGATTTATCTATGATCCAGATGGTATCGACGCAGAGAAACTGGCTTGGGTTAAAGAACTGAAATCAGTGCGTCGTCGTGGCCGGATTTGCGAATATGCAAAACAATATAAAAGCGCCGAGTTTCATGCGGGCAAGAGGCCTTGGATAGTGCCATGCGATCTCGCGATGCCATGTGCAACGCAAAACGAGGTTAATGGAGAAGATGCAAGAATGTTAGTCAAAAATGGCTGCGTTGGCGTGTCCGAAGGTGCAAACATGCCAACCGATCTCGAAGGGGTACACGTTTTTAAAGATTCAAAAATTCAATTTGCACCCGGCAAAGCGGCGAACGCTGGTGGCGTAGCAATTTCTGGTTTGGAAATGAGTCAGAACTCCGCCCGCATTTCCTGGAAAGAACAGGAACTCCAGGAACTACTGGTTGAGATTATGAAAGGAATACATGATCGTTGCGTGGAATATGGTGGTTCTGATGAAGGCCAACATGTTGATTACGTCAAGGGTGCAAACATTGCAGGATTCGTGAAGGTTGCGGACGCCATGTTAGCATTTGGGGTTGTATGACGGTCGATAAAATTGGGGACTCTAGAGGTATTCGAACCTGCGACCTGCAGTTTCGGAATAAACTGGTTTAATATTGCAGCCCTTAAACTACCAAAATAAATCTTACCGGGTCTATTCGCACAGAAACGCCCAATGGTAAGTTATTGACATTAGTGTCCCCATCAAATGTAAATTCTTCGACAGGTTGGCCGTTAAAACGAATATAAACCTTTTAGCGATTAATTTTGCTCGCGGGATATGGATTGTTATTGTCGCGATTGGTAATGCAGTCAGGGCAACAGGCTGTCCCAGCAATTTATTGGGTAGACTAATTTAATTTTTTGATGTCTATCGGATTCAAAATCCGCGTGTCGATAAATCGAAATCATTGCGTGATTAAAATATTATGTTCATAATCGATGGAAAATACAGTACCAATTTTGAAGAAATTCAGTTTCAAATCTCCTAATTATTAAATTTTGATGCAAGTTCGGTATAGGTGGTTGCGTGCCCCCGTAACCAATTTAACACACTGAATTTTCAGAATAATTTAACCCAACAAATGCCGTAGTGAGGCATTTTATCAGCAATCGGCACGTGTTGCGCAATCCCTTGTATTATCAAGCCCCTGAAGTACCAGCGGCTTTTATGAATCAAGCCAAAGAATTAATAAGGGAAAAGCAGCAAAGTTTAGGACATCCAATCGTGTCTTTTCAATCTTATGGTTATCGAATGGTTGCAGTTGGCAACACCATTCATTGGTCAAAAGATTGGAAGACCTTTCACGATTTTCTGCTTTACTACATAAAGAAGGTTATGAATGGGGATTGGGGAAACCTGGAGCCCGCTAAAAAAGATAATGAGCGCAACCCAATATTGCAATGGTACGTACGAGTATGGCGCGGCGCACCTCGAAATCTCCGAGATCACGCGCTCTTGGGATTATTAGGGTTTCGATAGAATCGACACCGATTTCGTCGGGGCAGCCCGGTTCCAATGCAGGGTTCCAACTCATTTTATCTATCTCCTTGTTTGTTCGCTGTCGGACATTTTGCAGGGGCGAACTGTGCTTGTCCCTGCATCAACTTGAGTGACGTTACGACCGTGCAGAATCGAGTATTTCTCCCTTCTGCTCAACGGCACGGGCCTTCTGATAGCTCTCGATCAGTAGCCGATATGGCGGGAAAATCATGGTGTAGATCTCCGCCCATTCTTGTGTGTCGTCACGGTTCCAGGTTTGTTGCAGCTCGGAGGCAACGGCGGCAATGGCCATCGGAACCACGCCGGCCTGCATGACCCGCGCTAGCGATATTTCATGTGCCATCTTTGAATATGTTCCGGAGGCATCGACCACTGCGAAAACCTGATAACCGTCTTGCACAGCAGCGACGGATGGAAAGGCCATGCAGACGCTTGTAATCGTCCCGGCGATGAGCTGTTTTTTTTCCTGTGGCTTTGACCGCGGCAACAAAGTCCGGATTGTCCCAGGCGTTTGACCGGAGTTTTTGCGAGTGACGCCATCTTTGCGAGCTCAATTGCGTGGGCTCGTAGTCTCAACATCGGCATGTCTCCGACTGTCTGGAAGAGACCGCTTTGATGATCGATCAAAAGCATAGCCGCATAATTAGGATCGATCTTCGGCGTTTGGCCGTCGAAGTTTGCCGGTGAAGCAATCGAGTTCATTGTTATGCTCCCTTGATACGAATGGTGGCTAGCCGTTAACAGCCCACGGCGAGCCTGGAAGGGTCAATCATGCAGCCTTTGCCGGCTTCAAGCTATTGTGGCTCGTGATGAGGTTGCGATAGTCGGGAATGTGATTTGAGAACAACTGTCCCAATCCCTCGACGTCATTGCGCCAATCGCGATGCAATTCACAGGCAAGACCAAACCAGGTCATCAACTGGGCCCCGGATGCCGACATGCGATCCCACGCCGAATGGCGGGTCACCTCGTTGAACGTGCCCGAAGCGTCCGTGACCACAAAGACGTCGTAACCTTCGGCAATGGCCGATAGAGCGGGAAAGGCAACGCAGACCTCCGTCACGACTCCTGCTATGATGAGCTGTTTCTTTCCCGTCGCCTTTACGGCCTTCACAAAATCGTCGTTGTCCCAGGCATTGATTTGTCCAGGTCGGGGAATAAACGGTGCATCGGGAAACACTTCTTTGAGTTCAGGCACTAGCGGGCCATTTGGACCATCTTCGAAACTGGTGGTTAGAATGGTTGGCAAATTGAAATATTTGGCAAGATCGGCGACAGCCAGCACGTTGTTCTTGAATTTGTCGGGGTCGATATCGCGCACCAGTGACAACAGGCCGGTTTGATGGTCGACGAGCAACACTGCAGCGTTGTCTTTGTCTAATCGGGTATAAGACTTGGTCATTGTATTTCTCCATGGTTGATGCGGGCTGCGAGTTTGGCGGCAGACCGGCGCCGTG
>CAYWUX010000029.1:0-23893 GCA_964461525.1 uncultured Hyphomicrobiaceae bacterium | reverse complement strand
TGTATTTCTCCATGGTTGATGCGGGCTGCGAGTTTGGCGGCAGACCGGCGCCGTGGCCGGTTTGGAAATCGTGCATTGCCAGCTTGATCTCCTCTGGTGTGTTCATAACGAACGGGCCATGTGCAACAACTGGCTCATCGATTGGTTCGCCGGTAAGAACCAGTAGTTTGGTATCACCGTTCGCCTCGATGGAGACACCGCCACCCTCGCGGGCGAGAAGCACGGTCTGCGCCTCACGAGCAATCTCCTGGCCGTTTACCTCGATGGTTCCTTTGAGGACCAAAACCGAGAGCGTATGCCCCTCGGGTACGTCAAGCACCAGCGTTTTGTCCCGATTGAGCCGCACGTCCCAGATGTTCATAGGTGTAAATGTGCGGGCTGGGCCTTTGACGGTATCGTAGCTACCCGCGATCACCCGCAGATTACCGTCGCCGTCTGGCAACGCTACCGTTGGGATATCGGCGTCTAGCAGAGTTTGGTATCCGGGCTTGGCTTGTTTGTCCTTGGCCGGCAGGTTTACCCAAAGCTGAACCATCTCGAAAGCACCGCCCTTTTCGGCAAAAGCTGGCGAGTGATATTCTTCATGCACAATACCATCGGCCGCCGTCATCCATTGTACATCACCCGGGCCGATAAGGCCACCTGCCCCGGTCGAATCACGATGCTCGACTTCGCCCTGATATACGATAGTGACGGTCTCAAAACCCTTATGTGGATGTTGCCCGACACCACGCCGCGATGAGGTCGGCTCAAAGTTTGCGGGCCCGGCATAATCGAGCATGATAAACGGGCTGATATGTGCACTTTGTTCGTGATGCGAGAGCATCGTGCGAACGGGGAAACCATCGCCAACCCAGTGCTGGCGTGGCGCGCTGTAGACGCCAAGAATCTTTCTCATGGTTTGTCTCCTTTCCTGACCACTATTGTGGGCATTGGTCGGAACTAAGATATTATTAGGACAATCATCCAACAAGAAGGTGAATATTGACTACTGTGTTCTATTTATGGGACAATGAGATATGCAGGATCTCAATGACCTCTATTATTTTGTCCAGGTGGTCGAACACGGTGGTTTCGCTAAAGCCGGCCGTGCGATTGGCGTTCCAAAATCGAAACTCAGCCGTCGCATTGCAGCACTCGAAGAGCAGTTGGGCGTGCGCCTTTTGCAGCGGACCACGCGCAAACTGGCGGTGACTGAGATTGGGCAGGAGTACTACAGGCATGGCGTTGCGATGCTCATCGAAGCGAATGCCGCACAGGAAGCAATCGACCGGTCTCGCTCTAAACCGCAAGGTTTAATTCGAGTCAGCGCACCACCGGCGCTCGTGTGCTTCGAAATCGGCCCGATGATTGCGCGCTATATGGCAGCCAACCCCGACGGGCCTGAAATGAGTCCGTTGTCGCCCCGTTTTCGGACATATCCTGCTTGTCGAACTGAATCTAGTTTAGAAACGTCAGATGCATTTGGATTTGCCACCGTTTCGAGGCAAAAACAGAAGTTATAGTTGAATTGAAATTTTATCCGTTCCGCTTTGGATCAACGCTCTTGCCAACATTTGATCGCAATCTCCTATCAAGAATTTTCAAATGATTTGAACATAACACAAATAGTTTTATAATCCGCTTCAAAATTTGCCAAGGATGAAGGGTTTTCATAACCCACTAATCGAAAGCACAGGGAGTATGGAACCGGAGCAGGGAAGTAATGGAATATTTCTTATGAGCTCACATTCTGAAATTCCCATCCTCGACGTCTCGGCGTTAGTTCAGGGTGATCCAAAAGGCGTCGACGCCGTGGCGCGCCGGATCGGCGAAGCTTGCCGGAGCATCGGCTTTTTCTGCGTCACCGGTCATGGCATTGAACCGGCGATGATGCGACATACCTTCGACAAGATGAAAGCGTTCTTTGCGTTGCCGTTCGAACAGAAGATAGCGGTCACGATGGCCAGGTCGCCAAACAACCTCGGTTACATGCCGTTGGAGGGAGAGACCCTTGATCCCACAAAACCCGGCGACCTCAAGGAGACTTTCAATCTTGGTCTCGATCTGGCTGCTGACGATCCCGAGATACTGGCCGGAAAACCGTTCCGCGGAGTAAACCAATGGCCTGATCTGCCTGGGTTCAAGGACGCAATGCTGGCCTATTATGACGCCGTTTGGGCGCTTGGACGGAAACTGCATTTCGCATTCAGCCAAGACCTCGGCCTCGACGACAACTTCTTCGACGACAAACTAGACCGCCCGTTGGCATATCTGAGGCTGCTTCACTACCCCGGCAGGGCGGTCCCGAAAACCGCCGGGCAAATAGGTGCCGGCGAACATACCGACTACGGTAATATTACATTATTGTTGCCCGATGCTACACCGGGACTTGAGGTGCGCACAAGGCGAGGCGACTGGATTGATCCGCCAGTTCTGCCAAACACCTTCGTCTGCAACATCGGCGATAGCCTGATGCGCTGGACCAATGACGTCTATGTGTCAACTCCGCACCGGGTACGTATTCCTGAACAGGAGCGTTATTCGATCGCGTTCTTTCTCGACCCAAATCCGGATGCTGTCATTTCGGTGCTGCCGGCCTGTGTAAATGATGACCGACCGGCCAAATATCCCCCAATCACTGGCGCTGAATATCTGAAAGAACGGCTCGACGCGACGCAGGAATTTCGCCGAAGCATGTGAGTAAGCTGCTGTCTCTCATGATCAAACCACCTGAACCTGAAAGTGTAATTCCTATGGACCAAAGACTGTCAATAAACTAACAATGCAGGTGGAGCACCTCTTGGGGGCTGGTCAGTCATGGCTGCCGCAAGTGAACCAAGCGGCCAAGTTGTCCTAGGAATTCCACCATCGCCGCGAACGCTACTTGCGGTATCTATCATTAGTGCCTTCTGCGAAACCTATCCGCACGTAACAGTCCGTATAAGAGAGAATACCAGCGGAGAACTTCGCGATCTCGTCGTGAAGGGTGAAGTTGATCTCGCAATCATTAATCCCGAAGAACCTTTGCACAACCTCATTTCAATTCCTTTAGTGAGTGAACCGATGCTGCTTGTCGGACCTGCGAATGCTAACTTGTCGCTCGATATTTCCAAACCAAACAGTTCGCGGAGAATGGTTGAGTTTGAATTGAACACCAGGGGAATTCGACCGCGCCTGCGAGTGGAAGCTAATACATTACCTTTAATAACCGATTTGGTTACACAGGGGCTTGGATTTACTGCGTTACCTTCATGCGGTGTGTATCCCCTTGTCGAATCAAGGCACCTCTCGGTTAGCCCCCTCGTTGGACTGCAAATTACTTGGATAGTTGCGCGACCAATAGATCGCAGCTTAAGCGTCGCCGCACGATTGTTGCAAGATACAATTCGTCGCGTGGTGCACAACATTGTCGAATCAGGGGGATGGCCTTTGGCCAATGGGTCGAAGCAGACGATACCCAAGGCCCTTCCAACCGACCAGGTCTCAATTGACGTCAAGGCTGAATTGGTGTCGTGCCACTACCATAAATCAAAGAACACTTAGAGCTAGATAGATTTGATATTCCGTTTATCAATCTAGACTGGTTGTAGGACACCCTTCATCAAAATCTAGGCATCCAGACGGCGATAAGCCCAAGGTGCAAGTCGTTTTTCCAAAGAATCAAAAATAGTGAAAAGCAACACACCAAGAAGTAAAAGGATTGTAAGTGAAGCAAACGCGAGCTCCATTTCCAATCCCGTAGTAGCAAGTACTAATACATAACCAAGACCAGATCCCGCAGCAATCATCTCCCCAACAACGTTTCCAATAAAGGCTCCTGCAGCTGCTACCTTTAGAGAAGCAAAGAAATAGGGTAGAGTACGCGGGATCCCTACTTTTTGAAAAATCTGCGCCTTAGAAGCCCCAAGAGCTTTGAGCATTTCCCACAAGTCAGTCTCAATCGTTCGCAATCCTGTGACAACATTTACTACAACTGGAAATAAAGCAATTAATAGTCCGGCCAATATTTTGGGAATCACTCCGACTCCAAACCATACAACAAATATTGGAATAAATGCCGACATTGGGAGAGCATGAAATCCACCTAAAAGAGGGTACAAAAGCTGACTTAAAGCACGGGAGTATCCTACAGATAAGCCAATTGCTAGTCCCAAAGCAGCCCCCGCTGAAAGGCTTACTAATGTGCCAAAGAGGGTAATCAAGCTATGATTGAGTAACACAGTAGCATTCGCCGCCGCAGCCTCGAAAACTGCCGAGGGTGCGGGCAGTATAAATGACGGCACACCAGTAATGCGAACCCCAATTTCCCACAAACACAATAGCGCGAATATGGCCAATAACCCTTCGACAAATTGATTCTTAAGAAGTGACATTCTACCGCTCAATCCTATTCCGAAGCGATTCGACATCATTTAAAAATGTTCTGCTAAATGCTTCATTCAGAACACGAGGTCGGGATAAATTTACCTGTTGAGTATATGTAATTCGGCCCGGTCGTTTAGATACAACAAATATGCGATCAGAAAGGAATACGGCCTCATTAAGCTGATGGGTGATAAGGATCATTGTGCATGCAGTGCGTGTATGTAATTCTTGAAGGACCAACCAGAGGTCTTCACGCGTGAATGCATCAAGTGCCGCAAAAGGCTCGTCTAGTAGAACAACTTCAGGTGACGCAATTAGCGCTCGACATAAGCTGACGCGCTGACGCATTCCTCCCGACAATTCCCAGATGTTTTTATTTTCGAAACCTTTCAATCCGACAGTGGATAAAAGATCTTCGACGGTCTGACGATATTCTTCCCGTGGTCGGCGTAATATTTCAATTGGCAGGAGTACATTGTCCAAAACATTTCGCCATGGCAACAACAACGTGTCTTGAAAGGCCATCCCTATTCCGGAAGATATGCCAAGAATTGGTTTACCTTTATGTAAAATTACTCCACTGGAGGGAAAGATAAGCCCACTGATCAACTTCAGCATAGTAGTCTTCCCACACCCACTGGGGCCGATAAAACTTACGAACTCACCCTTTGTAATTTTCCAGTTTACAGCATTGAGCGCTTCTACCTTATGCTCTTCGGATGTGCCATATTTTACACTTACGTCTCTTGCTTCGAAAAGAGGCGAATTTTCATCATCATTGTGCTCTTGTAACGATTGATGATTATTTTCATTCACTTTTTGACTTTCAGTTCATCAGCGTTTGGTAGATATTCAGAGGAATAGATTTCAGAAACTTTGGGAATACGTTTCAGAGAAAATGGCATTTCAAGAAGTTTCATGAACTTTTCTACATCGTCATCGCTATGATAAGCCAGACCCTTTTCAAGGACCCGAGGGGTGAAGTAATAATTCTCGTTTGAATAAGCGAGATCATCCGACTCAACATTCGATTTTAAAAGCGGTTCCCGTTTCATAAGAGCATCAATAGCGGCCTTAGGGTCTTTGTACGCGTCAATTAGACCTTTTGCATAAGCTCGTACGACTCCTTTAGCTGCTTCGGGATGTGACTTCGCCCAAGACTTCTGGAGTATCAATCCATTACCGTAGAGATTGTCGACATAGTCACTGAACTTGAACTGATAAAGCTTATCTTTTGGAATCCCAAGACGTTGAAAATTTGCTATCGCAGAAGCTGCAAACTGTGCTGCACCGTCCGCCTGCCCTTTGACAACTGTCAGACCAATGAGTTGAGGAGCTACCTCTACCCATTGTATCGAATTAGGATCGAGGCCGACAGCTTTAGCAAACGATTGGAAAACAAGCTTTGACGTAGAATTTGGCTGTGTACTTAGTTTGCGATTGGCTAGGTCTGCTGGTTCTTTGATGCCTGTCGATTTTGGTCCAGTAACAGCGTCGGCGGAGGCATCATAAGAAATCATAACTGCAATCGCATCAAGATTTGGGTTGTCAGCAACAGCCTTGACAAGCGTTGGCAAAAAACCCGTGCCCGCCTGATAGGTACCTGCGGCAACCTTGGTGATTACATCGGCCGAACCATAACCCCGGACAATATTTATGTTGACATTTGCATCTTTGAAATATCCGCGTTCTTCTGCGAGCACCAATGGCGCGCTGCCACCGGAGAGTATCCATCCCGTTGTTAGTGTTACGTCCGTCATGCTCTGGCTTTTGGCCGGAAAGTGACAAAGGAAAAATACTACGCACGCCGTAAGAAACATTTTGAACATTACAAT
The DNA here is from genome assembly GCA_964461525.1 of uncultured Hyphomicrobiaceae bacterium. Taxonomy (GTDB): domain Bacteria; phylum Pseudomonadota; class Alphaproteobacteria; order Rhizobiales; family CAYWUX01; genus CAYWUX01. The sequence goes on along the minus strand of CAYWUX010000029.1, from coordinate 17,711 downwards.
TCTCCATCTAATAACTGTAAGACTTGGATATGGTACCATAACAGTTTTCGGCCACGGCACTGGCAACCCACTTAGCCAGAACGTCGTACAGATAATCGCCTATTTCGGGTGTTGCTATACTGGGAAATCCTAATATTCCTTTATAATCAGGATCAGTATTTGTCGTCTTTCTAGGCGCATAGACTCCACCACCTGAAACCAGCGGTGTTGCAAACGGCATAGTCGGAGCAACCACTGGGACGACGTAATCCTCTATCTTTTCATGAACTACTAACTCAGGGTTCTGCCACAACAATCTAGCCGTTTCTCCCATTCCACCGTGTCCGTCACGAGCAGTTGCAAGCTCTTTCTCATCGGTTCCCTGAAAGATATCTTCGAGTAATTTTGGTAATATTGTTACGATATATGGCAACCAATTGAGGACGATGACTTTGAGCGCATCGTCAGTCTCCTCCGCTAGTTCACGCGCGGCTACCATTAACGAACCTAGGCTCATATCGTGGCCCATAATAAGCGCGATATTATTGATGCCATCCCGATGCAAATTGAGACAAATCTCTTTAGTTAGCAGAACTAGAGTTGTTGGTTTAATATTGATGCTGCCTGGAAAATGAAGATTGGAAACCGGCCCAAACGGGATAGTAGGACCAAAAATTGCGTACTTTCCGTCGTCTTCAAGTTTGAGCACCGCACGACGAACAATTTCTTCGATCTGAAAATTATCCTGGGCTAAAGGCAAATGGCCAGCATGCTGTTCAATCGCGCCAGTTGGAACCAATGCTACATCAGTCCTTTCCAAGCGCTCCGCCAGATCCTGGGAGGTCATAGTCGCCCAGGATTTAGGCCCGCGAACTGAATACAGGGTCTCTTCAATATTTGTCTTGGTCATTTATTTTTTCTCTTCTCCAATAATTGAATGGTATAAAAAAGTCATAGACAGCGCAAATTCAATAATTTCAAATATTCGAACTTGACTGGCAGCCATCGACATTGAGACACGAGCCCGTTACCAGACTTGCCCGTTCGGAGGCGAGAAATACGACAACATCGGAAATTTCTCTGGTCGTGCCAAATCTTCCTATTGGGAGGTTATTTTTGATGAATTCTGCCCTTCCTTCGGGATCTGATTTAAAACGTTGATCCCAGCCACCTCCGGAAAACAATATCGCACCGGGAGCAACAGTGTTCACGCGTATATTTTTCCCTGCAAGTTCCAGTGCCAGTGATTTTGATAGGCTAATTTCGCCTGCCTTGGCAACATTGTATGAAATATGTCCACCACTCTCTCTTCCCCAAATCGAGGATATCATTATAATCACGCCACTCCCCTGTTCGAGCATTGTCGGTATAACTGCACGTGACAGCCGCGCAGCCGACACGAGATTAAGATCGAGAATTGAATGCCATTCTTCGTCAGATATTTTTAGAGTTGGAGTCCATCGACTGCCTCCAACATTGTTTATAAGCACATCAATTCGGCCAAATTTTCCAAGCGTCTCATTCACAAACGCCTCGGCGTCTGATTTATTTGTGACATCGGTAGGCTTAAAAAATACCTCAGATCCACGCGCTTCAATCTCTTTCGCCGTGACATTCAATGTTTCTGCGGTGCGTCCGCATATACTTAATTTTGCAGCCTCCTCCGCAAATCCTAAAGCTATGGCTTTACCAATTCCTCGACTTGCACCTGTAACAATAACAACTTTATCTCTGAGATTTAAATCCATGAGATCTGCTCTCCTACAACTGTGACCCTGACTTAAAATAAAATAAATCTATAATTATGTTCTTCAATTGAATTGCCAGGTAAAATGTTCAAGTTTTTTTACGCTGCAAGGTTGCTTCTTTAACCCGGCCTACCCCAATGTGCTCTGTTACTAAATCTTCTTGATCGAGTAGCTCTTGTCGATCACCATGAAATACAATCATTCCTTTGCTGAGCACAAAGAAGTGGTCTCCAACATCCAAGGCGAGCGATAAATTTTGTTCGACAAGCAAAATAGAAATACCATTTGTGCGAGCTTCCAAGATCCCATCTCGGATTGAATGGACAAGGCTGGGTGCCAGACCTTCCGTTGGTTCATCGAGTAGCAATAATTGTGGTTTCATAGCCAATGCTCTCGCAATTGCGAGCATTTGCTGTTGTCCTCCACTGAGGCTGCCAGCAATTTGACTGAATCGTGGTTCAAGATCGGGAAATAAATTCAGAGCATCGCTTACGCGCTGATTGTCACCACTTGATACCGCCTGTGCGGCTACTTTTATGTTCTCTTCCACAGTGAGTGATTCAAATATTCTCCGGTCTTCAGGAACATAAGCTACGCCCATGCGGGCGACTTCATGAGCAGATTTTCGATCTATTGGGCCTTCTTTAAAATAAATTTCTCCCGAACTTTTGGGAACTAGGCCAATTATGGTCTTTAAAGTTGTACTTTTACCTGCACCATTCCTGCCGAGCAAACAAACAATTTGACCTGACTTCACTTCGATGTTGATACCGTGAAGGATGTGCGCGGTGCCGTAGTGAACGTGAAGTGAGTCTATTCGAAGCATGCCTAAGTTCCTAATTCCACTTCCCCTAGATAGGCATCCTGTACTCTGGAATTTTTGCTGACTTGCTCAGGTGTACCTTGGGCGATTACTTTCCCTTGCGTCATTACTGTAATTCGATGGGAAATTGAAAGTACCATTTCCATATCATGTTCTACCAGGAGAATGCTTGTGCGATCAGTTATACGCTGGACCAGTTCGGCAATACGTTCCGTTTCGGATCGAGACATTCCTGCAGTGGGTTCGTCAAGTAGTAAAATTTTTGGATTAAGGGCCAAACCAATGGCTACTTCAAGCACCCGCCTGTCACCGTGCCCAAGTTCCTCACCCAGAACGTGCGCTCGATCCAAAAGATCCACGATTTGTAAAATTTCTTCTGCTTCCCTTTGTACCTGGCTCATTTTGTCCGCATTTCCAAACATATCCAGATTTTTTCCCAACTTCGAACGAACAGCGAGCTGGACATTTTCCAAAACGGACTGTTCGCTAAAAATGTTTGTTATTTGAAACGTCCTGACAATGCCAGCTTTGACTAGTTTGTGTGGAGGCCAACTGGTTACCTCTTTTCGGTTAAGAAGCACTTTACCTGAATCCGGTCGAAGGAAGCCCGTTACACAATTGAACACCGTCGTTTTACCGGCCCCGTTAGGGCCAATCAGCGCATGAATTTGACCGGTACCGACTTCCAAAGTCACACCTTTAGCAGCTTCTATGGCGCCAAAGCGTTTGGATAGATTCTGGATCAGTAGCGAGATGTCCAAAATTGACTCCTAATACGACTCACAATCCCTGCAAGACCTGATGGTAGTAAAAGGATTACGAGGACAAACACCAGTCCGAAAGTAAATTGCCAGGCCCGAAACAATGTCGTCATTTCGTCTCTTAGAAATACGAACACAATTGCCCCGATGATTGGACCGTAGAGCGTACCCATGCCACCCAATATCGTCATTGCCAGAACGTTTCCAGATTCGAGCCAATATAATGACATCGGATTCGCACCGGCTTTTAAAAACACGAAAAGCGTTCCTGCAATCCCAGCAACCATCCAAGAGATTATGAAGACAACCCATTTATGTAGACGAACATTAATGCCAATTGCTGAGGCACGGTCTTCATTTGAGCGGATGGCCTGAAGCGTGCGACCGAAGGGAGAATCGACGAATCTCCGCAGTCCAAGATAAACTATGATCAACGTTGAAACCGTCAGCAGATAGAACTCACGGCCGGGCTCCAAAGCCCGTCCGAAAATTTCTGGCAATGGAGCGCCTATCAGTCCATCCAACCCACCCGTCACCGATCGCCATACTACGGCGATCTGGAACAGAACCTGACAAATGCAAAGGGTGAGAATGGCAAATGCGATACCTGACAAGCGGGTGACGACAAACCCTGTGGCAAACGCCACTAAAATGACAATGATTTGTGCAGCTAATAGAGTCAGAATAAATTCAGCCGAAATGTTCTGCGCAAATAAACCTGCCGCATATGCCCCGAGCCCAAAACCAGCCGCATGACCGAATGAGACCAATCCCGTATACCCGACCAGCAAATCCAAGCTCATTGCCCAGATACCGAATATCAGAGCCTCTGTCAGAACGGTTATAAAAAAATCGTTTGTCGTCAATATTGGAATTGCAAGCGCTAATGTCGCGCACAGTACAAAGATCCATCGCGCTGCTGTCAGTCGCAATATTGTGGCGGGAGCACTTTCCGGTCGTGCTCCTTTAAGTGATTCTGCCACGATTGAAGACTCCTCTAGGACGAAGGACGAGTACCGCTGCGACAACAACAAACAGAACAGCGATGGACCACTCCGCTATATAACCACCTCCGATGGATTTCGTGAGTGCAACAATAAATGCACCGGCAGCTGTGCCAGGAAGATAGCCAAGTCCGCCTAAAATAACCGCCAGAAAAGAATCGATTATAATGCCTAAGCCCATTTCCGGGTCGACAGAGAAAATAGGTGCTCCGAGGCCGCCTGCAAATGCAGCAAAACCGGCTGCGGCCCCAAAAATCACAGTCAATATAAACCTTGTGTTTATTCCAAGAGCTTCAGCCATTTCGCCATCGTCAGTAATGGCACGAATACGGAGTCCCATTGAGGTAAATTGTATAAATCCGAATACAATCCCGGTAACAAATAGCGAAAGTCCAGCTGCAAACAATCTGTAAATCGGAAACTGATTGCCAAATATACTCACAGTGCCGTCAAGGAGATCTGGTGGCCTGATCAATGTGGTCTCCGTGCCCCAAAGGTATTCAATAGCTCCGGTGATCATAAATGACAGGCCAAATGTCACAAGTAGAGTATATATTTCGTGACGATTGCGAATTGGATAGATGGTCAATCGCTCCATGGCAATTGCTATAGGCACTACGATGAGTGGAGCAACTATTAATGCCGCCCATCCGATCTTGGGGAGAAACAAAATAAAAAAATACCCTCCAAGCGCATAAAGCACACCGTGTGCAAAATTGACCACTCTTCCAAGTCCGAAAACTAAACTTAAGCCTAAGCTAATCAGAGTTAAGAACGACCCATAGATAATTCCATTCAGCGAATTCGCAAAGAGGAAGTTCCAATCCATCAGTTCGCCTTTTTATTTTATTTTTTTAGATTGCAACCAATCTGCTTAGCCGGAAGAAGAGTTTCACTCGACGAAAGAAGCTCCACCGACTGAGCGTATTGAGCTCCGTACTTTGGTTCTGGTAATTTTTCTATTCGACCGAGGATCAGCGAGACTTCAGCCATTCGTCCTCCTGGCTGAAAATGTAGCCTACCTGCAGGAGTAATAATGTCTAACTTTTCAAGAGCCTCAACAATAGCTTTTGGTTCCGTTGAATTCGCCTCCTCGATGGCATTGAAAAGCATTAACGCTGCGCTAGCAGCTTGAATGGCTTGCATGCCTGCGACACGACCGTGCGTCTGGTAATAGAGTTCATTGAACTTTTTGGTCATCGGCAAGCGTTCTTCCAGCCGCCATGCTCCCCACGCCCCGGCGGATACAATACTAGTCGATAATTCGCCGAGTTTGGCAATGAGCCAGTCTGGCAGGCCAATGGGTGCAACCAAAGTTGCTTCTTTTGTGAGCCCAAATTCATTTGCCTGTTGAATGAATTGCACAAGTGGTGTTCCCAGCGTGACAGGAATTGCCACAGCCGTTGCGCCTGCTGAACGCACTTTGGCGATAAAGGGCGCCCAATCTGTGGTGTCTAACGGGGCAAAAGTCTCACCTACATAATCGACACCTTCAACAATTTTAACGGAATGCGCGACTCTTCGGCTCCAAGGGTAGTCATGGCCCAATGTAAACCACTTAGCTTTCTGCATTTTTGGATTTTCTGCGATAAGGTGCCGCATAGCTACCACAGCCATTTGGGGAGTGGGATTTGTTTGGAATACCCAATAATTGCACTTCTCTCCAGTAATGGCAGCAGAACCACTGTTTGAGGTAATAATTGGCACTCTCAATCTATCAGCTACAGGCAGCAGAGCCAACGCCTCGATAGTGCTGGTTCCCAAAATAGCAACGACCCGGTTTTTTTGCACCAACTTCGTTGCTTTTGTTACCGATTGCTGTGCGTTGACCAAGCTGTCTTCGAGTATCAATTCCACCGGCCGATTCAGTACCGGTCCATGCATTTTTACCGCTGTCTCAATACCGGTAACGATTTCATCGCCAATCGGCTTAAGTTTGCCACTCAAGAAACTTAGTACTCCAATCTTTATGGGTTCTTCTTGTGCCGCAACTGGTGAAAAAATGATAACTGGAACAACGAGACTGAATATTGCTGCAAGAGTCGTGAGATTGGAAAATCTCCGCCTGCTGAAAAATTCTCTATTTATGATCATTACTTTCCTCCCATTGGACCGGAAATAATTCCGGAGTTATTATTAGTTTAATATATTAGCTCCTTAAATGTTTCATGCAAAATGACTTTATTTAGTATTTAATGTTAATAAATTTAACACAAGAAGGGCTAATAAAAAATCAGTCAGTCAAACAAAAATTAGTTTGCAGCAGCAGACAAAATGATCATTTTCTACTGATGTTTCACAATCGGCCTATATCTCATTTACTTACCACCGCTTTAAGCGCATCATATAGAGCATCCGACAGTTGAGATTTTGGATTATTCGGTCGATCCAGTAGCGCAAGTTCCCTTTTATGCTGCGGTGTGCCGAATGGAATTTGTCTAACATTGTCCGGCAGTGGTGATGCTTTTGAATGAATTGGAATGATCGATACTCCCAATCCGTTCTGAACGAGTGCACTAATTGCCGGGATGGAATCAATTTCGATATCGGAATTCACTTTAATCTTGGCTTCTTGCAGAAATCTTTCGATCTGCTGTCCAATCCAGGTTTTTCGACTAAACCAAATAAAGGGATAAGATCGAAAAAGGTCTCTCATATCTGAAACACAAAACTCAGCCGGGGAGATGATAAACAGAGGTTCACTTCGTACAATACGGATACGGAGTCCTTCTTCTTGAAGTGGTGCAGTGGCGATTGCAACATCGATATCCCCAGTTCGTAAAAGCGTTGCTAGTTCACCAGATAATCCTGCTCGAATACGAATCTCAAATTGGGGATGTTCTTTTCGAAGTGCCGCAAGAGCTAAAGGAAGCAAATTTTCAAGCGCGGATGGCACCACCCCAACACTGATAGAGCCAATAAGTCCCTTTTGCGATCCAAGTGCAGCAATTTCATCCAGAATATTTATTAATCGCCTTGTGTGTTCAACCAATGCGACCCCTGTACCGGTTAAAACGGGAGGACGTTTGGTTCTGTCAACTAATTTTACATCAAGCTCCTGTTCCAACGCTTTGACATGAAGGCTGACCGCGGAATGGCTTAATCCTACAGATTCGCCAGCAGCGGAAAAGGTGCCGTTTTCTGCTAATGCAATGAATGTTTTAAGTTGCCGAATATTCATTGTTGTCTGCATTCGAGAGAAACTGTAAATTTTTTTAACATAAACTCCCAAATAAAGTCATTTTGCTTTAGGCAATTTGCAAGTTATCATATTGTTTAACTCAATTGAGTGTCAAATTGCCGATGCCCGAAACACTGAAAAGTTTAGAAGTCCATGGCGCTTTAAAGGGAATTAGGATCCTTGATCTAACCCGAATTTTAGCTGGTCCTACTTGCACACAGCTTTTGGGAGACTTGGGCGCAGATGTCATAAAGATAGAGAACCCAAATGGGGGAGACGACACTAGAACCTGGGGCCCGCCCTTTGTGAAGGACAAAGAAGGTAGAAATACAAAAGAGAGCGCATATTTTCTGTCTTCAAATCGCAATAAGAGATCCGTATCAATAGATATCTCCAAACCTAGCGGCGCGGAACTTGTTCGGCAACTGGCAAAGCAATGTGACATTTTTGTTGAAAATTTTAAAGTCGGCGGTTTAAAGAAATATAAGCTTTCCTATCAAGATATTTCTGAAGAATTGCCGAGGCTGATTTATTGTTCCATTACTGGCTTTGGACAGACCGGGCCCAATGCCAAGCGGCCTGGTTACGATATACTTGCCCAGGGATATGGAGGAATCATGAGCCTCACAGGTGATCCTGAAGGTGCGCCATCTAAAGTTGGAGTCGGTATTGCGGATATGATGGCAGGAATGTACGCCGCCACAGCAATACTTGCTGCTATACATTATCGAAATTTAAGTGGTTGCGGACAACATATAGATATTGCTCTCGTCGATACCCAAATTGCCTGGCTCGCTAATGAGGGAACAAACTTTCTTTTGTCCGGGAATGTTCCTGTACGACGTGGCAATCAACATCCCAATATCGTACCTTATCAGGTGTTCGAAGTTTCAAACGGACACGTTATCGTGGCCGTAGGTAACGACTCACAATTTTCAAAATTTTGCAGACTGATTGGCGCATCCGAATTGGCGAGCGACAAGAAATTTTTAACAAACGAGAGGCGGGTTCGCAATCGTGACATCCTCATTCCCAAGCTGGAAGCACTCTTAAAGAACAAAGACAAGTCGGAGCTATTAATAGGGATGGAACAACTGTCAATTCCTTGTGGGCCCATTTACAATTTGGAGGAAGTATTTACAAGTGATCAAGTCGCAAGCAGGCAAATGAAAATCAGAATGCCTCATATCCTTGCTGGATCAAATTACATTGAGCTAATAGGCAATCCAATAAAGTTTTCAAAATCGCAAATTACCTATGACCGATCGCCACCGGTTTGTGGTGCCGATACAAAAGAAACAATATGTGAGCTGCTGGGAGAAAGGGCATACGAAACGGCTCTCAAGCAACGCTTGTTGGAGTAAATATGAATGTTAGAGTTCGGAGTAGATCACAAGAAACTGAGGAAAAAAGCACGCCAAGTTGCCGAAAAAGAGATTGCACCGCATGCTGCAGAGACCGATTTAACAGAACAATATCCCTGGCATTGCGTTGAAGTTTTAAGGCGGGAAGGATTCATGGGCATGACCATCCCTTCAGAGTATGGAGGAGGTGGAGCTCCCTATTTGAGCGCGGTGATTGTTATAGAAGAAATGGCTAAGGCCTGTAGTGCGACAGGCCGAATTTGTGTTGAGTCAAATATGGGTGCGATTGGCGCTATCATGAAATATGGGACCAATGAGCAAAAACGCCTTGCTGCCGCTCTTGTCTTGACTGGAGACAAACCTGCAATCTGTATTACCGAACCTGATGCCGGCAGTGCGGCAACCGAGATGACCACACGTGCGGATTACAAGGGGGATCGGTACGTGCTAAATGGTAAAAAGCACTGGATTACTGGAGGAGGTATTTCGAGACTGCATCTCATTTTTGCGCGTGTCTATCGAAATGATCAGGAATTGGGAATTGGCGGATTTATAGTAGTGCGAAATTCCAAAACAGGTGAGCCTGATGGTATGATTGTGGGCGAGCGCGAGCCTGCCATGGGTGTTCGTGGCATTCCGGAAACGGAGATTATTCTCGAGGACCTTGAGGTTTCCGAAGAGATGATGGTACTTCCTCCTGAAGGCATAAGAAAAGGTTTTGCAGGACTCATGGACGCATACAACGGCCAACGCCTGGGTGCTGCGACAGTTGCCTTGGGTATTGCCGTAAGTTCATACGAGCTGGCATTGGATTATGCCAAAAAACGACATCAGTTTGGTCGACCAATAGCGGAATTTCAAGGTATTCAGTGGATGTTGGCGGACATGTCTATTCAACTTTCCGCTGCACAGTCCATGATTTATGCTGCTGCGGCACGCGCACGAAATTCATTTCCAAAAAAGCTGGATGCTGCGGCGGCAAAAGTTTTTGCTTCAGAAACCGCCATTCGGGTAACCAACGACGCGTTGCAGATTCACGGTGGCATGGGTTATTCCCGGAATCTCGGTCTTGAACGCAAGGTCCGAGATGCAAGAATGTTTTCCATCGCAGGTGGCACGGCGCAAATATTACGCACTCAAATTGCAGGTGGAATTCTTGATATGAAAACTCCGCAAACCCGCGATGCCTATATGAGACTTGTTGAATCTAAGTAAGATGCCATGAATAATGTAGCTAATATCATAGCAAAACGTCTTCACCAAGCAGGTGTACGGTTCGCCTTTGGAATTCCCGGAGGCGAAGTTTTGTCCCTTGTGGACGCTTTACAGGAAGTCGGCATTCGCTTCGTATTGGTAAAACATGAAAACAGCGGGGGCTTCATGGCGGAAGGTGTATTCCAGCGTACAGGCGCTCCTGCATTGTTAGTAACGACGATCGGACCAGGTTTGGCAAACGCCGTCAATGTTGTAGCGAATGCGCAGCAAGATCGAGTTCCGCTTATTGTTCTAACCGGATGTATAGACGCTGCTACGGCGCAGACTTTTACCCATCAATGGTTTGATCAGTCTGCACTCATGAGTCCAATTACAAAAGCCCGATTTACGGCAGATGCTGATGCGATAGACATTATTATTGATAAAGCAGTCAACATTGCTATGGACCACCCGCCCGGTCCGGTTCACGTGGATGTTCCTGTAGAAGTCGGCTTATCACACGTTCCGCGAAGCGTTACTGTCCATCGATCGCAACCAGTCTACGGAGTGCCTCACGGTGAGTCACTTAATCGTGCGCGTAAATGGTTGGCTGAAGCGAATTGGCCACTAATGATTGCAGGAATAGAGGCGCTTAACAACAATGCGACTGACGCAGTACGAAATTTTATTCACGAGCACAGCGTACCCTTGTTAACGACTTACAAAGCCAAGGGTATTCTCCCCGAGGACGATCCATTTGCATTAGGTGGCGCCGGGTTGTCACCAATTGCCGACGAATTGTTATTGCCACTTGTCCGAGCTAGTGATTGTTTGGTGTTGGTTGGCTATGACCCGATTGAAATGCGCTCTGGTTGGCGAGATCCCTGGTCACCAGAAGCAAAAGTAATTGAGCTTAGCCTGGTTCCCAATACTCACTATGTTCATCACGCACAGTTAAGTCTGCTCGGCGATATCAATGCAGGATTAAGAGAACTCGCAAGGGAATTAACTGGTCAATCGAAATGGACGAAGGACGCAATTGCGTCACAACGTGACAAGTTGTGCAAGGCCTATCGACCGGATGAGGAATGGGGACCCGCGGCAATTATAGATACTGCACGCAGAGTGTTACCACGCGAAACCATTGCAACAGTCGATTCTGGGGCGCACAGAATATTACTAAGCCAGCTTTGGGAGGCTTACGAACCACGAGAGCTACTGCAATCCAACGGTTTGTGTACCATGGGATGTGCTCTTCCTCTGGCAATTGGCGCAAAGTTATCCGACCCTGATCGACCGGTTGTGGCATTTACTGGCGATGCCGGATTGGACATGGTGTTAGGTGAGCTCACTACGATTCGCGATTTGAAATTGCCGTTAATCGTCGTTGTTTTTAGTGATGCCTCACTGGCGCTCATTGAGATGAAACAGCGTGGAATGCAGTACCCCGAAGTGGGAGTCAACTTTGAAACTACGGATTATGGAGCGATAGCACAGGTCTTGGATGGTACAGGATATACCTGCCATAACCGAGAACAACTTAGTCGTGCACTAGAACAAGCTTTAAATGCTAGTCGGTTCAGTGTGATATCCTGCGAATTTTCTCGCCATGCTTATAATAACAGAATTTAAATTGAGCTATCATGTCGATTATTAAATATAAAGATGCAGATGGAGGAAATTATGCGGAAAGGTAAGAAGGATGTCGAAGATACAATTTCTGCTGAAACAAGTAAAAAATGGATTGAACGAGCTCGTTCCCTTAAGCCAGTGCTAGAGTCTGCAGCCTCTGAAATTGAAGAAACAAAATCTATCCCTCCAGCGGTGCTGGATGCCTTGCATGAAGCCAAAATGTTTCGGACAGTACTTCCACGTTCAGTTGATGGTGCTGAACTTAATCCAGCCACACATGCCCAAGTTGTTGCGGCAATTGCTGAAGGTGACGCAAGTGTAGCTTGGTGCATCGCTCAAAGCGCTTGTTGTGCAATGGCTTCGGCTTATGTAGAGCCGCAGGTTGCCAAGAAAGTCTTTGGTGATCCCAGAGCGGTGTTCACTTTTGGTTTTACCCGTGGTGAACCGCCATGTTTAGCCGTTCCAGTTGAAGGTGGTTGGAATATTAACGGCACATGGACATTTGCGAGTGGTAACAGAATCGCTACATGGCTTGGTGGACATTGCCGGATTTGTGATGAGAACGAAACGCCCCTTAAACATCCAGATGGACGTTTCATTGAGAGAACAATGATATTTCCGCGTGAGGCTGCAACCGTGCGGGATGATCAGTGGGATGTGATGGGCTTAGCTGGTACGGGAAGTGATACTTATTCCGTTACCGATCTCTTCGTACCAAAGGACTTCACTGTCTTGGCACGTGTTACAGCAAGGGACCACAATTTACCAGAAGGGGAAATAGCTGAACCTGAACCGGAACGACGCGAAAAAGGAATCCTTTATCGTCATTCCATGCAGCTTATAGCGTCGTGCGGCCTGTCATCCGTGGCCATTGGGGCGGCGCAAGCCGCGTTGGATGCTTATATTCCACTGGCAAAAAAGAAAATACCTTCAAATGCAATGGCACTTCGCGATGACACTTATATTCAAACCCGTATAGCCCAAGCGGATGCAAAAATTAGTTCAGCCAAAGCCTGGCTCATTCAACTTCTGCACGAAGCGTGGGACGAAGTCGTCGAAACTGGGCAAGTGAGCTTTCCATTGCGCATAAAACTTCGGCAAGCCTGTACACATCAAATAGAATCTGCTCGCGATGCTGTCGAGATGATTTTTCTTGATGCTGGCGCTACAGCGATATTTAAGAGTAATCCGTTCGAACGACGTTTTCGAGATATATACACCGTTGCGATTCAGGTGCAGGGTAGCGTCGCCCGAATGCAATCAGCAGGTCAATACTATCTAGGATTGCCCCCACAGCAACTCATCCTTGTTCCATAGGGTCAATATGATGAAATCTCGAATCGATAATCAGTTATTGTCTGGATAAAGCCGCTGAAATCTGGCCTAAAATGCAATCCTAGTGTCAATCCGGAATGTTTTTAATAATGCAAGGATGATGACAAAATCAACACATCGATCTCATTCTATACTTATGGAGAACAAACTCAAAAACTACCGTTCTGCACTCGGTATGTTCACGACGGGAATCACAATAGTTACAACGAGAAGTGCAAACGGTGAGCCCGTCGGGATGACAGCAAATTCATTCGGTTCTCTCTCACTTGAACCCCCCTTAGTTCTATGGAGTTTGTCAATCAAGGCCAAAGGATTGAAGGTTTATAGTAAGTCGGAATATTTCGCGGTTCATGTCCTGACAGCTGAACAGGTTGAGCTTTCCAAACGCTTTGCAAGAACCGGTGAAGACAAATTTTCCGGGCTTTCCTTGGAAGAAGGACTCGGAGGATCTCCATTGATTGCTGGATGCGCTGCACGATTTCAGTGTAAGAGCGAAAGTTTATTTGATGGGGGCGATCACTTGATTATGGTTGGTCGTGTCATGCAGTATGAATATACACCGGAGGCCAATCCACTTTTGTATTTTCAAGGTTCTTACGCAAGGGGAACTGAAATTTTGAGCAAGAAAAATTGAAAGATCAATTTGTTCAATCGAAATTTAAATCGGTGAAAAGATCAACGAGAATTGCTGTCAAATTAGGAGCGCAGACTTAGCATTATCATATCAATTATCCGTGAGATCAAAAGGGCCGGAGGGAAGCTTGGAAATAAGAGATTTTAGTTTAAGAATCTCTGCTGAGGCGTCGGTGTGGTACTGAGCAACCTTGCTTAGGGCGTCAATCCGGCCCGGCAATATGCCTTAAATCACGCATTGATGGCTGCTATCAGAGGGCCTGTGCCGATGATTTTCATGACCCGTTTCATATTGCAGACAAGCACGTGCGGGCGCATTTCTGTGGTAACATTGACCTTGCGCTTCATCTCCCGCTTCAGCCGCTCGATCTTTTCCTTCAGATGCGATGTTCTGGCTTCGGCGATGGCCGCCTCCTGACGGTCTACCGTCTCAAATTGGTCGGGATATTTGGCAATGCTCGGTAAGATCTGCGCGATGCGGCGTTTCATGTTGGCCCAGGTAAAATTGGGGTCGCGTGCTGTGGAAGCGACCTAACGGCAAACAATTCAGATTTACCTACAGAGTCCGTCTTAAACTCCAATGAAGGACTGAAACACTATACTGAAATGGTCCAGCAGCGTCTCGATGCGCACCCGGAGAAAAATGCGCCAGCGGCGGGAAACAGCGGAGCGGATCCCATCGAGACCCGCGAAGGTTTTAGTCAGATCCTCGATCGCATTGAGTCCAGTGGGGTATCGGTCGCGATTGTCGAAGATGCGAGCCACTTTGCCCGGGTCTGATGGTGCTCGAGGTTGGGATCGTCATGCTGGTCAACCGCGGGGTCACTGTCCTCACCTCAAACGGCGATGATCTCACCAACGAAGACGATGAGCTGAAAGTGGCCTTAAGGCGTATCGTGGGGGCGATCGTGGAACTTGAAAAAACGCGACTCGTCAAAAAAGGGCAAGCGTGAAGGGCGCAAGAGTTTCGAGGAAACCAATCCCGAACTTGTGGCTCTAGCGATGCGGTCGCGAAGGAAGAGCCCTAAGACGGGCAAGAGAAGAAGTCTGTCGGAAATTAGCCGTGAACTGGAAGCGGGATTTGTCAATGTAAGTGGACAGCCCTTTATTCACAAGTCCGTTCGCTCAATGCCGATCCAATAGACTGCAGGCTTAGAGTCCGCTTTCCGGAGAAACTGGAAATAATGCTCAGTTAGTTCAGAAAAATTATTGCTGACGGAAATAAATTATCAAAATATTGTAAAATTCGGACACATTAATCAATTATTATCTATATATATTGCACATTACAGGAAATTAATTCCGATTTTAATGCGAACCGTGTAAAAATCATCGAGAGTGAGGAAAGGAATAATAAATCAAGAAGATCGGGTCTGGCAACCATATGACAAAATGGCACATACGTCTCAATCAACGACTAAGTGAACTTGGATGGACCAAGGCTGAGTTAGCCAGGCGTTCCGACGTGTCTTATGAAAGGATCATCAAATATCTTCATGGTGACGTCGATAATCCAAGAGGCGATGTGCTTGAACAAATCGCTAATGCCGTTGGCATACCTCTGAAGATTTTATTGTTCGGTGAAGATTCCAAAAGCAACACTCAGTTTCAACCAGTCGAAACTAATTTTATTCCTTTGATCTCGATGGACGATCTCTCAAACGCCGCATTTGGCAAGTCCTTTAAAAAATTTCTGGCAGATGTCGAAGAGACAACCGCTGTCGACATTAGCGTCAGTCAAGACTCTTTTGGTGTCATTCTTAACGACAACAGCATGCTGCCCATTTTCAAGCCCGGGGACGTTGTCGTTTGTGATCCCGACATGGATGTAGCACCGGGAGACTTGGTATTCGCCAAATTAGACGAACTCAAACAGGTCATCTTCCGAAGGATTCGCCCAAAACAGGCCGATCCGAAAGTTGGCCCGGTTGAGCTGGCTGCCACCAATCCTGACTTTCCGATAGTTTCGATTCGGTCAAAGAAGAAGGGCTTTGTTATCGGGCGCGGAACTCAACATATTCGCGTCATTTGATTGTTCCGATGGTATCGGCGTCGTGGGCGATACCCAATGGCGATGCCCGATAATGCATAATTCCTGACGAAAATTAAATCTTCAAAGTGTGGAATATATTCTACAGAAACAACGTATGGATAATGTTAACCAAGATTCTTAAGAAATATGGTTAGTATCATTTTTTAAATTATTGTAATTAAAAGGTGAATGCCGGTCATTAATTCTGTTTTTGCGTCAAGATAATGAAATATGATCCAAGCTTGAAGTCCAAATTGATAATTTTCGCTGTAACAGATAATAGCCTGTCGCCAGAATTAATAAGCGGTGACTTTGCGGTATGCGATCCAGACCATTATTTGCAGGAAATCTCGTACTAGCGAAAATTGGCCGCGAGTATTTTCTAGGAAAAATTGGGCTTGATGCGAAATCAGAGTTGAAAACTTTAATTCTGCCCCACGATGACTGTCCAACATTGCGCATCGGTTTAGGTCGATCTGGCAATATCATAGGACGAGTCATTAATTGCGTGAGATGTATTTGACCTTCCAATTGGCTGGGTAAAACTGATGAGGTTCATCTCAATCTGGCCTACCGATGTTTCTGCGGTCTTGGGCTGATGGTAGGTGCCGGATCATTCAACCTTTTCCCGCAACCGCCATGGCCGCACGCGAAAACAGATTCAAATTCTCCATTTCAAGACAGGATCTGCGGGTCAGTCAGGACCGAAATGCGTCAGTTTGAAAACACCGCGTCTCAACTCGCCATGGTAAGCAGATTTAAGTCACAATTTTATTTTTTATCTTTATCTGACTTTTCCATTTTTTTGGTCGCCTTTATTGGTCTTAACGTCACCGACGCCAACGGCTGCGCCGGTTTTTAGTTCATCCTCAGTCGTAACGCCGTTCTTATCTTTCTTAGTTTCATCCGCTAGGCTCGCCGATGCAGATACACATGCGATGGCAGCGGCTATCACGAGCAGCCTTTTCATTTCGTAATCCTCCCAAGAATTTCATAGTAAAAAATAGTTGAAATTGAATACTATCAAACCAGCGCCGTCGGGCGAAAAAGACGGATTAAATTTTGCCCTGGTCATCGCGACCTAACAGAGCCTTATGTTTGAGCTGATCCAAAATATTCTCTGCACCCTCGGGTTGCACCGGTACCGGGTAATTGAACGGGACATGAGCTACGGCTCGCCTGGCGGAGTTACAACGTATCGCTGTGAGTATTGTGGGAAAATCAAACGCAGCACCTCATAATCCGTTTGGAGCAAAACCCGGAGACTATCGTTCTCCCGCCCTTTATTGTTCGCCATTCTGGCCTACGGTCTTCTTTGAACGAGAAATAGCCACAAACCACCCAAATTTGACTCCTGAGTGGCATATTGAGTTTTAGAGTCCAAAGTAGCCTGACTTGAAACGACTCTCAGCGAGTCTGTATGGCGGTTACAATTCACTCCCTCCCAATACGGACTTCCCTGGCCCATAGCTTAACCACCGATTGAGATCGAACTGGATCTGCGATTTCCCCGGTAGTATTGCTCGTGAGGGGAGAAAGTGCATGGATCAACAAGATTCATTTGGAGAATTTGACTGGATTATCCAGAGACCTGCCTTTGTCAAAGCCTTCGCGAAACTATTGGCCAAGGTTTTGGCAACCATAGCAGCTTTCGTTTCCCTATTTGTTTCGCTGTTATTGGCTTTAGTCTTACTCTCCAAATTTTAACTGTTTAGCCAAAGCATTTAAAATTATGCAAGTAACGACGATGAGAGCAAAGTCATTCCAGTTCGATAGTTGCAAATTTGATGAAATCAATAAAAGTGAAATTATTTTCAAATTGGGGGAGGTAATTATCGGCTCAGAGCCTGTTTTTGATCGCTGAGCAGGGCACTAAGGTTGACGGCTCTCTCAAGGGTTTCCGTCCTGAGGAGCTTCCATTCGTTTGACGTGAAGACTGCCCTGGCGAGGGATGAGTGGCGAGGGATGAGTGGCGAGGGATGAGTGGCGAGGGATGAGTGGCGAGTTGTGACCAACAAATAATGT
>CAYWUX010000028.1:0-55046 GCA_964461525.1 uncultured Hyphomicrobiaceae bacterium | reverse complement strand
TCATCGGCCCGGCCGCCAGCTCACCCGTGACCCGGCTCCTGTGGCCGCGTTCGCCGACACCATGCTGAACCGTTTTAATCTGAAGATCGTACCAGTTGCCGATGAAGCTGGTGTAGATGCCACCATGGTGTGACATCTCGCGATAGAAATCGCTGAAACCTTCCCAGACGCACATGGCGGCTAGGTGCGGCGGCCGCAGCGCGGCTACCTGCCACTGGTTGACGGCGTAGTAGGAAATGCCGGCGAGGCCGATCTTGCCGTTCGACCAGACTTGTGTTCCCGCCCACTCGATACAGTCGTAAAAATCTTTCGTCTCGCGGGGCGAAAAGTGATCGATGTAGCCTGGCGAGCGGCCGGCGCCACGGCTGTCGACGCGCACGCAGGCATAGCCGTCGGGTACCCACTGCTCAGGATCAACGACTTCCCAGCTCTGGTGGATATTGCTAGACCCCTCGATCGCTTCGGGATGCGCGGAGGAGAAATTCTCCCACACGCTGGGATATCCGTCCTGGATAGCGAGATCCTTGGCGTAGGGACCGTGCGACAGGATGACCGGATACTTGCCCTCTTTCAGTGGTCGGTAGACATTGGCGCGCAAGGTCAGCCCGTCATCCATGATGATCGGTACGTCCCAGTCGATGCGAATGCCGTCGCGCACCTCGCTCCACGAGCCGTCTTTCGCCTTGTTCGGCTTGCCGGCTTGATCCAGCATTTTTTCCTCCTGTGGGTTCTTCGAATTTGGATGAAGTGAGTTCAATAATTTCATTTTTTGCGTAGTTTTGAAAGGGTAAATTCTGAGGAAAAATCTGGCAGACTGTTGATTCTTCTCGGTAGCATTGCAATTTCTATGGTGTATACCAAATTGGCGATGTTACGACGTCCGAGTCGCGATGTCTTTGGCCGTAACCTCTTCCTAACCGGCATGCTCTAAATTGCCCGCTCCGACATAAACACCTACAACTTCAATTGGTTCAGTTGGACGCGCATCGCTGTAAACAGACTTCACTCCAATTGAACTTCTCATTTCTTTCTGAGCCCTTCCGACCCTGAGCCCTATAACGCGTGTGAAGAATTTGCCGGAATTACTGTAGATGGTCGGGCACGAACATATTTTCTCCCGATTCGACTGATTTGGTTCTAGTGCCGCTGAAGCTCGCGGTTCCGGCCCTCAACCATTCCGGGGATGACCTAATGAGATATTTGACCACTGCTCGAACGGCTCTCGTTGCATCACTGGCCTTGATTTCCTCGTTTTCCGCCAGTTATGCCGACAGCGGTTACGTGAGACTTACGATCTATAAAGCCGGGTGGATCATTGGGGGTTCGGGCGGGAGCGGCACACTCAGATTCCACGGTAAAACCTATCGGCTGTCGACAGGTGGACTAGACTACGGTCTTGTATTCGGAGGTTCTAAGACCGTGCTGCGAGGCAGGGTAAGCAACATCAGACGACCGTCGGATGTAGCCGGCGTCTACGTTGCGGGCGGTGCGGGACTTGCGGTCGGTGGCGGTGCGCGAGCCATCGTGTTGAAGAACCAAAAAGGCGCCGTTCTCGAGTTAAGCGGTCGACAGGTCGGGCTGATGGCGAACGTCGACCTGAGCGGGCTCGCAATCGCGTTGGAATAAGGGCCTCGAGATGCCGTGCAGTGCTCGGCGCCAGCCGACTGTTGTCAGCTGCATTAAATTGTGGATAAGCGGGAAAGCATTTTGACAGCTTTCGCCCCCGGCGCGGGAAAAGGCGGAATGATCGGGAATGTTATCCTCAAGTCCCAATGGCGAAAACATAACCAATGATCAGCATCCGGATCATCGGTTCAGGCCAGCTCAGATCGAGAAAATGGTCAATCCTGCCGACCAGATGGTCCGGTGGAACCGCCTCCTCAAGACAAAACTGGTAAAACAGTTTTTCCTGACCGCTTTCACTGCGACCCATCATGGCATGCCCCCGCTGTAGATTGCCCTATCAGCAATGAATCACGGACCACAGCTAAATTCAACAGGTGTTTTACAACACTGTCCCTCCGTTAACAGACATTCTCCCCTAAACGCCGTTTGCGCCATCAGCAGTCATCCGTCACTTCGGGCGTGCTTGATCTCTGACGTCGCAAGCCGATCCATCGCATTAGTGAGTGCTGTTAATGTTGACTTCCGTTCGTCAGAAGACATCTCTTCAATATCTATTTGGAGGTTGAAATTAGGAGAAATTTCACGTATCACACCTAAGGCCTCACGAGGTCCGACAACCTGGTAAGTTTCGACGGGGTGAGAAAT
Organism: uncultured Hyphomicrobiaceae bacterium; assembly: GCA_964461525.1. Taxonomy (GTDB): domain Bacteria; phylum Pseudomonadota; class Alphaproteobacteria; order Rhizobiales; family CAYWUX01; genus CAYWUX01. The sequence goes on along the minus strand of CAYWUX010000028.1, from coordinate 52,775 downwards.
CCCTTTCACTGCGATTTCCCCGAGCTTTTCACAAAATATTTCATCTTTTACCAAGGCATATGTTTCGTAGGAAACTAGAATTTTCCCTGGTTTGGCCGAGTTCTCAAGACGGGACGCCAGGTTTACACCGCTGCCGATAATTGTGTAGTCCATCCTGTCTTCACTCCCGAAATTTCCGACGGTGCAAAAACCTGTATTGATCCCAATGCGACATTGCAGCGGTTTTACAATTCCAGCATCGCGCCAGGTCCGATGAAGTTCGTTCATTCTGTCACGCATGGCTATCGCCATTTTAACGCAAGCTAATGCATCTTGTTTCACACCGCGGCTTTCAGGATCACCGAAAAATATAACGATCCCATCCCCCACGTATTTGTCGATCGTTCCTCCATATTCCAGAGCAATCTGCGACATTTCCGTGAGATAGTGATTGATCAATTGAGTCAGTTCTTCGGACTCCAACCTATCCGCTGTTTCCGTAAACCCTGCGATATCGGAAAAGAAAACAGTCAATTTCTTTCTTTTGGACGCCACCTCCACGCTCTGAGCACCGCTGAAAATTGTACCATAAATTTGTGGTGACAGATACTTCGCAAGTTGCGAAGATAACGTTTCAAGCATTCTATTTTTATCCTCAAGTTGGCAGCCCTTCTCCTCGATCTCCTGGAAAAGCCGTGCGTTGCTGATGGCGATCGACGACTGCGCACCGAGGGCTTTCAGCAGTCTGACGGTTTCAGGAGCAAACGCACCGGGCCGCATACGACGCACCGATAACACGCCAAGCACCTCTTCCTGATGGAGAAGTGGCACAGCCAATAGAGCGTGCACACCTGCCTTGAGATGGGCGTCGTACAAAGGGTGCCGCGCCACCTTGGTCAAGTCCTCGATCTGCATGGCTTCGCGGCGCGCGACGCAGGAGCCGGCAAGTGTCTCGCCAATACTGATCGGGTGCGCTTTCAAAGCGGCGGCGAACTCCGGCGATGTCCCGTGATCGGCAGCCGGTTGGAACTGCTCTTTGTCCTTGTCATAGGTGTAAATAGCTCCGCCGCCTGTATCGGAAAGCTGGCAAGCGTGATTCAGAATCGCCAGCAGAACAGTGTCGAGTTCGAGGGAAGAACTGACAGCGCGGCCAACCTCGCCCAAAGCCTCCAGTTCAGCAACCGAGCGCGATAGCGCCGCCGTCCTGGCCTGTACCTCCTCAAACAGGCGTGCGTTCTCGATGGCGATCACCGCCTGGTTTGCGAAGGTCTCGACCAGCTCTATCTGCTTGGAGGTGAAAGGCTCGACATCGGTCTTCAGGATGTTAATGACACCGAGCAGCTCCTCCTCCCGGTGCATGGGCACGGCAAGCACGGTGCGATAGCCCTGTTGTTTCACCAGATCGAGTCGCGCATAACCGGGCTCGCAGAGGACGTCGGCCACATGGGTAGTTCGGCGCTCTGCAGCCGCGCGCCCCGCAACCGAACCTGGCCCGGGGCGAAGGGGATGGCGCTCCAGATACTCCTTGAAGCCCGGCCAAGCGCCGTAGGCGGCAGCCATCTTGAGAATCTCGCCGTCAAACCGGTACATGTGGCCGCGCGTGGCGCCGCACAGCCGCGTCGCGCTCTCAACCACGGCATCAAGCACGGGCTGGAGATCGAAGGTTGAGCGACTGATGACCCCTAGCACCTCGCTGGTCGCCGTCTGGTACTTGAGGGATTCTTCCAGTTCGCGCTCCCGCGTATGCACCTCCTCGAACAGGCGCGCGTTCTCGATGGCGATCACTGCCTGGTTTGCGAAGGTCTCGACCAGCTCTATCTGCCTGGGGGTGAAAGGCCGCACCTCTTGGCGCCGGATGGTCAGTGCACCGATCGCCTCGCTCTCCCATAGGAGCGGCATGCCCAAAATGGTCCGGAAGCCGTTCCGGCGCGCGACTTGGTAGCCCAAGGGATACTCGGCGATTTCGTTGGCAAGATCATGGACATGGACTGTTGCCCGGTCAATAACTGCGCGTCCTATGACGTTGTTGCGCGAGACCGGCAACTTTTGGTAGTCTCTGGCGAGCGGCCCGTGATGGGCACGGACGTTAAGCCAGTCGCCGTCTCTGAGGAATAAGATGGCGTCCCTCGCCTCACAAAGTCGCGCCGCATTCTCGGAGACGGTCGTTAGGACGGGCGCGATGTTGCCCTGGGACGTGGCGATGATTCGCAGGATCCCCGACAAAGCAGCCAATTCGGGCGATTCCACTGACCGATTCCGATCCATTCCCTACCTTACCTGTTCTGCAGGGCCGTGTAATTTCCTACCAATCAGCCAAGATTGCCGAATCCCGGCGCTTTGAGCGGTTCAAATCATCTAATGATGAACGTCCTTTAATCTGCGATCTGATCGGCTACCGAAATCATCGGGTCTGCTATGCGACAACCTGGAGTTTTCCCGGCATTTTTCAGGTACTTTTAGTAGCTCTTTCACCGGTGAAATTCCGACAAGTATGAATTTCACCATGTTCTTGATCAGCCTATCAGACTCCCGGTCTTTATTTTGGTCGGGGACGGTCTTGATCCGATAGGTCAAATCGACCCGACCACCATTATTGATTATTACAAATTCATAAAATGATAAAGCGAAAAAGAAAATCGTGGCCTCATGGTGCTCACTTCAAATGGCGATGATCTCACCAACTTCGTTGGATTGTGAGCGTGATCGGCGAACTTGAAAAAACACGGCCTGTCAAGGCTGGAGAAGGCATTACAAAGGATGCACGTACCACTCGCTGAGTGGTATCGCGCTGAGACCATGTGCGTAGACGCTGATGCCGAGCGCTGCGACTGCCATTAGCAGATACAACACCGAGGCAATGCCTCTCGGCCCAAACCAGCCGATGAAGGCAACCGTTTGCCAATCGAGCCTTGCACCAGCGAGTGCAATCGCCACAGGCACCATTCGCAGCACGGTGAGACTCGCCAACGCATAGAAGAACTCACGTAGCCCCCAATATGACGCCACAGCAGGTACCATTGCCAGACCGAAGATCAGGAATACCACCAATATGAGCTGAGTGCCTTCTGTTTCGCCGAATTCCTGTACCTGGTGTCTGACTTGCTCTGAAGTCAACGCAGCTGTCAAACCCAACCCGGCGACAAATGCACTGATGCATCCGTTATCCCCGACGGATTCGGCGAGTGCGAACGCGATGATCGCCAGCGGTATGGCAGAGAGGCGCTGGAAGGTCTCCTCGGTCCAGCTTTTCTCCGACGTGACTTGCATGAGTTTACCACCGATCCAACCCATCGCGAATCCGGCTGCACTTTTGGCTCCTGCAAAGGCGGCAGACAAGCCGTGGATGGTTGATTTTTGTAAGCGAGTGGAAGCAAAAGAACTAATGACAATGAATTTTCGCTGGCGGGTATCAGTGCACTTCTTGTATCATTGCCCGGGTTGCTTTCAGTTATACGCTGGTTGGGCGTTTTCTATCTGGTTTGGATGGGCATTGAGGCCGTTGCCAACTGTATTTGCTCCGCAGAATATGAATTTGACAGAGCGACACATGTCCATTCAAACGGGACGAGTTGTCGCTCTTCCGGTTTGGTTTCATAACTGGAATGTGCAATCCCAAAGCAATATTATTTTTTCTTCAATATTCCCCCAGTTTATAGGACCAGACTTACTCGCCGCATCACATATGTTGTTACTATTTGGAACAATTTCGATGTGTTGGTTATTCATGTTATGCCATAGCGGGATTGATTGTCAGGCGTAATAGCCACCAGTTCAATTCAAATCAATCTCTTCTAAGTGCTGTGACCGGAACAGTGTATTTCGCTGCGGCAGCGTTTCTAACCTTCAGACAAAAATTTACGGAGCGACTAATTAAAAGAGGACAAACAGTACACCAGAGGTCTGAAGAATATTGTCTATGCTGCGGTTCCCCTGCGGGCGGATTCTGGTCGTACCGTCAGAATAAACATTACCCTGGATGCTGGATTGTTGGACAATATTGACGACGCTGCCAGGCAACGTAGCCTGACACGATCGGCGTTTTTCGCCCAGGCCGCCCGTGAAAAAATTGTATGAGCGGAATTTACACCGAAAGGCTGAGCCGCGGGGGGGGGGTAATTTGCCTCTTACAGCGATCCCGGAGTGAACCGGATCCGTTCCGGATGCTCCTTTGCCGTCATCGCACTGCGGCTAGTCTTGGTCGCCCAGACGCCGGCAATCGAGCCAGGATTTGTATTTTTATCCTTACTCAATGCTTTACCTCCACCAGAATTCTGGATACCAGTATGCTCGGAGAGCGCCAAACACAAAGATCCTGATTATAAGACTGCCGCGCTTCTCAAGGTTGATTTCTGCTTGTAGTTCTGGATATCTCGGGCTCTATAGAAAAGACTCAACGTCTCATCGATAAGATCATTGACTAGATCAATTTCATCACTACCTTGCCTCTGACTGGCCAATTCAACCGCACTTTCTATTAAAACGGTGATCATCAATTCACGATCCGCCTTGCCGTGTGAGGAGATGTAATCAGAAATCATCTTTTTGAGTTCAAAATATTTGTGTTCGCTTGTCATCTGGCTGGCCTTCAATTCCATGATACATTATTGATATGGGGATCACCTCGTTACCAATAAATTTCCGTAAGATTAATTCTGTGTAATGATTCATATGGGCAGTCTGCTCGAAGCGGCACGTGCGCGAAATTGCCGATATCCGGCCTGGAGCAATCCTTATTGCCTGTAAGAAGCCATCTTGAAATCTATTTATCGGAACCGGTAATGGAGCACCCGCGTAAATGGCGATTTACATGAGTGCTTAGTCAAACACTGAATTTGTCACGATGTCCGTTATCAGGAGGCAAAGGGACTCTAATTTGTGACCCTCGAAACTTCTCAAATTGGCCCGGAACGGACAATCTTGGACATGGCCGTACAACGCAGACTTGCAGCAATTCTTGCCACCGACATGGTTGCCCCGGAGCTGATGGAAGCAATGCGGGCCTGAGAGATCCGCAACCGCTATTTTGATTGCTGATAACGCTATCAGATAGCCGGATACGTCAGATAAAGGCCGCTCCGCAACTCGGATTGATTAAATCGATGTCTTGCCGGTGAATCTCTGAGCGCAACGTATCACACAACTTACAGCAAAACGTTTTGACATAGCCTGGACCCAAAGCTGCCTTTTATCCTAAATGGACTTATCCTTAACCAGGGTGTAGAATTCTCCGACAACGCGCATCTGAAAGGATACCGCAGATGGCCGAAGAGCGCGTACAGAGGCGACTAGCTGCTATCCTGGCAGCCGATGTTGTCGGCTATACTAAGATGATAGAGAAGGACGAGCTGGCGGCACGTGCGCGGTTCAATGATTATCTTAACTCTGTCATATATCCTGTCGTTGCCACCGTCCATCCATCGCGCATGCCAGCCATCCTGGCCTCATTAGAGGCACTCGATGTGTGGCTCAACGGTACACCTGGGAAGGCCTACGACCTCGTTAGGAGCTATCCCGCTTATCTAATGCAAATCGTGCAGGTCGGGCACGATCGGAAAAACGTCGGCTCGGCGTGAGCAGGCGCTGATACTTTAAGAAGGGCCTTCTTGGCATGCCGTAGCATGATGCGATGGCGCCGGTTTGTCAGCAACAATGACTGAAAGGAGAAAACCATGGATATGAAAAAGGTACTAGAAGACTTTGACGCTGCGTATAACAAGGCTTTTAACCAAGGTGATGCTGCAGGGTGTGCTGCATTCTTTACTGAAGATGTTATCATGCTGGCACCTGACCAACCCATGACTCGTGGCAAAAGGGCATTTGAAGAAATCTACCAATCTCGGATGGACAAAACCAGCGGCGGTACACACAGCAATAAACTGGTGGAATACGGTGTCGAGGGTGACCTGGCCTATCAGGTAGGAACGTTCGCCATTACAGGCACGAACCCGGCCGAGCAGGGCAAGTTCGTCAATATTTTGAGACGCCAAGCGGACGGCACATGGAAGGTCACCGTGTCCATCTTCAACAGCGACAGACCGTAGCATGATGTCTCGCCTTCGAGGCCCGGAAGCCTCCTCCGGGCCATGAAATCCCGGAAGGAGGCTTCCGGCCGTATCGATGTATCTGCCATCGCGGTAGACGAAGCACATCGGAACATCGAGCGCATAATCGACAAGTCTAAAGCCATTACAGTGAGCAGTAATATCAAGGTGTACTTGTGTCGCATTTCAATTCCTCTTCGGCATTAGACATCGCCAAATACAAATACACATACTAAATCGAACACTTAATTTGGGCACAAATTTGATTGAGTATGCCTAGAATTACGGATGTTCGGTTCGGAAATTATTGGATAGTAAGATGAAAAACGACTCGGATTTTGTAATTTAGTGAATCGAAACCATCGTTGAACTCAGGTAAAAATTCTCCGTTTATATACACAAACTAGAATTAGGTTCTTTTACCGCTATCGGCACTTCCCGGACGTCAATAAAAGTTCGCATACAATAGAAATTTTGGAGATTTTCCGATATTCTCGTTGCGAGGAGAAGTCAGATGGAACGTCGTTTGTCAGCGATAATGTCTACGGATGTGGTTGGATACAGTCGACTGATGGAAAAAGATGAATCTGGCACTCTTTCAGCTCTCAAAGATCACCGCGAAAAATTGATTAATCCAGAAATTAGCAAATATCATGGGCGAATTATAAAGCTTATGGGAGACGGCATATTAGCAGAATTCTCCAGTGTCGTTGATGCAATAAACTGTGCAATGTCAATTCAGAAGGACATGGAACTGCGCAACAAAAACATTCCTTTAGAACAACGTATAGAGTTCCGAATAGGAGTTCATTTGGGGGATGTCATCGTTGAGGAAGACGATATTTACGGCGACGGAGTCAATATTGCTGCGCGACTCGAGACTTTAGCCGATGCAGGAGGAATTTGTATATCTCAGCAAGCTTACGACCAAATTGAAACAAAAATTAATGCAAATTTTGAAGATTTTGGAGAACAGAGTGTCAAGAATTTAGAGAGGAAAATTCATGCTATTAGAATTTTAAAGGAAGGAGAGCAACCCAAGAATCAAAATCAGTTTTTTGTGAATCTCCGAGCTTCGGGAGTTGTGATTGCATCATTTCTTATTCTTGCTATAGGAACAGTGACAGTTGGATATTTGTGGCGACCTTGGAGCAAAGTAACCCAACTTAACGAAGAAACACTGGTAGATTCATCTAAAACAAAGCGTTCTGAAAAGACTTCAATCGCGATCCTCAACTTCAGAAACCTGTCAAAAGATACGGAACAGGAATATTTTGCTGTGGGGATGGCCGAGGATCTGGCGACCGGTCTTTCGAAACTTACAGCGTTATCAGTGATCGCAAGAGACCTTTCATCCAGATACATAGGACAAGACACTGACATAAAACAAATCGGCCAAGCATTGAGAGCTAAATATCTCTTAAAAGGTTCTGTACAAAGAGCTGGAGACCAAGTCCGAATAAACGCCAACTTAATTGATGCAGAAACGGGTCAACAAATTTGGGCCGAACGGTATGACGGCAAATTTGAGGATACGTTTTCTCTTCAGGATAAAATTACGGAGCGGATCATAAATGCCTTGTCTGTCAAATTGAGTTCTGATGAGCGCATAAAACTTGCCGACCACGGCACTAACAATATTGAAGCGCATGATGCTTTCCTCAAAGGCCAAAGCTACGCAAGAAAATATACCGCTTATGGAAATAAACTGGCTGCAGAGCAATTCCAGCGTGCTTTGCAATTAGATCCAAACTATACTCGTGCCTCGGATGCACTGAAAAACACATTATTCATCAGCGAAAAAAGCGGCTTGCAATAAGCTACTAATTTTTGATATTCCCGTTTCCGGACATTGTTGCAATAGGCTGAAATAGTCTCAAAAAGGGCCATCTCCGGCCATTCGCAATTATTGAAAACTGACTGCCATTATGACACATCTTGATGCCGACTGGGTAGCCCCGAGGGCCCCGAAGATCGCGATCATGACCAACTTCTTTTACGAGTTTTCCTCCCTAGATTTGAGCAAGTTGCTCTCCTCCAATAACAGCTTGTTCCTTTTTTTTGCGTAATTTCAATTAAAATTTTGATTGGAGTTGGAATACTTAAAATCCGTTTTGGGCTTATGATGCTCAGTTATTAAGCCGCAACTTGCGTGTATGGATTAGATGTCTTCATCAGAAAGAGAATTGCTTCCTGCAGTATTTCAGCTTTATATCGTGCTTCATCTCGACTCTGCTGAAGTTCGTCCAGCCATTCACGAATCAGTTCTGGATTAGAATTTGCTATCTGCTCAGTCTCATCATCGGATTTTGCAGAAAGAAAATTCGCTAATAGCATTGTCTGATCTTGTGGAGTGGATTCGACACCGCTTGCCACTATTACCTGTTTTGACATCTTTTCACCTTTTAGAAGTTTTTCCAACCAAGACTGAGATAATGGTAACCTGACCTAATTCAGTTACAGAAATATGACTTGATCGTTGCGCAATCAATCAATCCAACCATGAAGCACATCTATGATGATGCCAGTTGATAATGCGACCAGATAGACATCTCGTCCAACACGAACCCATTCACGCCCGGGCCCACTGTTATAAGGTAAACGGCTAAAATGACGGTATTCGAGTGGCAGATATACGTTACTTGGCAAATAATTCCCAACATAATACTTTTTGGCTATTCCAGGCGGCAATCCACCTTTCTTCGCTAAACCAGGTGGGCCGCCACGGTAACCAATTGGTCCCTTGTATTTGTACTTAGGTCCAGCAATGACATTGCCAGCCAGGAACAAACTAAGGATGAAAATGCTAACTACTATCTTCATATTGCCGCCTTTCCAATGGGATGCAAGCAAACTAAAAATTGGGGCGAAACATTGGCGCAGGTGTCCACTGTTGCTGTTAGCCCACATCCTATCAAGAAAGGAAGCAAATAAGCTCAATCAACATTTTCTGGCCTTAATCATCGACAGAAGACCAGCAATGATGAGTCGCCGATGTACGGCCTTGAATTCCAGACCTAGTAGTCCGTAAGTTAGATCAGTGGCAGAGATCTTCAGAATATCGTTCTTGATTTGAAACAGAAAGACTCAATTAATCAACGGTCGCTCTAATGCAATTATTTTTTTTGATTCCCGCTATAATGGTGATCAAATATCCTCGCTCAACGGGATGGGCGCGGACACGGCACTCGTCATCCAAGCCCCAGCAAATTCACCAGATAGAACTTTCTTCACATTCCATCTGTAGCCGTACACCTTTCCATCCGAGGCCGTCACCGACACAGCAAATAATGCTTCCGTAACTGTTTTTGATACCAGTTCAATTTTATGATCAGTATGACCTATCAATATCCGATAGGCTTCATTTTTGATCATTTGAGTAAAGCGAGACAAAGGACCCGTTAAAAGTTTGTTATCAGGGTGAGCAAAAGCCCAGACCTGTGCTATTCCCGCATCCTGATACGGAACATCATTCATCCGAAGTGCTTCTAGTTGAATTGAAACGACCTGTTGCGGATTCATTTCTGGATCAGGTGATAAAAGTTCAGAAGCATGAGATTGCGCTGTCAGCATAAATACCAAAGTCAGTCCTAATACTGTATATCTCATTCCGGATCCTCAAACATTTTGTAAATATAAAGCAAGTTTGACATTTGTACGCTTGTTATTGAATTGTCAGAGGCTGCAATTTGTGCTCTGAGGGTTTTTGCGAGCATTGGCTGGCTCACGTTAAAAATACAATCAATAACTCGCGGGACCGCCGAACTACCATAGAAACAGCATATCCAAATTCATGTCCAAGTTTAAGAGGTGATGGACGCAAGATATTTATTCCAAATATTAACTGTTTTTGGTCTATCATCTAAATATTTTGCTTTAGTGTAGGTGCCTGCAACACCGATTTTGGATGGGCCGGAAATATGATCTACTACGGCCTCCACAATATGAGGTAGAACATCCAATTTGTCATTCATGATCGTCACCATGGTTCGACGGAAGTTATGAAGACGCCAATCATCTATTTTATCGAGCTGTTTCTAAATTCGGTTCTTGGCACGATTAAATCCTGAGGCGACGGTTGATTAACTGCAGAGTCGACGGCTCAATACCACGATAGTCGGTTCCAAGCGTTCCGCCGGTAATCGCAGGCATCCACTAATCTAAAACCCTTGTTCTGTCTCATTTATGTTTTGAGTATCTTTTCTCTTAGAATGTGAGATTATATAGTCTTTATAATAATGCAAATTGGGGAGGGCGATAAATTGGAGTTTGATATCGGCGTTGGCGGTGCCTTCACGGCCGGTGTTTTATCGTTTTTTTCACCCTGTGTTTTACCGCTTGTCCCTCCTTACCTTGCATTTCTCACCGGGTTGACGCTTGAGCAAATGACCGGAGATCAAATAAGCCCCGGTGCATCTCGAAAGATATTACTATCTGCATTATCATTTGTTGCCGGCTTTGCCACAATCTTTGTAATCCTTGGCGCAACAGCGTCCTATTTAGGGCAATTGCTGGCTCAGTATCTCAATACGCTCGCCGTCATTGCGGGTATTTTGATTATAATAATGGGATTACACTTTTTGGGTATATTTAAAATTCCGTTGTTGTACAGAGAGGCTCGCGTACACGTTGCCGAAAAACCAACAAACCTCGTAGGCGCTTACATAATTGGTCTGGCATTTGCCTTTGGCTGGACGCCCTGTGTCGGTCCAATTTTGACGGCCATTCTTTTTGTCGCCGGAAGCGAGGACACGGTATTTAAAGGCGCCTGGCTTTTGATGGCGTATGCCTTGGGAATAGGAATACCATTCCTTGTTGCATCGGCATTTGCCGGCCCGTTTATAAAGATTATGCGTCGGTTTTCCCGCTACCTGGGGTATATAGAAAAAACCATGGGAGCGTTGCTCGTCATAACAGGGATATTATTTATAACTGGTTCCATGAATGAAATTGCCTTCTGGCTATTGGAAGGTATTCCATCTCTTGGAAAAATTGGCTAGCCAAAACGAATATACAGCATTCGATCAAGAGACCGAAGTTCTATTAAATATCGAAACAGTTGGCCATCATCTTTTTTGGCGAGGGTATCTGGGATACTGCCCAGACTTTGCAGGGTATTGTTCATCAATCGCAAATATTCGGGTTGTTTTCTTAAGGATTCATCAGCCTGTCGATCGCACTTTCTCAAGGTTGACTCATAGCTTTTTGTCAACTTTAAAATGGAAAATCTTACCTTTTCATCATTCAAATCCGGACGTGGGCGGCGATACTTCCACAATCCAAGTCCAACGATATTGGCAGAGTAGATACAATCTTCAAATGTATTTATCTGGACGGCCTTATGATGTTGAAATATAAGTTGACGTAGTTCGAGTAGTTTTTGAAGGGCCTTATCAGGTTCGTTTGAATCAATTAACTGAAGTGCCTGACCTCCCATATTTGATCCCGCTAACAGAATCGATGATGTTGGGGAATCCGGAATTTTAAGTTTCCTTTCGAGTGCCTGCCATTCGGCATTGAAGGCCTCTAATTCTAACGACGCAATGTCAATATTGCCCGTTCTGAGATAATGTATTGCTGCTCTCAAATATTTGTTTGAGGAAGAAAATCCATTTTTGTAAATCTCCTTCCATTCCTGCTCGGAATGTAAAGCTTGTGTCCATGTTGTGAACACAAATCCGATTATGAACAAGAGTTTAAATCGAGGCATTGCATTTTCCATTTATCATCAATTATAATTGAATATTAGCATATATTAATCAGAAAATATAAGATGAGTTCTTTATGAAGACCCATTATTCAAAATTGACAATTTTCATTGCTGTTATTTGTCTTATCCTCACACTCCAACCCGGTTTATCTGATGAAGGTCCGGTTCTAAATGACGATGGACTTTATCAGCAGCCCTGGTTCTTGCAGAGTTTTATGGAGCTGAATGAAGATCTGGTTGAGGCGAAATCTAACGGCAAACGATTTGCCGTAATGTGGGAGCTGAAAGGGTGTCCCTACTGCAAGGAAACTCACTTCGTTAATTTTGCCAATCCTGAGATAAAAAATTTTGTTAAAGACAATTTCGAAATATTGCAACTGAATATACTCGGATCAAAAATTGTTACTGATTTCGATGGTATGAAACTCTCTGAAAGAGAATTAGCGAAGAAATACGGAATTCGATTTACGCCGACCATACAGTTTTTTTCGGAAGACCCCAATATTCTCAAGAATAAAAATCCTAGGGAACGGGAAGTTGCCCGGGCCCAAGGGTATTTGAAATCTGAATATTTTTTGTCATTTTTTAAGTTTGTAAACTCGCGTTCCTACGAAAAAATGACCTTCAGGATGTTTCTTAAAAAAAGCAGCTAGTTAACTGGCCTATTCTTAAAATCCGTCCAAGGATACTACTATTGCAGACCGGCCTTACGCAGTCGCTCGATGTAGAGTCGGAATATTGACTCGTCTTTGTATGGGGAACTGGCTTCCTCTTGTACTAAAGAAATTTCTGGATTTAATGTCTCAAGTTCAGCTATCGCCCACTCAGCATCTTCAATGCGTCCAAGCGCACTGTAAGTTGCTGCAAGCATCTTGTGGGCATTTGAAAATTGCGGATTTTTGGATTTCGCTAGTTCAAACTGCTCTGCGGCTTCTTTAAACCGATTAAGTAGATAATAGGACTGCCCTAAAATAAAAACATAAAAAAATGGATGTCGTGGGTTCAACTTCATCGCCTGATTTATTGAAGCCAACCCTTCTTCCGGCATTCCCGCAAAATTCAGGCTCATAGCAAGTAATCCGTATCCGTCCGCATAATTTGGTTCGATTGAAATGGCACGGCGTGCAGCAGAAATCGAATCGTCATGGCGCTTCATCAGTCTATATATTATGGAGAATGCGAAATGCACTTGAGGAATTGCGTCATCCAACTCCGCTGCATGATTCGCTATTTGTAAGGCTTTACGAATCGAATCCTCCGATTTATCAATAATTCCAAGCTGGACTGGCATTGCATAACTTAGGGCTAAGTCAGCATAAGCACGAGCAAAGTTCGGGTCGAGAGAAATTGCTCGTTCAAAATATTCTCGAGATTCAAGAATTCCTTCCCACGTAAAACGACGATATCTTTCCAGTCCTTGTAAAAGAATGTCGTACGCTTCGGGATGGGCTTGTACAGAACTAGAAAGTTCTATCCTCTCGTTAAATTCTAATTTTACCGAAAGTGCCGTCACAATTTTCGTTGTCACTTCGTCTTGTAGTGCGAAGACGTCATTGATCTGGCGGTCAAATCGGTCTGCCCAAAGATAATGCCCGGATTTTGCATCAATTAATTGAGCATTAATCCGAATTCGGTTGCCTTCTTTCCGAACGCTTCCCTCAAGAACATGACTGGCGCCCACTTCCTGCGCAATTTTCTGAGCTTTGGTCGGTGTGCCCTTATAAGTGAAGGTCGTATTTCGGGCTATTACGTACAGGCCTGAGATCTTCGAGAGGTCGGTGATTAAGTCGTCGGTGATACCATCACTAAAATAATCTTGTTGGGGATCATTACTTAAATTATCAAACGGTAAGACCGCAATCACCGGCTTATCAGACTGAAATATTTGTCTTTCTGTTGTCGATGAGGGGCCAGTATTGCCGACCCAAGGCTGCAGCCACCACATCAAGCTGGCCACCGCGAATACAACAAGGAAGGCGGCTACTCCCATGACCAATGGTGTTGAGATAAGGGCTGGGTGTTCGGATCGAATAATATTTCCAGCAACTTTCGGATCAAAATGTATTCGGAAAGCAACTACTGGTTCTGATAGGTTCTTGACTTTGACAGGTCCTAACTCCTCATATCCAAATTCAAGCCTGTTTTTGACTTGGTTAAAGACATTTTGGGATATACAAATCCCCCCGGGTACAGCCATAGATTCAAGACGCGCTGCAATATTAACACCGTCCCCAAGGATATCATCTCCGTCAATGACAATGTCGCCGAGGTTGATTCCTATGCGGTATTGAATTCGTTTGTTTTCGGGAGTTTTTTCTTCGCGAACAACCATTGCCCTTTGAAGTTTGGTTGAAAACTTAACTGCTTCAATGATACTCGGAAATTCGACTAAGATACCGTCTCCTGTAGTCTTAACGATACGTCCCCCGTGAGCAATTATTTCGGGATCAATAAGCTCATTCCTGACGGATTTCTGACGCGCAATAGTACCGCTTTCATCAACTTCCATAAGCCGCGAATACCCGACCATATCGGCAGATAGGATAGCGGCAAGTCTGCGTTTCTCCTTCATTTCCGCGATAAAGCCTTTTGATCATTAACTCAGCGAGCTAACACAATGAATGCTCCCAGGTAATCCGTCAAATGTCTGCTTCTGGTCTTGGTCGTGCGGAAAGCTTTTTGCAGATAAATTTGATGAAAATCATACCAATAGAAACGTTAGACAGCAAGTTTTGCAAGGTTCAACTGACAAAAAAGACAGCTGGATCACCACAGTTTTATCGCTAAAATGTCATAAGGCAACAAGGGAAAATTGTTGAAATAGTCGATCAGAGAAAGTGGAATCGCTGCATCCATTCTCACCTGATTGAACGTCCTGTGGTTAAGTCGAATTGTTTATAAAGCGAGTGTCAATATGAGGCTTTTAATCAGCTAGCCAAATAGTTTCAAAGCAAGATGTTCGGACATTATGGATACAGGCATATTTAAGCTAGCAGAGATTCGATTGCTAACTGGTCGTTCAGCTTCGAATTAGGAACTTCAGTTTTGTTTGTCCATAGTCTCAATGTCTCGAGTTCATCACTTACAGCAGAATAGTCAAACCCTGCAGAGTCAATAATTTTTTCTACAGATCTTAGCGACAAGTCCCCTGTAATTGCTTGAACGGAGGCCCACAAATAGACTGCTCTTGTACCAGCTCTGCAATAAGCGACAATTGGTTTCGGGAGTGTTATGATAAGGTCGGAGAATTTGGCGGTGACGCCTAAGTCCGTGACCTCAAATCCATGTATCGGAAAATGTCGATAACAAAGATTTAAAGAATGGCAGATTGATTCAGCCTGAGTGCTGCTTAACTGTCTGTCTGTTTCGTCTTCGGTTCGTAAATTTATGAGGGATCTGTAACCCTTTGCTTTAAAAAGTTTGAGGCTCAATTCACTAATATCCTGCGACGCCGAAAAATCACTAGACAATCGAATAATATTTGAAGGGTGATGCATAAATCCAACCAAAAGCCAATGCCTTCCTGGAAATACCAATAAGCAAAAATGTTCTAAAATCAAGAAAAAACAGCGGAAAAATTAGAAAAATATTTTAAATTTTTATGATAATTAAAATATTTAGGACAAAATTGTCTAACTTGAAAGCAAAATTAGAAAAATATTTCTACACTTGTTGTTCGTAAAGTGCCAGCAAATCTAAATAGTGATGCATGAGTTTCCCATAATTTGAGAATGTAAATCTAAGAGTTAGGACTTTAATGGGGTTGAAAGGTTGGACAAATTCTACCGATAGCTTAGTTTGAAACGTTTGATCTCATTCGTTCATGCTGAGTGAACATCCAGCTATATTTAGTTTGCGACTGAGCAGCATTTTTTCGGAAGTGAAATGACGCGTATTATCTTTTATGTCCTAACCATAGGTTTGATATCCGCTTGTGGATTGATCGTCGAGATTGTTGCCGGTCGTATGTTAGCTCCTTACATTGGTATGTCGCTTTATACTTGGACTGCGATTATTGCTGTCGTATTGGCTGGCCTCTCAACAGGTCACTGGATTGGTGGGCGCCTGGCTGACAGAGCAATCTGGGAGTCGGAACAACTCATAGGTTGGGTATTATTATTTTCGTCAATCAGCGCCGCGGCAAGTCTTATATTGTTGCGACTTCTTTCGGGCCCCATTTTGAATTTGGGCATGTCACCTGTTCCGACAATTTCGTTGCTTACATCGTCATTATTTTTTCTTCCCAGCTTCTTTGTTGGTATTCCCTCGCCAATTTTGACCAAACTCGCGATCGAGCAAAACAGGGAAAAGACCGGTCGAATTGTTGGTCTGATGTATGCGTCTGGATCTTTGGGTGGCATAGTGGGAACGTTGGCTGCCGGCTACATATTCATATCTTGGTTGGGTACAATCTATACAATTATCCTGGTTGCTACCATCTATGTGTTGCTTTCCGCTATATTCTTTACTCTGACGCTTAAAAGAAATCATATTGGATTTTTAGTATTTTCTCTTATTGTCTTTATTTCAATTGGATCGATTTATAGCATTGCCAGAAGTACGCTTGCATTTCAGTCGAATTGCACCGAAGAAAGTGACTATTACTGCATTAGGATTGTAGACATCTCAAACGAGGTGGGTCAGGAAGCACGACTTATGGTTCTTGATCATCTGGGACATGGAATTAATCTGAAAGATGATCCGCAAATTTTCCAAAGTTCATATATCGAATTAACTGATCTTTTAGTAAAAAATCACTTCAAAAATTATCGATCAATTCAAGCCTATTTTGTCGGTGGCGGCGCGCTAACCCTTCCACGAGCATGGTCTAAACAATATCCAGACATGAAAATAAAAGTTGCTGAGATCGATCCAACTGTAACCAAACTGGCAATTCGTGAAATGTGGGTTGCAAAAACTCATAACCTTGGCATTGAAGATTTCGATGCTAGATTTCTATTGAAGGCAAATAAGAACGAAAGCTATGACGTGATTATCGGCGATGCATTTCATGACATAGCAGTTCCACAACATTTAATCACCACTGAATTTTTTGAACTCGTAAAATCTCGATTAAATAAAAATGGGTTGTACTTAATGACGGTCGTCGATCATGTAGAACGCCCCCGATTAATGCTGTCTTTATACAAGACATTAAAACAAATCTTCAAAAATGTTCACGTTTGGCTGGATGCAGAGCAGGAATCCCGCGTGACATTCCTATTATATGCTTCCGATAAAAACAGCAGTGCAGCTAAATTTGAGTCAAAAATTTTTCAAGGACGGATATGGCTTAGATGGTCAGAACAGATGATAAAAAACATTGAAAGTAGATTCCCTCCGATAATTTTAACCGATGACTTCGCACCCGTTGACCGGCTTATAAATGCCAAACAATTTCGATAGGAGGATATGTTTATCCCAGTTGATATCGGTGAGAATTAGCTATGAGTTTGCCAGTCTAGTTCTTAAGCTTTAGATGATGTGTCATGAGGTCACCAACCATGGTAAGTACTTTATTGGCATGTAATTCATCGATAACGTCCTGATCGTAGTTTAGTGTTAAGGTCAATTTGTCCTTCTGATTCAATATCTGTAAGTGAAGATCGTGTCGAATGCTGGGAGACAATTTTTCAACGGTTTGAACACGTGATTTTTTGTTTGAACAATTTGGCGGCAATAAATACTTGTGCTCAGCCTTCGTAAATTCAGTGTAGTTAAATCCGAATTGCGAAGGGATTATATTTTCCTTTTGCCATTTGACCTGAAAGAGATCTTCCATGCTGAAGATATCGAAACCCGAATGAATTTGGCCAGCTTCCAGTTGCCGGTTTATTGACTTTGTCATATCAACGGGATTGTTCCTAATTGAGTTTCTGGAAATGACGGGTATGAATTTAGAAATTGGTCCTATCATTTCTTTGACGAATTTTTTTTTTCGACTTGAAAGCTCGACTTCGATTATCTGATCGTCTCTATCGGTTAAGTGCGCCAATGCGATCGCAAAGCAAGCTAGGCAGAAGCTTTCTTTGTTAAAACTCTCGGAACACGCATTCTCGACAATGATTTCCGCTACTAACTGTTGCGCAGGACCGCTATTTTGACCAAGCCCTGCGGGCGCCAGTGCTCTGGTTCTATGTGCAAATCTTTTGTAAGTTGGTGCATCCAAAAGTATCGTTCGCCAGTAAGCCTCATTCGAAATTAATGGCAATCCGGATAACTGCTCAACGCGGAATTTTTTCTCTTTATCCCAACCTGGCTTCGATTTTGAAAATGCTTCTGGTCTGCCATCAATCATTTGCAAAAAATTTTCGATGATAATCGCTACAGACCAGTCATCGGCCAATGCCTTCGAAATTTTTAAACTGCATTCTGTTATTTTTTTCTCGCTCGGCGCCAAAAGCGCAAATAACTGCTCATCATATTTATTGTTGCTATTCGAGGTAACTTTAGCGGTTAGTGGGCGTACATCTGAGCCTGCTAGAATTTTCGATTCAACAATTGACCAGAGAGATTGTAAACATTCCCTAACTATGGGCTCACTGAAAGTGAACTTCACCCAATGAAACAGAGCTTTCCGTCCAAATTTCGATGTCATGGGGCGGGAAACGGAGTCCAGAAACCATGATTGAGCCGGGAGTAAATCATCAAACGCAGGGGTATCGTAATCTGTATTATGTTGTTCAGTAAGTGATGGAACAATTGATCTTGAATTCTGCCATAAATTACAAAGGATTTCGGATAGTTTTGAGACAGAGTTAGAATTTGCGTAGCTTCTGAATGGTATATCGATACCAATCTCTCCTTCCAGCCGATGCTTCAGTTCAAAGGTAGAAAGCGAATCCAAACCAGCGTCTTCCAAATGATCATATTGTTCGAGAGTCTCTAATTTGACATGAAGAATTCGACTTAACTGTTTGCGAATTAAAGCTGCAAAATTTTCCTTTGTAATCGACCTTTTTTTCCAGTCAAAAGTTGATAATTCTTCAACGGTCGTTGTACTACGTTCAGAAACTAAGTCCCTTAATCTTGGGATCTTTTTTAAAACCGGATTAGATATTGCAAGTTGTTGCCAGTTTGCGCCAGCGTAAACCAACACTTGAATGTCGGAATTTATGGCGTCGTTGAGGACCATTAGTGCTTCTTTATTGCCGATTGAGTGCAATCCTGAATTTTCGAGAAAGCGAGAGATTGATTCATTTCTGTAAACATGCCCACTCTCTCCCAATGCTCCCCAAACAATACATTTACCCGGAATATCCAGGGAATTTTGATAGTGGGAGAGGCTGATCAGGAAGGAATTAGCCGCCGCATAATGAGATTGACCTTTCCAACCAAGTGTTTGGGCAAAAGATGAAAAAGAAATAAAAAAATCAAGGTTGCAATTAGATCCGATAATCGCTCGAGTGAGGTTCACGCCACCCTTAATTTTAGGGGTCAATACCGCGGTGATTTGATCAGGACTGAGTGAATTTAAGAGACTATCTTGATAATGAGCAGCGCTATGGATAACCCCTTTCAAAGGTTTATCAGATCGCTGAATTAGATCTATCGAGCGGAAAACATTTTCGATATCGGCGACATCCAGTTTTAAAAGTGTTACATCAGCGCAATTTTTCTTAAGTTCATCAAACTTGTTACTAGCCTGTTTTGATATCACTCCGCTTTTCGATGCAAGAAGGATTCGGCCTGCCCCATTTTTGCTTAACCAACATGCTGCTTCCAATCCAAATCCTTTCGTTCCACCCGTCACAAGATAACTTGCATTTTGATCAAAGCTAGCTTGTCCACTGCTGTCCCTGAGAATTTTAATTTCCGGATCATTTAAATTTATTACGATTTTTCCGATATGATATTTACTCGAGAACTCTTCAATTGCATCGGCAATTTTGGATGCGCCAAACTCGCGAATTGGTAATTCCGGAATCTTTTCATCGTTGAAGTATTTTATGACGTCTCGCATTAAACGATGTCGCATTTCGGGTCGTTCTTCGACTAAATCAGCGACATCTATTGCATGGATCGAAATATTTTTTCTTAAGTATCTGAGCCCTATTGGGACGTCTTCGTAAATGTCTTTCTTTCCCAACTCTAGATATCGGCCATAGGGAGCAAGGCAATCAAGATTTTTTTCTATGAACGGGCCTGATAACGAATTTAAAATGATATCCACGCCTCGTCCATTGGTTGATTTCAGAATTTCTTCTGAAAATTCAAGAGAGCGTGAATCAAAAACATTCTCGATGCCGAGTTTCTTTAAGTAGTCACGCTTATATTGATTTCCCGCGGTGGCGAATATTTCTGCACCGGCATGTCGCGCCAGTGCAACTGCTGCCAAACCAACCCCACCGGAAGCATTGTGAATGAGAACCCGTTCCCCTTTTGCCATTCTGGCAATCTCAATCAGGGAATAGAAAACTGTTAAATAAGCCGACGGGATTGCTGCAGCTCGTGCTACAGGCAAGTGATCAGGAACTAAGTAAAGCTGATCCGCAGTTGTTGTAATAAATTTCTTTAATGCTCCGCGGGTCAAGCCGAAAACTTGATCGCGTGTTTTTAACTTGGTTACACCAGGTCCCACTAGTTGTATGGTGCCTGAAAATTCCAAACCCAAGCTTTTTAAGGGATCGTCGCTTTCTGCTTCTTCAGGGAGTAAGTTGATTGTCGCCATAACATCCCTGAAATTGAGACCGACAGAGCGAGTCTTGACTAAAACCTCGCCAGGACCTGGAGTTGAAACAGTAGTATCCCACCATTCAAGGGAGTCTTTTCTACCTCGAATTGATTGACGAAGTTCGAAATTGGACTCGATATCACTGACGTCTGAAGGGTGTGTATTCGGGGAGATGGGATTAATTCGAACACTGTCCCGGCTCAATTGATGTAAACGTGGTGCAAATATTTGGGAATCTTTAAAAATCAGCTCGGTTTCTTGAGTGCCTGAATTTAGAATGTTAGTAAACAAGTCAGGATCTTCACAATTTTTTTTGTCCAAGTCAGCCAAATGAAAAGTGACATTTGGTAGTTCCAGTGCAAGTGTTCTAACTAAACCCAAATAAATTTGCGATAAACCACCCGGAATTTGAATTTTGTCTGTCAGAAACCAAACTTCCTGTGGCCGTCTTTCTGTGTTGATCATTTCTAAGGCCTGGCCAAACGAGACTGCTTTTAATACACAGTCATTCAAAAAATCAAATGAACCAGATCCAAGAATTATTTCATCAGAAATTGGAGTGATATACAAAATTGCAAATGATCTTGAGCTATTGGAGAGTTTTTGTAAGTTAGAGAAATATTGCTCAGTTGTCGGTTTCACCTCATTATCGATATGGATTATTGAAAACTCTAAGTCATTTTCATCCATTGAGTTGACTAGCACCCTTAAAATGTTACTATTTTTATCGCCAATTATAACCCACTCATCCGGTCTCGTGGTTGCGGATTGAAATCTTGAAACTTCCGAATATGTTTCGCGGTAATAGGTGCCATGTAACTTGGTTTCGTTCTCTATTCCGTCATTGCTGAAAATTTTTGCGGCGATAAATCCTGTTATAGCCAAACTGGTCTGACCATCAGAATTCGTTATCAAAAAATTGTTTTTTTGAAAATCGTCAGTCTTTTCTTCCGTATACAAATATGAAGTGCCACGTCTGATGAGCGGTTTTCTTATGTGAAGTCTCTCAATTTTCTTCGGCAAAAAAAGATGCCGCTTTCTGACTTCGCTCCTTTCCCATTTTGGTGTTTCGAACGACGGAACGATCATAAGCTGAAAGCAGCTATCCAAAAGAGCCGGATCCAGCTCAAAATGTTTCAGCATTGTCGATTCAACGAAACTCGCCTCAACTTTGCCTATGATTTCATTTTTGCTAGTATGAATGTCTTTTAGACCTTGAAAAGCTGGTCCGTACTGATATCCGAGTTCTTGAGCCTGTTCATAAAACCCGTTCACTTTTTCGGGACATTTTTTAGAAAAATGATTACGAGGACG
The DNA here is from genome assembly GCA_964461525.1 of uncultured Hyphomicrobiaceae bacterium. GTDB lineage: Bacteria > Pseudomonadota > Alphaproteobacteria > Rhizobiales > CAYWUX01 > CAYWUX01. The sequence goes on along the minus strand of CAYWUX010000028.1, from coordinate 31,057 downwards.
GGACTTGCATTTGTGCTCGAAGAATTTCGCGGAACAGCGTTCAATCCACTCATGTGTATTGGATCTAAACCTGGAAAAAATTTTTATAGTTCTTCGGTCTTGATCGATTAGTGTATTTAGAATTAATTCTTCTTCAAGATCCAGATAAAGTATCTCGAAAAACTGGATATTTCTTAGCTCGATATGCGAAGTGTGAAAACTCTGTTCTATAGCGGCGCGCATAATTTCGATGTAGCAGGAAGCCGGAAATACAATTCGTCCAAAAATTCTGTGATCTGCTAGGCTCGGAAAGGAATTTATTGAGATTTCATTGGACCAAGACATTGACGGGACAGGATCTCGAGTTCCGAGCAAGGGGTGCCAATTGTCTGGCCTCAGAACGCATTTGGTTTCCTCCGGTTCCGTCCAAAAATTTTCAGTAATCCAAGGTAATTTTGGAAGTGTAACTTTTGGCTTTGCTTTTCCGAGCAGATTCACCCAATCGAATTCAATGCCATTTATGTATAGTTCACCAATAGCGCAGGCGAAAGATTCGAAGTCATTAAGTTGTCTGTGCAGTGTGCTGACAGTAGTGATCTCCTTTCCCAAAGCCGCGGCACATCCAGCTGTTAGACTTGAGAGCGCACGGTGAGGCCCAAGTTCTATAAAGGTGTTTGCTCCCATCATTAAGGCGAGATCAATGGCGTTTTGATATTTAACTGGATATCTTAGATTTCGCCACCAATAATCGGTATCGAAGCACGATTCCAGTTTCCCCGTAACCGTTGAAATGACGTGCCGTTTTGGTGCTGTCCACCTGACTGGTCCAACCGACTTCTTGAAAAGTTTTTCAACTGGCTCAAGCCAGCTGGAATGCCAGGCAAAATCAAGATCCAGCTTATGCGTCTGAATTTGAGGATCTAATTTTTTAAGCTTTTCCAAGAGAAGATCAATTGCATCTGCATCTCCGGAAAGTGTAACCATTGATGGCGAATTATATGCACCAATCTCGATACTTCCATCTGATGGTAGATACTTTTGGATATCTTTTGAACCAAGACCAATAGCCGCCATCGCTCCCACGCGATCAATATGGTCTCGAATTGAGCCTCTATAGGTTACGAGGTGTGCAACCGCATCCTGATCAATTGCACTTCCCAGATAAGCGGCTGTGACCTCCCCAAAACTATGTCCTATCAAAATTTCAGGTTCTATGCCCGAGGAACGCCAGAGAGAAGCAAGTCCAGATTGCAGGGAAAACATAACAGCGGGTGTTATTGCGGGCTGATGAATACTTGAACATTCTTCTGCCGATTCCAACACATCGACAGTACGCCAACCAGAATTCTGAAAAAACCTATTGTCAAATTCTTCAACTGTTGATCGAAAACGAGCGCTTGACTCCAAAAAATGCCGTCCCATCGCCCACCACTGCCCGCCCTGGCCCGCCAAGGTAAAAGCAATTTTTCGATCTGGCTTTGATTTCCCAGTAAATATCTGCTCGGGACTGGATTTGTCTTCGCGCTCCCAGTTACTGCCTTCAGACAGGAGTTTTAATCTTTCGACGAACTCAATTTTTGAACGTGCAATGATTACTGCTCTGTATTCAAAATGATCATTTGTTGAAGAAATTAATGCAGCGATTTCAGAAAAACTCAGAGCAGCGGCTTTGTCTGAGTTGACAAATTCAGAGAGTTCTAGAGCATAAGCTTTCAGTTGGTCAAAAGACCTAGCCGATAATGGAATCGGAAGTAGGTCCGCTGCGGAAAATAGAGAGGCATCTTGCAAAAGGGTTGTTGCCTGAACCACTTTGCGTTTCGCAGCGACCTTTGCGCTCGTTGAGAACAATGCGCAGGCGTTCGTCCCGCCAAATCCAAATGAATTCACTAGAATTAATGAATTGCCATCCTGATCTGAAATTGATTTTCGGGTCGTCGGGACTGCTAAATTTAGCGCGTCAAAAGCAATTTGGGGATTAGGAGAACAAAAACCATAGTTTGGTGGGACTTCTTTAAATTTGATGGCCAATGCTGCTTTTATCACACCTGCTATTCCTGCTGCAGGTTCCAAATGGCCGATATTCGGCTTCACAGAACCAATTAGAAGGGGCTCTAAGCGATTATCCGTTCCCAAAATCTCACCAATGGCTTGTGCTTCGATCGGATCTCCAAGTGGCGTACCGGTACCATGTGCTTCTACATAAGTTATCTCCCTTGCCAGCCGGTTAGCTCGAGACAGAACTGAACGCATTAATGCCATTTGGGCCAATTTATTTGGTGCAGTTATTGTTCCTGTGCCGCCATCCTGGTTGACCATGCTCGCTTCAATTGAAGCATAAATATTATTACCGTCACGCAGCGCGTCTTCCTTTCGTTTCAATAGTACCATTCCGGCACCTTCACCGCGGACAAAACCATCAGCAAGCTTATCAAACGCACGAATTTTTCCCGTGGGGGAAAGCATGCGTGCACGACAAAATGTCATAAACATTTTGGGGTCCAACAGAATATTTACTCCAGCTACAAGCGCATATTCACAAGTGTGTCGGCTTAAACTTTCGCAGGCGGCATCTAAGGCAACAATTGATGAAGAACATGCTGTGTCAAAGGTTGTACTTGGACCTGTGAAATTGAAGCTGTTGGAAATTCGGTTCGCCAAAATGCTTAGAGCTGTACCCGTTCCCGCTAATATATCGCCATGGTTATGGCGAAACCTCTGCAACAAACCATAATCAGTATTGGAGGCACCTATAAAAACACCTGTTGAGTTAGATTGAAGATCTGCCAATCGCACATTGGCGTCCTGAATGCATTCGTATGTTATCTGCAATAATAGGCGTTGCTGGGGATCAAGAGTTTCGGCTTCACGTCTTGATAGATTAAAAAAACCGGCATCAAAGGAACGTATGTCAGATAAAAATCCACCCCACTTTGAATAAGAACGATTACTATTATTCGGATTAGGATCGTAAAAGTTATCGAGACGCCATCGATCCGACGGAATTTCTGTGATTGCTGTTCTGCCCTCTGACAGAAGTGCCCAAAAACGATTAGGGTTAATTGCATCTCCAGGAAATCGACATCCAATTCCTATAATTGCAACATTACTCAAGGCTTTTCTCCCAGCCTGCACTGAAAAACTCACCAATCGATCGATCGACCTGCCTGAACTGGGATTGGTAGGTTTTTTTGAGCGGTGTAGATATCTGATAGTCTCTTCGATACATTACTGGGAAATGAAATTATCTTCCGATTTTCCAGACCCATGAATGCGATCATCAACTCTACCGTGGCTGATAGAAATTCTTCTTTGCGATGATGCATGAACATGAAATAATGAACGCGTTTGGCATTATGTCCCAGTAATTGAAAAGATATGCTGTAAGGATCCCCTAATTTTAATTCTCTCAAATAAACAGTATGCATTTCCATTAAAAATGGTGCGGCCTGAACTGCTTTATGTTTTTTGAATCCCAGACCCATGAGATCCAATACGAGAGAACTTGCTTGATCAAACGCAAGGGTGAAGTTAACTGCTGACATATGTCCGCTGGTATTTATCCACTGCCCTGGGACAGATCCTTCGCAGACGACTTGCGGAGAAAGCGTCGAAATATCACAGATTTTTGTCCCATCCATTTGGATTAACCGACAACTGACCCTTGATCGATTCGTGACAATGCCTCAAAATTCTCAAGAGTTATTTCGTATCAAAAATGTATAAGTCCCGTCATCCTGGCTGCTTTCGATTAGTTCATGGCCGGTGGTTCTACAGAATGCTTCAAAATCCTGCACCGCGCCAGGGTCGGTTGCAAATACCTCCAGTGTACCTCCCGACGGAACGTCTCTCATGGCTTTTTTGGCTTTCAAAATCGGAAGTGGGCAATTCAATCCCTTTGCATCCACCGTAACATCAGCCATTGCTATCCTCTTTTATAAATTACTGTCCTTCTGGTTTTCGAGTATCGATTCGTGCATAGTTTAATTCATCAATCATGCCATGAATTAACATGCACATATTTTATGACTTTAGCTATATCAGAATATTCGCATTTGTCTATAAACCTAAAATCGAGTTAATCCTCAGGGCTTGCAAGATGCAAAGGGATCAAAGTGAAAGAGGTTTTAAAACCCAATCAAAGGCGGTCTTCATAACGCATCAAGTGTTTCGAAATAGTGGATTTGGAAATTTGCATCCACTGTCAATTTCCCGTCAAAACACACTTTACAGGATGTGCTGTATTTTGGATTGGTTTACACCTGATCAACTTCTGGAACCTGAATTGGCATCCCGCAGTGTCTTGGAAACCTATCACGAAAGACAATATATAGACGAATTTTTCAGAGCTGCAGTTGAGCTAAAGGTTGATGCGAATACGCGAGAGAAATTCGGCTTGGGAACCATGGAATGCCCTTTATTCGAAGGCATTTGGGATAGAGCAACCGCGTCAATTGGTGGAGCGATATTAGCTGCAGAACAAGCATTGGATGGTAAATTGGTATTTCATCCGGCTGGTGGAACACACCATAGCCTTAAAGGCCGTGCCTCGGGGTTCTGCTATTTCAATGGGCCTGTTTTTGCAATTCAGACATTGCTTCAAAAAGGCTTAGATCGCGTTTGTTATGTCGACCTGGATGCTCATCACGGAGACGGTGTGGAAGCCGCATATATGAAAGATCCCCGTGTTCAGCTTTTGTCCGTTCATGAACAAAATAGGTGGCCGTACACTGGTGCGACAAGCCGGCCGCACAACAACTGTTTTAATCTATCAATACCAAGCCAAGTAAATGATACCGAGTTTGAATTTCTCATTGACCAGGGTTTGTTTCCGCAAATAGAATCCTGGAAACCGGAAGCTCTTGTGATTACCTGCGGGGCAGATGTTCTTGAAGGAGATCCACTTTCAAGTATGGCGCTTTCCAACGTGGCTGTATGGAACAGTATTCGAAAACTACAGTCGCTGACGCCGCATACCATTATCCTGGGCGGGGGTGGCTACAATCCCTGGGGAGTGATAAGATGTTGGTCAGGCTTGTGGGCGCAACTAGCGGGATACGGAATCCCGGAAAAATTGCCCATCGCGGTAAGAAATCTACTTAAAAATCTTGATTGTGATTTGATAGATCAGGAAGAAATCAAATCCGACTGGTTAGAAACGCTGCAAGACAAGGAAAATGACGGACCTATTCGAGCTGAATTTCAAAATTTAGTGAAACAATTGGACAGCGGTCCCGATGTAATTTAAACAAGAACTTGGAAGCTTTATAGCATTCATATATTCGAATATAGTTGATCCCATGGGCTGGCTGGATAAAATAAGAAACATCGAAGAATTTGAGGATTGCGAATTCAATGAACCGTTAGTTCAACGCATGGAAGCAGAATCGTTATCAATCCTGCGCCGTCCAGTGCGCTTTTCTACGCCTACATTCAAAGAATATTCTTCATCGGAAGTCCAGGGTTGCAATAAAAACTCTTTCCCGGCGTTTTCAATCACTGCCGGGGGTTGCGCGCTTATGTGTGACCATTGTCAAGCAAAAATTTTGGAGCCGATGATATCTGCTACATCACCCGAAATGCTGGATCAAAAAGTCAGGGATCTGATATTTTTACAAAATCTTCAGGGATTTTTGCTTTCGGGAGGGTCAAACCGAAATAATGAAATCCGTTATGAACGTTACTACCCGGTCATCGAGGCACTTAAACGGGATTTTCCTCATTTGAAGATTGCAATTCATACTGCATTGTTAGATTTCGACAGGGCCAAACAAATGGAATCAGCGGGTGTAGATACCGCGATGATGGATGTTATTGGAGACAGTGAGACGATCAAGCAAGTCTATCATCTTGACCGGCCCGTCGAAGATTTTGAGAGTACTTTAGAAGCACTGTGCAACACGTCGATGGAGATCGTACCACATGTCGTTATTGGACTGCACTATGGCCGGATTCTCGGTGAATACAGTGCGTTGGACATTGTCCGCAGACATGACATTCATGCTTTAGTGCTCGTTGTAATTATGCCTTTTTATGCGAAGCTGGGAACATTTGTAACGCCTGATACAACAGAGATTGGGAGTTTATTTCGGTTCGCAAGGCAAAAGTTAGTCAATCGACAGGTTCTGCTCGGATGCGCGCGCCCTCCGGGTCTTCATAAGCGTGTTACCGATGCCTATGCCGTGATGGCCGGACTAGATGGCATTGCCTTTCCAGCAGACGGCGTTGTTGCCGTTGCTAATCAAATCGGCAGGTCCTACCATCAGGAGCATGCTTGTTGTTCAATAAAAATCGGCAATTCAATTGATACCCGGCTACAGTCAACCTGTGGTGCCGTCTGAATAAGGGAGACACCAAATGACCTGTATTAAATCGGACTCTGGGCATCCCGAAAAAAACGGTGGTGCCGGAAAAGATTTCAATGCTTTCGAAGCTATGACACCGAGATCTCCGGGAGCAGTGCCAAGAGAGTTGAAAAATGGCGCCCGAGTAAAAACAAATGAGGTTAGTCCGAGTGGTGTTTATTTACCTAATTACAATATCTTAACACCTAATATGCAGTCGCCTGATTATGTTCAGATGTCGACGGCTGCAGCGATTACACTTGGTGTTATGCCAGGTAGGATGTTTCGTTGTGGGTGTACGAGATGTCTCAATTTATTACTGACTTACCCGGAAGGATGTCGAGCGAATTGTGCTTATTGCGGCCTGGCACGCCATCGAGAAGCTGAACGCGATTTTGCCGACAGGAATTTTATTCGCGTCGATTGGCCGGCCGTCCCGACTGATCAGGTTATCGAAATTGTTTCGTCCGAAGGGGAGAACACACCTTTTCATCGAATGTGTATTTCCATGATTACGCATCCACGGTCAGAAGATGATACATTTACAGTGCTGAAGAAATGGACAGATAAAATAACACCTGAAACTGTTCCGGTGTCGATTTTATCAAATCCTACAACCATGACCAGAAACGATGTAGAAAAGTTATCAGACTTTGGAGCGGATATTTTCACGGTTGCGCTGGATGCGGCAACACCTGAGCTTTTTGATCGTACACGTGGAAAGGGTGTGCAATCCCCCCACAATTGGAAGAAATACTGGGAGATATTGCTGGATGCCAGGGACGTTTTCGGAGATCAAAAGTTTGGTGCACACATTATAGTAGGTATGGGAGAAACAGAAGAACAGGTGTTAAGATTGGTCCAGGAACTTGTGGATCTCGGGGGTCATAGTCACATGTTCTGCTTTTTTCCCGAGAACGGTTCCTTAATGGATCATCTGCCTGCGACGCCGAGAGATCAGTGGAGACGAGTGCAGGTGGGACGTTATTTAATAGATTATTACGATGTTAACGTAGCGCATATGAAGTTCGATGAAGAAGGAAGAGTCGTAGATTTTGGATTGCCCCAAGCGGAGCTCGATGCAGTTATAGATTCCGGCATCCCGTTTCGTACATCTGGATGTCCCGGAAAATTTGCCCAGGATATTTCTGCTTGTGATCGACCTTATGGAGACAGTCCTCCTTCAGATATTGCCAGCTACCCCTTTCAACCCAACGAAGTTGATTTGAAAAAAATTCGACACCAGCTGGATATGGAAATGCCGGGTCAGGAGTACCTTGAAAGCGAAGAATTCGAGTAACTAAATGTCTGGCGAATTTCGGGTTATAGATTCCGGCGTTGCTGACGGCAGGCGGCAGATCGCTTTTGATCAAGCACTGATTGAGCTTCATAAGGCTGGCCGGATACCGGACACGGTCAGATTTTTGAGGTTTCCCCCTACGGTACTGATTGGTCGTCATCAGGTATTGAGCCATGAAGTACGCCTTGATTACTGCAAGGCCAATAACATCGGTCTTGCCAGGCGTATAAGTGGAGGTGGAACCATTTATCTGGACGAAGGTCAGCTTGGATGGGAATTGGTTTTTCGCCGCCATATCCTTGAATTCGCGACTCTTCAGGACTATGCCCAAAAGATCTGCAAGGCTGTGGCAAATGGCTTATCTGAAAATTTTGGTGTGCGAGCCAGGTTTCGGGGACGTAACGACATTGAAGTTGACGGCAGGAAACTGTGTGGAACAGGCGGGTTTTATGACGGGGATTCAATAATTTATCAGGGCACAGTTTTAGTGGATATGGATCCTTCCCGCATGGTTGCCTGTCTGAACGTACCAGAAGCAAAACTTGAAAAGCGCAAACTGGATTCTGCGGAGCAACGCGTCGTTACCCTCAATGAGTTATTGGGTAAATCCGTTGATATTGCAGAAGTTCAAAATGCCGTCCTTGAAGGACTCAGTAACAATCTGGATATTTCTACTTATTACGGCACGGTATCGGAAGAGGAAAAACGCAGCGCAAACCAGTGTTGGAAGGATGAAATTGGTCTCGATGAATTCGTTGACGAGATAAAGTTGCCCGATGGTGGAAAAATTTATAGCGCATCAATTCAGACAAAAGGTGGACTGATAAGCACGAGCCTGCGTCTGGATGGCCGACAAGACAGAATTCGTGAAATACTGTTTGCCGGTGATTTTTTTGTCGCGCCTCCCCGTACGGTTTTCGATCTGGAAGCAAGACTCCGGGGAATAGAACAACGTAATATTTCCAGTGTAATTAATAATTTCTTCGCGAACTCTGAAATTAGCATGTTAACTTTGAGACCCGAAGATTTTGTCGAGGTCATCGAGCTTGCGATTGCATCTGCGTGCTAACTGTAAAATGTGTTGAGAGCATAATGACTGTAGTGAACGTCGTTCAGCATACATCTTCCGATTATCTCGGTTTGATTGAGGACCACCTGGAAGGTCGCCAAATAAAGTTCAATTACAGCAGACCATTTACTGAGGGTGGTGATACACCTCATCCGGATAGTATTGGAGACGGATTAATTTTACTCGGAGGTGGGCCTTGGGGATCGGCGGGGACGCGTAATGTTCCAACACTGGAGAAAGAGATAACCCTCGTTCGTACCTGTTTAATGTTAGATAAGCCGATTATTGGATTTGGGTTGGGAGCACAAATTCTAGCGATCGGTGCTGGCGGGAAGTCAATCGAAAGTGCATATGAGTTTGAAGTTGGTATTGTGACAAGAGTTAAATCCCGTGCGTTGGCCGGGTATTTGCCCGAATTATATCCACATGCGGTTTTGATGCGCGATCGGCCTCTTCCTCCTGACTATGCCCAGATACTGGCGGTGGATGAAAAGGGTCGTCCTGCTTTATTTCAAATTGGTACTAATGCATTTGGATTTTCCGGCCACCCGGGGGTCAAATCTGCAATTGCTGAAGATTTGATAATGGAATTTGAAGACGTTCCCAAAAACGCGAAAAACGCTCTTTCCGCCTTGAAAACATACAGAGAAAAAATTGAAGACTCCCTTGTAAAAATTATGGCTGGTCTAGTTAAGGAAACTGGACTGATGCAAATCCAAACTAGCAATTAAACAGTAACATTTAGGTCAATTCTTCTATGACCGTTACTTGCATATCTTCGAATGTTTGAATATACTAATTAGTTGCATATTATCATTCAGTTCATTGAGTTTATATTCATTTGGAATTTTTGAGAAAAATTAATTGGGGAGATTCAGCGTAATGTCGGACAAACTTTTAATCATCATGGCGAATACGGATCCTCGGAATGGTGAAGAACTAGGTGCTCCAATATTCCAGGCGAGTGTGGCAGCTGCGATGGAATACGAAGTGGAAGTTATCTGTACAGCAACAGCCGGTCGTTTGATGAAAAAAGGCGAAGCGGAAAAGTTGGTAGTTAAAGAAGGCTCTCCGAAAAGTGTTTATGATTTTATAAAGGATGCGTACGAGGCCGGGGTCAAGTTTAAATGCTGTTCTCCCAATCTCGACCTGTTCGATATGACCAAAGAGGATCTAATTCCAGAATGCGACGGTATCGTCGGCGGAGCCTATCTTATAGAAGAAATTATGGAAAGTGACTGTAAAGTTTTAACCTACTAAAACAAAGTCAGGACCTTCATTTATGGGACATGCTGCTAACGGCACGCGAGTTCAGGATTATATCGGTGATCCGATATCGGACTCACCTCCGGTTGACCGAGATGAACTGGAGGAAATATTCCGGGACATTCAGAGCGACCTTAGGTTTGATCATGAACTCAACGGGTGTTTGAATTGTGGGATTTGTACTGCGACATGTCCAGCAGCTCATTATTACGATTTCTCTCCACGAGAAATCGTTCAACTACTGTGGACCGAAAATCTCGAAGGCATTTATGATGCGATGCAGGAGAAAATCTGGTCCTGCGCGCAATGCTATACTTGCGCCGCGCGATGTCCATTTGGGAATTCCCCGGGCGGATTGATCATGTTGATGCGGGAGGTATCGATCAAACATGGCATGCAATCAGCGAAGGATGTGTTGAGGCCATTTAGCCGCGTTATGCTCAAGCTGATTTCAACAGGTAATCAGCTGGCACCGGATATGATCAATGCCGATCATTTTGCTGACTGGGGGCCCAATATCTCCAAAATTGATGCTCCGCTCAAATTACTTCGAAAAGCCATTCCCATGCCTACGCTAAACACAATAGAAACGGCATGGGAGGTCAATCTTAAGACTTCGGTCGAGTTGTATACAATTTGGGAAATGACTGGTGTACTTGATCAGCTTGAGACAATTGATGAAAATCTATTCGATGTAATTACTGATATTATGGATGAAAAACGTGAAGATTGGGAAGACTTTGTCGACGGACAAGGTGATGACGATTAAGCTACATATCAATATTAGACATTAAAGGTTGGAATTAGTCGAAGATCCCTTTCATATGGTTAGGTAAAGGAAATCCGATTATGACGAATGACGATAAAAACACACACGATTCTCAGTCTAATGAACGCTTTACAGGTCATGGCTCCGAATGGAGAGAAGCAAATCTAAGCCGTGAAGAAGCATTGGTTGCGACCTCCTGGGTGGAGCAAAAGATTGACCGTCGCTCTATGCTTACTAATAAAGACCGCGTTGAAGATGTACGCGACATCATGTGGCAACTTGAAAAAGATGGCGAGATTGTTGTTCATCGTGTTAAAGATGAACATGAACCCATCAATGTCAAAACCCTCTACGGCTGGAATAAGAAAATTCCAACCACTCAACTCTGGCACCACAAATCCTGTGGTCAGTGCGGTAATATTCCCGGATATCCTGCATCTTTGCTGTGGCTGATGAATAAAATGGATATCCGTTATCTTGACGAGACGGATCAGACGTCATGTACGGCCTGGAATTATCATGGTTCGGGGATTGGAAATCTGGAAAGTCTAGCTGCCGTATTTCTGAGAAACTTTCATCAGGCATATATTGCCGCCAAAGCGGAAGGGCTTCGTGAGGGATATTATTATCCACTTGTCCATTGTGGCACTTCATTTGGAAACTATAAGGAAGTCCGGGCTTATCTATTGCACTCAGCCGAACTCAGGGCACGCGTAAAGAAGATTCTTGCGAAACTTGACCGGCTGGTGGATGGGAAGCTTCTGATCCCGGAGGAAGTTGTGCATTATTCTGAATGGGTTCATGTGATGAGAAATCAGATCGCCAACCATCAGGAAATAGATGCAAGCCAGATTCGTACAACGATACATCCAGCCTGCCATGTCTATAAGATGGTCCCTGAGGATGCAATATATGACGATGAAATATTGGAAGGAAACCGTGTAGCCGTATCAACTGGAATAATGGAAGCCCTGGGCACTCAAGTGATCGACTATTCAACCTGGTATGATTGTTGTGGTTTTGGATTCCGACATATAATTTCGGAACGGGAATTTACACGATCATTCGCAATAGATCGCAAAGTCCGCGTTGCTATTGAAGAGGCTAATGCCGATGTCATGATCGGGCATGACACAGGTTGTATTACGACCCTCGATAAGAATCAGTGGATTGGTCAGGCCGCCGGCAAGCCAGTTGATTTACCGATATTGGCCGATTGTCAGTTTGCCGCCCTGGTTTGTGGCGCTCATCCCTACAAGATTGTGCAATCGCACTGGCACGCTTCATCAACGGAAATTTTAATGGAGAAGCTCGGGATTGACTGGCGGGTAAAAAAGCAGGAATTTGAAGATTATCTCAAGGAAGTTGAGGCTGGTAATCAGGAAAATCTATACGATCCTCGACGCATGATAACTTCTGGTCCCGGCTTCAAAAGAATTGAGCAGAGATCATGACGTCCCCCATATTAATTGTTGGTGGAGGACCTGCAGGACTTGCAGCAGCAAACGCGCTCGCCAATGTCGGTCGAAAATCTATTCTTGTTGAGAAAGAAGATCGTTTAGGTGGAGCTCCAATTTTGTCAGGCTATGCCAAACTTGTGCCTTCAGGAGAATGGGCCAAGGATGCCATCGGTGGCATGGTGGACCGCGTTTCTGATAATCCGCTGGTCGATGTACGAAAATCTTCGAAAGTAAAAGAATTCCAGGGCGGCCCGGGGGATTTTGATGTAACCTTGGATGATGGCATTGCATTTAAAACTGGTGCTGCCATTTTGTGCACGGGTTTTACGCATTTTGACTCCATTAACAAACCGGAATGGGGGTTTGGAACGTTTTCAGATGTCGTAACGACGACGCAAGTTGAGCAGATGATCTCTTCTGGTCAGGGTGTTCGCTGTCCCTCTGATGGCAGGAAACCAAAGCGCGTCGCCATCCTGTTATGTGTCGGGTCAAGAGATCGGCAGATTGGTCGGGAATGGTGCTCAAAAATCTGCTGTACGGTATCTGCCAATATAGCCATGGAAATCCGGGAAGAACTGTCTGATTGTCATGTGTATATTTACTACATGGATATTCGAACTTTCGGCTTTTATGAGACTGACTATTATTGGAAGTCGCAGGAAGAATTTAAAGTAAAATATATTAAGGCGAGAATTGCTGAAGTCACATCAGACGGGAACAAGCTAATTGTCAAGGGTGAAGACACTCTTGTGAAACGTCCCATTACCATACCATTTGATATGGTTGTTCATGCTATTGGCATGGATCCTAATGTCGATAATTTTTTGCTATCGGAAATTTTTTGTGTCGATCTTCATGCACAAGGTTATATTGCCCGGCAGGATAATTACGGTGTTATGGGGGCTACCAGTCGGCCAGGGGTCTTCGTTGCTGGCTCGGCTATCGGTCCAGAAACTATTGACGATTCCATTGCGCAAGCCAATGCGGCAGCCATGTCGGCTATGGCTTCGTTGAATTTGAAATCTCCACAAGCGGCTGAATAGGAGTTTCATATGTCCCTGTCAGCAGTCTCGAGTGGTAATGTGGACAGACCTATTCTTCATCTTAGCGGGCCGAAAATTACCCGGGCTATGGAGCAGCTCGTTGAAGCGAGCGCGACCATTGGAGGCGTTGAGAAATTTGCCGACGCATTGGGATTGAAAGCCCAATTCTTTCAGGAGACAATTCGGAACGAAAGTGCAAGATCGCTAAACAAAGAAAATTTATTGCAGATATGTTTGTTCATGTCCACCTGCAGGCGGAGAATTGGTGGATCACTTGAGGAATTTGGTTTTTCGCATTTCAGGGAGGCAATTTATAATCTTCTGGAAGATGCTGCGGATACTTCCAATACAGACAAACGGATGAGAAAATTCACGGAATCGTTTCCTTCCAGCAGGTCATATCGTTGGGTGAGAGATCTGGCTGCCGAGCTTTTGCATTTTACTTATCCGGAACATTACCCGCTGATGACAAAATGGGTGTGGGATGTTCGTACCAATACAGGCGTTCTCAGGGAAATCTGGCATTCAGAGAATGTGGATAACCAGATCATAGATATAAACGATAGCTTTGAAACGTTTCTTATTCTAAGAGAAGAGCTGTCACAGTTCTTGTCGGAGAACGGTGTCTATAAAGACATGATTTTTTATGTAGATCTGTTGCAGGCTCATGTTTATGCCGAATACATAAATAGTCAAGGCGGTACATATTTACGCACAGATTTTTCGACTGAAGTGGACCCACTCGAGCAGACCCGAAGAATCCTGGGACTTGATGGTGTTTCTAAAGGAGGTCAATTAAAAGTTAAGTCGACGGATGGCCAATTGTTTTATTCGATCAACAAAAGCCACTGAGCTAAATTGGAGAGAAACATATGCCCATTCATGAAAAGTCTCTAATTCGCCCGGAAGATTTAAAAACTCACGAACATCTGGAAATAGATGGTGTGGATGTCTCCGGCCACTGGTCGACATTCATAGAATCCCGTGTCGTAACCGACTATAATGAGAGTCTTGAGGAGGAAATAAGCAGCTTGCCGGGTGGCGAGTTCATCCATCGATGCTGGCAATGTGGCTCATGCACGAATTCATGCACCGTAAACGCCATCAATCCTGAATTTAATCCGCGTTATTGGATTTATCTTATTCGAACGGGAATGGAATCGGAATTATTGCGTGACAAGGATATCATCTGGCAATGCGTATCTTGCAACAAATGCACGTACGCCTGTCCAAGGGACGTATTCCCGGAAGGTGTCATGAAAGCGACCGCTCATTGGCTTGAATTGCAGGGGCTGGTGCCGAAATCCCCTTCAATGCATTTTGACGAAATTTTCTCTAGTCAGGTAATACAAAGAGGTAAGATTGAAGAAGCCGGTCTGATCTGGAAATTTTTTAGAAGGACGGGTCAACCTTTATTCCAAAGCTGGCTCGTGACAATGTCGTTGAGATTGGCTTCAAAGTTGCCAATCAGATTGATGATGAATTTAGGATTTTCATCAGTATTCAAACCGAGAACCAGAGGGTGGACAAGAGCCCGATTGGCAATGGAAGACTATATCGCGGAGCGACAGCAGGAGACTCGAAATTCGCTCGGACTTGGTAGCGGAAATGCCAAAGATGATGACGTTCAATCCAAAGATTACAATGATAAAGATCAGATGCGATCTGCAGAATAAAAAAGGAAAAATCGATGCCGGAACCCAAGAAATATAAAAGGGTAGCTTATTATCCTGGTTGCGCACTGGAAGGTACCGGACATGCCTATAACAGGTCGACTAAAGCCGTCGGGAAAGCTCTTGGTTTAAAGCTCGATGAGGTTAAAAATTGGAATTGTTGCGGCGCGATGGAGGTCAAAAACATAGATCCCAAGCTGCAAACCTATTTATCGTCTCGTGTCCTTTCAATCGCAGCCAATCAAATGAATCATAAGGTCGTAATGGCACCCTGCAACGGCTGCTATCACAACCTGAAAAAAGCGGAATATGATCTGACGCACGATCCAGATAGTCGCAAGGTCGTGAAAAAGTTATCCGACAAAGCAGGTCATCAGACTTATGAAGCAGGTCAGGCTGAAACAATTCATGCATTGGACTGGATAAAAGAAGCAATAGGTGAAGAACGACTAAAAAGCCTGATTACTAATTCCTTATCCGGACTCAAAGTTGCCAACTACTATGGTTGTATGTACACCAGACCGCGTCATATTTTTCCGGAAAAAGATCAGGGACCGGGATCCGAGTCCACTTCGCAACCTCATTTTATGGATGATCTGTTGGCTGTTGCCGGTGCGGAAAATGTCAACTTTCCGTTAAAAACCGCCTGTTGCGGCGGAGCCCACACACTCTCAGACTCCGATACGTCCACAAAGCTCGTTTTAAATATTCTTCGTGCTGCAGAATTCGCAGGTGCCGATGTGATTGCCACGGAATGTCCAACTTGTCATTCAGGATTGGAAATGCACCAAATTCGCGCCGAGAAAAAATTTGGTGAAAAGACAAATGTCAATATAATGTATTTTACTCAGCTTTTGGGGCTCGCACTTGGATTGAAGCCTCGTAAACTTGGAATTCATGAAAATATTTCCGACTCGATGCAAATGATGATCGAGAAACGAATTTTACCATGAGATCATTTGATGAAATAGAAGACCACATTGATCAGCTGAGTGTTGATCATCAGTCAGATCTGACGAATGCAGCACAAAAGCTGCTGCAACTCGGTGAAGAAACATTGGAAAACTGGATTTTCGCACGCGGCCAAACGCCAACAAATGAAACGCGTGAGGGATTTAGATTGCTGGCGCTGCACCGGCAGGGTGCAAGAGGAGAGCCGTCATTTAATGCATGCCGTGAGACATGTCGTGAGCTTGTTTATCACTATAACCTCATGGCAGAATGTAACGACGAAATACAAAATGCCAGAGCCCTTAAGATGGGATGCCTGGTTGCAAAGCACTTATGTTTGTTTGTTTCAGGAAAATCGCAAGCGGAAGAACTTGGAGAATTCTGCTGTTCGTCAAAACCATTGAGGTCAAATGGGAATTAAAAAGCAGTAAGAGGTGAAAAAATGCCTGAAGTGCGAGGTTGTCAGTTACCCGATGATCTGCTCTATGACGTTGAGAATCACATTTGGTACAAAGAAATTGAAAATGGCAATGTTCGGCTCGGCATGACAATGGTCGCGACTGCAATGGCAGGTCAGCTAGTTGCATTTACTCCCAAAAAAGTTGGTCGATCTGTTAAGGCGGGAAGATCTTGCGCCACTGTTGAATCCGGCAAGTGGGTAGGGCCTGCGAAATCCATTGCAGGTGGTGAAGTTATTGAAGTTAATGCGGAATTACAAAGCTCACCATCGAAGGCAAATGATGATCCATATACAAATTGGATGGTTGTACTGAAACCTGATGATTGGGACACAGTAAAATCAAAGCTTACTTTGGGATCAGATGTCGCAGGTCCTTATGAAGCAAAAATGGACGCGGAAGGATTTGCAGGGTGTCAGGCGACATAATTATTTGGGCGAATGGTACAAGCCGATCTTTAAATTCTTATCCATTCAATTCCTAAAGCAATCTCATCAATTGATATCAGAGGCAGTGGATCAGTTTTTCTATTCTAATTCGACTAAATCGAATCCAAGCTTCTCTGATTTCTGACTCCAGGTCTGGTGGAAAATTTTGTTTTTGAGCATCAAAAATTTTCGATAATAGTGCCTCCAATGGCTCTTTTATCTCACCAGTGCGCATATCGTCTTTTGTCCAGCCGATGTATGTTCCTTCTTTTAGAAACTCGGTTTTATTATCAAGTTTGTCCGCAAGTTCCATAATTTTTTTTAGCCGCCTTATGTCTTCCTTAAGAAGCTGTCTCTGAAACATGCTTTGGGTCGCAGTCATACTGTGATTCAGTAGATCTATCAAGTCCATTGAAATTTCCACTTACTTTCTGACTTTTTTAATTTGAATGATCCGGTCTAAAGCCAACAGAGTTGCATCTTTCGCCGATCCCGCCACAAGATAAAAGAGACCAACGGTCGCGCCCAGTAAAATTGAGATTAGCGCCAAAGCGCTTCCGGCAGATAGCGTGGCGATGCCGGTTATGCCCTGCCCAATTGTACAGCCAAGCGCGGTCACGCCGCCAAAGCCCATAAGAAAGGCACCGACAAGATTACGAAGCATCTCTCGATCATCATCGAAGGCTTCATATCTCATCTCATTTTGGTTCCAGGCGACAATAAAGGAACCTGAAATTGTGCCGAATACCAGACCAATGCCAAAGTTCAAGGTTGCGCCGCTAAAAGTCAGGAGATAAACGATTGTATTTCCGGGGGGTAGGGCATATGTCAGGGAACCTACGGGTTGCGGATTAAAGGGGTCGTTGCCCAGCCAGCCAGTCGCGACAAATCCAAGTGCAACAAGTAATCCCATTATTCCGCCTGATATTATATCGGAGTGGCTTGAGCGAAATTTCTCATCGGTGAAACACCATCCCAGGATTAGAGTACAAACTACCAAACTTACTGGAAGCCACAGTTTGATCGGATCTACACCTAGCATGGGTGCCAGCAGATGCGGAATCCCCTGGCCACCGAGTTTGGTCAGATCGACGTTGAATTGTTCTATGAAATTTTCACGGAATAATCCGGTTATGCCGCGTGATGTCATATAAGCCGTTAAACCGATTACTAGAACTACGATCAAGGCTTTTAAATCGCCGCCCCCCAGCCGTACGAGGCTTCCATAGCTACACGTCCCAACAAGAGCCATGCCAAAACCAAATAAATTACCTCCTACTATCGCACCTAGCCAACCAAAGTTCGGAGAGAGATAGAAGGCTTCATCGATACGTGCCACACCCGAAATATGCAAAATCTGCACGATTATTATTGATACCGCTATCGCCATTGCCCAGCTTTTAAGCCTGCACTGATCATGGCCAAGTATGAAATCTTCGATAGCTCCAAAAGTACAAAACCGCGTACGACGCGCAGTTGCGCCCGCGACACCCCCCAATAGAAATCCCGACAGGGCCATTAGTGTGGATATTGGGAACTGATCCATTGGAACCGGCCACTTTTTAGCAGTCTGTACAGTCTAACTACCAAACACTAGGTGTCTTGCCCTCTGATTGGAGTCTTTTGAATTTATCCTGCAAAAAACGCTGAAAAATTTGGGAGTTATAATGTTCACCTTCAACATACTCGAGCATAGAAATAAAATGAAATGGTTTCATATAACCAGGCATGCGTGCAACCTCTACTTGGTGCCCCGATTTTCCTTTCACCTTATTAATGTCGGTTGGAAAAAAAATGATTGTGGGAGTAAACACGACCTTCCATTTTTGGGCGAGATGTCGCTCCTCCATTTCCGTTCCGTCAAAGTCAGTTACTTTACGGCTACCCCATAAATTCAACTGTAGAAAATCGAAATTCTTCTTTGCAAATTCTACAATTTTCTCGTTGGCAAAATTTACGCGGTGCAGTTCCCGGCAATAGGGACAACCCTTCTGTTCGAATAGTATTACCAGATGTTTTCCGTTATCCGCAGCCGACGATAAATCTTCGCTTAAGTCGAGGAATGACTCCAGGAACCAGTTTTGGTGAAAGAGCCCATCGTCATTTACAGGAACGTCAGATTCGGAACCAAATGCATTGATTGTTGTGAGGGAAATGCCCGCGGCAACAGCAGATTTGAGATAAGTTCTTCGGCTTAATTTGAATGAGTTCATATTAAATGCCTTTCTTATCCATCGATCATATGACAGAACTGGTTCTGGTTTCGATGATCGATATAAACCAGGTAACTACATCGCTAAATACTGAATTACAACCGGCTATAATAGTATCATATCGCACGGACAGTGGCTACAATTCGCACATATCAGTGACTGGCGCACAGGACCGCCGAATTCAATTAACAAAAGAACCTTGCGGGGAAAAGTCCTGCAGATTTCACACATTTCAGGATCTCTGCCGTGAAAATTTTATAAAATCATTTGGCGGAATATCAATCACTTTTTGTCTTTTTATGTAACTACCAACGACATCCCAAATCGCAGGTCCTTTCGTTCCCTCATTTACAGATCCCCATCCTCCCACGACATAATCCTTATTTGATTCAATAGGAACCCCCGATTTTAGAAGTGTCATGCCATAAATACGGTGGCCTATTTTTTTATCTATATCAATTTGAAAACCCATACCGCCGACCCGGACCATGTCGCCGCCTTGTTGAAAATAGGGATCTGGATTGAATAAATTGTCAGCTACATCTTCGAGAATATCCTTAATCAGAGATCCTTTAAAATCAAGTCGATAACATTCGGGATAGGTTATGCTCGTTTGGGAATAAATGTCGTCCCATTTTATGTCCTGTCCAGGAAGCAGTGCAGCTCCCCATCTGAAGCCCGGAGACAGACTGATTTCGCAATCTCTTTCCTCAAGAATGGCATTGCATATTAAATCGTCAAAGGTACCGTTGAAATTACCCCTGCGATAAAGCAAAGAATCGGTTTTACCTAGGACAGTGTTCAGCATTTTTTCATGAGGCGCACGAATTTCACCAATCAGATCTGCCATTTCCGCATCAGGTTTGATGGCATCCGTAAGGACCGGTATCAGAGCATAGGAATAATCCGATATTCGGCCATTCTTCATTTCTACATCGAGCCTGGACAGGAATTTCGTATGAGATCCCGATCCTATCAGTATAGTATTGTTGACTCTGACCGGCCGAGGGATCGCATCGTGAGTGTGTGCTGTGAGAATTATGTCGATTCCATCGAGCCGAGATGCTAACTTGCGGTCCACATCGAAGCCATTGTGACTCAATAAAATAACCAGCTCCGCTCCCTGCGTCCGGGCTTGTTCCACATGGCGGTTGACTGTTTTTTCCCTGATACCGAACGACCAGGTTGGAATAATATACCGCGGGTTTGCTATTGGCGTAAAAGGGAATGCTTGGCCAATCACTGCAATTTTAATCCCATTCTTCTCAAACATTTTTGTGGATTTAAAAACTGGCTCTTCCCATTCTGTATCGAAAACATTGCCTGCCAAAAAAGTACCAGTGAGCTCGCCGCCGCCATCTTTATTACCTGCAAACTCCAATACCCGATCGGTTCCATAGGTAAAATCCCAGTGTCCCGTTGTTGCTTCGACGCCAAGGGTGTTGAGAACCTTTACCATATCAGCCCCCTTGCTCTTCAAAGAGGTGTAAGATCCTTGAAGTGAGTCTCCACCGTCCAGGAAGAGTGTTTTCTCTTCGCCTCGTTCTGAACGGATGGCCTTGACAAGCGTAGCCATCCTGTCCATACCGCCAACTTTTCCATATTCTCTGGCAAGTGAGACAAAATCTTTGGATGTCAAAGCGTAGGCTTCGAGTGAACCAGATCTGATGCCGTACATCTCGAGCGCTGCCTCACCTGTAATATGGGGAGGTTTGCCGTATGCCTCACCAACACCAAGATTGATAGAAGGCTCGCGATAGTAATGAGGCATCAAATCCGAATGACAGTCATTCATATGCAGAATTGTTACCTGACCTTTGGGCTGAAATTTCAGCAGGTCTTCCTGCGTAATTTTTTGCTGAGCCGCGGCACTTCTAAGGCGGCCGTCAAGTGCAGTGACAGCGGCGGTAGCAGAAGCGACGGTCAGAAATTCTCTACGGGATAACATTAGTAAACCTCAATCGATCGGTGGAACTCGAATAACTGAAAAGGCAGAGCTGGTTTATGAGCTCTGCCTTTGTCATCGGCGGATGGTGAATTTCAGCCAAATGCGCTAATTTCTAACGGCTGGAGTTTCCACTTCGAGCCCATTCCCTCTTGAATTCAAGAACAGCTCAAGATTGACGTACTCGTCTGATCCCCTTTTAAACGGGGTAGCACGCACCATGCTGTTGCACCCACTGAATCTACGATGCAAGGTCCCAGGCTTTTGCCATTTCAGTCTATAGGTCGGAAAACCATTCGAGTTGCCCTGGCTGAGTGTATTCATACGTATTTTCTTTCCGGCATATTTCTCGTGACAATGAGCACACGAAATATCAATCTGGCCTCTGCGCTCATAATAGAATTTCTTGCCGGCATCATAAAATGGTGCAGCCTTGCCGTCGGTTTTGACATTCATCGGCATACCCAAGGATTGCCGCTTAACAAAAATCGTCATTCCCATCATCTCATCGGACTCATACTTCCACGGCTTGGCTTTCATGTTATTTTCTCGGCAGTAATTGATCGTCTGCTCGATATTTATCATTTTTTTCCAGGGTTCAAAATATACGGGATATCGTGCGCCCACGCCCTTCATGGAACTTGGATCTTTGTGGCAGTCCGCGCAGGCTTTGTTAAGCTCACCTTCCTTCTTTGACCATAATTCTTCTCCGATATCATACCATGCCATTGCCGGATTCTGGAACTCATCATCTTGCATGGCCTGTGTTTCAATCGTGGCGAAATGATAACCTGACCATAACTCTTCCAGAGGATGCCCTTCAGGAGTTTTGACAGGTTCATTGCGTCCATCCGCCGCCCAAAGGGAGCCTGACTTTATTAGAACTCCGGCTAGTATCACGAATAGGAACGCCAGTCCGAGCCCTATAAGAAAGTACTTTTTCATGACTTTAAATCTCCCTAGAATTCTTATTCTTTTTGAGTAACCAGAAACGCTACGACGTCTTCGATTTGCTGCGGTGTCATCATGGTCTTACCCTTACATTCCTTAATTACGCGGTGTAAGCCATCTGTCTTCATGAAGGCTGGCATTGCCGTGTCCAAGTCGGGAAACGCCAGTTTTGAATCCACCACAATAAGACGGATTTCTCCCTCGGTGTAACGGTCCCCAACTCCGTCAAGAGGAGGTCCTATCTCTCCGTGAAAGCCGTATTTCGATTGTGTTGCGACATCGCCCTCCTTTACTCTTTTCAATAATGTTTTCGATTGGTGACACGCGATACAGTTACCAAGTCTACGGTGAACAATCCATTTCACACCAGCTTCTGGATCACCTTTTTTGCCTGTCAAAGACTCTTTAATTTGTTTGTCTAGCGTATCGCCTTTTGAAAGCTCATATGCAACTACTTCAGATGTTTGCCCATCCTTACATTGTGCAAAAGAATTAAATGCTCCTAATGGAAATAATATTGCCATTAAGACCGCCGTACCGATTGTATTTTTAAACAAACTCAACTTCCTCCCTTTTGGGACAGCCATTTTCTATTTAACTATAGTTTATCAGCTGACCGTAATTTGTTTCTTAGCTGACCATGTTTGTCCGGTTTCTTCGGTCCAAGTCAAATCTAGCTCGCCAGATTCGTTCACCTTCAAATAGAAAGCAAAGTATGGATTGGCTGAAATTGCAGCATGGGGAGAAGCCTTGAAGACGTCCTTCCCATTATATTTGGCAACAAATGAGTTTATAATCTTGCGCGGAATTTCCTTCCCGGTCTTGCTGTCCTTGCGCAAACCTGTTTCCATTTTATGCGAAATAAGTGTCTTAATCTGAACTATATCACCTGCCTTGGCTGAATTTGGCACCTTCACTCTTGGTTTCATAAGTTGTTCTCCTAATCTGGCATCAACCGCCGCATCCACCTATCGTGACCTTAACTGTCCTCTTGCCCATATAATATTTACCGTCACTCATTTGAGCTACTGCAATGACATCCTGGGTCTTGCTGAGGCGCATCCGACTCGATACCTCGGCTTTACCGCTTAGAGGGGTGAATTCGAAACTCGTTACGTCCGGTCGGGGATTTCCTGATGCAAAAATGTGCACAGATTTTACATAATCATTTTCCGACATAGGACTTGCGATAGAAATATTGAAAGGAACCGTATTTCCATTTTCTGCTATCTCAGGTAATTCAAGAGATATTTTACCATCCGTGGGTTTTGAATCGCCCACGACGGCTTTCATGGCATCCTGCCACGTGTTGGCATGGGCGCTATTTCCTCCAAGTCCAAGATACGCTGTCACAGCAGCGACCGCTGTCGAACCAAGAACGAACTGTCGACGATCAATTACGTCAATCTTGATCCCTTCTTTCATTATAACCTCTCTCAAATTGTGAATGATCCATCCAGTTAAATCTTCACACGTCCCAATCTCAATTACCTCGGGATAGGGATCTTACAAACTCGTGATCAGACGGTAGAAGTCCTGCTTTCGCTGGTAATAACCCTCCCTGATTTACGCATCAGTTCTGATTTTGTTTTCAGTCGAGATGGACTGATCTTTTGGATTTGATGCAAGTCAATAAATAATAAACTGTAAAGCTACATTATTCAATCTTAATATTGCAATTTTTGAATTCTTTGAGGATAATAGTACCCTGGAAGAACCTTTAATTCTCAATTGATTATGAGACTTGATGTAAATTTGCTGCGGACTTGTATTTCCAGTTAGGAGACATCTTGTGGACTGAGGAAGTGCAGGACAGAATGCGAGGATTGCTATGTCGGGTATGAAGTTTGAGTTGCCTGTTAAAATGTTATTAGCCGGGATAATTGTGGGTTTTGTGTTTTATTCGTCGCCTGCCAAAGCGACGGAACTCATCATGTTTAGCCAGGTCGGTTGTGCATATTGCGACCGTTGGAATGAGGAAGTTGGATTCATTTACTCTAAGACAGAGGAAGCTAAAATTGCTAAATTTCGAGAGTTAGACATACATAAAAAGTGGCCTGTTGAATTTCGAAATATTAAACCAATTATTTATACTCCTACCTTCGTCATTATTGATCGAGGTCAAGAGATTGGTCGGATTTTAGGGTATATAAGTGAAGATTTTTTTTGGGGACATTTGAACCGAATTTTAGGGAAAATACCGAGAAGCTAATAAATACACCTCTGTAGAGTTTTTGATTATTGATATATATAATCATTTAAATATTGCGATATAAAGATGAATAATATATCTAAGTCTATACATTTTGACGGATTTGAAAATTGGATAAATTTTATATGGGCAAGATGACGAAAAAGGCAGAACTTGAAGCCATGGAGGAGATGGCTGTCCATGCCAGAGCGGCGACGGATTTGTTAAAGGCGCTCGCTCATGAAAACCGTTTAATGATATTGTGCCAGCTTTTGAGCGGCGAAAAATCGGTCCGGGAGTTAGAAGAGCTGTGCAATATGCGTCAAGCGGGTGTGTCGCAGCACCTTGCTAGATTACGCTACGATGGTCTTGTTGATTACAGGAAAGATGGTACAACGATGTATTATTCTGTCGTCAGTGAAGAAGCTGGTCGTGTCATTGATATTCTTTATGAGCTTTACTGCAAGGACATAACGAAGGGGCGCTCGCGAAAAAAATAGCCATTGTGATCATATCATTCCACGCGTAGTTTAAAGACGGCTTTCCATATATTTTATTCCGGCAATACCTCCAACAATTATAGATATCATTGCAAGCATGGAGCCGACAGCCAGGGTCGAGATTCCCGTTATTCCTTGGCCGATTGTGCAACCTAGTGCGAATACTCCGCCAATTCCCATAAGCGATGCGCCAAACATATTTCTTAAGGTGTCTTCAGTATCGGCAAATGTTGTCAATTTAAACTTTCCTGCCTGCTTTGCGGCGATAAATGCTCCAATTAACGTGCCAAGTACTGTTGCCACCCCAAAATTCGGAATTATATCTGCGGTAAACCTCCGAAAATACTCAAAAGTATCTCCAGTTGGTCTGACCATTGTTAGTGAAGTTGGAATCTGTGGTTTGTCAGCGAGTTCATCGTAAGCAAGACCAGTCAATGCCCATCCAAGAACCACACAAAGTCCTACGAATATGCCGGCGAGAATATGATTTGGCGAAGATCTAAATTGTGGATCTCTGAAGCAATAATATATAATTGCGCCGGTCAGAATAATTGTTATGACAATAGTCCCGATATATTTATCAAAACCAAATATGGATGCCAGAACGACATCTAAACCCTGAGTTTGAAGATTCGCATTGGACAGGTCAATTAATGTTGACTGCTGAAGTTCTGCTCGCAATGGGCCGATTATTCCTCCAATCGTAATGTATGCGAACATACCTATAATTGCGAGCACGAATAGTGATCTCAAATCTCCGCCCCCAACGCGCACTAAGTTGCGTGTAGCGCAACCTCCTGCATATGCCATTCCAAATCCAAACAGGAGTCCCCCAAATATATTCCCGAACCAGTTGAAGTTTGGTGATAGATAAATCGATTGATCGAGTTGCAAAATCTCCGAATAGTACAATATTTGGGCCCCGATTATTGCGACGGCGCCAGCGAGCAACCAAGAGCGAAATCTTCTATAATCGCCGAATGAGACAATGTCAGAGAGAGAACCCATGGTACAAAAATTAGTCCGGAAAACGACGTATCCAAAAATTAGACCAATTATGAACCCGCCCAGAGCAATGGTTGCAGAAGGATCGTCCATTGAAATTAAATTGCTAAGGAGTTCCATTGTCTTTTCTAATCCTTTGAATTCAATTTCATTCGGATACAACAATTTTTTACAGGTCTTAACAGGTTCGGGAATTGCGAAACCAGGCAATGCCACAAACCCGTAGTCTGACAAAGGTCAGAGACGGTTCCGTCACATTTGATAGGAACGCAAAGCAATATCAACCGATGTGAACTGGATAACGATCTCGAAAAATTTGAGGCTGACTGAGCAACCGACTGCATTTCAACAATCATGTTATGTTGTTTTGGCACGGTCAAAATTCCCGATTATATAATGTGCCGGGCTCATTTTGAGCATTATATAAGCGTCGATTAGAGTATCAGAATATTCGAATAAATCAACTTAATTAATCAGTACCAATTCTTCGAAAGTCCACGAATGACGATGAACTTCTGTTAAATCCAATCTAACAAATCAAATATGGATATCATCAATTCATATTGCAAAATATCAATGTTTTCCTGAGCAAAATGGTCTAAACTCGCAAGAGTTGAGCTCTTAATGACTTTTGGGATTTGGATAAGTTCTGAGGCGGAGTAAAGAAAGTGAATGAAAAGAAATTGGTTCTGTTGTCTTTGGCGATATTCGGATTACTCATGATTATATTTCCGGCAAGTCATTCAATGGCGGCTGAAATTAATGGCGTCAATATCTATTCCACGGATTCTGATTTTGACGAAGTGATATTTGGACTTGAAAGTGCGGTCATAGACCGGGGTTATAAAATTGACTATAAAGGTTACATCAGCAGAATGATGGAACGCACAGCGCAGGATTTTGGAGGCGATAAATCCGTTTATAAAAATGCTCAATTCATGACGTTTTGTTCAGTTTCCCTAACTCGTGCGATGGTGAAGGCCGATCCGAAAAATTTGGCATTTTGTCCGTATATAATTTTTATTTATGAATTGAGAGATAAACCGGGCCAGACTTTCATCGGCTACCGTAGACCAATTACTTCAGGTTCGCCGGAATCAATTAAAGCTGTTTCAGCCGTTGACAAATTGCTAGATTCGATTGTCAGGAAGGCTGTCGAGTAACCCAAGCGTACTGGTTTGGCTTATTTTTGCGAATTAGAGTTAGTGTTCAATACTAATAATAATTATCTTGAAATGCGAGCATTACTGTTTGGCTAGGGAGAATGAAATGAAAAAATTATCATTTAGTCTATTGCTGTCATTACTATCAACTGCGCTTGTGCCCTTAGCCGGCAAGGCTGATGAAGAAAGCTTCATCAAATTTAGAGTTCTCAAACCGGAGCTTGCAATTAAAGCAGCTCAAGCTGCCATGGATGATTGTCGGCAAAAAGGTTATCAGGTGGCCGTAAGTGTCGCAGATAGATTTGGCGTTCTACAGGTAAGTCTGCGAGATCAACTGGCTGGACCACATACACCGAATACTTCTTATCGCAAGGCATGGACCGCCGTGAGTTTCCGGGTAGATACCCTTGAACTCTCGGCAACAGCAGAAAAGGGCGAGGGCTGGGCCATTCGGAACATAAGTAAGGCTCTACCACTAGGTGGAGGAGTAAGAATTATCGCGGGCGATGGAGATATGGTTGGCGCGATCGGTGTTTCGGGTGCGCCATCCGGGGCCGCTGATGCTGAATGCGCTAAAGCGGGTATTCAGGCAATAAATGATCAAATCGCTTTTTAGAGTTTGATGCGGTCAGAATCTCACTCGATCAGCCTTCGATTTCTGAAATTCCTCTGCTGCGACATCAATTAGCAGGGTGATGCATAACACTTTATTCAAACCAAAAATAAATTAGGGAGGATCTCTTATGAACTTTAATAATATTATTTTGGCTTCAGCGTTCGTGGTTTGCGCGGCCCTTATCGGCAGCTACGCATTAGCGGCTGAAGACGCCGGGCATAATAAAGATTATCGGACCTTCTACCAAAACGGAAAAATCGACTACGGGAAAATTGGAGATTCTTACAACGCCGATCTGGTTCTTTATTTGGCGGGTAATCAGTTCATGGTGATCGAAGAACTGATCAAAGATTTTTTGTCCAAGAACAATGGAATTAAAAACGTATATGTTGAAACCATCCCACCGGGTCAAATTCTGAATGGTCAGATACTTAAACAGGGCAAAATAAATGGAGAGAACACAGCCAGAAACCCCGATGTTTTCGCTAGCGTTAATCTTGGTCATCTAAAAACACTCAAAAGCAAAGGGATCATGAAAGATTTCATGATTTATACCCACAATAAGTTGGAACTGATGGTTGCGGCCGGGAATCCAAAAGGTATCGAGGGACCGAAAGACTTGGCGCGAAACGATATCGTGCAGTCCCATCCAAATCCATTGACCGAAGGCATTTTCAAGTTCTACGGCTCCGAAATGCTTAAGGACTTGGGTTTACATGCCAAAGTCACCGGTGGCGCCGTGTGCAAGAGTTGCTGGGCAGTCGAAGGCAAGACCTGGTTCACCCAACGTCATCATCGGGAAACGCCTGATCGAATCGAAAAAGGACAGGCAGACGTCGGAATTGTCTGGGCTACTGAGGTGATAGAAGCCAAGAAACATAACCGCAAAATTGACGGTGTTCCGATACCGGCGCCTTTGAACAAATCGCGCGAAGTTGGATACGCAATCGGAGCGCTTGAGACCGGCAAAAATAAAGAAAACGCGAGAAAATATTTAGCCTATTTGGCAACGGAAAAGGCCCAGCAGATTTATTCAAAGTACGGATTCGTCGAAGCGAGCGAATCTGAACTTAAGCTCAAATCTATTCCGTAGTTAAAACAGACTCTGAGGCCAATACCCGATGGTGCAATTCCCATGCCCGCTGAAGCTGGTGCATATGCTCGGCCCCGAGATGGGCGAGATCTTCTTTCAGCATGGTAGGTGAGACGGTCCCGGCGACAATCTCGTTGCGGCCGATTTCATAGTTTTCCATGGGCTGGTAGATCACTGTCTTGAGACCTTGGTACTCCGTCTCATCTATCTGAGGCCGGTCGCTGCCGAGATCGGTAACGCCGCAGCTTTCGCCGCGATACTGGAACACATAGAAGTTTCCGTCACGCACGTTAAAACCGACCGCGCCAGCAACTCTGTTGGGCCGCGTCTTGTCCATCAGCAGCTGGGTCAACATGATCCGATTGTAAATTTCGGTGGCGGCCTTGCGCGCGGCCTCGCAACGTTGATCAAAACCATAACAGTATTATGGCGGCATTATTGTCTACTTTCCGTTTCTTGGGACTTTGAACTATTTTAATTCGCCCCGAAGAACGGGTGAAATTGAATATTTTTCACAATTTAGAACCTAATGGATTAGCAGTTGAGCAAATGTATGTTAATCTTTTCAGGTCGATGCATATCGTGATTAAAGCAATTTTGAGATGAGAGAACAGCGAAGGCTCGCAGCAATTCTGGCTACCGATATGGTCGGATTTTCACTTCAGATGGGTGCCGATGAAGAGGGAACGCTTGCATTAATTACCAATCTTCGAATCGAAATTTTCGAACCCTGCATAACCCAATTTCAAGGGCGAATTTTTAAGACCACCGGGGATGGCCTCCTCGCGGAGTTTGCCAGCGTTGTTAAGGCAGTAGAGTGTGCGGTCCGGCTACAGGAAATGCTGCAAGATCGTTATTCCTCTGCTCCCGATAATCAAAAATTCCAGTTCAGAATGGGGATTAATTTAGGTGACATTATAACCCAACAAGATGATGTTTTTGGTGAAGGGGTAAATATTGCCGCTCGACTGGAGAACTTCGCAGAGCCAGGTGGCATCTGCATTTCCAATACAGTTTATCATAGCGTGAACGGAAAAATTGATATTGGATTTAAAGACCTCGGAACGCAAAATTTCAAGAATATTGATCGACCTGTTCGAGTGTATCGGTTGGTTTCGGCTGATAATATCGCGCGATCAAACTTCTATGAGCCGTTGACATGGAAAAAAACGACTATTGCGGCGTTATGTATTCTGGTTGTGGTCACAGGCGGTTATTTTATTTGGCAAGTATGGTTGTCAGGTTCCAAATCGACTGTACAGGAGAACAGGCTGACGCTGGTAGCGCAAAAACCTTCATTAATTGTGCTGCCTTTTACCAATTTAAGCGATGATAAATCGCAGGAATACTTTTCTGATGGGCTAACAAGTGATTTGACTACAGATCTCTCGCGAATTTCCGGACTTACGGTTATCGCACGTTCATCAGCTTTTTCATTTAAAGATCAGAGTCCTGATATTCGAACCATTGGTAAAGAATTGGGCGTGCGTTATGCCGTTGAAGGAAACGTACAGAAGTTGGGAGAGAGAGTGCGGATCAATGTTCAACTAATAAATTCAGAATCTGGGGGTCATATCTGGGCTGAGCGGTTTGATCGAAGTGTTGATAACTTATTTGACATACAGGATGAAGTTCGGGAGAAAATTGTCGAGTCGTTAAAAATCACATTAAGTTCAAGAGAAAAGCGTTGGCTAACGCAACGTCCGACCTCAAGTCCGGAAGCTTACAATATCTACCTTAAAGGTTTACAGCAGGAAAGCTTCTTCACCCGCGAGAATAATATTGAGGCGCGACACCTCTTCCACAGAGCCATTGAACACGATCCAAAATTTGCGGCTGCCTATGCGCATCTAGCTCAGGCCTATAGTTTAGCCGCCGAAAATGGGTGGATTGATAATCCAACCGAATTTACAGCTAGGGCTTTGGAATTAGCAAAAAAAGCCATTGAGCTAGATGATGAATTGCCTATTGCCCATTGGTCACTGGGGCGGCTTTTAATCCGGCCACAGTTTGCAGATTTTGAAGGATCTATAGCGTCGCTCAACAGGGCGATCGAGCTCAACCCGAATTATTCTGATGGATATGCATATCTTGCAATCGTATATGTTTACAGGGGTCAGGCTGAACAGGCACTCGGAGTGATAGAGAAAGCCATGCGACTTAACCCAAAATTCCCATTTTGGTATTTTTTTACCCTCGGGCAAGCCCAGTTTTTTTTAACCCGTTATGATATCGCGGTACAAAACTTTAAAAAAGCCATTGAACGTAATCCGACCGTTCCATGGCCGCATCGTTGGTTAATTTCAGCTTATGGACATCTTGGAAACCTGGAGGATGCGGAATGGGAGATCGCAGAATTGGAGAGTCTTAATCAGATCGTTACTGTCCAAACATTCAGGGAATATACCGCACTGCATGATCAGGGATATCTGAAGCACTATCTAGACGGCCTGAGAAAGGCCGGTATTCCTGAAAGTTAAAATTATATCCGGCCCAATTAACCGCTGCGGATGGCCGTTTTCTTCCAAGTGGCCGTTTCTTTTCCAATGGGATGAAATTTTGTCAAATAATTTTAGGTCAGCTTTTTCGGAAGGACGCGGGTGCATCCTCACCGGTCCATGTGGTTTCCGGCCTTGTGTGGTT
>CAYWUX010000027.1:35119-63865 GCA_964461525.1 uncultured Hyphomicrobiaceae bacterium | reverse complement strand
ATCAAATGCACCGCTTAACGCTAAACCAAAGGGCAACAAAAACAATGGGAAAGACAGGAAAAAAGCCTGAAATTACATGGTCAAATTGCAATCGATTTACCGGACGCCAGTCTAAGGAGGAGGTTTCAAATTTGTGGTAATAGAAACCTTGAAGCCTTACACATTTTTTACAGGTGGAACGAAGATACATCTCATCAGAATTCTAATTTGTTTTTTAGTAATGCTCAACCAATACTTAAACTCAGCAAAGATCGTAATTTATTCATGATCACAATTTTATTGATATATTTTTATAAAAATAAACATTATCATAGCCAGCTTTTTTGCGGTTTTGATTTGGTCCTAATGTTGGAAATTCACTATGGATATTATCAAGCTCGCCATTAATAGACCAATGGCCGTTTTCGCTGCAGTTCTGATGATCGTCGTACTGGGCCTAGTGGCCATGAAAACGATTCCGATCCAGTTAACACCGGATATCCGGAGACCCATTCTGGTCATTACCACGGAGTGGCGTGGCGTTGCACCTAGTGAAGTCGAGCGTGAAATAACGAATCGGCTTGAGCAAGAAATTTCGGGTATCGAAGGTCTGGCAATAATGTCCAGCAGCTCAGATGTCGGTCGATCTCGAATTACCCTGGAGTTCAATAACAGCCAGAACATGGACAGAGCATTTATGCTTGTTTCAAATCGGCTCAATGGGGTTTCGGATTTACCAGAAGAATCAAAAGAGCCTCAAATACAGACATCCAGTTCCGATGATATTCCCATTGCCCGGATTGCTGTGGTTCGGACTGAGGGTAACAGTCAAGAAATTGAAACTTACGGCAATTTTGTTGACGATGTAATTGTCGAACGTCTGCAGAGGGTGCCTGGGGTGTCACAGGTTGACCAGTCAGGCGGCAGCGAGCGTGAATTGCAGATCATAATCGAACCTGCTGCAATGGCGCGATACGGGTTAACTGTTCCGCAAATTCTCCAAGCCATTAGAACTGCCAATATTTCGATCTCCGCTGGTGCGGTTGATGAAGGAAAACGGCGCTACATTGTGCGCACGGATTCTGAAACATCAAGCGCTGAACGGGTCAGGGCGATCGTTCTGAAGACGGAGTTCGACCGGGTAACCCAACGACTATCCGATGTTACAGTTGGCGATATCGCAAGTGTGCAGTTTGGTTTTAACGAGCCTACCAGCCGGCGCCGCTTTAACGGATTGCCAATGATACGACTGAATGTAATTCGTGATACGGGAGCGAATGTCATTGTTACTATGGAGGGTTTGAAGCGGGCAATAAACGAACTCAACAACAATATACTGAAGGATCAGCAGTTACGCCTTGAGATGTTTTATGATGAAACACTCTACATAAATTCGGCTATCAGCCTGGTCCGTCAAAATATTTATATCGGTGGGACTCTGGCAGCCCTAATTCTGCTGCTGTTTCTGCGTTCATTGAGGGCAACAGTTATAATTGCCATTGCCATTCCCATTTCGATCATCTCCACTTTTGTCGCTATGGCGCTGGTTGGCCGGTCCATTAACGTCATTTCCCTTGCGGGCATCGCATTTGCCGTAGGGATGGTTGTGGACGCGGCAATCGTCGTATTGGAGAATATTTATCGCCTGAGACAGGAGGGAAATTCGGCGGAGGATTCCGCGTATCGTGGTGCAAAACAGGTTTGGAGTGCGGTATTGGCGTCTGCATTAACGACGGTCGTGGTATTCATTCCGGTCTTGATTCTTGACCTGACAGCTGGACAGCTGTTCAGGGATATTGCAGTTGCTATTTCTGTATCGGTATTGCTTTCCCTGCTGGTGGCGATAACGGTTATTCCCGCACTCAGTAGCCGATTTTTCGACGTAGAAGCCCTTGACCAGGGGCGGAGGCTGAGATTGCCGGTCATCGATTATGTGGCAGAAACATTTGTGACTCTGGTGCTGTGGATTATCAGGAAAATTACGGAGCGAAGAGTTGTATCGGCTGCGGTTGTACTGGTTGTATGCGGACTGACGGCGGCCTCAACTTATAACTTCCTGCCGAAGCTCGACTATCTACCCGACGGAAACCGGAACTTTGTCGTGGGAAGAATACAACCACCTCCTGGATACAATCTGAATGAAACTTTCCGGGTCGCCGAACAAATTGAAAATGTGGTCAAACCTCTCTGGGTATCGGAAAGTGGCCCGGTGTCGAAACCGGGCGAGCCGCCCAAGATAAGTTCATTTTTCTTTCTTTCATTTAGAGCTTTTACACTGATAGGCGCCAGCAGTAACGACATCACTCGGGCAGGAGAACTTGTGCCAATCCTCCGGGATGCCATTCTCACCGAGCCTGGAAATCGTGGGTTTGTCTCACAAAGTTCAATCTTTGGCAGGCAAATCGGTGGTTCGCGTGTGATTGATATGGACATTTCCGGAACGGATCTGGAGTCAATTCTGGAAACTGCGCGCCAGGCAGACAGGCTGATCAGAGATGCTCTTCCGAGCAGTGATGGAACCCAGATACGTGCACTGCCCGGCCTTCAGCTTGCAGCTCCCGAAGTCAGAGTGACCCCAAACCTTCGCCGACTGGCTAACGCCGGGATGTCAGCACGGGATCTGGGACAGACGATTGACGTGATGAATGAGGGGATGAGGGTTGTAGAAATCAATGTCGGCAGCAAACGCATGGATTTGCGCTTGATGGGTCCTGAGGGTAATGTCACGACCACACAGGGTATTGGCCATTTACCTATTGTGACGGGACAGGACACCGTAGTACCGGTAAGTTCACTTGCCAGTATCGAGTTGACGGCAGGTCCGACCCAAATTCGTCATCTTGAACGAAACCGTGCTGTCACACTACAAATAAAGCCAGCCAAACATCTGGCCTTGGAAACCGCTATTGAACGAATAAGAAGCCAGGTAGTTGAGCCGCTGGAGAAAGAAGGCCTCCCCGAAGGCACCGCAATCAGGTTATCTGGCGCGGCTGATGATTTAACCAATACCTGGAATGCCCTGAAGATCAATCTATTAGTTGCTATAGTAATAGTTTATCTGGTTCTGGCGATTTTGTTTGAAAGCCTGGTCTATCCGATAATCATTTTGCTTTCCGTTCCGCTCGCAACCGCCGGCGGAGTTGGCGGTCTGGCCATTCTCAATATGTACGTCACCCAGCCACTGGATATGTTGACCATGCTCGGATTCGTCATATTGATCGGTATTGTCGTGAACAACGCTATTCTGCTTGTGGATCAAACATTGCGACATTGCCGGATTGACAATATGGCTCCGCACGAGGCCATTCTGTCGGCATCTCAGGACCGCATGCGCCCCATTTTTATGTCAACACTGACAAGCGTCTTTGGACTTCTGCCTCTGGTGGTATTTCCGGGTGCCGGTTCGGAACTGTACAGGGGCCTCGGTTGTGTGGTCGTCGGTGGCCTGGCTTTGTCCGCAGTTCTGACACTTACCATTATTCCACCACTACTCTCACTGTTGTTGAGCCCGAATTCCAGAATTTATAATCAAAATAGATTGCAGCAACCTTCGCCAGGAGCGACGACGGATGCGGCCGAATAAATACAGCTAAGTCAATTGTCTTTAATTAAACAGGTAATTTCTAGGAAGAAGATCGTTCGATCCTAACTTTGGCGCCAGCTCTCAGGCGCTCATTACCCCTGACAACAATTTTTTCACCTGGCTGCAGGCCGTTGAGGATTTCGACCTCAGATCCGACAGCCTCACCCATGATGATGGCCCGCGGCTTTGCAATATCATTTTCAACGACGAAAACGATATTTTGTCCGGCGCGATTCAGTATGGCATCTTTGTGGGCAACTATAACTTCTCGCGGTGGTCCTATAGGTATCGCCAGGGTTACTGATTGTCCTTCGGCCAAAAAATCAATTTTGGCTGAAAACTGAGGCACCAGACGAATTGTTCTGGTTCTGGTTGACGGATTTTCGCTCGGTAATACTGACCGGACGATTGCATGGTGGGTTGAGCCGTCATCCAGTGTGAAGGGTATTTCTTTACCAATTGTGGAGCCGTGAATCCTGCTGGAGGGTATCTCTGCTTCGATCTCAATCGATTTCTGCCCCACGAGTTTAACTATGGGATCCCCGATTTTTACGTAGGATCCAATTTCTGTAAATTTCCTGACAACAACGCCATCATAAGGTGATCTAATCAGGACGTCTTCCAGATCAACCTTTTTTCTTTCGAGTCCGGCCAGTTTAACCTTGATTTTTGCTTCCGCGCTTCTCTCCTTGGCACGAGCGATTAATACTTTTTGCTCCGCATCATCAAACTTGGCTTGCGAGAACGCCGATGACTTATTAAGCGCTTTCTGTCTTGCAAGCTCGGTCTGGAAAAGTTCCCTCTCAGCATTATATGTTAACAAATCAGCTCGGGCCTCTTCCAGTTCACCCGCTGCAAGCGCATATTCAGCTTTGGCCGAGTCTGAATTTAAGCGGGCAATTATCTGCCCGGATTTTACCTTATCTCCAATTTTGAAAAGTATTTCGTCGACGGTTCCGCCAATTTGTGCGGCGATATTTCCTGATCTTGTTGCAACCAGACGTCCGATTAATGGAACTGTTTGAGTAACAGGTTTTAAAGTAACAGTTTCGACGCGAACAACCGATGCCCTTTGCGCCTGTGCCGCTGGCGCGGCTGCAGAAATCATTGCGATTAAGGTGATGGACAATATATACAACCGGGAGAGGTTTGTCCGACGAATTGAAAATTCGTGCGGGTAAACGAATGTTTTTTCGGCCGTGTTTTTTTCAATAATACTGCTCATACCCGATTATCCATCAGATTGCCGCTTCAACATCACCCGGTTTTAGCAAATAATCTATCCTAAATTGATTTCAGGGAAGTAACCATGAATAATAATCCAGCGAACTACAACAATTTTTTGCAGTTAATAGTGAATTAAATATGTTCTCTGCGGTACAACGAATGGAAATTTACTTCCATGGTTTATACGGTTGTGTCTTGCCGGGTCCCTGAGCCTCTAATAAACTAATTCAATCAAACAAGTGTAAAAATCAGTTGAGCATTCGAAATAATTCCAAATCAGTTTAAGGCTAATTCGTTGAAAAAAAAATCAGACACTCAAGAGCAGGAATTTATACTTGAAGAAGCCACAATTGACCAACTTCATGAAGCAATAAAAGCAGGTCAGATAACCTGTGTCGAAGTGGTCCAGCACTATATCGACCGTGTCAAATCCTTCAATGGCGTTGCCTGCTGTCTGGTTACAGAAGATGGCAAACCCGTGCCGCGGGCTGAGGGACCCATAAGAGCGGGATCACCGCTTCAATTCCCCACTGAGACAGTCGCCGTCTCAGAAATTCTGCCGGACTACGACAAATATCGGGGACCGCCACTGGAATTCGGTCGTATGGAGGTGACGGCTTCCGATCCTCAGGTCCAAAGCCAATTTGGGATGATCACCGGAACGCCCAACTCCACCCAAATAAATGCGCTGGGGACCCTGAACATTCGGGGGGAGCGATCCGTGACCTGTCGTGGTGAATTTGACCGACATCCCTCGGAGGGACCTCTGCCACCTGATGCTCCGGCGGTTTGCGAAATCTTTCGCCAGTTTCCCGACGCCATTGAAAGGGCTGCCCAACTCGATGCCGAATTCGGCTGTGAACCTGATCTTGAACAAATGCCCATGTATGGTGTGGTATTTTCGTTCAAGGATCCTTTCGACACAAAGGACATGAGATCAACAGGCGCAGGCGACGCCGCCTATGACATTGATTTTCCGGCGCGCGATCACGTGCTTGTCGAGCAGCTCCGGAATAAAGGGGCAATAATTTTCGCAAAGGCCGTCAATACCGAATATAATGGGCGGGCCGGTAATCCAGGGGGGCGGCATACGCCCGATAAAGTCCTGCCATCCACACTCGGGTATCAAAGAAGCACCTGGTCCGGTAACCCGGTCAATCCCTACGACACCACAAGATCGGCTTCGCTGGGATCCAGTTCCGGCTCTGCCCTTTCCGTAAGCACCAATTTGGTGATGGCCAGTTTGGGCGAAGAAACGAGGGCATCGTGCAGAGGACCGTCCAATCATAATTCGGTGGCGCTGATACTGCCGCACAAGTCTCTACTTGCTTTTGACGGTGGTGCGATCGGTGCAGATATTTATGTAGATCGGAGCGGTATAATTTGCCGCACGATCAGGGATGCAGCCAAAGTCTTGGATGCCCTGAAGGATCCGGAAAATGGTTATTACGATGCGAGGGACCCGTTCACGACAATTCCGCGTTCGTCTGTTTTGACGACATCGTATGCAAGTCATGTTTCGAACGCAGGAAATGCGGATGCCCTGAAAGGCGTTCGAATCGGGATTATCAGGGAGTCGATGGTTTACCCGCCGGGTTCTACGGCTGAGGTCCCTATTGTTGAAGCCGCAGCCAAGGAAATCAAAGTTGTACTGAGAGACCACCTTGGTTCTACACTTGTAGAGTCATCTCACCCGCTCTGGAAGCCGGATCCCGAAATTGAACAAATGACCACTGATTTCGGAAAGGCGCTTGCCCGTCTCGTTCCGGTATTCATGCCAGAATTACTATTTCGTCTGACTCCCGAGGGTGCTCCCGTGTTCAAGGAGTTCGCCGACCAAATCGTGCCGACCGAGTTTGCTCCGGGTTTGGTTTTCGGATCAGGTGAAATTCAACCCGTCGATTACTTTGTCAAACTTGCAGATCGCGAAATTGATGCGCCGGCGAATCTCGATCTGGCGACCGTGCAAGAACAACAACTGGCAATGGGATTCCGATTCCATATAAGTCAATATTTGAGCCGCAGAGCCGCGGACTGGAAACAAAAAGGATTTGAGGAAACCCTTAAGGATTGGCCATCCTTAAACGCTCGTTCGAAATTCTGGGGTGACGATCAGCGAGCGGCATTTAAGAATTGGGAAGAGGTCAGTGATATGCGTAACGCCCTTGGCGGTCGCCAGGGGGTGAATGAACGAATCATGCTGCGCGAACTGCTGAGGCGCGTGGACATGATGGTCCTTCTGGAAAATAATCTGGATGCCCTGGTGCGTCTGCATACGCCGTGGCCGCCCGCGATTATTGGCGGTCCTGAACAGCATGGGATATGGCAAAATCTGCGACCGGAATCACTTAGCGGGCCCAATGCCGGTCTCACCGAAGTGCTAATTCCGGCGGGATTTGTGTCTGAGGCCTATGATCCCGTGTTTAAACTTAGCGAGGATGGCTTGAGTTATATATCGGTAGCATCTGACAGAAAAACCATATTGGCGGATCCCGGCCTGCCGTTCTCTCTGGTTTTTCGTGCCGAACCGGGTCGTGAAGACCGTCTGCTTGATATCGCCTCTGCTTATGAAAAAGCCTCAAACCGGAGAATTCCACCGCCGGCCTTTGGTCCTCTGCCAGTATACGAAAAGCTGTAACTTCATAAATTTCATTAGTTTACAGAAGAAATTTAATCTAAATTGTTACGAATGGTTCAATTAAAACACTTGCAATTTGAATTTGTGCGGTGCACAATGGAGGGGAAAGAATTTCATGACTGTAGATAAAACAATAGGTTTCAAATGCTGTTTAACATTTGGCGAAAAAACAAATCAGATACCAACAGAAGAAAGTTTCACGTGTTTAGTACACCTCCTCAGAAATTGGCTGAAAACGGTGCTGAAAGTTGGAAGTGTCCATCTAATCATAGTAATTTAAACAGTGAACAAGCCAAGGAATGTGCGTTGGATCTTGAAAAACAGGGGCACCTAGTTCGAATTGTTCCAGACGAATTGCGAAACGCTAAGGGTTGGAGATCGGAGTAACTGTGTTTGGCGTCAACAATTCGCACAAATAGATCGAGAATTCCGATTCGTCCGTTCGGTTAACATTGGTTCTAAGTGATCCTAAATTCAATACGCTGCAGAGATCGTCAGTGATCCGTTTCGGATGCAATATCGCAGGAACTAGAATAAATAATATTTGAGACCGCAATTGTTAATATTACAGAACCAGCCCACTCACCAGGAATAATAAGCAAGATGCGCAACCCGCCCAAGGGACCCATGGATACACCTCAACTGCCCCCAGGGGTGCCGGCGCACCCGATAGCTTTATCCTTATCAGCGAGAAGTTGACCAGGGTAAATATTATTAGAGTTATTGCAGAAGTCGTTTCGGCAAGACCCTCGATCGGAAAACTCAGTGCCAATAATAGAATAAACGCAGTAATAAGAAGCGTTGCATTTAAAGGTGTACGCGTTAAAGGGTGTACTTTTCCAAACCAGCGTGGAAGAAGCCCCTGTTCCGTCAGGCCGTATATGACGCGCGATGCCATAATTATCTGTACGATTATGCCATTTAGGGTTGCGACGATTGCGATGGCGCTGATTATAGTTGGCCGCATGCCCGTCAATTCACTGAATACCAGACTGAGCGGAGCGTCTGATTCGGCGAGCTGTTTGTGTGGAATAGCGAAAACCGACACCGATACCACCAAAAAATAGATTACTGCAGAAATGGATAAGGTGAGAAAAATGGCTTTTGGCATGGTCTTCTCTGGATTCTTGACTTCTTCTGCGACATTGACAAGATCCTCAAAACCGACAAACGCAAAAAATGCCAGGAGTCCGGCAGCCAATATACCGGACCAGTTTTTAAAACTTGGACCAACCACAAAAACATCTACAATCTTTACGGCCATGTCCGGAATAATATAAAAGCCGCACGCCACTATGAACAGCAATCCAAAAACTTCAACAATTGTCATAAGCGCGGCAAAAGAAACCGATTCCAAGATTCCGGCAACTGCAATTACTCCCATAAATATTATGACAAAGGCTACTATGATCGGTGTCGGAAGATCGACAAAAACCCGTATATAGCCGGCACTTCCAATGGCAATCGCGGAAGCCGAAACGCTGCCCACTACGACCACCATAAGTCCGACGATGAGGGAAAGAGTATTGGAGTTAAATCCGGCCTGCACATAAGCCGCTTCCCCTGCGCTTACTGGCATGCGACCGGAAAGTTCCGCGAAGGATGCTGCCGTTAACCCCATGATACCGGCTGCGATGAGAAATGATATCGGCGCATATATACCTGCCCTACCCACGCTGGCCCCGATTAAAACATAGATACCTGCACCAATTGTCACGCCAAGTCCGTAAAGAACCAGCAGAGAGAGGGAAAGGCGTCTTCTAAGTTTTCCGGCATCAGATTGTGATCCGGAAGAACTCTCTTTCATTTTCATTGATCAAACCGTAGTGAGCACGAGAGAGACTTGAACCGCTGATTGTCAGCATTGTCTGGTGCAGCCCATGCATATAGACCAGCCAATAGACGACGGTGAAGAATAATCTGCCGCCAACGATATTCCCATGAGTCACCGAACCAAGATATCGGTTGATTTCTAGTCAAAAATTTTCACTTTCTACAAGCTGACCGGATAGCCAGAAAAACATGCTTCTGAGCCGGTAGAATATCAATCTGCTGTGTTCATAAAATTTTGACACTGGATGGCAATCCTTGAAAATTGGAACTGGGAGACACATTTTTACCGAAAGAGCAAGAGATACTTGGTTGTCGTGACGCTAAATGTTGAATTCTGAATAGAGGGAATATAATTTGAATACCACACTGTTTGTTGACACTAAGCTGTTGAACGACGGTTTGGTTTTGATTTGGTCGTGGAGTTTTAATGCAATTGATATATCGGTCAGTTAGGATCGCCATTTGACTGAATCCATAATTCCTCCTTTCTGCGTTACAGGAATTTGATGTTCGGTGCCAAACTGGAAAACAGGCCTTGATATCCTAAACTCTGTTATTGTGGAAAAGGGGGCAGATTACCGAAGTGAGAATAAGCAAACTGCCCCTTCAAGGAGGATTCGTAGCAACGAATCGCTGACTCCGGCAAATGACACGAGGAGACCGGACCCAGTTTCACCACAGTAGTTTCAACGATTTTGTTTGCTTTGACTCAGATCAATTGCCATATTTTCCGAATAAAGTGTACACTGCCTGGTATCTATATGAAAATAGACGTTGAAAGGATTGCACTAGGAACAAAATGATGACGGATTTCCAACGCTATGACAAACTTTTGAAAGCACGGCTGAAGGAGCTGAACGCTCGACTGCATGTCATCGAGGGTGAACTTGACGAACCAGCCGCCACCGATGCCGAAGAGCGTGCAACGGAAAGAGAAGGAGATGAAGTACTCGAGGAGCTGGGTATGGCAGGTATCAATGAGATCAGGATGATCAAAGCAGCGTTGGAACGTATCGCCAAAGGGACCTATGGTATCTGCCTTTCATGCGAAGAGGAGATCTCTGGAGAGCGATTGGAATCCGTTCCACACACGGGTCTTTGCAGAAACTGTGCAAAGTAGAAATACAGGATGTAGTCTTTATGCAATAGCAGCAGACAGGTGTGGATTTTTTTGCTGTTTTTAAAGTTCGCGAAATTCGATAGTCTTTTAATTGAATCCGGTAAATAAATCCGGCCTGAAGGCGACCACGCGCGCGACCGCTAACAACATACCAATTCTCTCACTAACCACATGCCTGAGGGCAGACCAGAGCGCGCGTCACTCGTGTCCAGATCAATTAAGTTCGCAGATTTGCTAATTGAGGGTTTCCAGGTAGGCGACGATATCTTCGCGCGCGTCAATCTTTTTAATTTTGAGCAGCATTTTCGTTTTGACTTTTTCTTCACCTAAGTACTGTTTCAAGAATTCTTTTGGGTTTTCGAGATAGGCAATCAAGTTCTCTTTGTCCCATTTCAGTCCTTTTTTGCCCGCATCCAAATAGCTTTGCGAATATTTGAATCCATCAACTTCACCAGCAGTCCGACCCAATATTTTGAATAAGGTGGGACCAATCTTTTTCTTACCTTCCTCAAGTGCATGGCATGTCGAACATTTCCTGAATTCTTTTTTTCCTTTTTCCGGATCTCCATCGGCTAAAGCGGGGGCCGAAACCAGAATCAATGCATAAAATATTCCGATTACAGGTAGAATACAGTTTAGCCGTCGCACGATACAAATTCCTTTCCATGTCTGAAGTGGCATTATTATTACGAAAGTTGAAACAAATTCAAAATATTCTCTCAATGTTTGATCCAAATTCTAGATCAAATTAAATATTTTGACCAAGCGACATTTCGACCTAGTCTATACAAAAGGTTTCATATCAGTGAATCGATTGAGTTTATTGATTAGATCTAATAGCCGTACGGCTCAGATTAAATTCTAAATTTCCAAAAAAAATTAAAGTAATTGCAAAGTTGATCGGTATGAGTATTCGCAGACACTAACGGTTGTTTCGCACCATCATGGATCAAGATAAATTAGACGGCATTCTTCAGGACAGACAATGCTTCCTCTGATGTAGACGGGATCGAGATCGGCACACCCTCACGCGCGGAACGGTCTGCCGCCATGGTCAGGGCCAGCACTTGCCGCCCTTGTTCGCCTGTCGTCAAACCGACAGCCCTCATGCCGAGTATGTGGCGAATAAAGGCGTCAGTTTCTTTTTTCATCGGTCCAAAAAACTCTCCCAGGACGAAATCTCCCGGCATCGCGGAACCTAAAAAAGCCACACTGACTTCATGCTGTGGTGTATAAGGGCAGGCAATGGGATTTCCCGGAGCTAGAACTATGTCACGATGCGCATCGTCGATATTCAAACTCCCGGTTGTGCCCTGCAGATCAATTTCCATCGTTGCCGTATATGCCGGCCAGTGGTGAGGAGGAAGCCAACTCGTTCCCAGCGTTGCCACGCTACCGTCATCAAAGGTTACAATCATCCACTGAAAATCATCCCGGTTGTAAGGTTTGAAAACCTTACTGGCGGACTTTGCATAGACTTCGACCGGACGTTTATCCTCGAAATACCAAAGTATGAGGTCAACGAGATAAGTCAGCGTATTAATGGAAGGTGTGGTATTCGGCGAGCGGCTTGCGACCGCTTCACCGACGGCGCGGGTCACATATATTTTACCCAGGGCCATGACAATATCACCGAGCTGCCCGCTGCTGGTCGCCTGTTTGGCCAGCAGATATTTTCTCCGGAACCTTTGGGTGTAACCGATAAAAATATCTGTATCTGTAGCTTTCCCTTTTTCCAGAATATCGTCGGCTTCGTCCAGACTCAGGACAAATGGCTTCTCAATTAAAACAGGTTTATCCAACTCAACTGCAAGAGCGGCAGGGGCATGGTGATATTCTTCATCTGTTGAGACGATCACAGCTCCAACGGACTCATCCCGGATAGCCTCTTCATATTTATCGGTACTGAGATCAGCCTGAACGGCTTCTGCCAGCCGGTCACTTTTTTCCTGAACAATATCGCAGATGGCGAGATAATTGACCTGAGGGATCTGGTGACAGGAATGGGCACGCAAACTTCCAATATTCCCCGCCCCGATAACAGCAATTCCAGTTT
Organism: uncultured Hyphomicrobiaceae bacterium; assembly: GCA_964461525.1. Classification (GTDB taxonomy): domain Bacteria; phylum Pseudomonadota; class Alphaproteobacteria; order Rhizobiales; family CAYWUX01; genus CAYWUX01. Next base: position 51,429 of record CAYWUX010000027.1, on the reverse strand, counting down.
CTTTCACGATTGATTACCCTCTATCTTAAGAGCCAAAAATTCCATGCTTTAAAGTTTGCATTCGTCTCGGATTGGTCAGCGGCGCCAAATTTTCAACTGAAAAAATTAGTGGTATCATTATCAACGAATTCAGAAATTAGGCAACAATTTTAGCATATTTACAAACCATATGGTGTGTGCTTGCTAAAGCAAGATGCAGTAAAAACCGGGAGAGACGCCATTGCATTCATTGGAGGAACTGACCAGAAGTTTGTCAGCCGAGACCGTGACTAGTCGTGAAACGGTTGAGCGTGCATTGGAACGGATTGAAGATGCATCCGGGGAAGGCGCGCGGGTCTTCCTGGACGGTTGCGCCATTTCATTTCCCTGCCATTCCCGTGACAGCGCACCGGTTGGTTTTATGCTCATAGGTCAACACGGGATGGATCATGAATTATTTTCCGCGAGTTTAAGTCTTGAAGAGATTTTTAACTCCAATTCAGAAGAGTAGGCGGCGCGACTTTAACTGTTCGGCGATTTGAGAACTGTTCCGCAATTTAAGGCGTCAGAATATGAGCGACAAAGTAGCCGTTTATAAGTTATGCAATCGATTGCATCCGATGACCTTTGCATTGTATATTTACCTTGGTAAAGGCTTTCAGGTTATTCATCAGAATTATTGTACGGCGTTCAAAACGCCAGATTAAAATTAATCCTGAAGCGAGAATGCTTGATCCAGTTGTTAGTTGAATGCGGGAGAGCAAAAAAATCGGAATGGCAAAAAAGCGCATCACCCTCAAGGAAGTAGCCGCCGCCGCTGACGTAGATCCTTCGACTGTGTCTCGTGCCTTGAATCCAAAAACACGGGTGCTTTATCGCGAAGAACTTATTGCGCGTGTCGAAAAAGCGTCGAGGGAACTCGGCTATCATCCAAATCCAAACGCAAGGGGGTTGCGGACAAACCGTTCTATGGTGGTGGGCGTACTCATTCCGGATATTACCAATCCAATTTTCCCTCCTATTGTCCGGGGTATTGAAGATGCACTTGAAGCCAGAGGTTATGCTGCGATTCTGTCCAATACTGACGGTAGTCATCACGACAGGGAGAATCGTGTTGATTGGCTCCTCTCTCATGGTGTCGATGGATTGATAGTCGGAAGTGCTCACTTGAATGACGATATTATCGATCGGGCTCTTAAAGCAGGGCTTGCAATGGTTATGGTAAACCGTTCAACCGATCATCCCAATATATCATCCGTGATATCCGATGATCAGTTTGGAATTGAAGAAGCTGTAAAGCATGTCAGGAGTCTGGGTCACATTCGGGTCGCTTTCATTTCCGGGCCGCGTAACCTGTCGACCGGACGAGATCGTTTTGACGCCTTCATGGATGCGGCTGCGAAGTTTGAACTATCAAACAGCGATGAATTGTGGGTTGAGGCAAAGCAGTATAATGAACGTGAAGGTGCTGTTTGCGCCAGAGATTTAATCAGCCGCGGCTTAAAGTTTACTGCGATCGTTGCCGCTAATGACCGACTGGCCATCGGGGCTATTGATGCCTTGGAAGAAACTGGATTGCTGTGTCCTCGGGATATTTCTGTCACCGGCTTTAACGACATGCCGTTTGTGGATCGGCTTCAGCCTCCGCTGACAACGGTAAAAATTCAATCTTATGAAGCGGGTTTCAGAGCTTCCGAAATTCTTTTGTCTCATATTGCGGATGAAACACGCAGCCTCAAAGCGCAGCGCGAAATTCTACCAGTCAATTTTATCATACGCGGGTCCACAGGACCGGTTGAATCTTCGTAGTGCCGCTGGTCCAGACTGCCTTCAGCCAATGAGCGTCCGGTCGAAATTTTTTGAGGCCGGTTATTTGATGGCATCCTGCCAGACGGTTCGCAAGTCTTTCACGCCGGTCCCAAATTTTTGGCCTAACCAGGAGAATCCGCATTCAAATTTTTTAATTTCCTTTGAATTTTGCATTAAATTTTGTAATGGTTTATCATGATCACCTTACGCCAAATACGATCTTTTGTTGCCGTTTTTGAGGAGCGATCATTTACAAAGGCCGCCGAACGGGAAGGGGCTACTCAATCGGGAATTTCTCAACATGTCAGCACCATTGAAAAGCATCTCGATGTTCCTTTATTTCATCGCACATCACGCAATCTAACACCTACTCCGGCTGGGAAACGTTATTATCAGAACAGTATTGAGATACTCAGTCAGCTGGAGGCGGCGGAAGTGGATGCAAAATCATCTGCAAACGCACTTTCAGGTAAACTGACAGCCGGAGTTATTCCAGCACTTGCGCACCGTGTCCTGAGTCCGGCTCTGATCCGTTTCATAAATGATCAGCCTGAAATTGAGATTCGGATCATAGAATCCTATAGCGGAATGTTGACCGACATGGTGAGAGCGGGTGATCTCGACTTCGCAATAATACCGGCGTTTGAAGGAGGCGCCGGGATCAATGTCAGGCGGCTGGTCAGGGATCAGGAGCTGTTCGTTGCCTCATCGAACTCGGCCCACCCCAATCTTCAACCGATAAAACTTGGATCTGCAGGGCCATTAAAGATAATCTTACCGAGCAGTGAAGTGAATGTGCGTCGGCAGTCACTCGATACCTATTTTAATGTGGTTGGTGCGAAAATCGAGCGAATTCTGGAAATGGATGGAATGATGGGAACATTGGATATTATTGCCCGTTCTGAGTGGGTTTCAATAGTACCTTCTATTCTGATGGCCAAAGATTTCGGGAGCAACCAATTTTCAATACGCCCCGTGGTCGACCCGCCACTGCATGCTGAATTAGTGATAATCCAACCGTCCAGAAAATCCCTTACGGCTCAGGCGGGAATTTTTGTCGACTATCTCCGCGCAGAAGCCGAAAGCGTAATCCAGTATTGGCAGGATAGTATCGGCATGACCGCTTAATCTTGAAAGTCAGATACCCAGTATTATCGCGGCCTCAATTGGAGACATGCTGACGGGGACGCCGACTGAACCAAGCCCACCTCCGAAAGCCAATTTTGTGAAAGCTATCAGCCGGCAGAAAATGGCGCATGAGAACATCGTTTCTGTTGTTCTTTTAAAACTAGAAAATGATACTAAATATTCCTAAGTAATGTAGGTTGTATTTGACACGAGGTTCGTAATTGCCAAAATTACACAAATGGGAATTTAATGATCGGAGTTTCCGGTGGAAATTTTTTCGATTTCGAATTTGACAATGTCAAGGGACGGCGGGAATGATCTTTCAGCAGTTATTTGATACAAAATCAAGCACATATACTTATGTCATTGCCAGCAGGGTCGGGCGCGAAGCGTTAATTGTCGATCCTGTATTCGAACTCGTGGAAATTTATATCTCTTTGCTTGATCGTCTGAATTTAAAACTCGTTAAAGCATTGGATACGCATATTCATGCCGATCATATTACCGGACTTGGCGCACTGAGAGACATCACAAAATGCATTACCGTAATGGGGGAAAGAAGTGGCGCTGAAGTTGTTTCAATGCGGGTTAAGGAAGATGAAATTGTCGATGTTGACGGTATCCGGCTCAGAACAGTGTACACGCCAGGCCATACCGACGATTCCTACAGCTATGTCATGAACGATCGCGTATTTACCGGAGATGCCCTGTTGATCGGCGGCACGGGAAGAACAGATTTTCAGAATGGCGATCCCTATGCCAGTTATGACTCCCTGTTTAACAAGCTATTAAAACTACCTTCAGAAACGATGATATTTCCGGCTCACGACTATAAAGGTGATACGGTTTCAACAATCGGTTATGAAACAAAGCACAATCCGCGATTGCAGGTCGAGAATGCGGAGCAATATGCGGAAATTATGAACAATCTGAAACTGGCCGATCCTAAAATGATGGATATAGCCGTCCCTGCCAATCGGGCTCTCGGAAAATCAATCGATAAGTTTGTACGTCCCGGAGAATCTCTTACGGTAGAAGAGTTCCGTAAACAATGCGCATCTGAAAATGTTATAATGATTGATTTAAGGGAGAAGCATGAGCGGCTCCGTGATGGCTGGATTCCCAGATCCTTGCATATTCCTTACCCGGAGATAGAGGAACAGGCCAAAAGTGGTGGTATTCTGGATCAGATCATCTGCGATCATCCCAATTGCGTAATTTTTTATTGCGCCTATGGTGAGCGCTCGGCTATGGCACTCGATACCGTCCGGTCTGCAGGCTATGCCGGTCTTCGACATCTCGCTGGAGGAATGGCCGCCTGGTCGAAAAGTGGTGGGGATATTGTTTTCGGTTAGTCGCAAAAACCTGCGGAAAATGAAACGAGCGCCAGTTAAGGCGCTCGCACGTTCATCGAAGAACTAATTTCTATTGTCTCAACCTTTATGAATCAATAATTCAATGTCGAGTGCTGTGTTTGTCGACGGCTGAGATGCCGGTTTCGTCTGCACTTTTTGTGCAGCTTTTGATTTATTCTGTTTGCCAGTTGATTTTACTGAAGCCGTTTTATTTTTGGATGACTTGGACTTTTTCTTAGCCATTTTCGTCGGTTTGGTACTGGCTTTTGTTTTCTTTGCCATGGATTTATAGGTACCCTTACCCAAAACTTCGAGTTTTACCGGCGCAACTCCCGCTTTACGAATACCGAGGGAGGTTGCCGCTTTGAGCGATAAGTCCACTATTCGACCTTTGATAAAAGGTCCTCTGTCATTGATAGTAACGACCACAGAGTGCCCTGTACGGGCATGTGTTACGCGGACTTTGGTTCCGAATGGCAACGTCTTATGTGCTGCGGTCATAGCTTGTGGATTGAAATATCCACCGCTGGCAAGCTTCTGCGGTTGCCAGTAGTATGATGCCATGCCTTTCTGAGAATAAGCTTCAGATTCAAAGGTGCTTAGCAGTATAATGGCCGCCATAGACAGCATTACACCAATGGTGTACTCAATAGTTTTCATGATTTACCTATTTTGTGATTTTAAATATGAACGAATATATTTGGTAGGTTGATGTCTATATTCGCTTTGTTACCCCATACGCGATGTTGATATTTAAATTCGCCCCGCATATATTTGATACAAGTTTGATAGGCTGAAATTGGTTCAACCTCATGACATACGCAACAAACAAATTGTCGCATATGGTTAACAAGGCATTAGCGTGACAGAAAAACGATGAATGTTAAAGAGTTGAAGGCTTAAACTGAGTTAGAAATTTAGCTTGATTATCAATCCCTTGGAAAAAATTGAATATTATGACGAGTGCTCACGCAAAAAAATTAGACCTCAGCAGAGAAAATGAGGGCCAGAATTCAATGATAGCGACCTCACATTTTTGCACGTTCTGATTTATTCGCGTTGAACCTGTGCACAACGAGCAAATGTCCTACCCGCGCCCGATGTAAGGCATTTTCGTTGCCATAATGGTCATAAACTGGACATTGGTGTCCAATGCCAAATTGGACATGAAGACAATCGCGTTGGCGACATTCGAGACATCCATGGTGGCTTCGATCTGAGTCGTTCCATCGGCTTGCGGGACGCCTTTTTCCATCCTGCGGGTAAGAGGTGTGGAGGCATTTCCTATATCGATCTGGCTGCATGCAATGTTATATTTTCGCCCATCCAGTGCTGTCGATTTGGTAAGGCCCGTTATGGCATGCTTGGTCGCGGTATAAGGCGCGGATCCTGGTCTTGGTACATGAGCCGAAACTGATCCGTTGTTGATGATGCGACCACCCTGTGGTTGTTGACGTTTCATCATTCGAAACGCTTCCTGTGTACAAAGAAATGTTCCAGTAAGGTTTGTTTCCACGACAGATGTCCATTGCTCGTAAGTCAAATCATCCAATTCAACGGAAGGCACGTTCACACCCGCATTGTTGAACAATACATCGAGGCGACCGAAGGTATCGTCCGTAATCTTGAACAGATGTTGAATGGATGAAGGATTTCTGAGGTCGGTAGGGATCGCGAGCGCGTTTTCACCATATTCGTTCGCCTGCAGAATGGTCTCGTCCAGTGTTGCTTTTTGTCGCCCCGCAACAATAACGCTATATCCCTCCTTTAGCAGGGCAATGGAACTCGCACGGCCGATTCCGGCTCCGGCACCGGTCACTATCGCGACTTTTCTCTTTTGGTTCATTTTTGATCTCCCTGAAGTAGTCCGACCCTATAACCCACGCGGCAATGTAACGATAAAACAATAGCGCAGGTTATGGGCAATGGTGTTTTCATTCACTCTGGCTGGTGGCTCTGATACTAAACACTTATGCTTCCTGTTTCAGCTATATTAAATCAAGTTCTAATCATTCGAAAATTTTTCATTTAGATACAGGTTGAACTAAATTTCGAAAAGGTCCGGAGGATCCGCATGGTTTGCTGGGCTGAGCTGACTGACCCCAATACCAATTAACCGGAAAGCGCGCCCGTCAACCTCGCGTTTTAACAGCGGAAGTGCAGATCTGAACAGAATGTCGGCCTTCTGGGTGGGGTAAGCGAGTTGCGAATTACGGGTTATTGTTTTAAAATCAGTAGTCTTTAGTTTTAAAACTACGGTTCCCCCGGCGACCTTCTTATTCTGTAATCGGGTCGCCACTTTTTCACATAGTGGTTTTAGAATTGAGCTAAGCTGGTCTCCATCGGAAATGTCGTTGCGGAACGTCGTTTCATTGGATACGGACTTGCTATCCCGATGACTGGATACCCGGCGGTTGTCGATTCCATTGGAGAATCTTGAAAGCTGTCTGCCGAACTTGCCAAACCTGACAACCAGTTCGCTTTCGGATAGAGATTGCAAATCACCAATTGTAGCAATGCCGCTACTCTCCAATTGCTGCGCGGTCACTTTTCCCACGCCATTAATTTTGCGGATTGACAGCGGAGACAAGAATTCTTTAACCCCCAGCCTTCCAATAACTGAATACCCTCTCGGTTTGCGCAGGTCAGAAGCCAGTTTTGCTAAAAATTTATTATAGGAAAGGCCCAGTGATACCGTAATTCCGACTTCACTTTCAATCCGAGAAGAAATCTCCGCCAAACAATACGCAGGGGATTGATTCATCAGACAGGAATTTTCACTTAAGTCCAGATAGGCTTCATCTAGTGAAACCGGTTCAATGTTGCTCGAGAAGGCTGAGAATATTTTGCGGACTTGCTGACTGACACTCCGGTATTTGTTCATGTCAGGCGGAATGACGATCGCATCAGGGCACAATTTCAGAGCTTTGAACATCGGCATCGCGGAACGGGGTCCATGTCTGCGGGCGATATAACAGGCGGTTGTCACAACTCCGCGACCGCCAGCATGTCCCACGAGAAGGGGCACATTGCGCAGGGCGGGATTATCGCGTTTTTCAACAGCGGCATAAAATGCATCGCAATCAACGTGCGCCAGGGTGAGCGACAACAACTCATCATGGCTCAATACACGATCAGAATGGCAGTTCGCACACCTGCGGAGGGCCGTGTTCTCAACTGTCAGACAATCTCTGCACAGTGTTATGGACAACCTTTCGTTCTCCCGTCTGGAGGCTGACTGTTATTAGTATGATTACCTATTTTGTAAATCGATAATATTGCTTCAGCCATTGTTTATTGTCCGGACATTCAATGGCAATACTATTTTTTTATCCTCCAACAAAAACTTTTCAGTTTGTGGACAGGGCCCATCTGATGTAACACAGTAGTATTTTTACAGCAGATGCCAGGAGGTTTACTATGGCGCGATTGCCAATTATTCAGGATGACGAAGCCTCGCAGGAGGCCAAAATAGTATTTGATCACGCAACTAATATGTTTGGCAGAGTTGCCAATGCGGTCCGAGTAGCTAATCATACGCCCAAATTAGCACAGTCATTGTTCAGCTTTATCGTAGCATCACTTCGCGAAGAAATTACAGGTGTTCTTGATGTTCGCACGAAGTGCCTGGTTATTCTGAAAACTTCAACCTTAAACGGTTGCGCCTATTGAACAAGTCATAATGTAACGCTCGGTCGGGCGTTAGGTTTCAGCGAGGAACAGATCAACGCCGTAAGTGGCGACTATCTGAATTCTGAGCTGTTTTCTGAAGAGGAAAAAGCGGCTATGCGCTGGGCGGAAGTGATGACTGAAAAACTGTATCAGGGCAAACCTGGTAGCCCTCCACAGGATGGGCCGGCTTTTGAGGAACTTCAGAAATATTACAGCGATGCACAGATCGTAGAAATAAGCATGGTAAGCGGATTTTTTAATTTCTGGAACAGATTTACGGATTCCCTCAAGATTGACATTGAAGAGAATCCCGTCATGAACCTGTTTCACCGATCTGTAAGTGTCGATCCAGATGACTATAAGGCATATATGCAGGATTGCTGGTGGAACGAGAAACGCGAGGGTGAAAAAAGTTCTTGAGATAATGTCTTCTAGCGTGTTTCTGCACTCTACAAATTACGGTCAAACAGGTTTGCTTGGAGCAGAAATTTGGCGACGATCCTCGTGACTGGAGCAAACCGGGGAATAGGGCTTGCAATCGCGAAAGCATTTGTCAATCGTTCTGACAATGTTATTGCGACTTGCAGGTCATCTTCTCCCTTACTTGCACAAACCGGCGCAGAAATTTTTGAATCCGTTGATGTTACAAATGACGGTGATATCGCGGACTTTTCGAAAGCGCTTGGCAATCGGGAAATTGATATTTTGATCAACAATGCGGGTGTGTCTTTGCGGTCAGCTCACGAAGAGCAGGACTGGCCGGCAATGCTGCACCAGTTTAACGTCAATGCTCTGGGGCCACTTCGGGTGACGCGAGCACTACTCGGCATTCTGAAACCGGGGTCAAAAATCGCAATAATTACAAGCTTTATGGGATCAATCGGACAGAACAGCTGGGGAGGGCAATATGGATATCGATTGTCCAAGGCCGCGGCGAATATGGCAGGTGTCAACCTTTCCCACGAGTTAAAGCCGAAACAGATACCTGTTGTTCTGATTCATCCGGGATATGTGACAACAGATTTGACAGGTGGGCAGGGTAATTTATCACCGGACATGTCGGCAAAGGGTGTCATCGATCGCATTAGCGAGCTGACAATGGAGGGCACAGGCCGTTTCATGCATGTAGACGGCCATGAAATTCCCTGGTGAATAAGTTAATGTATCGCCTGAAAAAAGATATAAAGACCTGACAAAAAGAGTGCGAGGAAAAACAATCTGCGAAACTTCATTTCCGGGACATTTTGTCTTACTCTCTGGCCGATTGCCATGCCAACCATCGCAGGTATAATCGAAAACGCAGACATCAAACCCAACTTGATGGACAGCATATCCAGCCCCGTCATCGATAGCCCCAACACAACCATAGCCACGGAAAAACTAATGCCCATGGCCTGAATAAGCATATCCCTTGGTAAACCCAATGCTTGCAGATAGAGAATCGCTGGCACCGAGAATATTCCCGTCGTCCCCAGAACAAGCCCTCCGGCAAACCCGATAATGGGAGACAGCCATTTTTCAATACTTGGCTTGGGTGGAGGGATTTGCGGTGTAAGCATGGCTACACCCGCATATAAACTCAGAACTAATCCTAAAAAAAGTTTGAGGTAAGTCGAATTGGCGACCGACAATATATATACACCTAACCATGTAGAAAAAGAGGCGGCCAGAAGCAACGGCCATATTCGATTCAGAATTGGACGGAGATGGCCACCCGTCAGACTTTGCCAGAAATTGGTGAACAGTGCAGGTCCCAGAGTAAGTGCAATTGCATCGGACAAAGCAAAACCGTTTACCAGGACCGCAAGAGCGACAATGGGCAGGGCAAAACCGAAAATGCCTTTGATGGTTCCAGCCAACAGGAAAGCCGAAACGACAAGGAAAATTGATTCCATAATCCGCCTGAACTGGGTGCGCTATAAGTGTTGAACAAGACGACCTGTGCCAGCAATCGTCAATGACAAATAACAGACTTAGCCGAATGATGGTAGATATGCGATCAAAGAACTGTATTTGTGTTTTATGAGCAGAATAGGAATCCCGTGCGCCAAAGTTTTAATTCTTTGGCGCAGGAAGAAATTTGATGAGTACTTCCACCCGGCAAGCTTAAACTAAAAGCCATGCTGAATAGTTGCGTTAGTTCTTGCAGGGAATTGCTGTCGCAAAACAGTGCCAGGTTTTGGCACCAAGCCGATCACAAGACACGTTTCTTTTATCAGCCCCGTTCCAACTCGCCCAGGCTTTTCCATACTCCCACTGGGTAAAACTCGCCCAACTACTGAGGGCGGCTTTCTGGGCATTGCTCTTGCTGCCTGATACCTGTCCACTATAGCCGTTGTGAAAATGCCCTGTCTTGCAGGTTTTGGAATAAGCTTCTCCCGTCCAGCCCAGTACGGAAACCATAGAAATGCCGAATACAAGAATTAGTAATTTTAGACGGCCGTTTGCATTCCTAGCCATTTTAGTTCTCCTAATTGAAAACCCCACTATTATGCGACCTCTCGTCCATACTCCAGCTATTTAACTATCATGCTACTACAAACAACCTCTTTAATTTAACGAGGTTAAATTGTCGCAGTTTGTTTTATAGTTAACATATTATAGATCCGGTTTCTTTAATAGTTTCTCGTGCCCGCGTTCTCCTGTCGACGACAGTTATCCAGAGGTGCGTAGAACGTTCCCTCAATGTAATAAGATTATTGGTTGGCACTTACGACTCTAGGAGTTCGCATGCCTTCGGCATGCGGTAGTTATTTTTGTCGAAGTCAATATTGTGACGAATAGACCTTGATTTAAGAAGTTCGCACGCCTTTTCAAAAGATACCGGGTGGGAAAAATAGTAGCCCTGAGAATATTTGCATCCAAGCTCCTGAAGAGCGAGCATCTGTTCTCTCATTTCAACCCCTTCGGCAACAACCCGAAGACCTAGAGAGTTTGCAAGGTCAACTATTGACTGGACTATGGCGTCGCTACTTTTACTTGATAAGAGTGATTTTATTAAGCTACTGTCCACTTTGATTTCATCGATGGACAGATCTCTCAGGTGAGTAAGTGAGGCATACCCGGTGCCGAAGTCATCAAAGGAAATCTCTACGCCGGCAGCCCGTAAATCTGACAGAATATGATGACTCTTTTCTGTCCCCCGACCTAAGACACAATCCTCGGTTATTTCAGCAAGCAGCTCACCTGCACATATTTTTTGCTGTTCGAGACGTTTAATCAGGCTCTCGGCAAATCCCGGGTGCTTAAAGTGTGAAGGTGATATATTAAAAGCGAGACGTGGGACGTCGTCGAACATATTCTTGAGACGAACTCTATCCATGAGAACCCGATCAATAACAAAGTTGCCGACATGCTTGGCCAGGCCACGATTTTCGGCAAGTTTTATGAAGTACCCCGGCCCCACAAGACCATATTCCGGGTGGTTCCATCGAGCGAGAGCTTCAAAGCCTACTATTTTTCCGTTTCTCAGTTCAACCTGTGGTTGATAGTGAACTATCAATTCGTCGTTCTCCAGGGCCTTTCTTAATGAAATTTCTGTTTTCTTGGCGATGGCAACTTCTTCTCTCATGGAATCATCAAAGAAGTAATACGTTCCCTTTTCAATGTCCTTGGCTTTGTAAAGTGAGAAATCTGCATGAGCGAACAGTTCGATTTTGTCGGATGCATCGGTTGGAAATATGCTGATTCCGATGCTGGTGGAGGGAACCAGCGTTACACCATCGATATCCACCGGTTCGCTTACAACACTTAAAACGTGTTTGGCTATTGCAGCGATTTCGGACTGCTGATGTACCGCACTTAACAGGATTGCAAACTCGTCACCGCCGATGCGTGATACAACCTCATGCGCTCTAAGGCTGTTTTGGATTCGCCTGCCAATGGCTTTGAGAAGCTCATCACCGGCATTGTGCCCAAGGGTGTCATTCATATTTTTGAAATTATCCAGATCGAGTAACAGTAAAGTGCACTTCGTCTTATAACGATCGGCATAAGTTATCGATTGATCCAGCAACTCATTGAAATATCCCCGATTGGGAAGGCCTGTGACAGGATCTTGCAAAGCGAGTTTTCTTATCTCTCTTTGAGAACCTTCCAACACAGTTAACTTCTTTCGCATCATGAAATATGAGATGAACCATGCGGAAAGCATCAGGATTAACAATCCGGTATAACCAAAGTCAGGGACTTGCCAGTACTTGGCTCGAACATGTTTCGGATCGGTCAGGGCGTAAATTTCGGGCAAATCTCGCACAAATTCACTGCCTTGAAAATTGAGGAGCCAGCCGGCCAAAATATATGAAACTGTAATTAAAATGCCAACCAGACATGCAAGTGCAAAACGAATTTTGAAATCAACAAGCTTGTCTGATGAGAAATACGGCATTTTAACCCCCCCGAACAGGGATAAAGAATATGCTAAAATGTTTGTATTTTTGATAATTACTGCAATATGGTTTTATTAAAATTTTTGAGAATCTGTTCGTCGCATATTAACCAAACGCAACAAATTTCCATCTAATTTAGATGTCTCGTTGCCTTTAGGCTGAATTACTTAATGGGAGCCTGTTCAATCCGGTATGAATCGGCAAGGGCGATTTTTCGTGCAAATTGTCCCAGTATTTCCATTAATATTACATTGTCGCAGAGATTTTTCCCAATGAACGCTCATTAATCCGGGGGCGATCCGCATGTCATCAGGTGTTATATCGCCTTCATCAATGATACGGCGCAATGTCGTCGTACTCGCTTGTTCTCAAGCATTGTCAGTATCTACCCAGACAATGACCCTTGTTACCTCACCCCTTGTTGGACATTTGCTGTCGGGATCGGATAAGTCTCTCTCTACATTGCCAATATTTATTGTTTTCGGGTCGATGATGACCGGAACGATTCCCGCGTCACTGCTGATGAAGCAAATCGGAAGACGGGCCGGCTTTTCCCTGGGTGCGGTCCTATCCATCATTGGTGGCTTGGTCTGTGCCTATTCGGTTTATAATCAGAATTTCTGGTTGTTGTGTCTCGGCAGCGTAGCTCAGGGTTTGTTTATGAGTTTTGCTCAATACTATCGGTTTGCAGCTGCAGACAATGCCGATCAACATTTCAAACCCAAGGCAATTTCACTCGTATTAACCGGAGGTGTTGTCGCCGGGATCATTGGGGCTCAATCGGCGAAATGGTCAGTTGACTGGTTTGCGCCGGTAACATTCATGGGCGTTTACGTTATGATTGCTATATTCGCCTTGTTAAATCTCTCAATAATGCAGCTGCTATCGATCCCCAAACCGACAATGGAACAGCGCCGCAGCCGGGGGCGTCCGGTCGGAGCAATTTTTCGAAATCCAAAGGTGCCCTTTGCCATCGGTTCGGCAATGATAGGTTACGGGGCGATGACTTTATTGATGACGGCGACACCACTTGCCATGCTGGCTTGCGGTTTTCAGTACAATGAAAGCGCTACTGTCATACAAATTCATACAGTTCTGATGTTTTTACCGTCCTTTTATACCGGCAGTCTTATCAGACGTTTTGGAGCAATGCGAGTTATAATCATAGGAGCTATTATTTTGCTCGCATGTGTCGGTGTAAAAATCTCCGGAACATCTTTCACTCAATTCACTGTTGGATTAGCCCTCCTTGGTCTAGGCTGGAACTTTACTTTTATTGGGGCAACCAGCCTTTTAACTGAAACATATCGACCCGAAGAGCGGGCAAAAGTTCAAGGAATAAATGATTTCCTTGTTTTTGGATCGACGACTTTAGCGGCGGGTTTGGCAGGACTGATCAATGCTCAACTGGGCTGGAAATTCGTTGATTATTCGGTGCTGCCCTTTATTCTGGCGTTGCTGGTTATGGGACTTTATTTCCTTGTACAGGAAGCATCCCAGAATGAGACTACGCCAACAAATAGCCCGTGAATCAGAGAAGAGACCTGATCATTCCCCCATCTGCTCGCGCTGCGGCACCGTTTATGACCGACGCTCTCGGAGAGCAAAGAAAAGTCACAACATTCGCAATTTCTCCCGGGTCAGCCCATCTTTGGAGCAACGATGTCCTCCCTTCACCTTCCATGAAATACGCTCGGCTCATTTCATCGGCAGTCGTGTGCTCCCGTTCAGCCATTTGTTCCATAAAAGCTTGGACACCGTCCGTCCATGTCGGAGCAACTTGGACAGAATTTACGGTAACTTTGGATCCCTTTGTTAGCTCGGACAATCCCCGGGCGATCGCGATTTGAGCCGTCTTGGACATGGCATAATGGATCATTAGAGGATTGGGTTTTGAGCTCTGATCGGATCCGATAAAAATTACACGGCCCCAATTTCTTTCAAGCATTCCTTGAAGAAAAGCTCTCGCCATCCGAACGCCACTCATAACGTTAAGCTCAAAGGCCCTGGTCCAATCGACGTCATCTATGTGCCAAAAAGGTTTGACTTCGAAGAAACCGGCGTTATTGACAAGTATGTCGATGTTGCCGATTCCGTTGACATAGTCTATTAGTTGCGTTGCACCTTCGGCGGTCGATAGATCGCTCGCGAACCCATTGACCTTTCCAAGCGGCGAAAGTGCTGAAAGGGCCGTTTCAACATTTTTTCGGCTTCGGCTGTTTAATATGACCTGTGCGCCTTCCTTAAGCAATGCTTCCGCGATTGCCCGCCCGATACCAAGAGTCGAACCGGTTACGAGAGCCAGTTTATTGCTAAGTTCGAGGTCCATTAATTATCTCCTCCAGAACACAAAAATAGTATTCGGCAGTCGGCGTAGGCGTTAAAATTTTTTCCTAACAGGATCATTGGGAGATGAAACCTTGTCAGTTATTGCAAAATGATCTCATTTCTAACACAGTTAAAGCGAATTCGATAATTCGTCCAAGATTTGATGAAATTTAAGTCTAGAGTTCTTGCATCGTGTTTTTGCAGCCTGAAATGATATCGTCGAAGAAATAAAATAGGTATGGTGACCAGACTGATAATGGAGCTTATATTTGTCCCCTTCTGGTTTGAAGGGAATTGCCAGACCTTACACCGAAGTTTATACCAAAGGAGACATTTTTACTGAAAGTCAAATTTGCAGAAGGAGAGACATTGTGGAAATTGATTGGGCAATGGTGGATTGGGCTACAGTCGGAACCTTGTCGCTAATTGCATTCATAGCCGGTTTTATCGGGAACGTATTTTCATTTGGGAATTATTTAATCGGAGCAATCTTAACTGGAATATTCTTTGGTGCACTTTATGTTGTTTGGATATACTATCTTCAGGCTCAGTTACTGGGGCCCGGAATTGCGCCTGCTTAGTTCGTTGTACATTGTTGGATAACGACCTGAAGCTTCAATTGGCGAGGTCTATGATATGAAACATCCTTACGGCGACATTGATCGCGCTTTGCTTGTTGGCGCAATTCTGCTGGCCTGGTTTACGTTCCTGAAGTGGGCAGGACTGCTTTAAAGATTTCACACCCTGCATCAATGTGGCAATTAGCAAGAATTCGGGAACTCAGTTTCAATGGATAATAATGCTCTGGTCGATTGTGAATGGCTGGATCAACACGACGATAATCCAGATGTCAGGATTATTGAAATAAACCGTGTTGGGACTGAAGTTTATGATGGCGGTCATATTCCAGGAGCCATTGGGGTCAACTGGAAAGAATTTCTCTGGGATCCATATATGAGGGCGTTTCCATCTCCGGAACTTTTTTCAGAACGTATGGCCAGTCTGGGTCTCAATAATGATTCGATTATTGTGGTCTACGGGGACCCCGTACAGTTTGGCACTTATGGCTGGTGGGTGTTAAAATATTGTGGTCATCGTGATGTGCGTCTGCTCAATGGTGGCCGTCTGCGCTGGCAGGCTGAAGGACGTTCGTTGGTAAAGGATAGACCAGTGATCAGTGAAGCAGACTACTCGATTTCCGTTCCAGTTTCACAAATGCGGGCTTCGAGAAATGATGTTCTTGCAGCTCTGGATCGAGATGACACCCTTCTACTCGACCACCGTTCCCCAGAAGAATATCTCGGTGAACTTGTTAGCCCGCCTGGCGAACCCGATGTGGGAGCAGAAAGATACGGGAGGATTCCTGGGGCCAAACATCTGTATTTCAGAGAATTTTTGAATGAGACAGATGACACATTCCGCTCAAAAGACGAAATAATGAAAATTTTGGAATCGCGCGATATTACCGCTGGTGATCAGATTATATGCTACTGCCGCCTCAGTCACCGGGCGACTCTTGCGTACTTTGTATTTACCGAATTACTGGGCTTTAAAAATGTTAGAAGTTATGATGGTTCCTGGACTGAATGGGGGAGTATCGTCGGCTTTCCAATTGAGCGATAAATCTTGCCTTTGCCGGAGTCGCAAAGCC
>CAYWUX010000027.1:27500-35019 GCA_964461525.1 uncultured Hyphomicrobiaceae bacterium | reverse complement strand
AGTCGCAAAGCCACCTATATTCCGACGCCATCTGTTTAATTTGCGGCAAGTATGATTACATCACTGCGCCACAGATGTCATTTTGATCTGTATTTAAGTGGACTGGTTCGGGCAATCCGCTACGGGGACTCCGTGTTTTGGCAATATTTATTTGAACCAAAAAATTCTATCTATACTGGCTGTGCCGTATCTAAAGGCCGCCTCCCGGACTTTTTTGTTTTAGTGTCGCATGAGTGAATTCATCGATATAGGCAATCAGGCTGTCGCTGCATTTTGCAGCTTTTTCAGAACTACCCCGAGCAATTGCATTCGACAACTCGACGTAACAACTTGCGCATTTGTCCAGGTCCAAAACATCTTTATAGTAGTTCCAGAATTGGCGGGTTTGACCATTGAGAAGTCCGAACAGCTTGCCTGCGAAGCGGTTACGGCATGCCTCGATAATAAGCGCATTGAATTCTTGCTCGAGATTCAAAAATTCGTCGACATCATTCCCGGCAGCCGTTTTCTCCATTCTTTTTGCGAGATCCGTAAATCCATCCCGTTCCGCCTGCCCGGCTCTGACCGCGGCACTTTCAGCCATAAGATTTTCCAGGACCCGGCGCACTTCTATCAATTCCAATTGGCGGCCGATATTGATTTCAGAAACCAATACGCCTCTGCGTGGTAAAATTACAACCAGCCCTTCAGAAGCAAGCCGCTGGAGCGCTTCACGAACGGGTGTCCGTCCGATATCCAGGCGATTGGCCAAGTCAATTTCAGACAGGACTTCACCCGGTTCAAGCTGCACTTTGCATATCCATTCTTCAAGCTGGCGATAGGCTTGCTCCGGGAGAGTGGTCGACATCCGTGATTGTTCCGGTGATGCGGCTTTCGCACTTTTGGAGCTATCAGTATTCTCGTGAAATTTCCTCACAACAGTCATGTTTTCCCCTATCATCTATAATTCCTATATAATGATAATATAGAAGTGAATTTTGCCTGAATACAACAGATATCTCATTAATATTCAGTTAATTCATCAATATTGCTTTTTGATATATCAAAACTTATTAAGATGTTAGGTATAGACTTATTTTCAGAAAAGTACAGATGTTTTTGCGGCTCGCAGTCGATAGTTGAATTTCGGAACTTGTGTAACTTGTGCCTTGCCGAAAGATTGATTAGCAGGTCACATCGATCAATTATCACGCATTATGTTAGAATTTCTCAACAAGTTCGCAATTTTTGTTGCGCAATTTGTTTATATATTAAAAATATTTTAAAAAAC
Organism: uncultured Hyphomicrobiaceae bacterium; assembly: GCA_964461525.1. GTDB lineage: Bacteria > Pseudomonadota > Alphaproteobacteria > Rhizobiales > CAYWUX01 > CAYWUX01. Next base: position 33,749 of record CAYWUX010000027.1, on the reverse strand, counting down.
TAGATAAGTAAAGTTCATAGCCCTTTTGGATTGTGATATAACCTTGTGCAAATATGTAAATTAATATTTCCAGAATCTGGAAATTAAATTTGATAAAAGCGATGAACCCCAATCAGGAATATTCTGTGCAAGATGTCTGAGTCCAACTATGGAGTCTGATTCTAACTATAATGACTTTCAGACGGGGGACGTCCCCCTCTATTTGCAGATAGCCGCACTGTTGCGCCAGCGAATATTTGATGGATATTGGAAGCCTAAGGACCGCCTTCCAACACTGGAACAATTGATGTCTGAATTTAAAGTCGCCCGCGCTACTGTTCGCCAGGCGATTTCATTGCTTTACGGTGAAGGACTTATCGAAAGGCAGAGGGGACGCGGAACCTTTGTTAGGGAGAGACAGAAATTACCCCAGGTCGTATTGTCTGCACTGACTGATTGGGACACCTTGATAGCTCATTTTTCTGTTGGCAAACCTTTTTTAATTGAAACGAAAAAAGCTGAGTCTCTACCATCTTGGGCAACGAATATTCCCAAACTGAGTGACAGCTATCAGTTCATCTCTCGAACTCAGGTAACGAAGAACATTACCTATTTGGTAAATAATATTTACCTTGATGAAGCCATATATCAACTGGCACCATTTGATATCATCCATGGGCATGCGATTAAGATCATATCCGAAATGCCCCAGATTACTCTTACTTCCTGTCAACAAACTTATTCATTTGGTGTGGCAGATGCCAGGATAGCAAATCTCCTGGAAGTCCCGGTAAATTCCGCAGTAGGAAACATGTATCGGGTTATAAGAGACAATCGTGGCATAGCGATTGTGTTAGTGCAGAATTGGTATCGCGCAGATATTATGACCATTGAAATTAATGTGAGCTTGCAGAATTACTCGAAGGGTTCTGAAGTCAGAAAATTGTAATACTGTTTTTGGTTTTTATATTGCAAATATAATAAAAATTTTGCTTCAAAGTTTACTATATATATTGATTTAATATTTAAAGACTCATTATTTAATTATAGATTAAATGATGTTTTATCCAGATTAACGATTGTTAAATATTCCGAGTATACTTGAAAGTCTCTCAGCGAAAAGCACCGGTATATCTACGAATAGCAGGTAAATTGCGTGAGCGAATTGCTAATGCGACATGGCGACCGGACCACCGGATACCAACCCTCAAAATGCTAATGACTGAGTTTGGAGTTGCCCGGGCAACCATTAGGCAGGCCCTGGATGTACTTGAGGGGGAAGGTCTGATATTCCGTCAACGGGGCAGCGGAACTTATGTTCGACAGAATCTGAGATCTCCGCAGGTTGTACTAAAGTTTGAGACATCTTTGGAAAATTATGCCTCAGCGGTAGTAACGGGCAATCCAATCCTCATTGAGACACGCTCGACTTACGAATTACCAGATTTTTTTCCAATCGAAAAGCGGAATGTAAAGCGCTTCCAGTACGTTCATCAAATATGCCGATTTGACAATTACGCCTTCGTTCGCGAACAACACTACATTGAGAGAAGTCTATTCAAAAAGGTCGAACGCCAGTTATCCAAAGATCATGTCCTTGTATTACTCGCAGCTCTGGGTGAATTGCCTTTGGATAGCATGGAACAATTATTTGAGATCGGCAGGGCGGATTATGAAACCGCACGGCTATTGGATATACCGTTAAATGCCCCAATCGGTCGTCTCGTGCGACTTGTCTTTAACAACACCCGTCAGGTCATTTATGGAGCTGAAGCTTTATACAGGGGTGAGAGTTTGAAGTTTGCGATAACGTTTCAAAAAAATAAAACAGCGATTCAAAATTTGTTTTTCGGCGGTTAAAGCAAAACATTCACTTTTACAAATACTAAATTCCTCAGGGTGAACACCAGGCAGTAATGGTTCGGTCGTGTACGACTAATTTATGACGTTATAATATACCACAAACTGTGATAGGCTGGAATTTACACATCCAAGTGTTCCATATAGATTAAAGTTTTGTAATACAGGAGGATAAATTGAAGAAATTCTACGCAGCTTCGCTCGGTATAACTTTGGGTATTGTCCTAGTTATGCCCAACGTTGGACACGCGCAGCAAAAATTTATTAGCATTGGAACCGGTGGAGTCACCGGAGTCTATTATCCGACAGGCGGCGCGATTTGCCGGCTCGTCAACAAGGACCGAAAAACACACGGCATCAGATGCTCTGCTGAATCAACTGGCGGATCCATTTACAATATAAACACCATTCGTGCCGGTGAACTGGAGTTCGGTGTCGCTCAGTCAGATTGGCAATATCATGCCTACAATGGAACGTCCAAATTTAAGGACCAAGGTCCCTTCAAGAATCTCCGCGCCGTATTTTCGATTCATCCCGAGCCTGTGACGGTGATAGCGAGCGATGCATCCGGCATTCAGAATTTAACGGATGCCAAGGGTAAGCGTTTGAACATAGGCAACCCGGGATCCGGTACCCGTGGAACGTGGGAAGTTCTGGAGAATGCCTTGGGCTGGAAGCGCAGTGATCTGAAGCTTGCCGCCGAGATGAAATCTGCTGAAACAGGTCAGGCCGTTTGTGATGGCAAAATCGATGCATATTTTTGGCTTGTCGGTCATCCCTCGGCATTAACCCAGGAATCGCTGTCGACCTGTGCTGCGCATCTGGTCAATGTGACTGGTCCGGAAATCGACAAACTTGTGAAAGAAAACCCATATTACCGAACCGCGACAATTCCTGCGGGGATGTACAATAACAAGGAAGACATTAAGACATTTGGTGTCGGAGCTACTTTCGTTTCAAGTGCCGATGTTCCTGATGAAGTCGTCTATGTCGTGGTTAAAGCTGTCTTCGACAATTTTGACCAGTTCAAAAAACTGCATCCGGCGTTCGCAAATCTTGATCCCAAGCAGATGATCAAGGATTCTTTGTCAGCACCTCTGCATCCTGGTGCGGTTAAATACTATAAGGAAAAAGGCTGGATGTAATTCGGTCTGGTCGAATGGGAGCTGCAAACAATGTGGCTCCCTTTTTTAATTTTGGATGATAATTTAAAGGGCGGGATTAAATTATGGCTGAAAAAACTCTGACAGCCGAGAATGTAGACGAACTTGTTGCGGATATAGATACCGGATCCAGGAATCCTGTCGGATGGCAGGGTAAACTGATATTGACCGTTGCATTTGTTTGGGCCCTGTTCCAACTCTATATAGCTTCCAATCTACCATTCATTTTTACAGAAATTACCGGTATTTCTTTTGTTGTGACCAACTCTAACGCCAGATTGGTTCATCTGGCTTTTGGTTTGCTGCTTGCGTCATTTGCCTATCCGCTGTTTAAGACAAGTCCGCGAGGATATATCCCTTGGTATGACTGGATACTGGCGATACTGGGTGTTGTTTCCTGCCTTTATATTGTCGTCTTACGTGAACAAATTGCCGTCCGTGCCGGGCTGCCGACGACTGGAGATCTGATTATTTCTTCAATCGGCATGATTATGCTTGCGGTTGCAGTGTATCGGGCATTGGGTCTACCGCTGGTAATAGTCGCAAGTATCTTTGTTTGCTATGTATTTTTTGGTCATTCGCAATGGTTGCCGGAAGTCGTTCAATGGAAAGGGGCTTCATTTGGCAAGGCGATGTGGCATTACTGGATGCAGAATGAAGGCGTGTTTGGTGTCGCACTGGGTGTCTCTGCTACACTGATATTTTTGTTTGTCCTGTTCGGATCGATCCTGGAGAAAGCCGGAGCCGGCAACTATTTTATCAAAATTGCCTTCGCGCTGCTCGGCCACCTCCGTGGCGGGCCGGCAAAAGCAGCCGTTGTCGCTTCAGCACTGAGCGGTCTCTATTCCGGTTCATCAATTGCCAATACCGTTACAACAGGAACGTTTACGATACCACTCATGAAAAAAACCGGGTTCACAGCGGAAAAGGCAGGGGCAGTAGAGGTTGCGTCATCCACCAATGGTCAGCTCACACCGCCGGTTATGGGCGCGGCGGCCTTTCTTATTGCCGAGTTTACGGGCATTCAATATACCGAGATTCTCAAACATGCCCTGGTTCCTGCGGTGGTTTCCTACATCGCCCTGGTATATATCGTTCATCTGGAAGCTCTGAAACTGAGTTTGAAAGGTTTGCCAAAACCAACGTCAACGATGACGTTTGCCTCCAAATTAATCGGGTTTCTCGGAGGTTTTATAGGAATTTCGATACTGGGAATTGCCGTCTACTATGGACTGGGATGGATAAAAGTTGCGTTACCGGGCCTGGCATTCCCGATCGTTGCGGTAGGATGTGCCGTTGCCTATATCGTTCTGTTGTGGCTGGCGTCCAAGCATCCTGATCTTGTCGTCGACGATCCCGACGCCCCCATTACCGAATTGCCCCGGGCTGGTGAAACTGCGATTACCGGATTGTACTTCATACTACCGATCGTCATATTGATCTGGTGTATTATGCTGGAGCGTCTGTCCCCGGCTTTGTCAGCATTCTGGGCAACTATAGCCATGATAGTCGTTGCACTTACCCAGCATCCGTTAAAAGCTTTGATGAGAGGCAGTAGTGATATAGCTCAGGCGTGCCGTCAGGGGGGCAGAGAGTGGGTGGATGGCATGATTGCCGGTTCCCGGAATATGATTGGTATCAGTGTGGCTACTGGAGCCGCTGGGATCATCGTTGGTACAGTCTCTTTAACAGGTGCCCATAATGTTGTTGGTGAATTCGTTGAGTTTCTATCCGGCGGCAATCTCATGCTCATGCTGATTCTGGTTGCCATAATGTCACTGATATTGGGAATGGGATTGCCAACGACAGCGAACTATATAGTGGTTTCATCTTTGATGGCGCCCGTAATTATTGCCCTTGGTGCCAAAAGCGGATTGATAGTACCGGCCATTGCCGTTCACATGTTCGTCTTTTATTTTGGTATACTCGCTGATGATACGCCCCCGGTCGGTCTGGCAGCCTTTGCAGCAGCGGCAATATCAGGGGGGGATCCTATAAAAACTGGAATTCAGGGGTTCGCTTACGATATTCGAACCGCTCTGTTGCCATTCCTGTTCATATTCAATACGGAACTGCTGCTGATTAATGTCTCAGTCGTCAAAGCTGTTTTCGTTTTCGCAATTGCGGTTGTGGCGATGATGTTATTCGCCGCTGCCACGCAGGGTTACTTTTTCACCCGTAACAGAATTTGGGAAACCGTGGCTCTTTTGTTGGTGGCGTTCTCGCTTTTCAGACCGGGGTTTTGGCTGGATCAGATCTCGCCGCCTTTTAAGGACGTTCCGGGAACGGAATTGCTCAGAATTGCAGGGACACTTCCCGATGATGAAAATCTGAGAATCAATGTTTCCGGTCCCGATTTCAATAATCCTGATAAAATTGTGACAACGAGTGTCATATTGCCGCTTGGAAAAAAAGCCGGGAGTGCTGAGAGACTCAGGAAGATTGGCTTGCTGGTCGAAAATGCGGAGGGAATTGCAAAACTGGAAGAACCGCTGCCAGGTTCACAGTTCGAAAGGCTGGGGCGATCATTTGATTTCTATGGTGACAAATCCGTCGAGATTGCTTTTGTCGCATTACCGCAGGAACGCATGCCGAAGGAAATATTTTATATCCCGGCCATATTGCTTCTCATTTTGGTTATAATGATTCAGCGCCGCAGGCAAACAGTTCCCGCATTTTGAGGAGGTGCAGATGTTTCAAGCTATTCTGGTTCCAATCGATGTGGATCAGCCGAGTTCCTGGACGCAAGCCATTCCTGTAGCGGCGGAACTTGCCAAATTTCATTCCGCTGAACTGCATTTCGTTAATGTTGTCCCGGAATACGGCATGTCCATTGTTGCGGGTTATTTTCCAGAAGGACATGAGCGGAAAATGATAGACAAGGCGAAAGATAGTTTAGCTGAGATAATTTCCGGTCAGTCCCGGGAACTGAACGGAATTAACTATAAACTGCACGTGACACACGGAACCATTTACGAAAAGATTCTAGAGGCCGCCAATTCGGTCAATGCGGACCTAATAGTCATGACTGCCCACCGGCCTGAATTGTCAGATTACCTCATAGGTCCGAATGCGGCGCGTGTCGTCAGACACGCCAAACAATCCGTGTTTGTCGTGCGCGAATGAGTTGTTTCAATCCTGAATTTGAAATTCCGGTTGCCCGGCAAATCGCATTCAGTCGGATTCTGAAGGCCGGCTATCCTTCCTGTCGGATATATGGCAATTGCTACACGCCTCCGTATCACCT
>CAYWUX010000027.1:0-27400 GCA_964461525.1 uncultured Hyphomicrobiaceae bacterium | reverse complement strand
GCGAATTTGGTTGCACACGCTCTTGAACAAGTCGGCGTTCAGACAATTTTTGCCATGTCGGGCAATCAGCTTATGCCTCTGTTCGATGCATTGTTTGATCATCAGTTTCAATTGGTACATATCCGTCATGAAGCCGCTGCGGTTCATATGGCGGATGCCTGGGCAAGGTTGAAAGGGACGCCAGGAATTGCCCTGATTCCCGCGGGACCAGGTTTTGCGAATGGTTTATCTGCAAGCTATTCCGCTGTTATGGCGGAGTCACCAGTCGTGGTTATTTCAGGTCATTGTCCGCTGTCACAGGTTGGAAAAGGAGGATTCCAGGAAATGCGGCAGGCAGAAATAGCTGGGCATTTTGCCAAGGACTCATGGACCGTCGAACGAGCAGATAATCTGGCACCCTCGATTGTGCGGGCTTATGAACTCGCTCAGTCAGGCCGTCCCGGACCGGTCCATGTTTCGATGCCATTTGATCTGCTCAACGCTCAGATAGAGCCTGGTGAGTTTAGTCATGAAGTTGGATCGGATAGGTTGGTGATAACGAGCTTAATCGCTGAGTCAATATTAGACTCTCTCAACGAAAGTGAGCGCCCCCTTATCGTGACCGGGCCACTGTTGAATCAGCCTCATAATCGGGTGTTAAAGTCATCGCTGGAAAAGGCAACCGGAATTCCCGTCGTAGCAATGGAAAGTCACCGAGGCGTCAATGATCCTTCGCTTGGTGATTTGACGGCAATTCTGAAAGAGGCGGATATCGTCCTCCTGCTGGGGAAGATCGTGGACTTCTCGCTACAGTTTGGGTCAGCACTATCGGGTCAATGCAGAATACTGTCACTTGACCCCGACCCGCACCAGTTGAAGCGTGTGAAGAATATTTTTCAGGATCGGGTTTTAGTTTCAGCACCGGCAGAAATTCCCGGCGCCTCAAGAATACTAATTGCTGCAGCCAACAGGAATGAAGTCGTCAAGCTAAAAGAAGGATGGGTAAACCGGGTTTCTTCACACCTGTCGCACCGGCCGCATGAATGGCAGGAACTGGGTGGCCGGGATCACAGTCCTATGCATCCACTTCAGGTATGTGAAGTTGTGGAAAAAATAGTCAGCGGCTTGGAAGACGTTATACTTGTTGTCGATGGTGGCGAATTTGGTCAATGGGTACAGGCCGGGATAAAAAACCGATGCCGCATAATCAATGGGCTGTCCGGATCAATAGGATCAAGCCTTCCCTTCGCCATCGCTGCGCAATTGGCCGAACCCCGGGCGCGGGTCTTTGTTTTTATGGGAGATGGCACCGCTGGTTTTCATCTTAGCGAGTTTGATACGGCGGTTCGAACCGGTTCACCGATCATCGCCATAATCGGAAACGACGCTAAATGGAATGCGGAACATCAAATTCAGTTGCGAGACTATGGCCGGGAGAGAACCTTCGCATGTGAACTGTTGCCGACGCGTTATGATGTCGCCGCGGGGGCTTTTGGGTGTTACAGCGCCAAGGCAGACAACAGGTCCGAGCTGGAAACCGGACTCAATTTGGCGTTAAAATCTGGAATGCCGTCCTGCATAAATGTTGACCTAAACGGCCAGGCCGCCCCTGTAATTCGTAAGAATGCGTAGTCGTCCCGGAATTTTACCGGTATAACTCTGATTTTTAAGAGCCACTAAGGGGAGAATTTTGTGGTGAGTTCATCTGAAGATCTGAAAAAGAGTACGCGATTTGAAATTGGAAAACTGGATGAACATCCACGAGAACGCGTGGGTCATTTGCCGACCCCTTTGGAGCAGATGCCACAGCTGGCCTCCCATCTTTCGGCCGGGAACCTTTTCATCAAACGGGACGATTGCACAGGAGTGGCATTCGGAGGAAACAAGGTCCGCCAATTGGAATTCCACTTTGGTCTGGCAAAAGCCAAGGGCGCCGACTCGGTGCTGATTACTGGCGCCATTCAGTCCAACTACGTAAGAATTACTGCCGCGATTGCTGCGAAATTGGGCATGCAATGCCATGTTCAGCTGGAACATCGGGTGCCAGGTGCCGGTCGGCTCTATCAAACCAATGGAAACGTGTTACTTGATCGAATTTTCGGAGCCCACATTTCATACTATGAAGAAGGGGAGGACGAATCCGGCGCTGATCAAAAATTGCGGAATATTGCGGACAAGTTACGGCAACAGGGACGCTCGCCTTATATTGTTCACCTTGCACCTGGCCACATGCCGGTTAGCGCACTCGGTTATGTCGATGCCGCGCGTGAAATTGTAATCCAGTGTCAGGAAGCCAGTATCGATCTGGATGAAATTATTGTCGCATCTGGTTCCGGAGAAACGCATGCCGGACTGTTGTATGGTCTGAGAGCCCTGAACCACAGGACCCGGGTTACCGGAATTTGCGTAAGACGTACTGCAGAACATCAGATTGCCCGGATAATAAGAAAATGCTCTGATTTATGCAAGCTGACAGGGCAGGAGATTGAAATCCCCGATAGTGATATTCATTTGCACGATGGATTTCTCGCGCCCGGTTATGGGCTTTTGAATGAAGCAGCCGGCGAGGCGCTGAAGCTTGGCGCCCGGCTCGAAGGGCTTGTGCTGGATCCAACCTATACGGCAAAATCATTTGCCGGGTTTATAGACCGTGCCCAACAGGCAGGTCGGGAAAAAAGTTTGCTGTTCGTTCATACGGGAGGGACGCCTGCCATATTTGCCTACCAGACTGAATTGGATGCGATGCTCCGTTCCGGCACCGGTGCTTAAGTAATCCAGTTAAACGAGGTTCGCCAAGATTCGGCAATATCGTTTATGGGTTTTCAAGTGTCTCTCTGAGTAATTCAATAGACAGCCATTCATCTTCAAGTTCTGCGAGTTTCGATTGAGCTGTTTTCAGACTGGAGCTGACCTGGTTAAAGGTTTCCGGATCTCTCTGATAAAGTTCGGGATCAGAAAGAACTGCTTCATATTCTCCAATTTTTAGCTCCAGCGCGCTGATTTGATCCGGTATGTTCTCCAGGGCAAACTTTTCCTTGTACGACAGTTTACGCTTTTTGGATTCAACAGACTTTTTTGATGAAGCGCTTGACTTAGTTCTTTCTGAATTTGTTGACTTATGATCATCAGATTCCGCGGTATCTGAGTTGCGGCGCTGCTGAACTTCCATATCCGAATAGCCACCGGCAAATTCAATCCATTCTCCCTCGCCACGGGCGCAAACAATTGAAGTGGCAATTCGATCGAGGAAATCCCTGTCGTGAGACACCAGTACTATCGTACCCTGATAATCTGACAGATACTCCTGAAGTATATCAAGTGTTTCCAGATCCAGATCATTGGTTGGCTCATCAAGCACGAGGAGATTTGAAGGCCTCGTAAGTGTGCGTGCCAGCATTAGCCGTCCACGCTCGCCGCCTGATAGCCGGGAAACCGGAGTCCCCGCCTGTTCAGGATTGAACAGGAAATCTTTCATGTAGCTAATAACATGTTTGAAAGAACTGCCGAGCCGTACGGTATCCCCTTCTCCGCCAGTTAGCGCTTCTTTCAGAGTCCAGGAAGGATTGAGTGTTTCTCTCTGTTGATCAAGAGTGACGATCTCCACATTGGCGCCGAGTTTTACCGTTCCGGCATCAGGTTCGATCAGACCTGTAAGCAGCGATACGAGAGTCGATTTTCCTATACCGTTTGGTCCGACGATGCCAACACGATCTCCCCGGGCTATTCGCAGTGACAGATTTTTGACAAGACGACTGTCATCGAACGATTTGGATATATTCTGCGCCTCGATTACGAGCTTACCGGAAACGCTGGAATCTGTTTTTTTCAGCTGAATTTGCGTTTTGGGGCTGCTTTGGTCCAATTTTTTTTGCCGGAGCAGGTGAAGCTCTTTCAAGCGCCGTTGATTGCGTTTTCTTCGGGCCGTAACTCCATAGCGCAACCAGTCAGCCTCTCGGACTATCTTGCGGTCCAATTTATGGCGGTCCAATTTTTCCTGTTCAATAAAGTTATCTCTCCATTCCTCGAAATGAGCGAATCCCCTGTGTAAGGAATGTGTCTGTCCGCGATCCAGCCAAACCGTCGATTGGGATAATTTTTCAAGAAACCTTCGGTCGTGACTGATCAGGATAATTGCCGATTTCATGGCGGTGAGCTCGTTCTCCAGCCATTCTATCGCCGGTAAATCAAGGTGGTTCGTTGGTTCGTCAAGGAGTAGAATATCGGGATTGGGTGCCAGAATCCTGGTAAGAGCAGCGCGTTTGGCTTCGCCGCCGGAAAGAAGGTTGGGATTGAGGTCTCCGGACAGTCCCTGCTGTTCGAATAATTGGGATATTCGATGACGGTCGTCTCCCGGCCCCAGTCCAGCTTCCGCATATTCATATATTGATTTGTAGCCTTTGAATTCAGGTTCTTGCGGCAGATATTTGACAGTAATTCCCGGTTGTATGAATCGCGTGCCATGATCGGCTTCGACCATGCCAGCTGCAATTTTCATCAAAGTCGATTTTCCCGATCCGTTCCTGCCGACCAGACAAATCCTTTCATTTGCGGAAAGTGAAAGTTCCGCATCTTGCAACAACGGGGTTCCGCCAAAGGACAGTTCTATATTCTGAAGAGTCAGGATAGGTGGTGCCATAGTAAAAATCTATTTAAGGCCGAAGCCCCATGAATGCAATAAAGCTGTTGAACCGATCAACAGTCAGACTCGGCAATTCAGGTGGAAGATAGTTAGCAGGGCAGGGCTCCCCAAAGGTTTAAAATGGAATTGAACCTGATGTAGAAATCCAGAGCACAAAGATCTGAGGCATTATCGCCGAAAGCACGTGGAAAAATGTGAGTGATATTTTGTACAGGGCATTCGACTCAATTATAGAAAATCCTGAATCTTGAGAAAGGCTCTCTTGATATGAAATTGAAATTTCACATTGTGTATGCGGCTCATTGCAGCGGAACACACCACAAACTTGCGATGGATGCCCTAAGATACCTGAAGAATGAAAATGCTGAAACGTGGCGGGACCTGTTTTACTGTTATGCCAGGGATTATGTCGAAGGGGCCAAAGCCCCGGACAAAGAATTTCGAGATTTTAAAAACCACGTCTTGCATGTCAGGGAGAATTATTGGGGTGGTGCGCCTGAAAAAACCGAAGAATGGTACCAAAAGCTGAAACAAGCTCTGGTAAAACAGAACTGGCGACAGGCAGTTTATTCCGCAGGAGTTTTGAGTCATTACTATACCGATCCCATTCAGCCGTTCCATACAGGACAGACCGAAGCTGAAAACACAATTCACCGGGCGGTTGAGTGGAGTATTTCCAAGTCTTATTCAGAGATCTCGAAAATAGCGGATACCGAATTTGCAGATTTCAACGTGAAATACCGGGACGGCGACGGCTGGCTTTCACAGATGGTTCTGGATGGAGCCGAGTTCTCAAATAAATACTACGAAATGCTTATTGCCAATTATAATTTTGATCGTGGTGTGGTCGACCCTCCATCGGGTCTGAATGATATGAGCCGGCGGCACCTCGCGCAACTTATCCGATATGCTCAGACAGGTTTCGCCCAAATTTTGGATCGAGTATTGGATGAATCTCAGATTCAGCCGCCAAAAACAAAGGTTTCAGCAGCGCTTCTCCTGTCGGCTCTTAAAATTCCCGTAAAAAGGATCATAAGTAGGATTGAAGATGTCAGGGACAGGAAGCTTGTCCAAAGCATATATGATGAAGTGCAAATCACTGGCACGCTGAACGAGCATTTGCCTGAAGATGACCGTGTCGTTCGCGACCTCCATGCCAGAGAAGTATTAAATCTTTTCGACCAGGCAGCAGATGACAATTCGGATCTTTCTCCTGTTACACAACCGAATGTCCAACTTCGGGAAAAATTAGCTGAAGCAGGTAAACTGACTTCATCGTCCAGCAAAGATTTTTTAAAGACCCTCGCTGAGGCATCGCAGAGATTCCATTTAGACCCGGCAGATGACGTTGAAAAGGCGCCTTCTGTCGGACCGAAAACTGCGAGCAGATTTTCTACTCTCGACATCCATACAGTCTCCGATCTTCTGAATGCGGAACCAGCGGACGTGGCTCAAAGATTGAATATTGACTACATAAACGAAAACCTGATCCGGGACTGGCAGTATCAGGCCCGTCTTGTCTGCCTCGTTCCTGAACTTAGAGGACACGATGCGCAGATCCTGGTTTCATGCGGTTATCGGGACGCAGCAGGAATTGCCCGGCTTGAACCTCGTCAGTTGTTTGACGAAGTTCGAAAATTTTGTCTGACCAGTCATGGAAAAAGAATCTTGCGGTCAGGACGGTCTCCCGATCTTGATGAAGTCACCCGCTGGATAGAATGCGCCGGGTCGATAACATCAAAAAAAGCCGCGTAGGTTCGGCGTTGTCCAATGGCAAACTAAGGTATGGCCGTTGTCTGTTCGGTGGACTCATGCTACCAATAACGCAGCTCAGATTTTATCAGTACCACGCCGGGAGAGTTCGTACTCATTACGGCGCCGAAGGAGCAACCACCCCGGAAACTCTCAGGCAAACGGACTGGCAATGGTATATGAGCTATCTGGAGAGAGGACTTTGACACAGAATTTACGGTTTTGTTCGTAAAATTCAATATCGAAGTCCCACCGAAGGGGCAAGGGTCTGCTTGTGTGGAGCCGGCATCTCTCAGGTTAGTGACAGATGGGGTCACGGAATGTTGTCCGGAGGCAGCTATTTGTCAAACTTATGAATTTCTCGCAATCTCCGGCAATGAACTTAATTTGAGCAGACTGGCTGCGCGTAGACTTTCTGCGACCATTCGAGTGGAAGTGGACCTGCAGCAGTGAGGATGAGGATTGTCTCATGGTCGAACTTGAATCTGGTAAACATCTGACAGGTGACGAATTCAGGACACGTCACATAGGTCCGGGCAACTCGGATCGGAGCGCAATGTTAAAAGAGATGGGGTTTGAAACTTTAGATGAGTTGATTGACAAAATTGTTCCCCGGTCGATACGTCACAGTGGATCTCTTGAATTGGATGAAGCCTTATCAGAACCGGCATTACTTAAAAAGATGCAGTCGCTGTCCGATCGAAATCGGGTTATGGTCTCATTGATTGGGCAAGGTTATTATGACTGTCATGTTCCTTCCGTAATTCGCAGGAATGTCCTTGAAAATCCGGGCTGGTATACTTCTTATACCCCCTATCAGCCAGAGATATCCCAAGGACGCCTCGAAGCGCTTTTGAATTTTCAAACTTTAGTGGCCGACTTGACCGGCCTGCCGATCGCCAATGCATCGCTTCTGGACGAAGCAAGCGCGGCAGCGGAGGCCATGATGCTCATTCGGCGACAATCGAAATCAGAATCCCGGAGGTTTTTTGTATCGAATAATTGTTTTCGTCAAACTATAGATGTTTTGCAGACACGTGCAGATCCTCTTGATATCGAAATAGTAATTGGTGGGGAAGACAGCGATTTTTCCTCACTCGATATCTTCGGCGCCTTACTCCAATATTCTGGTGCGGACGGCCAGATTACAGATTGGAGACAAAGGATCAGGACCATTCAAGAGCAGGGTGGGCTTGTGGCGATGGCGGCTGATCCATTGATGCTGGCACTGTTAAAGTCACCCGGAGAACTCGGCGCGGATGTTGCCGTGGGTTCCACGCAGCGATTTGGAGTTCCAATGTTCAATGGAGGACCTCATGCGTCGTTTCTGTCCGCTAGGGAGACGCATAAAAGAGCGATGCCCGGTCGAATCGTGGGCGTTTCTCATGACAGGAAAGGACGTAAGGCTTACCGACTAGCGCTTCAGACACGGGAACAGCACATCCGTCGGGAAAAAGCCACCAGCAATATCTGCACTGCCCAGGCGCTTCTGGCCATAATGGCGGGGTTTTACGGCATGTATCACGGTATTGAGGGATTGAGAAAAATAGCAAGCCGGGTCAGTCATATGGCAGCGGCAGCCAAAGCTGGTTTGGTAAAACAAGGATTCAAAATTCCGGTTTCTCCGATATTTGATACGATGGTAGTTGAGACACCTGGAATCTCGGGGGAAATTCATGATAAGGCGCGGGCATTGGGGCTGAACCTTCGTGAAATTGACTCAGATTCCGTCGGCTTCTCGGTTGATGAAACAACAACACCGGAGATTGTGGAAAAGCTTTGGTCCGCTTTTGGTTGCGACGCGAGATTTTCAGATATTGCAATTGACACATCCGATGCGCTTCCGGGCGAGCTGCTCAGGAGCGATGTCATTCTTGATCACCCCGTCTTTTCTAGCTATCGCACCGAAACCGAGATGATGCGTTATATGCGCCGATTAATGGACCGCGACCTGGCGCTTGACCGAACGATGATTCCACTGGGATCCTGTACAATGAAACTGAACGCCGCGACAGAGATGATCCCGGTATCGTTTGATGGATTTGCAAATATTCACCCGTTTGCGCCTCCCGAGCAAAAGCAGGGTTACAATCAAATGATCAGAGAACTGGAAGAGATGCTGTGTATGGTGACAGGGTATGACGCAGTTTCCGTGCAACCTAATTCAGGGGCGCAGGGCGAATATGCGGGATTGCTGGCGATTAGGGCGTACCATGAATCGAGGGGAGAAACAGAGCGTCGAGTTTGTCTGATACCTTCGTCGGCACATGGTACCAACCCTGCGTCGGCGCATATGGCTGGTATGGACGTTGTCGTCGTCAAATGTGGTGACAATGGTGACATTGACATTGAAAACCTAAATACGAAAGCTCGAGAGCATTCGACCAAGCTTGCAGCCATAATGGTGACTTATCCCTCAACTCATGGAGTATTCGAAGAGGGCATCGAACAGATTTGTGAAATTGTACATCGTCATGGAGGCCAGGTTTATGTTGACGGAGCAAATCTCAATGCACAGATCGGATTGACAAAACTTGGAGAAATCGGGGCTGATGTGAGCCATCTGAATCTTCATAAAACATTTTGTATCCCGCACGGCGGCGGCGGACCGGGGGTCGGGCCCATAGGAGTCAAAGCTCACCTGGCGCCTTTTCTGCCCGGTCATTTTATGAACCTGGATCGCGAACGGGCGGGACCGCCAGTAGCGGCCGCTGCCCAGGGATCTGCTGGGATTTTACCGATATCCTATGCCTATATGAAACTGATGGGAGGGGCGGGGCTGACGGAGGCAACAAAGATTGCGATACTGAATGCCAATTACATCGCCCAAAGGCTGAAGGATCATTTCCCGATCCTGTACAAGGGGCGGCACGGCTATGTTGCTCATGAATGTATTCTGGATCTAAGGGAACTCAGCCATAAGACCGGTATAACGGTTGAAGATGTCGCCAAACGGCTGATTGATTATGGATTCCATGCCCCGACAATGTCATGGCCGGTGGCGGGCACGCTTATGGTGGAACCAACTGAAAGCGAGAGCTTTCACGAAATCAACCGTTTTTGTGATGCCATGATCGCAATCCGTGCCGAAATCGAAGAGATCGAAACAGGGAAGTCAGACAGGGAGAATAATGTGCTGACAAATGCGCCGCATACAGCTGAAGACGTTTGTTCGGAAAGCTGGTCCAGAGCATACAGCCGCCGGAAGGCGGCGTTGCCAACAGAGTATTCGCTTTTGTATAAATACTGGCCACCTGTATCCAGGATCGATAATGTGGCGGGTGATCGAAATCTCATCTGTACCTGTCCGCCTGTTGAAGCCTACGGCGATCTTTAAGATTTGAATATTCTCAGGATCTGGTCTGTGGAACGACTGAGCTCTTAGTGTCGGGTCGGCGGACGCGAAACTAAATCCAGGATAAGAAGTAGTAATATGAAAAGAAGAATTAAAAAATGAGCAGGCGGTTAAACTATGCATTTATGAATGCCGGACATTTTCTGGATCACTTTCTCCTGTTGTTGTTTGCTTCGGTTGCCGCATTGAAATTATCAGATCAGTGGGGGATGACATACGCACAACTTGTTCCCTACGCTACACCGAGTTTTGCAGCATTTGGATTATTTGCAATTCCCGCCGGATGGCTTGCTGATAAATGGAGCCGGGAAGGTATGATGTCGGTATTCTTTATAGGAATTGGTCTGAGTACCATGATGAGCGCATTCGCGCGCACACCTCTGGAACTTTCCTTTGGACTGTTGGGAATCGGCATTTTTGCTGCAATTTACCATCCCGTGGGTTTGTCCATAGTTGTCGAAATCAGCAGAAGAACTGGGCTTGCAGTGGCCGTTAATGGTGTATTCGGAAATCTTGGCGTTGCCGCGGCCCCTCTGATTGCGGGCGCGTTCATTGATTTTTTTGGTTGGCAATATGCTTTCTTCTGGCCTGGCCTGGCATCGGTAATTGTAGGTCTGGTGTACACATTTTTGCTCCGAAGTCATAGAAAGTTCCATGAACAATCGAATGATCAGATTACAGGATCGTTGAAGTCAACCAGTCTTTCCCTTTCCTTGAGCCGGGAAACAACAATTAGAGTTTTCCTGATCATCATTATATCTACTGCATTGGGTGGGTTGATATTCCAAAGCACGACATTCGCTCTACCCAGAATTTTCTCCGAGCGTCTGGAAGGTCTGAATGTCAGCGCGACGACGATAGGCTGGTATGCGTTCCTGACATTTACCCTTGCTGCCTTCGCTCAGGTTCTCGTGGGCTACATGGTGGACAATTATTCGATACGCACTGTATTCGCCTTTGTCGCCCTTATGCAGGCAGCTTTCTTTGCGGTAGTCACATATGTATCCGGCATTTTTGTTCTGATTGCCGCAATCTGTTTCATGCTCGCTGTTTTTGGGCAGATTCCCATAAACGATGTTTTAATAGGCCGGATCGCTCAAGCAGAATGGCGAAGTCGAATTTATGCGTTTCGGTATGTCGTAACTTTTTCGGTTATGGCTTTAACTCTTCCATTTATAGCATGGGTTCATGCGGGGTGGGGATTTGGTTTGTTGTTCTCAATTCTTAGTGCGGCGGCAGGTTGCATTTTCGTGGTGGTCCTGTTTCTGCCTTCGAACCAGTTAAAAGTTCGTGAGGCATAAACTCGTCCTTAGGACCAGCTTGCTGGTAGCTTTCCAGACTCACCAGGGTTCTGGATATCATAATATTGAGGCTCAGAGGATCTGAATATGAAAAAGGTTTATCTCGACTACACTTCCGAAGCCCTTTCGGCCGAATACAACAATCGCGGAAAGGTACCGGAGTATGAAGCCATTGTAACCGAATGGGCTCATCGCAGCGATCGATTCAGATCTTCGAATATCCGATCAAAACTCGATCAGAGCTACGGTTCAGGAGTCAGGTCCAGATTTGATCTATTTTTACCGGATGTTGAAAACCCTCCTTTGCACATATTCATCCATGGAGGATACTGGCAGTGGAACGAAAAAGAACACTACGCTTTTTTGGCCGAACCTTTTATCAGTTCAGGCACGGCGTTTGCCAATCTGGAATATCCTCTTTGCCCAAATGTGACTATGGGAGAGATTATCGGCCAGATCAGGAATGCCATATATTACCTCTGGAAAAACGCATCTAAGCTTGGTTTCAACCGCGACAATATTCTGGTAAGCGGACACTCGGCAGGTGGCCATTTGACCGGTATTGTCATGACCACGGACTGGTTGGCAATTTTTCCAGATATTGCACCTTCTCCCGTAAAATATTGTCTTCCGATTAGCGGCATTTACGATCTTGAACCACTTCGCTATACGCCAATTAGCGATGCATTGAATCTCGATGACGATCTGGCATGCACGCTCAGTCCGATGTTTTCACCACCAAGAATTGACGCTCGGGTCATAATAGCTCTGGGTGCCCTCGAGGGCCGTGAATTTCATCGTCAGTCGGAGGAATTTGCGGCGAACTGCCGGCGCCATGGCATGGATGTGGAAATCCGAAGTGTGTTCAACTGCAATCACTTCACCATTCTGGAAGAACTTGCAAAACCTGAAGGAACCTTGTTCAAGGTCGCATTAGCCCTACAGTCCTCCGGGTAATTCGTTTTGCAAATCTGGGGCTCACGAACCGAGCGCTTGCTTAAACCGGACTTTTATCTCCACACCGTCGCGAAGAGGAAGTATGCGGGAGTAATCATTATTAGCTACTTTGACAACAGAGAATAGAGTTTCATTGAGGACGGACAATCGCAAAACAAGATCATCAAGCTCAGTTTGATTTGTGATGCGAAGGGCTTTGATGCCGCACGCGGTCGCTATTTCATCCAGTGCAACACCGCTCGCCGTTACCGAATCCTGTTGTCCGGTCTCTCCGTAACGCTCATTGTCCAAAACGACGACTGCAAGATTGGCCGGGCGGTGCTGTGCAATTGTTGCAAGACTTCCCAATCCCATGAGCATTTCGCCATCGCCTGTAATGACAATGACATTGCGGCTGGGTTGAGTGAGCGCAAGGCCAAGCCCGCACGGTACTGAGCCACCCATTGCTCCCCAGAAGTAAAAATTCAGGGGATGATCACCGGCATTCGCGACGTCATATGTCGGAGCGCCAAGACCTGAAATTATCAGTTGATCGGTTCGGTGAGCGAGTAGGTTCTGAACAACCTGTCTGCGATCCAGCATTATTTCTCTCACAAATTCAACGGGCTGATTTCCGATGACCCATTACTTGTTCCCCCAGTTTTTCTGCCCAATCATTTTTTGAGCTAATAGAATGGCAACAGCCCGGTTGGATTGAAAGGCATGTTCAATGCCCGCACTCACAGTTGGACCGGCCTGGTCCGCTGTCTCGACGCGATAAACGTCCACTCCCATTGTTTCGAGAACACCCTTCGTTCTTCTTCCCATGGGAATTTGCCAGGGAACGAATTCACCCCATTCTCCGCGCATTGTCACTAGCATGACCAGAGGAATGCGGCAATTTTCGCTGAGGGTAAGCATATTCAGACAATTACCGACACCGCTGCTTTGCATCAGCAAAACACCTCTCTGTCCTCCCAGCCACGCACCTGCCATGATCGCTATTCCCTCTTCCTCGCTGGTCAGGACAGTTGTCGTCAGTTTTTCGGAGGCCTGACATAGTTCGATGAGGCCCTTAAGGCCACCATCCGGGACAAAGGCAACCTGCTGAATTTGGCGGTCCAAAAACGCTTGAATGACGACTTTCTGCCAGTCGTGAACAAGTTGATCCGGTTCAATTTGTGAGGCCATATTGAATCATTTTGAATTGAATGAGCTTCGACACAAAAATCGATAATCCAGTTAGAATTACGGCGGAAAACGAAGTTGGGTGAACCATAACTGAATATTTTAATCACGTGAATTCCAAAAATGCTATCACTGTGTGGTCTTCGTGATTGGAATGCAAATATGCAGACATACAATTGCTTGTTTGTTGACCTGGAGATGCAGGGAGGAGTGAAACCGTTTCCGCCACTACACCGAGATCTGTGATGCGACATGCCAAACCTTGCGCTGCTGAGCGGATACTATGTTCAGCGCCGAATCTGTTTTAATCCCCTGATGAAAGCATTCAGCCCCTTGCGGAAGCAAATGCGTTCTTGAACTCAATGGAGCCGCATTTCTTCATGTTCCTCTGGATAATTGAATCGAGCTGATCCAGCAATCCTTTGGCGGTACGATTTTCAGCCACTGGATTTCGAAAATAACCGCCTCTGCTGAAAAAATTCGATGTCGGTACATCGCGGGCAACCGGCCGCATCATTTCGAGTCCCCTGCCATATCCGACCAGATTCATCAGCTCAAGCTGTGCTCCATTGACTGAATTGTATCCTTTGTTTGTTGCGACCTGTTTGATTTTCAGCAGCTTGTGGACCTGAAGCAATGGACCTATATCAGCATCAAGATTAAGCGCGTGCACGGCATAGCCTTGAGATGTATTGCCAAATGACACGAACTCCCGCCAGTTATTGCGTCTGCTTTTTGGATAAGAGTAAATGTAAGAGCGAATATCGCCGACCATTCTTTTCAGAAGTCGCGCTTTAAATCTCAATTCCCGAGCCCGGTTCCCAGAAGATCTCTCCGCATATCGCTCCAGTCGGCCAGCAAATTTTCTTCCATTATAGTAAGTTACAACGGCGGAGTTTGCTGAAAGGAGCTGCACATAGCCGAGCGCGGTTGATGCAGCCGTTCCGCGTGGTTTTGTCGGATTGCATTCCTGATCGGTTATAAATATACCTGACTGTCTCGCATAGGGTCCGATACCGCCGGTTTCCAGCGAGAAGACACCTATCACTTGGTTTTCATTTAGTCCGACGCCTAACGTTTCCCTGGCTACGGAAAGTTTATATTGAAACTCGGTTGTTCGGCTCGGAACAAATCTATACTCTTTCTTGGCCGATCTTAAAAAGTCGGAGACTGTAGGCAGCGGCATCGGGGGTTTAACTTTTACCTCAGGCTTTTTCTTTTCAATTTCTGGACAATATGGTCGCTTGGGCCCCTTATATTCAGGGGGAAATTCCAGTACATAGTCTCGTTTGGTGAGTTTGACATTGTTTCTAATTTTGTGTCGACGTCGAGCCTGTTTCTTTTTAATTGAATTCCAATAGGCGTTGGCCACCTTATTGTAGGCAGAGCGCATGATTTCGTAAGTTTTCAGCCTTTCCGCGCAGCGGGACGCCTCGCTCCTGCCTCTTTGTGCTTGGGCCGATGAATCCACCAGTTGAAATGCTGTCAAAATAAGTGGTATGGCGATAAGCCTTTGTTTGTGAAAAGATTTCGGTTGCATGCAATCGCTCCATCTGGTCCACATTCAATTCTTAATATCAAGGAATTTCGCCGTATTTTAGTCGGCTTCGGATTAATTTTATATTTATACACGACAAAACAGTTTGTTGTATTCCCGACTTGTCATAATTCAGGAAATCTTGGGGGGTGGATTCGGGCGGCCGAAAATAAAGGTTCCCGTCTATACGTATCCTTCGCGGGTTTGCGGTAGTTTGCGATCCAGAACTTTGGAAGCAACCAGGTTTCTGAGCACCTGCGCGGTCCCTCCGCCAATGGTAAACATTCGAGCATCACGATACATCCGTTCCATCGGGTAATTCCGCGAATAACCATTGGCACCAAAAATCTGAAGGGCATCACTCGTTACTTTGATCGCCATCTCTGATGCAAAAATTTTCGCTTGCGCTGCCAGCTTCATATCCGGAAAACCGCTGGTGTTATTTTGCGCACTCGCGGCAGCTCTGTAAATCAAGGTTTGCGCCGCACAGATCTGAATGGACATGTCGGCCAATAACCACTGCAAACCCTGGAACTCAGCAATTGGCCGGCCGAATTGCTTTCTTTCTCCCGCGTAGTCAACCGCGTGCTCGAAAGCCCCGGTGGCGATTCCGAGAGCGACGGTAGCCGCTCCGACGCGCTGGGAGTTGTAGGCCGACATCAACCCGGCAAATCCACGAGCTAGTCCCTCCGGCGGGATGACGGCCATATCCGCTGAGACCTCCAGATCCTCAAAGATTATCTCTGTTTCCGGTATGCCTCTTAAACCCATGGCTGGTTCACGGTTACCGATTTTCAGGCCGGGATGTTCACCTCGTACAGCTAAAAACCCGGCGATTCCTCCGGGATTTCCATCTTCATAAACCCGGGCAAAGATGAGGTGGAGTCTGGACACACCGCCGCCGGTGATCCAGTGTTTCTTGCCATTGATGACGTAATGATCTCCTTTTTTGTCAGCACGCGTGGTCATCTCGTTTGCAGCACTTCCGGCTTCCGGCTCGGTGATACAGATGGCAGGCTTATCCCCGGCCAAAACATACTCCGCAGCAAGTTTTTTCTGCTCTTCGCTTCCATAACGCATGACAGCGCTGATGGCCCCCATATTTGCTTCGACGACAATTCGACTGGTGACGCCACAAACCTTACCCACTTCTTCGATAACCAGAACTGCATCTAGAAAGTCGGCGCCTTTACCTCCATATTCCGGTGGTATCGTCATCCCCATGAATCCGGCAGTTTTCAGTGCTTCTACATTGTCCCAGGGATATTCTTCGGTGCGGTCAATCACAGCAGCGCGATCTTTAAACAAACCGACTGCAAGCGACCGGGCGCGCTGTTGCAGATCCTTTTGGCTCTCTGTCAAATCAAACATGAAAATCATCCTCGGGCATAAATTTATTTGTGGGGTTATCGGTTCTAATGTCAGGCATGACTGAGCAATCGCTCAAATTGAGCTTCAGCCTCCTTCAAGTCAAAATGGTCTCCCAATGGTGCCGTGCCTCATCCAGCCCCCCAACCCAGTGTGCAATCTGATTGCCGACCAGGCTGGTCAGATATCCCCGCAGGGAAACCGCCATGGGCATGTTCGGAGCTTCTTTAATGGGGGTTTTCAGTTTTTGTCCGGTATCTTGTTTGAATCCAAGATACGCCGTTACGGTATTGTTAAACAGTCGAGCCGTTGTCGCTCTTTGACAGGTCAATGCGAGTCCATGTTGGTCTGGATGTGTCGACATCGGTCAGCTCCATTGAGCGATATTCTATTTAGCTTTTCGGAACCTAGCCGCCTGTAACAGACATGTGACGTGAAACCGCTGGCGATTGCTTGCGTCTGTCGATAACGAAATCATGCCCCTTTGGCTTACGTGAAATGGCCTCATCAATAGCGATATTCAGCAGATTGTCATCCGGACTCGCTCGCAGCGCTGAACGAAGATCAGCAGCGTCATCCTGGCCGAGACACATATAAAGTGTGCCTGTGCAGGTGATCCGGACACGGTTACAAGACTCACAGAAATTGTGGGTCAGAGGCGTAATAAAGCCCAGCCTTCCGCCAGTTTCCTTGACCTCGACATAACGTGCCGGACCTCCGGTTTTATATGGAATATCTTCCAGTTGCCAGTTGTCCATCAAACGAGCGCGCACGATCGATAAAGGGAGATATTGATCGGTACGATCGTCATCGATTTCGCCCAGTGGCATCGTCTCGATCAACGTAAGATCCATTCCGCGTCCGTGACTCCATTTCAAAATTTCGTCAAGTTCGGCCTCGTTGACACCTTTCAGGGCCACAGTGTTTATCTTTACGTGAAGCCCAGCAGACTGAGCGGCATCCAGTCCTCTGAAAACTTTTTCAATATTCCCCCACCGAGTAATAGCCTTAAATTTATGAGGGTCCAGAGTATCGAGAGAGACATTTATGCGGCGTATTCCAGTTTGATAAAGATCTCTGGCAAATCTGTCCAGTTGACTGCCATTTGTTGTGATGGTTAATTCCTCCAGAGAACCCGACTGAAGATGACGTGACAGATTTTCAATCAGATGCATGATATTTTTGCGAACCAGTGGTTCGCCGCCGGTCAATCGTAGTTTTTTCACGCCTTTTTTGATGAACGCGGTGCACAACCGGTCGAGTTCTTCCAGAGAAAGAACATCTTTCTTGGGTAAGAAGGTCATATTTTCAGACATACAGTAGACGCAACGAAAATCGCATCGATCCGTTACCGAAACCCTCAAATAGCTGATATGGCGGCCAAAGGGGTCTATCATTTCCTTTCCCGCTGCCAGTTCATTGCTTAGACTCATTAAAGCGTTCTCATTCTTCCATCTGCTCTGCTAAGCAAACTATACTAGAACTCATATGTAACTGCAAAAAAAATGCTCAAATCAGCGTTTTTGCCGGTCCAGCTTATTTGTAATCTTTTCTCAGTAAAACTCAATATCTGATTGTCAATGGTATCTGATGTCAATGGTGCAAATCCAACAACCTGCAACGATACTATCCCGAGGACAATAATCCGTGAACTGACTTGCGGCATTCTGGCACGTATCAATTATTGATGACATAATCACGGGATTGATTTCCGGCAATGAGGCTTCCCATGATCTTTTCATCACAAACCAAGTTAAGTTCCAAACACCGGACCAGCTTTTTTTGGGGGATTGATCAACCCTGGAAATTTTTAACTCGGTGTATGTTCATACTATTTTGCGGATTTAAATTGAGGTGCGGATCAAGATTTCTCATAGTAGCTCCAGTTATCGCCTCAATTTTTTATCTGAGTCCCAATTTGTCCCATGCCAGGTCCAATTGTGACGCCCCGCAGCTCGTTTGCGGTGCCAGGGGTAGCCTGTTCAAGATTTCATCTTTCATGCCTTCGGCTACAGCCGTCCGCATTGGTCCGGATCTGATGGTAGCAAATCGTCTTAGTGTTGCCGACGAATCGCAGGTTAAAATTACGCTTGACGGAGGAAAGACTATAACCGGTACCGTTATTCCCACATCTTATGACGATGACCTCATTCTTATTCGTGCGGCACTTCAGGAAGGACCTGTTATGGATCGATCAGATCGACCAGGTCCGTCACTCTACCAGCTCGGTTTAGACTGGCCGTCCAAGAGTAACTTTACCCAATCACAGCGTGAATTGTTGAGCCGGTCTGTAGAGGGCAAAGAGTATTCAAAAATTTACATTAGAACTGGAAAACGACCAACGATTGCAGGTGGCGTGCTGGTAAACAATGACGGAGCTTTGGTGGGAATCATTACGTCTGACGTTGAAGGGCGTGCACAAGCGATTGGGTTCCAACGAATTGAAGACCTCAGAAAAGTTAGCGGAAGCGCACACACAATCAGAAGCCGAGAAATCGGAACTGCTTACCGGCAATGTCATCACCTTATTGCACAAGGCCGTCTTAACCGGCAACAGCAACAGCCCCAGGCTTTTCTGGATGATCTTAGGATAAACTGTAAGAATACAAAAAATCAGTATTTAATGGATCAGGCGGTCCAGTTTTTTGTTCAGTCCGGACGGTTCTCCTGGTCGGAGGAATATTTCAATTCAGGACTAGAACGCGATCCCAACTCTATAAACACGCGATTGGGATTGGTCGAGCTGCTTCTCATGGCGAGAAGATACAACGATGCCTTGCCTCACATTCAGAATTTGGTAAAAATTATTCCCGAGGAAGCCAAATTACAGAGTTATGCAATTCAGACTGGCCGATTTTTGAAAGATCAGAAGCTCGTCGAAGATACTATGGTTCTGATCCGAAAGCACAATCCACAATTGCTGGAAGCTGCGCAACAATTTCTGGCCTCGGACCCAAAACCAAGTATGCGTGGCTCATTCAACTGAAGATCAAGAGGCCGCCGGCTCTTGAGGAAGTCAGAGGAATTGCGGCGGCCCAGTATTCCAATCCGATCCGGCATCATTTATTACAGTTTTAAGTCAAAAGCCATTTCAAGGAAAATTGGAGCTGCGCGTCCGGTCCAGGTATCGAAGAAAAAACAACATAATTCATTTTTATCCGAATCCTATTGAAGCAAGGATGGCGTCTGATCAGCGGTCCAATAATCCATTATTAAATCCTCAATGCGAAGGAATTCTTCTTGGAAGTTCGATTGCCGGACAGTAAGTACGATATTTGCGTTTGAAATTGTGGTCATGGAACCTGAATTTTTATTCTCTGCTATCCCGGCTACGGGAATATATTGATGGGCAGGAAATCGCTTGAGTATTTCAATGAATTCCAGACCGGTCATAAATGGCAATTTAGCACCCAACAGAATAAGATCCGGCTGAGGTTCCATTTGATAAGGGGCAATATTATTCAGACAATTGAAGACCTCGTCTAGACTGACAAAGAGGTTCACTCTGATCGTTGGGTTCAAATTCTCCAGATTAATTCTGACTTCTTCTGCAGCTTCCAAGTCAGATGCCAAATGAAGAACGGTCATATTGCGGTTGGCAATGTTTAAACTTGAATGATTCATCAGACTCCCCCATACAAGTGAAAATAGAAATTTCCTTCGCAACAAAAGGTTGCATAAATTATATTTACCCGCAATGGGTGCAGATGTCTACACATATATTAGAGATGTTCGTATAATATTTTTGACGATGCTCCATTCAGTCGATGTCATCTATTTGATTTTCGCGATTATCCCAGTGCCGAATTATAGGTCATCGAACCAATCACAGCGGATGAACAAGCTGACAATAATCGATCTTCTCACTTAAGCCAGCGCCTGCTTTTTATTCAGATAGATAATGTCATCAACCAAAACTTCCGGATCCTCGTCCGGGCTCGCTGAAAGCCGTACGCGATAAGCAAGGAACCACATCATAAAGACTCCAGCAACTATCCAGAGAATTTGCCAGGCCCAGATAGATGGGAATCCAAATATCCAGCTGTTTGCATTATTGGGGTCGCCGAAAA
The DNA here is from genome assembly GCA_964461525.1 of uncultured Hyphomicrobiaceae bacterium. Taxonomy (GTDB): domain Bacteria; phylum Pseudomonadota; class Alphaproteobacteria; order Rhizobiales; family CAYWUX01; genus CAYWUX01. The sequence goes on along the minus strand of CAYWUX010000027.1, from coordinate 7,275 downwards.
TTGAGGTGCCCAAAACTGCACCGGGACCGACACCAAAGAAAAACCATACCAGCACCAGAACCCATCCCAGAGGTATTACCCTTCGTTTTTCAATCGGAACGGAGCAGTGCAGGCGCAGGAAATGGTGAAATTGCATTCGGTGATTAAACCGATTGCGATTCTGGGTAATGGCCGACACCATAATGACGACTGTCAAATTAATAAGAATTCCCCAAAAAGCCGAATGCAACGACAACGGCCAGCTGCCCCATGGCAGTCGCATGTCCAACCATTCAGCAAATCGAATGCCGGATGATTCTGTAAAGACGACTGCCACCATACCGAATACCAGTCCGAGTATTATTCCGGAACGCGTAAACCAGGGAACATATCCGATGGCTATGAGCGATGGCCACATCATAAGTCCCGCCGCGAGAGCCAAACTGCCGAATTGCAGAAGGATATCCAGTGACGTCAGGGAAAGCGCGGTGGAGATCAATAAAAGAATGAGGACATAGAAGCGGGCACTGTTGATCTGCCACAACGTCGATGACGCTCTTCCAGATGTTTCGGCATGAAGGTCGCGTGCAATCATTCCCCCTGTAGTGAAGAGAAATGCCGCGCCCGCCGCTTGCATGACGGATAACCCACCTATAGCCATAATGCCCACCAGCCAGGGAGCCGAATCCGTCGTCAGATTTATGAGATAAGGGACCAGAGCAAACTGAGCCCCTCGGGCCTCCATCATATCGTCAATGCCGTTGGCCTGAAGGGCAAAACCGATTTCATTGTTGACGAGATCGGGACGCGCACTCAACAGTGCAGCATCGGCTCCCAAAAAATGCGCGCCCATACCGAGAAACACGATGAATATGACAAGTATAATCCCCATTAGTAGAGAAGAAATCCAAACCTGCTGAACCGCAAGCGGGCGCGTGCTCCGACTGGAAAACAACAACATTGAAAAATTTGGAGTGGACTGTATTCCCAACAGCGCCAACATGAATGACAGCATCGTTAATCCAACCCATTCACTGCTGACAGCAACGTCGCCATTGTCGGAATTTTGACGGATATCAAGGATTGCAAGATAATGACTATAGCCTTCCGATGTCCTCCTGCTGTCATTTTCAGACAAGGCGGCAATGCCCATATTCAGCATGTCATAGCCGCCAACAACATTTACGACAATTAGACTTAGCGTAATTATGGCAAACAGGAAGAAAATGCTTTGTACCGTGGCTACCTGAATTAAAGCGCGCATTCCACCTAAAGCGACGTAGATGAATAGAAATATTGCCAATAGCCAGATGCCCATATTTATGGGAAGTGCATTGTCCGTCAGATGGCTTAACAGGAAGCCGGAAGCCCGTAATTGAATCGCCAGATAGGGAATGGTGATAATTATTGATGTTAGCGTAATTACGAATTTTATGGCGTTACTCTGGAAGTATAACGAAAACATTTCTCCCGGTGTGACAAAGCCAAATCGTTTTGCCAGCATCCATTGGCGTTTGAAAAATAGAAGTCCAGTAAAAGGGACAAGGATGGCATAAAATGCTGCGAAACCAAATGTAAAGCCTTCGGAGTATAATAGACCCGGATGGCCCAAGAATGTCCAGGCGGAGAAGGATGCCACAGTTAAGGCGGCCAAAAAAAACCAGTAAGGGATCTGGCGACCTGCGAGAAAATAGTCAACGGCTGAATGCGATTTGATGGCGCCGCGCAGTCCCCAGAAAATGCAATAGGACCAGTAAACGACTACGCATATAACCAACCAAAACAGCTTTGCTTCCATGAACCTGCCACTCCCCCAAATTATGAAACCGATTGACCATGTGATTATGTCGTAGCTGCACGGTGTCTTCAATTTAATAGAGGTTCCGAACCTAAGTTCATTCAGTCCCTGCAGACTGCGATATTAAGAGTCGAATAAGAATGTTTTTTGGTCTTGGTGCCCCAACCAGGTCAAACAGAGTTTATAATTTACTGCGTAATATAATTCTGTGACTTGGGCATTAAAATCAAGAACTAATTTGAAAGTGATTTTTCCTCTAATTATAATCTTTTGAATTGATTTGTTTAATTTGAAAAAGAGGTCGGCGTTGTGTCCGTCTATTTATCTCCATCCGACTTGGCTTTCCGATCTACGGAATTGGGAGAGCACTAGAAGCCTAACCGCACACCTGCTTATTCAGGCGATAGGTTTTAAATTTTTGAACGGTCTTTAAGGAGTACTGCAGCGAGACTTGCACCTCTCTCCCATAATTCCGCTTGTCGGGAACAAAGAGAGGAAGCCCCCGCATATGCAATGTCTCGCTGCATCGCCAGGATATTTGCTTAACTTGGATGATATTTCAATCTTCATTTTTTTCCTGATACCGATTTTTGGGGACAAAAATTAATCGATCAAAATAAGATTTTTGAGCACAATCATTTCTTGAATCGTCGATCGATTTGAAGGCCCAAACCCTGGTCCGGTTTTCAGGAATCTTGAACCACGATAAATTGTCGTTTCTCAGTACCTTATTGATGCAATATGCAAAGCGGTTAGAACGATGGAAGATTGCAAATTTTTAGAAACAAATCGATTTGAGATAAATCTGATTTTCGAGCCGAGAACGTTGTCCTTCCGGATCTTGTGATAATAATACGACAAGCCAATATGACGGAATCCATTCCACAGATATATCTCAATTCGTCGGAGACAGTAACCCGGCTAGACATTGGTGGAAGGAATATCTGACACCAATGTTGTTCCGGAGATCCGATCACGATGATCGACGGGAAATCTGTTTGTCAATCCGTCACCGAATCCAGTGCTGTCGGATTTTGATCCCTCGTGGCATCAGGGTTGCCGTTTCGCCAGATTTCAAATTTTTCTTCTATACTTTTCCCGTGCTGCCGCCACCATCGGCTGTCAAACCGCAAGGCATTCTTTAAGTTTTCGGGTTGGGTCGGAAGGAATCGGTCGAGGTGAATGTTCGCCATTGCATGTTTCCCGACCAAAGATACCGCCGACTTACGCAATGGTCCATAGGGAAACAGCATGGATTGCCTTGCCATTCGATGAGAGGAAGTTGCAAACTTTATGAACTGCACGGCCTTTTTCTTATTTTGTGACGACTTTGGAATCGACCAGAATACGGTGTCGTAGATCTGACCATCCCAAATAATTTCTAAAGGTGTTCTGTTGGTTACGACTTCAGTGAATATTCTTCCGCTGAATGCTGTTGCCATGACCACGCTTTCATCCTTCAACTGGGAGAACGGTTCTGTGCCGTTGCTCCACCAGATAATTTGATCCTTTATTTTGTTTAAAACTGAGAATGCCCGTTGCAGCCCCTCCTCGGTCTGTAGCTGGGCGTAAATGCTCTCAGGCGGCGCTCCGTCGGCAAGCAGAGCCAATTCCAATGTGTATTGCGGACGTTTTGGAAGTGATCTTCGTCCTGGAAACTTATTTACATCGAAAAAATCTTTGGCCGTGCCTGGAAGTGTTTTCTTAAACTTCGTTCTGTCGAATACAATCGCGAAGGACCAAGCCATGCTACCGATTCCACATTTATGAATGCTGGAGGGCAAAAAGTCATTTTCGGCAGGCGTACCATCGGGTGCCGCTTCAAGGTCCGATACATTCAATTCTTCCAGCAGGCCAAGATTGCAGGCTTCCTGTAATGACAGGCGAGACAGGTCTATAACATCCCAATTGTGGTTGTCTGAGCCTCCCGTAGATTTAAGTCGCGATAATCCACCTGAATGAATCTGGACAGTAATTTCTTGACCGGTTGTTTTGCTGAATGGTTGAAAGTACGCCAACTCCTGAGCTTTTTTATAGGCGCCGCTCCAGGTTGCAATGATCAATTTTGTTGGTTTGGGCGGTTCGTTTTCGATAGGTCGGGCCTGATTGATCGGCAAGTCATCTGACTGCAGATTTTCATCAGACGGTTGTCCATCGGAATGTGCTCGTTCTGCTGAGTGTGGTTCGGATTTTACTTGCTTGGTGAAGTCGGGTTCGCCTTTGGCTGTCTGGATTCCGATAGTCAAGATGATCAACACTGCCAAGACAGGAAAATTTTTTATTAAATCCTTCAAAACGCTCTGCATCACATATTTCCGTCAGATTTTATTCAAACCGATAAAGCCAAATCATTATGGCCCCTCTGTGGTGTAAAGGAAAATTCGCTCTCAAGCCAATTGAAACCGATCTTCATCCACACAAGGTCATTCGTGAAGTGGAATTGGAACAAGGATGGAAAAATACCTAAGTCAATTTGTTGATTTTTAGAAGAAGCTGATGGCTGGACGGTGACTGGATTACAACTTTTTATTTAGTTTGTCCCATTATTGATATTGAATTAACCTCAGAATCGTTCAACGGAACAGCCCGGTTCTCCTCCTTCAGCCCCTATTCAGCCAAGGGCAATGGTTTTTAGAAATGGAAATGCCAGACGATAATATGATCTGACGAATCACTGATTTGGATTTCCCGGTCTGAAAAAGATAATTTCAACCAGCGTTCCTTTGCCTGGCGCACTGCTTAAATGAAATCTTGCCCCGTTCGCTTCCGTTAAAGCTTTTGTCATGGGCAGTCCGAGTCCAGTTCCCGTCTGGGAATTGCGGGCGGTTTCCACCTGCTGAAAAGGTTGCATTGCTTTTTTAATGTCCTGCTCGGACATTCCGACGCCGGTATCGGCTATGCGCATGGATATATCACCGGAACCAGTTTGCCGGGTAGATAGGAAAACCTGACCATTGGGTTCGGTAAACTTTATGGCATTGGTCAGTATATTGAGAATAATCTGTTTGACGCTGCGGGAGTCGGCATAAACTGCCGGCAGCCATTGGGCCAACGTGGATCGAATAAAAATGCGATTTTGACCAGCTTGAGGACGCAGAGACTCTACGCATTGTTCAAGTACTTCATTCAAATCTATAAGTGAGGGTTCAAGATCAGCCTTTCCGGAATTAATTTTTGTGATATCCAGGAGGTCGTTTATAAGGCTAAGAGCATGGTGGGCACTATCATATATATTCTTTAGATAGCCTCGATATTTTTCATTTCCCACAGGACCAAAGCGTTCATCTTTCATAATCTCAGCGAATCCGATTATCGAACTCAGCGGAGTTCTCACTTCGTGGTTGACTTTCGCCAGAAACTCAACCTCTGACATATCCAATCCCGACAGGGTGGTATGTGGCTCAGTTCGATCAATACGAAAATCCGCGTGCGAACGGTTATCGGGAGGTTCCTGATCGAGTTGCAGTTGTTGAGTGACGATACTGCGTCCTGAGTGGAGTGCTCTGTCCCCATCTTCCAGATTAACTTTATTGCCAGCCTGAATTTGCTGCGCGATTTCTTCCAGAGCAGTCAAATCATCAGCACTCGGCCCCCGAAATTTACCATCGGATTCTGTTACATGGCCTCCTGAACCATTAAAAGTTGTAGGCAGTTGCCCATTTGACTGCGCACCATGACTGAATGAATTTGGATTTCCCAATCCTTCCGAATTGTCGGTCTCAATCCGCGCAGTACCGGTAGCCAAATCGTCTTTCGGCAAGGACCTAGGTGGCATCGCCACTATGAGCAGACCTTCGAAACCCTTCTCGAACTTAACAATACGGCAATTGCAGGTCAGGTTTTTAATACCTGTTCCGGTCCAAAATAAAAATTCATTGTCAACTCCAAAGATCGGAATTGATTTGTTTTTTAGTTTACGCAGTTCCTGGATCGCTGGCATCGCCTGATCGAATCTTTTTTCCCGCAACTGATCGATGCTTGGTTCATCCCAGAAAGAAAGACCGGCCTGGTTTGCCCAAATGACGGTTAAATCTTCAACATTCCAAAGCCACGCGGGCAGGTCTGAGGAATTCAGCTGCTGAAGCGGCAATGGGCTTGGAATATCGTTTGTATAGACCATTAGAGTCACTTATTCCAACAATTGGGGCTGGTATTAAATTCTATTAAGTACTAAACCGAAAACACAGCCGCACTTCGACTCTCCGTATAGTGATAGCCAAGATCACCTCTTGCGTCTACTGGCACCGAGTTCAATTATTTTCATTTTTGTGCGCTGCAACAAAATATTGCAATGACTTGACTCTTAAGATAACCAATTTTTATTAATGGTCGGATTGTATTAAGATATATCATTAAAGATAAAATGCGGAGTTCGTAAATGAGCAAAAAGAGTGATTTTGAAATTCCTGAAACTATCAGAGAGCTGGCGGAAAAAAATGTAGATCAAGCGCAGGAAGCGTATGAAAACTTCGTTGAAGCGACAAAAAAAGCCCAGATATTCGTAACCCAGTCTTCTGAAGCAATGTCCAGCGGAACGAGAAATGTCCAAGATCAAGCTATTGCATTCGCCCAGTCGAATGTGGAGGCGGGTTTCGAACTTGCCAACAAGTTGATAAAGGCCAGGGATCTCAAGGAAGCCATTGAACTTCAGGGCAATTTTGCCCGCGAACAGATGGAGTCCTATCTGGATCAGACCCGAAAGCTTACGGAACTGGTCCAAAAGGTGGCTCAGAAGGCGCAGTCAAAATCCTGAAACCGGGAACGGATCTGTCTTATTATTGGCGTCTGGTAATTTGTGCCGGTGGCATTCATTTCCAACATGTAAACCGTTGCGCACAAATTGCCACTCAGCAGATCCGGCAGATCCTTGCCGCAACCACTCGGGGGGCCCTCGACTTTGCCGGTTTTTCACTGTCAATTAACAACCGAACATTCATCGGCATTCTTTCGGAGGGGGCCAAGAGGATATTAAACGGTAATGCATGTCGCCTGTTGTCCAGATCTTCATTGCCGGGATAATCTATCTCATTTTCCCTGTGAGCAATCGGAGTTCGGTTTCCAATATCGCCCCCCACATTCGCGCAATTTTCTCAAACCCAATTTTGAAAAAGGGAACCATGAAAACGTCTCGCTAATTTCTCTGTGGCCCATACCAGAGGCTCCTTTAAAATATTTTCATGGCATGATATCCCTGCTCTTTGGCAGTATTTATGTTGTTCGGCGGATTGTATTTGCGTTATTGAACGTGTAGATATCTCCAGGCAATCTTGAAATTTTTTAGATTTTGAACTCAATTCTTGTATGTTTATATGTATATTAAAAACGCAGATAATTGTTTGAAACACAATGAATATTGCTAAAAAGTATAGATGAATGGGCCGCTGTAGCTCAGTTGGTTAGAGCGCTTGATTGTGGATCAAGAGGTCGTATGTTCGATTCATACCAGCGGTACCAATAAAATCAATAATTTAGATTAAACTCTTCTTCAGAAAGTTTAT
>CAYWUX010000026.1:44481-64862 GCA_964461525.1 uncultured Hyphomicrobiaceae bacterium | reverse complement strand
ACATCGAAATACATCGAAATAACAGGGATCTGGACTTAAATTGAAACACCCCTGACACGAGATTCGTGATTGACCGCAAATGTATATGAGATACCAACATTAGAATCCCGGCCCCGAAAGCTGGCGAGGTGGAGATAAATGCAAAGTCAAAATATAAGGATCAGACTTAAGGCTTTCGATCATCGTGTACTTGATGCTTCGACAAAAGAAATTGTTAACACGGCCAAGAGAACCGGCGCCGAAGTTCGAGGCCCCATACCTTTGCCCACAAGAACTGAGAAATTCACCGTGAATCGTTCGCCTCATGTCAATAAAAAGAGCCGGGAACAGTTCGAGATGCGAACCCACAAACGGTTATTGGATATTGTTGATCCCACGCCTCAAACCGTTGATGCGCTCATGAAATTGGATCTTGCAGCCGGTGTCGATGTCGAGATTAAATTGTAGAACCAACTAAACTGAGGACAAGTTCAATGCGGTCAGGTTTGATTGCAAAAAAGATGGGAATGACGCGGGTATTCACCACGGACGGTGAGCATATCCCCGTTACGGTGCTGCAACTGCATAATTGCCAGGTCGTCGCCCATCGCACGGCGGAAAAAAACGGATATACGGCACTTCAGCTTGGGGCCGGTCAGGCCAAAGTGAAAAGTTTATCGAAGGCCGAAAGAGGGCATTTTGCGGCGTTCAAAGTAGAACCCAAACAGGAGCTCGTGGAGTTTCGTGTCAGTCCGGAAAATATGATCGACATCGGTGCTGAAATTACTGCCGATCATTTCAGGGAAGGGCAGTATATCGATGTTACTGGGACCAGTATCGGTAAAGGATTTGCAGGCGCAATGAAACGTCATGGGTTCGGTGGGTTGAGAGCCTCGCACGGGGTGTCCATAAGCCACCGCAGTCATGGATCTACCGGTCAGTGCCAGGACCCGGGCAAAGTGTTCAAGGGTAAAAAGATGGCCGGTCAAATGGGAGCGACGCGGGTAACAACTCAAAATCTAAGGGTGGTCAAAACGGATGTGGACCGGGGTTTGCTTTTAGTTCGCGGGGCGGTACCAGGTTCGAAGGGCGGATGGGTACAGGTGCGTGATTCCGTTAAGAAACTGCTCCCGGATGATGTCCCGCAGCCGGGATCGTTCAGATTACCGACATCCTCTGATGGATCACGGAATGCTTCTGAAAACGATAACAACCAGGTTGATGATGCATCAGCTCAAACGGAAAAGGGGCAAGAGTGATGAAGGCCAGTGTCACGACACTCGATGCCAAAGAGGCAGGAACCATAGAACTGAACGAGGCGATATTCGGACTGACGCCCCGAAGGGATATCCTGCATCGCATGGTTCGATACCAATTGGCAAAACGGCAAAGTGGTAATCATGAGACAAAAGGGCGTTCAGAAGTAACCGGAACCCGATCAAAGTTTGGCCGACAAAAAGGTTCGGGAAGAGCCCGTCACGGCAACAGGACTGCGAATATATTCCGCGGAGGCGGAAAGGCTTTCGGCCCCAAGTCCAGAAGTCATGCGATTAAGCTGCCAAAGAAGATCAGGTCGCTTGCCTTGCGGCACGCTCTTTCGGCAAAAGCCCGGGCAAATGAGCTGCTTATTCTTGATAGCGCGGTTTCAGGCGAAGCAAAAACCGGAGGATTGAAAAGGCAGTTTGTAAAACTTGGCTTGAAATCCGTACTGATTGTTGACGGACAGCAAGTCGACAAAAATTTCGGGTTGGCTGCGCGGAATATTCCCGACGTTGATGTTTTGCCGGTTCAAGGCATCAATGTTTATGACATTCTCCGTCGAGAAAAATTGGTGCTGACTAAAGCCGCGATTGAAAGTTTGGAGGCTCGGTTAACATGAACTTGGTGCGCAATTACGACATCATTCTGTCTCCGGTTATCACGGAGAAAGCGACCATGGCTTCTGAATACAATCAGGTCATATTCAAAGTGCGCAGAGATGCGAGCAAACCTGAGATCAAGGCTGCCGTCGAGGACCTGTTCAAGGTCAAGGTAAAGGCGGTGAATACGATTAACAGAAAAGGCAAGGTCAAGCGGTTTCGAGGAAGGCTGGGACGGAGAAGCGATTCAAAGAATGCTATTGTAACACTTGCGGAAGGGCACACGATCGATGTGACCACTGGGCTGTAAGGGAGAAAGATTATGCCGTTGAAAAGCTTTAATCCAATTACGCCCGGACGACGTAACCTGGTGATCGTTGACAGATCACGCCTTTGGAAGGGCAAGCCGGAAAAAGGTCTGACAGAGGGGTTGAGTTCCAAGGGCGGGCGGAACAACAAGGGACGGATTACAGCACGACGTCGCGGAGGTGGACATAAACGGGCCTATCGGAAAATTGATTTCAAACGTCGTAAGTTTGATGTTCCGGCTCGTGTCGAACGATTGGAATATGATCCTAATCGCACAGCATTCATCGCACTGATCAGTTATGAGGATGGCGAGCAGTCTTATATACTTGCGCCCCAACGCATGGCCGAAGGTGATGTAATTGTTTCCGGCTCGAATGTCGATGTGAAACCGGGCAATGCCATGACACTTGCCAGCACTCCAATTGGAACGATTTTGCACAATGTGGAATTAAAACCAGGTTCGGGCGGAAAGATTGCCAGAGCTGCCGGCACCTATGTTCAACTCGTTGGACGAGATGCCGGTTATGCAATATTGAGATTGAATTCCGGTGAAACGCGGATGGTGCGGGCTGAGTGCATGGCGACAGTCGGAGCGGTTTCGAATCCGGATAATTCAAACATTAAACTCGGAAAGGCGGGGCGGAAGCGCTGGATCGGCAAACGGCCGTCGGTCCGTGGTGTCGCCATGAATCCGGTGGATCATCCACACGGAGGCGGAGAAGGGCGGACTTCGGGTGGCCGTCATCCGGTAACGCCGTGGGGTGTCCCGACCAAAGGCAAGAGAACCCGGTCCAATCGCGCGTCAGACAAATTTATCGTGCGAAGCCGGCATCTGAAGAAAAAACGTTAAGGAGAGAGTGCGTGTCACGTTCAGTCTGGAAAGGTCCTTTTGTTGATGGATATCTTCTAAAGAAGGTGGAGCGGGCCCGTGAAAGCGGCTCTAATGCCATCATCAGAATCTGGAGCCGCCGGTCAACCGTCCTGCCGCAGTTTGTTGGTCTGACTTTTGGCGTTCACAATGGACATAAACACATTCCCGTTCTCGTATCCGAAGATATGATCGGTCACAAGTTTGGCGAGTTCGCACCGACCCGTACCTATTACGGGCATACGGCCGATAAAAAAGCGAAGAGGAAATAGGCGATGGGCAAGGCCAAAGGAGAACGGCGGCTCACCGACAATGAAGCCAAGGCCATTGCGCGAAATTTACGCGTCAGTCCCCAAAAACTCAATTTGGTAGCGGCATCTATTCGTGGATTGAAAGTTGAAAAGGCAATTGCAAACCTTTCCTTTTCGAGGAAGAGAATTGCCCATGAAGTTAAGAAAACCTTGGAATCTGCTATTGCAAATGCTGAAAACAATCACGGTCTCGATGTTGATTCTCTTGTGGTGGCCGAGGCTCATGTTGGCAAAAACCTTGTCATGAAGAGATGGCAACCGAGGGCCAGGGGACGCGTGGGCAGGATATTGAAACCGTTTTCACAATTGACAGTCGTGGTTAGAGAAGTCGAGGAACAGGTCTGATGGGACAAAAAGTTAATCCAATTGGTTTGCGCCTTGGCATAAACCGAACGTGGGACTCTCGCTGGTATGCGGATGGCGATGATTATGGAAATTTACTTCATGAAGATATGCGCATTCGGGATTTTGTATTGAAAAATCGCCGTCAGGCCGGAATTTCCAAAGTTGTCATAGAGCGTCCCCATAAAAAGTGCCGGGTGACGGTACATACCGCGAGACCCGGAATACTGATTGGCAAAAAGGGATCGGATATAGAAAATATGCGGCGTTCACTTTCCAATCTCACGGATTCTGAAGTTTATCTAAACATTGTTGAGGTGCGCAAACCGGAAATTGATGCCAACCTGGTCGCAGAGGGCATTGCTCAGCAGCTTGAAAGACGCGTCGCCTTTCGTCGGGCAATGAAGCGAGCCGTGCAATCAGCGATCAGGCTCGGTGCACTCGGAATTCGGATCAATTGTGGCGGGAGACTCGGGGGAGCGGAGATTGCCCGAATGGAATGGTACCGTGAAGGCCGGGTGCCCCTTCATACGCTCCGGGCCGATATCGACTATGGCACTGCCCTTGGCCGAACTGCATATGGCATTATTGGAATTAAGGTTTGGATCTTTAAGGGTGATATCCTGGAGCATGATCCGATGGCCCAGGAACGGCGGACCCTTGAGAGTCAGGAGGGAGGCCGCAATGTACGGCGCGAAGGCGCAAGCGCCGGCGCTTAGGCTGTTTCCTGATTGTTTTGAAGGTACACTAACATGTTACAACCGAAACGAACGAAATTTCGAAAGGCCCAGAAAGGGCGCATCAAGGGCGCTGCCAAAGGCGGGACGGCATTGAATTTTGGCTCTTTTGGGCTGAAGGCGCAGGAACCGGCGCGAATAACGGCACGACAGATTGAAGCGGCGCGACGTGCGATGACTCGACAGATGAAGCGGGCAGGGCGAGTGTGGATCAGAATTTTCCCCGATGTCCCGGTTTCAAAAAAGCCCACGGAAGTCAGAATGGGTAAAGGTAAAGGGGCGCCGGAATTCTGGGCGGCAAAGGTTAAGCCTGGTCGTATCATGTTCGAAATCGATGGCGTCACAGAGCCAGTCGCAAGGGAAGCCTTAAGGTTGGGGGCCGCGAAGTTGCCGATCAAAACCCGGGTTGTCATGCGTTTAGGAGAGGGGCACTCCTGATCGATGTATAACACCGGAAAGTGGCGACAAGTTTTCAGTAGCGCATGGAAAAGATTTGAGTCTGTAAGAACAGTTGTCTGAGATAGCAAAAGGTGGAGACAAATGAAAGCTGGCGATCTCCGTGATTTTACGCAGGATCAGCTCCAAGACGAATTGTTGAAGTTGAAAAAAGAGCAATTTAACCTACGGTTCCAGACCGCCTCAGGGCAGTTGGAAAATACCGCTCGCATTCGTCAGGTGCGACGGGATATTGCACGCATAAATACGCTGAGCAAGGAACATCAGTCTGAGAAAGAAAAGACTTAACGAGGACAACAATGCCGAAGAGAATTTTGCAGGGTGTCGTAGTAAGCGACAAAAACGAAAAGACAGTGGTTGTTCGGGTCGATCGCCGGTTCACGCATCCACTTTTGAACAAGGTTGTCCGCAGAAGTAAGCGCTATCACGCACATGATGAGTCTAATAGCATCAAGATTGGAGAAACCGTTCGTATCGAGGAGTGCGCGCCGATCTCCAAATACAAGAAATGGATTGTAATTTCGGAGGGAGCACATTCTTCTTGAGTGAAGTTTGCCGAAGCGACATGTCTGAGGAATGAAACAATTGCAGTTGATGTCGTCGCGAAGGATATTGGAAGAATTAGCTGCAAATATCTAGACGCAAATTTGCTGTTTAAGTTAACAAAATCGGGCCAATTAGCCGTAACGGTGGAAATGTGATTGGGAGCACCGGGTTAGACAACCGGAGATAGGCAAGAGCTGACGTAATGATACAGATGCAAACAAATTTAGATGTCGCTGACAATTCTGGTGCCAGACGCGTCCAGTGCATCAAGATACTTGGCGGGTCCAAACGGAAATACGCTTCAATTGGTGACACGATTGTTGTCAGCGTTAAGGAGGCTATTCCACGTGGACGTGTGAAAAAGGGGCAGGTCATGAAGGCCATCGTTGTGCGTACCGCAAATGGGGTTCGACGTACCGATGGCAGCATCATCAGGTTCGATCGAAATGCAGCAGTTCTGGTCAACCAGCAGGGAGAGCCTATCGGGACAAGAATATTCGGTCCAGTAACTCGCGAACTCCGATCCAAGAATCTAATGAAGATCGTTTCGCTTGCACCCGAGGTATTGTGATGGGTTTGAAATTAAAAATCAGAAAAGGCGATCATGTGATCGTGACAAGCGGTAAAGACAAGGGAAAGCATGGAGAGGTTCTTAAGGTGATGCCTAAAGACCAGCGCGCGATTGTCCAGGGCGTAAATCTCGTGCGCCGGCACCAACGTCAGACTCAAACCCAGGAAGGTGGCATTGTTTCCAAGGAAGCTGCCATACATATTTCAAATCTGGCAATTGAAGATCCAACGGATGGTAAACCATCTCGTATTGGCTGGAAGATTTTGAATGACGGCCGGAAGGTGCGTTACGCCAAGAGGTCTGGAGAAGTGATAGATGGCTGAGGCAGGTTATAAAACGCGGATGAAGATCCACTATGATGATGTTGTTCGCGACGCATTGATTCAAAAATTTGGTTACATCAATCCTATGGAAGTGCCGAAACTTGAGAAAGTTGTTCTCAATATGGGTGTTGGTGAAGCGGTGGGAGACTCAAAAAAGATACATGCCGCAGCAGAAGATCTCGGATTAATTTCCGGACAGAAACCCGTAATCACCAAAGCCCGGCGATCGATTGCGACCTTTAAACTGCGGGAAGGAATGCCAATCGGCGTGAAGGTGACACTCAGAAAAAACCGGATGTATGAGTTTGTTGACCGCCTGGTCAATATCGCATTGCCCCGCGTTCGCGACTTTCGCGGCCTGAATTCCAGAAGCTTTGATGGACGCGGTAATTATGCACTGGGTATTAAGGAGCACATTGTTTTTCCAGAGATCGACTACGACAAGGTTGATGCGATCTGGGGGCTTGATGTTGTGGTGTGTACGAGCGCCCGGACCGACGATGAAGCACAAGAATTGCTTAAAGGATTTAATTTTCCGTTCCGGAACCGCAGTTAATCGTGCCACGCGGAATTTATGGAGAGATAGATGGCGAAGACGAGTTCGATTGAAAGAGACTTGAAGCGGCGTAATCTGGTAAAAAAATATGCCAGTCGGCGCGCTCGATTGAAGGCAATCGCCAATGACAAGAATCTTCCAGCCGAAGAACGATTTGCGGCGCGCCTGAAACTGGCCGAGTTACCTAGAAATTCATCACCAAACCGCGTGCGAAACCGTTGTGAATTGACGGGAAGACCTCGTGGATTTTACCGAAAATTGAAAATGTCACGGGTCGCGCTGAGAGAGCTCTCATCTCATGGACTCGTCCCGGGTATGACAAAATCGAGCTGGTAGGAATACGCACATGACAATGACTGATCCCTTGGGGGATATGCTAACTCGGATTAGAAATGCGCAGATGCGAAAAAAATCCAGAGTATCGACTCCGGCGTCCAAATTACGAGGCCGGGTGTTGGACGTTCTTGAGAATGAAGGCTATATCAGAGGTTATTCGGAAGTTGAAATGCAAGGATCCGTTCCCCAGTTTGACATTGAACTGAAATATTTTGACGGACAACCGGTGATAAAGGAGATCAGGCGTATTTCCAAGCCCGGTCGGCGTGTTTATTCATCCGTTAAAAACCTGCCTACAGTTGCCAATGGACTTGGTGTCGCAATTCTGTCAACCCCAAAGGGTGTGATGTCGGACAGCCAGGCTCGTGAAAATAATGTTGGTGGAGAAGTTCTTTGCAATGTATTTTGACCTGAATTTCAGGGGTTGAAGATTGAGCAATCTGCTATTGCAAGACAGAAATGTTAGAGAGGTAAACACCATGTCACGGATCGGAAAAAAGCCAATACCGATTCCGAGCAATGTCGAAGCGACGGTTAGTGGCCAGGAGGTGAGGGTCAAGGGACCTCAAGGCGAACTGTCAATATTGTTGCTGGATGATGTTCGTGTTTCGAAAAATGATGATGCGATCGTCGTTGAGCCGATCAATGACACTAAAAGGGCCCGCTCTATGTGGGGAATGTCTCGAACATTGGTCCAGAATTTAATGACGGGCGTGACCGACGGTTTCAAGAAATCTCTTGAAATAAGCGGTGTTGGATACCGGGCTGCGCTGCAAGGAAAAAATTTGCAGATACAGGTTGGCCTCAGTCATGATGTCGTTTATCCGGTGCCTGAGGGTATCACCGTGGAGTGTCCGCGACCGACTGAGATTGTTGTGAGCGGAATTGACAAGCAAAGGGTTGGCCAGGTTGCGGCCGAGATACGGAGCTATCGTCCACCTGAACCCTATAAAGGTAAAGGTATCAGGTATGGCGATGAATATATTTTCCGTAAGGAAGGTAAGAAGAAGTAGGATTTTCCAGATGGTTGCAGCAAACATTAAAGAGAAGCGCAGAAAATACAGGATGCGCAGGAAATTGCGGAAGGTTGGCGATAACAGAGCACGGTTGTCTGTGCACCGGTCTTTAAAGAATATATACGCGCAAGTTATTGATGATAACAATGGTCGAACCATAGCTTCCGCTTCCAGTCTGGATAAGGAATTGCGGAATAAGCTAACAAAAGGTTCAGATACCGGTGCCGCCAAGGAAGTTGGCAAGCTTGTCGCGCACCGGGCGTTGGAAGCCGGTGTCAATAATGTTGTTTTTGACAGGGGATCTTATCTGTTTCATGGCCGGGTGAAGTCGCTTGCCGAAGGTGCAAGAGAAGTGGGATTAAAGTTTTAAGACTGAAGGTATCAGTTGTTTAACCAAATTCAAAGAAGGGATTTTTGACGTGGGACGAGCACCGTCGAGAGGACAAGGAAGAGAAAGAGGTCGTGATCGGGAAGAGCGCGACAGTGAATTTGTTGACAAACTGGTCCATATCAATCGGGTTGCCAAGGTTGTTAAAGGGGGGCGGCGATTCGGCTTTGCAGCACTCGTTGTCGTCGGTGATCAGAAAGGTCGTGTCGGCTTCGGACATGGTAAAGCACGTGAGGTGCCAGAGGCCATTCGAAAAGCAACTGATGCGGCTAAAAGGAATTTGATTAAGATCCCGCTTCGCGAAGGCAGAACGCTTCATCATGACGTAAGTGGCCGCCACGGTGCTGGACGTGTCCTGTTACGGGCTGCCCCACCTGGTACAGGTATTATTGCTGGTGGTCCGATGCGTGCTGTATTTGAGACGTTGGGCATTCAGGACGTCGTTGCAAAATCGCTCGGAAGTTCCAATCCCTACAACATGGTTCGTGCAACATTTTCAGCCCTGCAAAGTGAAGACAGCCCACGAGGCGTTGCGGCGCGCCGGGGCAAGAAAGTAAGTGAAATTGTGGCGCGTCGCCGGGATTCGGCTGGTGAAGTCGCTGCGTCAGCCGAAGCTTAAGGACGAGGAACTTTGTATTTGTGGAGACGATGGTAATGGCCAAGGGAAAAGCTGACAAGACGGTTGTAGTCGAGCAAACAGGCAGCGCAGTGCGACGTCCCCGCGATCAGAGAGCGACCCTGGTGGGTCTGGGATTGAACAAAATGCACCGCAAACGAATTTTGCCCGATACCCCGGAAGTCCGTGGAATGATAAGTAAGGTTCAGCACCTGGTGCGGGTCATTGACGAATAAACCCGGTTTCAGGGGTATCTGTAAGAACCACAATTGGAATAGAAACAGGAATGATAGCCATGCGGCTCAACGAACTTAGAGATAATCCCGGTGCGGTCAAAAAGAGAAAGCGCGTTGGCCGAGGGGCAGCTTCTGGCAAGGGCAAAACCGCGGGACGCGGCATGAAAGGTCAGAAATCACGATCTGGAGTTGCTTTAAAAGGCTTTGAAGGCGGTCAAATGGCAATTCACAGGCGTTTGCCTAAACGTGGTTTCAATAATATTTTTAGCAAAAAATTCAATGAAGTTAATATTTCGCGTATTCAATATGCCATTGATGCCGGGCTGCTCGACGCAAATTCGCCAATTAATGTAGACACACTGAAAGCTGCCGGCATTTTGCGCCGTTCTCTTGACGGTGTGCGAATTCTCGGCAATGGCGAGCTGAAAGCAAAAATAAGTCTGGAAGTCAATGGTGTATCCAGCGGGGCCAGAAAAGCCGTAGAAGGAGCTGGAGGCACCATTGATATAATTGAATTGAAGCCGGAAAAGCCTAACAAAAACAGAAAGAGCGGCGATCAGGCAACATCCGAAGACGGGTAACTCGTTGCCCAATTTTGTTGCAATAAAAGCGCAGAGTCCCTATCTCGAGATGACAATTAAAAATGGGGTAAAGATCAGAGGTTTGGAGAGAAATTAAATGGCATCAGCCGCGGAACAGCTAGCAGCCAATCTGAATTTTTCCGCCTTCGCAAAAGCTGAAGAGCTGAAAAAAAGGATTTGGTTTACTCTGGGCGCATTGCTTATCTACAGGCTTGGGACTTATATTCCGATTCCGGGGATAGATCCCTCGGCTCTCCGTGAGTTGATTGAACAGCAGCAATCCGGAATTCTAGGACTGTTCAATATGTTCTCGGGTGGCGCGGTTGGAAGAATGGCGATTTTCGCATTGAATATAATGCCATATATCTCGGCATCTATTATCATACAGCTTCTGACGACGGTGTCGCCGCATCTGGAACAATTGAAGAAAGAAGGTGAGCAGGGGCGCAAGCAGATCAATCAGTATACCCGCTATGGAACAGTTATTCTCGCCGCATTACAAGCCTATGGCATTGCAGTTGGCCTTGAAAGTGCGTCTGGAGTGGTTCCCGACGGTGGCTGGTTTTTCCGGTTCACAACGGTCATTACGCTGGTTGGTGGAACCGTTTTTCTGATGTGGTTGGGTGAGCAAATTACGGCCCGCGGTGTCGGCAATGGAATTTCACTTATAATTTTCTCGGGTATTGTTGCTGAACTACCCGCTGCTCTGGTTGGGACGTTGGAATTAAGTCGACAAGGGGCTCTATCTGCGCCTCTGCTAGTCGGGTTACTGATGATGTCCATTGTCGTGATTGCATTTATTGTCTTCATGGAACGAGCACAAAGGAGGCTTCTCATTCAATATCCGAAGCGGCAGATGGGCAATAGGATGATGGATGGGCAATCTTCACACTTGCCGCTGAAACTAAATACTTCCGGCGTGATTCCGCCGATATTTGCGACGTCACTGTTGCTGTTGCCGATAACGGTAGCCAATTTCTCTCAGGGTGGACCGGATTGGCTGACCAGTATCACGGCGCTTCTTGGACGGGGCCAACCACTCTATCTGCTGATATTTGTTGCTCTCATCGTATTCTTTGCGTTTTTCTACACGGCGATTGTGTTCAATCCCGAGGAGACGGCGGACAATCTGAAAAAATACGGTGGTTTTATTCCCGGTATCCGCCCGGGGGCGAAGACGGCAGAATATATTGATTATGTGCTCACCAGAATAACCGTCGTCGGCGCGGCTTATCTGGCCCTGGTCTGTATTCTACCTGAAATTCTGATTTCCTATGCTGCGGTCCCGTTTTACTTTGGTGGCACGTCTCTGCTTATCGTTGTGAGTGTGACCATGGACACAGTGGGTCAAATCCAAAGTCATCTGCTTGCACATCAGTATGAAGGCCTGATCAAGAAGTCCAAGTTACGGGGGAGCCGACGTCGATGAATTTGATTATCCTCGGTCCTCCTGGTGCCGGTAAAGGGACACAAGCCAAAAGGATCGAAGAGAAGTTTGATATTGTCCAGCTGTCGACTGGTGAGATGTTGAGAGCGGCGGTCCGTCGGGGTAGCGCTGTGGGACAGAAAGCGAAAGCTGTTATAGAGCGCGGAGATCTGGTTCCAGATGAAATCGTTATTGCCATAGTAGCGAACCGCATCGGCAAGCAAGATTGTAAAAAAGGCTTTATTCTGGATGGTTTTCCCCGCACTTTGCAACAAGCGGCAGCGCTGGACAAACTGTTGCAGGATCAAAACAAATCTCTGACCGCCGTTATAGAATTGAAAGTTAATGATAGTGTTCTTATCGACCGGATATCAGGCCGGTTTACCTGCTCCAATTGCGGTCGCAGCTATCACAACACATTTCGTCCCACAAAAATTGCGGGAAAATGTGATATCTGTGGCGGGGATGAATTTATAAAACGTTCTGACGACAATGAGGAAACCGTAAGAAATCGGCTGCTCAATTATTATCGGGATACGTCACCGCTGATTGGATATTATTTTTGCAAAGGAAATTTACATTCTATTGATGGAATGCATGAAATTGACGAGATTGCCAGCCATATTCAGGAGGTATTAACGCAAATAGAGGCTTGAAATTGCTTTTTATTCAAGTTGGGATGTTGACGACATCCAGCAAAGTTAGCTAGATATACTCATCCAATTGTTTGAAGAGCTATAAATCGGTTCCGGAGGTTGGGCCGCCGCCGGCCGGTTTCGTGTGTATTTGGACCTTTGTACCTGAATAATAAGGGTAATTTATGCATTTTCACCCAATCAGGGGTCTGAACACACAATGATAAAACGTCAATTGAGTTTTGGGTGCAGGTGTCGGACAGGGCATCATGGCGCCAGAATATTCAGTTTGTCATTTGGCAATGGATTGTCAGAACGCGGTTAGGTTGAAAACGCGAATGGCAACTTAAGGAGAGAAAATCGTGGCACGAATAGCCGGAGTAAATATACCTACGAACAAGCGTGTTGAAATAGCCTTGACCTATATTCATGGTATTGGCTCATCGCATGCCAAGACAATTTGTGAGAAAGTTAATATCCCTCCAGAACGTCGGGTTAACGAACTTTCAGATTCCGAAGTTATTCAAATCAGGGAAATGATTGACGGCGAATATGTGGTTGAAGGTGATTTGAGACGTGAGGTGTCCATGAACATAAAGAGATTGATGGATTTGGGTAGCTATCGTGGATTGCGTCACCGGCGCGGGCTTCCTGCTAATGGTCAGCGTACCCATACCAACGCCCGAACGCGAAAGGGACCAGCCAAACCTATTGCTGGTAAGAAGAAATAATTAACGGCTAAATTTGATCCGTCTGGGATCAAAAAGCGTCGTCTCTGCCGTTTAACGGCGCATCAAAATTCTGATTGCTGATAATTCAGACATATAAAATCGAGATAATAAATAATGGCCAAAGATCGTACGAAAGTTCGCCGTCGCGAAAGGAAAAATATATCATCCGGCGTGGCTCATGTGAATGCCACATTCAATAACACGATGATTACAATCACCGATGCGCAAGGCAATGCAATATCCTGGTCGTCAGCAGGGTCGATGGGATTTAGCGGATCACGCAAATCAACACCCTATGCGGCGCAGGTTGCCGCCGAAGATGCAGGAAAAAAAGCACAAGAACATGGAATGAAAACTTTGGAGGTCGAAGTTCGCGGACCCGGTTCGGGTCGTGAGTCGGCCTTGCGGGCATTGCAGTCCACTGGTTTTCAAATCACAACAATCCGAGATGTGACATCGATTCCCCACAATGGGTGCAGACCCAGAAAACGGCGGCGTGTCTGAACCGGCCTGAAGTGGATCCTAATTGAATTCTCTCTAGGCAGAAACAAAATGCCGAAGAGGCGGAATTTCCAAATACGAATTGAAGAGGGTACGAAAGTGCTTCAGAAAAACTGGCAAGATCTCATTAAACCGACCAAGTTGGATATTATGACAGGTCGTGACGAATCAAGAGTGGCGACTATCGTGGCGGAACCGCTTGAGCGCGGGTTTGGCATGACTTTGGGCAATGCCTTGCGCCGTGTGCTGTTATCATCGCTCCAGGGATCGGCAATCACATCGGTCCATATTGATGGCGTTTTACACGAATTTTCATCCATTGCCGGGGTGAGAGAGGACGTCACGGATATCGTACTAAATATCAAAGCCATCGCTTTGCGGGTCCACAGCGAAGGACAAAAACGGATGGTTTTACGAAAAGAGGGCCCCGGTGTTGCAACTGCCGGGGACATTGAGACCGGCGCAGATGTCGAAGTCCTTAATCCTGAACTTCCAATCTGCACCCTGGATGATGGCGTTTCCATTCGTATGGAGTTCACGGCCGATGTTGGGAAAGGTTATGTCCCCGCTGACAAAAATCGTCCCGATGACGCGCCTATCGGACTGATACCTGTAGACAGTCTGTACAGCCCGGTAAAAAAGGTATCTTATCGCGTTGAAAATACCAGGGAAGGTCAGATCCTTGATTATGATAAACTGACGATGCAAATAGAAACAGACGGTTCTGTGACGCCTGAAGACACGATTGCCCTGGGAGCTAGAATTTTACAGGATCAACTTTCAATTTTCGTCAATTTCGAAGAACCGGAGAAGCCGACGGTCGAGGAAAGAATTCCCGAGTTGGAGTTTAACGCGGCGCTTCTGAAAAAAGTTGACGAACTTGAACTCTCTGTTCGATCGGCGAATTGTCTGAAGAATGATAATATCGTCTATATAGGTGATCTGATTCAGAAAACAGAAGCGGAAATGTTGAGAACACCGAATTTCGGGCGGAAATCGCTTAATGAGATCAAGGAAGTTCTGGCAGGTATGGGGCTGCATCTTGGCATGGAAGTGCCAAACTGGCCGCCAGAAAATATTGAAGATCTGGCCAAGCGGTTTGAAGAACATTATTAAGGTTATTTATATTCGACGACTCAAAGTCGTAATTCTCGATAGGAGCAGATTATGCGTCACGGAAAAGGCTATAGAAGGCTTAATCGGACACCAAGCCATCGAAAGTCTTTATTCGCCAATATGGCTTCCTCTCTGATCAAACACGAGCAGATTACAACCACTCTGCCAAAAGCCAGGGAATTAAGACGTGTTATTGATCGTCTGATTACACTCGCCAAAAAGGGGGATCTTGGTTCCAGGCGGTTGGCCGTATCGAAAATTCGTGACGAAGCCATGGTGAAGAAGCTTTTTGATACCCTGGGGCCGCGTTACGCTGGGCGAAATGGCGGTTATACAAGGGTATTGAAGGCTGGTTATAGATTCGGCGACTCGGCGCCTGTAGCGGTGATTGAGTTGGTCGATCGGGATGAAACCGCCAAGGGGGTGGATTCTGGTCCGACTCAGGAAATTGAAGAGGAAAGAAGAACCGCGGAAGCGACGGCTTAAGCAGTTGTCTGGGGTTTAAATTTCGGGATTATCGCAGGAATTTCAAAGAGTGGTCATTGTGCCGCTCTTTTTGCATATCAAGAAATTTTTTGATCTATTTCATGAGTTGGTCTGACATAATCATTTGAAATTTTCGGCCATTGACTCGATCTGTTGGAAGATTATTTTGAAAGTTAAAATTGTTCTAGTTCATGTTAAAATCAGAAAATTCTGAGGCCGCCACATGAGGAATGAACGGATTGCCAATCGGGAAACTTACAAGGAATTTCTGAACCGCCGTTCGGTTGTCTTCCGGTCCTTGCCGGCAGTTCTGGCGCTGGTTCCGACCCTGTTTTTAATTGGGCTCAGCGAGGGCAGGGAACCTGATCGGATCGTCCCGAGAAATAACATTGACGTAATTCATTCGTATTCGCCGATCGTCAAACGCGTAGCTCCAGCGGTGGTCAATGTTTACGTCAGGCGTAAAGTGCGCCAGAGCCAGCTGTCTCCTTTCTTTAATGATCCATTTTTCCGCCGGTTTTTTGGTGATGAATTTGGCATTCCAAGGGAGCGTGTGCAAAGCTCTCTTGGCTCTGGTGTCATTGTCCAATCCGACGGTGTCATTGTCACCAATTTTCACGTGATAAAGGGGGCTTCAGATGGTGATATCAAGGTGGCCCTGGCGGACAAACGGGAATTTACCGCACAGATTCTTCTTAAGGATGAACAAACGGATCTGGCCGTTCTCAAAATTGATGAGTCGCTTGCCGTTGATAGTGGCAACTCAACATTTCCATTCGTTGACATTGAAGACTCAGACAATTTAGAAGTAGGAGATTTAGTACTAGCAATCGGTAACCCCTTCGGTGTAGGGCAAACGGTGACCAGTGGCATTGTTTCAGCGCTGGCAAGGACCAGAATTGGAATTTCCGATTACCAGTTTTTTATTCAGACCGATGCAGCCATAAATCCAGGCAATTCCGGTGGCGCCTTAGTCGATATGAGGGGACGGCTGGTCGGGGTCAATACAGCGATATTTTCCAGAAGTGGAGGCTCCCACGGTATCGGATTCGCCATTCCTTCGAATATGGTCCGGATTGTAGTACAATCGGCACTGAAGGGCGGTACAGTACAACGGCCTTGGCTGGGGGCCAAACTCCAATCCTTGACATCCGATTTGGCCGCATCGCTGGGTCTGGATCGACCTGCTGGTGCTTTGATTGCAAAAGTCGATAAAAACGGACCGGTGAGCGAAGCTGGTCTTGAACCCGGCGATGTCATCGTTGGTATTGATGGACGAAAGGTTTATGAGCCCAGGGGTTTAATCTATCGATTTGCAACCAAACCGATTGGAGGTTCAGTTACGGTACAATATCTCCGGAGTGGGCGGTTGGGTACGACCAAAATTTCTCTGATCAAGGCTCCCGAAGTTCCCCCACGTGATGTACGATTATTGAACGGCCCCAGCCCGTTTTCCGGCGCGAAAATTGCGAATCTCTCGCCGGCGTTAGCCAATGAACTTTCGAGGGATGAGACGAAAGGGGTTATCGTACTGGAGGTGGGAAGAGACACTCCGGCGCGCGCGCTCGGTTTGAACAAGGGAGATATCATTCTCCAGATTAATGATCGCGATATTATTTCCACCGAGCAGCTTCAAAAAATTACAAGCCGCCGTGAGCGAAGCTGGGAGTTTTCAGTGCAGCGGGGAGATAGAATTTTGCGATCCGTCATTCGCTGACAGGTTAGTCTAGGTATGTAACAATGGAATCTTTGTTTGAAGCCGCCGGGTTAGAGGAACAAGCCTACAGACCGCTGGCAGATCAGTTGCGTCCAAAAGACCTTGAGGAAGTCATCGGACAGGACCATCTTTTGGGTGAAGACGGGGTAATCACCAGATCATTAAAGGCGGGCCGGATCGGAAATACGATTTTCTGGGGGCCTCCGGGAACCGGAAAAACCACTGTGGCGCGGTTGATCGCCCAGAAGACGGATTTTCATTTCGAGCCATTATCCGCTATTTTCTCAGGCGTTCAGGATTTGCGAAAGGTTTTTGACCGGGCTAAGCAACGGCGCATTGGCGGACAGGGGACGCTATTGTTCGTCGATGAAATCCACCGTTTTAACCGGTCCCAGCAGGATTCATTTCTCCCTCACATGGAGGATGGCACCATAGTTGTGGTGGGTGCAACCACAGAAAATCCTTCCTTTGAACTGAATTCCGCACTTCTTTCGCGATCGCGGGTCCTGATATTCAAGCGGCTTGACGATGAGTCCCTCCAACTATTATTGAAGCGTGCTGAGCAGGCCTCTTCTAAAGTTTTTCCGTTAACTGACGGTGCGCGCGATGCTTTAATTGCGATGGCGGATGGGGACGGGAGAACTTTGCTCAATCTTGCAGATGAGCTCGTTCACATCGAATTTGACAGATTAGAACAAATATCGCCGGAAAAGCTCGGGCTACTTGTTCAGCGGCGCGCTCCAAATTACGACAAGGGGCGGGACGGTCACTACAATCTGATCAGTGCACTGCACAAGGCGGTAAGGGGTTCTGATCCCGATGCGGCTCTTTATTGGTTGGCGCGCATGCTGGTCGGTGGTGAAGATCCTCTTTATCTTGCGCGACGTTTGGTTCGAATGGCCAGCGAGGATATTGGTTTGGCCGATCCTCAGGCCTTGCAGGTCGCGCTTTCGGCAACCGAAGCTTACCGGCAACTTGGCAGCCCGGAGGGCGAACTGGCACTGGCGCAAGCTTGTATCTACCTGGCGACTGCACCCAAGTCCAATGCCGTCTATATGGGTTTGAAGTCCGCAATGCGGTCGGCAAAGAAGTCCGGCGCTTTGATGCCGCCGCCACATATTTTAAATGCTCCCACTGACCTCATGAAACGGGAGGGATATGGACAGGGCTATATCTATGATCACGACACCGAACACGGCTTTTCCGGTCAGACTTATTTTCCGGACAATCTGCAGGACACCGTTTTTTATAAGCCATTTGAACGTGGATTCGAACGGGAGATAAAAAAGAGGATGGACTATTGGTCTTCGCTAAGGGCCAAATACCAGTGGACATCGTCTGAAAAATAGCGATTTGGAAGGGATTTCATTCATTTGAATGGCAAATTTAATTTTTACTGTGTCAGGTAAATTATTTATAGTTCACCGGCATTAAGTGCTGTATCAGCCTTTGTTCGTGCAGCGCAAAATTTGTTTCCCAAACAGGATTATTTACGAATACCGTTAACATCTGGGGAGTTAAAGGAGCAGTTTGATGAAACGGTCTAACCCAATTGGACGATGCTCTGGCCTGTCTGCATTATTCGGATTTACAGGGTTATTGTTAATAATCATGGCTGCGATTGCATCAATGCCAACCAAATCGAGTGCTCAGGGCAGTTTGCAATTCAGGAATTTGTGGAGAAATCATCCGCTCAATAACTCTGATGCTTATCCTGCCCGCATGCTTGACGATCTGACTTCGAATGGTGTTATTATAAAACGGAAGGGAACACCCGCTTTTCCCAATCAGTGCGCCATTCGTATGGGGGTCTCACTACGCGACTCCGGAGTAACTCTTGGGCAACTCGGCAATCCACGTGTGTCCTGGTATCATCCAAAGGAGCGTATGTTTGTGCTCAATGCTGAAGAGCTGGCCAGCGCGATTGCAAGATCGAATATTCCAGGTCTCGGACCAATTCAGAAAATTCAGGGCGATGATGTAAAAAGGTTTACCTCAATTCTCTATGGTCGCACCGGAATTATTTTTTTTAAAGACTACTGGTATCGCGGCCGCATAATTCCCGACGGAAATGGGGGCACCAAAACAATCAAGGAAGCCCGTGCCACAGGAGACCATATTGATGTATGGAATGGTTATAGAACCAGCGCAAAATGGCTTATAGAATGGTTCTCCTGGCTGGGATATTCGGAGAATTATGGCAAATCGAAAGAAATCTGGTTTTGGGAGGTGAAATGAGATCCATCTTTACCATACTCGGATTGATGATTGGTATGCTCGGAGGAGCCTATGTGGGTGCCAACTATGGTGCGGAATATGTAGGTAAAATGCCATTTACCAGTCCTGATGAAGTTTCCTCTGAAGCTCAAAATATGTTGCTCGGTGGACTGGCCGTCGGATCACTGGTTGGCGCAGTAATAGGCTGGATTCTCGGCTCTTTATTGTTCCGGTCTGGCTCGAAAAAAGTTAAATCCCAGACATAATTCATTGCGGTGGGAACAGCCCTCCGGAACTATTTTTTAAACCCGAGAGTCGGAGCGAAGGTTTTATGAAAATGTTGTTGGCAGCCGCAAGCGGCGGAGCTATCGGAGCAGCTGGCCGCTACCTCGTCGGTTTTGGCGCCGTCAGATTGTTTGGTCTTGGGTTTCCCTGGGGCACACTGATCGTAAATATAGCGGGATGTTTGCTGCTGGGCGTGATAATAGAGGCAGTGGCTCTTAAATATTCTGTTTCCAATGTTGTCAGAACATTTTTGACTACCGGAATTCTAGGGGGTTTTACCACGTTTTCTGCATTTGCGCTGGACTTCTCGGTTTTGTTGCAACGTAAGGATGTTGTTCAGGCCTGGGCCTATCTCGGCGGGTCCGTTTTTCTTTCAATTTTGGCTCTGCTCGTCGGACTGAACCTGGTCCGCGCTGTAATACAGTAGAATGGCTTGGCTCGCCCAGAATCAACAAAGGCTCCCCGGAGGCAATTGCCTGTCTCCATGTTTAAGCGTTGCGAACGCACCAAGAGTCCTTCGCCTTTATTTTTTTGATTTTTGAGGTTAAAAACAATTCGACAAGATGACCGGGGTTGAGCAAAAAATTGTTGCGGAGTCCGAACAAGATATCCGCCTGGATCGCTGGTTCCGTTCTCATTATCCGTCCTTGACCCATAGCCAGCTTCAAAAGCTGCTGAGATCGGGGCAAGTGCGAGTCGACGGGGCGAGGGTTAAGGCCAGCCAACGCCTTGCGACGGGGCAGGTAGTGCGCATTCCGCCTCTGCAACAGGTCAAATCGAGGATGTCGGCTCGTGAACTCTCCGATGAAGATAAGAACTATGTACGGGGTCTGGTCATTTACAAGGATGAGGAGCTGATTGCGATCAATAAACCTGCGGGGCTTGCCGTGCAGGGGGGAACAAAAACGACACGCCATCTGGACGGCTTGCTGGATGGTTTGAAATTTGATCTGCTGGAACGCCCCCGGCTGGTGCATCGGCTGGACAAGGATACCAGCGGCATTTTGATTATTGCCCGGACAAGACCCGCGGCGAATTGGCTTGGGCGGGAATTGAAAAGCAAGGCTGTAAAGAAAATATACTGGGCCATAGTTTCCGGCGTTCCACGCCAGGCACAGGCAACGATCTCGATACCGCTAGTCAAGAAAGGGCAGAGGGGGAAAGTGCGGGTTTGCCCGGCAGCAGCCGGCGAACCCGGGAGTCAGTCCGCGCTAACACATTATGAAGTAATGGAAAA
>CAYWUX010000026.1:0-44381 GCA_964461525.1 uncultured Hyphomicrobiaceae bacterium | reverse complement strand
GAACGAGTTCAGAAATTCCGATGACGATCCATTTAATAATATTCGATTGCGATGGTACACTTGTTGACAGCCGCCATTCCATTGTTGAAGCGATGTCGTCAGCATTCGCAAGCCTCGGTCTGAATGCGCCCGAGCCTACCAGCATTCTTTCAACTGTCGGGCTGTCAGTACCGGAAGCAATTTATCGGCTTGTCCCCGGTCAGGATCCCCGGACTGTCAGTAATATCGGTGAAGCCTACAAGGCCGCCTATTTCCGTCTCCGCAGTCAACCGGATTTCATAGAGCCATTTTTTGATGGGGCGGAAAATGCCTTGAAAGTCATAGCCGGTCAGGAGAACTACGTGCTCGGCATGGCAACCGGCAAATCCCAAAGAGGGGTAAGGGCCGCGTTGGAGAGACTTTCCTTCCATATAGATCAGTTCGTTACTATCCAGACCGCCGACAAGGCCCCCTCCAAACCCCATCCGGCTATGATAAATCAGGCTATGGCAGATACAGGAATACCGCAGGAACGGACTATCATGATCGGGGATACCAGTTTTGATATGGAAATGGCCCTGAATGCGGGAGTCAGGCCGATTGGGGTTACCTGGGGATATCACAGTCCACAGGAATTGATGGATGCCGGGGCGGAGGCGATCGTTTCAACCTTTGAAAATCTGCTAAGTATTATTTCATCTATGACTGAGATGGGAGGTGAAAAATAGTGGACACAGGATCCAAGTCTGTTGACCGTCTGGTCCAGAATCGAAACAGTTTGAACGCTTCTGATAAAATCCTTCGCAAGCGTTTTTACAAGGATGTCGACGTTGTTTGCTCTCGCGAGGATGGGTATCTGTTAACTCTGGATGGCAGAATTTTGAAGACACCAGGCGGCAGGCCAATGTGTTTGCCGACTTCTGAAATTGCAGAACTTGTTTTCAAGGAGTGGCAGGCACAAAGTGAGTTTATAAATCGTGATACAATGCCTTTCACTGAACTCTGCCAAAGCGCCATTGATAATGTACAAAGAGATAAACGCGCAATTGTAGAGAAAGTCGTCGCCTATGCGGAATCCGATCTGATCTGTTATTTTGCCACTGAACCGGCCGAATTGGTTCGGCAACAGGCTGAGAAATGGAACAGTATTATCAACTGGGCAAAAGATGAGTTTTGCATAGCGCTAAAAACTAGCTCGGGAATTGTTCATGTCGCTCAATCAAAAGAGGATATCAGACGAGTAAGTAACATTATATATAGATTTGATGAGTTTGGGTTGGCGGCATTTTACGTCATGGTTACATCGACTGGTTCAGTCTTTATCCCCCTTTCATTTGTATACGGTCAAAATAGCCCGGATGTTTGCTGGCAGGCCGCCCAGATAGATGAGGACTGGCAAAATTCGCGCTGGGGCGTTGATGACGAGGCCCATGCGAGAACTCTATTGAGGAGGCGGGAATTTTATACAGCTTGCCGTTTTATAGAAGGTCTCGGCCCGTTCTCCAATGTCAAGCTTATTAACTGAATTCAAACTATCGTAATGAAATTAAATTCAGTCTGTAACATTTTATTACGCTGTCGCGCACTCATGCATTGAACCAGCAGGTATTAAAAGGAGATTAAGACACGCTGAATTTGATCCAGGCTTTTTGTTCGGAATTTAAACGAATAAATCCAAACCCCATTTGCCTAAAGAACAGCAAGGTGAAAGCTCATGAAGGAGATATTGGCAGAACTCGAAAGGCGTCGGTCGGAAGCAATAGCGGGAGGAGGGCAGAAACGTATAGATGCCCAGCACGATCGGGGTAAATTAACGGCGAGGGAACGAATTGAGCTTCTCCTTGACGAAAATTCTTTTGAAGAATTCGATATGTTCGTGGAACACCGTTGCAATGATTTCGGTATGGAGAATCATAAGATTCCGGGTGACGGTGTCGTAACCGGATGGGGCACGGTCAATGGTCGGACGATCTATGTTTTTGCAAAAGATTTTACTGTCTTTGGTGGTTCGTTGTCGGAGATGCATGCCGGCAAGATAACAAAAATTCAGGATATGGCGCTTAAAAACCGAGCGCCGATCGTAGGACTTTTTGATGCCGGGGGAGCCCGCATACAAGAGGGCGTGGCAGCCCTCGGCGGGTATGGCGAAGTATTTTATCGCAATGTCGTTGCTTCAGGGGTGATCCCTCAGATATCGGTGATTATGGGCCCGTGCGCCGGAGGTGATGTTTACTCACCGGCAATGACGGATTTCATATTTATGGTCAGAGACACCTCTTATATGTTTGTAACCGGGCCGGACGTTGTCAGGACCGTGACCAACGAAGAGGTGTCAGCAGAGGAACTTGGCGGAGCGGTTATTCATACATCCAAGTCTTCGATTGCTGACAAAGCCTATGAAAATGATTTGGAAGCCTTGCTGCAAATCAGGCGATTGATGGATTTCCTGCCGGCAAATAATCAGTCGGGGGTTCCCCAGTTGCCATCTTATGATGATCCTGAACGGGTCGAAATGTCCCTGGACACACTTGTTCCGGATAATCCCAACAAACCTTATGATATGAAGGAACTCATTCACAAGGTTATTGATGATGGCGATTTCTTTGAAATACAGGAAGCGTTTGCGCAGAACATCGTAACCGGCTTTGCCCGCATGGAGGGGCGCACCATCGGGATTGTCGGCAATCAGCCAAAAGTTCTGGCGGGTGTTCTGGATTCTGATGCATCCAGAAAAGCAGCCCGGTTTGTTAGATTTTGTGACAGTTTTAACATTCCGTTGTTGACATTGGTCGACGTTCCGGGATTTCTGCCGGGAACCGCCCAAGAATATGGCGGTCTCATAAAGCATGGCGCCAAACTTCTTTACGCATATTGTGAGGCAACTGTACCAAAAATCACCTTAATAACGCGCAAGGCCTACGGCGGAGCCTATGACGTTATGTCATCCAAACATATTCAGAGCGACGTGAATTATGCCTGGCCGACAGCGGAAATCGCCGTAATGGGAGCCAAGGGAGCGGTAGAAATCATATTCAGAAAGGATCTGGATGATCCCGATAAAATTGAGGCGCATACCAGGAATTATGAAAACCGGTTTTGTTCACCTTTTGTTGCTGCTGAGAGAGGGTTTATAGATGAAGTCATCTTGCCTCATTCGACGCGCCGTCGGGTGTGCCGTGTACTGAATATGTTGCGTGAAAAAAAGGTCGAACAGCCTTGGAAAAAACACGGAAATCTCCCGCTTTAATTTACTTTTTTCGATAACTTTTGTCGACTTTTGACATTACCAATGCCGTTAATTCCAGGCATTAGTGTTTTCGAAACTTAAATTTACTACCCTCGCTCCGGTTCCATAGCAGATTGGTCGGAGGGTTTTCAATGTCATTTAACGGTTCTGATTCGGAGGTTAAGTCCAAGTTAGCTAAAGTCCTTTCAGACCTTAAGGACAGCGGAAAGATTGGTGCTGAAGATGTTCAGAAAATGCGCATGATTGTATTTGGCAACGGTCATGTGTCGGTTGATGAAGCCGTGGCCCTCTTCGATCTGAATGATACCTGCTATCCCCGCGATGTGTCATGGAATGAATTTTTTATTGAAGCTTTGACAGACTATGTGGTCCAGCAGAGTGAACCTTCAGGCTATGTTACAGCCGAAAATTCACAATGGCTCATTTCCATGATTGCCAAGGACAGTCATGTGGAGAGTGATTCAGGAATGGAATTACTCATCAATATTCTGGATAAGGCCAAGTGGAGCCCGGAGAGTCTGGTGACGTTCGCTCTTGATCAGGTAAAAAATGCCGTGATCAAAGGACAAGGCCCAATAGCAAATGGACACCATTTGATCCCCGGAGTGGTGGGACAATCAGAAGTCAATTTATTGAGAAAAATTCTCTACGCATTCGGGGGTGATGGAAACTTGGCCATTACGAAAAATGAGGCAGAGGTATTGTTTGATATAAACGATGCTACAGCCGATGCCCAGAATCATCCATCGTGGTCGGATTTGTTTGTAAAGGCAATTGCCAACCATATTATGTCAGGATCAGGCTATCGTGTTCCAAGCCGTGAGGAAGCCTTGAAAAACGAGGCATGGCTGGACAGCGAGGAAACAACCGCTGGATTCTTGGCAAAGATGTTCGAGGGGGGATTCTCAAAGATCTTTGAAGTTTATACAGAGCAGAGTCGGGAAGAAGCCGCTCTGGCACGGCTTGAGGAACAGCGTCTGGAAATAATCACCGGCGAAAAGATTACACGCTCTGAGGCCGAATGGCTGATTGATCGAATTGGAAGGGACGGTGATGTTCATGAAAATGAAAAAGCCGTGCTTCGATTCCTCAGAGATAATTCCCCCGATCTGCATCCGTCTCTGAAACCCTTGCTCGAAAAGGTCGCATAATCCGCTTATCGGATGAGCATCCGATCCGATTTTCTATTTTTCCCCAAGAGGGCCGAGGGTGCCAGGATTCCGGCCTCTTGCAACTATTGTTGATCTTGCTGTCATTGATCTTAGTGTCGATAACATCCCGAGTTCAGTTTACGCTTGCCCGGACCATCTATAAAACAAACTGATATAATACAAACTGAGCAAATATTGCCTCATGGCGTGGTATATGACGGTTGGACGGAAACACGGCGATTTCGTCGCGAAGAAAATAATAGCGGAAAGCCAGCACTATGTTTTCAAAGATACTAATTGCAAACCGTGGGGAGATTGCCTGTCGCGTGATCAAAACGGCACGACGCATGGGGCTGGAGACCGTCGCGGTTTACTCCGAAGCTGACAGAGATGCACTTCATGTGGAGATGGCTGACGAGACCTTTCCAGTTGGTCCTGCAATGGCATCTCAGTCCTATCTTGTCATTGACAACATAATCGAGGCTGCGAAGGCGACCGGGGCAGAAGCGATACACCCGGGTTACGGGTTCCTGTCCGAAAACGCCGAATTTGCCCGGTCTCTGGAACAGGCAGGGCTTGTTTTCATCGGACCAAACGTCAAAGCCATTGAAGTCATGGGCGACAAGATAGAATCGAAGAAATTTGCCGCAGACGCCGGTGTTAATACGATTCCGGGTTATTTGGGAATTATCAGGGATGCTGACGAGGCAGAAAAAATTGCCGAGGAAATCGGATATCCAGTTATGATCAAAGCGTCCGCGGGTGGCGGCGGAAAGGGAATGCGTATCGCGTTTTCCAGAGATGATGTTCGCCAAGGTTATGCTTCAGCAATTTCCGAGGCGAAATCCAGCTTCGGCGATGACCGTGTGTTTCTTGAGAAATATATTGAGGACCCGCGGCATATTGAAATTCAGGTGCTTGCCGACAGTCATGGGCACGTTGTTTATCTGGGAGAACGGGAATGTTCTATTCAACGCCGCAATCAGAAAGTTATCGAAGAAGCACCCAGCATATTTATAGACAATAAAACCCGCAAAAGGATGGGAGAACAGTCAGTGGCGCTCGCCCGGGCCGTGGACTATCAAAGTGTCGGGACTGTGGAGTTTATTGTTGATAAAAATCATAATTTTTATTTTCTGGAGATGAACACGCGTCTCCAGGTGGAACACCCGGTTACTGAATGCACAACAGGTTTGGATCTTGTTGAGCAGATGATAAAAATAGCAGCAGGAGAGAAACTGTCATTCACTCAAAAAAATATTAAACAATCCGGTTGGGCGATAGAGGCCAGGATTTATGCGGAAGATCCTTATCGCAATTTTTTACCCTCTTCCGGCCGTCTGGTCCGCTATCAGCCGCCGGCGGAAGAAACCCGGGATGGTCTGACTGTACGGAACGACACCGGTGTTTATGAGGGTACCGAAATATCTATCTATTATGATCCCATGATCGCCAAGCTGGTCACGCATGGTCCCGATCGCGCATCCGCCATCAGGCTGATGGCAGACGCTCTCGACGCCTTTTATATAGACGGAATAAACCACAACATCTCCTTCTTGTCGGCATTGATGGCACATCCGCGCTGGAAGTCGGGAGATCTGACGACGAATTTTATCGAAGATGAATATCCTGACGGGTTTCACAGAAGGCCGCCGGAAGGCAAAGAGTTGGAAGTCATATGTACAGTGGCGGCCATAGTTGATCATCTTCACAATCAGAGACGCCGTGCCATCACCCAGCAACAAATTGGCCCTCGGGTATCATTTTCAGCTGATCGCGTGGTAAAAGTCGGTGAAATAATAATTCCCTTTTTATTTCGTGAGCTGCTGGAAGAGCAAACCGTCATCGAGTTTACGGGAGAACCGCAGTTTGAGAACAGGATCGTAACCGTTGAGTCGGGATGGCAGCCTGGACAGCGCATCTGGCGGGGAAGGCTCAATGGTGAACAGGCTATTGTCCAAATCAGACCCTGTTTGAATGGCTACAATCTCAGTTACCGGGGAATTCAAATCCAAACCTTCGTATATACCAAGCGGGAAGCGGAACTAGCAGGCCGTATGCTTCTAAAGGAATCGCCTGATTCGTCAAAATTTCTGCGTTGTCCAATGCCAGGACTGATCATTTCCATCTCAGTTGAAGAAGGCCAGGACGTTGAAGCGGGAGATCCGCTTTGTACCGTGGAAGCCATGAAGATGGAGAATATTCTGAATGCCGAACGAAATTGCCGGATTAAAAAAATCAATGTTTCTGTCGGTGACAACCTGGCCGTTGACAGCATCATAATGGAATTTGAAGACTGAACTCTGGCGATAATTGCGGATACAACAATGCGATATTATTTTGCCTACGGTTCAAACATGTCTCCCGTCCAGATGCAGGATCGTTGTCCGGGGGCGAAAGCCCTTGGACCTGGAATTCTCAGTGGCTGGCAATTCAGGATTACGACGCGCGGCACGGCCAATATAGTCCCCTGTTCCAGAGGTATCGTTCATGGTGTCATCTGGAAGTGCGGATCGAGCCACATTGGAGCGCTTGACAAATTTGAAGGCGTGCACAGGCGTAACTATCTTCACAAGAATGTTTTTGTCTACGATACAACAAACAAAGCGTTACGCACGGCACTCACCTATGTAAGCCTCACCCGTCATTATACCGGCGTAGGAAGAGTCGATTATTTGAGGACAGCGGTGATTCCAGGTGCCATGGCCTTCGGCCTTCCTCAGGTCTATATCAGTGAACTGGAAAGCTGGTTGCCTGTTCGAGAAATTGGAACTGGTCGTTCAAGATATCGCGGAGTTAAACGGAATTAAATCTGAAGCAAGGCGTAGAGGAAGTTAAATTGATCGGAATGCTGGTATTGGATGGTTCAAAATCAATTTAAAAAATGGACTGCAATAATTGTTCTGAGTTCAGTCAGTAATTATTTGAATATCACTCGGGCCAAAATGAATTTCGAAGGTCTTCATAAGGGCCTTGTCAATTTCATCCATTGTTACGTTAACACCAAGTTCAGCCAAACTGGTAACGCCCTGATCCGATACGCCGCAGGGGACAATGCCTGAAAAATGGCTGAGTTCGGGACAGACATTAAGGCTCAGGCCATGAAATGTAACCCACCGGCGCAGCCGCACGCCGATCGCCGCAATCTTATTTTCCTGATGCCCGCTGTTGCCAGGCGCCGGCACCCAAATTCCTATTCGTTGCCGCCGTCGTTCTCCGCGGATATCGAACAAGCCCAGGGTATCAATAATCCAGCTCTCCAGATGGTATACGAAGGAACGGACGTCCGGTCGGCGCCGTTTGAGGTCAAGCATCACATAGACAATTCGTTGGCCCGGACCATGATAGGTATATTGTCCCCCCCGCCCGGTTTTGTATACCGGGAATGTTACAGGATCGAGCAGATCCTTTTCGTTGGCACTTGTGCCCGCCGTATAGAGAGGGGGATGTTCCAGAAGCCAGATGCATTCGGATTTCTTTCCCTCCCGAATGCTCTGAACCCGGTTTTCCATCCTGCTTAACGCTTCTTCATAGTCGACGAGTTTACGGGATATAATCCATTCCAGTTGTAGTGAGGAGTTTGGGTCGTTAATGAATAAACTTTTGCGGATATTCACTGCTGGCGCCTTAAGCATATTTTGATCCCCGTTGGAAGATGGTAGCACAACAGGGCGATTTGAGCGACTCTCATACATTTGTCAACGCACTCCCGGGTGCGGTCTCGTTTTTTGGCAACAAGCTTGCGCTAAACTCCGAGGTTTGCTAATTGAGCACATACATATAAATTACAGGTAACCATTCATCCAATATCTGAGATTTTTGCTAGATGCGAATGTTGAAGGAAGCTTCTCGATCCGGTGCAGTTTGAGAATGGTACGGTCCAGAAATAGTGCGGTCGTGGCGGAACTGGTAGACGCGCAGCGTTGAGGTCGCTGTGGGGTAAAACCCGTGGAAGTTCGAGTCTTCTCGACCGCACCATAATTCAAATTTTCCGAGATTTTAAGCTGCAGAAAAATTAAAGATAAATTTCCTGGTCCATGTCGCCGGTTTACGCCTGCGATGCTTTTTTGCAACGAATTTGTCAACAGCTCACCGCGATGGTGTTCTTGACCGCAAACTTTAGTGCTGTATTTCCGGTCGCAAATACGCGGCCGGCCCAGAGTGCATACCGGGATCGCTGATAAGGGGGGAGAGGGGACATAGAATTCAAAAGCAGCTTCAGCCAAAAAAATCCAGTCCGGTTGAATAAAGCCACTCGGTTACAACCCGTTTAGTTGAAAAAAAGTACAATAAATTACCCGCAAATTGACTTATTCACGGTCTAGAAATCGGTTCAAAATTTAACATCCTAAAGAAAAATTCCTTCAATCAATCGTTACAGTTGGCAGTTGGAGCACAAAAACTATGAGCTTAAGAGTCATCCTGGTTACAATTGGAATTGCACTATTTTTGCATATTGTACCATTCAACACTCACAGTGCCTGGGGGCAGCAAATTCAGCCGACAATCAATTTAAAGGATTTGAACAAGGCAGAACTGGCTCTAAATAACTGGCATGGACGGCTGGATGAGATTGATTCTTTTTTCTCAAACACTGGATTGAATGATGCCGATTTGTCGATTAGCAGGAACGAGCTTGTAACCATCGAAACAGAACTGCAAAAATTCGTAAAGGAGGCTCTCCCGGGACTGAATCAAATTAAGGCTCAAATTCAGAAACTGGGGCCACCGCCAACAAAAGCAAGCCCATCGGAAAGTGCGTCAGCTGCTACCGAGCGCAAGCAGTTAAACGAGCAACTTGCAAAACTTCAAGGAGCAATAAAGAGAGCGGAAGTCCTGATTGTTCGCTCAGAACAACTCCATCAGATTACAAGAGAGAGACGATGGGCTCTTTTTTCAGAGAACCTGTTCAAATATAGTGCAAGTCCTCTGATGCCTGGACTAAGAGGTACCGCTATTACGGGATTTGGGAATACCATGGACCGGTTTCAGGCCCTGCTTAAATCCTGGTGGGATAAAGTTCCCGAAAAACAAAATATATACATGCTGGCAATCCTCTCGATAGCGATCTGGATTGGTTCAACATTGTTTTCTCAGCGTTATCTTTACAAGTTCCGCCTGCACGAAGCCGGGAGTCCCGATCATGATTTTCTATCAAAGGCAGCATCTGCTTTACTTGCTACGTTTTTAAGGGCGGCTCCTACCATTATTGGGCTGACCTTCCTTTATCAGGGACTGGCTGCAATGGATGTATTGCCCCCTTCAGAGAAATCAATGGTGTTCAGCGCCACAGTCGCACTGGGACAATTTGCAGTCATAGTTTCTCTGGCATGTTCTCTTTTTGCTTTGAAAAATCCACAATGGCGAATATTTTCCACAACGGATAAAAGCTCTAAACGGCTATTCTGGCTGACCGTTGGAATTGCGCTACTGTATTCCCTGGAACAGATAACTGATGCAATTTACCGGTATGCTCTGGCACCGCTTTCAGTTCCCATCATACAAAATTGTATAATCAGTTTGATGTTCGGAGTCCTGCTCATCGGAATACTGAAGACCCCCTGGCAGAAGGACCATTCCAATTCGACCGTGAGCCTCGCGATATCTTTTCCCATTATAAACAATATTGTCTGGTTGCTTCCCGCTGCCATAATAATTGCCAGTTTGGGCGGTTATATTGCGTTTGCACAGTTTTTGACGACTCAGATCGTCATTACCGGGTCAATACTTATCGCATCTTATCTGACGTATCTGACGATAAATTCGTTCACTCAAAGTTTAACAGACAGCAAAACCGCAGTTGGAAGATTAATTGCCGACAACAGCTTCATAAAAGACAAAGGAACACTGCTGTTAAGTATAGCCGTCAACGCGATACTGAAGTTTTTGCTGGTTGCATTCTCTCTCCCCGCCATATTACTGCAATGGGGATTTAATCGGGATGACCTGCGTGATTGGTTGAGCTACACCGTTGATGATATCAATGTAGGTGAATTCAAAATTTCTGTTATGGGAATTTTCGTTGCTTCACTACTCTTTATTGTCGGACTTGTTTTAACACGATTTACCCAGAAGTGGATCGAACGAAACTTAAATCAAAGCCACTCCGCCCGAAAATCGGGCGTATCCGATTCCGTCCGGAAAGGATTGGGTTATCTAGGATTTGTACTCTCGGCTCTGGTAGCCGTTTCATATCTCGGTGTAAACTTCACAAACCTCGCAATCATAGCAGGCGCTCTTTCTGTTGGTATCGGCTTTGGATTGCAGAGTATTGCAAACAATTTTGTTTCTGGCATTATTTTGCTGATTGAGCGACCCGTCAAGGTCGGAGACTGGATTGTTGTCGGAGAAGATCAGGGATATGTGCGCCGTATTAACGTGCGCTCGACTGAAATTGAAACGTTTGACAGGTCAAATCTCATAGTTCCGAATTCGGATTTGATTACAGGCACGGTCAAGAACTGGACACATCGTAATTCCTTGGGGCGAGTGGTAATCGATGTTGGGGTAAGTTACAATTCTGATCCTCAGCGGGTTTATGATCTGTTGCTCGACGTCGCCCGTTCGCATTCTGACGTCGTCGATAGGCCGGAGCCCAGAGTTGTTTTTGAAAATTTTGGCGAAAGTTCACTGGACTTTTCAGTTCGGGTCTATGTCCGGGATATTGTCCAGTCAGGGCTGGTGGTCCGTACGGAACTGCGCATAAAAATTTTCGAAGCATTCAGAAGGGAAGGTATTGAGATTCCTTATCCTCAACGGGATCTTCATATTAAGCAGACATCTTCACCTCCCAATAAGCGGTTTACAAACTCCAAAGTCCTTGAATTTATTGGTGACCAGAAAAGTTAGTTTGTATGACTTTCCGCGTTCCATGGTAGTCACTTTACTTGACTGGTTCTCTGTTCGGGAAAGTCAGGCTTCTTCGGGCAATGAGTTTTACCAGACACCGGTCATTCCCCGCAGATTTCACTTGAACTGCGGGCATATCACTGTAGCAATACAGTTCTAGACCCGGAAGACAGATCCTCCATACAGCCGAAAGTACAGATTCGCATGTCAATTTGGATAGAAACATTTTCTAAAGACGGGAAATTTGTCTCGGTGGTCCCTTTGACCATGGAACACCGGTCTGATCTTGAAGAGGCTGCCGCCGATGGAAATCTGCATCAGCTTTGGTATACAACGGTTCCGAGGCCGGAAGCTGTTGGAAAGGAAATTGA
Source organism: uncultured Hyphomicrobiaceae bacterium (assembly GCA_964461525.1). Lineage (GTDB taxonomy): Bacteria > Pseudomonadota > Alphaproteobacteria > Rhizobiales > CAYWUX01 > CAYWUX01. The sequence continues at coordinate 32,784 of CAYWUX010000026.1, read as the reverse complement.
GAGACGGCTTAAACTCATGTCGCGTGGATCGATGATGCCTTTTTCTGTCATCGACAATGCGAGCAGGAAAGCTGTCGGAATGACCACCTATATGAATATTGATGCCCGGAACCGCCGATTGGAAATTGGCTCCACCTGGTATCGCCAATCCGTTCAGCGCACGCCTTTAAATACCGAATGCAAATACATATTATTGGATCATGCCTTTAATACCCTAAACTGTATCGCCGTCGAATTTCGAACTCACTATATTAACCAGCGGAGCCGTCGGGCTATCGAAAGGCTGGGCGCAAAGTTTGATGGCGTGCTCAGATCCCACATGATTCTGCCCAATGGAACCATCAGAGATACGGCGGTATATTCCATAATTGCCAGTGAGTGGCCCACTGTAGAGGCTAATCTAAAATATCTCATGACTAAACCCAGGCTAACTTCGTAACTTTCTCCGGTAACTCGGTTCAACCCAATAAAAAAGCGCGGTCCAATTGCGGGCCGCGCTTCTGGTCGAATATCAGCTAGTTTACTAGCCTCCAATCATGATTCCCGCTTCTTTATAATATTTTTCTGCACCGGGGTGATAAGGCACGGCGTTCTTGGGAGCCATAATTTTCGCGTTGGCTCCTTTAAAGGCTCCAAAGGATTTGCCAAGATCGGCTTTATTTGTGGCAATCGCTTTGGTAAGTTTATAGACCAGGTCGTCGGGTGTATCCTTGTGGGTCACCATCATCCAGGGTATTTCAACAAGATTTGCATCTTCCTGCATGCCGGGGAAGGACGGATTGGCCTTTATGGTAATGATGTTTGCGGCCGGAAGGAAATTCTTGAACTTGGCAATTCCTTCTGGTGACTTGTCAAGAGATACATATTTGATGCCTCCGCGCGAGCGAAGTTTGGCATCGACTTTACGGCCAGCCCCCGATCCCAGGCTGATAAGCGTTACGTCGACCTTACCGTCACCAAGAGCCAGCATGCCTTTGACAAAGCTGGACACCGGCACCTTATTCGGAAAGTCATCGTAGGTCATTCCGCCATTTGCCAGTGCGCCCGCGATATAGTAGGGGATGATGTTTGAAGCTTTGTATTCTGATGCAATTCGCAAAGTTTTCTGTTTTCCCGCGAGATCCTTAATATTCTTAATGCCGGAATCCGCCACCACCATCAGTCCGGTTTTCAGGGGAAACATGGTGCCGACGATCCGAAGGTTAGGATTTTGCTTTCCTTCAAAATTTCCTGTTCCGCTATGAGCAAATTCTGCTTCAACAGCGTTGCAAAAGCCGAATTCAACTTCTCCCTTATTGATTAAGGGCAGATAAGCGGCGGTGCCCGCCATCGGTTGGGCGCGTGCCGTTATGCCGGCTTTTAAATTTGCTATTTTGGCTACAGCCTGACCGGTTTTAAAACCGAGGCTGCCTTGCTGGCCAGTGGCGATTCCGACGACCTGGGCACTGGCGGGAGTGATCGCATATCCAGCCAATGCGACTACCGAAGCAGCCAGTAAAGTAGTCATTTTTTTCATATTGTTTCCTCTCAAGTGTTAATCGGACAGTTTATTAGTTTCTAGAGTTTCATGGTCGTTCCACCATCTCATCTGAAGCGCCGTTTTTTCGGGCTGCCAGAAGAAGCAGTGTGACTGATAAAAGGCCCAAGCCCATTGCAGCCACACCGACAAATTTTGAATAAGGTATTGGTCCCAGGCTGAACAGAATCAGGAGCCCCAATGTGGCAAATCCTATACGAAAAGGCGGATTCAGGCCACTTCCAAAAAATCCGACAATAGCGATAGAAACAAAACACACACCCATTGCCGACGTAATAAAATCCCAAAAAATTGTCAGGGGTCCTCCATTCATGAGTAAACTTGGCGCAAACACGAAAAGGAAGGGGACAACATAGGCAACCCATCCGAGACGCATCGCGGAAAATCCCGTTTCCATGGCACCCGCCCTGGTTAAAGCGGCTGCGGCAAAGGCCGCCAGCGCTATAGGCGGCGTAATCATCGACATCATACCAAAGTAAAGTATAAACATATGAGCAGCAATTGGATCAGCACCAGCCTCGACAATAGCCGGACCGACAAGTGCCGCAAGGAGAACATAAACGCCTGAGGTTGGCATGCCCATGCCGAGAATGATGCAAATGACAGCTGCAACCAGAAGGAGAAGAATCAACTTGTTGCCAGCCATGGTCACCAGAAGCAGGGTAAGGGCAAAACCTAAGCCTGAAATATTCAAGACTCCAATGACAAACCCTGCTGCAGCGACAATAAGGATTAACTCCATGGTTGAATAACCGGTTTCCCAGGTGGAACTCAGGATGCCCCGCCACCCGATTCTGTTTTCTCCATAGGGTCGAATAAGTCCGACGACGATTACCGCAACGGCAGCGTAGAGGGCTGCTCTTTCGGGTTCTTCATTCAGGTAAAATAAAGCAAACAACAACACCATCAGGGGAATGGAAAACTGCCATCCCCTTTTCAAGACGTCCATCGTCAATGGAATGTCCTCGTCGACTGGTATGATATTATCCCGAGCGGCGATCAAATCAACCTGGATAAAGGCACTGCCGTAATAGAGGATTGCCGGAATCAATGCCGCGACCATAATTTCGGTGTAAGGAACTTCCAGAAACTCCGCCATGAGAAATGCCGCAGCCCCCATGATTGGCGGCATTAACTGCCCTCCGGTGGAGGCAATGGCTTCGATTGCGCCTGCATCAACATTAGAGTAGCCCCCGCGGCGCATCAATGGAATTGTAATCACGCCAGTCGTGGCGACATTGGACACAGCGCTTCCGGAGATGGATCCGAACAATGCCGACGCGATAACTGAAATTTTGGCTGAACCACCTCGCATTCGCCCTGTTGAAGCGAGCGCAAGGTCAGTAAAGAATTCTCCTCCTCCTGCTTTGAACAGCAGCTTACCCATAAACACGAACAGAATGACAATGGTCGCACCAACGCTAAGAGGTGTGCCGAATACCGCACTGGGATCAAAACCGATATACTGGATGAGATGGGTGAATTCGACTTTACGCCCCACTAATTGGCCTGGCACTAGATGCCCCATAAGCGCATAAATCAGAAATATACCGATGATAGAGAAAAGGACCCAGCCCGTAGATCGTCTGAGACCTTCCATGACGGTAACAACAATTACACCGCCGACGACCGTTAGAGCCGCGGGGCGCTCACCAATGGAGTCGATCAATGTGGTCATGTTCACGACGGTGTAAACCAGGGTAGCCAGACCAATGGCGGCAATTAAATAATCCCATACCGGCGGTGCTTTGGTCTGTTCGCCGGTAACTCTGGTGGTCAGGAACATCGTAGCTATGCTCAGTCCGAGGATAGTCGCCAGGAATTGTTCGTTCAGATAGGCAACACCGAACCAGGCGGGTACATCAGCATTCCAGGCAATACAAAGGATGGTCATGAGTGCTGCCGTTGTCCTTGACAGAACAACACTCATGGCCGGTCTTTCGTTATCTTCAAGTTCCATGATTTTGATTTAGGAACTCCAGGGTGCGCTGGCGGGCCCGAATGGCAGCCTCTTCGACATAGACCGCAGGTCGTGCATCATTTGCGAAGGCATGTCCGGCTTTATATATAATAATTTCTGCTGAGGGAATTGCTGTGCGGACCGCGTCTATAATTTCGGGTGGTGAGTGGTCGTCAGTTTCACCAAAATGAAACAGCACCGGACAATTCGGACCGTTGGGGCAATCCGACAAATGCTTTTCAAGCGACGTACCGTAGAAGACGATGGAACTTTTAAGTTTAAGCGTGCAAGCCAATCTAAAAGCCTGGCCACCGCCCCAGCAGAAACCGATCAGGGAAACCCCGGCACCTGAGTCGACGGCCTCAACGGCCGCCGATACATCAAGCTGGACTTTATCCGGATCTAGACTCAATGCCATGTCGCGCCCTTTAATGGGTGTGTCAAAAGGCACTACCGTTTGCGGAGAAATTCGATCGAACAGGGCTGGTACGATGGTATCATATCCATCCTCGGCATAGGATCGGGCGACAGATTTCAGCTGATCCGTTACACCAAATATCTCCTGCAGAATAACCACTCCGCCTTTTTTTTGTCCCGCTGCGCGAGCGATGAAACCATCAAGTTTGTAACCGTCGGCTGCGTTAAGGACCATTAACTCCTCATGAACTGACAAAATCCATCTCCTCCACTTTGTGTTTTTTAAAGCGATTAGTAGCAAAACCCATAAATATGTTTAAGTTGATATTCAGGTTAGAAGCTATCATTGGAAATAATATTGTTTGAGATCTGAATTGAATCCCCGATTTTCAAGCATACGAACCTATTTATCGAAACCTTTACGAGCGTCTCCGGTGTGCTGCGACACGTAGTTTAACTTGAAAACTGTAACGGTTCCAATGGAAATTCAAATTAAAAATTCAGACTGGCCAAGACATCCTTTGCCGCTAATAGACGACGGTCATGTTTGAATTGAATTCATCACAGGGCCGCCGATTTTGTTGGTTGATTATGTGGAGCAACAAGCCATCCGACAATGATAACCGCTAGAATTGCGCCCGCGAATTCCGCCACAATAAATGCAGGTACATCACAAGGGCGTATGCCGGAAAAGGTGTCAGAAAAACCCCGTGCGATAGTGACGGCGGGGTTAGCGAACGAGGTCGATGAGGTGAACCAGTACGCGGCGGTAATGTACAGACCCACTAACCAGGGAACTGAATCTGCACGGAAACGAATGCCCGCAATGATAGTTCCTACAAGCCCAAATGTTGCCAGAACTTCTCCAGTCCATTGCCCAGGCCCAGTGCGAACCGTCTCAGAAATCTGAATGATCGGCAGCTCAAACATGATATGAGCGATTAAGCATCCCGTCAGGCCGCCCACGACCTGGGAAAGTACGTAAAAGATTGCCTCATTGGTTGAGAGGTCACGACGGAGTGTAAACGCTAAAGTAACCGCCGGATTGAAGTGCGCACCGGAAATAGGTCCGAGTATTGTTATGAGTACGACCAGAATTGCACCAGTTGGAATTGTATTTCCCAACAGAGCAATAGCAGTATCGCTTGTCAACCTGTCGGCCATAATGCCGGAACCCACAACGGTTCCTACAAGAAACGCTGTACCAATAAATTCCGAAAATATCCTTCTTGGTAAATCATAATTCATCAATTTTTTCTTACCCTGAATACTCTACATTTAGTTGTATTGCATCAAAATATCATGTAATCTTGAACCATGGAAATGAAAAAAGCACTTATTGCGTTCACTGCATTGAGTAAGGAAACACGGTTGAAAGTCTTCCGTTTGCTTATTCGTGCCGGCCCTGAAGGAATGCTGGCAGGTGAGATTGGCCGGCGTCTGGGTGTTCGACAGAATACAATGTCGGCAAATCTAACCATACTATTGAATTCCGGGCTTGTCAGGAATGAGCGGGAGGGAAAATCCGTCCGATACTTTGCGGATATCGAAGGAATACGCGGTTTGCTTGGCTATCTGATGGAAGATTGTTGCGGAGGTAATGCCGAGGTGTGCCAACCCGTTATAGAAGAAATTTCCTGTTCGTATTAATGAGAAATTATGCCATGAGCCAGTCCGAGTATGATGTACTATTTCTGTGCACTGGTAATTCAGCAAGATCAATTATCGCTGAAGCCATTCTTAACCGCGAAGGCCGAGGGCGCTTCAAGGCTTTCTCGGCGGGTTCACAACCCAAAGGCAAAGTACACCCTCAAACGCTGAAACTGCTCAAATCTCTAAACTACAACACAGAATTTGCGCGTTCCAAAAGCTGCGATGAATTCTCTCAACCAGATTCCCCCGAATTGGATTTCGTGTTTACAGTTTGTGATAACGCAGCCAATGAAGTCTGTCCGGTTTGGCCGGGACAACCGATGACCGCTCACTGGGGTGTTCCCGACCCCGCGGAGGCAAAAGGCTCTGAGGCAGAAATCGGTCTGGCGTTTTCAGATACCTATCGCATGCTGAATAACCGGATATCAGTCTTTATAAATCTGCCAATCGGCAGTATCGACAGACTGTCGTTGCAAAAACTGCTGCAAGATATTGGCAATTCATGAGCGCATGACGTTGTGCCGTCTGTGCAATGTGCAATACCTCATGTACCGTGCTGTCCAACCGTCTCGGGGCAGGCCTTTTTTTCAACAGTAGATTTGACAATTACAAATCCGGGACGTAGCGGCATTAAGTTGACACCGGCTCGCTTGCTCCTATTATGAATTCATTATGGCCATGGAGATTCAATTGCGATGATCATCAAGACGGAACAAGATGTTACAGCCGCCGTACTCTCCGAACTCCAACGGATTGAAGATCCGCGAACAAAGGAAGTGCTCAGCGCTTTTGTCCGCCATCTGCACGAATTTGCCCGGGAGGTCAGCCTCACAGAGGAGGAATTTCACCAAACGATTGCCTATGTGAACCGGCTCGGCCAATTAACGACCGATGACCACAATGAAGGCATGCTCATGTCGGGGACGCTGGGGTTTTCTGCCCTAGTCTGCCTGCTCAATAACGGCGATTCCGGTCAAACGGAGACAACAGCCAACCTGTTGGGCCCATTCTGGCGCATGGACTCTCCGCTGATGAAAAACGACGAAAGCATTGTCAGATCGCCGACACCAGGCGATCCTCTTTTTGCGACGATTAATCTCAGAAATCCGGATGATCAGTCAATTGCCGGAGTAACCGTCGAGGTCTGGCATTCATCATCTGAAGGATATTACGAAAATCAGGACCCCACCCAGGCGGAATGGAACCTGCGCGGGAAATTTACAAGCGATGAAAATGGTCAGATCCGGTTTCGTTCCATCAAACCGGAGGGCTATCCGATACCCGTAGATGGACCGGTTGGAGATTTGGTTCGGGTTCAAAAGCGCCATAACATGCGCCCGGCGCACCTTCATTTTATGGCCTATAAGCCGGGGTTTAAAACTCATATCTCCCAGGTTTATTCTAATGACGATCCTTATCTTGAAACCGATGTACAATTTGGCGTTACGGAACGGCTGATTGGGCAGTATAACTATCATAACAATGAACTGGCACCCGATACCACTACCAAATGCAATTGGTATTCTCTCAATTTTACTTTGCTCATGGAGCCAGGTGAGATGGTGCTGCCAAAACCTCCTATTACGGAAAAGGCGGTAGGCGAACGTCCGCAACTGGAAATACTTGAACGGGAATAAAGTGCGCTGGGCGTTACAACCTTTGAGACTATTAAATAGTGAGCCAAAAGTTGTTGTTCTAAATCCCGAATATTTTGAGCCCGCGTACAGCCATATTTGTCCCTGACCGCAGTGGTGATATTCACTATCAGACGTGTGAAGACGACAGAGTTTGATATTTACCGGATTCGCTATTGCTGATCTGCAACGATATATATGTGGCTTCCCCAAGTTGATTTAACAATGAAAGCTGCGTTTCCAGCCAATCCATATGACCTTCTTCATCCAGCGCATTTTTGGCAAATAAATTGTAGGTACCTATATCATCCACCTCCATCGCTCGCTTGGCGGCCTGCGTATAAAAGAGAACAGCCTCTTTCTCGTCACGAAGATCATCTTCGAACATCGTCTCAAGATTCTGTGCCCGTTGTGGAATTTTTGCAGCCTGGGGTTTGGGATCACCTTTCAGAAACAATATACGGCTCGCAAATGCTTTTGCGTGAGCAAGCTCTTCTTGCAATTCTTCCCGCATTTTGGCGGCGAGCGTATCTAGTCCCCAGTCCTCGGCCACGACAGCGTGCAGGAGATATTGATTGACGGCTGCGAGTTCCATGGACAGAGCTCTTTGCAAATCTTCATGAATTTTTGCATTAAGTTTCATATTCCTTCTCCCAATTTAAAACACACGAAATACCGTGGCTGACTTTACCGCCAGGGTGAGCGATTTCAAAAGGTCCACCAGTTGAATTATTCGTCTTATTGTAGCCTCAGATTCATAGAGATCATACATGTTTATGCGTTTATGCCGGAACTAAAAAAGAGACATTGGAAGCCATAAAGATAGTTTTTTAAATCAATTCCAGTCGTGATTGGTAGAAAGTCAGGATTGTGTGAGAGGTGAGCCGGAATACTGTACGTTAATTAAATCTGACAGGAATGCCCCGCGATAACTGACCACAGATCCGGATTACGTCAAACCTATCCCAATAAGTCATGAAGATGCCTGAAGGCTCAAGTCGGGAACCACATCTGCCATGGAGTGAAGTGTTTTGCGTTAACCTATCCGCTCATCTTCACGGGGTGCCTCGCCATACACCTCCGGATTTAACACGTCGAATGGTCGCTTTCCATTGAGATATCTTTCAATATTCTTAACCGCCCGCAATGCCATTTCCTCGCGGGTTTCTCGTGCCGCACTTCCCATATGCGGTGTCAGAACAACATTCGGGTGGTCCTTGAGGCCTTTTACCGGTCCTGGATTTGGTTCCGGGACTTCTGTTTGATAAACGTCTAATCCTGCGCCCCGAATGTGGTTTTCTCTCAAAGCCTTCTCCAAAGCCACTTCATCAAGAACTGAACCACGGGATGTGTTGATTAGAATTGCGCTAGGTTTCATTAATGAAATCAACCGTTCATCAATGAGACCCTTTGTCTCTTTCGTAAGTGCTGGAGTCAGGACCACAAAATCCGCTTCCATAAACAGATCATCCAAATTCCGGTATTCAGCGGCTCCCAGGACGAATTCTTCGGCGGGACTCAATCGTGAACGTTTGTTATAGATCATTCTCATGTCACAAGCAGCCGCTTTTCGTGCTACGAGCTGGCCAATCTGTCCCATACCGACTATACCCAAAACCTTGTCATAGAGACGCGAACCCATGATCGCCATCGACTGATTCTGTCTCCAACGATCTTCTCGAAGAAATGTGTTTGCCTCCGGCAACCGCCATGCGGTCGCCATCAGAAGCGCAAACGTGAATTCCGCCGTGGTTTTGGCCAGTCCCACATTTGGAATTCCAGCAATCGGGATATTTCTGCGGGTTGCAGCTGCAAAATCGACAAATTTTGCAGACACATGCATAGCGGAAATAAAACGAAGTTCTTTTGCGGAATCAATAAGCCGGGCGTTGTAGGGGACTTCTCCCACGGCAAAGAGTATTTGTTTGTCGGCAACCGTTTCGAGCATTTCATCATAGGGTATCTGACGATCCACATGTGGATATATTGTGACGTCACCCAACTTATGCAGTCGGGATGCCGCAACTTCCGGAATGGGTTGAGGTACAAAAATCTTGGTCATCATATTACTCTTTTTGTTTTGAGCCTAAACGTTCTAGCTTAAGTATCCTGTTGTGAGAAATATAGTTTCTTGGCTTTTCTGACGACACCTAATTTTCGTTGGGAGGTGAGCTTTGTTGTTCCTCGCTGAGTTGAATTTGACCGTCTTTCGCAGTTCGAAGAATATTCAAAATACTGTAGATCACGGTGATCAATGCCAGCAAGAGAATGGTGGCCGTTATTGGGCGGACTATGATGGCAAAAAAATCTCCGCCATTGATCGTCAGTGCCCGGTTTAAATTTTGCTCGATGATCGGCCCCATGATGAACGCGAGTACGATCGGCACCACCGGAATGTTGATCTTTTCGAACAGATAGGCGATCGCCGACAGCACCAGAACCATGGCAATGTGCGTCGTGTAGTTGGCATAAGCGTAGCTGCCAGCGATAATCAAGATCAGCACAAAGGGGCCCAGGATGCGCAAAGGCACCCGTGCGACAAGGCTGAAGGTGCGTGTGCCGAGGAGCCCGGTGATAAGAAGGAACACGTTGATTGCGAGCAAGCCGACGAACACGGTCATGACGAAGTCACCCTGCTCGCGGAACATGATCGGACCTGGTACGACGCCCTTGCTGATCAGCACACCGAGCAGGATCGCCGCGCCGCCCGAGCCAGGAATGCCGAGCGAGAGCGACGGTACGAGCGTGCCAGCAACGACCGCATTGTTGGCGACTTCGGGCGCCGCAATGCCCTCCGGAATACCGGTCCCGAATTTCTCAGGCCGCTTTGACCAGCGCTTCTCCTCACCATAGGCGAGCATCGCTCCGACGGAACCGCCGGCACCGGGAATGATGCCGGCAAGCGTGCCGAGAAAGCTGCCACGCAGCCAGGTCGGGACCAGAAGTCTGACGTCTGCGCGCGTGATCCGGTTGCGCTCCTTGACCTCGGCGGCATCGATGACTGCCCTTTCTTCAACGGTGCGCCGATTGTCGACCAGAAGGCGAAACGCCTCTGGACCGGCGAGGAAGGCAATGATGACGACGACTAGCGGGATGCCATCCATCAGATAGCCCTCGTCGAAGGTGAATCTGAGACCGCCGAAGCCCGATGAGCCGACAGTCGCAAGAAGCAGTCCGATACCGGTGGCGAGAAATCCACGGGCGGGATCCTTGCCGAAGAAGGTGCCGACAATGGCAAGGCCAAACACGCCGACTGCGGCCAGCTCGCTAGGCCCGAAGGCGAGCGCCGCATAGCCGAGCGATGTGCCGGCGAGGATAAAGATGATGGTGCTCGTCGTGCCACCGATCACGCCGGAATAAAGCGAGATCCTGAGCGCCTTGCGGGCGAGCCCCTGGCGAGTCATGGCGTAGCCGTCCAGCACCGTGACAGCCGATGCGCCGGTCCCCGGCGTTCGGATCAGGATCGCCGGGATCGAGCTTCCATATTCGACTGCCGAATAGACGGCAAGAAAAAACAGGACCGCCTGGTCGACGGTCATGGCGAAAGTCACCGGGAACAGCAGCGCGAGCGCCTGCGAGCTGCCAAAACCGGGCAGGGCACCGAGAATGATGCCGATGGCGACACCGGCGAGCATGGTCAGGATTATCGTCGCGGAATTGAGCGCGTCGAATGCGCTGGCGAGGTTTGTGGAAAAGGATTCCATCAGTCACACCCCGCTAGTACTGGATATAACGGGGCAGGAAAAGAAGCGGAAGCGGGATCCTGAGTATCAGCCCGAACGACACGTAGCAGATGAGGGTCGTCGGCAGCGCGAGTCCTAGCGCGTAGATGAGCGACCGGCCGACGCTGTACCCGCCGGCACGGATGCGCGGCGTCAATAGGACCATCAACAGCACGAAAGTCGTGATCTCGAACCCAACCGGCTTAAGCAGTGTGCCATAGGCGATAACAAGAACGCAGACCGTTGCGAATTCCAGCCAATTGATCGAAAACGTCGCAGCCTCACCGGCTATCAGCGGCTCACCGCGCGGCAGCAGCAAGCCCCTTACCAGGATGAAGCCGGCACAGATCAACGCATAAATGAGGACCAGCCGCGGAAAGAACGCATCGCCCGGATAGCCGGGCAAAATAGGCGGCATCATGTTGGTGGTCTCGTATAGCATGAACAGGAGGCATGCCAGGATCAGGAATGTGGCAACCATTACGGCTGGCTTCATCGGAATCACGGATTCGAAGCGCGAGGGCAGCCCTGATTTTATCCCATCCGACATGACCGTACTCCTACCAACACTGGCGCATTGTCCTCGAAAAACCCGGTGCAGACGCAACCGGCAGCCCTATCCGTGTAAAAAAACGGCGGACGGGTCGCCTCGTCCACCGTGCTGTGATGTGTCCGGATCAGGAGTCCGGTTTGATCATCTTGTTGTCGATCATGAACTTCTTGACGATCGCCTGGTTCTTGGCCATGTCCTCGTTGATCCATTCGCGGTCGTCACGAATGTCGAGATCGATGTGGGTCCCCTTGGCCAGGTACTCCTTGAAGTAGTCGCGTTTGTACATCGCGTGCAGAGCCAGAATCAGCTTGTCCATGATCGGCTCCGGCGTGCCCTTCTTGACCGCCAGACCCTGCCAGTGATGCGGGATCTCGTAGTCGAGCCCGACATCGCGCACGGTGGGAACGTCCTTCCAGTCCGGATCGTCGAGCGGCTCATCGAGCTTCATGACAATCGCGATCGCCGTACCGGCCTGCAGATGCGGCCGCCAGGTGCGCGGGCTGGCCTGGCCGATATCGAGGTGTCCGCCCATCACGTCCTTCACCGTGTCGCCATCGCCCTGGTACGGGACGTAGTTCACGCATTTGCCGATGCCGGCGGCATTGAGGAACGCGATCTGGTGGCGGTGATGGGTCGAGCCGATCTTGTTCGAGCCCATCGACAGTTTGCCGCAATTCTCCTTGGCGACCCTGACCATGTCCTCAAATGTCTTGATGCCCCACTTATTGTCCTTGGCGACCGCGACGCCATAGGTGTGGTTTTCCACCTCGGCTATGAACTGGAAATCGTCCTGATAGGTTTTGGTGAAGTGCGGCAGGTGGAAATAGCCGTAGAAGCTGGCGCTGACATGCATAATGGTCTGGCCGTCGGCGGGTTTGTCGGCCACATAGACGACCGGCTCATGCTGCGAGCCGCCCCGCTTGTACTGCACCTCGACCGGCACGCCGAGCTCGTCGGAGAATCCCCGCGCCAGAAGCTGGCACCACACCGCGACGCTCGAGCCCGGCGACGTTGTGCAGACGAAATCAATCGGGCCGGATGGGTAATCCGTCGCCTTGGCCGCGCTCGCCTTTATGTCTTCCATATCCATGTATTGGGCCTGGGCCGGAGTACCGACAAGTGCGGCCGCGACCAATAGACTCAATAGTAGAGTGAAACGTTTCATTGTTTTTCCTCCCATTTAGAAATCTGATTTGAGAACATCGTCGGCACGCCCAATGTCAAGGCTGTTCCGGAACGGCACAATTCGGCCGAGACATTCGCGCGACTCAGTCTAACTAAATCCGAGTGTATCTTTATGCCCTGCTTGCTGGCAGGCGTTTATCTTGCCACTCAGATTACACTGAATCCCGGTTAGCTTATCTGAAAGGGGAATAGAGCGCAACATTTGAATGCCGCAGGGAGCTTTTCTGTCAGGGGCAACGCAAAATCAAACCAGATGTAAAGTGCACCCCTGGATCCGGACAAGTGATGCGCAGGAGGATATGTTTGTCTTCCACGTCCGCTAATATTTCGTCATAGGGAATTTGGCGATCCACATGGGGTTATATGGTTACGTCGCCAGGTTTTCGTAACCGTTCCATAGCCATCTCGGGTATAGGTTCAACTAGGAGAGAAATTATACAAAGTTTGGCTCAGTTATAAGGGGCAAAGACATTATGGAAGACTGCGCAAATTTGATCCACCCAACTAGACAAAAAAAGTTTTGTTCGTCCAAATCGAATTTGGAGGCGCAACGGGCGGTACCATAACGGTGAGTTGTTTCAACGAAACATTGTAATCTGATTATGAAAACTAGCTAACGACAAACAAAGATTGCATTCGGGCAGAACAGTTTGGTTGCAAATTTCGCAGAATTTAGATGTAGTGAGCCTTCGAAATTGGTTATACGTATACTGGCAAAACCTGGAATTTGGAACAGAAAAAGAGGAGTTATTATGATAAATGCCGCGATTGTTGGATTAGGTGGGTGGGGCAGGACACTTGTCGAGAGTGTGCAGCATAAGAGCGAGAAGATTAGATTTGCAGTGGCGGTTTCACGTGACCCTTCTAAATTAGAGGGATATCTTTCGCGTCAGGGCATGACTGCGACAAGCAGTTTGGAGGACGTGCTCGCAGACCAAAATATTCAGGCTGTTGTCTTGGCTTCACCTCATTCCCAGCACTATCCGCAGATCCTGGCCTGTGCTGCAGCGGACAAACATGTTTATGTCGAGAAACCACTGACATTGAAACGAGAACATGCCGTCGAAGCCATTGAGGCAATTAACTCAAAAAATCTGGCGTTAGGGGTCGGATTCACGCGTCGCTTTCAACCGGCCTACAAAGCGTTGGTGGAGATGATCAGGAACGGTGACATCGGGGAAATCCTTCACATTGAGACGGAACAATCGGGTCCCTCAGGGTTCAGGCTCGTAGAAGGTAGTTGGCGGGCGGATCCTAATGAATGTCCGGCAGGCGGAATGTCTGCTCGAGGGGTACACGTCCTCGATAGTATGATTCACATTGCAGGACCGGCGTCAGAAATAACTGCCTTCAGTGACCGCAGAATTCTAAGCGGCAAAATTGATGATACGACAGCTATGTTGCTGCGTTTCAAAAGTGGAATAAGCGGGTATCTTGCGACCGTATTTGCTACGGCTGACATCTGGCGGGTGCAGGCCTATGGATCGAAGGGATCCGCGGAAATGCGCGGCGAGCAATCACTTGTCCGCACGGAAATTAACGGAAAGGAAACCGTTATTAATTTTCCGGCGGCGAATTTTGTAGGTGATACACTGGAAGCCTTCGCGGACGCGGCAATGGGGGAAGCCAAGTTTCCCGTAACCGGTGAAGAAGCCATTAACAACGTGGCGGCTTTCGAGGCCTGCATAAAGTCGACCGCGACAAAGCAATGGGTGACTATTGAATAGTATAACTTGACTATCCAATAGTATATCAATTGTAAAAGTTCGAAAGATTGGTGTTATTGAGAATGTCGGTCCAGCATATTGAACTTTTGCAGGCCTATACCTGTTGAAAAAAATTTTTACCTTCAAACACTTCAATAACGCGACCCGCATCATCTTTTCCCCACCCGGCTGCTTCGGCACGCTGAAACATCTTGCGTGCGGCCGGGACGACCTGAAGCTCTATGCCGTGTGCTCTGGCCACATCGATAGCAGTACCCATGTCTTTGACGAATATCTCAACGGCCCCGCGTGGTGCTGATACCTTTCAGTCATTTGAGCTCTTATGTGGAATTGTAGCATTGCTGCTGGAAATTATTTATCATAATGATGGCACGTCCCACGGTCACAACGATTTTTTGACTCCTTCGGATCAATGAACCTTTTATATGTGAAAGGCTCGCTATGGAAATTGATGCTGTTTTACTGGCCCGCGCGCAATTTGCTTTTACTATTGCTTTTCATATCATTTTCCCCAGTTTTACAATTGGGCTTGCGGCTTTCATCGCCACGCTCCTTGTACGCTGGAGGTGGACGGGACGTAATTATCTGTATGACCTGGCGCGGTTTTGGACAAAGATCTTTGCCGTTTCTTTTGTCATGGGTGTTGTATCCGGAATTGTGCTCTCCTACCAATTTGGCACAAACTGGTCTCAGTTTTCAGTCGCTGCCGGAAATGTAATTGGACCACTGCTGGCTTACGAGGTATTCACGGCATTTTTTCTCGAAGCGACTTTTCTCGGCATAATGCTTTTCGGCTGGAACAGGGTCTCGCCCGATGTCCACATCGCCGCCGCCGTCATTGTCGCCATCGGTACATCATTGTCGGCATTTTGGATTCTTTCTGCCAACAGCTGGATGCATACTCCCGAGGGTCACCAGATCCGAGACGGTATCGCCTATCCCCTGGATTGGTTCAGAATTATTTTCAATCCGAGCTTCCCATATCGGTTCGCGCACATGTTTAATGCTGCCTATCTTACCACATCACTGGTGGTTCTATCCGTCGGTGCGCGCTATCTGGTCACCGACCGCTTTGGTGAACAAGCTCGAACGATGATTCGCATGGGCCTGGGTATGGTTATCTTACTTGCCCCCCTGCAACTCGTGATCGGAGATCTGCACGGTCTCAACACAGCAAAACTTCAGCCAGCAAAAATCGCTGCAATGGAAGCTCATTGGGACGGAACCAAACCGGGGGATCTGGTTCTATTCGCCTGGCCAAACCAAGAATTAGAGCAGAATGACTTCGAATTATCAATTCCTTCAGGCGCAAGCTGGATTCTCACCCATGATCCTAATGGCCTCTTTCCCGGATTGAAAGACTTTAAAAGGGAAGACCGGCCGCCAGTGCTACCCGTCTTTTTTGCTTTTAGGATTATGGCCGGAATCGGAATCCTGATGATTTTGATCGGTGTTATCGGTGGATGGTTCTGGTGGCAAAAAGTTCTGTTTGAACGAAAATGGCTTCTCAGAATTCTGAAACATGTTTGGCCGTTGGGTTTTATCGCCATATTGGCTGGTTGGTGGGTAACCGAATCCGGCCGTCAGCCTTGGATCATTCATGGCGTTTTAAGAACAAGTGACGCAATTTCTCCAGTATCGTTCTCAGCCATAGCGGTCAGTCTTACTCTGTTTGTAATTGCCTACGTGATTGTATTCGCCATGGGTTTCTATTATATCTCCCGTTTGATCGGTAAGGGGCCAGTTGAAGTTTCAGGCAACGGTCCTGAAGGCAATTCATCACAACGTCCGAAATCCGCTGCTGCTGAGCCAACCCTGCCGGAGGCGGAAACCGGAGGTTCTTTCCATGGCTGACTCAACCTTCTGGCTTCCTTTAATATGGGCGACACTGATTGGTGCTGCTGTCGCATTATACGTTATTCTGGATGGTTTCGACCTGGGAATCGGAATCCTGTTTCCATTTTTTAAAGAGGAGCGGGACCGGGATCAGATGATGAATTCCGTGGCCCCTTTTTGGGACGGTAATGAAACGTGGCTGGTACTTGGAGGTGCGGGATTAATGGTGGCGTTTCCCCTTGCCTATGCATTGATAATGCCAGCGTTTTATCTGCCGATTATTTTCATGCTGATTGCACTTATTTTCCGTGGGGTGGCGTTTGAATTCCGCTGGGTTGCAAAACCGAACCATCTTATATGGGATTACGCGTTTGCCGGAGGATCATTGATTGCTGCCTTTGCCCAGGGTTTGGTGCTGGGTGGACTGTTGCAGGGGATCAAGACAGAAAACGGTGTGTATACCGGCGGACCATTTGACTGGCTCACTTTATTCTCGATATTTACCGGAGCCGCAGTTGTCTGCGGTTATGCACTTTTGGGTGCCACCTGGCTTAACATGAAGGTCGACGGTCCACTCGCCCTAACTAATCAAAAGCTCGCTAAATGGTTTCTAATAATCGTGCTTGTTGCCATGGCAATCGTAAGCGTCTGGACTCCGTTTCTGTCGGAACACTATTTTAACCGCTGGTTTTCGCTTCCTAATCTGTTCTATTTGGCCGTATTTCCGCTCGCAACAGTTATCGCTGCATTCTTGTGCTGGCAGTCTCTCGACGAAGGCCATGAAATAAGACCGTTCTTTCTGGTCATAATCCTCTTCTTACTTGGCTATGCGGGGCTGGCGGTTTCGAGCCTTCCTTTTCTGGTGCCGCCATCGATTACCATTTGGGATGCCGCCGCGGATCCGAGTTCTCAGCGGTTTATGCTCGCTGGCGCCGCCGTGATGCTGCCTTTTATTTTTGGGTATACGATTTTCGTCTACTGGACATTTCGCGGAAAAATCAAATCTGATGAGGGCTATCACTGAATTTCCAGCTTAAGCTGGAATGAATATTTCCGGATAAGCTTCGGGTTGTCAGGGTCAATCGGTGAGCCATGACAATGGCGACCGTTTTTCCGTCAGCTTCAATACTGTCTGGCAGGTAGAACCAACCACGACACTTCAGTAATACGGCCCATGTCCATGCACAGTCAGGAAGTTGAAACACCCATGTAACTTGGAAAAGGTAAGGTTGATTGGGTATTTTTATTTCACGATAAACCCCGGAGGCAGAGGTCGATTTGTGAGTACCTCCGGGGCTCTCCCTGGTGGGGTGCCCTAATGGGCAAGGCCAATTTAAAGGCTGGTAACTATCCGGAACATGTCCAAAAGATGAATAATTGGAAAGAGAAGTCTTGAGCAACAGTACCTAGTTGGAAAAAAAATATAACGGCCGTTTATCCGGTACTTTCAGGGCGGTCGTTAAGATGTGATCAATTAATATAGCTTTACTACATTGATATATCAGGAATAATTGATAAATTATCTTTTGCAGAATAAATTCAGCACCGAGGACCCACATGACACGCGTATCGAGAAATTCAGCAATTTCTCTTTCTTGGCCGGGTTTTATAATCACATTCGCTTTATGTTTCATTATTGCTCTGCAATTTCGGGTAAGGGCGGCAGAAGAATCCAAGGATACTTATTCAGAGGCTCAACTTGAGCAGCTTGTGGCCCCGATTGCGCTTTATCCAGATGCACTACTGTCTCAAATTCTGATGGCATCGACCTATCCGCTGGAGGTTGTTCAGGCGGCACGCTGGGTCAAAGAACACAAAGACGTGAAAGGAAAGGCCCTTGAAGATGCAATGGAGAACCAATCCTGGGATCCCAGTGTAAAATCATTGACAGAGTTCCCTGAAGTTCTTGAGATGATGAATGAGCAATTGAGCTGGACCCAACAGTTGGGAGACGCATTTCTGGCTCAGCAGCAAGAAATTTTCGATGCGGTTCAAAACCTCCGCTTAAAAGCCGACAAGTCCGGCAATCTGAAATCGACAAAGGAACAGAAGATTGACAAACAAACTGTGAAAGCAGAAAGCGGCAACCAAGAAACCATTATTGTTATTGAACAAACCGATCCCGAGGTCATTTATGTGCCCTGGTACAACCCGGCAGTTGTTTACGGGACCTGGGCCTACCCATCCTATCCGCCATATTACTGGTATCCTCCCGGATATGTCGCCAGCCGGGCATTGTGGTTCAGTGCAGGTGTGGTCGTCGGTAATGCTTTATGGGGAAGACCGGATTGGCGGCGCGGAACTGTGAATATCAATATCAACAATTACAACAGATTCAATAGAACCGAAATTACCAACAGAAACTGGCAACATAGTCCGAAGCATCGCGGTGCAGTTCCCTATCGGGGCCGAGATGTCGCGGCCAGGTATCGAACGGACAGCAGAAACATAAAGTCCCGTGAGCAGTTTCGTGGTCACGCGGAAGCTGTCCGCAGGGATCTTGAACGGCCTGGTCAGCGTCCCCAGGTGGGAAAGGGCCCCAATAAGGGACAGCGTCCTTTGGCTGGAAAAACACCGGCGAAGGCTAAGCAACCGGCGAGATCGAAACCCGGGAAGGTCGCTTCCCGGCCCGCACCGAAAAAAGCGGGTTCGAATAGCGCCGCCGCCCGAAAACCACACAGAACCACCAGGGGGCCTGCTGCCTATCATGGTATTGGTAACGGAAAACAGGTGAGACAACACAGTGCCCGCGGCAGAAACAGTCGCGTAGCATCGCATAATAGAGCTTCCTCGCCTCGCCATGGCGGCGGTGGTCGGCGAGGTGGAGGCGGAAGGCGACGATAATGAATTGTGGCGTTCGATGGGAATTGCAATGAGGTACAGCACATTCAGGAATGTAAGTATAGTTTCCCTATGCGTCAGTCTGATCGCGATTTTTGGGTTTCAGCACGTAGTTGCGCAAGACAGGGGACCAAAGGTTTTTTCTACGCCTGATACTGCAATAAAGGCATTGGTCAAGGCGGTGAGAACGAAGAAAACCGGCCCTATCGTCGCAATTCTTGGCAATGAGACAAGCGAATGGTTGAGCTCAGGCGATAGCGTGCAGGACCGGTTGGGGATGGAAGCTTTTATTAATGCGTTTGATAAGAAAAATGCAATTGAAATGGAAGGTGACGACAAAGCCCATCTGATTATTGGTGATGATGATTTTCCGTTCCCGTTTCCGGTTGTCAAGACCTCAGCCGGCTGGGTGTTTGACGCTGAGCAGGGGCATGAAGAGCTTATCAATCGGCGCGTCGGTCGAAACGAGCTGACCACCATGAAAGTCTTACTTGCGATTCGTGATGCGCAGTTCGAATATGCCAGCGAGGATCACAATGGTGACGGGCTTCTGGAGTATGCCTCGAAATTCAGGAGCTCACCTGGAAAAAAGGATGGCCTTTATTGGCCGACAAGTGATGGAGAGGCTTTAAGTCCCCTTGGTCCTCTTGTTGCTGAGGCAGTGAAATCCGGCTACAGCCTGAAAAAAAACGACAATAAAGATGAAGTTTCAAATCCGTTCCATGGTTACCATTTCAAAATGTTGAGTCGGCAAGGCCCAGATGCAATTGGTGGTGCTTATGAATATATGGTTGACGGTAAAATGATTGGTGGATTTGCTGTCGTAGCCTATCCGGCCCGATATGATAACTCGGGCATTATGACGTTTATGATCAATCATGACGGCACAGTTTTTGAATCCGATTTGGGTGAGGAAACCGCGCCGCTGGTCAGGGCCATGGAGGTTTTCAATCCGGATCAGAATTGGAAAAAAGCTGATACGGAGTAGATTTCGTAAGAAGCTGAAAAAGCAAATCCGGACAAACATTTTTAATACAGCAGGTCCTGCTTTTTGAGCCGCTTTGCGACCACTTCATTGCGTTAAATACAAATTCGATCAGGCCCGTTATCAGACCATTGAACAGTTGTTTGGGGCGGTCCGACCGTGACCTTGAACCGCCCCGCCAAAATTGCCGAAGCTATTGATTGCACAATTGTATTTATATTGATCCGGAACAAAATCGCGATCTAGATCTCCTGTGATATTTCAATTGAATATTGCGGCATAATTCGTTCCCTGCGACGGCTTGAAAACTCGAGCGCCCCGCCTCTTGAAACAAGGGCGGGGCGTTGGTTTTTAAAATAGGGTTTTTTTATTTGAACCAATTCTGCTCCGTCGGCGACTGAAAAAACAAGGCGCTATGACGCCGGCCACACAAGCTAATCGGAGTAAGAATCATGAAGAATACAATCAAACTGCAAATCGCAACCGCGTTGGCTACAGCAGCCTTGGTAACATCCGCTGCTGCGGAAACAAAGCTTAGAGAGGTCAAAATCAGTGCTGACTCCTCTCGCCCCATGCCAACCATCATTGTCGAAAACAAAAATGGGCTATACAACAAGGTCCAGAACAAACAAGCGATTTTCTGGCTAAAAACTCACGGTAAAATCAACAACGCGTCACTGCGTTACAAGATCTACAGTTCGCTAGTCTATGTCGATATCACAAAATATTCAGGTGGTGGTCGCCCGGCATATGTTCCAAATCTGAAGGCTTATGAAGTTCCCCCCGGCGATGTTCCGCTTCGAAAGGTCAATGCCACAAACTCGTACTATTTCTGGCCGCAACAGCTCGGTCAGTATTCTCAGAAGGCAATCGACAGATGTAATGATCTGGCCGCCAGTTATGGGCCGGCAGACAAAGACCGGACGGCGACCATCAATGTTGGTGTCGGGTTATTCATGCGTGCCGGAAAGATGCCCATCAGCTTTGGACAGGGGCACCACCCAGAGTATTCCCACAGTAAAGCAAAAGAAAGAACGCATGGATTTGCGCAAACTTGGATGCTTGTCAAACTGGTCTGTAAAAAAGACACCACACCCCTAAAAGTCACAGCTGTCAACTTATCCTACAGCGCCAGTGGAAAATCCTGCCCTAAATCACTGACAATTTTCAAAGAGATCGAGTCCAACCGACCCGGAAAAGTAACTTATCGCCGCGAACGCAAAGGCGGTCAACCTTCGGGATGGATTACCGTCAATACCAAGAAATCCGGTAACCGCTTCATATATACGAAGAAAGAGACGCAAGAAGTCGGACACGTTGATCAGACCCGTCGGATCAAGATAAAGAATGGTCCTGCATCGCAGTGGGTTAAGGTAGAAGTCGATTGTGAAAAGTTCAAGGTCCTGAGTGCAAAATATAGTTATTCACTGGCCAAAGGGAATTCTTGTCCCAGAAATATCACGATTAACACGGTATTCGAGACGAACCAAAAGGGATTTGTTACCTATCGCCGTGAACGCAAGGGCGGGCAACCAAGCGCCTGGTTAAAGGTTCAGTCGAATAAAGTGGGCAACAAATATCTCGCTAAAATCACAGAAACTCAAAAAGTTGGAGACTTAGATCAAATCCGGCGGGTTAATGCCAAAAACGGACCGGCTTCCAATTGGGTGCATTTCAAGAACGACTGCAGCCCGATGAAAGTCACCAAAGTTCAGCTTGGAATCAAAATTTCAAATGGAAACTCATGCAAGAAAACCGCTACATTTACGGCCTGGGTTTTTGGAAACAAGGAAGGTTGGGCGAAAGTCCGATATCGCCAGGCAGGTGGTGGCAAAAGCGCCTGGTATCTGGTCAAGCTGAAAAAGGGTGCAAAAGGAGTGTATCTTGGATCTCATACGGAAACCAAAACCTATACGAAACCGGCCAGCACCAAGTTCATGGCAGAAGTAAAAGGCCATCCAAAAATCAGCAACTGGGTTTCAGTGAATATCAAGTGTAAATCCGGACCTTCAGACCTCAAGGTCAATAATAAGAATGAGGAAAAGGCCTCCAATACAAAGGTGAAAAAGTTAGGAAAAAAATTTAGAATTGGAGCCAAAAAGCAGACTCCCCGACGCTTCGTTCGGAAACGCTAAAAAACCATTCAGTTGCAATGAGAAACGCGCCTATTCCAGGCGCGTTTTTTTTTTGCGAGCGTGCCCCCCAGAAAATGGCGGCGCGGCCCAAGCCGTAACTGTGATTAGGATAAAGGGGCAGCCGGCGAATGACGCTGCCGGGGAGGGTACGGAAGGAGATATCCGGAGGCAAAGGTTTCCGGATTGAATATTGGAACGGCCGTGTATCAAGGAATAAAGTACCGGCAGTTTATTCCCCGAAGCAAACATCGAGCAAAATTTCAATTCTAGAATGATTGCACTTTGCGAGCTGAATTAGATGATGTACCATTGCAATTCATAACATCGGCGTGATGCGGCCCGTGGTGAAGATCAACCGCAGCAAGTTGGACAAAAAATAAGGGGTTTCCAGCTCTGCCCGGGTTGAAAAACGCCGAAGATGTAGCAGTTCTATCATTGATCAGACGCTGGAGCGACAAGGGAGAACCCACAATGGTTGCATTCACGATCAACGGAAAACAGGCGAGCGTAAAGTCTTCGCCCGATACACCACTGCTTTGGGCAATTCGCGAACACTTGAAATTGACGGGAACAAAGTTTGGCTGTGGCGCTGGATTGTGTGGCGCTTGCACAGTGCATGTCGATGGCAAGGCCGTACGGTCATGCCAGACCGCCGTTTCAGAAGTTGAGGGAAAGGCCGTCATGACCATTGAAGGTCTTTCGCCCGGCAGTAATCATCCGCTACAGAAAGCATGGATCGCCGAGCAGGTCCCACAATGCGGCTACTGTCAGTCGGGCCAGATCATGAAGGCCGCAGAACTGCTTGCAATGAACAAGAACCCATCGCGTGCTGATATCGTCGCCCACATGAACGGCAACATATGCCGTTGCGGCACTTACAACCGGATAATTGCCGCAATCCAGCGCGCCGCTAAGGAGTCCTGAACATGACCACCCACAAACGAATTGATGCAAGTGAAGGTATTATCGGTCGCCGCGACTTCGTAAAAGGCGCAACCGGTCTCACATTTACAATTGCCATTGGAGTAAACGGCGTCTCTCTGGTCAACTCAGCACATGGCAAGGCGGAACACGCAATTTCCGCCTGGGTGCGAATTTCACCCGATGATTCCATCACCATCGTCACTCCCGCCGCTGAGATGGGGCAGGGATCGATGACCGGCGTGCCTGTAATTTTGGCAGAAGAGCTGGATGCCGACTGGTCCAAGGTGACATTGGAAATGTCCCCGGCCGATCCGGAAATTTACGGCTACGACACCCCCAGAGGCAAAGGCATGGCAATTGTCGGCAGTCGTGCGGTCAAGATGTATTTTGACCAGATGCGGATCGTCGGCGCTCAGGTCCGCAAAGTGTTATTGATGAATGCGGCACAAAAATGGGATGTGCCGGTTTCTGAGTTGAAGACCGAGCCCAGCATCGTCTTCCATCCGGCCTCCGCCCGGCGTTTGACCTATGGCGAAATTGCGGCGTTTGCGGCTGTGCCCGCGAGAATGCCCGACATTAAAAAATCGGATCTCAAAAAGCCGAGCGAGTTTCGCATCATTGGAAAATCCGTACCTCGCCGCGATATCCCGGCCAAGGTCAATGGCACGGCTCAATATTCCATCGACGTCCAGATTCCCGGCATGGTTTACGCCAGTACGATACATTCGCCGATCCAGAATGGCGAGCCGGTATCGTGGAACGATTCCAAAATCAGAGCGATGCCGGGCATCATCGATATTGTCAAGCTTGAGGCCGGTGTCGCCACCGTTGCCGATAGTATGGAAGGCGTTCTGGCCGCCCGGGACGCTCTGGAAGTCAAATGGAAGACAAGCGCTACGGCGCAGGATTACGACTCTGAAAAGATGCTCAACGAGGATTATGCCAGGGTCGCGACTGATCCGGCTTCAGAAAAGGAGAACCTTCACAAGAAGGGCAATGACATGGCCGCTTTTGCCGGTGCTGCGAAAACATTCAAGGCTGAATATCGCAGTGACTATGGCTACCACGCGCAAATGGAACCGCTTAACGCGGTGGCTCGTATCAACGCTGATGGAACACTGGAGGTCTGGGAAGGTACGCAGTCCCCTGGCTGGTCAAGGGTCCGGCTCGCGAATGCCCTCAGGCTTGACATTAGCAAAGTCACACTTCACCAGCAGTATCTCGGCGGCGGGTTCGGCAGGCGCTCGAACAATGATTATGCGGTAGAGGCGGCGATGATCGCGCGCGAGGTCAAGCGTCCGGTTAAGATGATCTGGACACGCGAGGAAGATATCGCGTACGGCATGTTCCGTCCGCAGGCCTTGCTTTGCATGGAAGCGGCGCTCGACACTTCGGGCAAGGTTATCGGATGGCGTCAATGCGTGATCGGCGATGGTAACCGGTTGCTGCAATCGGGGATCAAGATCCCGTATTACGAGATTCCCCATCAATCCATCGAACGGCGCGGTGTGTCACACAATATCCGTCTCAAGCATTGGCGGGCTGTTGCTCATCCTTTCAATATTTTTGCGCACGAAAGCTTCATTGACGAGATGGCGGTGGCGGAAGACGTCGATCCGTTGGAATTCAGGCGCCAACGCATGGCTATGACAGATAAGGCGCGGGCGGTTTTCGACAAAGTTGCCGAGATGTGCGACTGGAAAGCCAAGCGGCCCGCCGACAGGGCGCTCGGTCTGTCTATTACCGAGCGTTCCGGCTCGCTCGGCGCCGGGGTAGTCGAGATCTCACTCAACCGCTCGTCGGGAAAGATTCGCGTGCACAAGGTGTGGGTTGCAGTCGATGGCGGAACCGTCGTGCAACCGGAAGCAGCGCTCCACAATGTGGAAAGTGGCATAATTTACGGCATATCGAGCGTACTGAAGGAACGCGTCACCATTAAGAGCGGTGCGGTGGAACAGTCAAACTTCCACGATTATGAAGTGCTGCGTATGTCGGAAGCGCCAGAAGAGCTCCATGTCGAGTTCATGGACCGGAGTACCAAACCAACCGGCCTGGGTGAGATTGGCAATCCGTTCATCTCGGCGGCTATTGCAAATGCATTCCATGCACTGACCGGTAAACGGCTTTATCACATGCCGTTTACGCCTGATCGTGTGAGGGCAGCTTTGAAGGCGTGAACCACACCAGATGATCAACCAAAAGGCAGTCCATTGCGGGCGGCCAGCCGCCGGGCAGATTTAGCGCGATTTGAGTTTTTGTTGACTCTCCGATGAAACGGAAGTTTCGACCGTTGTGTGATCGATACGGTAAGTCTTGTGCATAATCGTCTTGATCTTGTTTTTTACCACTTCGACATTCGTTTCCGGTGCGACTTCCACTTCCAATGTCGCCATGGGGCGTTCTTGCGTAATTGACCATGCATGGACATGACGCACTCGCGTTGCGCCAGGAACTTCAGCAGCAATCAGTTCAGCGACCTCGCGCCGGTCGAACCCTTCCGGCGCACCCTCAAGGAGAATATGACCACTTTCCCTGACCACGCGCCATGCCGACCGCAGGATTAAGAGCGCCATCACCACTGAGAGGATTGGATCGATAGCCATCCAGCCGGTGAAAATGATCACCAGTGCGGCAATTAGAGCGCCAATGGAGCCAAGAAGATCACCCGCAACGTGGAGAGCTGCGGCCCTGATGTTAAGATTTTCATTTTTACCACGTGACAACACCCAGAACGCAAGCAGATTGACAACCACGCCACCGATCGCGATCCAAAGCATCAGTCCGCCTAGCACCTCAACTGGCTGTTGCAAACGCTCATAAGCCTCGTAGCAAATCCAACCAGCAATCACGAACAGTGACAGACCGTTAACGAAGGCGGCAAGAACGGAAAACCGGTCAAAGCCATAAGTTCGTTTCCAGTCGGCGGGTCTGCGAACAAGTCGAAACGCAAACCATGCGAGTAAAAGAGACGCAAAATCAGTCAGCATATGTCCAGCATCAGCCAGCAATGCGAGGGAGCCGGTAATGATGCCGCCAACGACCTCCGCTAGCATAAATATACCCGTCAATAGTGCCGCGAAAAGGACAGCGCGTTCATTCGCATAGCCATGATCGTGGCCTCGGGATCTATGATCGGAACGTGACATGAAGTTTCTCTTAGTAATTTTTGCTTTGAAGAGTCAAACGTTTACTGTCAGGAAACTTTAAATTGTCTTTCTGTGAGCGAACACAGAAATTCGCGGCAACTGGAAAGATCGTCGAAATTGCTGCATCACGGACTTTCCGGGGCATCCTTCGCTCATCGTCTTTCATTTACTGGATACTGATAATTCCAAGGGTGATCAGAGTCTGACTGTCGCCGTGGCAGGAGTAGTTTGGCTTAGCCCAATATATTTGATAACGCGTCAACAACCCCTGCCAGGCTCTCGCCGACAATCAGCCCTGCGGCAATTACGATTATCCGCCTCTTCGCCCATTCCGGGTATGCCCAGGCTATGATGCTCGCAGCAAGCGCGCCCAGGAACAGCGAAATCGAATTCCAAGCCGGAATGACGAAGGCGAGGCCGAGTGCCGGTGCACTGGGTATGAAACGCTGCACCGAAGGCGTTGCCACGCTCTCGGCAACGGCAAGTCCGATGCCCAATACGGCAGAGATCACGATTGAAATAAGTGCCGCCGGTGGCATTGTCTCCAGTCCCCGGCTCAGCACTTCGGCGACAGCCTTCCACGTTGCAACGGCAGGCGCCGGCCATTCGGCAGTGATCAGCTGTTGTTGCGGATTGGGAATGAGTAGAAGATAGGTGATTGCCGCCACCAGGGATCCGGTCAGTACGCCAAACACCTGTGCCACGATCTGAAATCCCGGCGTCGCGCCGATGATCTGCCCGGTACGCAAATCATGCATGAGATCGGCGCACTGACCGGCCGCACCCCCCGTTACATTTGCGGTCATCAGATTCGCGGTGACATTGCCTGGAGATATCAAACCAAATGTCAACTGCGTGATCTTGCCAAGTGCCCCTATCGGCGTAATAGCGGTTTCACCGGACACACGCGCTGCGACAATCGCCAGCACATAGCTCAATACAACCGCAATCCCGGCTTCGAACAGACCGATGTCGAAAATCACGATCTGCGCGACGACCGACAACACGGCAGCCACTAGGAACCCTGGCACAAGCATGCGCACAAGACCTGATCCGGGTCGCTGTGGCGTATCACTCACCTTCCTCTCGCGACGGCGGATGAGCAGCTGCATAATAGAGATCACAAAGGCGGTCAGCGATGCGGTGGTCATCAACGTCGCCCCGGGCCACAACAGCCATTCCACAAGTGGACCGAACCAGACCAGTCCTGCATCAGACGTGCCCGGCTTCGCCCAACCGGCCGCAAGTGCGATTGGGGCAAGTATCCCCCAGCCGACAATGGCGCCAAGCAAAACGGAAATGCCGATCCGCAGGCCCGCAATTGCTCCGAATCCGACCATCAGAACGGATGGATCGAGGGCGATGCCAAGATTCATGGCCGTCAGCTGGGTCGTACCGCCCGCGCTGGCCGGAAGCTGCACACTCGTTTTCAGTGGTGGCGCCAGAGGCCCGATGGCAAAAACGCTTGTTACCAGTTTTAAACCGGCGCTCAAAATGGCACTGAACGAAAGCAGGCGCAATCTTTGCGCCGCCTCCGGCCCGCCGCCATGGATTTCCTGCATCGTCTCGGCCGTCACCACACCTGAAGGAAACGGCAGATGTTCGCGCAACAAAAGCTGATTGCGCAATCCCGCCGCCACCACAATTCCCAAAATACTGACGACAAAGAGCCATGCGGCGAGGACGGGAAATGCCAGTGTCTGTCCTGTCAGCAGCGCCAGCGCCGGAATTGGCGCGGCCAGACCGGCGGAAATAATCGAAGCGGCGGAAGACGCTGCTGTCTGATTAATATTGTTCTCATACAGACCTAGGGGCTTGCGAGAAAAAAGACCATGTGACGTGGTCCAGAACGCGAACCCGATCAGACCGGCAGCAACCGACATGTTGAATGTCCAGCCGATCTTCAGCCCGCTATATACATTGCATGGCGTCAGTAGCGCACCGATCACCATGCCCGTCGCGACCGCGCGTACCGTCAGCTCCGGCAGGTCTTTCGCGCCTGTAGCAGGCATCTGCTCAGCCACGCCGGTCCAGCTCCAATTTCACGCGATTTCTGCTCATGAAAAAGACATTTCGCTGTAGATTATTATTCGTTGGCCGGAGCAACCATCGCACAACTGCCTGTCCTTCTGCAACATGTGGATGCGCAGCTTCCTTTTTTGGGGAATCATAGCATGCTCCGCGTTTTCACACAGCCTGGACCCCAATTGGACTTCGTTTGGTCCGCTATTGAGTGTATAACAGCTCTTGGCTAATCTTTCCCGCAAATTTTTTAGAGTTGGCACACTGATTATGAGCGTTACGGACTGGTTAAAAAAATACGGACTGGAGCAGTATGTCGATGCTTTCGCTGAGAATGGTGTCGATACTTCATTGCTCACAGAACTAACAAATGAAGACCTGAAAGACCTCGGAGTCGAAAGGTTAGCTGATCGCAAAAGGCTACTTAAGGCTATCGATGAGTTAGGCTCGGTCAGTGACCAAATCACAAACGGGCAGCAACTCCCCGTTGTAGAAGTGCATAGCGCCGAACGCCGACAGGTCACCATACTGTTCGCCGATATAACGAACTATACCTCACTTGCAACTGAGCTTGGCGCAGAGAAGACCCATGCCTTGCTCAACCGCTATTTCGAAACAGTTGACTCTGTAATTGAGAATTATGGCGGCACCGTCGACAAGCATATTGGCGACAGTGTGATGGCCGTATTCGGTGCGCCAGTTGCTCACGATGATGACCCATTACGTGCAATACGCACAGCGCTCGATATTCATGCACGTTTAATTTCCCTATCTGAACAAACCGGCCAACCACTTAAGGCACACGTCGGAATTGCCTGTGGCGAAGTCGTCGCCAGCGATACCGGCAGTGGGGCCCATCATGAATATACCGTCACGGGAGAATCTGTAAACCTGGCATCGCGTCTTCAGGACAGGGCCAAAACCGGGGAAACATTAATCTCAGACGCCGTGCGCCGGGCCGTCGGCGAAAATATCGACTGTGTTTCGTTGGGTGAAGTCTCTGTGAAGGGAATATTGTCACCGGTAAGAATCTGGCGGCTGAATTCACTACTCAAGCTCGAAAAGACGATTGGAATAACTGAATTCGTCGGAAGATATGCTGAACTGGCGCAGTTCAAAGGTTTGGTTGATGCCTGCCACAAGAACGGCAATGGCCAGGCCATCGTCGTGCGCGGAGAAGCAGGAATTGGCAAATCAAGACTCGTAGAAGAGTTCGCAGGCATTGCGGCAGAGAAAGGATTTGTTACCCACAAGGGCTTGGTCTTGGATTTCGGGGTTAGCAAGGGGGACGATGCTGTTCGGTCGGTTGTGCAAAGTCTAATTGGACTTCAAGGAGACGATAGGGATTCGTATCGGTCAGCGGCTGATATGATAATATGCCGGGGTCTTCTATTACCGGCGCAAAGAATTTTTTTGAACGACTTACTCGGCTTACCGCAGACGCGCGAGGATCATGCGGCGTATGAGGCGATGGATAATACAACACGCAATGAAGGTAAGCACGCTGTGGTTTCGAAGTTATTAAGTAAATTGAGTGCTGAAAAACCCTTCATTGTCATTATAGAAGACGTCCATTGGGCTGAACCCTCGCTACTTCGATACTTGGCCAGGATGGCTGTTGTGGTAGCGGAATGCCGGGCAATTTTAATAATGACCTCGCGAGTGGAGGGTGATCCCCTGAATCAGATTTGGCGCAGTACGTTGGGTGGATGCCCCTTGATTACTATTGATTTAGGACCACTACGCAAGGAGGAGTCTCTTAAACTGGCGAGCGCGTTCATTAATTCAACTAACAATATGGCTCAAGAGTGTATTCCGCGTTCGGGAGGAAATCCTTTGTTTTTGGAACAACTTCTGCTTAACGTGGAAGAACGTGGTGATAGGGACATTCCAGCTTCAATTCAGAGCCTAGTCTTAGCACGCATAGACCGGTTGCTGCCGGCCGATAAATCTGCTCTTCAGGCTGCGTCTATTCTGGGGCAGCGCTTTTCGCTTGACGCTTTACGGCATTTGATTGCGAATTCTGAGTATAGTTGTTCTGGATTGTTAGAGCGTCACCTCGTTAGACCAGAGGGAGACGACTATCTGTTTACGCACGCGTTGGTGCAAGAAGGTGTCTATTCATCGCTTTTGACGGACCGACGCACCAGGCTACATCGTATCGCTGCAGAATGGTACGGTAAACGCGACACCGTGCTTCGGGCTGAGCACTTAGAGCGTGCTGGCGATCCAACAGCAGCGGAGGCCTATATTTATGCAGCCCAAGAACAGTTGGCTGCATTCCGTTTTGATGCCGTACTCAAACTGACTGCTCGTGGTTTGGAACTCGCCGAGAATCCGGCCTCAAAATTTTCACTGTCGTGCATCCGAGGTGAAGCGCTGCGGAACATGCGCTCTACCGAAGATTCAATTGCGGCTTTTGAAGGGGCGCTCGAGTGGGCCGTTGATGATGCGCACCGGTGCCGGGCATGGATTGGTATGGGTGAGGGGTTGCGAATTGCCGACCGACAAGAAGATGCCTTGAAAGTGTTGGAAAAGGCTGAAGTAGTTGCAGTCGATCAAAAACTCATCTCGGAACAAGCCAGAATACATTATCTCAGAGGCAATGTTTATTTCCCTCTCGGCAACATCGAAGGGTGCTTGGCTGAACATGAAAAGGCTCTGATCTTCGCGCGCCAAAATGGATCAACCGAAACCGAGGCCCTCGCCTTGGGAGGCCTTGGTGATGCCTACTACCTTAACGGACGCATGCAGACAGCTTGTGAACAATTCCGATCCTGTATTGAGCTCTGTCGTAAGAATGACCACCGCTATATCGAGGTTAGCAATCGACACATGATCGGATGGTCACGGATTTTTATGATGGAGTTCGCTGAAGCGCTCGAAGATGCTAAAGAATGTGCTGAAATGGCGGCCTACGTCAGCCATCATCGTGGAGAATTACTCAGTCTCATGCTGGCAGGCACTATCGAATGTGAGTTTGGAAAATACGCGATAGCTCAGGAGTATCTTGATCGTGGACTAGACGTTGCCAGGACCATGGGAGCTCGCAATTTTGAAGCTCAACTGCTTTCTTTCATGTCTCGGGTAAGCGCTGGCCAAGGACAAAGGGCCCAAGCGAATGATCTGGCAAGACAGGCAGTTGCTGTTGTTCGCGATGTAGGAAAGCCGTTCATTGGTCCTACCGTACTTGCAATGATGGCTGCAACGACTGATGACCCCGGTGAGCGCGAAAAAGCATTAGTTGAAGCTGAAAACATTCTGGATTCCGGGTGTGTGGCTCACAATCAATTCTGGTTTTCTGCGATAGCTATCGACCTTGCCATTTCAAGTTGCGATTGGGAAAAAGCCGATCGTTATGCTGCACGTCTCGAAGCATATACTCAAAATCAGAAGTTGGCCTGGGCCGATTTCTTGATCGCCCGGGGGCGCGCTTTGGCGTCGTGGGGGCGGGGAAATCGGGAATCAGGGCTCTCCAAAGAGCTGGAACGCTTGAAGAATGTAGCAAACACAAGAGGAATACAACCTGCTATTCCAGCGATCGAGCAGGCCTTATCTTGTACGTGACAGTTATTGAGATGTGCTACGTGACGACGAAATCTATAGGAATGCAATACCCTGGTTTGAGAATATTCACCCTCGCCGTCGAAATCTTGAAAAAAGAATAACGACAAAATAGAGCAGTGACCCAATTGCCGAAACCGCACCTGCTACGTAGGTCCATGCCGCCGCAGTCAGGACCTTGTTGATCCCGCTGATCTGTTCGTTGCCCTCTACTAAGTGCTGGCTCACCAGTAGTTCCTTGGCCCGTTTGCTGGCATCGAGTTCCACGGGAAGGGTTATTAATGTGAAAAGAGTATTGGCTCCAAATAGAATAACGCCTGTCCAGGCAATCTGGGACAATCCCAGGAGATATCCGCCAAAAAACAGCCAGGGCGCAATCTTGGCGCTTAACTGAATTATCGGAACGATATAGGACCTCACCTCCATAGGGACATAGTCATCCGCATCCTGCAGGGCATGACCTGCCTCATGGGCGGCGATTCCCGCAGAAGCGATGCTGGGCGTGTAGAATACTTCCTGGCTGAGTCTTAAGCACTTGGCACGGGGATCATAGTGATCGCTCAGCATTCCTTGCGTAGATTCAATCCTCAATTTTTGGAGCCCCTGCGAATCCAGTAGTTGACGGGCGACTTGAGCGCCAGTGATATTACCCAAGGTGGGAACTTGGGAATACCGCACATAATTAGCTTTGATGAGTGACTGCGCGTAAAAACCTAACAGTAGGCCAGGGGCTGTGAATAGCCAGAAAATCGGATCATCCAACATTTATGATACTCTAGTCACGCAAGGATAGATTGGTGTAATTAACATGACTGAATCCTAAGCGCCAGTCCAAGAATTATGGCAAAAGTTTTAAATGCACTATCTGAAGCATATCAATCCCAACTTTGCACGGTCTAAATGTAACTTTGCTTTGTGTAGTTCTGAATGGAAACAGATTGGA
>CAYWUX010000025.1:64301-69909 GCA_964461525.1 uncultured Hyphomicrobiaceae bacterium | reverse complement strand
TGATGCCGAATATTATAACCCATTGATATTACAACTAAAAACTCTACATTATTTTGTTTTTAAAAATATTAAAACATGATTAATTGTAAAAACAAAATGTGAATAGGTTATGGATTAGTTGAGGGGAAAACCAATTAAGTTGGGCTGATCCATAACCTGAACAGCTTGTAGATGCGGGGTTAACCGCGTTTCAGCTGGGGCTGCATCCCTACTGAAGCGTAATTGCTAACTGTCACAGACAGGGCCCAATTTTGCGTTCGGGGTGGTGTGTAAATGTACAGCGTATTCACCGACAAAAAGTCAGTTCAAAAGTCCGCATCGGTATTAAAAAAATCCCAGTCAACAATTACGATCGCCGTGTTCTCGGCTATGGTTCTTCTCTCTAACAGGGCCTTTGCAAACGATGTTGATTTCACCTGTTCAGCGACGCCATATCAAGGTGCCCTTTGTAAGGATGGCAATAGTTGTGTCGTATCCGAAGATCCCGTTGATAATCTTGATATCAGCCTTGGGGGAACCGGATTTGTGGCCGGTGACAAAATTCTGTTTTCCTACACCCATTATGACGGTGCCCCACCTAACCCGCGTCAATTGTATGATGTGGATTTGGCTGGTTCGGGATCTTCCGGCGGATTTTCAAACACAGATACGTTTACGGCTTTTGGCCAAACACTGTCGGAAGAATACACTATAACTCCGGCCGATATCGCTGATGGGACTGCGAACATCCAAATTCAAATTTCTAATTCAGACTCAAGTGGTGATAATTACGCCCGCATTTCCTATGAGGTCTCCTGTCTGAAGACTCCTCCCCCGCAGGAGGGTTCGATTACAATCATAAAAAATGCCGATGCTGGTGGGACGTTCAGTTTTAACACTACCAACTTTAATTTGCCAACAAACAACGACTTGGTTGTTCCTATAGGTGGGGGCTCCGATTCAAAAACAGTTTCTAATCTAGCCGCCGATGGAACTGTTTATACCGTTCAAGAACAGGATCCAACTGGCGGCTTTGATTTCACGTCCGTGTCCTGCTTGGGTGGGGCTAATATCGTTGAAGATCAGGTCAATCGATCCGCTGCTATCACACTCAATAGTCAAGAAAATGTTTTCTGCACGTTCACCAACACCCAGCAAGTCCCGAGGAACGAAGGTAAAATCATTATCACCAAGAATGCAGATGCCGGAGGGACATTTAACTTTACGACTACCAACTTTAACTTGCCTGGTGGTAACAGCATTACGATACCAGCAGCGGGGGGCACAAACAGTAAAACTGCTCAGGTCGTATCCAATGCCACTTATGAAATAACGGAAGATGATCCCACAAATATTGGATTTACGTTCATGGATTTGCAGTGTTTCAAAAGAGCCGGGGACAGTAACATCACCGTAATTGGTAGGACGGCCGAGATCGAACTGCTTCCACCCCAGGGCGAACTGGACCCAACTCCTGAGGTGGAGTGTATCTACAGCAATGAGAAGCAACAGGACGAGGATGGCAAGCTCACTGTCGAAAAAGAGACTAGCGGCGGCGACTACTCCTTTGCTTTCTCAGGCGCTCTCGGCAATTTCAATCTTTCAAATGGTCAGTCAAAAAGTTCAATCTTGGCGGCGGGACAACATACGGTTAAGGAACAGGACCCACCTGCGGGCTGGTCTCTCGTCGATATCAGCTGTCGAGATACAGGGGGCGGACCTCTGAACAACAGTCAGGTTGTGCTGAAAGATCTGACTACCGGAACCTTGAAAGTTGATCTCGCTCCCGGTGAGGATGTCACCTGTAAATTCACCAACAAAATCACAGACGACCCGCCCATGGAAGATATCACCAAGCTGTTTATCAAACGGAGGGTGGATAATCTTCTGACCCATGGACCGCATCTTAGAAGGCGCCAGGCTCCCCAACAGGGCAGCCTGAAGGATACGCCGCCGCTTAAATTTACGGGCAAAACTGACAACAATAGAACAGATCTCTCATTCTCGATGTCACTGCGCGGATTGCAGCAGTCAGCCATGGCCAGGAATGCGCAGAAGATCAAGGAAGCCAAAGAGGGTGCGGGCGGCCTGGGACTGGCGGATGAGCCTTATGCATATCCATATGGCAATCTCGGCTGGACGCCGAACCGATTTGATATCTGGACTGAGGGGCACATCAATAAGTATGATGACAACACCGGTGGCTATAATCGTGACGGTGACTTCTCAATTCTCTATCTCGGCGCGGACTATGCTCTCACTCCCAACCTTGTGCTGGGGGCGCTGGTGCAGTTCGACTGGACCAGTGAAGATGTGAATAACCCCAGCCTGGCGGGTGACGTCAGTGGTAACGGCTGGATGTTCGGACCATATGCTGCACTGAGACTGACGGATCACCTCTATTTTAACGCCCGTGCCGCCTGGGGTAAGTCGGATAACGACATCCTGCTCGTCGATCCCGTTCTTGGAACCCGAACAGGAAGTTTCGATACCGATCGCTGGCTGATATCCGGGGAGCTGATCGGCAACTGGTACCGGGGGAACCTCCGAATGTCACCTGCTTTCGAACTCGCTTATGGAAATGAAGACCAGAAGGCATATGTCAACAGCAATGGCGCGCTCATCGGCTCCAACGATATTTCCCTCGGACGTGCGAAGCTGGGTACAGAATTTGGTTATGCGACAACACTGGAAAGCGGCACCATCGTTGAACCTGTTTTCGGCATAGAAGGAATATGGAACTTCGGCGGAAATGACGTCATATTATCCAATGGATATAACCTCAACGACAATTTGTTGCGCGCCAGGATTGAAGGTGGGGTGGTTATAGGCTTCACCAATGGCGTGGATTTGCGCGTTGTCGGCGACTATGACGGCATCGGACAGAGCAACTTTGAAGCTTACGGTGTTCAAGGCTGGCTGAACATTCCATTCAACTGACTCTGGTTTATTGAGATGGCAATCTTTCACTGAGCATCGTAGTTGGGGGCACTCGCCAAAAAAGACGGAAGGACAGACCATTGTGGTCTGTCCTTCAAGCATTGCTCCGCTCGCTGAGATTCTTGGATTGGCTACTTGACCGCTTACCTTCAACTAACTATTTTCCAGCAAACGTTCATCAACTGAATTCATCCGTTCCAGAGCCGAATTCAGAACCGAAATTGCCTGTTTGCGTTCATCCGAACTCATGTCCCCAATATCGATTTTTAAATTGAATTTAGGCGATTCTTCCCGGATTCGTTCCTTTTCCCGGCCGAGGTTTTCATAGCTGTCAACAACCTGGTATGTTTCAACCGGATGCGCGATACCCCTGACTTCCATTTGCCCCAGTTTTGTGCATTTGATTTTATCGTTAACGAGTGCATAGGTTTCAAAAGCAATCAGAATTGCTCCGGGCGTTGCTGCACTTTCAAGGCGTGAAGCCAGATTGACGCCACTGCCGATTATTGTATAGTCCATGCGGTCCTCACTGCCGAAATTGCCAACGGTGCAGAAGCCGGTGTTAATTCCAATCCGACACTGCAGTGGCTTGACAATTCCCGAAGCTCTCCAGAACTCCTGCAACTCGCTCATTTTCTTGCGCATCTCTATCGCCATTTCAACACAGGCCAAAGCATCCTCCTTGACCCCTCTGGACTCAGGATCCCCAAAAAATATGACAATGGCGTCACCAACGTACTTGTCTATTGTAGCGCCATGAACATTCGCAATTTGAGACATTTCTGTGAGATAATGATTAAGGAGTTTGGTGAGATCTTCGGACTCCATCTGCTCAGCTGTTTCCGTAAAACCGGCAATGTCGGAAAAAAATACTGTCAGTTTCCGGCGGTGACTGGAAACCTTCACCTCTTTTTTACCGGTAAAGATTGAATCATAAATCTGAGGTGAAAGATATTTTGCTATCTGGTTTGACAACTGCTCCATGGAATTCGATTTCTTAGCGAGTTCCTCTTCACGTTGCTTCAGATCCGTGATGTCTGAATAAACCGCGACAGTTCCGCCATCCGAGGTTTTACGTTCGCTGACCATGACCCACATTCCGGTTCCACGCTCCTGGACATGAGGCGGGCCGGGGTTGTGATGCCGTTCCATTCGTTCTGCAACCCATTCCTCGATACGGCCTTCAGCATCCCTGATGAAGCCTTTTTTGGCGGCATTGCGAATTACTGCCTCAAATTTCATTCCTTCAACAATTTCTTTCTCCATTCCGGGGTACATGATGGCCCGGTAACGATTGTTCGCAACGACCAGTTTGTCGTCGGAATCGTAATAACAAAAACCCTCCGATATGCTTTCAATCGCTTCCATAAGCCGTTGTCGCGCCTGTCCGATTTCACGCAGGTTGCTCTCCTCTATTTCTACAGCCGTATCTCTAAAAACCGTAAGAGCTTTGGTCATACGACCGATCTCATCAGTTGACGCTGTACTTGGCAGGTCAACCCGAAGATCACCTTCGGCAACAGATTCCATGCAAACGCTAAGCTCGGTCAGCCGGGCAATCAAATTGCGCCCGACATACAGCCAGACTATTAATGTCGAGAATATGATGCTCGCCAATACCACAACAGAAATAATCAAAGTGCTAAATTTCTGTGTCGCTGTCGCTTTATCTATTGCCTGGGAGATGTTCTGTTTAGCAATACCGACATGCTCGTCAACCGCGCCTGACAATTCTTCTGAAAGCCAGGCATTGTCGTTCAAAATGTCACGCGCTTTGTTTTTTACATCGAATTCGGAACTCAAATGGGCAAAAATGCTGTTGCTGCCATCAAAAAAAGTGCGGAGTTTTTCGAGATGAAACTTTAAGTTATTGAAAAGTTCTGGCTTTAAAGTTTGAACAGACTTATCAAGCGCTCCCATCAGCTGCCGTCCACGAACTGACAGATTTGCAAGTTGTCTAGGCTGATCGATTAATTGCGTCTCAAGAAATAATGACTGGATGTTGGCAATATTCTGATTGGCAAATTGTATGGCTCTGCGTGATGCCGTTAGCTCAAACAATCTCGGATCCGTCAAACGATTTGACTCACTACCCAAGGAGGAAACTTCGACAGACGATTGAGGTCGTTCCAAACCCCGATCTATTTCTGAAATTGAGTCCGTCAGTTGCTGCTCGATTTCGGAATAGGAGTTGCGAAATTCATTAATCAGGCCTTCCTGCCCTCTCCTAAGTCTTAACTGGCGTGTTACAATGTTATGAAGTTCTTCAAGGTTTCCTCGAAGCTGGGAGACACCCCATTCTATTGTCGCCAGTAACTTTTCATTGCTATGGTTCTCCTTCAAATGCATCAGGAGCTGATGAAGACGCTCAAGTTCAACTTTGTTTTGTGTTCGGATTTGTTCAAGCTGTCCCAGATTTGCAACCGTCAAAGTTATGGGGGCCGCCCGGACAATCTTTTCTGCCTGACGTGAAAGTTCCAGCGATGCTATTGCAATCGGTGCATCTGCCTTCGAAATCCGGTTCAGGACAGTACCGACCTCAAGAAATGAGTATAGCGCCGCCAGCCCTGCAAAAACCGCAAACATGCTAATAGCTAAAAAGGAAAGTAGCAGTCGGCCGCGAATCCCCAAAGATCGAAACATGGTTACACCTCCCTAAGGGGTGAACGTATTTGGAATCCATTTCAGC
>CAYWUX010000025.1:11369-64201 GCA_964461525.1 uncultured Hyphomicrobiaceae bacterium | reverse complement strand
TCGA
Source organism: uncultured Hyphomicrobiaceae bacterium (assembly GCA_964461525.1). Lineage (GTDB taxonomy): Bacteria > Pseudomonadota > Alphaproteobacteria > Rhizobiales > CAYWUX01 > CAYWUX01. Next base: position 64,197 of record CAYWUX010000025.1, on the reverse strand, counting down.
AACATGGTTACACCTCCCTAAGGGGTGAACGTATTTGGAATCCATTTCAGCGAGTTGTTGGTATTTACTATGTCACCATAACCGAACCTGTGCAATGTAGAATGATAATTTGTGAAAGCCAACTAATCACTCGTGCTCATAACTTCAAGAAGATTGACAAGACGTGACCTGCCTGATTAACCTGTTACAATATAACCCAAATATCGAGTTTCAGTTGCATATAGATTTTGGTGCAATCACCAAAATTGAAAAGTTTACTTCGCGCTTTAAAATTAGATAAAGATGCAGGAGGATGAGTGATGGGTCTTAACAAGCCGCTGACAACGGGCAGTGCCGATGGAGCGGACCTTGAAAGAGCGGATCTCAAGACCGTCTTCTCCGCTTTGAAGACCTCACCAAAGGGCCTGACTTCCGTCGAAGCGAAAGCACGGATCGAAAAGTATGGCCGTAACCAACTCGAAGACAGAGAGGCCAGCGATCTCGAGAAGTTCCTCGCGTTCTTCTGGGGCCCCATCGCCTGGATGATCGAGGCTGCCGCCCTGCTCTCGCTTATGATGGGACACTGGGCGGATCTCACCATCATCCTGATCCTACTTTTTTACAACGCGATTTCAGGATTCTGGCAGGAGCGCAAGGCTTCTGATGCGCTGGCAGCTCTCAAGGCCGGACTGGCGCCGCGGGCCACAGTCCTGCGCGACGGCAACTTTTCCAGCATCGCGGCAGCAGAAGTCGTCCCAGGTGACGTCCTGCGAATAAAGCTGGGAGAAATCGTGCCCGCTGACGTGCGGTTCATCAACGGCGAATACATCAGCATCGACCAGGCCGCCCTTACAGGCGAGTCGCTGCCGGTCGACAAAAAGGTTGGCGACCTGGGTTATTCTGGGAGCATCGCCAAGCAAGGCGAAATGGGAGCGGTCGTCATAGGAACCGGTAACAATACCTTTTTCGGCCGCACCGCCAGTCTTGTAGCCACCGCGGGTCAGCAATCGCATTCCCAGAAGGCGACCACCCAGATCGGCGATTTTTTGATTATCATCTCGATCATCCTCTGCGTGATACTTGTAGGTTTTAAGCTCTATGAAGCATTGGTGGTTCAGGGGTCGTGGCATTGGTCGGAACTTGCGGATATCGCTCGTCTTGTCCTCGTGCTTCTCATCGCTTCGATCCCCGTTGCGATGCCTTCGGTCATCACCGTCACCAATTCACTGGGTGCGCAGCAGCTTGCAAAAAAGAAAGCTATCGTCTCCCGGCTCGAAGCAATCGAGGAACTGGCGGGCGTCGACATTCTGTGCTCGGATAAGACTGGCACCCTTACAAAGAACCAGCTTACACTCGGTGACCCGGTCCTGTTCTTGGCAAAAGACGCTGATCAACTCATCCTCGCCGCTGCGCTTGCATCTGAGAAGGACAGCGAGGACGCTATCGACAAAGCAGTCCTTGCAGGCGTCAAGGACGCGAAAGCCCTCGATGCCTACAAGCTGGTGAAATTCACTCCCTTCGATCCGGTCGGCAAGCGCACCGAGGCCGCCGTCACGGGCGCAGACGGGAAAAGCATCCATTTTTCCAAAGGCGCGCCGCAGGTCATAATCGAGCTCTGCAAACCTGACAAGGAAACCGCCGAGAGGGCCCAGAGCACCGTATCTGATCTGGCGGCCAAAGGCTTACGCGCGCTCGGCGTTGCATCGTCCTCGGACGATGGAAAGAGCTGGAGCTTCCTTGGCGTCCTGTCGATGCTCGACCCGCCGCGCGACGACTCCAAGGAAACCATTGCACGCGCCAAGGCTCACGGTCTCAAAGTAAAGATGGTCACTGGCGACGACGTCGCGATCGGCGATCAGATTGCCAGTCAGCTTGGCATGGGATCGCACCTGGTGGCGGCGGCTGACATATTCACGAAGGGCATGGATCTCAACAACTTACCGGCGAGCATAACTGAATGCGTCGAACGAGCGGACGGCTTCGGGCGCGTTTTCCCGGAGCACAAGTTTGCAATCGTGAAGGCCTTGCAGCATCGCGGCCATGTGGTTGCGATGACCGGAGACGGCGTAAACGATGCCCCGGCTCTTAAACAGGCTGATTGCGGTATCGCAGTCAGCGGAGCCACTGACGCAGCCCGAGCTGCAGCAGCACTGATACTGACGGCACCGGGCCTTTCGACCATCATTGACGCCATCGATGATTCTCGGCGGATTTTTGAGAGGATAATCAACTACGTTTCCTTCCGGATAGCGATGACGCTCGACATCATGACCGTCGTAGTGCTGGCAACTATATTCTTGAATATAACACCGCTTACACCTGCGATGATAATCCTGATCGCCCTCCTCGACGACATCCCGATCATGACCATCGCCTATGATAACACAACGCTTCCGGAAAAACCGGTGCGCTGGCACATGCGCCGGCTTCTGGTTGTATCCAGCTTTATGGGGCTGATGTCGATCGCGCAGAGCTTTGGCCTGCTGATCATCGCCATGAGCTGGCTCAAAAACCCCGAATGGCAATCCTGGATCAACCTGACACAAGACCAGGTCCAGACCGCGGTCTTTCTGCAGATCGTGGCCGGCGGGCACTTGCTGCTTTTCGTCATGCGGGCGCGCACGACAGTGTTCAGCCGTCCCTGGCCCGCAATGCCCCTTTTTTCCGCGATCGTCGGTACGCAGGTCTTTGCCGTATTACTCTGCGGCTTTGGCTGGTTTGTAACAGCGCTGCCCTGGACCGTGATTGGCCTGGTCTGGGCGTATTTGCTCGTCTGGGTGGTCGTGTTGGATCTCGTGAAACAAGCGATCTACAGTCGTCTTTCGAATGGTGAGAGAATTATCCATCCGCCATGGGAACGGTTTCTTAGACCGCAATTGGCGGCCCGCGCGCCGTCCTCGACCTCGGGGGACGCCGACTAGCGCCAAAGACTTTTTCTTCCAGGGTGCAGCCGGTGTGCTCCACCCCCCGGAGGCGCGGTGTGGTGTCAGACGCACCGCGCAACGCAAATATCTGACGCCAACATCACGCAGACACCAAAGGCGAGTATTGCGATGGATTATTTCGAAAAATTCAGGGTTAAGCCTGACAGCAAGGTTAGGCTCGACAAAGTCGATGCAGGCTTTAAGGACAAACATGAGTCCCACCAGCATGCAATGCCGGAGATTGAACTGTACAGCCAAAAACTGCGCGACCTTCAGTATCTGATGTATGCTGAGGATAAGCGGTCTATTCTGATTTGCCTGCAGGGACGCGATGCGGCCGGAAAGGACGGCACCATCAATCACGTTCTCGGCTGGATGAATCCGCAAGGCACCCCCGTGCACGGCTTCAAGGTGCCCTCGAAGGAGGAAGCATCGCATGACTTCCTTTGGCGCTACCACAAGGCGGCGCCGGGCCGGGGGCAAGTCGGGATCTTCAACCGGTCACAATACGAGGATGTACTGGTCGTTCGCGTTCACCAGCTGGTCCCCGAAGAAGTCTGGTCGAAACGCTACGACGAGATCAACGCCTTCGAGCGATCACTCCAAAATAACAATACGCATGTGCTCAAGTTTTATCTGCACATCGATCCGGAAGAACAGCTTGAGCGGTTCAAGACCCGTATCGAGGATCCTTCCCGTAACTGGAAAATCAGCGAAGCCGACTATACCGAGCGGGAATACTGGGACGACTACACTACGGCCTTCGAGGACGCGTTAGAAAAATGCAGCACCGACGAGGCACCGTGGTTCATCATACCCTCAAATCATAAATGGTTCCGCAACCTGGCCGTTTCGCGCATCATCAGCGAATTTATGGAGTCGCTGAACATGCAATTCCCGGCGCCGACTGTTGACATCAACGAGATCAAGAAGAAGTATCACCAGATCGTCGAGGAGGAGAAAAAGTCAACGTAAACGCCGCCAGACCGCTTCTCCGGCTTTTGAACCCGCGCGGAGGGCCAGCAGAGAGATTGACAAGGAAAGGCTGACGCAATGAGGAAGACACGCGGCGTTCGAGCCATGCCGCATCCATTTGGTTCCATCGGGTGGGCCGCAAGGCTCAGCATTTCGGCCTCGCTGGAATGACTGACCGCGAAATGACCGGTCGCGAGAATGCACATGGAGCCTGGAGACGGGTAATCCTTCAGGGCATTCTGCCGATCAGAAAGGGAAAAATCTTCGGCGACGTGATTGCTGGGGCGACGCTGGCGAGCCTTGCTGTTCCCGAAGTCCTCGGGTACGCGACGATTGCCGGAATGCCCGTGATCACGGGACTCTATACCTTGCTTGTTCCCGTGGTGGTTTTCGCGGTACTGGGGTCATCGCGTCACTTGGTGGTCGGCGCCGATTCAGCCACTGCAGCGATCATGGCAACTGCGCTCGCCGGTATGGCCGCCGCAGGATCGGATCACTATGTCGCGCTTGCCCAGATGCTCGCGCTTTTGACCGGGACACTTCTGTTACTCGCGCGATTAATAGACCTCGGATTCCTGGCTGACTTCCTTTCGCGCAGCGTCTTGATCGGGTTCCTGACGGGAGTCGGCGTTCAGGTGGCATTAAGCCAGATTCCGGACCTTTTGGGCATTGAGGGAGGCACGGGTGGCATTGTTTCAAAACTCGGTCATGCACTCGAGCACCTCGACGCCACAAATTCGATGACGCTCGCGGTTTCGATCGGTATGATAATGGTGATCGCAGGGGCGAAGTACATTTCCCCACGTATCCCCGCGCCTCTTTTTGCAGTTATCAGCGCAATCGTTATCAGCTGGGGACTGAACTTGAAATCGCAAGGTGTTTCCGTAGTTGGGTCTATCCCCGCTGGACTGCCGAATTTCCAGCTGCCGCAACTCGGGTTTAGCTTCCATCTCGTCTTGCAACTTTTGCCCACAGCAGCGACGATGTGCGTGGTTATCCTTGCCCAAAGCGCGGCGACCTCGCGGGCCTATGCTGCGCGCTATCAAGAGGACGGGTTTGACGAGAACAACGACCTCCTGGGGCTGAGCATAGCCAATCTTGGCGCGGGGCTGAGCGGTACTTTTGTCGTAAACGGAAGTCCGACAAAGACGGCGATGGCTGACAGCGCCGGTGCGAGCAGCCAGCTCGCGCAGCTTACCGCATCGGTAGTTGTTCTCGCGGTGCTGCTCTTCCTGACCACCCCCCTTGAGCATCTGCCGACGGCAGCGCTCGCCTCAGTCGTGTTTCTTATCGGTGTCGACCTTATAGATATCCGCGGGATGCGCGCGCTGTTCCATCAGGCGAGATCCGAATTCTGGGTTGCAGCGCTGACTGCCGCCGTCGTCGTGTTCGTTGGCGTCGAGCAGGGCATTGCACTCGCGGTCGTCCTCTCTCTCATAGATCACACGCGCAGGGGTTATCGACCAAAAAATCTGATCATCGTGCGACGTCCGGGGGGTGGCTGGTTGTCACGTCAAGTGAGTGAGCCGGAGGAACTTGCGCCCGGTCTAATGGTCTATCACTTTTCACATAGCCTCTATTACGCCAATACCCAGCTTTTCTCAAACGAGACTGCCGCCCTAACACGGGGGGCCAGGCCCAGGCTGCGCTGGTTCTGCCTCGATATGATCTCAATAGACAGTGTGGACTATACGGCGGGTCAGGAGATCGTCGCTCTTCAGAAGCGGCTTGCGGCGAAAAACATTCGACTGGTCTTCGTAATGGTCTCCAACCAAGTGAAGGAAGCGCTAAAACGCTACGGCATCGCCGACCAAGTCGGTCACAGCGCGTTCTTTCAGTCGATCGACGAACTTACAGAAGCTTTTCCGCCGCTTGCGACGAAGAATGGAGGCGGTGATTCAAAAGGGGGCGGGGACGCATAAGATTGCATCATGAGCCAAATTGTTGCAGATAAATCCCGATATCACGCTGCCGACTGCATATACGCAGCATTGCTGCGGCGTCGCTGCCATGAAGGGCGAGCTCTCCCTTGCCGCCCCGGGATGGACCTGACACCAGCGAAACGCTAAATTGGATCAGAGTTCCGAAATCTGCACAACATTTTCATTTGAAACGCTCACCACCTGTTGGATAAATCACAAACCATGACAATACTCGACATACTTGCATTGCTTCTGGGACTTTCAGCCATATTTGGTGTTCTGAACCACCTGTTTTTGAAACTTCCCCATACCATCGGCCTGGTCGTTATCGCGCTCTTCGCTTCGGGAACGGTGATTCTGGTGGACAATCTCTGGCCTGGATTTAGAATTGAACCCGAGGTCCGCAGCCTCATCCAAAGCATAGATTTCCATGAAGCGCTGATGGAAGGTTTTCTGAGCGCTCTGCTTTTTGCCGGGGCCGTTCATGTCGATCTCTCCCTGATCGCCGAACGAAAATTGGCGATCACCCTGATGGCGACGATCGGGACTCTTATATCAACATTCATCATAGGAGGGGCGATCTGGGTAATTGCGTCGGTGATCGGCATTGATTTACCCTTCATTTGGACCCTGGTATTCGGGGCACTGATTTCGCCGACGGATCCTGTTGCCGTACTCGGCATCCTTAAAACAGTGCGAATACCACCCTTGCTGGGTGCAAAGATAACCGGTGAATCTCTTTTTAATGACGGTGTTGGCGTGGTCGTCTTTTCCATCATTGTTGCTCTGGCGGCAGGAACTGCGGGCGGAGACATTGGCATTCTTGAGGTAATCCAGCTATTCCTTATCGAAGCCGTCGGCGGGGCAATTCTTGGCATGCTGTTCGGCCTCTTCGCGTTCTCCATGCTGAGAGCCCTGGATGAACATAATTTAGAGGTTCTGATCACGTTGGCCCTTGTTTGCAGCGTCTATTCCGTGGCCCTTCATCTTCATATGAGCGGTCCGATTGCCGTAGTCGTCGCCGGACTGTTCATCGGAAACCAGGGCGCACGCCTTGCGATGAGCGAACGCACCCGGGAGCATGTGTTTCAATTCTGGGAACTCACGGACGAATTGCTAAACTCGATTCTGTTCCTGCTCATCGGTTTCGAGGTTATTGTGATAGGATTTCAGAGGGAAAATATAACACTCACACTTCTCGCCATTCCAACTGTACTGATCGCACGTTTGATCAGTGTCTCAATACCGATCAAGCTGCTTTCGATACGCGAAAATTTTACCGAAGGTTCGATCCGGATTTTGACCTGGGGTGGGCTTCGCGGCGGGATCTCCGTTGCCCTGGCCCTCTCGCTGCCTAACACTCCAGAAAAGCCTACGATACTTGCAGTGACTTATGGAGTTGTGGTGTTCTCAATTATTGTACAAGGCTTGACCATGAAACCTCTGGTCACACGAATTTTAACAGACCAACAAACTGATCTCAGCAATTGATGTCAAATTGATGTCGACTCGATCCAGCCGTCATCAACGCCTCTGCCACATGTAGTGGTGATGGCCGTCAGCGCTGCGGCGGTATTGCATGTATTTCCGGTATCAGTACAAGCCGCTGAGGCCGGGTAAAGACTAATTTCGCAATGGCTGTTATCCAAGATGGTTTGTATCGAGGGGAAGATCCTAATAATATCCGCCGCGCAGCTCGATTACTTCAGGCTTACGAAGAGATGTACTGGGACGACATGGCACGGGCCGCCGGTCAGCAAATTTCAGGCAATATGATGATAATATGGACCGCGTCACCTCGCCGCCAATTCCGTGCGGGGTCAGCAGCTCGAGGTGCTAATTGTTATCCCAACCTTCGGTCACTCCAGCCAGTATGGCAGGGCCTGCTTCGGCTTGCGGTACGATCTCCATGATATCGTTGTGGAAGAGCGGCCAGAATCTCGCGCATACCTGGATCACGTCTGCCTTGGAAGCAGCCTCCAGTAAAACGTAGCCTTCGGTATTACTGATCCAGCCCGTGAATTTCACTGGACTGTCTTCTTCAACTAGTTGGCTGGCGTCTGCTATCATGGCTCTCCAGGCCCCTATGTGATCCTTACGGTCAGACGGCCATGAACCGGAGTTGCAGGTGAAGTGATTTATATAATGCGGCATGATTTTCCTCCAATAGGGATAGTATTGATCAGATTCCGCTACTGGGATGGTCGTTGGGTCAGACAACTTATTCAGGCTGCAGAACCTTGCGGAGGGTAGGGTCGCATTTGCAGTTAGTCAATAATTCTGACAGATTGGCCGGCCTCCTGCGGCCTAGTGAAGCCCCTGACAGCAATCCTGAACCTGCCTTCACCAACAAATCTTGCAATTGCAGCACCTAATCAGGGGGAGGTTCTGCTGTAGCCACCAAGTACGATGTTCTTAGTTTCCCCCACCAGGTTTAAGGATAAATCCAATAAAGGCGGCTTAGTGCAGGACCGAATATTTCCTTTGGTCTATTTCGGTCATTTTGAGAAGTTTTCACTCTGCCTGAAGAGAGTCTGCTTTGCTCCCGTTTCCGGACAAATTGGCTGAAGTAGTCTTCAAAGTGCCACAAGCAGTCGAACACGTTGACAGTGATTAGCATCAACGTGACGACCACTTTATCCACCTTCCGGACAGTTTTTCGCAGCGACGCCTTGCCAACTTTGAGCCTGGTCACCTCTGCTTTTAGACACGCTACGGGCTGGTATGACCGGCGATGATTCTGATGCGGGAACATCGTGGTTGTTTATGGATTGTGCAACAGATTGCTTGGGTAAGCAGCAGCTCAATCAAGTTTATCGCGCGTAACTTGCTCGCCCGGTTTAGTCGTCGTTAGCAGGAGGGTCAGTACCGCGACCGAGCCAACCAGCAAGAGCACGACAAACAGGTTGAAGTGAACAACGTGCAGACGTTGCTCGCCCGCTATCCAGAGCAGGGCCGTCACCACGACGAGAACCAACCAGTGCCACCACTTGCCGAGAAATAAATGTTTCACTAGCCAACCTCCTCGCCAACCGAAGAGGCCGTACGTGGCACCTGACCAAATAGCCGCGGTCCAAGCAATAGAGCTGCGATGACTAGGCCAACACCGTTCCAAATGTATCCCCGAAAACCGGCAATCGTTGTAACGGGCGGCAATAATATGAGAGTCGCGCCAGCCAGTGCGATCATGCGCTGGATGACGTTGAAACGGCCACGGTACCAGCCTTCGAGCCCTGTTGAAAGCACCCAAAACCCGACCAAGGCCAGAGCGGTCGATGCAATCGACAACCACACAGGACCAACAAGCAGCAACGAGGGATTATAAACAAACGCCAGTGGCACCAAGTATTTCGCGATGCCGACGCGCGTTGACTCAAAGGCCGTTGCCATCGGCCCCGTTCTTGCGATGGCTGCCGCGGCAAATGCCGCCAGTGCGACAGGAGGCGTAATCGAAGAGACAACCCCGAAGTAAAAAGCAAACATGTGGGCAGCGATCGGCTCAATTCCGATTTTGACGAGCGCCGGAACGATCAACGCGGCAACGGTGATGTAGACTGCGGTCGTCGTAATGCCCATGCCGAGAATGATCGCCGAAATGCCGGTCAGGGCCAACAATATCAGGAGGTGGCCACCAGACAGATCGATCACCTGCTGGGTGAATTTGAGACCAAGTCCGGAGACAAACACCGATCCGATGATGAGCCCGGCACAGGCGCATGCCACTGTTACAGGCACGGTTGCCCGGACACCCGCCTCCAGTGCGGCAAGAACATCGACCGGGCTCATCCGGGTCTCTTTGTTTTTGAAGCTCAAGGCAAACAGGGAAACGATTCCCCAAAAAGCCGCCTTCATCGGCGTATACCCGGCGATCAGGAACCAAATCAAAACGCCAAGGGCAATCAACAGATGCCAGCCGCGCTTAAGCACTTTCATTGTTTTCGGTAGAAGTTTCTTATCGATCTGGCCGATCTCGTACTTTTCGGCTTCGAGATGCACCATGAAATAAATCGTCGCGAAATAAAGGAACGCCGGGATGATCGCAGCGATGACAATATTGATGTAACTGGTTTCGAGAAACTCGGCCATGATGAACGCTGCGGCCCCCATGATGGGAGGTGTAATCTGCCCGCCTGAGGACGCGCAGGCTTCAACGGCTGCAGCAAATTTCGGGCGGTAACCGATATTGCGCATAAGCGGGATCGTGAACGATCCCGTGGTCACGACATTGGCGACAGCCGAACCGGACACCGTACCCATGAAACCGCTGGCGACCGTGGATGCTTTTGCAGGTCCGCCAATGCGGTGTCCTGTCAATGATACGGCCAGATCAATAAAAAAACGGCCGGCGCCGGAGCGGATGAGCAAAGCTCCAAAGATTATAAACAACACGATATAGGTTGCGCACACATAAAGCGGGATACCAAAAATCCCGTCGCTACTCATGAATAACGTATCGATGAATTTATAAAACCGGATCGGAGGCCCGTAAAAAAAGCCGAAGAAGTGGTTCGCATAGAGCGCATGAAAAATGAAAAAAGACGTAATCATCACCATTGCCCAGCCGACAGCTCGTCGGGTGCACTCCAGGACCAGCGCAATGAGAATTGCGCCGACGATTATATCAGGCAGTTCCTTCTCACCAAAGCGCATGTGGAATTCGTTGATGTCGTAGAGCGTCCAGATCTCAACGAATATTAGCAGGAGTACCAGGATCAGATCGATCGCGAACCCCAGCCAACGCAGTCTATTGCCTTTGTCATCTAATACACTGATCGGTTCCCAAATGCTGCTGCGAAACAACGGGTTCATGAAGATCGCCAGCACCAGCATCACAGTGAGATGAACCGAACGAAACGAACGTCCTTCCGGCGTTCCAAACGCCGCGACATAGAGATGAAAGACCGCGAGCGCGATCGCCATTGCCGAGCATACAAAAAAAACAGCGTTGGCCACGTTATACGAACGGCTCACAAGCAAGCGTTCTAGGCATCCGGGGTCCCGATGTTCCTCATAGGAAATTATGGCGGCATCGTCGGCCGACGTATCACGGTTCAAAGTTTCTTCGCTCATTAAACAGCTCAACTGCGGCCGAAACGTTTTACGCTGACGGAAACAGATCCGCTGTCCGCGAACAGCAAGTTCAGCGAACCGGTCTGGACCGATTCGCCTGAGTGGTGTTAGACTTGGTCAGCTTTTGACGCCTAGCTCGTCATAGCACTTCTTCGCACCAGGATGGACCGGGATCGCGGCACCAGCCAGGGCATTCTCCAGCTTCACGCGTTTCCAAATGCTTTTAACTTCGACGAATGCCGCGTGATTTTCCCAGAAGACCTTACACATCTTATAGACGAGGTCGTCCGGCAGGTCTTTGTGAACCACCATGTTGGTCACGATGCCCAGTGTATAAAGATCCTTATCGACACTTTTATAGACGCCCTTCGGCATCTTGCCTGGAATATAGCCAGGGTTTGCTTTCAAGATTTCATCGAGCTTTGCTTTTGTCAGTCCGATAAAACGAATACCAGGGCTGTGTTCCAGTTCCAGAAATGATGCTTGTGGCATTGACGTTGCGGCCATGAACACATCGATGTGCCCATCTTTCATCAGCGCGACGGACTCGGTATAGCTGACGTGGTGCACCGTACCGCCGTTCGTTTGGATATCGTCGAAGCTGAGGCCATGGGCTTTAAGGATAGACTCTGCGAATTCTGTACCTGTCCACTTCGCTTTGCCTGGGCTTATATTCGCTGCCTTCATATCCTCAAATGACTGAATCTTTGAATCCTTGCGGACGGCAACCTGGAAGGTCGCCGGATAGAGCGTTGCAAAGTGACGAACGTTGGGTTGGCTCTTCTTAAACTTCCCTTTGCCGGAATAGCCGTTGAACGATGTATGTGCATAGGACCAGCCGAATTCCGCATCTCCGCCATTGACCGCGAGAATGTTGGAAATTCCCCCGCCCGAAGTATTCGACGTCGAAATACCTTCGACCTTTTCATCGAACACCTGCATTATCTTGGCGCCGAGGGGATACCAGGATCCGCCAGAGGGGCCAGAGACCATACGAACAAAAGTGTCGGTTGCTTGCGCCGTCGTAACAGCAAGTGCTGTCGCCACAGTAGCCGCTGCAATCAATCTTTTCAATGACATAAGCTTCTTCCTCCCATTTTGTTTATTGGTATTGCGCTTTGCCAATAATAAACTTAAACCGATCTTAGTCAATCTGGGATCTATTTTCTGAACGTACTTGAAACCCCAAAAATTCCGCTCGCGGCCCCATCATCATTGTCCGGCATTCACGGATCGAAAATTGCCGCGCTCGCTTTTAGGTAAAGAGCCGTATAGAATAAACCGAAGTCAAATCCATATCGTTCCGACATAGGGATGCGATCAGGTTGGCAGTTTGTGGGTTACCAAATAAGACACGCTCCCATCAAGCTGAGCCAGCTACAGGGCCTGGCATTTAGAAACGGAGTTCCTCAAGAACATTCCCAATTTCGGCTGCCGACGAGAGGTGAAAAACACAGGAGAGGCACAGTTGAACAAAAACCACGATCATCCCGCAAAACTAGTCGCAATCGTCGGCGCTGGTCTAATCGGGGCGGGCTGGAGTGCGCTATTCATGGCTAACGACATCGACGTTGTTGTGTGGGATCCTGACCCGGAGGCGGCGCCCGTTCTGCATTCGGTTGTTGATGCGGCGCTAGGAGATCTCGCTGAGCTCGGACAGCGCGGAACGGGGTCGCTGATTTTTATATCCAGTCTCGCTGAGGCTGTCGGTAATGCCGATTTCGTACAGGAAAATGCGCCCGAGCGAGAAGACCTCAAGGCTGATTTGCTGGCCGAGATTGACGCAGCCGCTCCCGAGCAGACGATCATTGCTTCGTCTACGTCATCCCTGTTGCGAAGCAGGATTGTTGCCCGGTGCAAAAACCCGGACCGTGTCATCGTCGGTCATCCTTTCAATCCTCCCCATTTGATACCCTTGGTGGAGATCGTGGGACCTGCACCCGATGCTGAATCAACCTTGAGAGCTGAAGCATTTTATCGTTCCGTGGGTAAGGAGACCGTCATCCTGAAAAAGGAAGCAACGGGACATCTGGTGAATCGGATCGGTTCAGCGTTGTGGCGCGAGGCGGTGGCTCTGTTCCAACAGGGCCTAGCAGACCCTGCTGACATCGACAGGGCTATCAAGGTAGGCCCGGCACTGCGCTGGCCAATTCTTGGCCCTTACGAAACCTTCCACCTTGGAGGCGGTGAAGGCGGTATTGCACACTATTTCGAGCACTTGCAGCCCGTCCAGGAGGAACGCTGGAAGGACATGCCAACACCCGTCCTGGATGACGAATTTCGAAAACGCATTGTCGATGAGGTAGAAAAAGCTGCGGGTGGCAAGTCAATCAAGGAATTGGCGAAGCAGCGCGACAAACGTCTGCTGGAGGTCCTGAAAATTCGCTCGAGTCTGCAGGACTGATGCGTAACAGATCTTCCGCAAGGGAATCGATCAGCCAACCTGAAATGTGAATACTGACGCACGTCCAATTTTTGATACCGAGGAGATGCCCTTGAAAAGCTGGTTTAATGCCAGTTCCCCGGTTGTAACGCAGGTCGGAACGGGCTAGGGTTAGTACTATAATGATTTCAATGTGTTACAAGCTATGCTGAGAAAATGAGCTGGTGCGGACGGGGGGACTCGAACCCCCACGGGCTTTTAACCCTCAGGATTTTAAGTCCTGTGTGTCTACCACTTCCACCACGTCCGCGTACAAAAATTTTCCTTCAAATAAATGTTTCGGTTACACACCGGGCTCACTCCAACCCAAAATATACGGTATGAAATCCAACCATAATTCGACGGCCTTGAATATCCTACCGAGATAGCTTTGAAAAGACTGAAATTTGAGCCATTCACCACCACTATTCCGGGAAGCTGAATTTAGACGTCTGCATTGGCACCTCTCACTATACATGTTAGTTGGAATTGATGAAGAATATGGATGGCTCGATTCCACTGTGGACTTATCGACCACAATAGACAAATTTGTTAATTTCGTTGACAACATTTATCTAGGGACAATTTAAGGACTAGCAAGTACACATCGACAATTTTTCAAACAGTGCGAGGAGAGCATGGCCAATAATAAATCCAGTGTTGACCCGGAAGGACTTCTTGAGTTTTCGGTGGTCTTTACGGACCGTTCCTTGAATCACATGTCGGAACGCTTTCAGCAGGTAATGCGGGATATATCTTCAACCCTGAAAAATGTTTACGGCGCTCATTCCGCTATTGTTGTGCCCGGAGGCGGCACCTACGCCATGGAAGCCGTCGCTCGTCAGTTCGGTGAAGGCAGGAAATGCCTCATTGTCAGAAATGGCTGGTTCAGTTTTCGTTGGACACAGATATTTGAAGCCACCGCCACGCCAACTCAGACCATTGTTCTGCAAGCCCGCCAGATCCGCGAAGGCAATCAGACCCCGTTTGCACCACCGCCCGTGGAGGAAGTTGTTTCCGCAATTCTTGAACAGCGTCCCAGCATTGTGTTCGCGCCTCATGTGGAAACCTCATCCGGAATTATTCTTCCCGACAATTATCTCAGGGCTGTCGGTGAAGCTGTACAATCGGTGGATGGACTGTTTGTTCTCGACTGCATTGCGTCCGGGGCAATTTGGGTGGATATGACATCGAACAATGTGGATATTCTGATAAGTGCACCTCAAAAAGGCTGGAGCTCCTCACCTTGCGCAGGACTGGTCATGCTGGGAGCGAGGGCCCGAACCAGAATTGAAGGGACGACGAGCACAAGTTTTACCTGTGATTTACTCAAATGGCTGCAGATTATGGAAGCTTATGAAAATGGTGGCCACGCCTATCATGCAACCATGCCAACAGATGCGCTACATCAGTTTCGAGACACCATGAAAGAAACCGAAGCCGAGGGATTTGAAAACATGCGTGCCTGTCAGCAAGAACTGGGTCAGCGGGTTCGCGCTCTACTGACGAGCAGAGGATTCGAAAGCGTAGCCGCGGAAGGTTACCAGGCTCCTGGAGTTGTCGTGAGTTATACCGACGATGACGATATTCAGAGTGGGGGAAGATTTTTAAGAGAGGGAATGCAGATCGCCGCTGGCGTTCCTCTGCGATGTGACGAACCGGAAAGTTTTAAGACCTTCCGGATTGGCCTTTTTGGACTGGATAAACTCAAAAATATTGAGGCAACGGTAAAAAAGCTGGAAAATGTATTGGACAGAATTTTGTGACTGAATGTTTCTGAGCAACGGCAGTCCCGCAGTTCGGGGACTCAAGCCTGTATAGCTCGCTGCTGCAAACCACTGACTGGTTATTCCTGTGTTTTGGACGGTCGGCTAATGCGTATGTTGAGTTCCCGCAATTGACCGGGGGATACTTCGGAAGGGGCCCCCATCAACAGATCTTCGGCTTGTTGATTGAGCGGAAACATTGTGACCTCACGGAGATTCTCCTCACCACAGAGCAGCATGACAATTCGATCAATTCCGGGGGCAATTCCTCCGTGGGGAGGTGCCCCATATTGCAACGCCCGCAGCATTCCTCCGAATTTTTCCTCAAGCAGACTCTGATCGTATCCGGCAATATCGAAGGCTTTCCTCATGATTTCTGGTTTGTGATTTCTAATGGCGCCCGAAGAAAGTTCCACCCCATTACAGACAATATCATATTGATAAGCCAGCACTTCGAGGGGATCTTTGCTCTCCAGCGCTTCAAGTTCGCCCTGTGGCATGGAAAAAGGATTGTGTGAGAAATCGATTTTCTTTTCGTCTTCGTTCCATTCGAACATGGGGTAATCGATGATCCAGCAGAACACGAACTGATCAAAATCGACAAGTTCCAGATCTTCGCCTATTCGCGTTCGCGCCTGTCCTGCAAAATTGGCAAATCTGTTGGGTACGCCGCACACAAAAAAAACGGCATCTCCATCGTCGAGACCTAACTGCATTTGCAAGGCCCGGGTCCGTTGTTCACCAATATTCTTAGCAATCGGACCGGCTCCCTCTCCTTCTCTAAAAAATATATATCCAAGTCCCGGTTGCCCTTCGCCTTGTGCCCAGCTATTCATTCGATCACAAAAGGCGCGTGACCCGCCGCCTTTGGCCGGTATCGCCCAAACCCGAACGGCCTGATCCTTTTCAATTTGTCCGGCAAATATCTTAAATCCGGATCCCCGAAAATGATCGGTTACATCCTCCATTTCAATAGGATTTCGTAAATCCGGCTTGTCCGTGCCATATTTGGAAATGGCCTCTACATAAGGAATTCGGGAGAACGTCTCCGATACCGGTTTGTTGTCGGCAAATTCAATAAACAACTCGCGTAATACCGGCTCCAAAGCATTAAACACATCCTCCTGCGTGACAAAGCTCATCTCAATATCAAGCTGGTAAAATTCCCCCGGAGACCGGTCAGCGCGGGCATCTTCATCCCGAAAACAGGGGGCAATCTGAAAATAGCGATCAAAACCCGCAATCATGATGAGCTGTTTGAATTGCTGTGGCGCCTGAGGCAAGGCATAAAACTTGCCGGGGTGCAGACGGCTCGGAACCAGAAAATCGCGGGCTCCTTCCGGACTGGATGCCGTTAGAATAGGCGTTTGAAATTCAAAAAAACCGGCCTCCGTCATACGTCGCCGGATAGACGAAATAATCGAAGCCCGCTTCATGATGTTGTTGTGGATTGTTTCACGCCGCAGATCGAGAAATCGATACTTCAGACGTGTTTCCTCGGGATAATCGGGTTCACCAAATACTGGCAGCGGAAGTTCTTTTGCCTCGCTCAGAACCGTTATTTTACGTGCAAATACCTCAACTTCACCGGTCGGAAGGCTGCTGTTTACCGTATCTTCGGACCTGGCCCTGACCTCCCCGTCAACTCGTATAACCCATTCCGCACGAACTTTTTCCGCCAGAGAGAACGCCGGAGAATCGGGATCAGCCACAATCTGTGTCAGACCATAATGGTCTCTGACATCTATAAATAATATGCCACCATGATCGCGGATACGATGGACCCAGCCGGACAGACGCACATTTTTCCCCACATCTTTTCCACGTAACGCGTCGCATCTGTGGCTACGATAGTCATGAAGTGTACCTGCTTCAGGGGAGTTCACATCATTCTTTTTGATCATCGGTTCTGTCATCTAATTGTTCCTTAACCCTCATTATGATTCGCAGCGCTTTGTCCTCACCCTGTTTTGAGCCTAATTTTTTGAATCAGCTAGCACCCCAATTTCAGTCGTTCGCGCCGGTAAAGCGCATGGCAACTGCAATTTGTCAAGAGATCAGGCATCTTCACAGGCGACAATTGCGGAAACTTAGGGTATATGCAGTTCACATGCAGACCATTACAACCACAAAAGACTTGATAACAATCTGTCAGCGACTTAGCCAGCAAGACTTTATCACCGTTGATACAGAGTTTATGAGGGAGAATACATTTTGGCCCAAACTCTGTCTGATACAGATTGCGTCGCCAGTTGAAGAACTTATTATCGACCCGCTCCAATCTTCCCTTGATCTTAGCGCATTTTACTCATTGATGGAAAATCCAAAAATTATCAAAGTCTTCCATGCTGCCCGGCAGGACATCGAAATTGTTTTTCATCAATCCAATATTATTCCAACGCCGATATTCGATACGCAGGTTGCCGCCATGGTTTGTGGATTTGGCGACTCTGTCAGCTATAGCGCACTGGTAAAAAAAATCACAAATAAGAATCTGGACAAATCATCAAGATTCACTGATTGGAGCCGACGGCCTCTATCCGATCAGCAGTTGCAGTATGCTCTGGGCGATGTGACACATCTTCGAGAAATTTACCTGAAACTGAAAAATCAACTCATTGAATCTGGTCGGGCGTCATGGCTTGATGAGGAAATGGCAATTCTTAAAAGGCCCTCAACGTACGAATTGCATCCGGAAAATGCCTGGAAAAGGCTTAAACTCCGGGTAAAGGGGCCACAAAATCTTGCCGTATTAATGGCTGTCGCGGCCTGGCGCGAAACTGTCGCTCAAAAGACGGATATCCCCCGACGGCGGGTCATAAAGGACGATGCCATATACGATATTGCCAATCAACTGCCTCGAACGCCAAAAGCTCTTGGAGCGTTGAGAACTGTCAGCGAAAGCCTGGCAAAATCTGCAAAAGGCCTGGATATTCTGAATGCTGTTGAAGATGGACTTGCTTGCGATCCTTCCACATTACCAACATTGGAAAAATCAATACCTGTCTCTCAGGATATAGGTCCCGTGGTGGATCTCCTTCGGGTTCTTCTGAAAACTGTCTCTTCACGTTATGGGGTAGCCGTCAAACTTATTGCGAATGTTGATGATCTGGAAAAAATCGCAGTGGATGACAATGCCGACGTGCCGGCCCTGACAGGCTGGCGCCGCAAACTTTTTGGAGATGATGCTCTGGCGCTCAAACATGGCCGGATAAGTTTGGGAATCCGGAATGGAGAAATTGACAAAGTCTCAGCACCGTAACCTGACAGCACGCTGAATAATAAAACTCGCGGAGGAATGTACTTGTAGCGGATCTGCAGGTTTGCTTGATTCGACTCTCATCAGGTCGTACGTGGAATTTCCAATATCTCCCAATCGATCTAATTTCTGCCACGCGGATCATAAGGATGTTTACTTCGCCAATTCGTCATCATTTTTTCGAAATCGGAGTCAATTTTATCCGGCAGGTTTATGATTAAGCGAACATGCTGATCTCCTGATTTGCCTGATCTCTGGCTTTTTATGCCCCTGCCTTTAAGGCGCAATACCTTTCCGCTATTGGACAATTTGGGGACAGTAACAGAGACCCGTCCGCCAATGGTACTTACGTCGATTTTGGCGCCGAGAACGGCCTCATAAACGGAAATTGGCAAATCCAGCCAAATATCCAGTCCGTCACGCTTGAAATATTCATGAGGCAATATCGTAATTTCGATTAATGCGTCTCCCGGAGGCCGGGATCCCATACCTGGCTCCCCCTTTCCTTTGAGGCGCAGAGTCTGACCATCTGTAACTCCGGCCGGGATGTTCAGATCCAGGGTTCCCCCATCCGGCAGCACAATCCGTTTTTTGGCTCCTGTCGCGGCCTCGAGAAATTCCACATCCAGCGTATAGCGAATATCCTTGCCGCTTGTAGGATAAGTGCGGGTTCCGGCATCGGCATTGCCAAACAGATCGCTAAATACATCTGAAAAATCTGAAAATGCGCCGCCCTGGAATCCGGAAAATCCACCACGACCCGAAGCGTAACGGTAATAAGGATGCTCGGCCCGCTCCTGACCCGAAGCATCAATCTCTCCACGATCAAATTTCCTGCGCTTTTCCCCATCGCCTAGAATTGAAAATGCTGCGGAAACTTTCTTAAAGCGCTCTTCCGAGGCTTTATTGCCGGGATTAACATCCGGATGCAATTCCTTGACAAGACGTTTGTAGGCGCGCCGAATATCCGCGTCGCTCGCGTCTCGAGTGAGGCCCAGTGCTGTGTATGGATCATCCGCCATGACCGCTTAAATTACCTTAGAAATGATTCGAAGACACCCCTTGTTTTCAACCACACATTATCTGATTCATCGGAATCATTTTGTATATGGCTGCCGGTTGCGCTTCGTATTTCCGCATTACAACCAACCAGAGAGGCCATAGACTTCAGCCTCCTAGCTAATCTTTCCCCCTGTAATATATTGTAAGGCGGAGGCAATTGAAGAACCAAACGATCCTGATCATAAAATATAGGCGTATTTACGATTACATTGGGCATACTTGCGGAAATCATGTGAGCAGTGCGAATTGCAGCGCCTATCATTTGTGCGTGCTTGAGCTGACGGTCGGTTACGAGTCTGGCAATTTCCGGAACTTTGTTTCTTTTGACAATACCTATATGACGAAAATAGATTGAAAGGGCGATGGTCACACGCTCGCTATGATCAACGCCAGCCATAGTCCCCTGGGCAATCATATTTAGGCAGTGTTCGGCACGGTATTCCGTGTGGGACCGCCAACCAATGTCTGAGACCAGACACGCGGCATGTCGCAGACGCCGCTCCCTAAGCGTTTCTTTAAAATTAGGTTTTTTGAACAAGGGGTCGGTCCACTTACAAAGTTCGCGGGCGTGCCGGGGAGAACGAGATCTCAGGTTCGCGAGATCCTCGCAAAGCGCAATCAGAATATCCTTTTTACGCTCCCTGTCACTAAGTTGTTCATACAATAATCCTTCACGCAAACCATATGCTGAAATTATAATTTCAGAAGGTTTCATGCGTGTGATGAGACGTTCCAGAACCAAAGCGCCAAATGGAACGGTATCGCGCCGGGCTTTAGCTACCCTTTCGATACCTTCCAGACTGGCCGGTGACAGATTTTTAATGAGCTTTGCAAAGCTTAAAGTATTATCTGTGGGGATGGAATATCCATGCATGACTCTCAATGGATAATTGTACTGGGCCATATGAAGCTTGGCAAAGGCCCTCCATGTACCCCCAATCGCGTAAAACGGACGTCCCGCACCCTGTTCCAGCCAGTCCAGGTTTTCAATTTCCCGATCAATCAGCTGAGCAGCCTTGCCAATTTTGTTACCGGAATTGTCAATTAATCGGAGCCCGCCTAGAGGCGTTGTCGCACCTCCGAGCAGTTTCCCATCGCGAATATTGATAAGCTCCAGACTTCCACCGCCGAGATCGCCGGCGATACCATCGGCATTATAGAGGCCCGCCATAACGCCTTTAGCGGCAAGAGCTGCTTCGCGCTTTCCTGTCAAAATAGTTATAGGGACACCAAGGATTGTTTCCGCATTTTTTATGAATTCGGCTCCGTTTGTGGCTTCTCGGGCGGCGGCAGTTGCCACAGCGCTAATCTTTTTTGCGCCCAACTGATCGGCAATGGCGCGGAATCTGGCCAGGGCTTGGTGAGCCCGATCTATACTTTCCTCCGACATGGAATGAGTTGTGGACAAAGTACGCCCCAAACCGCAGAGCACCTTTTCATTGTATAACGGTGGCGCACTGCGCCAGCATCCTTCATAGACGAGCAGCCTTACGGAATTGGAACCAATATCAATAATTGCAATCGGATCAGAATAATCTCTGAATCCCAGGGATTGTTCCGCCTGTAACACTCTGTCAGTTATCCTTGAGGTGAGAGGTAAAGCGCGGCGGCATATTTTCCTTTAGCGCCTCA
The DNA here is from genome assembly GCA_964461525.1 of uncultured Hyphomicrobiaceae bacterium. Taxonomy (GTDB): domain Bacteria; phylum Pseudomonadota; class Alphaproteobacteria; order Rhizobiales; family CAYWUX01; genus CAYWUX01. Next base: position 43,186 of record CAYWUX010000025.1, on the reverse strand, counting down.
CCACGTCCCGAAAGACTTGGATTGTTCATGAAATATGTATGGGCATTAAACGGTTCTTCGCCCTTTTTCACCGTAATGCGTTCAGAAGACCCATCGGGAAGCACACGCCAACTTTGCTGATTGTCTTTCAAATTTGCTACCATAATCTGGTCAAGTATCTGTTCATGGACTGTAGGGTTCTGAATGGGAACCATCGTCTCGACTCGCCTGTCCAAATTTCGTGGCATCATATCTGCAGAGGAGATATACACAAGTGCCTCCCGGGAGGGAAGTCCCTTCCCGTTGCCAAAACAATAAATCCGTGCATGTTCGAGAAAACGCCCAATGATGCTTTTCACATGAATGTTTTCTGATAGTCCCTTGATTTCTGGACGTAAACAGCAGATCCCTCTGATAATAAGGTCAATTTTAACCCCGGAACAGCTTGCCTCATAAAGTTTTTCGATAACCTCAGCATCCACTAAAGAGTTCATTTTCATCCAAATGCCCGAGGGTTTATTTGCTTTGGCAAAGCTTATTTCATCGTCAATATGTTTGATAATTCGATTCCGCAGTCCGTGAGGTGAGGCGGCCAAAATCTCAAGATCGGAAGGCTCGGCATATCCGGTGACAAAATTGAAGGTCCGGGCCACATCGAGCCCAATTTGGGGATCCGCTGTAAAATATGAGAGATCAGTATAAATCTTCGCCGTCTGCGGGTGATAATTGCCTGTTCCTATATGGCAGTAGGTTTTCAACTCGTTTCCCTCGCGACGGACAATCTGGCTCAGCTTTGCGTGGGTTTTCAGCTCCAGGAAACCATAGACCACATGTACGCCAACACTCTCCAGATCCCGCGCCCACCTTATATTTGCTTCTTCGTCAAACCGGGCCTTGAGTTCAATAACAGCAGTTACGGATTTACCGGCTTCAGCGGCTTCCTTGAGAGCCCGGATTATGGGTGATTCTTCACTCGTGCGGTACAATGTCCACTTTACCGCTACAACGTTGGGATCGGCAGCTGCTTGTTTCAGAAACTGCAATACGGAATCGAATGATTCATATGGATGATGTACAACAAAGTCTTTTTCCCGAATGGCAGCAAAACAGTCTCCACCATGATCACGTATGCGTTCAGGAAAACGAGCATTGAAAGGTTCAAATTTTAAGTCAGTACGCTCACTTACAATTAGTTCGGCCGTATTGCTTAAACCGAGAAGCCCGTGCTGAATAGTCAACTCATCTTGGCTGACTTCGAGTTCCTTTATTACGAACTTTTGCAGGCTTTCAGGCATCGAAGACGCAATCTCCAGCCGAATGACTGACCCGCGACGACGCCTCTTTAACGCCGACTCAAAAAGTAGAACCAAATCTTCCGCTTCCTCCTGGATCTCGATGTCACTGTCGCGCAGCACGCGGAAAGCGCCCTGCCCCTGGACTTTAAAACCGGGAAAAAGACGTGAGACAAAAAGACCTAAAATGGATTCAATGGTGATAAAGCGGATCTCCGGAATCTTGCCGTTAACTGATCCCCGTCCGCGTTTACTGTCCGGCAGCCTGATGAAGCGTTTTATTATGTTCGGGAGCGGTAATAGAGCATTCATCGTTCTCCCTGTTTCCGGGTTCACCAGTTCCAATCCAAGGGTGAGCCCAAAGTTCGGAATAAAGGGGAATGGATGGGCCGGATCGATGGCGATAGGTGTGAGAACAGGAAAAATATGATGCAGAAAGTAACTGTCAAGCCACTTGCGTTCAAAACCTTTAAGTTCGTCAGCCGATACAATCTCAATGCCCGCGTCGGCCATCTCTTGTTTCAGTGAGACCCAGCGCTCTTGCTGGCCCTCGGAAAGATCCGCGACAAATGTGTTAATTCGATCCAACTGCTGCCCCGGTGTCAAACCATCCTGGGAAACCGTATCCAAACCAGCGACAATCTGTGCTTTCAGTCCGGCAACGCGGACCATATAAAATTCATCCAAATTGGAAGCCGAAATCGACAGAAAACGCAATCGCTCCAGCAATGGATGTCTTGCATTCTCGGCTTCCTGCAACACACGCAGATTAAACTCCAACCATGACAACTCGCGGTTAAAATAGCGCGAGGGACCGACTGGTACCAAACTTTCCGACGTGTCGGCAGCGGGTTTATTGACCGCCCTCGGTGTTACATCAACTGTTTCCATGACCCATGAATCCTAACCCAATTCAATCAAATATAGTATCTGCCCTTATTTTGATACGCCTGCTATTAATATTTAAATTTATTTGTGATCTATCCGCTGGTACTTCATGAAACTGGTCATAATTCCCTGAATTACATTTTGGAGTAAGCAAGACCATAGTCTCCATTGCATAATACTGCATTATTGTTGCTAATATATGATATTTTAGCAATTAGAGTATATTTATCAATTATCTCAGCGATGGGCGAAAGCCTTCCCAGAATTTCTGTCATTCAGATCCCCAGGGCTTTTTTGGCAAGATTTCGGGTCACACGATGACCTGTGGCCAATGCATAGCTGTCGATGGCTTCCACGCTCTGCCGTGCCGCTGACATTGCACGATCAATATGCAGCGCTATGAAATTGATCACATCTGGCGATACATCGAGCTGGCGGTCCGCAAAATGCTTTACAAGCGTGGCTTTCAACAACATGTCATCGGGAGGTTCAATTGTGACCACCGGTACGGACCGCCATCTGGATCGCAAATCCGGTAGTTTGATGTCCCAGTCTCCAGGCATTCCACGCGCGGTGAGCAACAAATCGACGGAATTTTCTTTTACCAGATTAAACAGGTGAAAGAGGAGAGTTTCATCTATCCGCCCTTTGTCAACATCTTCGACAATCAGCCCATTTGTCGCGCCAAGTTGGTGCAAACTTTTTTCCGTAATGTCTTTTGCTGAGATAATTTGTGCTCCGGACATGCTTTGCCAGACTTTGGCAAGGTGGCTTTTACCTGATCCCGAAGGCCCGACAAGAAACAAATTTGGATGCGGCCAATTGGGCCAGAGGTCAATCATTTGAACAGCCCATTCGTTGGAAGCGGAGATGAAAAAATTATCACGATCCAATGCTTCACGAAATGGCAGCTCCAGCACAAGCTGCTGAGGTGGACTATCATCCGGCAGCTCCAGCGACAATTGAGAGTTCTCGCCGCCCTTGTTCCGATCGGTCATTCCACCAAATTCCCCGTTTGGTTCCTATCGGAAGGTTCAACCGACTTATTACTATCATACATATCGCTGTCCAGATAAACATTGATTGCAAACCGAACAATCACTCCTATTGAAGCGGCAAGTGGGACGGCCATGAGGAGTCCTACAAAGCCCAGCAGATAACCGAATACAAACAGGGAAAATATCAACCAGACAGGATGAAGGCCGACCCGATCGCCAACGATCAGTGGAGACAGGACATTGCCTTCGATCAATTGTCCTGACAAAAATATGCCGATAACGAGGGCAATCGGTATCCAATCCGGCCAAAACTGGATTGTGGCCACCAGTCCGGAAACGACTAGACCTGTAATGGCACCGACAAATGGAATAAAGCTGATGAGACCCGCACCAAAACCAATCAACAGGCCAAAATTCAGTCCGACAATTGCCAGACCGGTGGCGTAAAAGAGCCCCAGCAGAATCATTACCGTAACTTGCCCTCTCACAAATCCCGCCAGCACCTCGTCTATTTCACGAGCGAGTTCCCGAATAACTGGGGCCTGCTTTCTCGGGAGGACACTGTCAATATGGGCGATCATCCGGTCCCAATCCTTCAGCAAATAGAAAGCCACCACTGGCATGATGAGAAAAAGGGACAGAAAGTTGACCAGAGCCATACCGCCACTGATAATTGTAGTGACCGAGCCCGCAAGCTTTTCGGCACTTTGCTCTGCAAAAGTTGTTATAGAGCGCTCAATACCAAGTTCTACTTCAGTTAATACCGTTCCGAAGTAACGTTCGGCTATCATTAATGTGAATTCACGAGCAGAATGAAAATAAGCAGGGATTTTACCAATAAATCCGGCAAGTTGCTGTAGTAGTGGCGGCACTAAAAAAAATAGTGCGAGAAACACAATTACTAAAAAGAATGCGACAATAAAAATCGTTGCCCACAACCTCGTGAAACCTGCTTTTTCCAACCGGTCGGCGAGTGGATCAAGAAAATAGGCAATACCCATCCCCAGAATGAAGGGCAGGAGAATCTCCCTGAGCAAGGCAATAATCAGCAGGAATATGATAGCTGAAGAAATCCAAAACAGGATTTGCCGCTGAAGTTTCATTGGTAAGCTTCCCATCATATCCTGTGGTTTTGTTCAAGGTGCCGCTGCTCGATTTTCGATTGTTTCTGTAATTGCGGATGAGACGGCTGAGCTTCAGCCTCATAGGCGGCCATATGGCGAAACCAGGTCACAAGATAAGCGGTGGCTGAGCCTACAGTTAACAGTCCCACCAACCAGACAATTACGTTGGTTAGATTAACCATATTCAATTCAAAGGAAAGATCAAAAAGCACGAGAGCCGCCAGAATAATCTGACCGGCCGTATTAACCTTGCTAATAGGCAGGGGATGCATCTGTATGGGGCGGTTTATCATACCGGAAAGAAGTATGGCCCCGATTATGAGAATGTCACGGCTAACAACCAATATCACCAGCCAGGCAGGCAGATGTTCATAAAATCCAAGAGCGACATAAATACTTACCAGGAGTGCTTTGTCTGCGATCGGATCGAGATAGGCGCCGAGTTCTGTCTGCCATCCGAAACGCTTGGCAAGGAACCCGTCGACCGCATCCGAAACTCCGGCGACCAGAAAAGTCACAAAAGCCAGTTGCATTTGACCGGATATGATGAGCCAAATTAACAGCGGCACGAGAAATAATCTGACTAAACTTATTATGTTTGGAATATACAATTTTCTAGGCTTAACATTTCTATTTGTTTGTCTGTTCGACGGAATTCCGCTTGTTTTTATAACCGTTATAATATCAGTTCTGAACCGATTGCTACTATCACACTCGAATATCCGCCTTTCATTTTCTCCCTGATATTTAACATATCACGAAATTTATTCAGTTTATGCATCATTCGAACTCCGGATCTTGCGTCCATAAATAAAGCCCGAAGACCAGAACTGTTCCTGAATCAAGAAATTGTGGTCTAAAACTTTCTCAATATCCAGTTTCCTGCAACATTGTTCAGAGAAAAATTATGATTAAGCAAGACCTGACTGAGGCGGGCGGCCCCACCCGGAAAGTTTAGTGAGATCAGTGCACCGCGAGCTGAAATAGACCCTACATCCAACGCTTCGACACCGGAAATCTGGCTGAGTTCGGCCCTTATATTTTGCCATTCCCTCAGCCCGGAAAACTGGACCGTGAGATGCACCTTTTCGCTGGCGCCTTCCGGAATCAGGGCTTCTGGACCTTCCTTTATTCGCATGGCTTTCCAGCGACCTTCAATAATCCCCAACGATATCTTTGCGGCCGATTCCAGAGCCGTATCAGTCTGACCATCGAATATCAGATAATTTCGTTCCAGATCGAAGGCACCAACGGTATCCTGTCCTATCATTTTAACATTCAGTTTTTCCTGACCCGGAAATTTGGAAGCTACTACCAGCAGCAGTTGGGTTGTTCCATATCGATTAGCCAGCCGTTCGAAAGCATCCCTGTCACCGGCTAGAATTGAAGTCAATGCCTCTGGGGTCACATCGGGTGTTATTTGAGCAAGTTGAACAGGTGTCAGGCTGTGGATCAGATCAAGGCCTGACCAGGCGCCCCGCCAATCCTGTTGCTGAGCAGTCAAAATTTTACCTTCTGCGGTAAAGATCGGCAGAATTATCGTTTTACCGGCTTGAACATCGGTAAAAGGAATAGCCGCGTTGTGCAAAAACTGTCTTACCCGCTCAGGGGCAAATTCAAAGTCAAAAACAGCAACATACTTTGTGCGGGAATTACGTTCCTGGCGTACGGATATCCCATTGAGCATCTGGTTGGCGACAGAGATGTTCAAATCCGGGATTCGTCCATAATTTGAATAACTTGTCAGTCTCTTTACCAGCAGCAGAAAGGCTTCAACTTCTCCTTCGGACATAGCCTTTTTTTTGGCTTCCACCGCATTTTTGTCGGTAGCCTGAACGGCGAAGTTGGCAACTGTATAAACTGGTGGAACTTCGGCGTATACGGTGCTAACCAGCAGATCAGTCGAGCCCAGTCCCAGCACGAAAAGGAAAATCGATAGCAAGCTGATAAAATATTTCAAGTTCATTGTTTATCTCACTGGAGACTAGTCTGATGGCGGATCCCAAAGACGCTTATAAATCCGGCAAAATTGCGGATAAACATCTAAACAGAGGTTGACTGCGAGCAGAATGACTACAGACATACTGTCACACACGTTATACTAAGTTACCGTTCATATGAATTCAGCAATGGCCCCTATCTATGTCAAATTCCGATGAAAACAAAGAAAATCGTATCACTTATAAGCAGGCAGGTGTGGACATTGAAGCCGGCAATCGGCTGGTTGAGCTGATCAGGCCCTTGGCGAAGTCAACCGTACGTCCCGGCGCTGACAGCCAGCTCGGAGGATTCGGCGGGATATTTGATTTAAAATCAGCAGGTTTCAAGGATCCGGTTCTGGTTGCGGCCAATGATGGGGTGGGAACCAAACTCAAAATTGCCATAGAATCAGATATTCACAATACCATCGGCATCGATCTGGTTGCCATGTGCGTCAACGATTTGATTGTTCAGGGAGCAGAACCTCTATTTTTTCTGGACTATTTCTCGTGTGCTAAATTGCAAACCGAAACGGTTCAGCAAGTCATCTCAGGAATCGCGGAAGGGTGCCGTCAGGCGGGCGCTTCCCTGATCGGCGGCGAAACAGCTGAAATGCCCGGACTGTACCGTGAGGGCGATTACGATCTCGCGGGATTTGCCGTTGGCGCTGTCGAACGAGATGCGCTGTTGCCCAAACCGAATATTACTGCCGGTGACATCGTAATCGGCCTGGCCTCCGCTGGGGCCCATTCCAATGGATACTCACTGATCCGTTTCCTCATCGAGAAAGAACAGCTGGATCTGTTTGCTCCGGCGCCCTTTCAAAAGGATATAACACTTGCCGAGGCGGTTCTGACCCCGACGCGGATCTATGTAAAATCGCTTCTTCAACTGCTGAAGGAATGTCCTTCAGTTAAAGGCCTTGCCCATATCACCGGCGGCGGCATAACGGAAAATGTGCCACGCATCCTGCCGCCTGGCTCAGCTGCCCGGATCGATCTGGCAGCGATTAAAGTCCCGCCCATATATCGCTGGATTTCTGAAACGGGAAATATGGACCAGACGGAATTGCTCCGCACATTCAATTGCGGTGTCGGAATGGTGGCTGTCATTTGCAAGACCGAACGGCAACAGGCGATGGCGTGTCTGGAAAACTGTGGTGAAACTGTCTTTGAAATCGGTCAGATAGTGACAGGAACCGATACGCCGGAGGTCGTTTATTCGGATTCACTGGATTTTGGACAATGATGGAGAATATGGAAAAGAAGCAAATCGGTGTTTTGATTTCGGGACGCGGCAGCAATCTTCAGGCCCTGATTGACGCCTGCAAACAGCCCTATTATCCCGCAACCATCTCTATTGTCATTTCCAACAGACCTAAAGCTCCCGGCCTCCAGCGTTGCGCGGAGCATCGAATCCCAACAAAAGTTGTCGATCACAAACTTTATTCAAGCCGGGAATCCTTTGAAGTCGATCTTAGCCGGGAGTTGATGGACGCTGGCGTGGATTATGTCTGCAATGCGGGATTCATGCGTCTGCTAACCGAACGCTTCGTGGAAACATGGTACAACCGGCAACTCAATATCCATCCCTCGCTGCTGCCGGCTTACAAAGGTTTGCACACCCATGAAAGGGTTATTGCCGATGGTGTTCGGATTACGGGCTGTACCGTTCATTTTGTCAGAACAGAAATGGATTCCGGCCCAATTGTCGCCCAAGCCGCAGTTCCTGTCATGGCCGGAGATACGGCAGACCAGCTGGCAGCCAGGGTTCTTAAGGCGGAACACCTGCTTTATCCCCATGCGCTGAAACTCGTCGCATCCGGCATTATTTCTGTCGAAAAGGACGAGATTGCCTGCAATCCGAATCAGATTGATGGCGGCACTGAAAATTTGGGTGGAGAAATGCTGTTTGCACCGGCCTTGTTAGCAACTTAATAACATACTTTATTAAATTTTTATATCCGCAGAAATATTAATTCAATTGCCTGAATTTATTAACTTTTCTGAATTACGCGTCAGATTGCCACGGCGACTGCAAAGCCATCGTCCTATAGACAAAACAGTGAAGTCAATGGTACTCAAATTCAAGTGTCATATTGACTAGAGTAGATTGATTGCCGGGGCATAGACAAAGGCGTTAAACATAAAGTGTGTTCATACCCCTTCTTTTGTGAATTTGGCTTAAGACTGTAGTGTGACGGAAGTTAATTTATATCTGACATGAGAGGCGAATTTTGTTCGCTGACGCGGGCATTAAGTTTGCTGACATAATTGATTTTGTTTGCCGGTCAAACTGGAACGGGTTTGAACAGCCAACATGACAAAACTTGAAGGCCTTCCGTCATCTCGGGGACTGATCCATGAAGGAGCCGAAATGAGCGTCGCTGAATCCCATACACACCAGTTGGGTGAAGAAAAGAGTGTCTGGTTCGCATTAACACCGCTGCTCAAAGATCCCGACAATCCCATGCAGACGCTTCTCAGGATGAGCGAGAAGTATGGCAGTATCATTCCCTTCAATCTGAAAGATCAGCGAATTGTATTTTTGAGTGACGTCGATCATTTTAAGCATGTTCTGGTGACGAGTGCGGATAAATACATTAAAAATTTTGATGGACTGAAACCGATCTTCGGCAAAAGCATGATAACCATTGATGGGGCGCTATGGCAGAAGATCCGCCGTCCGCAGCAGGCCGCCTTCCATCCCCAGAAATTCGAGGAATATTTTCCGTATCTGATCGATGCAATTTCTGCCAAATCCGATCGTTGGGCGAAATACGCCGAAAAGGGCACAACCGTGGAGATGGTCGAGGAAACCTGGACGCTCGCGGCTGATATGGTATGCAAGGCCCTGTTCGACCGGGAAATGCCTTTTAATCCGCATTTTATATTTGGCGCGGTCAAAACATATACAGATGTGATGAACCATAAATCCATCCGCCTCAAGAAAGTTGCGGGGGAACTCGTCGAAATCAGTGAGGAAAAAGCCGCCAAGGCTATGGATATCTGGGGGTCGGTTCCTGAGATGGTGCTGAGCGCCAATTCCATCGAGGGGCGAACAGACACGCTGCTGTCGATGCTGGAGGAAGCGGAGCAAAATCCCGAATTTCCGGAATTTGACCGCCAGCAGGTTATTGATGAAATGAAACAATATCTTTGGGCGGGAACTGAAACGACGGCATTAACTCTCGCCTGGTGTTTCTATCTGCTCTCGATCCATCCCGAGGTTACAGAAAAAATACGGGAGGAGGCGGATCGTGTATGCGGGAACCGGGCACCAAACTGGGATGAAGTTCAAAATCTGAGCTATACACGCATGGTCATCCAGGAAACGATGCGGCTTTATCCTCCGATATGGGCGCTTATGCGCACAGCCGGAGAGGAGGACGAAATTTCAGGTCAGAAGATTCATAAAGGTGACACCATTATCATGTGCACCTATGCCGTTCATCACAGCAGCAAATACTGGACCGATCCAGAAACTTTCGACCCTATGCGGTTCGCACCGGACCGGATGAAAAAGCGCGTCAAATACAGCTACCTCCCTTTTGCCGCGGGAAAGCGGGCCTGCATTGGAGGTGCTCTATCGCAGATTGAGAACATGCTGGCCCTGGTCCAGATGCTGCGACGCTTCAGGGTCGAATATGTTGGTGATATTCCTGCCAAAATCAGCCCGACAGTCACGCTGACGCCGAAGAACCTTCCGTTCCGGATTCATGAGCTGAGTTAAATTCATACTGAGTTAAGCTCGTGATGCAGCGCTTATTCGGAGCCCGCCCCGGCTCTGATCCACACATGGTTGTCATGGAACGCAGCGCCGCCATAAGGCGCTATCTGATCGGCCCCTGTCAGGCAGTTAATTCCTCTGCCACCTGAATATCGACGGTTGGGTACAATGCCTTCGACAATCACGACACCGGGTTGAACACCGGAAAAACTTTTCGCGGCCAGAGCGATTTCTCCCCGCTGATTTCCCATATCGATAGCCTGGCCCTCATAGAGCCCCAGTGCCTCCATATCATCAGGATGAATCAGGGCGGCAGGCTCACCATCCTTGCTTAAACTTGTCGGAGTTTCCGAGAAGCTTGAGTTCAAAAAATTTCGCGCTGGCGCCGTGACCAGCCGGAAAGGGTGATCGTCATCTGCGGCTTCGATAACATCCCAGTGGTCAGGGAGTTCCGGCATTTTGGCGAATTCATCGACAACAATCGTTTTGGGAAGTTTTGGCGTACTCCAGTCCGGGCGGAAGTGAAATTTTCCGTCACTGTGGCCGAAACCGTTGATGAAATGAGCGGTTTCAAAATCGGGCTGACAATCCAGCCAATTTGTCTTCTCCAATTCCCTGAGCGAGCCCCTTCCTGAATCCTGCAGGGTCCGGTCAATGAGCTCCCGTGCGGTCAGTTCGAACCCGGGATGAGACACCCCAAGACGTTTGGCGAGAGAACTGATAACGTCATGGTTGGACCTGCACTGGCCTGGAGGGTCAATCAGCTTCAGCCCCAGCTCAATATGGTGATGCCCTCCGCTCTGATATATATCGTCATGTTCGAGAAACATCGTGGCGGGCAGGACAATGTCCGCCATTTTAGCGGTCTCGGTGAGAAATTGTTCATGAACGCAGACGAACAGATCGTCCCGGACAAAGCCCTTTTTGACTAGATTCTGGTTCGGTGAGATTTCGACCGGATTCGTGTTCTGGATGAAAATTGCCGTCACCGGCGGTCCATCTTCGATATCCTGAGGGTCGTTGTTCAGAACATGACCGATGCGGGACTGGTCAAGACTGCGTATATCCGGGTCGTAATAATCCAGACCTTCAATAAGGGTCTTGTTCCAATTGTATATGCCACCATTATTTTGCAGAGTGCCACCACCTTTATGGAGCCAGGCCCCGGTGATAACCGGAATGCAGCTTACCGCATGCATATTCACCGTACCGTTCCGGGATCTGGCAAATCCGTATCCCAGCCGGAAAAATGTACGCGGGGTTTTACCGATCTCCCGCGCAAACTCCTCGATTTGTTGTGGCAGCAGTCCGGTAATTTCCGATGCCCATTGCGGTGTCCGGCTTTGCACATGCTGTTCAAGCTCTTTCGGACAGTCGGCATATTTTTCGAGATAGTCCCAGTTCGCATATCCGTCGCGGAACAATACATGCATGATTGCGACCGCGAGCGCTCCATCGGTTCCGGGCTTCAGGCAGATCTTGATATCGGCCTGGGACATGGTGCTGTTTTCATAAACATCGACAACCGCGATCTTGGCCCCTCTGTTTTTTCGCGCCCGCATGGCATGGGTCATTACGTTGACCTGGGTATGAACGGCGTTTGTCCCCCAAATGACCACCAGGTCCGATTCTGCCATCTCGCATGGATCAGGTCCAGTCAACTGACCGGTCCCGGCGACCAGGCCCGTGAACTGGGGCATGGTGCAGATTGTATTGTACTGCCCTGAATATTTCTTGACGTGGCGCAGGCGGTTGATACCGTCACGCATGACCAAACCCATCGTGCCGGCGTAATAGTGCGGCCAGACCGCCTCGGCGCCGAATTTCTGTTCCGCTTTGATCAGAGCTTCCGCTGTCAGGTCCAAAGCGGCTTGCCAGCTGATTTGCCGAAAATCATCCGATCCCTTTTCGCCGGTCCTCTGTAAGGGATAAAGAAGGCGGTCGGGATGATGAACCCGTTCACTGTACCGGGCGACCTTGGCGCAAACGACACCCTGGGTATAGCGATGATCCGCTGCTCCCCTGATACGCCCGATGCGATTATTGTCGAGCAATTCCACATCGAGAGCGCAGGTGCTTGGACAGTCATGCGGGCAGGCGCTCTGCCCGAATCTGATGGTGTTTACAGTATCGTTCATCCGTTGACCGTAGCGATTAAATCCGCGGTCGTCCAGAGATCAGCTCGCCATGAGACATCAAAATCCAATATGTTCCGCCCCGAAAAATCTGGCCAAGAAAATTCTAGTCAGTGTTCGGGTCAACACACGGCAAAAAAAAGACCCGTCCGCTTGTTATCGCGGACGGGCAGTCTTGGGAGGAAAAAACACGCACACTGAAACAGGGTTAAAAATGAAATCCAGTAGCATCATCAAAGTTGCATCGAAAAAGCGATGCGTCAATTTTTGCCAACACAAAATTGAAATTCAGTATGTCATAATCGTATCAGAGGCTTCGCGAGTTGATAAAGCCATGTAATCCGGGATCAACTAACTCACAACTCATATATATAATTGATTCGCGAATCAACCGCAAGTTTTATTTATATTTCGTTAATATTGTATTTTAAAAAATTAAATAAATATAAGTTATATTGAATTTAATATATAACAATACTATTGGAACACAGTGTAAAACCTGTACATAACCAAGTTCTACATTGGCGACCTCGTCAATGATCCCCTTGGGAAGGTCGTGTCTCAGTTTGAATGCCTGAACCACCATCTGCGCAGGGCAATCACGGACCAGATTATTTCGACCAGGCCGAACGGCCAGGCGCCTTGCAAAAATCCGTATAGCGATGCCAGCAGGCAGGCCCCGGCGAATGCCAGCACATACCAGTGGCTGCGGTCTTCCAAAGCGTAAAAAACCACCATGGCGGAGACCGCAAGCAAACCGAATAAGCTGAGACTATCCACAATCTGGCGCCCCTCTGGTTACATGCGCCCCCGGTGGCCCAGACCATTCCGCCACTTCAGGGCTTGCCGGGCCCATTAATGCCGGCTCAAATGAGTTGCGGAATCGACGCAGGCTTTGTCAATACTGATGCCGGCCTCTCCCCACGTCTTGACCACAGGTCCTAAGCGAGACAGCGGTAATATTCGACGCAATTTTTAATTTCCGGAAAAATTGACAGCCCGGCACGGTCAGCCGACAATCTCCTGTTCGTCGAAGCACAGGCCTATTTCAAGCCGGGCGTTCTCTGCTGAATCGGAGCCATGCACGGTATTTCGCTCAATATTTTCAGCGAATTCCTTTCTGATCGTTCCAACCTCTGCTTCAGCAGGATTGGTGGCCCCCATGATTTCCCTGTTTTTCGCAACCGCGTCCTCACCTTCCAAAACCTGAAGTACGATAGGGCCCGACGTCATGAAGGAAACGAGGTCATCGAAAAATGGCCGCTCTTTATGCACTTCGTAAAACTTCTGAGCCTGTTCGGTGGTCCATTTCACGCGCTTGGATGCCACAATCCGCAGTCCGCTGGCTTCAAATTTATCAATAATTTTACCCGTGATATTCCGGGCCGTCGCATCCGGTTTGATTATAGAAAGCGTGCGTTCCAATGCCATATCCGTATACCTTTAATTCGAACCGATATTCATATGATTTCCAAATTGAATTGGCGCCGCTTATAACCTGTGGTGGCGGGACGGGGCAACCCATGAAATAAAGAGGCTGGAAAAATGATGATGAAGATTGCCATCCTGTTTCTGAATATCCAGACTTTACACTGAATAAATGTGCCGGATGTTTACCTGCGAGGGCTACCTCTGATAAACAGTTCTGATGAATTTGGGACTTTTGAATGCTTCATATCAACAATCTGACATATCGTATTGACGGCCGGCTCCTGATCGACAGAGCGAGTGTCGCCCTGCCGGCCGGTCATAGGATCGGATTGGTGGGGATGAATGGCACGGGCAAGTCAACGCTTCTGCGTTTAATCAGCGGTGGGCTTCACGCTGACGAAGGTGAAATCCGGGTTCCGAGAAATGCCCGTATCGGCTCTGTCGCGCAGGAGGTTCCCGGAGGCCCTGAGACGTTAATTGAAACGGTATTGGCGGCAGACGCAGAGCGGACAAACCTTCTTCGCGAGGCCGCAACGGCTCAGGCACCGGATCGCATTGCCGAGATTCAGCTCAGGCTATCCGACATTGACGGGCACTCCGCACCGGCCCGGGCCGCAACCATTTTGTGGGGCCTGGGGTTTGACGAGGAAACCCAGAACAAACCCTGCCGGTCTTTGTCGGGTGGATGGCGCATGCGGGTGGCGCTGGCCGCCGTTCTTTTTTCCGAACCGGACCTGCTGTTATTGGACGAACCGTCCAACTATCTGGATCTTGAAGGAACGTTGTGGCTCGATGCATTTCTGAAGAATTATAAACATACCGTTCTGCTTGTCAGCCATGACCGCGATCTCCTGAATTCTTCGGTGAACCACATACTTCACCTGCATCAACACAAGCTGACCCTTTATAGCGGCGGATATGATCAGTTTGAGGAAACCCGCCTCAATCAGCAGCAGCTTGATCTTAAGCTGAAGAAACGACAGGACAATGAACGCCGCCACCTCGAAGCCTTCGTGGAAAGGTTCCGCGCAAAGGCAACAAAAGCGAAACAGGCCCAAAGCCGTCTGAAGAAACTCGCCAAAATGACTCCCATCGCCGCCCAGATTGACAAACAGGTTCCACCTTTTCTGCTGCCAAGCCCGGAAAAGCGACCCGGAAATCCACTCGTGGCAATTGAAAATGGTCAAGTCGGGTATGACGGAGGCAGGCCGGTTTTATCCCGCCTGAATTTGCGTATCGATATGACGGACAGAATTGGAATATTAGGACAAAACGGCAATGGAAAAAGCACCCTTGCAAAACTGATTGCCGGGACGATCCCCATCCAGTCCGGGACAAATCATCAGTCTAAGAAACTTGAGATCGGTTATTTCACGCAGCATCAGATAGAAGATCTGGACGCCGGTAAAACACCCTATGAATACATCTCCGACAGGATGGAGGATGCAACGGAAGCGCAGAAACGTGCCCGCCTGGGACAGCTGGGTTTCGGTATCGACAAGGCTGATACCAGAGTTGTCCATCTTTCCGGTGGCGAGAAATCGCGCCTGCTGTTCTCACTTGTTTCCTTGTCGGGTCCTCATATTCTCATACTCGATGAACCGACCAATCATCTTGATATCGACAGTCGGCAGGCCCTGATTCACGCCATAAACAATTATGAGGGAGCGGTTATTGTCATCAGCCATGATCGCCATTTGATGGAGGCCACCGTTGATCGGCTCTGGCTGGTGAGTGAGGGGACCGTAACACCTTACGGCGGCGACCTCGAACAATATAGAAACCAATGTTTGTCAAACCGCCGCATTTCCCGAAAGGAAAAATTGAAATCAAATGTCGGCAATGGGGCACGGTATGCCAATCGCACGCAACAAAGACGCCGTTCAGCGGAACTCCGCAGCAAACTTGCGCCGCTCAAACGAGAATCTGAGCACTGGGAAAAACAGATTGAATTCCTGAACAGGAAAATTACAGACCTGGATGCAGAACTGGGAAAACCGGAGATTTATGAAGAGACTCCGGCCAAAGCGCAGGATTTTGCAAAACAGAGAGGGCGGCTTGCACAAAAGCTCGCGACGGCAGAAGAGTCCTGGCTCGAAACTTCACAAAAGTATGAAAAGGCGCTTGCCTCAGTTGAACCGGAAATGACCGAAAGGCCGAAGCGGGTCTAACCGTCAAAGATATAGAATTGATAACTCAAAGGCAGCTTTCCTTGAAAACGGTTGCTCCCACGGATTTCTCATTGCCCTATCAGCCGGGACGCCCTCAACCGGTCCAGTCTCAACCTGTGGCGGTTATCTGTGATGAACCATGCCGCTGAAATAACCGCCAGACACACACCGAGTGCAGTCGATCCTGCAATCAGGAACATGATGAACAGCTGATACTTTGTCGCCTCGACGGGATCCACACCGGAAAGTATTTGGCCTGTCATCATACCCGGCAGGGCGACAATGCCGGAGGCCGCCATGGCATTGATTATAGGTAACATACCGGTTCTTAGCGCCTGCCGGACTGTGGGCCCAAGAGAAACGGTTCTTGTCTCTCCCAGCGCGAGCCGTGCCTCAATTGCGGATTTCTCGCGTACAACCACGGTTGTCAGATTATCGAGCCCCAGACTGATACCCGTCATGGTATTACCAAGCATCATCCCCAATATCGGCAATATGTAGCGTGGGGCATACCAGGGTTCGGGTCCGATAATAACTCCAACACCAAATAATGTGGCAAGCAGGCAAGTAAATAACATCGTACCCGTACCCAGGCCGTATGACCACCAACCTTTCAGACGGACCGTCTGGCGGGCCATCACCTCCCGACCGGCGACCAATACCATTATTAAACCAAGAGCCACCGTCCACAGCGGTGACGTCTGTGCGAATATAAACTTGAGTACAAATCCGATGGCCCCGAGCTGGACAACCATGCGAAGGGAATTCAGCAACAAAGTTCGCTCTAGGCCCAGGCGAAATCCTAGCGATATGATCCCGCTGATAAAGACGAACCCCGCTGACAGGATCAGATCAAGAAAAGTCAGCCCGATATAGGTGGTGGCAGTCATGGGATATCTTCAATTTCGGCATGCCCCTGATTGAGTATCAACTTTCTGCGTGCAAGCCGTCCGGCCTGAGCCTTATCGTGAGTTACGATCAGCATCGACGTACCGGTTCTGCCAACCGCCTGCAGCAAACTCTCCACCCGGATTGTTGACTCGGGATCGAGTGCCCCTGTCGGTTCGTCAAGCAAAAGAACTCTCGGGGCGCCCTCCATTATCCGAAGAAGCGACAGTCTCTGGCGTTCTCCTGTTGAAAGCTGACTGATTGGCCGTTCCAGGCATTGGGGATCCAGTCCAACTTCATGAAGCTTATCTTTGATTAGTTCCTGGTTCCTGAAGCTGCCGGCAGGAGGATCAGTCCACCAGCCAGGTTCGGCCGCATTGTAGCGAACCTGACGGCGCCATTGCGGGCCGGTCATACTGAGGAACGAATGCCCATCAAGACGTTTGTCACCCTCTACCTGATCGAGATCTGCCAGTGCCCTTAACAAAAGAGTTTTTCCCGAACCTGAAGGTCCTTCGACCGCCATGTATTCGCCGGCTGCCAAGGAAAAGGAAATAGGGCTGACCCCGTGAATTTTCAGATTATCTACGTCAAACATCGCCACCTGCCCATTATCTCAACCAATGGTTACCCGTTTTTGAGAGTTTCCCGGCTTATTCCGCTGAATGTAGATAGGGTTAGCGGAATGCCCTAATTAAAACTAAGTGCCGCAGGCATACAGGTATCCGCAGGTTTTGGATGGCTATCAGACTTAAGCCTTTTTCCGCCACCTTCCCTGCTCATCCTGCTGCCAATAAGTAACCTGGTGTCCATTATCTTTTGCGGCCTTGTAGTACCCGCGAGCCTGCTCTACGGCGTGATCGTCATGTCCATCAAACAAATAGACGGCTCTTTCAAACGGTAAGAGATCTTCGCGGGTTGTCCCATCGACAAAAAAGGCGACACTTGCTTCATTGGGATTGATTTCTTCATTGGTCAGAAAAATTGGATGGCTCGCTTCCTGGCCGTCCTTATATGTTCCATGAGCCAGAAACGAACTGTCACTGTATGTCCACAGCAGAGAATCCAGGGCATCCAGCCGCTGCTCGCTGGCGACCTGAACGAGGGCCCTCCACCCCCGCTCAAGAGTTTTTTCGAGCAAACCGGGCAAGACCTGGGCCAGCTGCACTCTCTCCAGATGATAGAATAGTACCTCCGTCACGTGTCACTCTCCGAATTGCTGCTTTCCTGAATTACACCACTTCCCTGCTGAAGCAACATTAGACATCAGCGGTCGCCTGCATAAGGATTCTTGCCCTTTCTCATATTCAGTCTAATAGGAACAGCCGAAAAATCAAAACTCTCTCGAAGCCCGTTTACAATATATCGAACGTAGGACGCCGGCAAAGCTTCTGGTTTGGAACAAAATACGACAAACGTAGGAGGCCTGGCATTCG
This sequence comes from uncultured Hyphomicrobiaceae bacterium, assembly GCA_964461525.1. Taxonomy (GTDB): domain Bacteria; phylum Pseudomonadota; class Alphaproteobacteria; order Rhizobiales; family CAYWUX01; genus CAYWUX01. The sequence goes on along the minus strand of CAYWUX010000025.1, from coordinate 25,135 downwards.
ACTGTGTCATGTAACGCAAACGAATTCTCCGACCTGCCGGAGCAGGAGGTGGGTGACGTTCGACTGCAGCACTCAAAAATCTGTTCAGCGCACTGGTTGCAACTCTTTTGTTCCAGGTTGCATATACGGTTTCAACGGCAACCCGCAACCTATCAAGACCAGATCCGCTTTTGGCAGAGACAGGTATCACAGCAATCCCGGATAATTGCGGCAGCAGATGTTCAACCTGTTTGCGGAGTTCGATTATGCGTTGCTGTTTGTGTTCAACGATATCCCACTTGTTTATCCCAATGACCAGTGCGCGCCCCTCGTCATGAACGAGATCGGCAATCTGAAGGTCTTGCTTTTCCAATGCCCGGTCGGCTTCCAAAAGCAATATTACGACCTCGGCAAACCTGATTGCCCGGAGGGCATCCCCCACCGAAAGTTTTTCCACATCATCATGCACTTTAGCCTTTCGTCGCAGCCCGGCAGTATCAAATAGCTTTACTGACAAATTCTGCCATTCGAAATCGACTGCAACAGAATCTCTTGTCAGACCGGCTTCAGGTCCCGTAATCATCCTCTCTGATCCAACAAGTTTGTTGAAGAGTGTCGATTTACCAGAATTGGGACGTCCTATAATCGCAATTCTCAGGGGCCGTTCGGAATCGATTTCACCTGTTTCTTGCTGAACTGAATCGCCGGTTTCATCAAGGTTGATAAGCTCCTGAATGAGGGTTTCCAGTTCACCGATGTTATCTCCATGCTCCGCCGAGATCGCCAAAGGTTCGCCTAACCCCAGGCTGTACGACTCATAAAATCCCGGTTCTGCGGCGCGACCTTCGGACTTGTTGGCAACAAGCACAACCGGCTTCCCCGAGGCGCGGGCAATTCTCGCAAACTCCTCATCTGAAGGTGTAAGGCCGACCCGTGCATCCATGACAAATACTACGAGTGAGGCGTCTTTAATTGCCTCATTCGTCTGTACCCGCATTCGACCTTCGATCGAGCCGGATTTTGCCTCTTCCAGCCCTGCTGTATCTATAAGGTGGATGTTGCCCCTGCCAAAGCGGGCTACCGCCGTACGCCGGTCTCTGGTAACACCCGGAGTGTCGTCAACTAGGGCCAAACGTTTGCCGGCAAGACGATTGAATAGAGTTGACTTTCCAACGTTAGGACGGCCAACAATGGCGACATAATATACCATAGCCTGTGAACAGGGGCACTTGTGGCCCTCCGAGAAGATCCGATAGTTTTAAAGATTCACCCTAATTGAATGCAATAAGCCGTGCATCGTCCGTATAGATATACATCCGGCCGCTAGCGACAATTGGACCAATGTGTACCACCGATTTAATATTCTTTTTACTGGCGATCTGACCGGTCTGTGCCTCCACACCAACTAACTCTCCAGATGAGGACACGGCCCAGAGTCGATTCCCGGCAAGCACGGGACCGCTCCAGCTTTGCGCCTTGGGCAGAGCAGTAATCCAGCGGATTTTACCATCTTGCCTCGTCAGCGCGATAATATTTCCGGTAATGTCAACTACAAAGACTGAATCCCCCGCAAGCACCGGTGTTTCAGTGCTTCGGATATTCTGGGTCCAAATACGCTCCCCAGTTTCATTGCTCGTTGCAATCATACGCCCAGACTGGCTGACTGCATATACGACCCCCTGGTCAATGACCGGCCTCGCCGGGCTGTGGATTCCCGACAATGCCGAACCGCCACGATTGCGAACAAGTGTTTCTGACCAGCGAGGTTTGCCGGTTTCCGTATCATAAGCCACGATCTCACCGATCGCGTAAGGAACCACCACTGTAGCGCCGGAAACTGCAGGACTTACATTGCTTAACAAGGACGTATTGTCCGGAAGCCCGCGCGTTGTCCACAACTCAACTCCATCAGCCACCGCAAGACTGTAAAACCGGCCATCCGTCGTCGTAACAAAAATTTTGCCATTATTCGCAGTGGGAGAAGTGCGGACGGGAACCCCTAAATTCTTGCTCCAGATCTTGGATCCATTACTCGGATTAAGTCCGTAAATCCAGCCATATCCCGTGGCGACGATTAAGATATCGCTATCGACCGCTAACCCGCCACCAAAACCTTCCTGACGTTTTTCGTTTTCAGGCGTGGTGCTGGCCTGCCAAACGCGGCTGCCACCCGGGATAGAGAATGCCCTGACCTGACCGTAGGTATCAAGCGTATAGACCCGGCCGTTGTAAACAATCGGTTTGGCGGTCAGGTGCCCCTTTTTGCTGGACCCTTTTCCTGCCTCAAGATTCCAGGTTTGACGGATATCGCTGCTCATCGAAAGATGACCGGGTGAATTGTTGGCTGAGCCGCCGGGTTGTGTCCAGCCGACATTTAGATTTGGAGACGGCAGTTTCACCGGTTCGCCTGTAACCTTATTGTCAACACTGAGCGCATCGCGGGAGCTCATAACCGCAATTCGTTCCCCCGGCAGTTTTACTTCCCCTTTTTTGAAGGGATTGAAACTCTTGATATTCGGCAATTGAGGCGTGCCGGAGCAGGCGGTTATAGTGACAGCTAGCGCAGCTACTACCACCAATTTTACAGCACGAGTAAATTTTAAAGTGCGTGTCAAGCTAACGGTTCTATCAATAACGGTCATGTCAGTCCCGTTCATTTTGTTGTCTAACCATGAAAAACGCTTCGTCCACTTCACTCAGGTTCCATTGCCCGTTAAACGCCGGATTACTGATTACTCTGTTTGTTTACGTCTTCCTTGGTGCCGGATATATCATCGGATGAACTTCCGGGTGGATTATATTCCGCCAATAAGGACAGCATCATCTCGGCGCGCTGCCTGAGGCCTTGCGGCGCGGTGGGATCACTTGCCAATTGATTGTAGTGTTTTTCGGCATCCGAGTTATTTCCGGAACCGTAGGCAGACAAACCCAGCAATTCCCGGGCGGAATGGCGCCACGGCCCCGACCCCTCCGCCAGTGTGCGAACTCGCTGGCGGATTTGGCTGTGATCCCCCTTGTTGATTAAAAGCATAGCCGCCTGGATTTTGGCAAAATCCCTCAAGGTCTCATCGACTGCCGTATCGGAAATCAGTTCATCATATATTTTTATAGCCTCGTCGATTTTTTCCTCTGCGGCGTATCCGCTCGCAAGACGAAACCGCGAAAGAGTCCGATATCCGGCGGGACCGTCCTTAACCAGCGCGCTGAACGCCTTGTTCGCATCTACATTTTTTCCGCTTTCCGCGAGCGATTCAGCCTGCATAAACTCGGTGCCGGATGTCGCGGCGATGGTCTGGGCCCGGTAACTCATATATTGGTACCCTGCCACAATCAGGATGACAGCAGCGGCAGCGGCAACTATGTAGAGGCCGTATTTGTCCCAAATCTTCTTATACTGTTCCCGGCGAAAATCTTCATCGACTTCGCGAAAAATATCACTATCACTCATAGCCCGTTAATCAGCCTGTAAATTGAACGACTCAGTTTGCCTTTACTTTAGTTTAGTCCAAATTTGCGGTTTAAATCAGTTCATACGTAATAATTTCAGGAAATTCCTGTTGATTCCTGCGAAGGTTTTTAACCATTATCGCCAATATTGCGTCATTTTTCTGATTAATCCGCGATTTATCTTATTTGCTCTCAACCATTCCATTGCTCTTTAGGACCGCTTTCGTCTGAAACTCCACCAGTCCGTTGCGCCATAAATGAACGCGGATTTTGACCGAAATAACCCGCCAATGGATTATAATCAATTTGCCCGCCTGCTCCCGCTGAAATCATCGGTTTATTCCCGATAAACTTCCTAGGTGCTCCCAAATTTCGTATTTTTCGAGGCTCTTTTGACGCCAGTGGCTGTTTTTTGTTTCATTTCATATGTATTTTCCGGCGCCGGAAATGCACGGCTGCGAACTTCTTCCGCATAATTCCTTACAGCTACTTCGATGGCCGCACCAAGCTGACCGTAAATTTTCACAAATTTTGGAACGTGCGGACTTAATCCAAGCATGTCCTCAAGCACCAGTATCTGACCGTCACATTCCACCGATGCGCCGATCCCAATTGTGGGTATCGGAATTTGCCTGGTTATTCGCGCTGCAAGCAGTTCTGCCATCCCCTCCAGAACGACAGCGAATGCTCCGGCATCCGAAACGGCTTTAGCATCTGCTTCCAGACGCTTCCACTCGCTTTTATCGCGCCCTTGAGTCTTGAAGCCCCCCATTACATTGACAGCTTGCGGCGTTAAACCGATATGGGCCATCACCGGAATACCACGATCCGAGAGATAATCGACGGTTTCCGCCATCTGAACACCGCCTTCGATTTTTATTGCCCCGCAACCCGTTTCCTTCATGACCCGAGCGGCATTGCGGAAAGCCTGTTGTGGGCTCTCCTCATAACTTCCAAACGGCATATCGACGATGACGAGGGCGCGACTCGATCCGCGGACGACGGCTGACCCATGCATAATCATCAACTCCAACGGTACGGGAACCGTGGATTCATAGCCATGCATCACCATTCCCAACGAATCGCCAACCAGAAGAAAGTCCACATAGGAATCAATTATTCGCGCTGTGTGAGCGTGATAGGCCGTCAGGGAAACAATAGCTTCCCCACCCTTTCTTTTGGTAATATCTGGCGCTGTAAGACGTCTCACCTGAGATTGCGCGGACATAGGCTTCCTTTTTGAGTTTACAGAATTATTCGGGTTTAATCATACATGACAAGCCCCCAAATTGGCCTGACATTCAGTTTACTAGAGGATTTACCGCAAAACTGCATCCCCATACCAGCATTATTTTGAGACTTTGGCGATTTCGTTTGTCATCAGCATTAGTGACTAGACCGGCGAAACGCCGATCAACCATTCATGTAATCCAAAAACGACCGCAATATACAGCAAAAGACCCAAGACGATGGCCAAAATGTCATTGCGGACCGCAGGTGACACCGTAACCTCTACGGCCTCCCCCTGCCGGTGTTGGACCGACCACAGATCCACCAAAACCCAGATTAAAAATGATCCAAACAGCACAATGTCAGCAAGTTTTCCGTTTGATAGGAGATGGGCGACAGACCATAACAGAGTGGCCACCAGGATGGGATGTCTTACATAGTGCCTGGTCCACCCGGAGAATATTGCGGATGCAAGTATTATGAACGCCAAAAGCATCAATGTAAGTGTGATATGACGTATCCATCCAGGGGGCTCGTAAATCACCATGGGATCGTGACGGGCCAGACTATATCCCCAAATGATAAGCACCAGACCAACAAGGGAAATCAACGACATTACTGCCCGATTACCGTTGGTTCCAAAGCGATCTATGATGGATTTTCTGAAATCGGGTGCAACGATAATAACGGAATGGCCGCCAAAGAATATAACAATGCCAGTTAAGAGCAGACCCATGTGATCCTCATTCAATAAATTTAGTAGAATATTCCGTAAAGATAAACTCATGAATGAGTTTTTAAATCGCACCCATCAGAATTTCAAAATTACGCGGGACGAGCGGATTTCATTGCAGCTATGATATTTGCATAGATTTATTTTTTTCTCTATTGGTTTACTTAAAATACGATGAAAGGAATTTATGATCCGTGACCGATTTGCAGGATAAGGCCCGCGCAATCCTCGAAAACCATCTCAGGGAACTGACGACGCTAAATGACTTATCACGGGAGGCCCGTGACACTGTGAGCCTGGATCAACAAAGCGTTGGTCGCCTGTCCCGCATGGACGCCCTGCAGCAGCAGGCCATGGCACAGGCGACGGAGCGTCAGCGCATGCAAGAGATGGCACGCATCAAGGCGGCCCTGAGGCGCCTGGATAACGGGGACTATGGCGCCTGTCTGGATTGTGGAGAAAATATCGCGGAAAGACGGCTCGAAATCGACCCGACAGCAACGTTGTGTATTTCCTGCGCGCAGAAACGGTGACGAACAAAAACCAACAGACATCAAACCATCTGTTGTTCACTCCCACTCAATCGTCCCGGGTGGTTTAGAGGTAATATCAAAAACGACCCGGTTAATACCTTTGACCTCATTGGTCAGACGGGTCGATACCTGACTGAGAAAATCATGGTTGAAATGATAGTAATCCGCTGTCATGCCATCTGTTGAAGTGACTGCCCGCAATCCGCAAACATATTCGTAAGTTCTTGCGTCACCCATCACTCCCACGGTTTGCACCGGAAGAAGCACGGCGAAAGCTTGCCATATATCGTCATAAATCCCTGCATTTCTGATTTCTTCCAGGTAAATTGCATCCGCTCGACGCAATATATCAAGCTTTTCCCGTGTGATCTCGCCGGGAATGCGGATAGCAAGCCCCGGGCCGGGAAACGGGTGGCGGGAGACAAAGTGATGGGGGAGGCCGAGTTCCTCACCCAAACGGCGGACTTCATCCTTAAAGAGTTCGCGTAACGGTTCAACCAGCTTCATATTCATGACCGAGGGCAAGCCTCCGACATTGTGATGAGACTTTATCGTCACTGAGGGGCCACCGGTAAATGAGACACTCTCTATAATATCAGGATAGAGAGTTCCCTGGGCTAAAAATTCGGCACCACCAAGCTTGTTTGCCTCACGTTCGAATACATCAATGAATAAACGGCCAATCGTCTTGCGTTTTACTTCAGGATCGGAAACCCCTTCCAAAGCCTTGAGAAACTGTTCGCCGGCGTCCACTTGGACTAAGGGAATGTTGTAGCTTTTACGGAACATATCCGCGACTTCTGCCGCTTCATTGAGGCGCATCAAACCATGATCCACCAGAATGCATGTCAACTGGTCCCCCACTGCCTCATGGATCAGAACTCCGGCAACCGCAGAGTCGACCCCGCCAGACAGGCCGCACACCACGCGGCCATCACCGATTTGCCGACGGAGTCTGGCGATTTCGGTCGTGCGGAATGCCGCCATAGTCCAATCACCCGCACAACCGGCGATATCATGAGTGAACCGTTTGAGAAGTGCAGCTCCAATGGGTGTGTGAACGACTTCAGGATGAAACTGAACGCCATATAGACGTTTTTTCTCATTCGCAATTGCCGCAAAAGGCGCATTGTCCGAGACAGCGATTGTTTGAAAATCCGGGGGTAACTCAATCACCCTGTCGCCGTGCGACATCCAGACCTTTTCCCGATCGCCCACCTGAACGATGCCTGACAACAGGGAGCTGTCCCGCACGATTTCAATTTCGGCGCGACCAAACTCCCGCTCGGATGAGGCTTCCACTACCCCGCCCAGTTGAGCGCACATCACCTGCTCACCGTAGCATATGCCCAAAACGGGAATCCCCAGTTGAAAAACAGCGTCCGGCGCTCGCGGCGCGCCGCTCTCTCGAACACTTGCGGGGCCTCCGGATAAGATGATTGCTTTGGGAGAAAAACCATTAAGTATCTCACCTGCCGACTGGAACGGTACAATTTCGCAATAAACGCCGGACTCCCGCACACGTCGCGCAATCAGCTGAGTTACCTGGCTGCCAAAATCTATGATGAGAACTTGGTCCGTCATGACCTGACCGTTAGAGCATTGCCGTCGAAACTGCAAGCCATCTAAAAGATTTTACACGTACAAATTTTTTTAATGCTCAGAATGGGATTGTGGCGGCTCAAAGTTCCGGTCAGACGGGCTGGAATTCCTGCGCAGGGCTGTTCACCAGACCTTAATGGCAAATATTTCTGAATTCGCGTCAGCGGGTTATTTGTAAAGGGTTTGAAAACGGAATTCGATCAGTAACGCCGCTCCAGCACAGCGAAAAAAAAGCCATCGGTTCCTGTTGATGCCGGCGTCAGCGTTACCGAACAACCATCCGATGACCATGGTTTTGGCGTCTGGATCCCATAAAGTTCCTCCCACACTTCTCCCGCCGAGATTAATTCAAAAGCGGGATTGTCTTCACAAAACGCATAAATCTGAGACTCGTTTTCTGCCATGATCACAGAACAGGTGATGTAGCAAAGCAGCCCCCCCGGCCGGACAAATGCCGAAGCCTCCACCAGCGCCTGGCGTTGTTCTGACAATCGTCTTTCCAGACCCTCCGGCGTCAAGCGCCACTTGGTATCCGGACGTCGGCGCCAGATCCCGCTTCCGGTACAGGGGGCATCCACTACAACCCGTTGCATTCTTTCGGCTAAATCACTCATGGAATCTTGGGGATTACGCACCTGAACGTTTCTAACTCCAGCGCGCTTAATGCGTTCATAAATCGGCGCAAGCCGGTTTCGATCGGAGTCGTAGGCATAAATCTGTCCTTTGTTGCTCATCCAAGCCGATAAGGCCAGGGTCTTGCCCCCGGCGCCGGCACAATAGTCCAGGACCTGTTCACCAGCCTTGGCGTAAACGAGCTGACTGGCTACCTGACTTCCCTCATCCTGAATTTCGAACCACCCCTTCTGATATCCCGCCTCCGACTTTATGTTTGCCGAGCGCGCTGGTCCTTTTGTCGCGGGCAGTCGAATTCCAACTTTTGAAAGCGAAGTTTCAACGGGGTTAAAACGGGACAGGGCTTTCAATATCCTGGGGCGCTCGGACTTGTGGGTGTTCACGCGAATGTCTATCGGTGGTCGCTCCGATAAAGCGGCGGCCTCTTCGATAGCGGCATCATCAAAATTTGCATAAAAATGTTCTTCGAGCCATTGCGGAATATTTCCGCGAACCCAGTCCGGCGCTTTTTCAAAGCCAGATGACACCTCGACCTCTGATCCAGACAGAACCCTGAACTCTGCCGTGCTCAACTCACCCGGCGCATGTTTGTCATCACTGAACTCACGGATTAAATTCTCGGCGCTTTCACCCCAGTTAAAGACGCTCAATCCCAGTACAAGCGATCGGGGTGAGTCGCTATTCATTCTCCACGCCAGGCTGGCTCTTTGTCGTAATACGTCATAGACCAGATTTCCGATTACAGACCGGTCTTTTGACCCGGCAAAACGATGAGATTGACCCCAGTCGGCCAGAGCCTGGGCTACTGGACGGTGCCGACGGTCAATGTCTTCAAGAATTTCCATTGCGGCGCTGTATCTTGCTCCGACCTTCATCAGATCGACGCTCCCGACAACAGACGAAAAAAGAAATCCACCCACATCAGGACGGACTCGGGCCATGCAGGCTGTCCGAGCGCGATATCTCCAATTCCCGTTTCTTTAGCACCGATCGAGGAAACACGTTTGAACTCCACCCGACCCAAAGGAAAAAATGTCAGCGTCACCTGCACCATTAGGGGCCATATGATCGCGGCTGCCTGCATCGACTACCATACCAACCATGTACCATTTGTTTAATTTGGACCCAGCAAACTCCCGGCATTGTTGTTGTTCTAACCTCGGCTTGGATAGTTCGGGCTTTCGCGAGTGATTGTAACATCGTGGGCATGACTTTCGCTGAGCCCGGCTGGCGAGACTCGCTGAAAGCACGCCCGTTGCTGGAAAGATTTGATATCTTTGGATCCGGTATAGCCCATGGCTGCACGCAATCCGCCTACCAGTTGGTGCAAGACGCTTTGCACCGAGCCCTTATAGGGTACCTGACCTTCAATTCCTTCGGGCACCAGCTTGAGCGTATCCGTAACTTCCTGTTGGAAATAACGATCCGCTGACCCGCGGGCCATAGCGCCCACCGACCCCATGCCACGATAGGATTTATAGGATCTCCCCTGATAAAGATAAACTTCTCCCGGACTTTCATCGGTTCCGGCAAACAAGGATCCAATCATCGCCGAACTGGCCCCTGCGCCAATCGCTTTCGCAAGATCACCTGAGTACTTAATGCCACCATCGGCTACAATGGGAATGCCTGCCTTGTTCGCTTCTTCAACCGAATTCAGGATAGCGGTAAGCTGGGGCACTCCGACACCCGCAACGATGCGTGTTGTGCATATGGACCCCGGACCAATGCCCACCTTTACTGCATCTGCGCCGGCGTCAATCAGCGCCTTGGTCCCTTCTGCGGTCGCCACATTTCCTGCCATTACCTGAACCTGGTTGGACAGTCTCTTGATCCGGCCAACCGCTTCCAGAACCCGGTTGGAATGACCATGAGCCGTATCCACAACGAGGAGGTCCACACCGGCATCAATCAGATGCTCTGACCGCTCAAATCCCTTGTCTCCGACAGTGGTCGCGGCGGCCACCCGCAACCGCCCCTGATTGTCCTTTGAGGCTTCCGGATAGTTCTGCGCCTTTTCAATATCTTTGACAGTGATCAGACCTATACAATAATAGTCATCATCAACGACAAGCAGCTTTTCTATGCGGTATTGGTGCAAAAGTTTCTTGGCCTCGTCGAGTTGCACATTTTCCCGCACCGTAATCAGATTTTCCCGGGTCATCAAATCCTGGACAGGTTGATCAAGATTGGTTGCGAAACGAACATCCCTATTGGTCAGAATTCCCACCAGTTTACCGTTCCGCTCCCTGCCAATTTGTGTTTCCACAACAGGGATGCCGGAAATACCATGTTTGGTCATCAGGTCCAGTGCATCTTTCAGACTAGCCGAAGGGGCGACGGTCAGCGGATTGACTACCATTCCGGATTCAAACTTTTTCACCTGTTTAACTTGTTCTGCCTGTTGTTGAGGTTCCATATTGCGGTGGATCACCCCCAATCCGCCCGACTGCGCCATTGCAATAGCCAGACGTGCCTCCGTCACAGTATCCATGGCTGAGGAAATTATGGGAATTTTGAGATTAATTTCCTGTGTCAGCCGGGTCTGAACATCCACTTGCGTGGGCAGAACCTCCGATTCATCGGGGCGAAGCAGAACATCGTCGAAGGTCAATGCAATTTCATTAATAAATTGAGGTCGGTTTTCTGGCATTCTGCCAATCCTCCTGGCGATCCGAAAAGAAACAAAAGCCGGCAACATGTCTTTGAGTCGTTAAACGATATCAGGAATTTAGACCGAATTCAGACAGGGCCTCAGCATCCGTTTCTGTCCTACAACGTACTATATCCAGCCTTCGATCGAATAACGACTCAATTATGATTGGCACCCGTATCTATCATCAGTTTGCGTCCATGCAAAGACATCAGCGGCCGGTAAATCTAATATTTACTTTTTCGAATTCTCGAATTTTTTCTGCTCAGGATATCCAGATGTTTGCCCACGAAAACCCATCGCCAGCACATATTGCTCAGATGAATCAGATCTGCTGGCTTTCGGTTTGACATGACGAACATTGGAAAAATCCTGCTTCAGTGCAATCAGCAAGTTTTTGTCTGCCCCACCTTGAAGGACTTTGCAGATAAATGCCCCTCCGGGAGCCAGTACGGTTACTGCAAACTGATAAGCACATTCACACAGCGCGATAATACGCAAATGGTCCGTTTGTTTGTGTCCTGTGGCCGGGGCCGCCATGTCAGAAAGGACGAGGTCCACCTGACGATGGTCCAAGGCCTGTGCCAATTGTTCTAGACCCTCATCCTCCATAAAATCTGAGGTCAAATTCCGGACTCCCGGTATCGGGGGCATCTCAACCAGATCAAGTGCAAGCACCTCTCCTTTGCCGGTTTCGGCGTTGGAACGCCTGGCAGCAACCTGGCTCCATCCTCCCGGTGCGGCACCAAGATCGACGATGAGCTGACCCGGATTTATCAATTTATACTTATCGTCAATTTCAATCAGTTTATATGCGGCTCGAGAACGGTAACCCTCTTTTTTTGCGGCAATCACATAAGGATCATTGAGTTGGCGCTGCAGCCATCGGGTTGAGGAAAGCTTTCTACCCTTGGCCGTTTTAACGCGCACCGTGAGGTCTCGGGCGAAGCCTTTCCCGCCTGATTTGGACCCTCCTTTTCCGGTCTGATTTGACATTAGTGGACGATTACCTGTCATAAGTTCTGTTTCGAATATTATCTTCCGCAATAAGGGACGCCAGCATACCTTCGCGCAGACCCCGGTCAGCAACCCGCAAACGCGGGCAAGGCCAGGTACGTATCAGCGCCTCCAAGATTGCACAACCGGCCAGCACCAGGTCAGCCCGGTCGATACCGACACACGGTTGGGCCACGCGCTGATCATAGTTCATCATCAAAAGCCGGTGAGTAACAGCTCTGACATCGCGGTCACTCAGCCAGCTTCCATCGACCCGGCGGCGGTCATAGCTGGGCAACCTGAGATGAATTCCGGCAACTGTAGTGACTGTGCCTGATGTGCCCAGGAAGTGGGCATTTTTACCCGTGAGATGTTGAAGAATTTTGTGCTTTTGTTCAAACTGCTGAAGCGGAACGATAACATCGTTGACCATTTCCTCGAATTTTTGAGTATCGACCTTCCTGCCCCCGTATTTTTCCGCGAGCGTTACGACACCGATGGGCAGCGATGTCCATGCCACTATGCAATTCTGCGCATCTATGCGGTCAGGCAGCGTATGGCGCCATTTGCGTTTCCGGCGCGACAGATCCAGCCAGATCAATTCAGATGAGCCTCCACCTATATCAAACACCAGAGACCATTGGCATTTCTTGTCCAACAGTGACGCACAGCCGGAAACGGCCAGTCGGGCCTCTGTCTCCTGGGAAACAATTTCAAGGCTAAGGCCGGTTTCCTGGCGTACCCGCTCGATGAAATATTGTCCGTTTGCCGCAGCTCGGCATGCCTCGGTGGCGATTTGCCTTGAACGATTGACGCCGCGTCGAAGCATTTTTTCCGAACACATTTTTAAGGCCTCAATAGTCCGTCCCATGGCCTGTTCCGACAAAATACCGGAACGGCTGACTCCCTCTCCCAGCCTAATGATGCGGGAAAACGCATCAACAATCATAAAACCCCGTCTCGTTGGCCTCGCAACGAGAAGTCGGCAGTTATTGGTACCGAGATCAAGTGCCCCGTAGAGCGGCAGGTCCGGACGATGCCTGACCCTGGCAGAGCCCTGTTTCTTCGCGGCGGATCTTTTCAATTTCGTTGGGTTGACCGCGGTTCTTTTATCCGATGGTTGACTGATCGGGTCATCTGCGAGCGAAGTTGACAGGGATTTGTTGCTGTCTCCACCCGGCTTTCGCCCGAAACGCGCCGCAGATTCACAAGATCGCTCCTCCTGAACGCCGGCCGACAGTTCAGAAGGTTTTTTCAAATCTGCCTCGGCCGCGCGTCTTATATCGTGCGACCTTGTCACAATCTTTTTCTCCTGCGCCGAACACCCTCTTTCCACCTAAAAGCCTAAGATATCATAACATTATTTCTGACATCGGCACGGTACTCTCAGATGGCGCCACGCAATTTGGATTCACTTTTCATTACCAATGTAACAGTTTCTCATCCGCGGTAAAGAGCTCGGTTTAAAAAGTATTCGAGAATACTGATGGTTAACACGCAAATTGCGTTGATAATTTGTGATTCAGTAATTCTCATGTCTCGCGATCCCAGAGCGAATTCCGTTTCCATGGCCACTGTCCGCGTTTTACAAGCAGATTGTTGAATTTGAATTTGCAGCTATAACTATATATTGGACTGGGCAGACAAAAATTTACAGCCTACGTCGCGGAAGTCACTTCCATGCTCGAACTGCGCGCGTCGCGAAAGACCCATGGGGAGCGGTGGCTTCATCGCGCTATGGGACTTTCTGAAAAGTCCGCGCGTCCTGCGTTCCAAGCACGAAATGGCTGATGATGATTATAACAAGCGCAGAAAATTCAGAAATCAGCCCAAATCCAATTGAACGATTTGCGCAAGGCAATAAAGCGCGCTCCAGTAGCGCGATTTTCTGTTCCAAATGCAGTTAAGTTCGCCGTACCTTCTAACTTAAAGTGCGATTTCCGCTATCATCATCCTCCGC
>CAYWUX010000025.1:0-11269 GCA_964461525.1 uncultured Hyphomicrobiaceae bacterium | reverse complement strand
AAGTTCGCCGTACCTTCTAACTTAAAGTGCGATTTCCGCTATCATCATCCTCCGCAAACTCTTTGTAGTGCGGATAGGTCTGATGCATATACCAAGAATAGAATTCATGGTATGACTGCGTTGGAAATTTCGGCGGGTTATCCGGACTGTGGCAGGTCGATATGCATTCACAGACTTTTTCGAAATTGGGATTAACAAAGCAGGCAACCGAATAACGGTCATTGTTGACGGGCGGAATAACCCGGTGAGGTGTCGCCCGGAACCGGCCATTTGTCCAACGCTCCAGAAACTGTCCGAGATTAACGATTATTGCGCCTTGTTCGATTTCGGGCCAGAACCAGTTGCCATCCTTATCAAGTATTTGTAGACCCTCTTCTTTCGCCGGTGGAAGGAAAGTCATGAATCCCGTATCCGCATGCGCCCCAAGTCCATATTCGTCTTCTTCCAGTGCCGGCTTGGGCGGATAGTAAGCCATTCTGAAGTAGGTGTAGTTATTTTCAAAATAGGGATCGAAAAAGTCTTCATCAATTTCCAGAGCGCGGGCATAGAGAGGTAATAACCTCTTTCCTAAATGTGTTATTGTCTGCATGTAGTTCAATACTTTTTCTTTGAATCCAGGCAGGTCCTCAGGCCACTGGTTTGCTCCATAGAACTGTTTACCGGCAATGACACCGGGATCATCATCCTTATAAACCGTTGCAAACACCAGAGTCGCATTTAGATCAAATTTTTTGTTTTCACCATAGGTCGAGTGCTTGACCATGGTTGCCTTTGGCTGGATGTAACCACGCTGGTGCTGGTTGATTTTGATCTTAATCTTTTCTTCCATGGGAAGATCATGAAACCTCTTGGTTTCCGCTTCAATTTCGTCGATCAGAGATTGCGGAATTCCATGACCTGTTATCGACATGAAGCCTAAATCTTCACAAATATTTCTCAGCTCGGCCGCGCATTTTTCTAGAGCTCCTTGTTTGCCGGCGAGAAAATCTGAAACATCCAATACAGGCAGTTTCTTTCGATAGGTTTTTCTTACGTTATTTTCAAATGATTGGTCTGGTAACGCCATTTGGTCGCCCTCCCGGCTGTACACAGATATCCTCGGATCTGAGGTAGCTATCTGGATAAAAGAGATTTTCCGACTGTTGAGTGAAATTATGATGGAAAGCCTTACGTTAGTCCAGCCCTCAACACACTGCAATATGCCCATCCCAAGTGCTTTCGCGGACGATCCAAAAACTTATGAAATTCGACACACTAATGTCCCAGGGAAGACCCATCATTTTGAATCTTCCCTGGGAAGGAGAAAGCAACTCTGCAATATTTGCGTGCAAAATGTAAGTGGAGGAAAAAGCACGCCATATTGGTTTACCAAATGATAAATTGGTTCACCATGAGAAAATCCGCATTAGACTATCCGTTTTTGGAATTGTCTTTGTCGTTCAGCGGATTGAGTTCAGTTTGCAATCGATAAACCCGGACAGCGTTATCATGAAATATCGCTTTTTGATCGGCTGGTGGATATTCGGCCAGAATTTCACGATAGGTGCGGATCAAACTCGAATAATCTGTCCAAAGTTTCTCGATAGGAAAATTGGATCCGAATATACAGCGCTCAGCTCCGAAAATCTCAATTGCCTGTCCGACCACGTAGGCGATGTGATCTCGGGAATTTTCATGGATAAACGTGCCCAGGCCGGAAATTTTCACCATAACATTAGGACAATCCGCAAGCCTCTGTAATTCGTGCTGCCAATTGAGTCTGCCTGCAGATGACCTATCCTCCAACATGCCCACGTGCTGCAGAATAAAAACCGTATTGGGAAAAGCTGATACAAATGCCGCTCCGTCTTTCATCTGAGAGGCGAACAGCTGAAGATCAAAGGACCAACCATAATCTTCCAACAGAGCGAAGTTCTTGCGAAACAGAGGGACGTTCATCTGATCCGGGATGGGCGCAAATTTATACAATTCGTTTTCGTGCCAGTGAAGCTGCATGCGGACACCCCGGACCCGGGCGAATTCCGCTTGCCGCTTGATAACTTCGGGGGCATCTTCGGACAGAAAATCGACATAGCTGACAATCGCATGTGGCCAGCCATGCTGATCGGCAACCGAGTTTACCCAGCGCACTTCGTCCACCGCCTGATCTTTGGCCCAGTTTACCTGAACATAGACCGAAGCCACGACATTGTTTCCGGCCACATCACCGCAAAATTCAGTGATGGGGTAGTCCCGCCTCAACGGCTCATAGGGACCAAAAATTCGCGGCACTATTGGGCCTGAAAGCCAGGGAAGGTCATCCCGTCTCCAAATGTGATGATGTGCATCAATAATGGGTATCATTGGATTTTCTGTTTCATCCGTTACTGGGCCGGTTTTACTATTCAATCAATTTATCAGCCCTTGATTTCCGGCACCAATGAGCACAAATAACTTGATCATGGTCATCGTTCAAGTCCCGGCTAACGGTTCCAACCAACCGTTGAGCATTAGACTGCATTTGCGGCAGGTATTATTGATCATTAGGACAATGATCGTTTAAATGTGAGGTCGTATAGTGAGAGTCGTATGGTGAGACCTAAAAATTCCACAGGAAAAACTGAGACATGACAAAAGAAATCGTCTACATCGGAGATCCCATGTGTTCATGGTGCTACGGATTCTCACCCGTAATTCAGCACCTTTATCAAAAACACAGGGACGACGTCAAAATGACTCTAATCGTCGGTGGTCTTCATGTCGGCGACAATTGCATTACCGATCAGAACCGTGCAAATTTTTTGCGGCATCACTGGCAGGAGATCTGTGAGCGGACCGGACAGACATTCGAGTTCAGCTCCCTTGACACCCTGGGTTGGCTTTATGACACCGAACCTGCCTGCCGCTCCGTTGTCGCAGTCCGCAGGATTAAACCCGGGACTGAATACCCCTACTTCGCGACAGTGCAGTCTAATTTTTATGCGCGCGGAATGGACAGCAATTCAGATGATATTTATGTGGATGCCGCCCGCCAGCATGATTTGAGCAGGGAGGAATTTCTTAAGTCGTTTCGTTCAAATGAAACCAAACAAGAAACATATCAGGATTTTCGCTGGTCAAGAAGTATGGGCGTAACCGGCTATCCCACGGTCCTCGTCAAGGACAATGACGAATGGGCCGCTCTTACCTTTGGCTACCAGCCACTTGAATCTCTGGAGGCCCCGCTGGAGCAGTGGCTCAACGCCCCGAAAGTAGACGCCTAGTTTTCCGATGTTTCTGCCAGGATTATCGACCCGGGAATTTGGCTTTGGCTTTTGGCTAATACTTTTGGCGTGACAGCTAGCGGGAGAGTGAGCGCGCAAGGCAGGATAATCAACCGTCCCCAAATGGTGATTCAACACCCGAAGGCAGGGCTACTTCAAAAGTGTTGAGGGTTGCTGAAACGAGCGTGTAATATCCGAACAGCACCACAAGCTCCACAATTCCGGTCTCGCCCAGCTGGGATTTGACTTTGTTAAAAGTTTCCGGATCCACCTTATGACGATCCAAAAGCTGAATTATCATCTGGTTGACAGCTATTAGTTCAGGAGCTGCGTCTGAAGCTTCAGCAAGTGTCTCATTCTTTATCGCCGTTAAAGTCTCATCCTTGAGCCCTGCCTTGCGCCCGATTTTCTCATGGGCCCACCATTCATAATCCGCCTTCCAGCGTGCCGCAACGGTTAGTATGGCAACTTCGCGAACATCGTCGGCCAGTGAAGAATGAAACCGGATCATTTCGCCGAGTTTTTGGGACACGAGGCCAATCTGGGGCGAGTAAAGCAGCGGGTTGAAGGGCCCGCGAAGCCCGCCCTGTTCATTGAGAAAATCCTCCCTTGGTCGGGTTTTCCCCCGGTCGCCACCAACAATTTCTTCAAAAAGGCGCTTCGCGTCTCCTTTCAGCCCGGTAACGGGCAAACTGGTAAGTCGTTCCATCGTATCCACCAATTCTCAAAATGTTGCTCATTCGAATGATTCACAAGACCGATCATCTGCTGACAGGCTGTTATCTGTTCGCGGGATGCATACAAAAAAATTAAATGCTCCTTTTGGGCCGTTATTTTGTTGGAATTCGTCAGTAGATCATTGTTTAATAGACCTAAGCAACCGGAAAATACCTGCAATGAAACCATTTGCTATCGCGACAATGCTGTTTGTCCTGGCTCCCCTTATGATCGGTGGCGTCTGGTTTACCGCCCAGGGGTGGCCGTCAAGCTGGAATACGGCTGATTGGTCTGCTACGGGCATGGCTCCGAATCCGAAAGTGGAAAGAGATGCCATCATTCAGGTTTATGCTGCCCGTGCCGGAAGATGGAAAGGCATACTCGCGGTTCACACCTGGCTTGTGTTCAAACCAAAAAATGGATCCGGTTATACGCGGTATGATGTCGTAGGCTGGGGACGGCCGGTCCGGCGTAATGCCTTTCCGGTGGATGGGAACTGGTATTCAAACCGGCCTGAAATCATTTATGAGGTGAAAGGATCCAAAGCAAGCCGGTTAATTCCCAAAATATTAAAATCGATCCAGCAATATCCCAGCAGCACGAGAGGATCCTATCAGGTCTGGCCCGGTCCCAATTCGAACACCTTTATCGCGTGGATAGCGAGGGCGGTTCCGGAACTTGGCTTGGAACTTCCGCCAACAGCTATTGGCAAGGATTATCTTGGGACCGGCATAACTTTCGGGACTCCCCCTTCCGGATCGGGCTGGCAAATTTCGTTAAATGGTTTAGTCGGAATGGCAATAGGTCTCAAAGAAGGGTTTGAACTTCACCTTCTCGGAGCCACCTTAGGGATCGATTTCCAGGATTTGGCATTAAAATTGCCTTCTCTTGGCAATTTAAGTTTACGCAGACTATTGAATATCTAATCGTGTTGTCTTGATTTTTTGTAATGAAATACCAACTGGTTGCAGTCTATATAGCCAATTTGGGACCAATTCGACTTCGGCACATGTTCCAGCGGAGAAATAAAAGGTTCAATTTTGTGTTTTAGTTCGGAATTTGTCCATCCATGGAATTTTTTTCGTTCGATTGGGGTGTCGTATAATGGCATTACGCCCGGTTCTGGTCCGGGATATCGGGGTTCGAATCCCTGCACCCCAGCCAGAACCTATCAGACATCATATCGTCCCTGCCGAAACATATTTTCTGGAGCATTCGCCTACTTGACGAATTAGATCAATTGCCGCAGACAGTTCGCAGGAACTGGCATGTTCAAGATTCCCCGTATTCGAGCACAACAGTCGGAGCACAATTCGATGAGCGGTAGAAATCAAAACTCCGGAGAACAAAGCTTAGCGGACGATAGCAAAGACTTTGTCCGGGAACAGGTTCGTCAAGATTTGGCTTCCAAGCGGGTCGAATGCATTGTCACACGTTTTCCTCCTGAACCCAATGGCCACCTTCATATCGGACATGCGAAATCCATTTGTTTGAATTTTGGTGTTGCTGAGGAATTCGGCGGCCGCTGCCATCTTCGTCTGGATGACACCAATCCGGTAAAAGAATCTCAAGCCTATATCGATGCGATAATGCACGATGTGCGATGGCTCGGATTTGACTGGGGCGAGCACCTTTATTATGCATCAGACTATTTCGATCAACTGTATGAATGGGCAGAATATCTGATCACCAAAGGGCGGGCCTATGTTGACGATCTTACGCCCGATCAGATCAGGGAATATCGGGGCACCTTGAAGGAACCTGGAAAAGACAGCCCGTTCCGCACCCGCAGTCCCGAAGAAAATCTCGACCTCTTCCGCAAAATGCGGGACGGGGTTTACAATGAAGGCAAGCGTGTCCTGCGCGCAAAGATTGATATGGCTTCCGGTAATATCAATCTCCGCGATCCCGTTCTTTATCGCATTATTCACGCAAGTCACCCTCGCACAGGAGACAAATGGCGGATCTATCCGACTTATGATTTTGCGCATGGTCAATCGGATGCAATCGAACATGTGTCTCATTCGCTCTGCACGCTTGAGTTTGCGGATCATCGCCCGCTTTATGACTGGCTTATCGAAAATTTACCTGTCCCCTCCCGGCCTCGCCAGTTTGAATTCTCGCGCCTCAATCTCAGTCATACGATCCTCTCCAAACGCCGGCTGAACCAGCTTGTGGAAGAAGGTCACGTTTCAGGCTGGGATGATCCCCGGATGCCGACGATTTCGGGCTTTCGGAGGCGGGGATTTCCTGCCGCAGCACTCTGTGATTTTGCAGCCCGGGTCGGAGTAACCAAAAGTGACAATTTGATCGAGATGGCTTATCTGGAAAGCTGCGTTCGTGAAAATCTCAATAAAACCGCCGACAGGCGCATGGCTGTCCTCAATCCGTTGAAAGTTGTCATAGAAAATTATCCGGAGCAACAGACCGAGGAACTGGATGCCATCAACAATCCGGAAGACCCAAATTCAGATACAAGAAAAATCACGTTCTCCCGGGAACTCTATATCGAGAGAGACGACTTCATGGAGAATCCGCCTAAAAAATTTTTCCGAATGGCACCTGGACGGGAAGTTCGCCTGCGATACGCTTATTATATAACCTGTCGCGATGTGGTAAAAAACGATGATGGCGAAATCATAGAGCTGCGCTGCAGTTACGACCCGGCGACACGGGGCGGTGATTCACCTGACGGACGTAAAGTCAAGGCCACTTTGCACTGGGTATCAACGCACAAAGCCTGTCCCCTGGAAATCAGGCTATATGAGAATCTCTTTACAGACAGAGACCCCACTCAGAACGACAATTTTCTGGAAGGACTTAATCCGAATTCATTAACTGTCCTTGATGACTGCTGGGGCGAAATCTCATTGCCCGACATCAAGATGGGTCAACCCGTCCAGTTTGAAAGGATCGGTTATTTTGCCAGAGATCCGGATTCGCGTTCCTCAAAACTTGTATTTAACCGATCAGTTGCCCTGAGAGATAGCTGGGCTAAGATTCAGGCTAAGGACAAAATAAAATCTGACAGCCCGTGACTTAGCGGTTTTTTTGGAGAGACTGGATGGCCTGTTCGAAGTTGTCGAACATTTTTTCATACATCCACAGCACTTTCACGACCTGCGGGTCATCGGGCTCGAACTTTAGAACATCATCCTGCCCGCGTTCAAGTGAACTTAATTCCTTGTCTATAGCGTTGACAAAATCAACAAATGCAGAATAGGCACCGACCGTGAATTCAACTTCCTGATCCCTCAATAGCCCCAACTTATTGAGATTGGACCTGTAGACGACGGACATGGAGTTGGTATCGAGCTTGTCATATTTAACCAAACCCTCTTCGCCCTTGAACTGACGAACTCGGTGCTCAATAGCAAAACGGATTATTTTGGCTTCATTGAGCAGTGCCGTTCTCAGCGTTCGGCGTTCTTGTTTCAGATCGGATTTTCGGGAACGGCGATCCCGCCAGCCGTTAAACAGCAAAGTCAATATTATGCCGGTAAAGCCGATTATTAGAGCCAAACCGAGTTGATGATTCGCTGAATATTTGAGTACTTCTTCCCAATTCAATCCAAACATGACAAAACGTTATACCCTAATTTTTCATCAGTTTGCCACGCCATTGGTGTAATCGGAATAAATCATTATCAGCCCCGCCATGACAATATAAATATGCTGAATATGAACTGAAATCCATCAAATGCTGCCAGTAAAGGTGCACTGTATATATAGGCTGCGTCGAATTTTGGGCTTCATTTTATTTGGTTCATCCCGATCTAACCAAAGACGTCGGTTTATGGCTCAATGATTTCTGTAACGCAAATCCGGTAATTGGAATAGAAAAACTTTATCCGGTTTTCCCGTTTGCGCTCATATTCCGAAAAAAGGGACAAATTGTTCTGCAAGCGTTGCAAAAAGAACGCCACTGTTCGTAAAGAAGTCTGCAGTCCGCCATTTCCCAAGCCGTTTTTTTACCAAATGTTCACCCCTGTCATTTGCTCAGGTTCAATTCCTGGCTAAACATGCTAAATAAGTAAGTCAGGGATCAGCATCGATCAGCAGATGCAAGCCAGTGTGAACAAAAGTGAGCATTTATGTGACAATTCAACAAGGAGATGCGATGTGAACGAGGAGGCAAATTATCAAACTGTGCGTAAAGCAATTTTTCCTGTTGCCGGACTTGGCACCCGTTTTCTACCGGCGACAAAGGCGATGCCAAAGGAAATGCTCACCGTTGTTGACCGCCCTCTTATCCAGCATGTCGTAGATGAAGCCCGCGAAGCCGGAATAGAACATTTTATATTTGTAACGGGGCGCAACAAGGCCGTTATTGAAGACCACTTCGACAGGCAGTTTGAACTTGAGCATACGTTGGCGAGTCGGGGAAAATCAGCCGAGCTGGAGAGACTTCTGGCGGACGTCCCGGATCCCGGACAGACCAGCTTCACCCGTCAGCAGGAACCTCTTGGCCTCGGACATGCCGTATGGTGTGCCCGTGATCTCGTTGGTAATGAACCTTTTGCTCTTTTGTTGCCCGACGTACTGACTCAGGCCAGACCCAAAAGTTGCCTTGCACAACTTGTCGAGGCCTACGAGAATGCTGGTGGAAACCTTATTGCCGTCGAGGAAGTGCCAGATGATGAAACCCATAATTACGGTGTCGTCAGTATAGGCAAAGGACAGGATAATCTGTGGCCCGTAACAGGAATGGTGGAAAAACCTTCGCCGGGAACCGCCCCATCCAATCTCATCATTATGGGGAGATATATTCTGCAACCGGAAATTTTTGATATACTTTCCGCTCAGGAAACCGGCGCTGGAGGTGAGATCCAGATTACCGATGCGATGGCGCGAATGATGCAGCTCCAGCCCTTCCATGCATACAAATATGCTGGGCGAAGCTTCGATTGCGGTTCCAAGCTTGGCTTTCTTACAGCCAATGTCGCCTTCGCACTTGACCGGGATGATATCCGCGATCAGCTTAGCGTTCAGGTCAAAAAGTTATTGGATTGTTAGATTGTCCCGGGTGGCCAAGTGTCAAAGATGATTTACAACGATAATAAAACGGAAATAATTAATAATTGAGCGTCGGGGCCCCCATTGAGAATTATCCACGAGTCAGTTCGAAAAAACCGAATATTTTCGCTAAGACATCCAGCACCGGGTAATTGCCTTTAGAAATTCAGCAATTGCCGGTACTGATATATCCCGATCGGTAAACTGAGTATTAGATATTTGGAATGTATGAAGCATTCTTTTATTCGTGGAAAACTTTTTTTAATTTTATTTGGCAAATCAAGGATCGGGCTTATTTTCCCAATAAAATATTGAATAAGCGCAATTTTGATGGTGACAGTTTAGTCACAATCGCTTATTCATAAAATAAAACAAACAGAAAATAGTAATCACGAGTTTTCCAAATTAAAGAGGTGATGTCTCCTGGTGGGGACATTTGGGCACTGCGTAATAAACCTCTTTAAAGTACGGGCGTCTTTGGGCAAAACAGCTTTTAAGAATATAAGTTTCAGTGAACTTAATTCGCGACGGAAGGGAACATGGAACTACTGTCTACCGGATTTATTGACGCCATCAGGCTGGCTGCTCTTCCATCCTGCATATTTGCAGCAAGTTGTGCATACTTGTTTCCCAAAAAAATTCGCTTTTCCATGTGTTTGCTGGGCGGCGTTATTGGCGCCTTTTGTATTCCTCTGATGTTTTCCGGTTATTTTTACGGTGCGAATGGAGACGCTTTGATCCAGTATATTTTCTGGACCATTGCGGGTCTGTTGATCGGGTCCATTATCGGCCTGCTTTTACGGAGTATTGATAAAGCCAAGGGACGACTTAAGAATATTTGACCGGGTTCAAGTGGATCATGTATTCGGTTCGAATTCCGGTCCTCTATCAATAATAGAATCCAGCAAAACTCCCCCTTCCCCACTAATTCCGCATGTCCCTGGATTGCTCTGATACTGATTAAAATAACTTCAGGAGTTTACTTTAATTTTTCATATAGCACAGTACCTGCAGGGCTAAAGCAAGCTGTCAGCGTGCTATGATAAAATAAAGTGCGGCACACCAAAGACAGATTTGAATAGATCGCCTTTATTTCTTTTCCCGATCGCTGGTAAGGCTCGTCACGATTTGATATATGCCCGCGGCAGTAAACATACCCATCAGGGCAATCAGTAATACCTGCAAAATCCTGAGATAAATAAACCCGTACTCGTACCGGTAACCCAAAGTGAGGCCCAACAGGTAGAAACAGGCGGCGGCAAACAGAAGAGAAATAATCCCATAAAGAAATAATCTAATACCCATAGTAAATTCTCGAATTAATCTATTTCTGTTGCAGCTGGTGTCCCTATATTGAGTTGCCTTGAGTGACTTCGCATTCCTGTTTGGAAGTAAAATCAGGTTTGGATCGAATTAATAACATCGATCAATATAAAATATGACTGTTATGCTATGCCACTCATATGATTAGAAAATTTTCAATTTTCCATAATGGGATTGGGTAAGCGCCTCCCTAATCTGTTCAAATGTTGCATCTTTCATAATTTTGTTCTTCAACAAATGAGTAATTACAAATATTAATGTCCGTTATCAATGACTCAAGGCATGTGTACTAAAATGAAAGTTTTAGTCATCTTACCTCCTGGCTCGGAATTTTCAAACAAGCAGAGCTCTATTGAGACGGTCGTCGCCAATCTTTCACGCGCAGTCACCAGCCAACGCCGG
Organism: uncultured Hyphomicrobiaceae bacterium; assembly: GCA_964461525.1. Lineage (GTDB taxonomy): Bacteria > Pseudomonadota > Alphaproteobacteria > Rhizobiales > CAYWUX01 > CAYWUX01. Next base: position 569 of record CAYWUX010000025.1, on the reverse strand, counting down.
GTTCAAATTATTTGCGACAGCTTGCCCAATGGCTCCAAGACGCCAGCGGAGCTGGATGTGGTTCGCCTTTCTCCATACCGGAACAAATGGGCACGCACCGCGGACGTCATCAGTCATGTCAGACATCTCCGTCCGGATATTATTGAGCTACATCAGCACACACCTACGGCCAGTCTCGTCGCCAGGTTTTGTGGCGACGTTCCCTCTCTTCTGTATAAACATAACTTTGTCAAATCTTCAAAAAATCTTATAGGGAAAAAAATTCAGGAGGCTCAATACCGACAGTTCAACAAGATCCTTTTTGTCAGCGACGCCGCTAACACCAAGTTTCAGTTTGATTTTCCAAGTCAGGCACATAAGAGCCGGACGGTTATGAATGCGATCGATATTGAGGGTTGGGTGGGGGACGTCGCAAAAAAGGAAAGGCTGATCACTTTTGTAGGGAACGCGGCGCCGGAAAAGGGGTTTGCAGAACTTTGCGGGGCTTTGACGACAATCCTGGTCAAATATACGGATTGGACCGCAACAATAATCGCCGGCCACTGGGATATGCACAACGAATGGGCTAC
>CAYWUX010000024.1:34755-70848 GCA_964461525.1 uncultured Hyphomicrobiaceae bacterium | reverse complement strand
TTCCAAGTGCAGATTGTTGCCACCCTATTCTAATTAACTCTGAGGCAGGTCTCGTCACTCGGGCCTGCCATTTTGTTTGTTCTGACGGAACTCGGATCGCGGCCAAATATTGCCTTAACAGATTTTGTACTCGTGGCGCTCAGAAGACACATCCCGATCTGCGCATGGCGCTCATCGCACATCCGGACTTGGTCGTGGCGTCCAGAGCAAGTGTACCCCCACAGAGTAGGGTATGAGAGGGCATAGTTGGTCAAAATGGCCGGTCAAAGTCCGCGTCCTGATATTCCGGAGGCGGGTCCGTATGCTGATTTTCATCACGCGGCTTGTTCGGTTCCTGCAATACCAGATCCCAGATCGGCTGTCCGCCGTCAGACACCTTATTTGGATTCGCATTCATACAGGCGGCAAAGTGGTGTTGGCTTATTATATTCCTTGCTGCCCTCCATTCGAGGCTGTCAACTGCCAACAGAACATTACGCCGAGTACAATACTCTGGGTTATATTTCCGGCATAGTGATTGTTATCGCGAATGAATTCGTAAATAATTGAATTGCAGATTTGCCTCTGACTGGTATTTATCGCCGGAGCAACTCCCAATTCCGCCCCCAGATCTCGCTCATTATTGTCAGCAATTGAAATGTTCGGATTAAACGGTCTTTCATTAGGTTTGCCTAATACCGGATTGTCGAAAACATCTTTATTAAGCATTTCAAAAAATTGGGATTTGTTGAAAGTCTTCGTAGAGGATTAAAAAATTGGTTTCACCAGATGTTTCGCAAAAGGTTTCGCTCTGCACTTGATGTTCCGCTCAATTCAATACCGACATAGTGAATGAGCCTGTGAGGTCCGGCAGGTCTTTTTTTGAAACCTAACTCCTTCAAAACCGCGCCGAAAATATGATGGGTATAGGTGGGCAAATTTCGGGCATTCTGATATCTGATGAATGCTTCATATAGCTTTGTAGAACCTGTGCACGTCTCACATTTTTTTATGGTACAATCAGAGAGGAATTTTTCGACATTGTTTTTCGCCGAAGCTTTTCGTCCAAATCGAAGAACATTACTCGCCGACTGTCTCCCGAAACGCCAAGGTTTCCATTTAGATCGCCGCCTTTTACTTCCACGAATACTTCCGTTAGCAATAGGAGCGAATGTAAGATGCGTCATAATCATAATGATTATTTGCAGTCCAATTGCCCGGCCAGCGACCTGCGAGACTTCCAGATCTGTTTCTGAAACGTCTACCCATTGCGAAAGCTTGGCAATGAGTCGATTGGACCTAGGTATAATTTTAAGAGAATCGAGACGGGCATAGGCATGCTCAGCCTTCTCATCGGTTTCCGCCATTGCTATTGCCTGCGCCAGCTCTTGTTTCAATTCAAGGATTTGATTGCATTCGATCCAGGCACTTTTTCGATAATAATTTGCGGTACAATTCTTAGTGACGTTTCGAACAGTATTTCCGTATCGTGGAATACGTTTGTTTAAACGCTCTGAAACTTCTGCTTTAATTTCGCCCGCGGATCGAGTTCGCTCCGGCCAAGATTTAGCAGTGTTTAACTTACCGAGCTTCAAGAATCGATTACGTTTTTCAATGATTATATTTTCTAATTGTCTACGATAATCGGCTTCTTGTAATAGATATTCTGTGTGCACAGACACTTCGCAAAAGATGGCCAACAATAGTGGTATAGAAGACAAAAATCTATGCTGACGCAAAAGGAGACCCGCTGTCAGTGCGCATAGAAGTCCGACAAATCCCCATAGCCCCATATAAAATCCGATTTTTTGTGATGACTGGAAATTGAAGTAGCAGGCCACTGAGATTAATCCCATAAGTGCAATTGAATAAATTTTTCGCTGCCACGGAAGCAATTTGATTTGATGGCGGATTCTGGAGCCCGATCTAAAAACCTTCTTTAATCTCTTGATCATTTTCCTGCTCCCAATTTTGTAAAAAAAGCAACTAGTTCTGATCGCTTCCAATAATTTCTTCCGTTTAAAACAATCGGTTCCAGCAGAATTTTATTTTTGCGCAGTCTCCAGATCGTCATATCTGATACACCCCCGCACATTTGACGCACTTGTCTTTGATTAAAGAGCTGTTCAGGGAAAGAAGGCTCGTCGGCCTTTATAGGATTGTCGGCAGAAGATTTTTTTGACTTCGAATTTTGAGGGAACTCCGGCGCGACGTCGAAATTTTTAGCCATAACATTTCACTCCTTGTGATTGCGAATTTCACAAGGTTGGCCGAGTCCCGCGTGTATAGGTGCGCAAAGATTACACTTTATGAAGCTCTAAATTCCGGATGAAACCAGGCAGCACGTAGAATTATCTAAAAAAAGAATTCTCGCTGTTACCTTAGACGTTACCTAAAAGCAAGTTGTTTGACTGGGATTTATGAATAACCCATTGATTTAATTGGCGCACCCCAGAGGACTCGAACCTCTAACCCCCAGATTCGAAGTCTGGTGCTCTATCCAATTGAGCTAGGGGTGCAAAGGGCCATTCAATTTCCCCTTTGATCTCCGCTCGCGCTTCCAAGTCAAAATCGATTGGCGGGTTCGGTATATACTCCGTATCCCGGCCCAAGTCTATCTGTCGATTGATACAAACGGCAAGGCCAGCTTATTTCTTCGACATATTGCCGTGGAATGACAGGAGCTGCGCCGATTTTCAGGCGAAAAGACTTAAAAACAGCCGGCTATACCGGCCAGAACACGTTTCAGGAAGATTGTTTGGCCAAACTGCAACTGCAAAAAGAGGGCGGCAACCAGCAAGAATCCGAATATTGCGAATGATATAAGTACAATGGCGTGCGCGTTCTTCTTCTCATTTGGAGAGACTGAACGAAGCATTCGTTTCCCCCGTCGTTGCGTGTTGAAGTCCGTATTCATGATGGACCTGCAATCATAATGGTTCTGCCCCACTGACCTAAAAATATTATATAGCCAATTTTCCTAACAATCGACAGTAATTTGATGATATGCCGAAGCATACAAGTGAGGAAATATAGCGGTCAAACGACTGGCAGGGGACCGCAGATGCTAGTGTTTAATTACGGGAATTTGTTTCCGGGTCGTTTTTTTTATTTTGCCGCCGCGGTTTCGTTGCCAGGACAACAGTGTCGTACGCGTCAGCAACAATGCCAAAGAAATAATAATTGTCAGGGCAAACAGTCGGGAAAACAGCCTGTCATACAGGGTGGGAGGGCCAGGCATGTTCTTTAGTGGCGGTTTATTTTCAGGCATATCGATGACTTTGAAAAATGCCTACGATGGCAGCCTCGTAAGCAACTAAAGAGTAAGACGCTGTTGATTGTTGGAGCAAATCCAACAACAGTTTATAGTAAACGGCGGCTGTCATTCGGGTTATGTTACTCGAAAGCTTCCGATTTCCGCAAAAGTCCGAATACAAGACGGATTTCGATCCAGACAGTTATGAGAGTGGGTTCAAGAGCATTTCAGTCCGCTTCGTTCACGCTTTTTTCAAGGAGTGCCCTGTATTCCCGGACAAGCTGCTCATGAGCGTCTTTGATGGATTGAAATGCTCCATCATTTGGGGAAACCTGACTTGCCAGCGGGGATTCCAGAAGGGTGTTAAAGGTTAAGTCATCTATAGTAGCGATGAGCTGACCGAGCATCGTACTGAGTTGTCTTGGGAACCATTTAATGTCTCCCCGGGATTTGGCGACGATGGCCATGGCAATTAACCAGTCGGCGGTATCTCGGAAATTGCCAGGGGCGGTTCTGATCAAATGATCCAGAGCGTCCTGTTTTGCAAAATAATTTTCCGTTAATTCCCGACTGCGGGCCGCCTTTTGCTTTCTTTCGGCCAGGGCATATTCAGTTGCGGACCGTTTGAATGGGGATGTTTCCATGGCACAAACTCTTTTAACTTGCCTGACTGACGTGTAACGGTCTGCTGTTCGGTGCCGGATTGGCAATTAGGTTAAGATCCATCCACGTCAAAATAAATTGCCATGTAAAAGTAAAATTAGTCTGAACATGCAAATGTACTAAAGGAATGGTGGAGCCGAGGGTGGCCTACTTCGCCTTTTGGTGTTCTGCATTTTCCCTTTGGATTAGATAGTAGTTGGCGAGAAATATTAGAAGGCCACCTGCAATCACCCAAATATCCAGAGTTTCACCGTAGATAAGGTATCCCACGACAGCTATCAGGGGAACGCGAAGAAAATCCATTGGAAAGATCACTGAGGCATCAGCTATTTTCAGCGCCCGTGCCATGCCGTAATGGGCGGTGTTTCCGGCGATACCAATAATGATAACCCAGGGTAAATCTTGCCAACCGGGCCACAACCATTCGCTGTAGGCCAGGGCCATTGAAAGTGGAGTCTGAAGAAGGGACATATAAAATATAATGACCATCGGGGTATCGGTCCGGGTCAATATTTTGGTGAGAACAAGGGAACAGGCAAAGCCGAACGCAGCCGCCAACACGATAAAGGCCACCGGGTCGATCAAATCCAGACCTGGTCGCATAATAACAATTACGCCGGCAAATCCGCCGGCGACAGCTATACATCGGGCAAAATTTAGGGGTTCCTTGAGAAATATGGCAGCGATAAGAATGACCCATATCGGCGCCGTGAATTCCAGTGCAAACACTTCCGCCAGCGGGAGCAGGGTCAGGGCTACAAACCAACAGTACTGCGCCGCGAAATGAATGGAATGGCGCACGAGATGGAGCTTTGGCTGAGCTGTCCTGAGGTGTGAAATCCCGAATACAAGGATGAAGGGAAACAGAATTACAAGACCTCCCAGGCTGCGGAAAACCAAAATCTCGAAAACTGCGATATGATCTGCCAGCTGCCGTACAGCGATGGCCATCATGGTGAATGACGCAAGAGCAACGGTCATCCAAAGTGCTGCGCGAAAAGCTGGTGATTTTGCTTCGATATTCAAGTTTGCGGTCCGGCGGAAATCAGACGGTAACAGGTAGATGTCGTCTCAAAGAGTACATGATCGGCATCCGGTACCACAGAAAATATTTATGGTAATTCATGACTTCGGATTGAGTTAATATGGAACCGGAGGCGGGTCAGTCGGTTTCAGGAAAGCAGCTTGCAAGGTGCTGGATAATCCTCCATTCGTCATCGACTTTTCGAAAGGTATTGGTGGCGATGGTTCGGGTCTGACCCAGATTTTCCTCGCAATAGACGATCGCAAGATTTCCGGTTCTCACAACAATAGGGTCCTCTGGGTAGATCTGCGGCGGAACACCTTCAATCATAATTCGAAACCAGGAATCCAAAACATCGTCATATCCGTCGATCGCCGGCCAGTTTGGGTGTGTCACAGACACCGTGTCTTCTTCCAGCCAAAGGTTAGCCATGGCCTCAAAGTTGGAAGTTCTGAAATATTCATAAAAGGCACTATTAGCGGAAAGGATCTGATCAATGTCCATTATGTCTTTAGTCATAATCGTTTCTTCATTTAGCTTTGATTTTGCGGATCCGATCTTGTGTCACCAGCGGAGTCGTTCTGAGTATTGATTTGGCCTCGATTCTGTAACTAGGTCAAAATGTAATAGAAGTTCATATAACAGCCTACGGGTATTTTGCTCCAGTTTAAATATTTTTTAGGAAAAGAGGTGGATTTGAGGTAAATTTTTCAATTGTTGACCCTGTAGTTTGCTGAACGGAATTTGTCTATCTTCATGGAAGCGTTTATTATAGCATTTGGATGAAACACATTCAGCTGCGGGATTGACGAATGACGTCTGTCTAAAACATTCGATATTCGTCATTCATCGGGTAATTCAGCCCATCTTCTTATTGGTAAACAGGATGAGATTGTCAAATGGAGCCGATATTAAAAAAGTTTTCAGATGATTGTAGGGACATTCTCCGGCAGGGAAACGGTCGAGATGAACTTGTGAGAATTCGGGATAAATTGGAGAATATCTTGAAAAATCCGGATTTTTTGGAGATGCATCTGGGTCCCGACAAGTCTTCTGAAAGAGAAGTTTTATATGAAGATCCCGAGTTGAATTTCTGCATTTTGGCTCATGTCTATAGGGGTCCGAAAACGGGACAGCCCCATGATCATGGCCCAACTTGGGCAATTTACGGACAGGCCGCCGGCGAGACTGAAATGACGGAATACCGAATTCTGACGCCGCCATCCGGCGAGAAGGCCGGTCAGGTTGAAAAAATCAAGAGCTATGTACTGAGGCCGGGAATGGCTGAAGTCTATATAACCGGACAGGTGCACGCACCAAAGCGAGAAGACGAAACGCGCCTGATCCGACTGGAGGGGCAGAATTTGGCGGGGGTTAAGCGAGACCCGTTCCAATTGGCTGAAGTGTAAGTCAACCAGCTGCCTGTGTTTGAAACAGAGATAAAGAATATGATGGCGGTGTGCTGCCGGTTATAATCATGCCACAAATTACGGTAATTGCCAGAATCCGGATTAAAGAAGGCAAAGTCGATCAAGCAAAACCTGAATTGCTGAAATTGAGGCCACTGACCCTGGGTGAAAAGGGCTGCATAAACTATGACCTGTTCCAGGATCGTAACGATGACACTTTGTTTTATTTCTATGAAAACTGGGAAAGTGATGCCGACCTCGATCGGCATCTGGAATCGGACCATATAGCGGCTTTCAATGATGCGGCCGGTCACTGCTTCGAAAATATTGAAATTCGCAGACTGTCGCGGGTAGAATGAGGTTCGAAGGGCAATTGCTCTTGTTATCAAATATCACCGGCAATGAACCGGATGAAAATAAACCTGAAAAAGTCAGGTATGGATGAAAATGCCGAGACTTGAGCGGAAAGTAGCAATTGTGACGGGAGCCGGTGGTGGCATCGGCAGAGCGATCAGCTCACTGTTTGCCCGTGAAGGAGCCGCGCTCGTTTGCATTGATATCAATGGGGATACTTTAGCCGAGACCGTTCGTGAGGTTGAATCACGTGACGGACAAGTCGAGACACTTGTGGCAGATGTCGCAGATGAATCAACCGCAAAAAACGCTGCAGAGCTTGCTGAAGAGAAGTTTGGAGGGCTGAGCGTCCTGGTTTCCAATGCAGTCTATGACTTACCACTTGGACCTCTGACAAAAATATCCTATCTGGACTGGAAGCGTACCATCGATGTTAATCTCAACAGCGCGTTTTTGTTGTCCAAACATTCCATCCCGCTAATGGAAAATTCAGGGGGAGGCAGTATAATTTTTGTTGCCTCTCAGTTGGCGGAAGTCGCACGACCGGGACGACCTTGGTACTGCGCTGCAAAAGGTGGATTGATCAACCTTGCCCGTGCCATGGCAGTTGATCATGCGCATCAGAATATCAGAATTAACAGCCTATCTCCCGGGCCGGTGGAAACCGGCCGATACTTGAAAAATTTTGAAACCCTGGAAGCCGCGCGCGCCTCAAATCACACACTGTTTGACAGGTTGGGAGCGCCTGAGGAAATTGCCAATGGTGCTCTGTTTCTCGCCAGTGATGAATCATCATTCATGACCGGGTCTGACCTCCTTATCGATGGCGGATATCGGGCGGTATGAGTCTGCAAAATGTTGGTCTTTATTGAAAATGAGGCGCATTCCAGGATCAAAAATACTTATGACGAAAAAACTTTGGCCTTCCTGAAATCCGAGACCGTATCGGCGCCATACCCCTATCCATATGGTTTTGTTTTGAGTACAGTTGGAAGTGATGGAGATAATGTTGACTGTTTTGTTGTAACCGACCAGTCACTCGCCGCGGGATCCATAATTGAGTGTCAGGCCATTGATATTCTCGAGCAAGTCGAAGACGGTGAATTGGATCATAAGATCATAGCGGTCCCCAAGGAACAACCTCCCACTAATCGATTTTCAACCTCCGTGGAACGGAAAATCAGGTCTTTCATTCAAAATGTGTTTTCACATATTCCGGGTAAGGAAATCACTCTGGGAAAATTACTTGGGGCCAGGGCCGCCGAGCAATATATTTCTGAATGTACCGACCGGGGCCGCAATAACAATTAAACTGTTATTGAGACATGAGAAACTCCAGTTCAGCGACGCAGCGGTCGCTGAATTCAGGATCGTTAATGTGCAGGTCCAGGGTGTTTACGCGTTGGGGGCCTAATTTGTTTTTCAGTTGCCTGACAAAAATCATGTCGGTTTCAGGCTGGTGCCATCGCCCGACTACCTCTCCCTGAATGTCTTGTGTCTGCCTATCCGTCATTTGACTGAACCCCCGCAGCGGGATGAGAACTTTATAAGGCCCCTTTGCTTCTGACAGCCGTTCAACGAATATCTCAGCCAGAGATTGAAATTCCTCCGCGTTTGTTCTCATGAGTAAAATTTCCTTATTGTACCGGTAGAATTCGCGGTTATGGAAACGGTCGGGAACTTCTCCAAACCACCAGTTTGAAAAATCCAGACAACCCGGTACAACGATCTGGGCGATGCCATGCTGCGCAGCTGATTTCAGTCGGTCTTCTCCAGCGCTATATACTCCACCCGTAACAAAATCAGCCAACTCCGATGTGGTGAGATCTATGACGGCCTGAAGCTCTCCGGCGGCAACCAGGGACTCCAGTGCCCGGCCTCCGGGACCTGACGCATGCAGATGAATAACTTCATGCCCTTTTTGCTCCAGATTGGCTGTAATACGGTCGACAGATTTTTGTAAGTTTCCGAATGAGGAGACGCCGATCAGAGCTTTTGCGGAGTACGGCTGAGTCGAGCGCTTTTCACAGCCTCTAACCATGCCAACAATGGCATTGGCGGCATTCCGTAAAATCGCGCGGGTAATACGGTTCAATGATATGTCTCCAATCGTGGGAAACATGATAATATCGCTCTGGGCCACGTACCATTGTACTGCAGCAGTGGCGGCTACCGGTGTTACCATCGCTTTCGGAACAAGTGCGGGAAGAGCACGCATCATTGCACAGGCCACAGTTGAACCGTTGGCGCCACCGATGCCGATTACCCCTTCAATTCTGGTGTTCGAAAAGCAATGTTCCAGCAAGGTTTGACCAGCCTTGATCATTACGTCGGCAGCATCGCCCCGGGAGAGTAAAGATAGTTCTTGACGATTTGGATTCGATAAATCCAGTTGCGGTGAGTCCGAAAGGGGTGAAAGAATCTCGAACTCATCTGTAGTGTTTTCATGGGGTCGAAGGGACAGGTCTATTACGGCGGGCGTGCCACCAGCGAGACGCAGCATCGAACAGAATTCGAGAGCCACTTCGAATTTGCTGTCAAGGGTCATCAGAACAGCTATCTTAGTACGCGTGGTCAATGTCTGTCCCCCGGCCGCCACCTTTAATTCCTCGGTATTGACACAGCCTTAAAAGCCTTTGTTGCCTCTGGTATGGACTTTTCGATAGGAAATCTCTCCGCCGAAGAACCGCCAACATAGCCATCCAGCCGCGGTTCCTGATCCAGTAGTTGTTGAAAGTCCGCCGCTGTTTCGATAAACCCTCCGTGGCAGGTAATTATGCGTTCGGGGTATTGCGAACGAATGGCGTCGCAGATTTCCCTGGCCCGGTCGAGCGATGCTTTGAAATCAAGAACTGTTTGAGAACCTGTGGTTCCGCCGGAACTATTTCCGAAATGTACAATAATATTGTCGGCGCCGGTCTTCGCCATGGCAAGAGCTTCGTCCGGGGAGGTGCAAAATGCCTTGGTGAATATTCCCTGCTCGCTTGCATAGCCAAGAACTTCGACTTCACGGGAATATCCCAAGCCCGTTTCCTCCAGGTCCTGTCGAAACTTACCATCGATAAGAGCGACAGTCGGACAGTTCATTATACCCGAAAATCCGGCGTTTATCAGCCTGAGCACAAACTGTTTCATATCGCGAGTGGGATCGACGGCAAGGATGCCCGCGAATAACGGGCAATCCTTGACGACATTGACAAGAGACCTCTCCCCGAGTTCCAGGGTAATGGCGTTGGCGTCTCCTATTGGCAGATAACCTGCCATCGAACTTAGTCCTTGCATTCGGAAATAGGCGAGATCGTGGGTTGTCACCATATCGGCGCCACCTCTGGCAGCCATCTTGGCTGAAATGCCCGATCCGCACAGTGCATCATATATAGAGCGCCGATTTTCTATTTCTGATTTGAGACGTTGATGGATCGTTTCCTTATTGAACTTCACGGGTATTTTGCCTCTTCCACAATTTTTAGTACAAACGAAATCCGTATTTAACAGAAAAACTGCAATTATGTTGGATTAAACGCATTGCTTTTCTGGCAAAAATCAGTACATGAACGGAAGAGCCACCATAAATTTACATCTGTCACGTAACCTGTTTTGTCCAGAAGCGGTTTCTCATCAATCAAAATTCAACAGGAACTTAAGAAAAATATGTCGTCAGACTACAAGCGGCGCAGAACGTTTGCCATTATTTCCCATCCTGATGCCGGCAAAACAACACTAACGGAAAAGTTGCTCTACAACGGTGGCGCAATACATCTTGCCGGTCAGGTCAGGGAGAAAGGTAACAATCGACGCACCCGTTCCGACTGGATGAAGATCGAACAGGATCGCGGGATTTCGGTGACAAGTTCGGTGATGACCTTTGACCATCAGGGACTGGTGTTTAACCTTCTGGACACTCCCGGGCACGAAGATTTCAGCGAGGATACATATCGCACCCTGACAGCCGTCGACTCGGCAATTATGGTGATTGACGCGGCAAAGGGGATAGAAAGTCAGACACGTAAACTGTTCGAAGTCTGCCGCATGCGGGACATTCCCATTCTGACGTTGATCAACAAGATTGATCGGGAAGGGCGCGATCCTTTTGAATTGCTGGATGAAATTCATGATGTTCTTACACTTGATATTGCACCCTTGCTCTGGCCCGTCGGAATGGGGGGTAATTTTCACGGCTGTCTTGATTTAATCGACTCTAAATTTCTGACATCTTCAGAGGGGAGGGGAGGGGCATTTGACCAGGTGTTGGAGTTTGAAAATCTGAACGATCGGATATTGGCAGAGCGCATCCCGGAACAGGTTCTGAATGAAGCAGGTGAAGGTATTGAACTGGCTCGGGCGGGTTATTCGGAGTTTGATGCGGAATCCTATCGTTCGGGATATTTATCGCCGGTCTTTTTCGGCAGCGCATTGAAGAATTACGCCGTTCACTCGATCATTGATTTCATCGCTTTACATGCTCCGGAGCCAAGACCCAGTCCAAGTGATGTAAGGGAGGTGGAACCACATGAAAAAGCGGTCACCGGGTTTGTGTTCAAAGTGCAGGCAAACATGGACAAAAACCATCGGGACAGGGTTGCCTTCATGCGTGTATGTTCCGGTCATTTTCAGCGGGGCATGAAGCTCAGACAAGTCCGGTCCGGTAAGGACGTCATGATTCACAGCCCAATCTTTTTCTTTGCGCAGGATCGTGAAATCGTGGACGACGCCGGGCCAGGAGATGTCATAGGTATTCCCAATCACGGGACTATTCGAGTAGGAGATACCTTTACTGAAGGTGAAAAGTTCAGGTTTACAGGCCTGCCGGTATTTGCTCCGGAGATTCTGAGACGGGTTCGACTTGGGGATACCACACGGATAAAACAATTGCGCCAGGCCCTTGAGGATCTGGCGGAAGAAGGGCTGGTCCAGGTTTTTATCCCGACAATCGGCTCTCAATGGATAGTCGGAGTTGTCGGCGTATTACAGTTGGACGTGCTGGCGTCACGAGCTAAAAACGAGTACCGGATAGATATCCAATTTGAAAATGTGCCATTCGAACTTGCACGTTGGCTACATTGCGATGATAAAGAAGCTCTTGAAAAATTTGTCAGTAAGAATTCTGGCAATATCGTTCACGACAGGGAACGACGACCCGTATTCCTGGCCAAAAGTCCATGGGAACTTGAATATACCGTGAAAAACAATCAGGACATAGATTTTTTTAAAACCAGAGAATTGGAATAGCTCTCGACTACGCTTATAAGTCAGTCTGAAGAAAAACGACGTATTAGGAGGAAGAAAGAATGTCCAAGGCAGATCGAATAAATCACATGTCAGACGAACTATTTGTCATTACCCGAGGAGGCGAAACGCAGCCTTTATTTCCCCACGCTGCTTCTGTGTCGGGAGGGCGTCAGATTTATCTATCCGGTCAGCTGGCCTATGCAAAAGATGGCAGCAAAGTTGGCGTGGGAGACATGCGGGCGCAAATGCGGCAAGTATGTGAGAATTTGAAAATCGCCATCCAGGAAGCCGGAGGGGAGTTGAAAGACATTATAAAAGTAACGACTTACGTCACCGATATGAATGAGTTTTTTAATTGCATGGACGTGCGGAGAGAATATTTCGGAGAAGCCTTTCCGACCAGCACCACAGTCGAAATCAGCCGGCTTGCGGATCCGGATATGTTAATCGAGATTGAAGCGTGGGCCCATGTGGACAGCTGACAGGCTGCTGATTAACAGAAAATAATTGTTCTCTCGAACCGCAATGAATTGGAAGTTTCTGGCGATCCCTGGGGTTTTGTCACCAAACTTAAGGTGATTGACCTCAACCCGACGTATACCCGCCGTCGGCATGCAGAGTTTGACCCGTATAAAAGTCAGAAGCGGGCGAGACCAGAAATAGCAGAGGTCCAGCCAGATCCTCTACCTCTCCAAGGCGACCTTTGGGGATGCGTTTTATAAAGTTCTCATTGACTTCCCTCGACTCTTCGGTGTCTTCGAACATCCAGTCAGTGATTGTTGAACGAAACACGATGGGGGCGATGGCATTGATATTTATGCCGTCCTTTCCCCATTCACAGCCGAGAGCCCGGGTAATTCCGTTGACGGCGAATTTTGAAGCACAGTAAGCGGTATAGCCTGCGGGATGGCCCAATGAACCGCGGGCTGACGATATCAACACGATTTTACCGCCACGACCCTGCGCCAGCATTTGTTTGCCTGCGGCTTTGCACATCAGCCATGAGATCATTAAATTGACGTCCATGACATGTTCAAAACGATCCGGCTCCATATCAACTATTCGGGCCACATCATTCATTCCGGATGCGACCACAAGAATATCCAGACCGCCAAATTTTTCCACTGCCGCCTCAACAATTTTTTCGCTCAGTTCCAGGGTGTGAGGTTTGGAGATATCTGTCATCACCTCTCCAATTTCTGCTCCGAGCTGGCGGCATTCTTCTGCGATTTCATTTGTTTTGTCCGCAGCCAGGATGAGTTTTGCGCCCGCGCCTGCAAGAAGTTTTGAGGCCATCCCGCCAAGCGCCCCGGATGCTCCCGTTATGATGGCGACTTTGCCACGTATGTCGAAAAGTGCGTGTGGATCTTTGAACATATTCATCGGTTTACCTCCGTAGGCTGTGAAACGGTTTTCTGACGTATGTAGCAGAATAAAAAAAATTAAAGAAAACGATGTTTAACTCCAAATGGGAATGATCGATATCCGGGGGTCATCGCTGGGAAACGCCCTGGGGCTGTTTTCCTGATACTTCCGCACCAGCGTGTTCAGGCAATCCTGCAAATATAAAGAACGACAGGGATGCGACGGCGGAAACGGTGAAAAACGCAATCATAAAATCATGTGCGGTCATGTCCCCGCCGTGCATGGCCGCCGACACCTCGAGGATAACAGCGGCAATTGCCACGCCCATTGAAAGAGAAATTCGCTGGGAGACAGCAGATATCGTGGTTGCCTTGCTCATTCTTTCCGTATCAATATCGGCGAACGAAAGTGCTCCCATGCTGGTGAACTGAAGAGAGCGGAAAAAGCCTCCGATTAAGAGGATGACAAATATCAGGGTATGAGAGGTTTCCGGCGTAAACAGGCCGTTTACGGCAAGAAATGCAGTCCCTAACAGGCAGTTAGCCATTAATACAAACCGAAAACCGAGGCGGCGAAGTATCGGTCCTGCAACAAATTTCATGGCGAGAGCCCCGATAGCTCCGGCGAATGTCAGCAAACCTGACTGGAACGGTGTCAGTCCAAATCCAATCTGAAACATCAGCGGGAGCAAGAATGGTGCGGCACCGGCACTAATCCGGAAAATCCATCCGCCAAGGACGCAGATGCGAAAACTCGTAACTTTAAACAGGTTCAGGTCAAGAAGCGGATCAGCAGTACGCCGGGCATAGGGAATATAGGACGCTGCCGCTATCGTCCCGATCAAAAGTAAAGCAAACTTGATCCACACTGGAACGGTTGCAAGGCTGATCACCGAAAATCCAAACACCAGGCCAAAACAGGCCAGTCCGGATAGCACAAATCCAAAGCGATCGAGTGGCCTGACGTTGTCGGCGGTGATATTTGGTATAAACCGTCTGGCCAGAACAATTCCAAGTATTCCGATGGGAACGTTTATCAAAAAGATCCACTCCCAGGAAAAATAGGTGGTGATGAAACCCCCGAGGGGAGGGCCGAGAAGTGGTCCGGCCAGCGCCGGAACGGATAGCCAGGCCAGGGCTCCGACCAGTTCTTTTTTTTCGACAGAACGGAGAATTAGCAGCCGGCCTATGGGGGTCATCATAGCGCCCCCCATCCCCTGGAGGGACCGGGCCAGGACAAAATCCAGAAGAGAACTGGCAAAGGCGCAGGCTACGGAGCCCAGTACGAAGATGGCGATGGCAGAGCGGAAAACACGACGAGCGCCAAAACGATCGGCAGCCCAACCGCTTGCTGGAATAAATATAGCAAGGGCAATCAGGTAGGAAGTTATGGCCAGCTTCAATGATACAGGATTGGTCTGGAGATCCTCCGCGATTGCCGGCAGGGAAGTGGCGATTACCGTGGAATCAATATTTTCCATGAACAGGGCAACGGAAATTATCAGGGGCAGAATTCGGTGTTTCATTTCGCCGTCCAGGTTTTGATTTTTTCGTTAGTGTGAAGTGAATGATTGATTTATTGGCGGAAGAATAAAAGCACTCCCTGAACTTCCGTTGCATTGAATAAAATAACTTTGTATCAGGAACAATCGATGGCAATGCAAGAAAATTGTGCGTCCTGGGGTTCCTAAATTAATGTTGTTTGTAAATTCCCACTGGAATTTGTTACTACTGATGAGCTCCGAACAGGTCTGAGGTATAAAGATGTATGCGCGAATTTGGTATGGACTAATCTTGCTGATTTTTGCATCGGCTTACGTGGGTCCGACGAAAGCTCTGGCGATTGAACAGGTTGATCTCGAACTCGTATTTCTGGCAGATGCCTCGGGTTCCATCGATGATGCCGAAATACACTTTCAGCGAAATGGGTATGGGACTGCAATCACTCACCCCGACGTATTGAACGCAATTGCCAAGGGTCCGCGGCAACGGATTGCGGTGATTTATGTGGAATGGGGTGACAGTAAAAATCAGAATGTGGTAGTGCCATGGTCGATTATCGACGGCCGGGAAAGTGCGGTGAATTTTGCCGAGAAGTTGAAACTGGCACCACGACTCGCCTATGGGAGGAATGCCATAGGCGCCGCCTTGGAATTTGGTCTTAATCTCATAGAATCCAATCAGATAAACGGCTTGCGCAAGGTCATCGACTTTTCCGGCGACAGTGCGAACAATTGGAGCGGCCCATCTATTTCAACTGCCCGCGATGCTGTTCTTGCAGCAGGCATTGTAATAAACGGTCTGGCGGTGCTGTGCCGGGACTGCAATGGCAGGCCCGTTCTTTATGACCTGGAAAAGGCCTTCGCGGAAAAGATAATTGGAGGACCGGCCAGCTTTGTTATAACCGCGGAAAACAAAGAAAATTTCGCCGATGCCGTTCGGCGAAAAATGATTCTTGAAATTAGTTACGGGCCGGATACTGGAAACAGATACGCAGCCGTCAAGGAAGGGCGTAGAGGCGGAAATGCCGATCACAGAAGAAATGCGAATGCTGAATAATCTGACGCTGACAAGCCAGAAAAAAGCCGACAGAAAATTGGAGGAGAATGAAATTGATGGTCGATTTGAAGGGTATTGTTGCCATTGTTACTGGTGGAGGGTCCGGCCTGGGGGCGGCGACCGCGCGCGAACTGGCTGCCAGCGGCGCTAGGGTCGTCATTTGCGGCCGAACCCGGCAGAACTTGCAGGACGTCGCAGGTGAGATAAATAGCAAGGGGGGTGAGGCCGTCAGCCGGGTCGCGGATGTTACTCATTATGACGAAGTCGCCGAAGCCGTCCAGTTCGCCAGGCAAACCTTTGGTCATCCCAAAGTGCTTATAAACAATGCCGGCCAGATTGAGCCCATCGGAAGGTTTCTGGATACGGATCTGGAACTGTGGACTCAAAACATTATGGTCAATCTGATCGGGGCACAAAACGCGGTCCGGGCGCTGTTCGGGGATCAGACGGACCTGTCAGGTTCCGTTATCGTCAATATCTCGACAGGCGCTGCGAAGGTGCCCCGGGAAGGATGGAGCGCTTATTGCTGCGCCAAGGCCGGCGTTGCCATGTTCACACAGCACCTGCATAGTGAATATGGAAAGCAGGGACTTCGGGTGATGGGTTACATTCCAGGTTTTGTCGATACGGTGATGCAGGAAAAAATACGTGCATCAGGGATTAACGAAATCAGCCGGATGACACGTGAGGACATGACGCCTCCGGAACGGCCGGCAAAAGTGATTGCATTTCTGTGTTCGCCAGAAGCGGCGGAATTTGCAGGACAGGAGCTGAGTTTTCAGGATCAGGCATTAAATGCGCGGGTATTTTAATCCATGCATCAGGACAAGGATGAATTTGAGAAACCAATAAGTACTAGCTGAGTTGATCCCTTATAAAAATTACGCTATTTGGTCAGCATTCTAGTTTAATCTGTCAACTGCCCGTTTGGCGAGTATCTTTACCAGATGAGCCCGATATTCCGCGGAGGCGTGAAAATCTTCGTTCAGATCGTCGTCTGGCACGACTATGTCATCAAGTGCGTCTGAACTAAAATCTTTAAGAAGCGCTCCTTCCATTTCCCGTTGGCGAAAAACACATGGACCGGCACCGGTTACAGCTACTCTGGGTTGACCATTCAGCTGACTTACAAAAACACCGACAAGCGCATATCTGGAAGCGGGGTTGGGAAACTTCAAATAGATCGCGCGGTCAGGGATGGGAAACTCCACGGCTTTAATCAGTTCTGCCTCTTCTAGAGCTGTTTCAAACATATCGACAAAAAAGTCATCGCCTGCAATCTGTCTGCGGTCTGTGTAAATTATTGCGCCAAGTCCAAGAACAGCCGCCGGATAGTCCGCAGTCGGGTCGTTATTGGCCAGTGAACCGCCGATGGTCCCACGGTTTCGGACATGTGGATCGCCAATACCGCCAGCAAGCTCCGACAATGCCGGAATGTTTTTGCGCACGGGTTCTGATTTCGCAACTTCGGCATGTCGTGTCATTGCGCCGATTTGAATGCTGTTATCCTTGACGTTAATCCCCCGGAGATCGGAGATTGTTGAAATATCGACCAGGTCGGCGTGTTCCGCCATCCGCTGTTTCAAAACCGGTATCAGCGTATGACCACCAGCTAGATATTTTCCATCATCGGACCGGTTGATGATTTCAATTGCTTCTTTAATGCTTCCAGGACGATGGTATTCAAAATTTTTCACGAATTATACTCCCATCGCTTTCGCGCCGTCCAGTATGGCTTTGACAATATTCTGATAACCCGTGCACCGGCATAAGTTGCCTTCGAGTCCGTGACGTACTTCTTGCTCAGTCAGATCCGGGTTATTTTTGGCAAGCGCGATAGCGCTCATTACCATGCCCGGTGTACAGAAACCGCATTGCAGTCCGTGGTTCTGGCGGAAAGCTTCTTGCATGGGGTGAAGTGAGTCACCCTGACTGACACCTTCAATTGTGGTAATTTCCTGTCCATCCACCTGAACCGCGAGGGTTGTGCAGCTTTTGATCGACTCGCCGTCCAAATGCACCACGCAGGCACCGCACTGGCTTGTATCGCAGCCGACATGCGTTCCAGTAAGTCGAAGGTGTTCCCGGAGAAACTGTACGAGAAGCGTTCGTGCCTCAACTTCAGCGGTAATAGGCTCTTCGTTAACCGTCAATTTAATCTCGGGCATATGTTACCAATCGTTTCAGGCTGTTGTTACCAATCAATGTTGTCAAGATTTATACCAGTTTTCCTTAAATGCAAATGTTTTGATTATCGGACATCTGTCCAGGGTTAGTCACACTGTCGAAGGCTTGTCACAGAGATCACAGGCTATGGTCCGATCTGATCATACCAGTTGGCGAGGGCTTCGCCGATCTGATGGGGACTGTCCTCATGGACGTAGTGCAATCCGGGTACTGTGACTTCCATCTGATTTGGAAACGTACGCACAGTCTGCAAAATGTGTCCTTTAAGCACCGTCTCGGGTTCGCAGTGAATGAAAAATTTTGGTATTTCACTGGTTTTGAGCCAGCTTATATAGGTTTCAATAATCTCCAGAACATCCGCGGGTTTGCCGTTAACGGGAATTTCCCGAGGCCAGGTCAGCGTTGGGCGCCGGTCTTCTCCCGCGTTCCTGTAGGGTCTGCGATATTCCTGTAAGACTTCTTCGGGCAAATCCCTTATGACCATTGCAGGCAGAATCTTTTCGACAAAGAAGTTTTGTTCAAGCACCAGTTCCTCGCCTTCATCAGATTTGAAACGGCGCATGAGGTCGGAGACATGGGGAGGCCAATAGCCCCAGTGCAAATTACCCATAAGTGTTTGAGTGTAAGCCAGCGCCTTGACCCGGTGCTGATTGTTGCAGGCCCAGGTGAATCCCAGTGCGCCGCCCCAGTCATGCATCATCAACGTGATCCGATCTCCAAGTTCGAGCTTGTCAATCAACGCATTAATGTAGGTCTGATGCTCTTTAAGGCGGTAGGAGAGGGGGCCGGAATTCTCCAGTTTGTCCGAATCTCCCTGCCCGATATTATCAATTGCGATGCAACGCGCCTTATGCTCAACATAAGGGATGATGTTCCGCCACATATAACTGGATGTAATATTTCCATGTAGGAAAATGATCGGATCACCAGCACCGGCCGTATCAACATAAGCCATATTTTTTCCGTGAACCTCCATATAATTTTTGTCATATTTCATCACGGAGGGAATAGGTCTGATTGGCTCACTCATAATTTTCCAGCTCTCCTTACTAACTGTCGCCACCAAAGTATGGTAAATCCGCCTATGGGGGCTTATATGGTGTAATTACGCAGTATCAGACGCGTCAAGGGGTATTACTGTGGCCTTGTTCAACCATTCCGAGAACGTCTCGGTCGATTGGTCCGTCAACTCGCCATAATTAGGCATGGATTTACCTTGCGACGCAAATTGTTTACATTGATAGCTGGTTGAATGCGAATAGAGACTCGTTTCAATTCTTTTCACAAATGATTAATCCGTACCCGGCACTTAACGTGCACTCTTGAATACGACAAGGTGAAATTCATGATTGGACCAGATCTTTCTCTTTTGGAAACTGCCATGTCTTGGCTTGACGAGGGGCGGCGCGTCGCCATAGGGACCGTCGTACAAACCTGGGGCTCGGCACCTCAGCCTGCGGGAAGCCAAATCATTATAGATTCCGAAGGGGACTTTGAAGGATCGGTTTCTGGTGGATGTATCGAAGGAGCGGTAATCGCCGAGGCTCTTGAACTGATTGATACCGGTCGGACAAAACTGATGGAATTTGGTGTCAGCGACGATTTGGCTTGGGAATATGGTCTGGCTTGTGGTGGTAAAATCAGGGTTTTTGTGGAGCCACTGACTAAAGAAGACAAGTAATGAAAGCTTCAACGATAAAAACGCTGCTGGAGGCAAAAAAAAGCAGAACACCCATTGTAATTCTGAAGTCCCTTACTTCAGGTGACGAACAGGTTATTACCGTTGACCGGATTTCGCGACTGCCCGAACTGGAAATGGAACTGAACGAAGCATTTCGAACGGATAAAAGCAAAATAATCCGGACCAGCGAAGGGGAGCTGTTCATTCAAACATTTTCACCGCCGCCCCGACTGTTCATCATTGGTGCCGTTCACGTTACCCAGCATATGCTACCGATTGCGAAATCTGTCGGTTATGATCCGGTAATCATAGATCCAAGAACCGCGTTTGCAACTGAGGAGCGCTTTGGAGATGCCAACCTTATCGCGAAATGGCCACAGGATGTGTTGAACGGGGATCTTCTTGATGCACGTTCCGCTCTGGTGGCCCTGACCCATGATCCGAAAATAGACGATCCGGCGCTTGAACTCGCTTTGCAGAACCCGTGTTTCTATATTGGAGCGCTGGGCAGTCAACGCACCCACAACTCCCGCGTGGAAAGGTTGACCGCGCGCGGGTTCGACGCCTTGCAGATATCCCGTATCAAGGCACCTATCGGGCTGGATATTGGAGCTCAGGGACCTGCTGAAATAGCGATTTCAATTATGGCGGAGATAACGGCGAGCCTTAGAATGCAGAAGGTAGAATGAAGTTTGAACTGGTATCCATCGATAAAGCCTCGGGCGGTGTACTTGCTCATAGTCACACCAGGGTCAACCGTAAATTTCGGAAAGGTTACAAACTCACAGACGATGACATAAGTGTGTTTGAGTCGTCGGATCTGACACATGTTTATATCGCCCGCATTGAGAAAGACGACATTGAGGAAAATGAAGCGGCAGCGGAAGTGGCTCGCCACATTGCTGGAAAATATTGTAAAATTCGAGAGGCTTTCACCGGACGATGCAATTTGTACTCCACCGAAAGAGGTATCATAAAAATTGATCAACGGCAGATAGATGCCCTCAATATGGTTGATCCCGATGTTACCATCGCAACAATAGCCCCTTGGACATCCGTTCGAGCCGGGCAAATATTGACTACAATCAAAATAATTCCTTTCGCAATCACCAACCAGACACTCGCAAAAATTGGAGAGCTAAGTGCAACCGTACCGCGTCCGATAGAAGTGCTGCCGTTTAAACCGCACCGGTCCGGCTTGATCACAACGCGTGTTGCGAATACTGGGGACAAGCTGATTGAAAAGGGATATATGGCTATCCAGGAACGGATGGAACGATGTGGTAGCACAGTAGACCAGCACATCGTGTGCAGCCATACCGAACCCGATGTCTCGGAGGCTATTAAAATGCTTTCGGGTCAGTCACTGTCTCCGATAATGATCCTGGGAGCCGCAGCCATCAGTGATGAGCGGGATGTTGTTCCGGCGGCGCTCGTCAGTACCGGTGGCCAAATCGAGCATGTCGGCATGCCCGTGGATCCGGGCAATCTCATCATGTTGGGGTCGCTTAACGGAAAACCGGTTATAGGTGTTCCAAGTTGCGCCCGGTCCCCCAAAGAAAACGGATTCGACCTTGTATTGCACCGCATTTTGGCGGGTCAAACGATAAGGTCGCGGGACATAATGGGGATGGGTGTCGGCGGTCTGTTAAATGACACAAGCATGCGTCCTGAGGCGCGGACCGATGAAGGGCAAATGGGGCGAGTACACCGGGCCGCAGTCAATGTGGGGGCTGTCATTCTCGGTGCGGGACTTTCAACCCGCATGGGACATGAGAATAAACTTCTTCAGGACCTGGAGGGGCAAGCGGTAATACGCCGGGTCGTAAAGCAGGTCATTGACAGCAGGGCAACTCACATAGTCGTCGTCCTGGGACATCAAGCCGCAGAAGTCCGGGCCGTTCTCGATGGGTTGGAAGTCACAATTGTTGAAAATTCCGACTTTGAAAGTGGATTGAGTTCCTCGTTGAAACAAGGGTTGCGCGCCCTTCCCGCCGATCTCGATGGTTTTCTTGTATGTCTAGGCGATATGCCAATGGTACAAAAACAGCATATCAATAAATTAATTGAAAAGTTTAAAAATGCCGGTTCATCCGCCATATGTATTCCCGAGTTTCATGGGAAGAGAGGAAATCCGGTGCTTTGGGCGGCACGGTACCGGGATGATATAGCAAAACTTAGTGGAGACGTGGGTGCCAAGACGCTGCTCGTTCAGTTTCAGCACCATATCGCGCCCGTCGGGATCGATGATGACGGTATCCTGGCGGACATTGACACGCCCGGCATGCTCAAAGAGATCCGACAAAAATTTAATAACAGGAAATCCTGAATTCAGCATTGTGAAATTGGTTTTGCAATTGCGGGAATTAACTTGCGTCATATCCATTTTTTTGTAAGTATCGAGAAAAATAAGAAAAATGAATTGGGAGTATCAAAGATGGTTGAAACCCGCCTTTCCCTGAAACCCCTGGCTTCAGGGACCTCAAACATCGCGACGGGACTGGTAGTAACGCCTGGAAGTCTGACCAAGCCTAAAACCAAATCAAGGAGAACGGTGCAATCGGTTTCCCGGGCACTGGACATTCTTGAGGTCCTTGCAGATTCGGGCGGTGAGATGAAATTGAATGAAATTTCGGCCGCGACCGGGCTCAATGTTTCAACCTGCCACCATCTGCTGACTACACTGGCAGAACGTGGCTATGTTAGCCAGAACCCTCGCGGCCGCACCTATTTTGTGGGAAATCGAATATTGGAGCTGTCGGTCACAAGATCGCGTCAATTTAATCTCGTTGACCTTGCCTTGCCAGAACTCAAAATATTAAGTCAGCAAACACAGGAAACAATATGTCTGGCTGAAATGCGGGTTTATAATCTGACAACACTAACCATGATTGAATCTCCTCATGCCGTTCGTGTGGGAACAGATACTGTCGGGCGCTCGAATGCAGCCCATGCTACAGCGATTGGCAAAGCCATATTGGCCTGGTTGCCGGAAACCGAAATCGCCAGAGTGATTGCAGAAAAGGGACTGACGAAATTCACCGAAAACACGCTCACCAATATTTCCGATTTGATGGAGAATTTGCGCCATGTCCGCAGGAACGGATTTGCAGTGGACAAGGAGGAGTTTCAACAAGGAGTTATGTGCATAGGGTCTGCTGTTCGTGATTATACCGGTGCCGTCATGGGCTCAATAGGGTGCTCGCTGCCGGTAATGAGGGCTAATTCCGATGTTATCGATTCCATTCGCGACAGCGTTAAGAGAAGCGCATCGATTATTTCCGAGAAACTCGGGAAATCGCCATCCAGCCCCGTGATAAGCAATTTCGAGCAATAACAATATAACTGTTGTAAGTTGATCTGAGAGGGTTTTATGCCGTTTAAGACATGCCAGCGCCTCACGAATAAAGGTGCAAAATTAATGATGGCTGCTGCTATAGAAAAAGCTCAATCATTTGGTATTGCGGCTACCGTAGCGATAGTTGATGAAGGAGGCCATCTTTTGTTGTTGGAGAGAATGGAAGGCGGACGATTTCATACGGTTCACTCCTCGACAACGAAAGCTGTGTCAAGTTCGTCAAATAAACGCCCAACCACAACTCGCGGTGCCCAGAATCAGGAACTGGACGTGCTTCATGCCATTGGTTTAACACTCGCTGCGGGACCACAGCGATGGACTGCAATGGAAGGCGGATTTCCTGTTATCCTAGATGGTGAGTGTATTGGCGGCATTGGAGTTAGTGGTGGTGACTGGAAACAGGATGAGGAAATTGCGATCGCAGCTCTTGAAGCGATCGAAATCCGCCAGTAAGGGAGTTTTGGTAAAGTTCGAATTTTCTTGAATTTGTCAGTAGGGTAACTAAAAGTGTGGAAAATATACTATGCCTGTCAAACCCGGTTAGTATCTTTACTGCCTTAGACGAATGTGGCTGCCTGCATTAGGATCTATAGGGCTTCCGCCTATATATTGCCACACTGCTTGATCAAAGCTTTGATATCAACGGTCTGAATTGAGATAATAGAATTGAATAACAAGAAACGGAATTAGGTACAGAAAAGTGCCAGGTTCAGTAGAGTTTGATATTCGAATGGCCAAAAGCGACATCGAGATAGATACAGACCTAGTGAGAAAAAGGCAGACTTAAAGTAAATAAAACTTAGGAGGAATCAATTAATGTTCAAAATTGCAAGCCTTGGGAAATTAACTAAATTTGCGGCCGGAACCGCGATGGCCCTAGTAGCAGGCTATTCTCTGGCGCAAGCGGATTACCCTGAGAAATCTATCGAATTTATAATTCCTTTTGGCGCAGGCGGAGGTGCTGATATCGAAGGACGGCTTCTGGCCAAGGAAATGAGCAAGATACTCGGTCAGCCTGTCGTTCCCATAAACAAGCCAGGCGGTGGTGGCGCCATAACTTATACTTATTTAACGAACGCCAAACCTGATGGATATACTGTCGCGTGGAACTCGACTTCGGTCCTGACAACTACCAACATCGGCAATACTAAATTTGACTATGATGCTATGGACCATGTGGGTCAGGTTGAGTATCAGGCTATGCCATTTGTGGTAAAAGCCGATTCAAAATGGAAAACTTTCAAAGACTTTGCAGAGGACTGCAAAGCCAACCCCGATAAATACAAAATCGCGTTTGCGGGTGTTGGCAGTGCCACCCATCTGGCTGCGATCGCCTTAACACAGGCTGCCGGATGTAAGGCGATCATGCTACCTGTTAAGGCCCCCGATCGAAATGCCAAGGTCCTTAGTGGTGAAGCCGATGCAGCAATGCATGTATTTACCAATCCATTAAAACTGGTTCGCGCCGGAAAAATGCGGTTCCTGGTGCTTACCAGTTCGGAGCGGAATCCAGCAGTTCCAGATGTTCCAACAGCAAAGGAGCTTGGTTACGGCGTGGAGCTTGACCTGTTTCGCGGCCTGTCTGTTCCCAAGGGAACTCCGGATGCAATCAAAGAAAAGCTCGCCGATGCGATGATAAAGGCGGCAAATTCAGACAGCTTCAAGGAACGCGCACAGAAGATTGGATTCACGGTTGCACCACTTGGTACGGAGGAATTCGAGGCCAAGCTGAAGAAGGGCGATGCGGATGTCAAGGCCATCATGAATGCCGCAGGACTTTATAAGTCCAAGATGAAGAATTAGCTTTTTTAACAAACTGACCCACATGAATGGTGCCGCGAACAACAGTTTCGCGGCACCACGAAGTAGAGTCAAAGGTCAAATACCCATTCAGCCGAGTTTCCATTCAGCCGAGTATCCATTCAAATGACAGGGATGCAGAAGAGAAATTTATTTGCTGCTCTAGTTCTCATCACAATCTGCATCATTTACGGCATACTGACGACCCAGCTTCCGACTCGCGCCATTGACAATACCACAGAACCTTCTTTCTTTCCCTCGGTCATAGCGGTTTGCCTTTTTTCGCTGTCCATCAGCCTGTTAATTCAGGCAATTTTTTCGCTGGGCCCAGACGAGATTCCGGACATCCCGAAAGTCCTACCATCCCGCATTTACATATTTATAGGGACGTTTATTTTATACCTGGCTTTGCTTCCCAGTTTGGGTTTTATCGCTGCCAACATACCGTTTTTTGCCGTACTTATGGTGCTATATGGCGAGCGCAGGCCGCTGTGCATTATATTATTCTCAGTCACGATTTGCGTCGTAATATTTTATTTGTTCCGGGACGTGTTCCAGATCATATTGCCAGCGGGCATTCTTGGAGATCTGGTCAGATGAACCCGGATATTCTTGCAGGATTTGTCCAATCCACCATGCCGACCACCCTGTTGGCCACTGCGGTTGGCTCATTCCTCGGTCTTGTCGTCGGGATGATACCGGGGATGACGATCTCTACCGGTATTATCATCGTTCTGCCGCTGACTTTCGTGTTACCACCGGATATCTCCATCGCCCTTCTGCTTGGACTCTATGTGAGTGGCATGACCGGCGGCAGCTTTTCCGCCATACTCCTTAACATTCCCGGCACGCCCTCAGCATCAGCAACGGCGCTTGACGGATTTCCAATGGCTAATCACGGGCAGGCAGGAAGAGCGCTGGGGATCGCCATTACCGCAAGTTTCCTCGGTGGGCTTTTCAGTTTTTTCTGTCTTTACTTAATTGCGCCAGTTCTGGCTGATATTGCCTTGCAGTTTCAGTCGCCGGATCTTTTTAGTCTGGTGTTTTTCGGGTTGACGATCATATGTAGCTTTTCAGCACGTTCGCTTATTAAAGGCCTGTTATCTGCGTTTATCGGTCTGATGATCACAACCATAGGCCAGGATCCGATGATGGGGACTGCGCGCTTTACATTCGATCAGGTGAACCTGATTTCCGGGATACATTTTCTGACTGCGCTAATCGGACTTTTTGCCATACCCCAGCTTTATGACAACCTGTCTGAATTGGTCAGAGGTGATGGCACCCGCAGAAATGTGGTAAATATTGACTCAGTGTTGCCAAAGCTCCGGGACCTGAAAGCCATTCGCCTGCCCATTTTCATTGGGGCGCTGGTCGGTTCGTTCCTCGGAATTTTGCCTGGTGCCGGCGGTCCTATCGCCGCATTCATCAGCTATGACTATTCCCGCAGGCTGAGTTCAGATCCAGACAGTTACGGTAAGGGCTCACCTCAGGGGATCGCTGCGCCGGAATCAGCGAACAATGCGGTAACAGGCGGTGCATTGATCCCAATGATGACATTGGGGATTCCTGGTGATCCGGTCACCGCAATTCTGATTGGAGCACTCCTTGTCCATGGTCTGGCGCCTGGACCGTTGCTGTTCATCGAGCGCGGCGATTTTGCTTACGGCATCATATTTTCGTTTTTCTGGGCGAATATCTTCAATCTGATTATTGCGTTTCTGGGAATTCGTATCCTGGTCAAAGTGCTGACGATCCCCAAATCACTGCTGATGCCCACGATTGCTCTGCTTTGCGTAATTGGCAGCTATGCTCTGCGCAATAATTTTTTCGATGTCTATGTTATGCTGGGGTTCGGACTGCTTGGTTTGACAATGCGCTGGCTGGATATGCCCGTAGTGCCGCTGTTGCTCGCACTCGTGCTTGGCCGACCGCTTGAAGAGCATCTGCGGGTGTCATTAATTGGTTCTCAGGGTGATGTCAGTGTATTCTTTACATCTTCCTTCAGTTTGTTTTTTCTATGTTTGTCTGCGATCTCCATCGTCTGGTCTCTGGCGTTCTCCGGACGCCCTTCGACGGAAAAGGTGTCGGCAGGTAAATGATATACAGATGACAGGTATCTGGTAACAGATAACGAAGGTTCATACGGGAGAAATGTTTTGTCCGAAACGCCATTTGAAGCTGATTTGTCTGATATTCGGGTGATGGAGGCTGTATTGCCGGGGAAAAGGCCGTCGCAGATCAATGTTGTCAATGTGGCAGCCTCGATAAGGCCAAACAAATTTGTAATTGAAGGGGGTGATGATACACCCACGGTCATGCCGAGAACGGCTTATCAGCTGGTCTACGACGATGCTACCGTAATGCTGGACTCAGGTCTTGATAAAGCAACGCATGATTCTTTTTCGGATGGTGTCGAAGAGCCTTATGATATGGACGCTTTTGTTCAGCTTAAATCAGCGTTAGATCAGGCACGACTGATAATCTTTACTCACTACCATGCCGATCATGTGGCTGGCGTGTTGACGGCTGAAAATTTTGACTTGCTCGCTTCAAAGACGATCGTCACGCGGAATACTGCGGATTTTTTGGTCCATCGTCCTCATCGTCCGCATCTCCAGATAAGTGAGAATCAGGCGGCAAGATTTATCGAGCTGGACTACCAGAAATATTACCCCGTAGCTCCGGGAATCGTAATGATAAAATCACCGGGACACAGTCCGGATTCCCAAATGGTCTATATACGTTTGGACACAGGCAAGGAATATCTTCATGCCGTGGATTCCGCCTGGAATATGCAAAACATTGTGCAGGTTCGCGGCAAGGCCGCGCCTTGGGTGAAGGAGGATAAGGCGGCAATAATGGGACAGCTCAGATGGCTCAACAATCTCCTCAAAACAGAGCCCGATATTACAGTTCTGGTAACACACGATGATACAAGACTGAAGGAAGTTACCGCTGACGGAAGCGTTGGGTCCAAGTTAGCATTATGAATTTTTTTTTATATGTGACCGCGTCAAGATATTCACTCAAATTTCAATGGTCTCCATTGAGTTAAAAATACAGAATTGGAAGTCAACAAATTAAGAGGTAGCTGATTATGGAACCCGTGCGTGTAGCGTCGTTAGGAATTGGGTGGTGGTCCAATGTTCTGGCCGATGCGGTGGAGCGGACACAGGAGCTTGAAATTGTTTCCTGTTATACCCGTTCAGAAGATAAAAGGCGGGATTTTTCAGAGCGGTACAATTGTCGCGCTGCAGAAAGTTATGAAGAAATCCTGGCAGATGACTCAATTCAGGGCGTCATTAATACAACTCCAAACAACATACACTATGAGACCACAAAAGCTGCCGCGCAAGCAGGAAAGCACGTGTTTCTTGACAAGCCAATTACTGTAAATGTTGCTGATGGTCTGGCCACGGCCAAAGTTTGTGAAGATGCCGGCGTGACACTTTCAGTCGGATTTCAAAGGCGGCGGGAGAGCCATTTCAGGTGGATTAAGAAAGAAATTGAAGCCGGTCATTTTGGCAAGCTGGTTCAGGCTGAAGGTAATATCAGCCGCGACCGTGTCGGACAGTTTGAACCGGGACACTGGCGTTACCAGGCCGAACATATGCCTGGCGGCGTTATGCTGCAGATTGGAAGCCACTATCTGGATGTACTCGAAATGCTCATGGGCCCTGTGGCGCAGGTTTCTGCGCAGACAGCTCAATTGGTATTGCCCGGCGATAATCCGGATGTCGCCAATCTTATCCTCGAACACGAATCCGGTGCGCTTTCGAACCTGACCGCAAGTTATGCCTCGGCTTCTGAATATTATATGCTGAACATCTACGGTAAGGAGGCATCTGCCTACTATGATCTGTTTGGTGGACTGAGGACCCTGAAACGGGGCGAGACCAGTTCGACGCCGGTTTCGTGCGATAGGAACGATACACTTGTCGAGGAACTTGATGAATTTGCCGAATGTGTCCGAGGCAATGCAAAACCGGAGTGTGACGGTTACTGGGCTACGCATTCGCTTGCCGTCATTCTCGCAGGCGTAAGGTCAAGTAAAGAGGGTAGACCGTTTAAGGTCTCTGAAATAATGTCGGATGTCTAAAATTTGCGGCCTCGTGATTTGTCACGCAACAGGTTGTGATTCAGGACGGGCAAAAGTAGGGCAAAGGCAAAAGGAGAGCTAACATGCCGAGACTCGATGTCGGTCATATAACTTTGAACATTCTGGATGAGGGCAATGGACCGGCATTTGTTTTTGTTCCCGGGCTAGTGGGGTTGATGAATGCCTGGGAGTTTCAAATTCAGGAGTTCTCCAAAAGATACCGGTGTATTTCCCTCGACCATCGCGGAGCGGGTGACAGTGATAAACCAACAGACAGTTCAGAATATTCAACAGCTCATATCGCACGGGACGTTATCGGTATCCTTGATACGCTGGGTGTGGAAAAGGCCCACATCGTAGGCACCTCGACCGGTGGTGCGGTTCTGCAAAATCTGACAATTGATCATGGTGAGAGATTTCGGGGTTGTATCTTCTCAAATACCTGGACGGCCGCTGACGAGTTCATCCGCCGTGTACAAACCATGAGAAAATATATTGCCCTTGCCAAGGGACCGGAAGAGTATGTCAAAGTCAGTTCACTTTTTACCAATGGTGCAATGCAGTTCAGGTATAATCTGGACAAGGTCCTGGAACTGGAAGCCCGCTCACTTAAGACCGTGGCCCCTGTGAAAATTCTGGCAGCACGTCTCGACATGACCATGAACCACAACAGGCTCGATGAGCTGCATAAAATTTCAAATCGATCTCTTATAATCGGAGCACGGGACGATGCGACCGTGCCTTCCTATTTTTCGGAAGATCTGCACGAAGCCATTGCCGGGTCAAAACTCGTACTCCTTGAAGAAGGGGGACATTATTGCTACCGACGTCATCCCAAACAATGGAATACCATTGTCTCGGAATTTATTGCTGATGTTGAAAACAATGAATAGTTGAAAATTGAAATTAAGGACATGCAATCTCGATTTCATAGTGAAAATCTCTCATGCGGAGCCCAACGATGACAAATAGCGAAGATCAACCGCAGGGCCTTGCTCGCGGGCTCACCAATTACGGAGATCCTGATTTTTCGATCTATCTCAGGAGATCATTCGCAAAATCCATGGGGTATTCCAGTAATTTGCTGAAACGGCCAGTGGTTGGAATTGCCTATACACCTTCGGGATTTAACAACTGTCACCGCCATTTTCCCGAACTCTTGGAAGCTGTCAAACGCGGTGTTTTGGTTGCTGGCGGATTACCCATTGAATTTCCGACAATTTCTCTAGGAGAGGTTTATTTAAATCCAACCAGTCTAAAATATAGAAATTTAATGTCGATGGACACCGAGGAAATGATCCGCGCTCAGCCCATGGATGCTGTCGTCCTCATGGGCGGTTGCGATAAAACCGTTCCGGCACAGTTGATGGGAGCGGTTTCCGCAAACAAACCGGCGATCCAGTTGATCGGTGGTCCGATGATGACCTCACGGCTTGAAGATGAACGCCTTGGAGCCTGTACCGACTGCCGCAGGTTCTGGGCCAAGTTCAGGTCTGGCGAAATAAATCGGGCCCAGATCGAAGATATAGAGAGCCGCCTGGCGACGACAGCTGGGAGTTGCGCGGTCATGGGAACTGCCAGCACCATGGCCTGTATTGCCGAGGCCCTGGGTATGACCCTGCCGGGAACCGCAGCGATCCCTGCGGTCCATGCAGACCGCCTTAGAGCAGGAGAAGCAACAGGTGCCGCAGCCGTTGAACTCATTTCTCTTGGCATTACGCCCGATCAGATAATAACCGAGGCTTCAGTTGAAAATGCCCTGCGCGTGTTGCTGGCTATCGGCGGGTCAACAAATGCGATAATTCATTTAACCGCTATCGCAGGTCGGTGTGGGCTTAGAGTGTCACTGAAACGGCTAAATGAACTCAGCGATGAAACACCTGTTCTTGTCAATCTGAAACCTGTCGGCCGGTTCTATATGGAGGATTTTTTTGCTTCAGGCGCTGTTGGGGCTGTGATGCGCGAACTCCGTCCTTTACTTAACCTCGACTGCCTGACTGTGACAGGTCAAAAACTGAGAGACCGTCTGGATGAAGAAGCGGACTATTATGTTGATCGAAATGTGGTGGCACGTGCGGAATCACCTCTGGAAAACATGGGTGGCCTTGTCGCATTATACGGCTCTCTTGCCCCCGATGGCGCCATTTTAAAGAGATCCGCTGCAGATCCGGCACTGTTTGAGAAAGAAGGACGGGCGGTGGTTTTCCAGTCCCTTCAGGATCTCTCGGACAGGATAGACGACCCGGATCTCAATGTTACGAAAGACGATTTTCTGGTCTTGCAGAATGCCGGACCGAAAAGTACTTCCGGAATGCCGGAGGCCGGATATCTGCCGATTCCACAGAAACTGGCACGACTGGGGGTCAGGGACATGGTTCGAATTTCAGATGCGCGGATGAGCGGCACCGCCTATGGTACAATCATTCTGCATGTCGCCCCGGAAGCCCATGTCGGCGGCGCCATAGGTTTGGTCCGAACCGGTGATCGAATTCGCCTTAGCGTTGCCGCTCGCAAGCTGGATCTACTGGTGGATGAAGCTGAGCTTGCATCTCGTCGCAGTGAATTCGAAAAATTAATTCCAGATGAGATGGTCCAGAAAAGGGGATATGAGGGTCTTTATCAGGATTGTGTCTTGCAGGCGGACGAAGGCTGTGATTTTGATTTTCTGCGCTCTACTTCATAATTTCATCAGGCATGTCTCGCAGAAGTCGCATTAAAATTATGGAATTGGTCTGCCAATGGCATCTATAATTCATCTGTAATTGTTGGATCGATCGGAGTAATGTTTGGCAAACTTTCAGGGCATTATATCGCTGAGGGATGATGAGAGAGTTTGCTTTGAGCGATGCGCTTAACAGAAGGTGGCCGGTAACTTGAACATTTCATTCTTCAACGAACTGCTTTCATCCATATCGGATCGCGGACGGGCGCTTCTGGATTTGTCGATTGGCGCTTCACGGGAAACCATCGAGGAACTGAGTCAGGCTTTGCTGACCAGTCGCGGCGAAGCATCAGGGGTAGCATTGGGGCGTCAGATACTGGATAAGTACCGCCAGTTAGAGGACGATGCCAAGCTGGCATTTTTTAAATTTCTTGCAGTTAACTTCGTGCCGGAGTCTAAATCAGTGTCTGAAGCCGCGTCACGATATTTGTTTGACCCCGGCGAGGAGTCACTGAGAACGCTTGTCCGGGCCGTCGAGTCACCCAAGCAGGAATATTTCCGCCGGCTGAACCTCGCACCGGGCGCGACAGCGAATATTGTCGCTCTGCGGGCGGACCTGCTGAGGCTTGTCGGAGAGAACAGGGATCTTAAACCGCTGGATCGGGATATCGAGCACCTGCTTTCATCCTGGTTCAACCGCGGATTTTTAGTGATGAGGTTAATCGACTGGAACACACCGGCGGCGATACTCGAAAAGATTATTGCCTATGAAGCCGTTCATGAGATCAAGGGCTGGCGGGATTTGAGGAGAAGGTTGGAACCGAGGGATCGGAGATGTTTTGGGTTTTTTCATCCCTCTCTGGTTGATGAACCGCTAATCTTTGTTGAAGTCGCCCTGACAGACAGTGTACCCGGATCCATCCAGTCTCTGCTTCAAAAGCAAGGTGAAGGGGAGACACCGTTAATAAGGGCGGATCGGGATCCTAAAACTGCCGTTTTTTATTCCATCTCCAATTGCCAGCCTGGATTGACAGGTATTTCTTTCGGAAATTTTTTAATAAAACAGGTGGTATCCGATCTATCGAGGGAAATTCCTTCCTTGAAAACCTTTGTTACTCTTTCTCCGATGACCGGATTTGCCCGTTGGTTAATCAAATATCTGGAGACTGCGACGGATAATATTAGCGAACAACAGAGAGAGAAACTGACATTCCTGGTCTCTGGCGACAGGAAGGCATATGACGATGATCAGGATCTGGCGGATATTGTTTTGCCTTTGGCGGTTGAGTATCTGGTCGATGCAAAAAATGCTTCCGGTCAGCCTCTCGATCCTGTCGCCAGATTCCATCTCGGAAATGGCGCCAGGCTGGAGCGTGTGAACTGGCGTGGCGATCTTTCGAAGAAGGGGATCAAACAATCATTCGGAGTGATGGTAAACTATCTCTATGAGCTATCGGAAATCGAAAAAAATCACGAGTCCTATGTTAATGAGGGATTTGTTGCAATTTCAAAATCTGTGCGACAGTTAAGCAAGCAGTCCCTGGCAGGCGCAGGAAACCAGTTCGGAAAGCTCAGGCAAAGCAACCTATCTCATAGTAAATAGATATGGAGATGTAGGGAATGAACGAGAATTTGTACTCTGTTTTGGAAAGTAGTTTTCCTGAGGACAGGGACAAATCATTTATTATAACGGCAAATAATCAGGTCATAAGTTATGGCGCAATGATGGATGAGACCGCCCGCCTGGCCAATGGTCTGGTTGGTCTTGGACTGAAGCGAGGTGATCGGGTTGCCGTTCAGGTTGAAAAAAGTATAGATGCTTTATTTCTTTACCTGGCGACGGTACGCGCAGGTGGCGTATTCCTGCCCCTGAACCCGGCTTACACCAGCAATGAAGTCAGTTATTTCCTGACCGACGCACGACCCCACCTGCTGGTTTGCCGCCCGGAAACCGAGCATGAGTTGCGCAGCATTGGGGAAGCCGCGGGAGTGGTTTTTATTAAAACTCTAAGCCCTGACGGGCAGGGAAGTTTGTTGGAAGGTTTTAAAGGCTGCACAAGCCAATTTTCTACAGTTGAATGTCAACGGGATGACCTGGCAGCAATTTTATATACATCAGGCACCACCGGCCGCTCCAAGGGCGCAATGCTTAGCCATGGTAATCTGAGTTCCAATGCCTCGGTGCTCAAGGACGTCTGGCAGTTTACACAACGGGACGTATTGTTGCATGCCTTGCCCATATTTCACACCCACGGTTTGTTCACGGCAACTAATACAATTTTGGCAGCAGGTGCATCGATGATCTGGCTGAACCGGTTCGATACAGATAAGATCTTGGAGCTGATAGGTGGCGCAACCTCCATGATGGGGGTTCCGACATTTTATAGCCGTTTGCTTCAACACCCGGAATTTAACGCATTGCGGGTGGAGCATATGCGTTTGTTTATTTCCGGTTCTGCTCCGCTGTCACCAGAGGTTCACTCGGAATTTTCCAAACGTACCGGCCACGCCATTCTGGAGCGTTATGGCATGACTGAAACATCCATGAATACCTCTAATCCGTATAGGGGGGAGCGCCGGGCGGGTACGGTCGGATTTCCGCTTCCTGGTGTCGAAATTCGAATTACTGACCCTGTCACGGGAGAACCTTTAAATCAGGGCGAAGTGGGAATGATCGAAATCAGAGGGCCCAATGTTTTCAAGGGCTACTGGGAAATGCCTGAAAAAACGGCGGAGGATATCCGGGAATCAGGATTTTTTGTTTCCGGGGATCTCGGCAAGATTGATAATGATGGCTATGTTCATATCGTGGGCCGGGAAAAAGATCTGATCATATCAGGTGGGTTTAATGTATACCCGGCGGAAGTCGAGGCGGCAATTGACGCCATACCGGGGGTTGCCGAGTGTGCTGTTATTGGTCTTCCTCATCCGGATTTTGGGGAAGGCGTGACTGCCATTGTCGCGTGTCAGGAAAATACCGATCTCGCACAGGAGGTATTAGTGGCTAAGCTGGAGGGAGAACTGGCGCGGTTCAAACAGCCAAAAAGTGTAATTTTTGTTTCTAATCTCCCGCGCAACAGCATGGGTAAAATTCAAAAGAAAGAACTTCGTGAAAAATACAAGGATGCATATCTGAAGTAGAGTTATGTGCTAGCAGTCGTCACTAAAAATTCATATCCGTACAGATTCAACAGGGATGCTTTTTTATTTTGTCACTCTATATTAAACTGTAATAAATATGTACAACTGTATCACTCGGAGATTCAAGCCCGGAAGTCTTATCGAAAAGGAATTGCATATTCGATTGTAGGCAAGTGTATCAGTGTGAGGATGATCTTCTGTCCTGCAAAATGTATGAGAGTTGTTTTTCAGGGGATCGAAGTGAGAGTGTAGATCATGCGTTGGAGAAGCCGTAGGACGAGTGATAATGTTGAAGACCGGAGAGGAAGAAGCGGAGGCGGTTTTCCATTTCCTATCCCAGGTCGCCAAGGTGGTGGTGGTTTCAGAATTCCAACAGGATCTCGGGGCCGGCGCGGTGGCGGAATAGGTATCATCGGTATTCTCATCATTTTTGGATTGATGCTTCTGTTTGGAATAGATCCCCGTGTCATCCTGCAGGGAGGAATTCCGGATGGCGGTGGCGGACCCTCGACCGGGGGTGGGCGGCCCGAAATAAACATGCCGGAACTTCCGCGCTTTGATAACCCGGGACGGCAGAGTTCTGAGGAGCGCCAGGCCGGGCTACCCAGAACTAGCCGGCCGGGGAGGTCCGCCCCTTCTGAAGAATTGAAACAATTTGTGTCGGTCGTTCTTGCAGATACTGAGGATGTCTGGAACGACCTGTTCAGACGTATCAGGCAAAATTATCGTGAGCCAAAACTCGTCATATTTTCCGGAGCAGTGCGTTCGGATTGTGGTTTCGGTCAAACGGCCATGGGACCATTTTACTGTCCATTGGATCAGAAGGTCTATGTAGATCTCTCATTCTACAACGAGCTCAGAAACAGGTTCCAGGCACCCGGAGACTTCGCCATGGCCTATGTCATAGCCCATGAGGTTGGCCATCACGTCCAGACTTTGCTTGGCATTGCCGAGAAAGTTCAACAAGTCAAGACGCGCGTTAGCCCGAGAGATGCCAATCGGGTTCAGGTCATGATGGAATTGCAGGCAGACTGTCTCGCGGGTATTTGGGCCAATCATGCCGAACGCACAAAAAATATTCTGGAATTCGGCGATATTGAGGAGGCACTGAATGCCGCCAGTGCCATCGGTGACGACCAGATTCAGAAACAAACCACAGGATACGTTGTGCCCGATGCCTTCACTCACGGCAGCTCGGAACAGCGGGTGCGCTGGTTTTCGAGGGGTTTCCAGTCCGGAGAATTCCAGGCTTGTGATACGTTCAATTCGAAACAGCTGTAGTGAAAGATCTGGCTTCTGAATTTGAAAAATTCTGTCAAAAATTT